>NZ_SJOJ01000048.1 GCF_004330295.1 Rahnella victoriana
ATAGGTTGAAGTATGCTTTGACCGGGTGTTAGCCCTTAAAACCCCCTCCCAGCCTCCCCCTTCGCAGGGGGAGGAGCAGGTCAAAACCCACTTCCGGTATGGAAGGAAACACGGTCGGCTCGCTCCCCTTAGCAAGGGGTTGTGCAAAAACAATCGTCAGAAATAACAGGCTTATATGCCGCTGTTCCCCCGATCATTCCCGACAAAACCCGTGTCTAATAACTATCATCAGAGGGGTGCAAACCCGGTCAGTCTTGACTCTGAGGGTTGAGGCCGTCCGAAGAAATATCCCTGGAACAACGTACAACCTTCTTCTTTCAGACGCCGGAACTGCTCGTCGGTTTCCACACCTTCTGCCGTGGTCTGAATGTCCAGACTGCGGCTCATGCCGGTGATGGCGCGGATGATCGCCAGTGCTTCGCGGCTGTCCTGCATATCATTAATGAACGACCGGTCGATTTTGATTTTGTCGAACGGGAATGACCGCAGATAGCTCAGCGACGAATAACCGGTGCCGAAATCATCCAGTGCGATGCGTACACCCAGCGATTTCAGTTTTCTTAGCGTGCTGATATTGCCCAGCGTGTTATCAAGCAACACCGATTCGGTGATTTCCACTTCCAGACGTGCCGGATCCAGCCCCGAGGCTTCCAGCGCGGATTCCACCACTGACACCAGCCCGCTGTTTTTGAACTGGATCGGCGACAGGTTGACGGCGACGGTCTGATTGCCTTTCCAGCTGGCGGCTTCACGGCAGGCTTCGTGCAACGCAAACGAGCCGAGACTGTGGATCAGCCCGGTTTCTTCGGCAATCGGGATGAAATCTACCGGCATGATCAGACCGTTTTCCGGGTGATGCCAGCGCATCAGCGCCTCATAACCCATTACCGCATCGTGCCGCGCATCGGTGATCGGCTGGTAGTAAAGACGCAGCTGATTACAGGTGATGGCGTCGCGTAAATCCATTTCAACCACCCGGCGTTTACGCGCGGCGGCGTCCATCTCCAGGCGGAAATCTTCGTAACGGTTGCGGCCATTACGTTTGGCTTCGTACAGCGCCATATCCGCACAACGCAGCAACTGGTCGGGGGTATTTTCTGCTGAGTCTGCCAGCGCAATGCCGATGCTCAGCCCGACGGACAGCGAATGGCCGTCAATAATGACCGGCGGACGCACCGATTCAATCAGGCGTTTGGAAATCTGATGCGCCGCTGAAATGTCTTTCAGCCCCGGCAGCACCACGGCGAATTCATCACCGCCGATGCGTGCCAGCGTGTCGTCATCGCGCAGCGTCATGCGCAGACGCTTGGAAATCGCACGCAGCAGTTCGTCACCGACCTGATGGCCGAGCGCGTCGTTGACGTTCTTGAAGTTATCGAGATCCAGACACAAGGTGGCGGTGTGGCTGTGGGTATAACTGTCGCGCTGCAACGCTTCGCTCAGACGCTGGCTGAACAGAATGCGGTTCGGCAGGCTGGTCAGGTTATCGTGATGCGCCATGTGATGGATCCGGGCATGCGCCGCCTGTTGATCCGTCACGTCATCGGCAATCATCATCACGTAGCTGGTCTGCGGATCGTGTCCGCGGATCACCGAGCTGGTGGTCTGTAACGTCCGGTCGCCGATAGCGGTCAGCAATTGCTGCTCGCTGCGGTGTACGCCTTCCGCGCGCAGACATTCATCCGACTGCTTATTGATGAAATTGCTCAGCCCGACGCCCATACAATCCTGCGGACGTTTACCCAGCATTTTGTCGCGGGAGATGCCCAGCAGACGTTCTGCCTGACGGTTAACCAGCAGGATTTCACGCGAGACGGCATTCTCGACAATCACCGAAGAGGGAATATTGGCGATCACCGTATTGAGAAACTGAGACAGGGACGAGAGCTGCTCGCTGTTGGATTCCGCCAGTTCTTTGGCCTGCAACAACGCCTGTTCCGTTTCACGACGCTCCGTGACATCACGGGTGATCTTGGCGAATCCGATGATTTCTCCGGCTTCACGCAACGCTTCGATAATGATATGCGCCCAGAAGCGCGAACCGTCTTTGCGCTGTCGCCAGCCTTCGGATTCGTAACGGCCGGTGGACCGTGCTGTTTCCAGCCCGTGCTGCGGCCATCCGGATTGTTTGTCTTCCTCAGTGTAAAAGCAGGAAAAATGCTTACCGACAACTTCTTCCGGCGTATACCCCTTCGCCCGCTGCGCACCGGCATTCCAGTTAGCAATAAGGCCATCGGGAGTCAGCATATATATCGCGTAGTCTTCTACGCGCTGAACCAGCAATCGATAAAGTACATCAGAATCTTCACTCATATTTTTTGCCTGATAGCTGGCCGTCTCTGCACGGGGTCCGTCCAAATCAGAGTCCGGCTAAATAGTGCGCCTGTTCCCGACGCATTTTTGCTGTGATGTGCCGGAGAAACGTTAGCATAAGATAATTCTTACTTCGCCAAATTTTGCTTCTAACGTGCTTAAATTTAAGCATATTTAGCAAAAAGATCGGCCTTAAGTGAAATTCGTTGTCCGGGTTTTAAATAACAGGGGAGTTATCGGCAGGCGGGGAAATAACTTTACTCAAAAGGCACATAAAGTTCATGTGTTACAAGCGTTTAATCAATACGTAAAAAAGCCGCAACAGCGTGCGGCTTAGGATGAATCGCTTAACCGCGATGCTGCGGTTTCACTTCCGGCTTCGGCTGAACCTTATGATGCACCGGCGCAGGTTTCGCCTTGTGGCGGACCGGCTTGTGTTTCACGACCGGTTTATGCACCTGATGCACCGGCTGAGGGGGTTTTACCGGCTCTTTACGCGGGCCTTCGGCGTTGGCACTCAGACTGGCAGCCAATAAGCTTGCACAAAGGATAAGCATTCCAGATTTGTTCATTTTAGATATTTCCTGTGTCCCGTGATCACGGTGATTCTTGTTCATGCGCACTGTGCAGGGCAGAAGCTAAAACGACAATTCGGAAAAGGCTTAATCGGCAGTGTTTAACGGATAATTTAAATTGCGCTTACGAAATACTGAGAGAAGCATAAGGTCCGTCAACCACTGAGTCCCGCAAAATAAGTTCCGAGACAAATTTATTCTGCTCGGACAAATAACCGCCGTCGAGCATGGAAATAATCTGGCTGATGACTTCGCTGACCATATCGCTGACCGGATCTTTCACGCTCGACAGCGCCGGAATAAGAAACGGCGCGGTCGGAATATTATCAAACCCGATCACCGAAACCTGTGCGGGCACGGCGATCCCGGCATCGTTGAGTTTTTTCATCGCGCCGATCGCCATTTCATCGTTACTGGCCAGAATGGCGCTAAACGGTTCACCGGCCGCCAGCAGGGTTTCGACGGCGGCAGCACCGCTGGCCGCAGACCATTTCCCCGGCACGATCAGCGATTCCTGCACCAGTAAACCGGCGGCGGTCAGCGCCTCTTTATACCCCGACAGGCGCTCGATGGCGGTCGGGGAATCCATCGAGCCAGTGATAAACGCAATACGGTGGTGGCCGCGTTCAGTCAGCGCACGGGTGGCATTAAATCCGGACCCTTTGTGGTCACAATAAATACAATGGCTCTGATGTTTACGTAATTTGCGGTTGACCACCATCACCGGTTTTTTATATTTGTCGATCAGCTCATCCATTTCATCCACGGATAAAAAGCGCGGATAAATAATGATGCCGTCGCAACGTAAATCATGCAGAAACTGAATGGCTTCCCGTTCTTCTTCGGCGCTGTGTTTGCCATCGACCAGGATCAGCTGACGGCCGTTGGCATCGAGTTTTTTTGCCGCCTGAGAGATTAACTCACTGAAATAGTTTCCGTTGTACAGCGTGTTGGTGACCACCAGACCGATGCACATGGATTTGCTGGTCGCCAGATTGCGCGCCAGTAAGTTTGGCCGGTATCCAGCTTCCTCGATGGCTTTAAAGACCTGATCTTTGGTTTCCTGGCTCACATAACCTTTACCGGAGAGCACACGGGACACCGTGGCTTTAGAAACACCCGCTTTGGTTGCCACTTCCTGCATTGTCGACATCAGCCACACCTGAAATAAAAAACGATGCGTCATTCTACACATTTCGGCTGTTTTGCGAGGATTTTGGACTCGTTGAAAGCGGGGTGGCGATCGGCGTCACAAAAATAAAACAGCGTTGCAGGTTTTTATTGAAGTTTGCATCAGAACTGCACATTCTCGTATGAAACCGGTTACCTATCGTTTCACAGCCTTTCATAAAAGAACCTGAACGTTTCATAAAAAGCGGTTTCACAGAAGCTGCGGCTTCTGAAAAACATTCATAACACTATGAATCCGAGAGAGTTGTCACTCATGTCTAAAAATTTTGCAGCAATGTCTCAGTCGATTGTCGACGCAATCGGCGGCGCGGAGAACGTGGTGGCGGTGACGCACTGCATGACACGCCTGCGCTTCGTGCTCAATGACGAATCTGCCGTCGAGGCCGCCACGCTGAAAGCCATTACCGGCGTGATGGGTGTCGTACGCAACGAAAAACAATGTCAGGTGATCATCGGTAATAACGTCTCACAGGCGTATGCCGAAGTGCTGAAATTGCTGCCGGAAGGCTTTGCAGCCAGCGATCACGACGCCCCGGCTAAAAACAAAATCACCTTAAAACGCATCGGTTCCGGCATTCTGGATGCGCTGATCGGCACCATGTCCCCGCTGATCCCGGCGATTATCGGCGGGTCGATGGTGAAACTGCTGGCGATGATCCTGGACATGACCGGCGTGTTTGAGAAAGGTGCCTCGACGCTGGTGATCCTCAATACCATCGGCGACGGCGCATTCTTCTTCCTGCCGGTGATGGTCGCGGCCTCGGCTGCGGTGAAATTTAAAACCAACATGTCGCTGGCGATTGCCATTGCCGGGATTTTGGTGCATCCGGCGTTTATCGATTTGATGGCGAAAGCCGCACAGGGGCAGAAAGTCGAATTTATCGGCATTTCCGTTACCGCCGTGAAATACACCTACACGGTGATCCCGGCGCTGTGCATGACCTGGCTGCTGTCCTACATTGAAAAATGGGTGGACCGCATCACGCCTGTGGTCACCAAAAACTTCCTGAAACCGATGCTGATCATGCTGATTGCCGCGCCGATCGCCATCATGCTGATTGGTCCGCTGGGCATCTGGATCGGTACCGGGATTTCCGCCGTGGTGTACACCGTTCACAGCTATCTGGGCTGGCTGTCGGTTGCCATCATGGGCGCGGCCTGGCCGCTGCTGGTAATGACCGGCATGCATCGCGTGTTTACCCCGACCATTATTCAGACCATCGCCGAAACCGGCAAAGAGGGCATGGTGATGCCGTCGGAAATTGGTGCCAACCTGTCGCTCGGCGGGTCCTCGCTGGCGGTCGCATGGCGCACCAAAAACCCGGAGCTGCGTCAGACCGCACTGGCTGCGGCGGCCTCGGCGATTGTTGCCGGGATTTCTGAACCTGCTTTGTACGGCGTGGCGCTGCGTCTCAAACGTCCGCTGATCGCCTGCCTGATCAGCGGCTTCATTTGCGGCGGTGTCGCCGGATTAGGCGGCCTCGCCAGCCATTCAATGGCCTCGCCGGGGTTGTTTACCAGCGTGCAGTTCTTCGACCCGTCCAATCCGATGAGCATCGTCTGGGTGGTGGGCGTGATGATTCTGGCGGTGGTGATTTCCTTCTTCACCACGCTGTTACTCGGATTTGAAGATATTCCGGTGGAAACCGTGACGCCGAAAGAAACAAAAACGGCCGAACCGGCAGCTTCCGCTTCCTTTGCGGTTTCGCAAAGCGCAGTTAAATAAAGACAGAAGAGGATTTTTTCATGTCAGCATCAGTATTTCCCGACGGCTTCTTATGGGGCGGCGCGATTGCCGCCAACCAGGCCGAAGGCGGCAGTTTTGAAGGCGGGAAGGGCCTGACCACGGTCGATATGATCCCGCATGGCCCGCATCGTCTGGCGGTCAAAACCGGTCAGGAAAAACGTTTCACCCTGAAAGACGACGAGTTTTATCCGGCGCATCAGGCGATCGATTTTTACCACCGTTATAAAGAAGACATCGCGCTGATGGCGGAAATGGGCTTTACGGTCTTTCGTACCTCGATTGCCTGGAGCCGTCTGTATCCGAACGGTGACGAGCTGACCCCGAACGCCGAAGGCATCGCGTTTTACCGTGATGTGTTTGCGGAATGCAAAAAATACGGTATCGAGCCGCTGGTAACGCTGTGCCATTTCGATGTGCCGATGCATCTGGTGATCGAATACGGTTCGTGGCGTAACCGCAAAATGGTGGAGTTTTTCGCCCGTTATGCCCGTACCTGTTTTGAAGCATTCGACGGGCTGGTGAAATACTGGCTGACGTTTAACGAGATCAACATCCTGCTGCACAGCCCGTTCTCCGGTGCCGGATTAGTCTTCGAAGAAGGTGAAAATCAGGAGCAGGTAAAATATCAGGCGGCGCACCATGAGCTGGTGGCCAGCGCATTAGCCACCAAAATCGCCCATGAAGTGAACCCGGAGAATCAGGTCGGTTGTATGCTGGCGGGCGGGAATTTTTATCCGCAAACCTGTAAACCTGCTGATGTCTGGGCGGCATTGCAGAAAGACCGCGAAAACCTGTTCTTTATCGATGTGCAGGCACGCGGCGAATATCCGTCCTACACCCGTCGCGTCTTTGCGGAGAAGGGCGTGACCGTGGTCACCGAACCGGGCGACGACGAGATCCTGAAAAATACCGTCGATTTTGTCTCGTTCAGTTACTACGCGTCACGTTGCGCATCGGCGGATATGAACGACAACAACAGCAGCGCGGCGAACATCGTCAAATCGCTGAAAAACCCGTATATCGAAGCCAGTGAATGGGGCTGGGGCATTGACCCGCTTGGCCTGCGCATCACCATGAACATGATGTACGACCGCTATCAGAAGCCGTTATTCCTGGTAGAAAACGGCCTGGGTGCGAAAGATGAGATCAACGCGCAGGGCGAAATCAACGACGATTATCGCATCAGCTATCTGCGCGAACACATCCGCGCCATGGGTGAAGCCATCACCGACGGCGTTCCGTTGATCGGCTACACCTCATGGGGCTGTATCGATCTGGTCTCCGCCTCGACCGGCGAAATGAGCAAACGCTACGGCTTTGTTTACGTCGACCGCGACGATGCCGGAAACGGCACGCTGGAAAGAAAGAGAAAGAAATCGTTTTACTGGTATAAAAAAGTGATTGCCAGTAACGGAGTGGATCTGGACTGATCCTGTGAAAAGGGAATATCTGCAACGGATATTCCCTTTATTTATTTCGCCGCCGTACTCGCCCGCACTTTCAATTTCCCGGCCATGATCACCCGCGTGGCAGCGTCTTCGCCGGAGCAGAGATATTCCACCGCCATGCGACCGAGTTCGAAATAGGGCAACTGCACGCTGGTCAGTTTCGGCGTCATCTGATCGGCAATGCGCTGATCATCGTAACCGGCGACCAGAATATCCTGCGGAATACGCAGGTGCAGTTCGGTCAGCGCCTGATAACACCCGATGGTCATCCAGTCGCTGGAGCAGAAAATGGCATCAGGCGGTTCGGGCAGTTTCATCAGTTCCAGTGTGGCGCGGTAGGTTTCATTCAGTGACCAGTTGGTCGCCAGAACCCGTTGATCGTCATGCGCCATACCGGCCTGCGAGAGTGCTTCGCGGTAGCCTTCAAGCCGCATTTCACAGGCTTCCATCCAGTTATCGCCCATGATGTGGGCGATCCGCGTCGCGCCCTGATCAATCAGATGACGGGTAATTTGTAGCGCATTGGCGCGGTCGTCCGGCAAAAAGGTCGGCAGCAGCGGAAAGGCGCGGTCATAGACATTCAGCAGCACCACCGGCAGTTGCGTCTGGTTGGCAAACGGGGCGTAATCAATCGCCTGCGTCACCGGCGAGGCGAGGATAATACCGGCACAGCGCCGCTGATTGAGCTGCGCAATAATCCGCACCGCCAGTTCGGCATCATCGCCGTAATCATACACAGTCAGCAATGTGTTGTGTTTCCACGCCGCTTCACGCGCTTCACTCAGCGCATCGACAAACGGGTCGTAACTGGGCATGGCATTAATCAGCAGCGCAATTTCTTCCTGACCATTATCACTGTGCGGCGCGGGCATCTTTTTGTAGCCGAGCGACAGGGCGGTGCTAAACACCCGCTGGCGGGTTTCCTCACTGAGTTTTACGGAGCGCGAGTTGTTTAAAATCAGCGATACCGTGGCCTGAGACACACCGGCCTCGCGCGCAATATCACTCATTGTGACTTTGTTTTTCTTCTCCATTTCCCTTTTCCCGTCGCCCATATTATTTCCTTTTGCACTATATCACAGCGCCTGTTTTTGCCCGACCACCACGCAGTTTGTGTAAAAAGAGTGTGATCTCAATTGCAGAACCTGAGCATGTGATTTGCAGCAATTCCGAGTGAGTAATAAACATTAGCTAATAATATTAGTTGATGCACTTTACCATGAGGAACGATGAATGAAAGAGCAATGGAGCACAGAACAGGCGGCAACGTGGAGCAGGCAGCAGGGCTGGATTTGCGGATTTAACTATCTGCCGCGCACGGCGGTGAACTGGACGGAACTGTGGCAGCGCGACACCTTTGATGCGCCGGCCATCGATCAGGAACTCGGCTGGGCGCACGACGCGGGCTATAACCAGCTGCGTATCAACCTGCCGTTTATCGTCTGGCAGGATGATCGCGAGGGTTTGCTGGCGCGCATTGATGAGTTTCTGGCGATCGCCGCCCGTCATCAGATCAAGGTGATGCTGACGCTGATGGACGATTGCGGATTCTCCGGCGACGAGCCGTTCCTCGGGCCGCAAAAAGCGCCGGAGCCGGGCAAACATAACAGTCAGGCGGCGGCCAGTCCGGGACGCGACGTGGTGTGTAACCGCGACATGTGGCCAGACGTGGAGCGTTATGTGCGTGATGTCATCCGACATTTCCGTACAGACGACCGCATCGCCATCTGGGATTTGTACAACGAGCCGGGTAACCGGGGCACGTTTGCCACCGGGCTGGAAGAAGTGTTGTACGACGAAAAGCTGGAGGTTTTCGCGCTGGAACTGATGCAAAGGGCGTTTGTCTGGGCGCGGGATGAAGATCCGCGCCAGCCGCTGACAGTCGGCGCATGGCATTTCTCGCAGGATCCCGATCAGCCGGAATCGGAGTTTTTCACCCATCCGATCGACGTCGAAGCGGCAAAGCTTTCCGACGTCATCAGTTTCCACGCCTACGTTGCCACGCCGAAACTGTTACAGGCGCTGCGTTTCTGGCAGAAATTTAACCGTCCGCTGCTCTGCACTGAATGGCTGGCACGCCACGTCGGCAGCGTGTTTGAGGAACAACTGCCGCTGTTCAGCGCCTTCAATTGCGGCTGTTATCAGTGGGGGTTGGTGCGCGGGAAGACCCAGACCACGCTGCCGTGGCCGGTGGTGCGCAAAGGCAATCACGATTACGCCCATTTATGGTTCCACGACGTACTGGACGAATACGGCATTCCGTTCCGTCGTGCCGAAATGGATCTGGTCCGCCGTTTAACACGCATGAAATAACCCTTTCAACAGGCAGCACAGGGACGTGCGAGGCGATATAAAATGACGATTTCAATGAAAATCCCTTCCAGGGAATTGTGGTCTTATTTTGGTTACGGGCTGGGGCAATGCTTCAGTTTCGGTTTGGTGGGTTCGTTTATTAACTATTTCTATACCGATGTGTTGGGCATCTCTGCGCTGGCTGCCAGTACCATATTTCTGGTGGCCCGCGCGTGGGATGCCATACACGATCCGTTATTTGCCAGCGTAATGGACACCATTCAGACCCGTTTCGGGAAATTCCGCCATTTTATGTTGCTGGCACCGTTCCTGATTACGCTGGTGACGCTGGCGTCGTTTTATAATATTGATGCGCCAACCGGCACCAAAATTCTGTATGCGGGCGCGACCTATATTCTGTGGGGCACGTTATACGCGATTTCTGATATTCCGTTCTGGTCGATGAGTTCGGTGATGAGTTCCGAGCCGAAAGAGCGGACCAAAGCCGTGACCGCCGCGGTGCTGGGCGTCAATGCCGGGATTGCCTGCGCCTCAATATTCTTCCCCCGTCTGACGGCGTTTTTCTCGCCCGGTTCCAGCGACCACGGCTATTTTGGTGCCACGGTGGTGATGATGGTCATCGGCCTGCTGCTGATGCTCAACGGCTTCTGGCATATTAAAGAACGCGTGCCGCCAAGCACCGAAAAAGTCACCATGCGCGATACCTTCCATAACCTGAAAAATAACCGGCCGCTGTTCTTTGTCTTAGCCTCATTCTTTTTCTGCGTGCTGCACAATATTGCCAACGGCATTTATATCTACTTCTTTATTTATAATATGGGCGACGGCGCGTTACAGGCCGCGATTGGCGTAATGGGGATCCTCGCGGCGATCGCCTGCCTGACGGCTCCGTTATTAACCCGCCGTTATAAAAAGAGAACGTTATTTATTGCCCTGTGCATTCTGGATATTGTGGTGCGCATTGTGTTGTGGTTCAGCGGTTATCACCATCTTGCCTGGCTGTTTATTCTGCTGGGTCTGAGCACGGTATTCGTGATGATGAGCAATCTGTTTACGTCGGCAATGATTGTCGACACCATCGAATACGCCGAATACAAAACCAATAAACGCTGCGCCGCAATTACCTTCTCCGGCCAGACGTTTACCGGCAAAATGTCAGTCGCCGTCGGCGGCGGGCTGGTAGGGATTTTCCTGACCGCGATCCACTATGTCCCGCAGGCCGCGCACCAGACTGAAAGCGTGATGAACGGTTTGTTCTTCGGCATCAGCCTGTTGCCCGCCATCGGTTCATTAATCCGCATCGGCTTTATGTGGTTCTTCGATTTCACCGAAGATAAACACGCCGACGTGCTGGCGATACTCGAGCAGCGCCGTAAATCTGGTGAAGTGTTCGAAGAGCCGCCGCAGGGCGAGGGTAGGCCGTTAGAAGTGTGAGGACGGCGTCAACGCCTTCGCAGGGGAGGGAGCTGATCGAGTTTCACTCGCCACCGTAAGTAGGTTTTTGCCCTGCACCTCCCCCTGCGAAGTGGGAGGACGGGAGGGGGTTTCAAGGGCAAATACCGAGTCAAAGCATACTTCAAATTATTGATTTTGCATTAATACCCCACCCCAACCCTCCCCAACCCTCCTCTTTCGCAGGGAAGGGAGCTGAGCGAGTTTCACTCGCCACCGTAAGTAGGTTTTTGCCCTGCACCTCCCCCTGCGAAGGGGGAGGACGGGAGGGGGTTTTAAGGGCTAACACCGGGTCAGAGTATGCTTCAACGTATTGATTTTTCATTAATACCCCACCCCAACCC
>NZ_SJOJ01000049.1 GCF_004330295.1 Rahnella victoriana
AAATCAGACAGCACCACAAACCCATGCGCCAGGCCAGGTGGGATCCAGAATTGCGTTTTATTTTCTTCAGAGAGTATGACCCCTTCCCACTGACCAAACGTCGGTGAATCAGGCCGTATATCTACCGCGACATCAAACACTTCGCCTCGTGCCACGCGGACCAGTTTCCCCTGAGGATTTTCCGTCTGAAAATGCAGGCCGCGCAGCACACCTTTAGAGGAACGGGAATGGTTATCCTGTACAAATTCAAGATCGATATTGAGCATTTTTTGATAGCGATTTTTTTCGTAAGTCTCAAGAAAAAATCCGCGTTCGTCACCAAATACTTTAGTCTGAATGAGCTTAACTCCAGAAATTTTAGTATCAATAACGTTCATTTTCTTTATCCTCCACGAGTTGCTTCAAATATTGTCCATAACCGGTCTTCAATAATGGTTGTGCTTGTTCCAAAACTTGTTCCTTGGTGATCCAGTCTTTACCAAAAGCAATTTCTTCTAAGCATGCCACTTTGAAACCCTGTCTTTTCTCAATGGTGTGTATAAACTGTGATGCTTCAAGCAAACTTTCATGAGTGCCGGTATCAAGCCATGCCAGACCGCGCCCCAGCAATTCAACATTTAACAACCCCTGATTCATATACATCTCATTCAGGGAGGTTATTTCAAGTTCACCGCGGCTTGATGGTTTTATTTCCCTGACCATATCGACAACATTATGATCATAAAAATAAAGACCGGTTACCGCCCAGTTTGATTTTGGATTGGCGGGTTTCTCTTCAATAGAAATGGCTCGATAATTTTTATCAAACTCAACAACGCCAAACCTTTCCGGATCCATAACCTGGTATCCAAATACCGTCGCACCTGATTTCCGGCTGGTGACAACTTCAAGTTGCTGACCAAACCCCTGACCAAAATAAATATTATCGCCAAGCGCAAGGGCACACGGCTCGTTATTAATGAATTCCTCTCCAATAAGGAATGCCTGTGCCAGACCATCAGGACTGGGTTGAATTTTATAACTAAAGCTGACGCCAAATTGACTTCCATCTCCGAGTAAGCGCCGGAATGCTGGTAAATCTTCCGGAGTAGAGATAATCAGTATTTCTTTAATACCTGCCAGCATCAATACCGAGAGAGGATAGTAAATCATCGGTTTATCATAAATGGGCATCAATTGTTTTGATATCCCAAGCGTGATTGGATATAACCGCGTGCCTGACCCACCCGCTAAAACAATACCTTTCATGTTGATATGGCCTATATTAATTTAAACCAAGGCGTTCGCCCGCGTAAGAGCCATCATTCACACGACTCCACCATGTTTTATTTTCCAGATACCATTTGACGGTTTTATAGATGCCACTTTCAAAAGTCTCTTCAGGTTTCCATCCTAATTCGCGTCCAATCTTCGACGCATCAATGGCGTATCTCAGATCATGACCAGGACGGTCTGTAACATAAGTAATAAGATCACTGTAAAGATAAATACCATCCGGCTTCTGAGGGACCATTTCATCAAGTAAAGTACAAATTGTCTTAACGACCTCTATATTTGTCCTTTCGTTATGTCCGCCAATATTGTATGTCTCCCCCACCTTTCCTTCGGTAACAACGTGATATAAAGCGCGGGCATGGTCCTCAACATATAACCAGTCTCTGATCTGACTGCCATTTCCATAAACTGGAAGCGGCTTCCCGGATAAAGCATTCAGGATGGTCAAAGGGATCAGTTTTTCCGGGAAGTGGTAAGGGCCGTAGTTGTTTGAACAATTGGTTACGATGGTGGGTAACCCATAGGTTCTTAACCATGCCCTGACAAGGTGATCACTGGCGGCTTTAGAGGATGAATAGGGGCTGCTTGGCGCATAAGGCGTGGTTTCAGTGAAGAAATCCTCAGTCCCGTGTAGGTCGCCATAGACTTCATCAGTCGAAATATGATGGAAACGAAATGTATGCTTCCTATCTTCAGCCAAAGTGTTCCAATATTTCCGGGATGCTTCCAACAACGTGTATGTTCCGATGACATTGGTCTCAATGAAACTCCCTGGAGCATCAATTGACCGGTCAACGTGACTTTCAGCCGCGAGGTGCATAACGGCGTCAGGCTGGAATTCATTCAAAATTCTGTCAACGGATCCCCTGTCACAAATGTTCACCTGTTCAAATAGGAAGCGAGGATTCTCTGCTATATCTGCCAGAGACTCCATATTTCCCGCATAGGTCAGACAATCAATGACTAATACCTCATCTTCCGTATTCGTGATTATATTTCTGACAACTGCAGACCCGATGAAACCCGCCCCACCTGTAATAACTATTCTCATTATCTACCCTTACATGCATAGTCTTTTGACTTAAAATGGTTCACCAATACCTTTTGTGCATACTTATTTTTTTTATTATCGAGAGTGGCATTTTTTTATACTTCCCGCCCAGCTTATATCCTAAAAGCTTTGATGCCGTATTGATGCATGCCACAGGGATAAGATAGAACCCATTGGCTATAAGATATTTAATTTCTGAAAAAATGAATTTTTTCCCCTCCCCTTCAGCGCCACCAAATTCTTTCCTGATCCAGGGTTCATCAGCATGGAAAACGCCAATATCGAAGTAGCGCTTAAATTCTTCAAGAGGACTGTAATTATGTGAATGCCTGACAATCGCATCAGAGACATAAGCGACTTTATAACCTGAAAGCACGGCTTTAGCGGTAAAATACATGTCCTCGCAAAGTATCGTGTTTGAGGTAAAACCACCTAGCTTTTCAAAAACATCCAATCGATAAGCTGAAAATGAATTAGACATGAATACCGTTTTAATTCCCTTTTTTGTCTTATCCGAAAGTTCAGCGACATACCCCTTTTCCGGATAGCTGAAATAGCGTGCATGCTGTGCAATTTTACTGGCTCTTTTATGAGGGAGTTGTCTTCCATACGCACAGGCGACCTTTGGATCCTGAAAGGCAGATAATATATTTTCAACAAAGTGAGGTTCAGGAATAGCATCTTGCGTTAAGAAGATAACAAAGTCGTATTTTCCTTTATTGTTCTCAACAGCCAGGTTTCTCGTGCCGCCATGATTAAAATCCTTACTGCTTATTGAAATATGTTCAAATCCATATTTATCTGCAACATTCATTGTACGATCAGAACTTCCTGAGTCGATGACATAAACCGAAGTCTTCTCAGGAATATAATTTTTTATGTTTTTAGCGCACTCTTCCCATACGTCGCCGCCGTTATACGTTGGAATAGCAATAAAATAGCGCATATGAATTCCGCCATGATGATTTGGACAACTGGATGTTTACTGCTCGCATGAAATTTCTATAAAAACATTAACCCTGAGTCACCGATGTATGACTCTTTAAGCCCTTTCCCTCCGAACTACAATGAGCAATGCACCAAACTTATCTTTTACTTCTGTAGTTTTATATCATCACCATAAGAGTAACCATGGTAATCATATCCATAGCCATAATAGCTGCTTGCTTTTTTAACAACAAAATTCAGCACACATCCTTTAACACGTACGCCACTCTGTTCCAGTCGTTTAATGCTCACCTCAATTTCTTTCACTGTATTTGATTCGAAACGTGCCACAAAGAGCGTCGTTCCGGCATGCTGGCCAATAATGGCTGCATCAGTGACGGCAAGTACCGGTGGAGTATCAATAATGACCAGGTCATAATTTTTCGATGCCCAACTGACCAGTTCCCCAAGCCGCGGGTGCATGAGTAACTCAGCAGGGTTTGCAGGAGCATGTCCTCTGGAAATAAAATCGAAATCAGCCTGGCGTACCCTTTTTACCGCATTATTTATGAGTGTCCGCCCGGAAAGAAGATCCGATAACCCGTTTTCATTGGTTTCTTTAAAGAGTTTATGAATGGTGCCTTTACGCATATCAGCATCTATTAAGAGCACTTTTTTACCGCCCTGGGCAATGACGGCTGCCAGATTCGTACTGATGAATGTTTTGCCGACATTGGGAATTGCACCGGAGATCATTAATACATTATTCCGACTTTCCAGCATTGCAAAGTGCAGACTCGTTCTCAGGCTGCGCATCGCTTCAATGGCCATATCAGCCGGATTCTCAACTGCAAGATAATTACACAGCTCTTTATTTTCGTAATGAGTAACCCTTTTCTTTTTCCTGCTATTTTTACTTAGCCATTCAGATATCGGTATACTGGCATATACGCTAATACCTGCGGCTTCCAGTTCTTCTGGCGTCTCAATTCCCCGTCGCAGGAATACCCTTAGCAGAATCAAACCCACCGACAAAATGCCCCCCATTATCAGCCCGCCAAGTACTACCAATATTTTCTTAGGTTTGATCGGTTTTGGTTCTGTGACTGCACTGTCAATAAGCCGTACATTCCCAATGGCGCTGGATTTGGCGATATTCAGTTCCTGCTGGCGATTCAGCAACATCATATATATTGCCCGGCCAGATTCTACGTCTCTGCTCAGACGTAACACTTCCTGCTGCATCGCTGGCATGGCGGTTATCCGTTGGTTAAGCTGTGCCTTCTCGTCCAGCAATGTCTGACGTTTTTCCAGCAACGCTTTGTATGTCGGGTGGTCTTTCGTAAACAGCTGCGAGACTTCTGCTTCACGGAAAGTCAGCTCATTCAGATTATTATCTGCGTTAACAATCTGGCTCAGCACTGATTTGGCTTCCAGAGATAAATCTACGGAATCTTTTTGACGACGATATTGGTTTAATTTATCTTCTGCCAGGTCTAAATCTGCCCTTACCTTAGGTAATTGCTGTTTTAAAAACTCCAGACTTTTTTCATCTTGGGCTGCCTGCCGGGCAATATTTTGTGCGACATAATTCTGGCTGATACTATCTAAAATTGTCGCTATCAGTTGCGGATCATTGCCCGATAAATTCAGGTTAAGGATCCCGGTATCTTTACCCTGGTCCACAGCCGAAAAGGCATCCGATAAATCATTAATTGCCTTCAGGCGTGCTGAATAACTGACATTAAATCGTGCCCCCGGCTGAGCATCAATGCTATCGACTTTGATTGATATCCCTTTGTCACTCAGTAATTCCCCTGCCCGGCCATCCATTTCAAAATCGTCACCTTTGATGCGATAACGGTCTTTGTCGAGTACAGTCAGGGTGACCTTTGGTGATGAAACACCGTCTTCATTACCCGGTAAGTAAAGTCTGCTGACAACTAATTTCCCAGGTTTTTGTTTAGTGAGTCTTGCCCATCCGCGACCAAACAACGGAAAATACTTTGGCGTTACGCTAATTTGCAGATTCAAATCATCAACTGTTTTCCCCAAAACCATACGGGATTGCAGCAATGCAACCTCAGGGGCGGATTGCGGTTGTGAATCAGGTAACATCTGACTGATGCTGTCCAAAATGGCGTTGCCCTGCTTTTGCTCAACCTGAATTAATGCATTTGCCTGATAAACAGGCGTGGTAAACAAGGCATAAATAACCGCCAGCAAAACAAACACTGACGTGACGGCAATAATTAATTTTCGATGATCAATAAGCTCACCGATAAAACGGCCAAAATCGATTTCATCTGATTCTTTGGTTGCCGTTTTTTTTGATATGGCTGGAGACATGCGTTTTATCCCTGATGAAGTTATCCGTTCAGTTTCTGTAACCAGGAGTGGCACGCCTGGTCAATTAACCGGTAAACAGACTCAAAGGCTTCCTGACTTTTGCGGTAGGGATCGGGTATTTCCCTTCCCTCCATCCAGTGCCCCAGTAACATGACTTTGCCGCGCACTTCTGGCGAAGAGCGACTGATCTGTGCCTGATGTGATTTCTCCATCACCAGGATCAGGTCATATTGACGCCCTAAAGAGGACGTAAACTGGGTAGCATGATGGTTATCAAGTCGTAATTGATGCTTTTGGGCTATCACGACTGCCGTAGGGTCGGCAGGTTTATCCACAAGCGCAGCAATCCCCGCTGAATCAATTTTCTTGTCAGGTAATATTTGTCTTAACATTCTCTCAGCGATCGGAGAACGGCAAATATTCCCGGTGCAGACAATTAAAATAGAATCAAACATTATGGGTTCCACTGCCGGATATATCGACCTGCTTCGATAATGTCATGCACCCCTGAAATGGTTGGGACTATCTGTGAGATCACCCGGTTCCAGCGAACCAGTGGAGCAGAAGTCACATACACAATATCGTAGGGCTGGAGCTGGAATTCTGTACTCATCACCATGGAAGAGGCATCTTTGGCATTCAGCTGATAGATGTTGGCAATTTTCCCCTGTTTACTGCCCTGCAACTGGCGAATAACAAATATCCCCGAGGCATCCGCCATACTTTGGGAAAGCCCCTCTGAGCTGCCCAATGCTTCAGCCAGTGTCATCCCGCTACGATCCATTTTGAGGGTGCTCTGCTTGCCGACTTCCCCCATAACAAACACCTTCAGGTCATCGTTACGCGGCACGAAAAGAATATCGCCGGGATATAGCAACCGGTTCTGAGTCAGGTCACCTTTCTGCATCAGTGCGTGAAGAGAGATTTGGGTGTCCTTCCCGTTATGGTTAAGTACCACGTTTCGCCAGTCTGCATCAGGTGCCAACCCACCCGCCGCATTTATCGCATCTATGACGGTCAGGGGAATATTGGTAATCGCCTGCTGTCCGGATTTAACCACCTCACCAGTGGTATAAATTTTCTGAGAGCGGAAAGCAGCAATGCTGACATCCACTTGCGGGCTTTCGATATAGGTTGCGAGGCGGCTGCTGATTTCCTGACGGACTTCCGTCACCGTTTTGCCGGTAACTTTCAACTTCCCAATGTAAGGATAAAAAATCGTGCCGTCAGAATTTACCCAGTTGCCGGTATCACTGGCACTCCGGTACTGGCCTGCCGGGGTTGTCAGTTCAGGGTGGTCCCAGACAGTGACCATTAATACGTCGCCCACCCCAATGTGATACTCATAGTTTTTTAACTGCTGGTCCAATTGCGGATTAGGGCGCGCCATCACCGTTTCCGGACGTAATCCATCGACCAGTGAGGGTGTCAGAGGGTAAATATTGACAAGTTTATCAATGTCATAATGACTGTCTGGTTGCTCTATTACTTCCTTACCACCGGTATTTAATCCTTGGCCGGGGATCACAGTACACCCGCTTAGCGTACCTAATGTTGCTATCATTATCGAAATATTAAAAAAGCTATTTTTCATTATCTCACATCATCTGTAGTTCAGGTTTAATATCTGCCTCCGATAGAGGCTCCATATTCCAATCCGGTAATCGCGTTGCTTATTCCTGTGCGTAGATATTAAAAACAAAATACTTTCATCATCTCCCTGCCCTGCCCGACTGACAGCAGGAAAAGAAAATAATGAAAAAATAGAAAGCGCTGGATTCAAAGGTGTCTTTTATGTAGGTGAAAAATCAAAAACATAATTAATTAATAAAAATTCATTTGCGGATGTTTTGCGAAAATTAATATGCACCTTCTTTTTTAAGAACTACACCCACTGTTTTAAATAAGATGGCAACATCATTCCACATTGACCAATTTTTTACATACCAGGCATCGAGATAGACCCGCGTAGAATAATCTACTTCACTTCTGCCACTCACCTGCCAAAGACCGGTCATACCTGGTTTACTGAGCAGATAGTATTCGACTTCATCAAAATAGCGCGCCAATTCTGCGGTAATGATCGGGCGTGGCCCAACCAGACTCATCTCACCTTTCAATACATTGAAGAGTTGTGGCAACTCGTCAAGGCTGGTTCTGCGCAGAAAGCTTCCTATCGCTGTAATACGCGGGTCGTATTTCAGCTTAAAAGTCAGATCCCATTCCTGGCGAGCCTCCGGGTTATTAGCCAGTAATTCGTCGAGAACATCTTTTGAATTCATTATCATCGAACGAAATTTCAGGCACTTGAAGGGTTTTCCTCCCTGCCCTATACGTTCATGACCATAGATCGCCGGCCCGCCATCTCTGCGCACTTTGAAGCTGATGTAGAGTAACAAAGGTGATAGCAGGATAATGATGAGCAAAGAGGTCACAACATCGAACAGGCGTTTAGCGACCCTTGATGACCATTTCGCCAAATTTTGTTGAACGCGGAAAATCATCACTTCCTGACTGAAAATGAAGGACATATCTGTATTATCGAGGGGCATGCCACGTAGCGTCGGGATCACCGAGACAGAACGGTAACCGTTAATCATAAATACACGCAGCCATGCATTCCGGATGCCACTCTGATGCGATTCCACTGCCACGATGAACTGTGTTTTTTTATCGACACAGGTTCGGACCCAGTTCTCATCAGAAGGCATTACCGGTATCCCTTCAATCGTATCACCGGGGTGATCACTGCGTTCGCTGGAAACAAATGTGATAACTCTCAGCCCGAGGTTTCTGTCACTTTTGATTGCGCTATATCCCTCTCTGGCGTTATTGCCACTGCCAATGATAATCGCATCACGCTCCCAAAGTCCGAATGCGTGAAGCGTTCTTTTTGTCATCATCCTGGCAAAAGGAACCAGTATCAGCACCAGCGTCCATGTCAGCACCCATAGATAGCGGGAGAAGTACCATTTGGCGAAGGCAATAACAGCAATTTCAATTAAGGAAAATATGAGTAATGTGCGCAGAATTTCTTTCAGCTCAAACCAAAAAGTTTTTCGATAATAATAATGCCGCAACCGCAGGTGAAACCACGCAACGCAGCAAACTGCTAAAACACCATGTAAAGCTATCCAGCCGGCAGTCTGTGCATCGGGAATACTTTGGTCGAAATGTGCCATTGCCTTGCTGAGTATCCACTTTGCCAGATACAGCGAAAGTGTGAAGCTGAGAAAATCGGATAAGGCGAGCAATATACCTGACCAAAGGTTTCTGGTGAGAAATGTCATAGGCACCTCACAGGAATGAAATATATAACCCCCTCAGGTATGATGAGGGGACATTTTTTAAGTTGAGAGATAAGATGATTTATAATAGAGATGGCATTGAGTGAATTCATTATAAATGAACTTCATAGCTAAAATTGAATACCTTCATTCCTGGAAAGTAGATGCCATTTTACTAATATACCCCCAAATTTTGGCTACGCTACCGCCCCTGGTTTACGGCCACCAATTTGCCAGAAAAAAATAATAATAAACACATAAGCACCCTCACCCAAAAAAACTTAAGGCGACACATGCTTAAATTAAAATGTAAACACGAACAGATAATCCTGTCATTTAGATAAATAGTGAGAACTCATTTAAAAAATGAATTCACCAGTTCTTCCTGACAGTAAGGCAACCATAGTGCCCCCTGCATAGCCTTAATATTACTGCCGCTTAAATACTCAATATGCTGAGAATTTTCCACGCCATTCATGATAACGCCGGAACAATAAGGTCTGACATGATCGATGACTTTACGTAACGATTGAGTTCCCTGGTGTTGCCAAAAAAAGACTTTGCTGATTTTTACATATTCAAATTTTTCGCTCATCACCAATGTAAGACTGGTGTTGCCTGCCCCAAAGTTATCCAGCCATAAAGGGCAGTACGTTAACAGAGACTCAAGTACCGGACGTTCCTGTCCGGCGCTGAATTCCAGGAAATCTTCATTGATTTCCAGTCTTATATACTTGTGCTGTTGCAATACCTTTTGTATCGACGGATTGCTGACGATATGAACAGCAGTATCGTAGTCCACGTTTATCGATAACAGAAAATTATTAGCGATAAACAGACTTTCATGAACGCACGCCAACGTTACCTGTTCAAAAAATATTTTCACTTTCTCTTCAGAAGTAAACACTCCCCTATAACAGTCTGAATTTTCCTGACTTTCTGCTTTGGCTACTTTCTGAACCAACTCAAAACCCAGTATTTCCCCAGTGACACTCACTATAGGTTCGTAGAGGTAGCCCGGATAATTTCTTTTGACTGCTCGCATCATTAACCCCTGAAAAAAAACAACAGCCTGTATCTGTGCCGAAAATTCAGCAACTACAGCCTAAAAAAGCATTATTTTCTTAACTGACAATTCTGTTACCCACGGCGTGTTTGTGCAAAAAAAACAAAGCTGAACTGCTATTGGCATCAACGCCTATTTTTCTCAGAGAATTACATTTATGAACACTGATCGTCTTAACACTGAGCTTCAGGATGTTTGAAATGCTGGTTACAGAAAGACCAGACATCATCATCACCAGCACCTTTTCTTCCATCTTGGTAATATTATAATTAAACGATTCCTTGTTAATCGCACTACCCTGAAGTTGGATAAATTTCTCGACAGCACTGACCACCTCGGTCAGATCGTTCTTCTTCTTGAGAAACTTAAACTCTTTTTTGAGTAAAAGTTCGAGCATGAGCATATCAATCGCTGAAGATACAATCAGAATTCTCTCAGGATCTAATATATTCAGATTTTCTCTCAAAAACTCATAGCACCTGTGAAAGCCCCCTCCTGATGGATCAATAATCAGATAATCTTTTGCAAACAAGGTCACCCCGTCATTCTGGTCAAAAGAGATGACACCGTTAACGTAAGGTAGCTTCTTGGAGATTATTTCTTTCAACGCCAGCTTTGTAAATTGGCACTCACTCCAGATTATTACCCGAGGCATTGGGCCGCCTAATTGTGTGGTTTTAAAAACGCTCAAGTTCTGCCTCGTGCGACCGGGGAAGAATAAAGCACTCTCAGAACGATATAAGAAAAACGAATGTTTAATTCGATCTAAATCATATTTAAAACTTTTCAGAAACTGTATGTAGAGTAATACGCAGCGGAAACTCTTCAAATCGTTTTTCTCGCTCATAATTACGCACAACAATAGGTTTCACCG
>NZ_SJOJ01000004.1 GCF_004330295.1 Rahnella victoriana
TGCGAAGGGAGTGGCGGGGAGGGAGCCGATCGAGTTCTTCGCTCCTCCCCCTGCGAAGGGGGAGGCTGGGAGGGGGTTTAGCAGGCAACGCCAGATCCGGAGTTGCCCTTAATACCCCATCCCAACCTCCCCCTTCGCAGGGGAGGGAGTTGATAAATACATAAAAAATACCACGGAGGGCACAAGCGATTTGTGCCCTTTTTCTATAAGATCCTCTGGCTGGATTTTTATAGGTTTATGCTGCGATTGAGGTTTTTTTAATCGCTATTATTAATTTGTCTGACCGGCAGATTTCCCCTACGCAAACGTTTTCTTTTTCTGTTAGAATTCGCCGCGAACTGGATGCCGGGGCAGACGTGACTGGATTAGACACTGGAATAGTTAATGGTCTGGATTGATTACGTCATCATTGCGGTTATCGGATTTTCTACTTTAGTCAGTTTAATCCGTGGTTTTGTCCGTGAGGCTTTATCGCTGGTAACCTGGGCTTGTGCCTTTTTCGTTGCCAGCCATTATTACCCTTACCTCGCCATCTACTTCACACGTTTCGAAGATGAGTTAGTTCGAAACGGGATCGCAATTGCCATCTTGTTCATCGCGACGTTGATCGTAGGTGCAATTGTCAACTATGTGATTGGTTCACTGGTTGAAAGAACCGGGTTGTCCGGCACTGACAGGGTGTTAGGTGTGTGCTTTGGCGCACTGCGCGGGGTGTTAATCGTCTCCGCGATGCTGTTCTTCCTCGATACTTTTACCGGTTTTTCACAAAGCGAAGACTGGAAGCAATCCCAGTTGATCCCACAGTTCAGTTATATCATCAGGTGGTTCTTTGACTACCTGCAGAGCACGTCGAGTTTCTTGCCCAAACATATTTAGTTTTGGCAGCGCTGAAGAGGAAAAGACAACATGTGCGGTATTGTCGGTATCGCCGGTTTCATGCCGGTAAACCAGTCGATTTATGACGCGTTAACGGTGTTACAACACCGCGGTCAGGATGCTGCAGGCATCACCACCATCGACGCGAATAATAACTTCCGTTTACGTAAAGCGAATGGCCTGGTGAAGGATGTTTTCGAAGCCCGCCATATGCAACGCTTACAGGGCAACATGGGTATTGGCCATGTGCGCTACCCAACGGCTGGCAGTTCCAGCGCTTCAGAAGCTCAACCTTTCTACGTCAACTCTCCGTTCGGCATCACCCTTGCTCATAACGGTAACCTGACCAATGCTCACGAATTGAGAAGTAACCTGTTCGAAGGCCAGCGCCGTCATGTGAACACGACCTCCGATTCTGAGATCCTGCTGAATATCCTGGCGAGTGAACTGGACCGTTTCCAGCACTACCCGCTGGAAGCAGACAACATTTTCGCGGCAGTGGCGGCGGTGAACCTGAAAATTCGCGGTGCCTATGCGTGTGTGGCGATGATTATCGGTCACGGCATGCTGGCGTTCCGTGACCCGCACGGTATCCGTCCGCTGGTCATCGGTAAACGTACGCTGGAAGATGGCCGTAACGAGTACATGGTGGCTTCTGAGAGCGTGGCGCTTGATACGCTGGGCTTTGAGTTCCTGCGTGACGTTGCGCCGGGTGAAGCGGTGTACATCACCGAAAAAGGTCAGCTGTTCACCCGCATGTGTGCGGAGAACCCGCAGTACAATCCGTGCCTGTTCGAATACGTCTATTTCGCGCGTCCGGATTCCTTCATCGACAAAATTTCCGTCTACAGCGCCCGTGTCCGTATGGGTGAAAAGCTGGGCGCGAAAATTGCCCGTGAATGGGAAGATATGGATATCGACGTGGTCATTCCGATCCCGGAAACCTCCTGCGATATCGCGCTGGAAATCGCCCGTATTCTGGATAAACCGTACCGTCAGGGTTTTGTGAAAAACCGTTATGTTGGCCGTACGTTTATCATGCCGGGGCAGCAGGAACGTCGTAAATCTGTACGCCGTAAACTGAACGCCAACCGTGCTGAATTCCGTGATAAAAACGTGTTGCTGGTGGATGACTCCATCGTGCGCGGCACCACCTCTCAGCAGATTGTTGAGATGGCGCGTGAAGCCGGGGCACGACGTGTTTATCTGGCGTCAGCGGCACCGGAAATCCGTTTCCCGAATGTGTACGGAATCGATATGCCAAGCGCCAACGAACTGATTGCGCATGGCCGTGAAGTCAGCGAAATCAATCAGATAATCGGTGCTGATGCCTTAATCTTCCAGGATCTGAGCGACCTGATCGCCGCAGTGAAAGAAGATAATATGGATATCGAGAAATTCGAATGTTCAGTCTTCGACGGTGTTTACGTCACCAAAGACGTTGACCAGAACTATCTGGAATACCTTGAAGCCCTGCGCAACGATGACGCTCAGGCGTTACGTGGTCAGCAGGAAGCTGAAAATCTCGAGATGCACAACGAAGGCTGATTCGCCCGTTACTGACATCCGTTAAGGCGCGCCCCTCCGGTCACCACCGGGCGGGCGCGTTTTTTTATGCCTGAATTTATGTCAGTATTGGCTGAAACGGATCCGGGTTCATTTTAAGGCAGTGTTTATGAAACGACTTATCGTCGGTATTTCCGGCGCCAGCGGCGCAATTTATGGTGTCAGACTTTTGCAGGTTTTGCAGAGTGTACCTGATATCGAAACCCATCTGGTGATGAGCAATGCCGCCCGCCAGACGCTGACACTGGAAACCGATCTTTCCCTGCGCGATGTGCAGGCGCTGGCAGATGTGGTGCATGATTCCCGCGATATTGCCGCCAGTATTTCTTCCGGTTCCTTTAAAACCGCCGGTATGGTGATCCTGCCGTGTTCGATCAAAACACTTTCCGGCATTGTGAACAGTTATACCGACGGTTTACTGACCCGCGCTGCTGACGTGGTGCTGAAAGAACGTCGCCGTCTGGTGTTGTGCGTGCGTGAAACCCCGCTGCACCTCGGCCATTTACGGCTGATGACCCAGGCCGCCGAACTGGGCGCTGTGATTATGCCGCCGGTTCCGGCGTTTTATCATCGCCCGGCCTCGGTCGAAGATATTATCGATCAGACGGTAAACCGGGTGATCGATCAGTTTGATATCGAGCTGCCGGAAGACTTATTTGTTCGATGGCAGGGCAGTCACTGATCTTTCCAGTCTCAATACGCACTCATTTCGCGCACTTCAGTTACATTGCACCAACAATGATCACAATTTGATTCATTGAGGTGCAGTGTTCACCACGCCTTCAGCTATTCTTCCTTCAGACCTTTGAAAACTTTCATTATCCCGATGCTTTTTTGACCGGTTTTCACACTCTCACGGCGCAAAATCGCTGTGCAGAGAAGCGGCACGAAAAGTGCATGAGAAAACCTGGCAAAAAGCCATTTGCATCGTTCAGCAAACTATAAAAAGACGTTCATTCACGCACACACAACCACAACAGATGAATAATCACTGAGGCTAATGTATGAAAAAGTTGTTCAAGGTTCTTCCGCTGGTTCTGGTCTTAGCCAGTGCAGGTAGTGCATTTGCTGCCGCGCCTAAAGCAATTAATATCGGTACTGATCCGACTTACGCCCCATTTGAATCAAAGGACTCCAGCGGCAAGCTGGTAGGTTTTGATATCGACCTGGCTAACGAGATGTGTAAACGTGCAGAAATTAAATGCACCTACGTCGAAAGCGATTTCGATGCCCTGATCCCTTCCCTGAAAGCCAAGAAAATTGATGCGATAATTTCCTCGTTATCCATCACTGAGAAACGTCAGCAGGAAATTGATTTCACTGAAAAACTGTATGCCGCAAACGCCCGTCTGATCGCACCAAAAGGGTCAAAAGTGCTGCCAACGCTGGACGCGCTGAAAGGCAAAAACGTCGGTGTTCTGCAGGGTTCCACGCAGGAAGCTTATGCTAACGCGATGTGGCAGCCAAAAGGCATCAACGTGGTGGCTTACCAGAACCAGGATCTGATTTATGCGGATCTGGCTTCCGGTCGTCTTGACGCGGCATTCCAGGATGAAGTGGCGGGCAGCGAAGGCTTCCTGAAACAATCTGCCGGTAAAGATTACGCGTTCGCCGGTCCGTCCGTTAAAGACGACAAATTCTTCGGCGTGGGCACCGGCATGGGTCTGCGTAAGACCGATACTGACCTGAAAGACGCGCTGAACAAGGCGTTTGACAGCATGCGTAAAGACGGCACCTACGACAAACTGGCGAAAAAATACTTCGATTTTGATGTTTACGGCGGCTGATTTGCCCCGTGAGATGTGCCAAAGGGGGCGGTACGCCGCTCCCTGCGGTTCTGACGCAGGCTGCCGTTTTGCCTGCGCAGGGATCCACTAAAGACAGGAAAAAACCATGCTGTATGGGTATTCCCAGGTAATCATCCAGGGCACGTTAGTGACACTGGAGCTGGCGATTTCGTCAGTCATTCTGGCGCTGGTGATAGGGTTAATCGGCGCGGGCGGGAAACTGTCAAAGAACCGGATCGTGTCTGGTTTATTTGGTTGCTACACCACGCTTATCCGCGGCGTACCTGATCTGGTATTGATGTTATTGATTTTCTACGGGTTGCAGATTGCACTTAACAGCGTCACAGAATCACTGGGCATGACACAAATTGATATCGACCCGATGAGCGCCGGTATTATCACGCTGGGCTTTATCTATGGTGCCTATTTCACCGAGACGTTTCGTGGCGCATTTATGGCGGTGCCGCGCGGACAGATCGAAGCCGCAACGGCCTACGGTTTCAGCGGTTCACAAATTTTCCGTCGTATTTTATTTCCGGCCATGATGCGTTTTGCGCTGCCGGGCATTGCCAACAACTGGCAGGTTATCCTCAAAGCCACCGCGCTGGTGTCCTTGCTGGGCCTGAATGACGTGGTGAAAGCCACGCAACTGGCCGGGAAAGGCACGTATCAGCCATTCTATTTCGCGATTGTGGCGGGTGTGGTTTATCTGATTTTCACCACGCTGTCGAACGGCGTGCTGGTGTGGCTTGATCGCCGTTATTCGCTGGGTGTGAAGAGGGCTGATCTATGATCGAAATTTTACAACAGTACGGTATGTCCTTGCTCTACAGCGACGGTTACCGTTTCACCGGTCTGGCGATCACCTTGTGGTTACTGATCAGCTCCGTCGTGATAGGCGGATTACTGGCGGTGCCGATGGCGGTGGGGCGCGTGTCTGCCAACAAATTCCTGCGTTATCCGATCTGGCTGTATACCTACGTTTTCCGCGGAACGCCGCTGTATGTCCAGTTGCTGGTGTTTTATTCGGGGATGTACAGCCTGGAAATCGTGCGTGGCACCGACTTCCTCAATGCCTTTTTCCGCAGCGGGCTGAACTGTACGATTTTGGCGCTGACGCTCAATACCTGCGCCTACACCACCGAAATATTTGCCGGTGCCATCCGTTCTGTTCCGCACGGCGAAATTGAAGCGGCCAATGCGTACGGGTTCTCACGATTTAAATTGTATACCTGCATTATTTTGCCGTCGGCATTGCGTACGGCGCTGCCTGCGTACAGTAATGAAGTCATTCTGATGTTGCACTCCACCGCGCTGGCGTTTACCGCCACGGTGCCGGACGTGCTGAAAATCGCCCGCGACATCAACTCGGCGACGTATCAGCCGTTTTATGCTTTCGGGATTGCAGCAGTGATTTATCTTTGTGTTTCTTTTGTCCTGATCGGGCTGTTCCGCAAGGCGGAAAAACGCTGGCTGGCTCACGTAAAGCCTCAAGCTCATTAATAAGAATTATTTTTGCGGAATAACTTTATGCCAGAAAACAAATTAGCGGTTCTCGATCTCCACAAACGCTATGGCGACCACGAAGTGCTGAAAGGCGTTTCATTGTCTGCCAATGCGGGAGATGTGATCAGTATTATCGGTTCATCCGGTTCCGGGAAAAGTACCTTCCTGCGCTGCATTAACTTCCTTGAAAAGCCAAGCGAAGGCTCGATCAGCGTGAATAATCAGGATATCCGTATGGTGCGCGATACCGACGGTCAGCTGAAAGTGTTTGATAAAAAACAGCTGCAACTGCTGCGCACCAAACTGACGATGGTATTTCAGCATTTCAACCTGTGGAGCCACATGACGGTGCTGGAAAACGTCATGGAAGCGCCGGTACAGGTGCTGGGGCTGAGCAAGGCAGAAGCGCGGGAACGCGCGGTAAAGTACCTCGATAAAGTGGGTATCGACGCCCGTGCGCAAGGCAAATATCCGGTGAACTTATCCGGCGGCCAGCAACAGCGCGTATCTATTGCCCGTGCGCTGGCGATGGAACCGGAAGTGCTGCTGTTTGACGAGCCAACTTCCGCGCTCGATCCTGAACTGGTGGGCGAAGTGTTGCGCATCATGCAAAAGCTGGCGGAAGAAGGAAAAACCATGGTGGTGGTGACGCACGAGATGGAGTTTGCCCGTCACGTCTCCAGCCACGTCATTTTCCTGCATCAGGGGGTGATTGAAGAGCAGGGCGATCCGTCTGAAGTCTTCGGCAGCCCGAAAAGTGCGCGCCTGCAGCAGTTCCTGTCAGGTGCATTGAAGTGATATCCGTGCTCCTTCCCCTCTCACGAGGGGAAGGTTTAAAGCAAATCAACCTTTCGCGGCCAGCAGGCACAACTGAAGGGTCAGTTCATAGGATTTCACAAACGAATTCACCGGCAGGAATTCGAATTTCGAATGGAAATTGTGCGCGCCGGTGAAGTAGTTCGGCGTCAGCAAACCTTTGGCTGACAATGCGGCTCCGTCGGTGCCGCCGCGCATCGGGATCACTTTCGGCTCCACGCCGATCTCTTTCAAACCTGCAAAGATCAGATCAATCGCCCGGCGATCTTCACCGATGGCGCTGCTGATATTGCTGTAGGTGTCACTGATCTCAACTGAGACTTTCGCCGTCGGATACTGCGCGGCGATCTCTTTCGCGACATCATGAATTTTTTGCTTACGTGCTGCAAAACTGGCGCTGTCGAAATCACGGATTGAGGCTTTCAGTTCGGCCCCTTGCTGGGACGCGCTCATGCCGTTAAACCAGACATAACCTTCACGGCCTTCGGTATTTTCAGGGGTTTCTGCGCGATCAAAATGGCTGATGAAATCCTGCGCCATCAGCAACGGATTCACCAGTACGCCTTTGGCTGACATCGGGTGCGCCGTCACGCCGGTAAAGGTAATCTCTGCCGCTGCCGCGTTGAAGTTTTCATACACCACTTCGCCCAGTTCGCAGCAGTCGATGGTATAGGCGAAATCCACATCAAAGCGCGCCAGATCCAGCGCCTTGGCACCACGCAGGCCGATTTCTTCGTCAGGCACAAACGCCACCACGATATCGCCATATTCCTGCTCTGCCGTCAGGTTTTCCAGCAGCGTCATCACCACGGTGACGGCCGCTTTGTTATCGGCACCCAGCACGCTGGTGCCGTCGCTGAAAATAATGTCTTCGCCTTTGTACGGCAGAATTTCCGGGCGTTCAGCAGGGCGCAGCCAGATATCCTGTTCCCTGTTGAGGCACACATCCTCACCGGTGAAACGCAACGTTTGCGGATGAATATCCGGGCGCAGGCCGACATCCACCGTATCAATATGCGTGATGAAACCGATGCGCGGGCCGCCTTTTTTGGTGCCGGATTTTACTGCCGTTACGGTCGCATGTTCGTCGATCTGAATGTTTTCCAGACCCAGCTGATGCAGTTCTTCCGCCAGCAAGCGTGCCATATCATGCTGGCCCGGCGTGCTGGGCAGGGTGGTCGCGCTGGCATCACTTTGTGATGTCACGGAGAGATAGCGGTAGAAACGTTCGGTAAGCTGTGTTGCGATTGTTGTCGACATCTTGACCTCTGAATGTGCGCAAATAGGGTTCCTTGTTATAAGATTTTCATATATAACAAAGTATTACTACGTGTTATCCAGATGTTAATCTGTTTTTGCTTTATGTTCCACGATGAAGAAGATCTAAACACTCTCCGGACAGGGAAAATAGGGAAAAGAATGAAACACAACATTTTAAAAATAAGCACAGGTTTACTGGCATTGGCGATCACCGGCGGCGTTTCTGCGAAAACGCTGGTTTACTGCTCCGAAGGCTCGCCTGAGCAATTCAACCCGCAGTTGTATACCTCGGGCACCTCGGTAGATGCGAGCGCCGCGCCGATTTATAACCGTCTGGTGGATTTCAAAATCGGCACCACCGAACTGGTGCCAAGCCTGGCGGAAAGCTGGGACGTCAGCGCGGACGGTAAAACCTATACCTTCCACCTGCGAAAAGGCGTGAAATTCCAGAGTAATAAGTTGTTCAAACCGACCCGTGATTTTAACGCCGATGACGTGATCTTTTCGTTCATGCGTCAGAAAGACGAAAATAATCCTTATCATAAAATTTCCGGCGGCACGTATCTGAACTTTGACAGCCTGAAAATGGGCGATCTGATCGGCAGCATTGATAAGGTGGATGACTACACTGTTCGCTTCAATCTGACCCGCCCTGAAGCGCCGTTTGTCGCCGATCTGGCGTGGTATTTTGCGTCAATCCTGTCGGCGGAATATGCGGATCAGATGCTCAAAGCCGGTACCCCCGAGAAACTCGATCAGGTCCCGGTCGGCACCGGTCCGTTTGAACTGATGCAATACCAGAAAGACACCCGTCTGCTGTATAAAGCGTTCCCGGAATACTGGCAGGGCAAATCTAAAATTGACCGTCTGGTGTACACCATCACGCCGGATGCCTCAATGCGTCTCGCAAAACTCGAGAAAAACGAGTGTCAGGTGATGCCGTTCCCGAACCCGGCTGACCTTGAGCGTATGCGCGCCAATAAAGACATCAACCTGATGAGCAAGGCGGGCCTGAACACCGGTTTCCTTTCGTTCAACACGCAGAAAGCGCCGCTGAATAATGTGAAAGTGCGTCAGGCGCTGACCATGGCCATCAACAAACCGCAAATCATCGAAGCGGTATTCCACGGCACGGGCACCGTCGCCAAAACGCTGCTGCCGACCGGCGTCTGGAGCTACAACGACAAGCTGGTGGATTACGATTATTCACCGGAGAAAGCCAAAGCGTTGCTGGCAGAAGCCGGTATGCCGAACGGTTTTGATATCGACTTGTGGGCGATGCCGGTTCAGCGTCCTTACAACCCGAACGCCCGTCGTATGGCGGAAATGATCCAGTCAGACTGGGCGAAAATCGGCGTGAAAGCGCATATCGTCAGCTACGAATGGGGCGAATACCAGACCCGTATCCGTAACGGCGAGCACATGGCAGCATTAATGGGCTGGACGACCGCGAATGGTGACCCGGATAACTTCTTCGGTCCGCTGTTTACCTGTAACGCCGCGAAGGGCGGGTCGAACTCCGCCAAATGGTGTTACGCGCCGTTTGACCAGCTGATTACCGAAGCGAAAGAAACCACCGATCATGCCAAACGTGTCGCACTCTACGAGCAGGCCCAGCAGATGATGCACGATCAGGCACCGGCGGTGATGATCGCTCATTCGACGATCTTCGAACCGGTTCGTAAGGAAGTGACGGGATATGAAGTGGATCCGTTTGGGAAACATGTTTTTTATCAGGTGGATGTGAAGGAGTAAAAGCGGCTAGTTCAGTTAACTCCCTTCCCAGCGAAAGGAAGGGCTGGGATAGTAAAGAAAAATCAAAAATTTGAAGCGTACATGAGTAACGGTGTTAGTCCTTAAAACCCCCTCCCAGCCTCCCCCTTCGCAGGGGGAGGAGTAAAAGCGCCGATCTGCTCCACCTTCGCAGGGGCAGGAGTAAAAGCGCGGATCTGCTCCATCTTCGCAGGGGCAGGAGTAAAAGCGCGGATCTGCTCCCTCCCCTGCGAAGGGGAGGGCTGGGGTGGGGTATCAAAGGAAAATCAAGAAGTTGAGGTGTGCATTAGTAATGGTGTTAGCCCTTTAAGACCCTTCATCCCAACACATCCTCCAGCGCTTCTTTCAATTCCTGATGCTTAAAAATAAACCCTGCCGCTTCCAGCCTGCGCGGGACGGCGCGTTGTCCGCCGAGCACCAGTACGGCGGATTCCCCCATCAGTAACCGCACCACCGGCGCGGGCGCACGGATAAAGGCGGGGCGGTGCAGCACTTCCCCCAGCAGGGCGCTGAATTGTTCGTTACGAGCCGGATAAGGCGACACCATATTGAACGGGCCGGAAAGTGTCTCGTGAGCGAGCAGGAATAAAATCCCGTCAATCATGTCGTCAATATGGATCCACGGCATGTATTGCTGACCATCCCCCAGCGGGCCGCCGAGACCGGCGCGGTAGGGCAGAACCATTTTTGCCAGCGCGCCGCCTTTTTTAGCCAGCACGATACCGGTTCTCAGCAGACAAACCCGGGTCTGCGGGCTTTGGGCTGTCATCGCCAGCGCTTCCCAGCGGGCGCAAAGCTGCCAGGTAAATTGCTTGTCAGGCGGCTCGTCTTCAGGCACCAGCGCCTGCCCCTGATCGCCGTAATAGCCTACTGCCGAACCGGAAATAAACACTGAAGGCGGCGTTTGGCTGGCATTTATCAGCGTCGCCAGTTTCTCCGTCAGCTGCCAGCGGCTTTCACACAGCAACGCTTTCTGATCTTTCGTCCAGCGTTTATCGGCAATCGGCTCACCCGCCAGATTAATCACGGCATCAAAACCGTCCAGCGTGGTTTTGCCTGTCAGCGTTTCCCAAATCTGAACCGCGGGGCCGAGTAATTTTGCCGCGCGTTCCGGGGCGCGGCTCAGCGCGGTAATCTGATGAGAGTGACTGAGAAGTTGTTCGGTCAGTTTGCGGCCAATCAGGCCGGTCGCGCCGGTAATCAAGATCTTCATAACGTGATCCTTAACTGTCTGAATACGCGGATGAACTGTCTTTCATCATAGTTGAGTCGCCGCCATTAACTCGCGATATGGAGCACAATTAAGCATTTTCGTTCTAAGGGGAGGGTGAACGCCTCCGGCAGGAACCGGAGACGGAAGGGCTTACTGCGCCTGCGCTAAGGCATAAGCTTTCTGCGTGGCGGGACGGCTTTTCACCCGTTCGAACCAGTTGCGCACGGCAGGGTATTCCGCCAGATCAATACGCTGGCGTTCATGCGCTACCACCCACGGATACGTGGCCATATCGGCAATACTGTACTGGTCACCGGCAATATAGGCGTTTTTCTCTAACTGCCGGTTCAGCACGCCATACAGACGCTGGGTTTCCTGCAGGAAACGCTCAATGGCGTAAGGCACCGGCTGCGGGGCGTAATGGGTAAAGTGATGGTTTTGCCCCAGCATCGGACCAAATCCGGCCACCTGCCACGTCAGCCATTCCAGCGTGAGGGTACGCTCACGCAACTCTTTACTGAGGAATTTGCCGGTTTTTTCTGCCAGATATTGCAAAATTGCGCCAGACTCAAAAACACTGACCGGCGCGCCGCCATCAACGGGCTGACTGTCAACAATGGCCGGGATTTTATTGTTGGGTGAGATGGCAAGGAATTCAGGTTTGAACTGCTCCCCGGCGCTGATATCAATGCGGTGAAGCCGGTATTGCAGGCCACTCTCTTCAAGAAAAAGAGAAATTTTATGGCCGTTAGGTGTTGGTGCGTAATAAAGATCGATCATATTGCCTCCTGCGTTGTTTTAATCACTTTCCGCGACGTGCGGGGCGGGATGCGCCAATGTGGAATTGGTAATCACAAGCTTCTTATCTGAAGTAATAGGGTATCATAATGCAGATGAAGAGCGGCCTATGTCAGAGTTGTCTGATGGCGAACTTTGCGGGGTGACATAGCTTTTACGTTGCGAGAGCGCATCCATAGCTATTGAAGCCACCCTGCAGACCCAGATAGAATCTCGGGACATTACCGACGTGTTGCAAAATCACAGCGCACAGACTTATTGCGCACAGACCAGCGCTTAAAAGAGAAGGTTCCAGCGGATGTCAGAACAAGAGCAAAACATCAGTACGGATGAGTGGGTTGATATCGTCAACGAAGACAACGAGGTCATTGCCCAGGCCAGCCGACAACAAATGCGCGCTCAGGTCCTGCGTCACCGTGCCAGCTACATTGTGGTTCATGACGGAATGGGGAATATTTTGGTTCAGCGCAGGACTGAAACCAAAGACTTCTATCCGGGCTGGCTGGATGCCACCGCCGGTGGTGTGGTGCAAAGCGGCGAAAATATTCTGGACTCTGCCCGCCGAGAAGCGGAAGAAGAACTGGGCATTGCCGGTGTGCCGTTTGCCGAGCACGGTCAGTTCTATTTCGAGGAAGAGAATAAATGCCGCGTATGGGGCGCGCTGTTCAGTTGCGTATCCCACGGTCCGTTTGCCCTGCAGGAAGAAGAGATCGACTCTGTCCGCTGGATGAAACCGGAAGAAATTACCGCGCGTTGTGATGAATTCACGCCGGATTCCCTGAAAGCGTTGTCTTTATGGATGACGCGCAACAACGAAAAAGAGCACGGTAAACCGCTGACCCGTGAAGTTACCGCCCCTGTCGCTGAAGAGAAAGGCAATCAGGAAGACGCGTCACCGAAAGACGATATCTGATCCTGCCTTACGGGCGATCCCGCATCGCCCGTACTCTTTTAGCAACTGTCCCGCTTGCACAATGACGAGGCAATCGTCACTTCTTCCCATTCCTCATCATGAATTCTCGCCAGCAATGCCTGCGCGGCCCTGACGCCAATCTCTTTATGCGGGATGGCAATCGTAGTCAGCGGCGGCTGGCACACTTTACTGACATCCGCATTGCCGAATCCGACGACCGCCAGATCGTCCGGCACCTTGATGCGTCTGCGCTGGCATTCATACAACGCGCCACAGGCCAGATCATCGGAGACACACACCAGCGCGTCGATTTCCGGCCAGGCCAGAAGGAATTCCGGCAACTGTTGTGCGCCGGTGGAAAAGCAGGCCGGTTCGGCGGCATTGATCACCCGGTGCGGTGACATGTGCGCTTTCAGCATCGCCTTACGCCATCCCTGAAGATGCTGCTGGAAAATCCACTGTTCCTGATTGGCGCACAGCATGCCGATATTCTGGTAACCCTTTGCCACCACGGTCTGCGTCAGCTGAAACATCGCTTCCACGTAATCAATACCGATATTCATGTCGATCGGCGAATCGGTCAGCGCCCCGATTTCCAGTACCGGAATCGTCAGGTTATCCAGCCATTGCCGGACGTTGGCGGAATGTTCGACCGACAGCAAAATCGCTGCCGCCAGATTGTAGGAGAGCAGCGTTTCCAGCAGTTTTTCTTCACGCTCAATACGGTGCTGAGATTCCGCCAGCATGATCTGATAACCCGCCGGTTGCAGCACTTTCTGCAATCCGGCAAACATTTCGGCACAGCCCGCTTCGGACAGGCTTGGCACAATCATGGCAATGGTATTTGACGAGGCAGATGCCAGTGAACTGGCCGCCTGATTAGGCAGATAGCCCAGCTGACTGACCGCTTCTTCGATCTTCTCCCGCAGCTTATCGGAAACCTGTTCAGGCGTTCGCAGCGCACGGGAAACGGTCATGCTGCCCACGCCTGCAAGCTGTGCGACATCGGCCAGCGTCACTCTTCCGGTACTGCGTCTCTTCTTGTTAATGGACATTCACGATCCTGACCTTAACTGCGCATCTTGCGCACAATGTATACCCACAGGTATAGCGAAAAAAGCGGGCCGCAGCAGGACCGGCAAAACGGGAACCACGGCAGAATTCGGTAAATTATCGGCAATTTCCTGACAAAGTATACCGTTATTTATGCGATCCACGGACGGGTGATACCGCCGCGCGATTATTTTTGATAGCGCTATCACAGATCTCAATGATAGAAGTTTGGTAGCGCTACCTTTGTGATTTGTATCACAGATGTTAACGCTATCGCTGAAGTAGAGTCTGGATCGTTGGTGCGGTCTGGGGGAAATTTGACCGGCCATCTTCAAAAATAAAACGGAGTATCACTATGCTGAATGATTGGCTGACCTCTGAACGAATTCAGATCAGAACGGATATCACGGACTGGCGGCAGGCAGTGGAAGTCAGTGCACAACCGCTGCTGAAAGAAGGGACAATTACCCCGGAGTACCTGACGGCAATTTTTGCCCAACGGGAAAAACTGGGGCCGTATTTTGTGCTGGCACCCGGCATCGCCATGCCTCATGCCAGACCGGAAGAGGGCGCACACGGATTAGGGTTATCACTGCTGACATTGCCGCACGGCGTCGTGTTTAATTCAGAAGATAACGACCCGGTGTACACGGTGGTGATGTTATCGGCACCGGATAAGCACAGCCATATTGAGCTGATTTCCGAACTGGCTGAATTATTTTCCTGCGATGAGGATATGCAGAAAATACATCAGGCCGGAACGATAAGCGAAATACAGGATGTGATATCCCGCTATTAATTTGAGTTAATACCGAAATAAAGTGACGCGTTAAATAAAAAGGAATTCAGACCTCTCAGATGCATTTTCACAGGCAGCTGATACGGTATTCTACATTTTAAAAAACAGATAAATAACAGGTGAATAATATGAAAATCATGGCGATTTGTGGTTCCGGTTTAGGCAGCAGCTTTATGGTGGAAATGAACATCAAGAAAGTCCTGAAGAAACTCAATATTCAGGCGGATGTTCAGCACTCCGATTTGTCATCGGCCATTCCGGGCGAAGCCGATCTGTTCGTGATGGCAAAGGATATCGCCGCCAGTGCCAGCATTCCTGAAAACCAGCTGGTGGTGATCACCAATATCATTGATATTAATGAACTTGAAACAAAACTGATTACCCATTTTGAAAAACATCCAGTGTCCTGACCGGCGCTGAATAACCCTACAAATAAAACAAATAGACAAACGAGGTGGATATGTTTATCCAGGAAACGCTCAAGTTTGTGGTTGATATATTAAAGGTGCCTTCCGTTCTGGTCGGGCTTATCGCATTAATCGGTCTGGTGGCACAAAAGAAAAACTTTTCTGATGTGGTGAAAGGTACGGTGAAAACAATACTGGGCTTCCTGGTATTGGGCGGTGGTGCGACCGTACTGGTCGGCTCATTAAATCCATTAGGCGGGATGTTTGAACACGCCTTTAATATCCAGGGTATTATTCCTAATAACGAAGCGATTGTTTCCATCGCGCTGGAGAAATTCGGTGCGCCGACCGCCTTAATTATGGCCTTCGGTATGGTGGCAAACCTGATCGTGGCACGTTTCACCCGTCTGAAATATGTGTTCCTGACCGGGCATCACACGTTCTACATGGCCTGTATGATCAGCGTCATCCTGACGGTCGCCGGTTTCGAAGGCATCTCGCTGGTGTTTACCGGTTCCCTGACACTGGGTTTGATCATGGCGTTCTTCCCGGCGCTGGCGCAGCGTTACATGCGTAAAATCACCGGCAGCGACGACGTGGCCTTCGGCCATTTCGGCACCATCGGGTATGTTTTATCCGGCTGGATCGGCAGCAAGGTCGGTAAAGGTTCACGTTCTACGGAAGAAATGAATCTGCCGAAAAACCTCAGCTTCCTGCGCGACAGTTCTATTTCTATCTCTCTCACCATGATCATCATTTACCTGATTATGGCGGTATTCGCCGGTCAGGTCTTTGTTGAAGCCACCTACAGCGCGGGCCAGAACTATCTGGTGTACGCCATCATCATGGCGATTACCTTCGCGGCCGGTGTGTTCATCATTCTGCAGGGTGTGCGTCTGATCCTGGCGGAAATCGTTCCGGCATTCGTCGGCTTCTCCGAGAAGCTGGTACCTAATGCGCGGCCTGCGCTGGACTGTCCGGTGGTCTATCCGTACGCGCCGAATGCCGTGCTGATTGGCTTCCTGTTCAGCTTCCTTGGCGGTCTGGTGGGGCTGTTCCTGTTAGGGCAAATGCATCTGGTGCTGATCCTGCCGGGCGTGGTGCCACACTTCTTCACCGGTGCGACGGCGGGCGTGTTCGGTAATGCCACCGGCGGACGTCGCGGGGCGATGGTCGGTGCCTTTGCCAACGGCGTGCTGATTACCTTCCTGCCGGTTCTGTTGTTGCCGGTGCTGGGCGCGCTGGGCTTTGCCAATGCCACCTTCTCCGACGCGGACTTCGGCGTTATCGGCATCCTGCTGGGTAATCTGGCCCGCTTCATGTCGAAGGAAGGCATCATGGCGCTGATTGTTGGCATCTTCGCGGTACTGGTTGCCTGGAACTATCTGGGCAAAAAACCGGTGGCTGAGAAAGAAGTCACTGAGAAGTAATTCCCTGTATTACTACGTTTATTAACTCCATCCGGGAAACACTGTCCTGCCTGTTAGCAATAACAGGCCAGGATAAGTGCTCACTAAAATAAGGACCCATCAAGATGAAAGATGTCCAGGAGGTTCGTGATCTGGCCCGCCATATCCGCATCGAGACGCTGAAAATGCTGACCGGTCTGGGATTCGGCCACTATGGCGGCAGCATGTCAGTGGTGGAAACGCTGGCAGTATTGTATGGCGATGTGATGCGCATCGACCCGGAAAAACCGGACTGGCAGGATCGCGATTATTTCGTGCTCTCCAAAGGCCATGCCGGACCGGCTTTGTATGCCACGCTGGCGCTGAAAGGTTATTTCCCGGTCAGCGAATTGCACACCCTCAACCAGAACGGCACCCGTCTGCCGAGCCATCCTGACAGGCTGAGAACCACCGGCGTGGATGCGACCACCGGTTCGCTGGGGCAGGGCGTTTCCATCGCCGCAGGCATGGCGCTTTCGCATAAACTGGCCGGTCGCAGCAACCGCGTCTTCTGCATTCTGGGAGACGGTGAGCTGAACGAAGGCCAGTGCTGGGAAGCCTTTCAGTTTATTGCCCATCACAATCTGCATAACCTGACGCTGTTTATTGATTACAACAAACAGCAACTCGACGGCACGCTGGATGAAGTCATCAGGCCGTTTGATCTGGCCGGAAAATTCAGTGCGTTCGGGTTTGATGTGCAGACCATTAAAGGCGATGACATCGTGGCAATCAGCGAGGCGGTGACGCCGGTGCGCCACGGCGAACAACGTCCGCTGGTAGTGATCCTCGACAGCATCAAAGGGCAGGGGGTGAAGTATCTCGAACAACTGGCGAACTCACACCACCTGCGGTTAACGCCGGATGTGAAACTGGAAATCGAAAATGCTATCGCTGAGCTGGAGGCCGCCCATGTTTGAAGTCACTCTGGAGTTGCAAAAAGACGCGGTAGAAATGCGTAAAGTTTACGCCAATACCGTGCGTGAAAAGATTGTTGAGAATACGCCAATTATCGCGCTGGAAGCCGACCTGATGAGTTCGATGGCAATGGACGGCGTGCATAAAGATCATCCTGATCACGTGATTAACTGCGGCATTATGGAAGCTAACGTTATCGGCGTGGCCGCCGGGCTTTCGCTGACTGGCCGCGTGCCGTTTGTGCATACCTTCACCGCCTTTGCCAGCCGCCGTTGTTTCGACCAGTTGTTTATGTCGCTGGATTACCAGAAGAATAACGTCAAGATTATCGCCTCTGATGCCGGTGTCAGCGCCTGTCATAACGGCGGCACGCACATGTCGTTCGAAGATATGGGCATTGTGCGCGGGCTGGCGAGTTCAGTGGTGATGGAAGTGACCGACGCGGTGATGTTCCGCAATATCCTGCTGCAACTGATGGATTTAAAAGGCTTCTACTGGGTGCGTACCATCCGTAAACAGGCCACGCAGGTTTACAAAGAAGGTTCGACGTTTACCATCGGCAAGGCCAATGTGCTGCGTGACGGCACTGATGTCACGCTGATTGCTAACGGGATTATGGTCGCTGAAGCGCTGAAAGCAGCGGAAATGCTGGAACGCGAAGGGGTCAGTGCGGCAGTTATCGACATGTTCACCCTCAAGCCGATTGATAAAGATATCATCATTCACTACGCCGCGAAAACGGGCAAAATTGTTACCTGTGAAAACCACAGTATTCACAATGGTCTGGGATCGGCGGTCGCTGAAGTCCTGGTGGAAAACCAGCCGGTGCCGATGCGCCGTGTCGGCGTGAAAGAACGTTACGGACAGGTGGGGACGCAGGAGTTTTTACAGCAGGAATATGGCCTGACCGCGGAGCATATTCTGGAAGCGGCGAAAACCTTGCTCTGAGATCCTGAAGAACAAAAGACCAAAAAAAACGCCGGACATAAAGCCCGGCGTTTTGCGTTCAGGGGGGTTGGCTTATTTAGCCGGAACCGCCGCTTCTGCCTGAGCAGACTGAATCGCAGTCAGTGCCACGGTATAGACGATATCGTCTACCAGCGCGCCACGTGACAGGTCGTTAACCGGTTTACGCATACCCTGCAGCATCGGCCCGATAGAGACCAGATCCGCAGAACGTTGTACCGCTTTGTACGTGGTGTTACCGGTGTTCAGGTCTGGGAAGATGAACACGGTCGCTTTACCCGCCACCGGCGAGTTTGGCGCTTTGGATTGTGCAACGTCAGCCATAATCGCGGCGTCATATTGCAGCGGACCATCGATGATCAGGTCAGGACGTTTTTCCTGGGCCAGACGGGTCGCTTCACGCACTTTCTCAACGTCGCTGCCTGCGCCGGAGTTACCGGTGGAGTAGGAGATCATCGCAACGCGTGGTTCGATACCGAATGCCGCGGCGGAATCCGCAGACTGGATGGCGATTTCAGACAGCTGTTCAGCGGTTGGATCCGGGTTGATCGCGCAGTCGCCGTAAACCAGAACCTGGTCAGGCAACAGCATGAAGAACACCGAAGAAACCAGAGAGCTGCCCGGCGCGGTTTTGATCAACTGCAACGGTGGACGGATGGTGTTGGCGGTGGTGTGAACAGCACCGGAAACCAGACCGTCAACGTTGCCTTGTTCCAGCATCAGGGTGCCCAGCACCACGTTGTCTTCCAGCTGTTCGCGCGCAACCACTTCGGTCATGCCTTTGCTTTTACGCAATTCAACCAGACGTGCCACGTATTCTTCGCGTACAGCCACCGGATCAACGATTTCGATGCCTTTACCCAGTATCACGCCCTGTGCCGCAGCAACACGTTTGATCTCGTCAGGATTACCCAACAGCACGCATTCCGCGATACCACGTTCAGCACAGAGGGCTGCCGCTTTCACGGTACGTGGCTCGTCGCCTTCCGGCAGAACGATACGCTTACCGGCTTTACGGGCCAGTTCAGTCAGCTGATAGCGGAATGCCGGTGGAGACAGGCGGCGTGAACGCTCTGAATGGGCGCTCAGGGAGTTGATCCAGTCGGCGTTGATGTGAGAAGCGACATATTGCTGCAGTTTCTCTACGCGCTGATGGTCGTCTGCCGGGACTTCCAGGTTGAAGCTTTGCAGGCTCAGGGAAGTCTGCCAGGTGTTGGTGTCAACCATGAAGACAGGCAGGCCAGTCTGGAATGCACGTTCGCACAGGCTGTTGATGCGCTCGTCAATTTCGTAGCCACCGGTCAGCAGGATAGCACCGATTTCCACGCCGTTCATCGCTGCAAGGCATGCTGACACCAGCACGTCAGGACGGTCTGCAGAAGTGACCAGCAGGGAACCCGGACGGAAGTGTTCCAGCATATGGGGAATGCTGCGTGCACAGAAAGTCACGGATTTCACGCGGCGGGTTTTGACATCGCCTTCGTTGATAATACGGGCGTTCAGGTGCTTGGCCATGTCGATTGCACGGGTGGCAATCAGCTCGAAGCTCCATGGAATGCAACCCAGAACCGGCAACGGGCTGTTGGCGAACAAGGTGGTCGGATCGATATTCGCGACGCTGGCTTTGGTGGAATCATCAAAGATTTCAGACAGGTCAGGACGGGTACGCCCCTGATCGTCAACCGGTGCGTTCAGTTTGTTGATGATTACGCCGGTGATGTTTTTGTTTTTGCTGCCACCGAAGCTGGAACGGGCCAGTTCGATACGTTCTTTCAGCTGTGCCGGAGAATCATTGCCCAGTGCCAGCACGAAGACGATTTCCGCGTTCAGGGTTTTGGCAATTTCGTAGTTCAGGGCATTTGCAAACTGATGCTTGCGGGTGGGCACTAAACCTTCAACCAGAACTACTTCAGCGTCTTTGGTGTTTTCGTGATAACGCGCGATGATTTCTTCCATCAGCACGTCTTGCTGGTTAGAACTCAGCAAGGTTTCCACGTGGCTCATTTTCAGCGGTTCGGCTGCGGTCACGCTGGAATTAGCACGGATAATCGTGGTGGTTTGATCAGGTGCATCTCCGCCAGTACGCGGCTGGGCGATAGGCTTGAAGATGCTCAGGCTGACGCCTTTTTGTTCCATGGCACGGATCACACCCAGGCTGACGCTGGTCAGACCGACGCTGGTGCCTGTTGGGATCAACATAATTGTACGGGACACGGCTAAACCTCTTTAACGGTTGCCAGGCAGGGACGGTCACAGGTTTGTGCAGAGGAGATAACGATCGGCATAAGCGCGATGATTACCTGCGCGGTGCGTCCAAACGGGCGATGTTTGCCTATAAGTGAAAAATTGCCCGCATGAAGCGGGCAGTCTTGAATCGTATTATGCGGTCAGACGCGCGGCGTCTTGTGCAATCACCAGCTCTTCGTTGGTCGGAATGACCAGAGCGGTGCGGGTGCCTTCTTTGTTGATGGCACCAGATTTGCCGAAACGGGCAGCCAGGTTGCGTTCGTGGTCAACTTCAAAGCCCAGCAGGCCCAGTTTAGCCAGAGACAGTTCGCGAACCATTGCGGCGTTTTCACCGATACCGCCGGTGAATACGACGGCGTCCAGACGGCCTTCCATCAGTGAAGTATACGCACCGATGTATTTCGCCAGACGGTGGCAGAAGACGTCCATGGCACGTTTCGCATCGGCTTTGGTGGTGTAGTTATCTTCAACATAACGGCAGTCGCTGGTGACTTCAGTCAGACCCAGCAGGCCGGATTCTTTGGTCAGCATTTTGTTGATTTGATCAACGCTCATGCCCAGAGAATCGTGCAGGTGGAAGATGATTGCCGGGTCGATGTCACCGCTGCGGGTGCCCATGACCAGACCTTCCAGCGGGGTCAGACCCATAGAGGTGTCAACACATTTGCCGTTACGGATGGCGCTGACAGAACCGCCGTTGCCCAGGTGGCAAGTGATCAGATTCACTTCTTCCACAGGTTTGTTCAGCATTTTTGCCGCTTCCTGCGTCACATAGAAGTGACTGGTGCCGTGTGCGCCATAGCGACGGACATGGTGATCTTTGTACAGGCTGTACGGCAGGGCGTAGAGATAAGATTCTTCTGGCATTGTCTGATGGAAAGCGGTGTCGAAAACGGCAACGTTTTTATCAGCCAGTTTAGGGAAAGATTTCAGCGCTTCATCAATACCGATCAGGTGAGCCGGGTTATGTAGCGGTGCAAACGGGATAGATTCTTTGATACCTTCGATAACCGCATCGTTAATCAGCATGGATTTGGTCAGCTTTTCGCCGCCATGAACGATACGGTGGCCGATCGCCACCAGCTCTGCGGACAGCTCAGGTTTTTTGCTCAGAATGTTATTAACGATGAATTTCAACGCTTCACTGTGTGCGGCGCCCGCACCTAAAGCGGCTTCTTCTTTGCCACCGTCCATTTTCCATTTAATGCGTGCTTCTGGCAGATGGAAACATTCGGCTAAACCTGAAATGTGCTCTTCACCATTTGCAGCATCAATGATGGCAAATTTAAGGGAAGAACTACCACAGTTAAGAACCAGTACAAGCTTACTCGACATGGAAGTACCTATTTATTGTTGGTGCTGTTTAAAAAAAACAATACACGTGGTTAATAAATCGTCAGTCTGACATCAAGCGTAGCGCATAATGGCGGTGACAATTATGATTAACATCATGCCAGAGAGCCAAAAAAGGCATGACGATGAAAAAGCTGAAGAATCGCCGGGCTCTGGTTTTTATAAGCCCACGGATACCGCAAAAAAGTCTGTGTCGTGCACAAACCCTGACGGTCACGCGCCTTCAGAATGTTACTAATCAGTAAAAACACTAACAAAAAATACAATAACTAATTACAAATCCACTCAGACCGAGGCACTATGCTTAATGTACGGGTGAAACATTGCAATTCACCGCATTTACCCCAACTTTATATTGATATCGTTGCCTGAGAGGGTTGCGAGGCTGCGATAGAATACCGACAGGTGCCAGCAAAAACAAAATATATTTTATCGTGGTAAACTCCAGTTTGTGTTTTACAACTATTTTTTAAATTTTATACGCGAAGTTGAGGTGCAAAGATGACGAGTAAGCCAACAGGCTCCGTAGGCTGGTTCCAGATATTCCAGCGCGGACAGCATTACATGAAGACATGGCCGTCAGATAAGCGCCTGGCTCCGATGTTCCCGGAGAACCGGATTTCCACCGCGACACGCTTTGCCGTGCGCATCATGCCCCCGGTTGCCGTCTTTACGCTGACCTGGCAAATCGCACTGGGCGGCCAGCTCGGGCTGGCGGTCGCGACCGCGATCTTTGCCTGCAGCCTGCCGATGCAGGGTTTATGGTGGCTGGGCCGCCGTTCCCTGACGCCGCTGCCGCCGGGATTACTCGGCTGGTTCCACAATGTGCGCAATAAACTGGCCGAGGCAGGTCAGGCATTGGCACCGATTGACGGCACGCCGACCTATCAGTCATTAGCCGATGTCCTCAGGCGTGCGTTCAAACAACTGGATAAAACCTTTTTAGACGATCTGTAAGCCTGATTTCCCCGCTTGCCACGTCCTTCATCATCTATAGTCTTTCATAAGTCGCATTTCGCCGGAGGAAAGTCTCCTCCGGTGATTATTTCAGATGAGATCCCGACCCAAATCAAAGAATGGTGTGCTTGCGATTTCGCGGAACTTTGCGCTATGCCATGCTTTGCTCATTATGCAGACATGAGGATTTTCACGATGGAAATGACTAACGCTCAACGCCTGATTTTGTCCAATCAATACAAAATGATGACCATGCTCGATCCTGATAACGCGGAACGTTATCGCCGGTTACAAACCGTGATCGAACGAGGTTTTGGTTTGCAAATGCGCGAGCTGGACCGGGATTTCGGCGAGTTGCCGGAAGAAACCTGTCGCACCGTCATTAACATTATGGAAATGCACCATGCCATGCAGGTGTCATGGACCAACCTGAAAGACACCCAGGATCTCGATCGCCGCCGTATTGATTTCCTTGGCTTTGATGCCGCCACGGAATCCCGTTATTTAAGCTATGTCCGCTTTATGGTGAACACCGAAGGACGTTACACTGACTTTGATGCGGGAACGCATGGCTTTAACTCACAGACCAAAATGTGGGATAAATACCAGCGGATGCTGGCGGTGTGGCAATCGTGCCCGCGTCAGTACCATCTGAGCGCGGTAGAGATCGCGCAAATTATCAATGCCTGATGTAAACACTTAAAGGAGTCGCCTGTGCTTTGTAAGGGTTTTTTGTTCGACCTTGATGGAACGTTAGTGGATTCATTACCCGCAGTTGAGCGCGCATGGATTAACTGGGCGCTAAGCCGGGGTGTCAGCCCGCAGGAAGTGCTGGCGTTTATTCACGGCAAGCAGGCGATCACCTCTTTACGCCATTTTATGGCGGGCGAAAGCGAAGAAACGATCCAACAGGAGTTTCTCAAGCTGGAGCAAATTGAAGCCACAGATACCGAAGGCGTGACCGCGCTACCCGGTGCCCATCTGCTGCTCAGTGAACTCAACCGGCAGAACATTCCCTGGGCGATTGTGACCTCCGGTTCGATGCCGGTGGCCAGCGCCCGGCACAAAGCTGCACTGTTGCCGGAGCCTGAAGTGTTTATCACCGCAGAACAGGTTAAACACGGCAAACCGCAACCTGATGCTTATTTGCTGGGTGCCGAACGTTTAGGTCTGGCACCGGAAGAGTGCGTGGTGGTGGAAGATGCCGCTGCCGGCGTGATGGCCGGACTGGCCGCAGGCTGTAAAGTCATCGCGGTTAACGCACCGGACGATACACCCGGCATTGAAAACGTTGATTTTGACCTGACGACGCTGGAAGTACTGTTGATCAGTCATACCGATGAAGGTGTGAAAGTCAGCCTGCGCTAAGTACAGAAAAAATACAGTTTCCTTGTATTAATTGATATAAACCTCGCTTATGCGGGGTTTTTTTATGCCATTCTGATTGAATTATTTAGGGTATCCGGTGAGTTAACGTCCCTTCTCAACGCAAACGGAGTGTGTTTTGACCGGTGAATTACTTTGGGTGGTGATGCTGCTGGTGGTGGCAATGGTGTTGTTCGCACGCAATACGCTGCGGATGGATATTGTCGCATTGCTGGTGATCATTGCTTTCGTGCTCAGTGGCACGCTGACCATCAATGAAGCGCTGGCCGGATTCAGCGATCCTAACGTCATTCTGATCGCGGCATTGTTTGTCGTCGGCCATGGTCTGGTGAGAACCGGCGTGGCGTATCAGGTAGGCGACTGGCTGATGAAAGTGGCGGGCAACAGCGAAACGCGAATGCTGGTTTTACTGATGCTGACGGTTGCCGGTCTCGGTGCTTTTATGAGTTCCACCGGCGTGGTCGCGATCTTTATTCCGGTGGTGATCAGCGTTTCTGCACGGATGAAAACCTCTCCCGCACGTCTGATGATGCCACTGAGTTTCGCCGGGCTTATCAGCGGCATGATGACACTGGTCGCGACGCCGCCCAATATGGTGGTGAACAGCGAACTGTTGCGTGAAGGGTTCGACGGTTTTGGCTTCTTCGGCGTGACGCCGGTGGGGCTGGTGGTGCTGATCATGGGCATCGGCTACATGTTACTTGCCCGCCGCTGGCTCTCTTCCGAGGATACGTCACCGGGTCAGCAACGCTGGAAGCGCCGGACTTTCCGGGATCTGATCCGCGATTATCACCTGACCGGCAGGGCGCGTCGCGTCACTATCCGTCCTGGCTCGCCGCTGGTCGGTCGCACACTGGATGATGTACATCTGCGTTCCCGTTATGGCGCGAATGTCGTCGGCATTGAGCGCTGGCGTAAATTTCGTCGTGTAATGGTCAGCGCCACCGGGAATACCGAACTGTTTGCCCGCGATGTGCTGCTGCTCGATATGTCTGACCCTGAGGTCTCCATCAGACAGTTTTGTACCGATGAAATGCTTGAACCTATGGTGCTGCGCGGCGAGTATTTCTCCGAACAGTCGCGGGATGTCGGCATGGCCGAAGTATCGTTAATTCCCGATTCCGAATTACTGGGCAAAACGCTGCGTGATGTTGCTTTCCGTTCGACCTACGGCCTGAATGTGGTGGGGATCCGCCGTCAGGGCGAGGCGCTGGACGGCAAACTGGTGGACGAAGAGTTGCAGCTTGGCGACATGCTGCTGGTGATCGGCGACTGGAAACTGATCCGCCAGCTTCAGCAACAAATGCATGATTTCATCGTGCTTAACCTTCCTGCCGAAGTAGACGAAGTGGCACCGGCATTAAGTCAGGCGCCCCATGCGCTGTTTTGTCTGGCGCTGATGGTTGCGCTGATGCTCACCGATGACGTGCCCAATGCCATTGCCGCCATTATCGCTTGTATGCTGATGGGCAAATTCCGCTGTATCACGATGGAAGGCGCTTACAAAGCCATTCACTGGCCGAGTTTGTTGCTGATTGTCGGCATGATGCCTTTTGCGCTGGCGTTGCAAAAAACCGGCGGTGTGGCGCTGATTGTGAAGGGATTAATGGAGGTCAGTGGCGGTTATGGTCCGTACATGATGCTGCTGAGTTTATTTATTCTCTGCGCAGGCATCGGGCTGTTTATTTCCAATACCGCCACCGCCGTGCTGATGGCACCGATCGCCATCGCGGCAGCACACCAGATGGGCGTTTCACCTTACCCGTTCACCATGATTATCGCGATTGCTGCGTCTGCTGCATTTATGACGCCGGTGTCTTCACCGGTCAACACGCTGGTCATGGTGCCGGGCAATTACAAATTTGGCGACTTTCTGCGCATCGGTGTCCCATTTACGCTGCTGGTGATGGTGGTCAGCGTATTTCTGGTGCCGGTCCTGTTCCCGTTCTGATTGGCAAATCAGAGCGGGGAATCAAGACTGATTTCATCCAGAGACAGGCTGAAGCTGGGAATGAACACTTCCATAAAATAATCCATTTCCGGGCTTTTTCTGTCTGCCAGCGTTTTCTCAAGACGGGCTTTTGCCAGCGTAAATTCATTGTTGCCAGCCGATAACTCCTCGAGACACTTCAGGTAAGCGCAGAGCGCATCGGCCTGTTTGACCGTCAGTTTTTCATCTTCGCTGTAATAGTGCTCATCGATCAGCGGGCGGAAATCTTCCTGCAATTCTTTCGGCAGCATTTCAATCAGCTTCTGCTGAGCAATTTTTTCGATCTTCTTATATTCATGCGCAATTTGCGGATTGTAATACTTGATCGGCGTCGGCATATCGCCGGTCAGCACTTCGCTGGCATCGTGATACATGGCGAGCAGGGCAACACGTTCAGCACTCAGGTTACCGTTAAATTTGCGGTTTTTGATCACGGCTAAAGCATGCGCGACAAAAGCGACCTGCAGGCTGTGTTCCGAGACATTCTCGGTGCGGACATTGCGCATCAGCGGCCAGCGGCTGATCAGCTTGAGACGGGAAAGGTGGGCGAAAAAATGACTCTGATTCATAGCACTCTCAATAACAACGGTGAATGAGCGTCCATTGTGAGCAGTGCGGGGCAGTGATGTAAATAGGTGAAAGAGAAAAGGGCGCAGCCGTTTATGCTGCGCCCTGAAGATTACTGGCGGTAGGTTTCCAGGAAGCGGCCCAGTTTGTTGACGGCCATTTCCAGCTCATCAACGCGTGGCAGCGTCACGATACGCACATGATCCGGATACGGCCAGTTAAAGGCTGAACCCTGAACCAGCAGTACTTTCTGCTGTAACAGCAGATCGAGTACCATTTTCTGATCGTCATGGATGTTGAAGCGTTTCGCGTCGATACGCGGGAACATATACAGCGCACCTTTCGGTTTCACACAGGACACGCCGGGGATCTCGTTAATCAGTTCCCATGCGCGGTCACGCTGTTCCACCAGACGTCCGCCCGGCTGAATAAACTCGCTGATGCTCTGATAGCCGCCCAGCGCAGTCTGAATCGCGTGCTGCATCGGCACGTTGGCGCACAGGCGCATGGACGCCAACATCTCCAGACCTTCGATATAGCCTTTCGCGTGTTTCTTCGGCCCGTTCAGCACCATCCAGCCCTGACGGAAACCCGCCACGCGGTAGGTTTTGGACAGACCGTTAAAGGTCACGGTCAGCAAATCCGGTGCCAGCGAGGCGATGGAAATATGCTGGGCTTCGTCGTACAGGATTTTGTCGTAAATTTCGTCGGCAAAAATGATCAGATTGTGTTCGCGGGCGATGTCCACGATCTGCATCAGCAGTTCTTTGCTGTAGACCGCGCCGGTCGGGTTGTTCGGGTTGATGATCACAATGCCGCGGGTGCGTGGCGTGATTTTGTCACGAATATCGGCGATGTCGGGGAACCAGTCTGCCCCTTCATCACACAGATAATGCACCGCATTGCCGCCCGACAGAGACACTGCCGCAGTCCACAACGGATAGTCAGGCGCCGGGACTAACATTTCGTCGCCGGTGTTGAGCAGCGCCTGCATAGACTGAACGATCAGTTCGGAGACACCGTTGCCGATATAAATATCTTCTACCGTGATGTCGCGCATCTCGCGCGCCTGATAGTGCTGCATGATCGCTTTACGTGCAGAAAACAGGCCTTTTGAATCACAGTAGCCCTGGGCAGTAGGAAGGTTGCGGATGACATCGACCAGAATTTCATCAGGCGCATCAAAACCGAACGGGGCGGGGTTGCCGATGTTCAGCTTGAGGACTTTGTTTCCTTCTTCTTCCAGACGTTTTGCTTCTTTGAGCACCGGGCCGCGAATGTCGTAACAGACGTTGTCCAGTTTGTGGGATTTCTCAATCGGGGACATGTAAATGGGAGCCTTTTGCAGTAAAGCCTGTTCTTCCCTGGTGCCGAGTGACCGTAGAACAGTGCGAAGGGCTCAATTTACTCCCCCACAGAGGGCATGAGAAGTGCCTTGCACCGTTTTGGTGAAAAACAGCAGTAAAGGAAGATGTGGTGGGGTTTTACCTCAGTCACGTTATTCACTGGTGGTGTTTAATTCCGGTTAATGCCGTTTTCGTGTTTTTTTATTTTGTGATTGCGCGCTTTGCAATCAAAAAATTCACTGTTTTTGCTGTCCTACCGGGATCCCCGGCTGACGCTTTGTCAGGCGCTTTTACCCGGAACATCATGAAAACTTACCAAAGCTCGACAAATTCTGAAAAAAAAATCGGCTAAGATGTTTTTCCGATAAAAATGGGTAACAAGAATTAGTTTTATTTATCTAATGAGTGAGTATGAGTGCTGGATAAATGATCATACAGCAGGCGTTATCTGAAAGGTATTCGTTTAAGATTAAGTAAATGCTTTTCCAGCCTATATTTCACGTAACTGTTATAAACAAAATTTGAAGAAACGAGAAAAATCTTAATGTCCCTTTAACTAAAAGATCTCCGTGGAATTGGTTATTCTTGTGACTCAATGAATTTACTGGATTATATTTTTACTTGCCCGCATTATTAATTAATTTAGCTTATGTTTTTATAGGCGTGCGTCAGGGAATGCAGGGGCATGCTGGCGCTCTGAGCGGGAAGGGGCCGCGGGTGGAACGGTTTGATGAGGGAGACTATATTAAATAAGGTGTACTAATCATTTAGTCTTCATGTGGAATTATTGTGCGCGTTTTTAATGCCCGGACGCTCACAATGACGAAAACTTTTGTGCACAAATATTTCTCAATTTCGGTTATCAAATGAGTGAGTATCCGCCATATCTGGTATTCTGCTTTTTGCGGGTACTTTGACGCACCATCAGGGTAGCTTGTTATTAGATTCTATAAAGTGAAGAAAAACTATGACAATTGCAAATCGTCCAATCCTCAATCTCGATCTTGACCTGTTGAGGACATTTGTAGCTGTTGCTGATTTAAATACGTTCGCTGCGGCTGCGGCTGCGGTGTGCCGTACTCAGTCGGCGGTCAGTCAACAAATGCAACGTCTAGAACAACTCGTTGGAAAAGAACTGTTTGCCAGACATGGACGCAATAAATTATTAACTGAACATGGTATTCAGTTATTGGGGTATGCACGCAAGATCCTTCGTTTTAATGATGAAGCCTGCACCTCTTTGATGTACAGCAATGTCCAGGGTGGGATCACGATTGGTGCGTCAGACGATACGGCTGACACCATCTTGCCTTTCCTGCTCAGCCGTGTGACCTCGGTCTATCCCAAGTTGTCTATCGATGTCCGCGTAAAACGCAGTCCTTTCATGTTGTCGATGCTGGAAAGTGAGGAAGTGGATCTGGCCATCACCACGATGACTAACACCGATCATCCGCACATCGTTCTGCGCACTTCGCCAACATTGTGGTATTGCTCGGCTGATTTTGCGTATCCCTCCGGCGACAGTGTGCCGCTCGTCGTACTTGATGAGCCAAGCCCATATCGTTTAATGGCGATAGAGCATCTGAATCAGGCGGGGATCCCGTGGCGTATTGCCTACGTCGCCTCGACGTTATCGGCGATCCGTGCGGCAGTCCGTGCCGGGCTGGGGGTGACTGCGCGACCTATCGAAATGATGAGTCCGGAGTTGCGTGTGCTGGGCGAACAGGACGGTTTACCGCGCCTGCCGGATACACAATATGTGCTGTACAAAAATGCCCGTAGCGAAAACGAACTGGCCATGGCGATTTTCAATGCTGTGGAGCAAGGGAATGATCCGTATTCTCTCAGTGCTTACGGTCCGCGTCCTGCCGTGGATGACGATCAAGAGTTCCTGACGGATACACAAAGTTAAGGCAATCCCCCGGCTTTACCTTCCGCCTGCGTATCACGGGGCGGGGGTAAAGGTTCCTACCTCTTTAGGGGTGAATAAGTGCTGTTTTTAAAGGTTCTGTTTACTATTCTTCCTAAAACCATTTTTTTCTGATGTTAACGCTTCTCGTTCCCCGCCATCACTGTCATCTTCGTCAATTATCACTTCACTAAATCACGTAAATATCAGCCTTTTTTCAGGTTAAAAAAAACCATCAATTTTTTCCGCAATTCGCTTGTCGTTTTTTGAAAATCAATAAAACTTGTTAAATGTGTGTCTTTTTTCTATCAAAATTGACAGAACTCTGACGTGGATCAAAAAAATACCCCCATTAAGAGAGTGGAAGCGCTGTCTATTCCTGCGACAATAGGAAAGCTCGAAAGATGCCATAACTCCCATCACAGGCTCATGCTTTATCACAGTATTTAACTGACACGATTTAGCTTAAGTACCGTCGCATGATATGTTAATTAAATGCTAAGCATGTAAACTAATGTGGAGATACTTTTGTCAAAGTTGACAAAAGGTTATAGAAAAGGGTAAAAAGCCCACAACAAATCACTGGCTTAATCCCTTGTTGAGCCGTGAACTGTGTGGTTTTTAATCCTTCCCTTGAATCGATGTGGTGCGCAAGCTGCCGACCTTACAGAGCAGATGCCAAAGTGCCACTTTTGATGAGTAAGCAATGAGTATGTCAACAGCCACTGAAGTCATCGCTCAACACTGGGCGTTCGCCGTTTTTCTTATCGTCGCAATGGGCCTTTGCTGCCTGATGTTACTGGGCGCCGCGTTCCTCGGCGGGAGAGCCAGAGCGCGCTACAAAAACACGCCTTTTGAATCCGGCATCGCCTCCGTCGGCACCGCCCGGCTGCGTCTTTCCGCTAAGTTCTATCTGGTCGCCATGTTCTTCGTCATTTTTGACGTTGAAGCCTTGTATCTCTATGCATGGTCAACGTCTATTCGCGAAAGCGGCTGGACCGGATTTGTAGAAGCCACCATTTTCATTTTGGTACTGCTGGCTGGTTTGTTCTATCTGGTGCGTATTGGCGCGCTCGACTGGACACCAACACGTTCGAAAGGACCTGTTAAACCAAGCCCGGCAATTAATACCAACAGTCACCCTCAGTAAGCAGTCATAGCGAGGCAATAAGATGGACTATACGCTCACCCGCATAGACCCGGACGGTGAGAACGACCGTTACCCCCTGCAATCCCAGGAGGTCGTCGGTGATCCCCTTCAGGAACAGGTTAAGCGCAGCGTCTTTATGGGAAATCTCCAGGAGTCACTGCATGGCATGGTGAACTGGGGTCGTAAAAACTCCCTTTGGCCGTACAACTTCGGTCTTTCCTGCTGTTATGTCGAAATGGTGACGTCATTCACTGCGGTGCATGACGTTGCGCGTTTTGGCGCAGAAGTTCTGCGTGCTTCCCCACGTCAGGCTGACTTCATGGTGGTGGCGGGAACCTGCTTCACCAAAATGGCGCCGGTTATTCAGCGTTTATACGATCAGATGCTGGAACCTAAATGGGTGATTTCGATGGGTGCCTGTGCGAATTCCGGCGGCATGTACGATATTTATTCTGTGGTGCAGGGCGTGGATAAATTCCTGCCTGTCGATGTGTACATCCCGGGATGTCCGCCGCGTCCGGAAGCCTATATGCAGGCTCTGCTGCTGTTGCAGGAATCCATTGGTAAAGAACGTCGCCCATTGTCATGGGTTGTTGGCGATCAGGGTGTTTACCGCGCGAATATGCAGTCTGAAAAAGAGCGTAAACGTGCTGAGCGTATTGCCGTGACAAATCTGCGTTCGCCGGACGAGATTTAACACTGCGGTCTGAGAGTCAACCCTGAGGGGTGAGTGTTCCCCCTTACGGCATAAATGACCATTTAGTGTGGTGAAAAAAATATGACAGATTTGACGACGCAAGATTCCGCCCTGCCAGCATGGCATACCCGTGATCATCTCGATGATCCGGTTATCGGCGAATTGCGTAACCGTTTTGGGCCAGAGGCCTTTACTGTCCAGGCAACCCGCACCGGAATTCCCGTGGTGTGGTTCAAGCGTGAACAGTTACTGGAAGCGATTACCTTTTTACGAAAACAGCCAAAACCTTACGTCATGCTTTTCGATTTGCATGGCTTTGATGAGCGTTTACGTACACACCGCGACGGTTTACCGGCTGCGGATTTTTCCGTTTTCTACCACCTGATCTCCGTCGAGCGTAACCGCGACATCATGATCAAAGTGGCGTTGTCAGAAAACGATCTTCATGTTCCGACGATCACCAAAGTGTTCCCGAACGCTAACTGGTACGAACGCGAAACATGGGAAATGTTCGGTATTACCTTCGACGGCCATCCGCACCTGACGCGCATCATGATGCCGCAGACCTGGGAAGGGCATCCGCTGCGTAAAGACTATCCGGCGCGCGCCACCGAGTTCGATCCTTATGAGCTGACTAAGCAAAAAGAAGAACTCGAGATGGAATCGCTGACCTTCAAGCCGGAAGACTGGGGCATGAAGCGCGGTACCGATAACGAGGACTTTATGTTCCTCAACCTCGGTCCTAACCACCCGTCAGCGCATGGTGCATTCCGTATTATCCTGCAGCTGGATGGCGAAGAGATTGTCGACTGCGTGCCTGACGTCGGTTACCACCACCGTGGTGCGGAGAAAATGGGCGAGCGCCAGTCATGGCACAGCTACATTCCGTATACCGACCGTATCGAATATCTCGGCGGTTGTGTTAACGAAATGCCTTACGTGCTGGCTGTTGAAAAACTCGCCGGTATCGTGACGCCGGATCGCGTTAACACCATCCGTGTGATGCTGTCTGAACTGTTCCGTATCAACAGCCATCTGCTGTACATCTCTACGTTTATTCAGGACGTGGGTGCGATGACGCCGGTATTCTTCGCCTTTACCGATCGTCAGAAAATTTACGATCTGGTGGAAGCGATCACCGGTTTCCGTATGCACCCGGCCTGGTTCCGTATCGGTGGCGTAGCGCATGACCTGCCGAAGGGCTGGGATCGTCTGCTGCGCGAGTTCCTTGACTGGATGCCAGCCCGTCTGGATTCCTACGTCAAAGCGGCGCTGAAAAACACCATTCTGATTGGCCGTTCCAAAGGCGTGGCCGCGTATAACGCCGACGACGCACTGGCCTGGGGCACCACCGGTGCTGGCCTGCGCGCGACGGGTATCCCGTTCGATGTGCGTAAATGGCGTCCGTATTCAGGTTATGAAAACTTTGACTTTGAAGTGCCGACCGGTGATGGCGTCAGTGACTGCTATTCCCGCGTCATGCTGAAAGTGGAAGAACTTCGTCAGAGCCTGCGCATTCTGGAACAGTGCTACAAAAACATGCCGGAAGGCCCGTTCAAGGCGGATCACCCGCTGACCACGCCGCCACCGAAAGAGCGCACGCTGCAACACATCGAGACCCTGATCACGCACTTCCTGCAAGTGTCGTGGGGGCCGGTCATGCCTGCACAAGAATCTTTCCAGATGGTTGAAGCAACCAAAGGGATCAACAGCTACTACCTGACCAGTGACGGCAGCACCATGAGCTACCGCACCCGTGTCCGTACGCCGAGCTTCCCGCATTTGCAGCAGATCCCGTCCGTAATCCGTGGCAGCCTGGTATCCGACCTGATCGTGTATCTGGGCAGTATCGATTTTGTAATGTCAGATGTGGACCGCTAACGATGACAGATATCAATAAAGACTCAGAAGTTCAGTACATCAACGTCAGCGAGCCTGTTGCGCCGCCGGTGTTCGTGCTGAGCGACGCTGAACGTGAAGCGATTGAGCACGAAAAACATCACTACGAGGATGCCCGTGCGGCCTCTATCGAAGCGTTGAAAATCGTGCAAAAAGCGCGTGGCTGGGTGCCGGACGGCGCTATCTACGCGATCTCCGATGTTCTGGGCATTCCTGCCAGCGACGTTGAAGGTGTGGCGACATTCTACAGCCAGATCTTCCGTCAGCCGGTGGGCCGCCATGTGATCCGTTACTGTGACAGCGTGGTGTGTCACATCACCGGTTATCAGGGGATCCAGGCCGCGCTGGAACAACAGTTGCACATCAAGCCGGGCCAGACGACCGAAGACGGACGTTTTACCCTGCTGCCGACCTGCTGCCTCGGTAACTGTGACAAAGGCCCGTCAATGATGATTGACGAGGACACGCACAGCCACCTGACGCCAGAAGCGATCGGCCAGCTACTGGAGCGCTACGCATGACATACACCCCTCGACACATCGAACGTACACCGGAAATGCATCCGCTGACCTGGCGTATGCGTGACGACAAACAACCTGTCTGGTTCGACGAATACCGCAGCAAAAACGGTTACGTCGGTGCAGAGAAAGCCCTGAAAAGCATGGCTCAGGAAGAAATCGTCAATCTGGTGAAAGACGCGGGCCTGAAAGGGCGCGGCGGCGCAGGTTTCTCCACCGGTCTGAAGTGGAGCCTGATGCCGAAAGACGAAAGCATGAATATCCGCTATCTGCTGTGTAATGCCGATGAAATGGAACCGGGTACCTATAAAGACCGCATGCTGATGGAACAGATGCCGCACCTGCTGGTGGAAGGCATGCTGATCTCCGCGTTTGCGCTGAAATCTTACCGTGGCTACATCTTCCTGCGTGGTGAGTACATCGAAGCTGCGGTGAACCTGCGTCGTGCGATTGCGGAAGCCACGGAAGCGGGTCTGCTGGGTAAAAATATTCTCGGCACCGGGTTTGATTTTGAACTGATTGTTCACACCGGCGCAGGGCGTTACATCTGTGGTGAAGAAACCGCCCTGATCAACTCGCTGGAAGGCCGCCGTGCTAACCCGCGTTCCAAGCCACCGTTCCCGGCCTCCGCCGGTGCCTGGGGTAAACCGACCTGTGTTAACAACGTCGAAACCCTGTGTAACGTGCCCGCGATCCTTGAGCATGGTGTGGACTGGTACAAAGGCATGTCTGCAGGCAAAAGTGAAGATGCCGGCACCAAACTGATGGGCTTCTCCGGCCGGGTAAAAAATCCGGGCGTCTGGGAGCTGCCGTTTGGGACTACCGCACGTGAAATTCTTGAAGACTATGCCGGTGGCATGCGCGATGGCCTGAAATTTAAAGCCTGGCAGCCGGGCGGGGCAGGGACTGACTTCCTGACCGCCGATCATCTGGATCTGCCGATGGACTTTGCCAGCATTGGTAAAGCCGGCAGCCGTCTGGGGACCGCACTGGCGATGGCCGTCGACCATGAAATCGGTATGGTTCCGCTGGTGCGTAACCTGGAAGAGTTCTTCTCCCGCGAATCTTGTGGCTGGTGTACACCGTGCCGCGATGGTTTGCCGTGGAGTGTGAAGATCCTGCGCGCGCTGGAACGTGGTGAAGGCCAGCCGGGTGATATCGAAACGCTCGAACAGCTTTGCCGCCAGCTTGGCCCTGGCAAAACCTTCTGCGCACACGCGCCGGGTGCCGTGGAGCCATTGCAGAGTGCGATTAAATATTTCCGGGAAGAGTTTGAGGCGGGTATCGCCAAGCAGCATTACAACAACGCGCGTGCGATTGCAGGCATTCAGCCAAACAATCTGCTGAAAGAGCGTTGGTAGTGAAGGCAACAGGCAGCGGACGTGAGCCCGCTGTGCGCGAATTCCCGGAACAAGGGACGCGCTGTCGAATGATATACGCCAACCCGGCAAGAATTTTTGATTAACGCCCGCCGTCAGGTGGGCCACGTGGAAGCATGCTGACTATGGCTACGATTCATGTAGACGGCAAAGAATACGACGTAGACGGAGCGGACAACCTGTTACAGGCTTGCCTCTCTCTCGGCCTCGATATTCCTTATTTTTGCTGGCATCCGGCGCTGGGAAGCGTCGGCGCTTGCCGCCAATGTGCGGTTAAGCAATACCAAAACGCGGAAGACACGCGCGGTCGTCTGGTGATGTCTTGTATGACACCTGCGTCTGATGGCACCTTCATTTCCATCGACGACGGCGAAGCGAAAGAATTCCGTGAAAGCGTCGTGGAATGGCTGATGACCAACCATCCGCACGACTGTCCGGTGTGTGAGGAAGGCGGTAACTGTCACCTGCAGGATATGACAGTGATGACCGGCCACAGTATGCGCCGTTACCGCTTCACCAAACGTACCCATAACAACCAGGATCTCGGCCCGTTCATCTCTCATGAAATGAACCGCTGTATCGCCTGTTACCGCTGTGTCCGTTACTACAAGGATTACGCGGACGGCACCGATCTGGGCGTTTATGGCGCACACGACAACGTCTATTTCGGTCGTCCGGAAGATGGCCCGCTGGAAAGCGAGTTCTCCGGCAACCTGGTAGAAGTGTGTCCGACCGGCGTATTCACCGATAAAACGCACTCCGAACGCTATAACCGTAAATGGGACATGCAGTTTGCGCCAAGCATCTGTCAGCAATGTTCTGTGGGCTGTAACACCAGCCCGGGCGAGCGTTACGGCGAACTGCGTCGTATCGAAAACCGTTATAACGGTACCGTAAACCACTACTTCCTGTGTGACCGTGGCCGTTTCGGCTATGGCTACGTGAACCTGAAAGATCGTCCGAAGAAACCCCTGCAACTGCGTGGTAACGACTGGATCGAACTTAACGCTGAACAGGCGATGCAGGGCGCGGCAGACATTATCCGTCAGGCGAAGAAAACCATCGGTATCGGTTCTCCGCGTGCCAGCCTGGAAAGCAACTTTGCCCTGCGCGAACTGGTGGGAGCCGAAAACTTCTACACCGGGATTAACGCGGCAGAGCAGGGACGTCTGCAACTGATGCTGAACATTCTGCGTAACAGCGGTGTACGTACACCGGCGCTGCGCGAAATTGAAGATTACGATGCGGTTCTGGTGCTGGGTGAAGATTTAACCCAGACCGGTGCACGTATCGCGCTGTCTGTGCGTCAGGCCGTAAAAGGCAAAGCGCGCGCGATGGCGGCGGCTCAGCGTGTTGCTGACTGGCAAATCGCCGCTGTACAGAACATCGGCCAGCATGCCAAACATCCGCTGTTTATCACTAACGTGGATAACACCAAACTCGACGATATCGCGGCATACAATTACCGCGCACCGGTCGATGAGCAGGCGCGTTTCGGCTTTGCTATCGCCCATGCGCTGGATAATTCTGCGCCAGCCGTCAGCGATCTGTCTGAGGGTCTGAACAAGAAAATCGACGTGATCGTGCAGGCGCTGACCGGTGCCCGCAAGCCGTTGATCATAACCGGAACCAGTGCCGGTTCTGACGCGATTATCGAAGCAGCCGCGAATATCGCCAAAGCGCTGAAAGGCGCAGGCAGTGATGTCGGCATTACCTTCGTGGCTTCTGCGGCAAACAGCATCGGTCTTTCGATGATTGGTGGCGGCTCGCTGGACGAAGCACTGGAATTGCTGACCCGTGGCGAAGCCGACAGCGCGATCGTGATGGAAAATGACCTTTATCGTCAGGCGCCTGAAGCGAAAGTTGATGCGGCATTAGCGAATGTGCAGAACCTGCTGGTCGTTGACCATCAGCGTACGCGCATTATGGATAAAGCCAGCCTGATCCTGCCTGCGGCAAGCTTCGCAGAAAGCGACGGTACGCTGGTCAATCAGGAAGGCCGCGCCCAGCGCTTCTTCCAGGTTTACGATCCGGCATACTACGACACTACTGTGACCATGCTGGAAAGCTGGCGCTGGATGCACTCGCTGCATTCCACCATCAACAGCCGCCATGTTGACTGGACGCAGCTGGATCACGTCATTGAAGCCTGCGTTGAAGCACTGCCACAGCTGAAAGGAATGGTAGAAGCTGCGCCAAACGCCAGCTTCCGTATCCGTGGTCAGAAACTGGCGCGTTCTCCGGCACGTTCCAGTGGTCGTACCGCCATGCGCGCGAACATCAGCGTTCATGAACCGCGTCAGCCGCAAGATAAAGACACCATGTTTGCCTTCTCAATGGAAGGGAACAACAGCCCGACAGCCAACCGCAATCAGGTGCCATTCGCCTGGGCGCCGGGCTGGAACTCACCACAAGCCTGGAACAAATTCCAGAGTGAAGTCGGCGGCAGTCTGCGCCATGGTGATCCCGGTGTGCGTTTGATTGAAGCAGGTGCGGGGACACTCGATTACTTCACCACTATTCCGGCTGCCTTTACTGCGCAGAGCGATAACTGGCGTGTTGCGCCTTATTATCACCTGTTCGGCAGCGAAGAAATGACACAGCGCTCTAAGGTGATCCAGCAACGTATGCCACAGGCGTATGTGATGGTTAACCCGGCAGATGCTGCGCAATTAGGGGTGAATGCAGGTTCTCAGGTGGAATTCACCTGTGCCGGTCAGACCCTCAGATTGCCGGTTCGTCTGAGTGAAACATTGAGTCAGGGCCAGGTTGGCCTGCCGCTGGGCTTGCCGGGTATTCCGCCGGTGCTGGTTGGCGCAACGGTTGAAAATCTGCGGGAGGCAGCACAATGAGCTGGTTTACACCTGTCGTGATTGATTCGTTGATCGCCATTCTGAAAGCCGTGGTGATCCTGCTGGTCGTCGTGACCTGCGGGGCCTTCATGAGCTTCGGCGAGCGCCGCTTGCTGGGCCTGTTCCAGAACCGTTACGGACCAAACCGTGTCGGCTGGGGCGGTTCCCTGCAGCTGGTTGCTGACATGATCAAGATGTTCTTCAAGGAAGACTGGGTCCCTAAATTCACTGACAAAGCCATCTTTACGCTGGCTCCGATGATTGCGTTTACGTCCCTGCTGATCTCCTTTGCGATCGTTCCGGTCAGCCCGACCTGGTTCGCCGCAGACCTGAACATCGGTATTTTGTTCTTCCTGATGATGGCCGGTCTGACCGTCTATGCGGTGTTGTTTGCTGGCTGGTCCAGTAACAACAAATACTCGCTGCTGGGGGCGATGCGTGCATCGGCCCAGACGCTGAGCTACGAAGTGTTCCTCGGTTTATCGCTGATGGGCGTCGTGGCGCAGGCGGGTTCTTTCAACCTGCAAGACATCGTCAATTCTCAGGCGCATGTGTGGAACATCATTCCGCAGTTCTTTGGCTTCGTGACCTTTGCGATTGCCGGCGTTGCTGTTTGCCACCGTCACCCGTTTGACCAGCCGGAAGCCGAGCAGGAACTGGCCGATGGTTACCACATTGAATATTCCGGTATGAAATTCGGTCTGTTCTTCGTGGGGGAATACATCGGTATCGTGACGGTCTCTGCGCTGATCGTCACCTTGTTCTTCGGTGGCTGGCAGGGTCCGTTCCTGCCGCCGTTTATCTGGTTTGCGCTGAAAACCGCTTTCTTCATGGTGATGTTCATTTTGATCCGTGCTGCTTTGCCGCGTCCCCGCTACGACCAGGTGATGTCATTTGGCTGGAAAGTTTGCCTGCCACTGACCTTGCTTAATCTGCTGGCGACCGCTGCGGTCATCTTGTACAACGCGCAATAAGGGGTGATGAAACCATGACATTGAAAGACATAGTGGTCGGGTTCGGTACCCAGGTTCGCAGCTTGTGGATGATAGGCATGCATGCCTTCGCCAAGCGCGAAACCCAGATGTACCCGGAAGTACCGGTCAATCCACCTCCGCGTTACCGTGGCCGTATCGTGCTGACGCGCGATCCGGACGGTGAAGAGCGCTGCGTTGCCTGTAACCTGTGTGCGGTAGCCTGTCCGGTCGGCTGTATTTCTCTGCAAAAAGCAGAAATGAAAGACGGTCGCTGGTATCCGGAATTCTTCCGTATCAACTTCTCACGCTGCATTTTCTGCGGCCTGTGTGAAGAAGCGTGCCCGACAACAGCCATTCAGCTGACGCCGGACTTCGAACTGGGCGAGTTCAAACGCCAGGATCTGGTGTATGAGAAAGAAGATCTGTTGATTTCTGGGCCGGGTAAATATCCGGAATACAATTTCTACCGGATGGCCGGTATGGCGATTGACGGCAAGTCGAAAGGCGAAGCTGAAAATGAAGCCAAACCGATCAACGTCAAAGGTCTGATGCCTTAAGGAGCCGCAAGCATGGAATTTGCATTTTATATTGCAGCCCTGGTGGCCGTGTTGGCGACATTGCGTGTGATCACGCATACCAACCCGGTGCACGCATTGCTGTACCTGATCGTCTCTTTACTGGCGATTGCTGCGGTCTTCTTCTCGCTCGGTGCCTATTTCGCCGGTGCGCTGGAGATCATCGTCTACGCCGGTGCCATCATGGTGCTGTTCGTCTTCGTGGTGATGATGCTTAACCTCGGCAACGTCGAGGAGCAGGAGCGCGCATGGCTCAAGCCTGCCACCTGGATCGGACCGTCGGTTCTGTCTGTCATCCTGCTGGTGGTGATGATCATGTCAATCCTCGGATTGCACGATCACGGCATCAAAGGCGACATGATTGACGCGAAAGCGGTGGGGATCGCGCTGTTCGGGCCGTATGTTCTGGCGGTTGAACTGGCGTCAATGTTGCTGCTGGCCGGTCTGGTCGTGGCGTTCCATATCGGTCGTGAACACAAACCGGGTGAAGTCTTTGGTGACGCACCGGCCACGACGGAAATGGCAAAAAGAAAAACGGAGGAGAGAGCATGATCCCTCTACAACATGGTCTTATTCTGGCCGCCATTCTCTTTGTGCTGGGGCTGACCGGGCTGCTGGTTCGTCGTAACCTGCTGTTTATGCTGATCAGTCTCGAGGTGATGATCAACGCGGCAGCACTGGCGTTCATCGTGGCGGGAAGCTACTGGGGTCAGGCAGACGGGCAGGTGATGTACATTCTGGCTATCAGCCTGGCTGCGGCGGAGGCCAGTATTGGTCTGGCGTTGCTGCTGCAACTGTATCGCCGTCGCCACACTCTGAATATTGATACTGTCAGTGAGATGCGCGGATGAACCTACTCTATTTAACAATTCTGTTCCCGCTGATCGGCTTTGTATTACTGGCCTTTTCACGCGGTCGCTGGTCTGAAAATACGTCCGCAACTATTGGTGTGGGTTCGATTGGTCTGGCAGCACTGACCACGATTTACGTCGGTATCAACTTCCTCAGCCAGAAAGCGGCGGGCGTTGAAATCTTTAATCAGACATTATGGAACTGGATGCAGGTCGGCGATTTCAATATCTCCGCGACGCTGACCCTCGACGGTTTGTCGATGACCATGCTGTCTGTGGTGACCGGCGTCGGTTTCTTTATCCACATGTTTGCTTCCTGGTACATGCGCGGTGAAGAAGGCTACTCACGCTTCTTTGCTTACACCAACCTGTTTATCGCCAGCATGGTGATTCTGGTACTGGCAGACAACCTGTTGCTGATGTACCTCGGTTGGGAAGGCGTGGGCCTGTGCAGCTATCTGCTGATCGGTTTCTATTACACCAATCCGGCGAACGGCGCGGCAGCGATGAAAGCCTTCATCGTGACCCGTGTCGGTGACGTGTTCCTGGCTTTCGCGCTGTTCATCCTGTACCGCGAACTGGGTACGCTGAACTTCCGCGAACTGATGGTGCTGGCACCGCAGAAACTGGCTGTGGGCGACACGGCGATCACCTGGGCGACGCTGATGTTACTCGGTGGGGCAGTGGGTAAATCGGCCCAGCTTCCGTTGCAGACCTGGCTGGCAGACGCCATGGCCGGTCCGACACCGGTTTCTGCGCTGATCCACGCCGCGACCATGGTCACCGCCGGTGTTTACCTGATTGCACGTACGCACGGCCTGTTCCTGATGGCGCCGGAAATTCTGCATCTGGTAGGCATTATCGGTGCGGTGACGCTGGTGCTGGCGGGCTTTGCTGCGCTGGTGCAAACCGACATCAAACGTGTTCTCGCGTACTCGACCATGAGCCAGATTGGTTACATGTTCCTGGCGCTGGGCGTTCAGGCGTGGGATGCCGCTATCTTCCACCTGATGACGCACGCGTTCTTCAAAGCACTGTTGTTCCTTTCTTCCGGTTCGGTCATTTTGGCCTGCCACCACGAGCAGAACATCTTCAAAATGGGTGGGTTACGTAAATCCATTCCGCTGGTGTACATCTGTTTCCTGGTCGGTGGCGCGGCGCTGTCTGCCTTGCCAATCATCACTGCGGGCTTCTTCAGTAAAGATGAAATCCTCGCGGGTGCGCTGGCTAACGGCCACCTGAATCTGATGGTTGCCGGTCTGGTCGGTGCGTTTATGACCTCGCTGTACACCTTCCGCATGATCTTCATCGTCTTCCACGGCGAAGAGAAAATCAAAGCACATGCAGGTAAAGGCATCACTCACCACCTGCCGCTGCTGGTGTTACTGGTTCTGTCCACCTTCATTGGCGCAATGATTGTTCCGCCACTGAAAGGCGTTCTGCCGGAAACCACTGAGCTGGCGCACGGCAGCGTGCTGACGCTGGAAATCACATCAGGCGTGATTGCAATTGCCGGCATTCTGCTGGCGGCGGCCCTGTATCTGGGCAAACGCTCGCTGGTTAACAGCATTGCGAAAAGCGCACCGGGCCGTTTCTTCACGACCTGGTGGTTCCACGCCTGGGGCTTCGACTGGCTGTACGACATGATTTTCGTGAAACCGTATCTGCTGGTCGCGAAACTCCTGCAACGTGACCCGCTGAACGCAATGATGAATCTGCCTGCGCTGTTTGCCCGTCTGGGTAACCGCGGTCTGACCGTCAGCGAAAACGGGCAAGTACGTTGGTACGTCGCGTCAATGGGGCTGGGTGCAGTGGTGGTTCTGGCGCTGCTGCTGGTGATTTAAGCCTGCATTACGGGTGTAATTATCAATGCCGGTCTGTTCCCGTGACAGACCGGCAAGTGAAATAGCCTTCGGGCATAAAAGAAGGGAACGACACGCCATGCTATTACCTTGGCTAATATTTATCCCCTTTATCGGCGGGCTGCTGTGCTGGCAGACTGAACGCTTTGGGAGCAAAGTACCGCGCTGGATCGCGTTAATTGCGATGGGGCTGACGCTGGCTCTTTCCGTGCAATTGTGGTTGCAGGGAGGATATTCATTAACGACGCCTGCGGGTATTCCACAGTGGCAATCCGAGTTTTCGGTACCGTGGATCCCTCGTTTTGGCATCAGCTTCCATCTGGCGCTGGACGGTTTGTCCCTGCTGATGGTGGTGCTGACCGGTCTGCTGGGTGTTCTGGCGATCCTCTGTTCGTGGCGTGAAATCCAGAAGTATCAGGGTTTCTTCCACCTGAACTTACTGTGGATCCTCGGCGGCGTTATCGGCGTGTTCCTCGCCATCGACATGTTCCTGTTCTTCTTCTTCTGGGAAATGATGCTGGTGCCGATGTACTTCCTGATTGCCTTGTGGGGTCACAAAGCGTCAGACGGTAAAACGCGTATCAGCGCAGCGACCAAATTCTTCATCTATACGCAGTCCAGTGGTCTGGTGATGTTGATTGCCATCCTCGGTCTGGTGTTTGTGCATTACAACGCCACCGGTGTGTGGACATTCAACTACGCTGACCTGCTGAAAACGCCAATGTCGCACGGTGTTGAATATCTGCTGATGCTGGGCTTCTTCATCGCCTTTGCGGTGAAAATGCCGGTTGTGCCACTGCACGGCTGGTTGCCGGATGCACACAGTCAGGCACCGACCGCAGGTTCCGTCGACTTAGCCGGTATCTTGCTGAAAACCGCGGCTTACGGGATGTTGCGTTTCTGTCTGCCGCTGTTCCCGGAAGCGTCACACCAGTTCGCTCCGATTGCGATGTGGCTGGGGGTGATTGGTATCTTCTACGGCGCGTGGATGGCCTTCTGCCAGACCGACATCAAACGACTGATTGCTTACACCTCGGTGTCGCACATGGGCTTCGTCCTGATTGCCATCTACACCGGCAGCCAGCTGGCGTACCAGGGTGCGGTGATCCAGATGATTGCGCACGGTCTGTCTGCGGCCGGTATGTTCATCATTTGTGGTCAGTTGTACGAACGTCTGCATACCCGCGATATGCGCCAGATGGGCGGATTGTGGGGACGGATTAAATACCTGCCAGCGTTGTCCCTGTTCTTTGCGGTGGCGACCTTAGGGATGCCAGGTACCGGTAACTTCGTGGGTGAATTCATGATCTTGTTTGGCAGCTTCCCGGTTGTGCCGGTGATCACTGTCATCTCGACCTTCGGCCTGGTGTTCGCTTCGGTGTACTCCCTGGTGATGATGCAGCGCGCGTATTACGGCAAAGCAAAATCAGACCAGCCGCTGCAAGGCATGACCTCACGTGAACTGTCGATCATCCTGTTGCTGGTGGTATTACTGGTGGCGCTGGGCGTGTTCCCGCAGCCAATTCTGGATACTTCGGGTGCAGCGATGAGCAACATTCAGCACTGGTTCGGGTCTTCAGTTTCCACTATTTCAACGACAAGGCCGTAACTCGCCATGACATTTACACTTCAAAATCTGATCGCACTATTACCGCTGATGATCGTCGGATTGACGGTGGTGGTGGTGATGCTGTCCATTGCGTGGCGACGCGACCATTTTCTCAATGCCACACTGACAGTCATCGGGCTGAACGTTGCCTTACTTTCCCTTTACTACGTCGGGCAGGTCGGCCCGCAGGATGTCACGCCGCTGCTGCGTGTTGACGGCTACTCGATGTTCTACATCGGGCTGGTGTTGCTGGCGAGTCTGGCTACCAGCACCTTTGCCTATCCGTGGCTGGCCGGTTATCCGGACAACCGCGAAGAGTTCTACCTGTTGGTACTCATCGCGGCCATGGGCGGCATTCTGCTGGCATGCTCTAACCATCTGGCTTCCATGTTCCTGGGGATCGAACTGATTTCGCTGCCTTTGTTCGGCCTGATTGGTTACGCCTACCGTCAGAAACGCTCGCTGGAAGCCAGTATCAAATACATGCTGCTGTCTGCCGCTGCGTCCTCCTTCCTGCTGTTCGGTATGGCGTTGCTGTACGCACAGTCTGGTGATCTGTCCTTCGCGTCACTGGGCAAAAATCTGGGCGATGGCGTGATCCTGCACCAGCCGCTGCTGATGGCCGGTCTGGGCATGATGATTGTCGGTCTGGGCTTTAAACTGTCACTGGTTCCGTTCCATCTGTGGACGCCAGATGTGTATCAGGGCGCGCCGGCACCGGTATCGACTTTCCTGGCGACCGCCAGCAAAATCGCTATCTTTGCTGTGGTCATGCGTTTGTTCCTGTATGCGCCGGTGGCTGACAGCGAATCGATCCGCATCGTACTGGGCATTATTGCCTTCTGTTCGATTCTGGTCGGTAACCTGATGGCGATCAGCCAGAGCAACATCAAACGTCTGCTTGGTTATTCTTCTATCGCCCACCTCGGTTATCTGCTGGTGGCACTGATTGCGGTGCAAACCCATCAGCTGTCGATGGAAACCGTGGGTGTGTATCTGGCGGGTTATCTGTTCAGCAGCCTCGGCGCGTTCGGTGTGGTCAGCCTGATGTCCAGCCCGTACAAAGGCCCGGACGCAGAATCACTGTTCTCCTACCGTGGCCTGTTCTGGCATAAGCCAATCCTGTCTGCGGTAATGACCGTGATGATGCTGTCACTGGCCGGTATCCCGATGACGCTTGGCTTTATCGGTAAGTTCTACGTGATTGCTACCGGTGTGACCGCGCATCTGTGGTGGCTGACCGGTGCTGTGGTTGTCGGTTCTGCGATTGGTCTCTACTACTATCTGCGTGTTACCGTGAGCCTGTATCTGAGCGCACCGGAAACGCTGGTTCGTGATACGCCAAACAACTGGGCGCTCACGGCGGGTGGTGTGGTGGTACTGATTTCCGCGATTCTGGTGCTGTTGCTGGGTATCTTCCCGCAACCGCTGATTTCGCTGGTGCAGATGGCACAACCTCTGCTCTGATAAAGACAGTCAGATCTGACGAAGCCGCTCGTATGAGCGGCTTTTTTCATCACATTGCTTAATAAATGTGATTCACATCACGTTTATATGTACGTTCAGCAAAATATTACATTGGTTTTGTGATCTCTCCCATTCCATTATTCCTGCCAATGCGTACACTGCGCGCTTGTTCCGATTCGTACAGGTTTACACCATGAATGTTTTAGTGATGATCGCCATCACCACCGGCATCCTCTCCGGTATCTGGGGTTGGGTGGCTATCAGCTTTGGCCTGATTAGCTGGGCCGGTTTCCTCGGATGCACGGCCTATTTCGCCTGTCCGCAGGGCGGATTACGCGGATTGCTGATCAGCACGCTGACCTGCCTCAGCGGCGTATTCTGGGCGGTTGTGATCATCGCGGGCAGTGCCATGCGCCCCGAGTGGAGCATTCTGGGCTATCTGCTGACGGGTGTGGTGGCCTTCCTGATGTGTATTCAGGCGCGCCAGCAATGGCTGGCTTTTGTGCCGGGCACCTTTATCGGCGCGTGTGCCACCTTTGCCGCGCAGGGCGACTGGCGTCAGGTGGTGGTGTCCTTGCTGGTCGGACTGGTCTTCGGTTACGCGATGAAAAACAGCGGATTATGGCTGGCGAAACAGCGTGAAAAGCAGCAACGCGACGCTAAAAAAGCCGCCGTGTTTAGCGACATCAAAGGGTCAGAAGGTTCTTAAAACCCCGAGTTTTCGGCAGTTTAGCGAGATCAGTCAGGCAATTGATCCCGATATGCGCTAGGGTTAAAGGCAGTCTTAGCTTTTCCCAGAACACATCATAAGGAGATAACCATGGCTGACCAATTTGAGACACAGCAGAATTCGTTGGATGACGATTTACGCATGTTGACTGAAACGCTGGAAGAAGTGCTGAAATCCTCCGGCGATAAAGCGGATGAGAAATACATCCAGATTAAAGCGCGTGCTGAAAATGCACTGAAAGACATCAAATCACGTATTGATCCGGCCGCGCGTTCTTACTGCAAAAAAGCCCGTCAGGTAGCGGAAAGAACGGACGACTATGTGCATGAAAACCCATGGCATGGCGTCGGTGTCGGTGCTGCCGTCGGTCTGGTTGTCGGTCTGCTTCTGCGCCGCTAACCTGCCTGAACAGGGGCGGCACCTGCTGCTCCTGTTATTCCTGAGTTTGCTTACTCCTTTCTCCCCTCCTATACTCCTTCTTAGCTAACGGCACTCACTTCAGCTTGATCTGTCGCATATTTTCATTTTTCGTATCGCCGCATAATTCATCCGTAATTGATCCAACCCGTTTTTTGATCCAGAAGGGTATTTCTACCCGTCACTAAACATCCGGTATGGCCCGAGGTAGCGGTGAAACAAATATCAGCAATCATTGAGCAGCTTGATACCACGCTGGCAGGCGAATGGCCTGATACTGCGGGGATCCGGCAGTTCAGTTATTCCCTGCAAAAACAGCCTGACCCCGGCCTGCTGGAATGGCTGGCTGCGCAACCCTGCTACCCGAAATTCTACTGGCAACAACGTGACGGAAAAGAAGAGGCGGCTGTCTGCGGTGATGCCTACGCCTTTGGTGATACCGCTCAGGCACAGGCGTTTATCCGTCAGTATCCTGAGGTTCCCGATTTACATATCTGGGGGCTGAATGCCTTTAATGGCGCGGAAGGTTCCAATTTCGCCGCTAACGCACTTTTCCTTCCCCGCATCGAACTTTGCCGCCAGGCCAATACTTACTGGCTGCGCTGTACGCTTTTCAGTCCGCATTCTTTACGTGATGAAGCCCGCCGCACGCGCTTATTCCTGCATTCTCTGGTCGCCAGTCGCGCGTTGCCGCCGATCGCCTCCCGCGTATTGCAGCATCAGCATTTACCGGCGGAGCCGCAGTGGAATCAGCTGATTGACCGGGCGCTCACCGGCATCGAACAGCATCAGTTCGACAAAGTGGTGCTGGCGCGGAAAACCACCTTAACGCTCAGCCAGCCGCTGAATGCCTGCGCCTTTCTCGCCGCCAGCCGCGATGTCAATCATCACTGTTATCACTTCATGCTGGCGTTTACGCCACAACGCGCTTTTCTGGGTTCCAGCCCGGAGCGTCTGTTTCTGCGCGATCACGGCGAACTCTATACCGAAGCGCTGGCGGGCACCGTCGCCAATCATCCCGATGATCACGAAGCGCAGAAACTGGGGGCGTGGCTGCTCGGCGACGGTAAAAACCAGCGCGAAAATTTACTGGTGGTCGACGATATCTGTCAGCGTTTGCAGGGCGGGGCGCACTCGCTGGATGTGACGCCTGCCGAGATTTTACGTCTGCGCAAGGTGCAGCATTTACGCCGCAATATTCACGGCGAACTGGCTGAACCTGATGACGCCGGTTGCCTGCAACGTCTGCAACCGACGGCGGCGGTTGCCGGATTGCCGCGACAGGCGGCGCGTGAATTTATCGCCGAATTCGAACCTTTTGATCGCGAATGGTATGCCGGTTCCGCCGGGTATCTCAGTGCCGAACAAAGTGAATTCACCGTTGCGCTGCGTTCTGCGGCGGTGAAAGGACATCATCTTGAACTCTACGCTGGCGCGGGGATTGTCGCCGGTTCTGACGCTGCACAGGAATGGCAGGAAATCGAAAACAAAGCCGCCGGTTTGCGTACTTTGTTGGAAGAGCACTACACGCCTGCCGTTCAGGCCGGATAACCCTTTGCCGGAGTGAGTTGAACATGTCTGTTGCCGTCTTTAACCGCCGCTGGGCGACGCTTATCCTCGAAGCGTTAACCCGCCATCAGGTGCAGCACGTTTGCATCGCGCCCGGTTCCCGCTCCACGCCGCTGACTCTCGCCGCTGCCGCGCATCCGCACCTTATTTGTCACACCCATTTTGATGAACGTGGTCTTGGCCATCTGGCGCTCGGGCTGGCAAAAGCCAGCGGACAACGCGTGGCGATCATCGTTACGTCCGGCACGGCAGTGGCAAATCTGTATCCGGCACTGATCGAAGCCGGGTTGACCGGCGAAAAGCTGGTGTTGCTGACGGCTGACCGCCCGCCGGAACTGATCGACTGCGGCGCCAATCAGGCGATCCGCCAGACGGGTATGTTTGCCAGCCACCCGGTTCAGTCGCTGGATTTACCCCGTCCGACGCCGGAAATCAGCGCGCGCTGGCTGGTCTCGGCGCTGGATAACACGCTGGCGCAACAAACGCACGGGGCGGTGCATATCAACTGTCCGTTCGCCGAACCGCTGTATGGCGAAGATAATGGCGAGCATCAGGACTGGCTGCAGGCGCTGGGCGACTGGTGGCAGGGGCATCTGCCGTGGCTGAATTACTCTCAGGTTCTGCCTGTGACCGCGCAGCCGGACTGGTTTTCATGGCGTCAAAAGCGCGGCGTGATCATCGCGGGGCGGATTTCAGCACAGGAGAGCGAATTCGTCGCTCATTGGGCAGAACAACTGGGCTGGCCGCTGATCAGTGATGTTCAGGCGTCCACCGGCAATCCGCTGCCTTGTGCCGATTTATGGCTGGCGTCGCCGCAGGCGCAGACAGTGCTGGCGCGCACGCAGCTGGTGATCCAGTTCGGCGCAGGGCTGACCGGTAAGCGTCTGCTGCAATGGCAGGCGGCGTGTGAACCCGAAGAATACTGGCTGATTGATCCGCTGCCAGGCCGTCAGGATCCGGCGCAGCATCGCGGTCGCCGTATCCAGGCGGACGTTGCCGGCTGGTTGCAGTCGCATCCGGCACAACCGCAGCCTGACTGGGCGGAAGCCCTTGACCATTGCGCACAGCGCGCGCTGTATGCGGTGGAAACCCGTCTCGAAGGCGTATTTGGTGAAGCCACCGCCGCGTGGCAGCTTCCGGCGTTATTACCCGAGCACGGTCAGTTATTCCTCGGCAACAGCCTGATTGTTCGTCTGGTGGATGCCTTTGCCCGGTTGCCCGCCGGTTACCCGGTGTTCGCCAATCGTGGCGCGAGCGGTATCGATGGTCTGCTGTCGACCGCCGCCGGTGTGCAGCGCGCAACCTGCAAACCGACGCTGGTGCTGCTGGGCGATATCTCCGCGCTCTATGATCTCAATGCGCTGGCGCTGATGCGTCAGTGCTCAGCGCCAACTGTCATTATTATCGTCAACAATAACGGCGGGCAGATTTTCTCCCTGCTGCCGACGCCGGAAGCGGAACGCCAGCGGTTTTACTGCATGCCGCAGAACGTCAGTTTCAGTCATGCGGCGGCGATGTTTGGCCTCGACTATGCCTGCCCGACCTCCATGCCCGCGCTGCATCAGGCGGTCAGTCAGTGCTGGCAGCATGGCGGCGTGAAACTGATTGAGCTGAAAGTCAGCGAGACGGAAGGGGCGGAATGCCTGCGCGCGCTGGTGCAGGAGATGAACGCATCATGACGCTGGCCTGCCAGACACTCAACGCCGGGGTGAAGCACCGCCCGTGGCTGGTGTTTCTGCACGGTCTGCTGGGCAGCGCGGAAGACTGGCAACCGCTGCTTTCCGCCCTGACAGACTGGCCCTGTTTGTTTGTGGATTTGCCGGGGCATGGCCGCTCAGCGTCGTTAACCGCTGCCGGATTTGCGGATGTCAGCCAGCTGTTAACCGACACCTTGCGCGAAAAAAACATTACCACCTACTGGCTGATCGGCTATTCGCTGGGCGGGCGCATCAGTCTGTATCACGCCTGTCAGGGCGACCGCAGCGGTTTGCAGGGCGTACTGGTCGAAGGCGCGCATCCGGGGCTGACCTGTCAGGCGGAACGCGCGCAGCGCCGCCATCATGATCAGCAATGGGCGACCCGTTTTTTGCAATTGCCGTGGCAACAGGCGCTGGATAACTGGTATCGCCAGCCGGTGTTTTCCAGCCTGACCGACAGCCAGCGTCAGCAACTGATCGCCCTGCGTGCGGACAATAATCCCCGCACCGTGGCGGCGATGCTGGCGGCCACGTCGCTGGCGGTACAACCGGATTTGCGCGGGGATTTGCAGCAGTTGTCCCTGCCGGTGGTCTGGTTGTGCGGCAGTCAGGATGCCAAATTTATTCATCTCGCGCAGCAGTCAGGTTTTGCGCTGCGCACTATCGCCAATGCCGGGCATAACGCCCACCGCGACAATCCGGCGGAATTTACCCGTCAGGCGCTGGCATGTATTTCTTCACCTGTCTTAAAGGACGTTGCACATGATTTATCCTGATGAAAAACAACTGTATGCACCTGTCGAATGGCGTGATTGCACGGGTGAGTTTGAAGATATCCGTTACCACAAATCCACGGACGGTATCGCGAAAATCACCATCAACCGCCCGCAGGTTCGCAATGCGTTTCGTCCGCTGACGGTTAAGGAAATGATCCGCGCGCTTGACGACGCCCGTAACGACGAAGGGATTGGTGTGATCGTGCTGACCGGTGAAGGCGAAAAAGCCTTCTGTGCCGGTGGCGACCAGAAAGTGCGTGGCGATTACGGCGGCTATCAGGATGCCAGCGGCGTACATCATCTGAATGTGCTGGATTTCCAGCGCCAGATCCGCACCTGCCCGAAACCGGTGGTGGCGATGGTGGCCGGGTATTCCATCGGCGGCGGCCACGTTCTGCACATGATGTGCGATCTGACCATTGCGGCGGATAACGCCATCTTCGGCCAGACCGGCCCGAAAGTCGGCTCCTTCGACGGCGGCTGGGGCGCATCCTATATGGCGCGCATCGTCGGTCAGAAAAAAGCGCGCGAAATCTGGTTCCTCTGCCGTCAGTACGATGCCAAAGCCGCACTCGACATGGGGCTGGTCAACACCGTGGTGCCGCTGGCGGATCTGGAAAAAGAAACCGTGCGCTGGTGCCGTGAAATGCTGGAAAACAGCCCGATGGCGCTGCGTTGTCTGAAAGCCGCACTGAACGCCGACTGCGACGGTCAGGCCGGGCTGCAGGAGCTGGCGGGGAATGCCACCATGTTGTTCTACATGACCGATGAAGGTCAGGAAGGCCGCAACGCGTTTAATGAAAAACGCCAGCCGGACTTCAGCAAATTTAAGCGTAATCCCTGATGCGCCGCGCCACGGTGTACCGGTACAGCGTGCCGATGGAGGCTGGCGTGGTGCTGCGCAATCAGCGCCTGAAAACCCGCGACGGTTTTTTAGTGTCACTGTGGCAGGACGACAAAACCGGCTGGGGCGAAGTGGCGCCGCTGCCGGGGTTTAGTCAGGAAGATGTGCCTCAGGCGCAGGACGCGGTGCAGCACGGTTTGAGCCAGTGGGTGCAGGGCGCCTCGCTGGCTGCCGTGGCCTCGGCCTTCAGCGCGTTGCCCTCCGTGGCGTTCGGGCTGAGTTGTGCGGATGCCGAACTGCGCGGTGAACTGCCCCACGTGCTGAGTACGCGCTGTGCGCCGTTGTGTCATGGCGATCCGAATGAGCTTTATGCCCGCCTCGGCGCGCTGCCGGGCGATTTTCGCGGGCGAAAAGTGGCGAAGGTGAAAGTGGGGTTGTACGAATCCGTCGGCGACGGGCTGAATGTCAGCATGTTGCTGGAAGCCTTGCCGGAACTGCATTTACGTCTCGACGCCAACCGCAGCTGGACGCCGGTCAAAGCCGAAGGTTTCGCCCGCCACGTTGCCCCTGAACTGCGTTCGCGCATCAGCTTTATCGAAGAACCCTGTCTGACCCGCGAACAGTCGCGCGATTTTGCCCGTCAGACTGGCATCGCGATTGCCTGGGATGAAAGTGTGCGCGAAGCCGGTTTTACCGTACAGGCTGAGCCGGGACTGGCGGCGATCATCATCAAACCGACGCTGACCGGCAGCCTGATGCGTTGTCGTCAGCTGATCGCGCAGGCGCATGCCGCCGGGCTGGAAGCGGTGATCAGCTCCTCCATTGAATCAAGCCTCGGGCTGACGCAACTGGCGCGTATCGCGCAGTGGCTGACGCCGGATGCCATTCCTGGGCTGGATACGCTGGATCTTATGCAGGCGCAGCTTATCCGCCGCTGGCCGGGGTCGGAATTACCGCTGACTGACGTGTCTGAACTGGAGGTTGTGTGGCAGAGCAAATGATCAGCGACTGGCCGTGGCGTGAACGGGCACATTTGTCGCCTTTTGCCGTGGCGCTGAAAGCCGGAGATATCACCTGGTGCTGGCGTGATTTACAGCATCGCGTGGATTCGCTGGCGGCCGGATTTATTTCGCAGGGCGTGGGCGAAGGCACCGGCGTGGTGTTGCGCAGCAAAAACACACTGGATGCATTACTCAGTTATCTGGCGTTGCTGCAAACCGGCGCACGCCTGTTGCCGCTCAATCCGCAACTGCCACAGGCATTGTGCGCAGAACTGCTTTCACAGCTTGATATCGCTTTTGTGCTGGATCTGACGGAACCGGCTCTGCCGCTGAATATTCCCGCGTTAACGATGCAAAATGCCTGCTGGCTCAGTTGTGCCGGATGGCAGCCACAGCGTATCGCCACGCTGACCCTGACGTCCGGCTCCAGCGGTCTGCCGAAAGCCGCCGCGCATACCCTGGCCGCGCACCTTGCCAGCGCCGCCGGTGTGCTGGATCTGATCCCGTTCACCCGTCGCGACAGCTGGCTGCTCTCGCTGCCGCTGTTCCATGTGTCCGGGCAGGGCATCCTCTGGCGCTGGCTGACGGCAGGGGCCACGCTGGTGCTGGCGGAAGGGCAACCGCTGGAGACGGCGCTGGCAGAATGCAGCCATGCGTCGCTGGTGCCGACGCAGCTCTGGCGTTTGCTGCAAAGCGGCGCCGTGCCTGAAAAGTTGCAGGACGTGTTACTTGGCGGGGCGCAAATCCCGCCGGAGCTGACAGAGCAGGCTGAGCGGGCAGGGATCCGTTGCTGGTGCGGATACGGGCTGACGGAAACCGCCTCGACCGTAACAGCAAAACGGGCTGATGGCAGTGCCGGTGTCGGAAAGGCGCTGACCGGCAAAGAAGTCAGGATTGTCGATCAGGAGATCCAGATCCGCGCTGACAGTCTGGCGAGCGGTTACTGGAAAAACGGTCGGCTGTCGCCGGTCGCTGATGCTGATGGCTGGTTACATACCCGTGACCGTGGTTTGTGGGCGGACGATGAGTTGCTGGTTTCGGGACGTCTGGATAATCTGTTTTTCAGCGGCGGGGAAGGGATCCAGCCGGAAGATATCGAGAAAGTGCTGGTCCGCCATCCGCTGATTTCACAGGCATTTGTCGTGCCTGTGAATGATCCGCAATTTGGTCAGCGTCCGGTCGCGGTGCTCGAGGCACAGGCCGGATTGTTGTACGAGGAACTCAATCTCTGGCTGAGTGATAAGATCCCGCGCTTTCAGTTGCCGGTAGCCTATCATCCGCTGCCGGGAAAACTGGCGCAGGGAGGGATTAAAATCTCGCGTGTCAGCGTCCGGAAATGGATAGAGAGGCTTTCGTAAAACAAGCCGTTGAAACAAACAAAAAGGGCCGCACATCGCGGCCCTGATCATTTCTGAAAAAAAATCAGTCTTTCAGTGCTTTCTCGACACCGGCACCGTAGGCCGGATCCACTTTATAAAACAGCGCCAGCTGGCGTGTCTGTGTTTCCTGCGAGGCATGTTTCAGTTCGCCGGCGATACGGGCAAACATACGCTGATGTTCTTCTGCCGACAGCAAATTGAACAGCAATCCCGGCTGAGTGAAGTAATCCTCATCCTCGCGATGATTCCAGTGATCGGCGGCACCTTCAATGCTCAGTGGCGGTTCGCTGAAATCCGGTTGCTCCTGGAACAGACCGGCGCTGTTTGGCTCGTAGGTCACGCCGTTGCCGCTGTTACCGTCCACCCGCATTGCGCCGTCACGGTGATAGTTATGGAACGGGCATTTCGGCGCGTTCACCGGGATCTGATGATGGTTCACACCCAGACGGTAGCGGTGCGCATCGCCGTAGGAGAACAGACGCCCCTGTAGCATGCGGTCCGGAGAGAAGCCGATGCCCGGCACCACGTTGGCCGGGCTCATGGCGACCTGTTCCACTTCGGCAAAGTAGTTTTCCGGATTGCGGTTCAGTTCGAATTCACCCACTTCAATCAGCGGGTAATCCGCATGCAGCCAGACTTTGGTCAGGTCAAACGGGTTGTACGGCAGTTTTGAGGCGTCGGCTTCCGGCATGATCTGCACGAAAAGTTTCCAGCGCGGGAAATCGCCGCGTTCAATGGCATCGTACAAATCACGCTGCGAACTTTCGCGGTCGGTGCCGATCAGTTTTTCTGCTTCGTCATCCATCAGGTTTTCAATACCCTGCTGGCAGCGGAAGTGGAATTTCACCCAGAAACGTTCGTTTTCTGCATTGATAAAGCTGAAGGTATGGCTGCCGAAACCGTGGATATGACGGTAAGACGTTGGCAGACCGCGGTCACTGACGTCGATGGTCAGCTGATGCAGGGCTTCCGGCAGGTGGGAGAAGAAATCCCATTTGTAGGCCGGATTACGCAAGTTAGTGCGCGGGTCGCGTTTTACCACATGGTTCAGGTCCGGGAATTTCAGCGGATCACGCAGATAAAACACCGGCGTATTATTCCCGACTAAATCCCAGTTACCTTCTTCGGTATAAAACTTCATTGAGAAGCCGCGAATATCACGTTCCGCATCCGCCGCGCCGCGCTCGCCCGCGACGGTAGAGAAACGAACAAACATGTCAGTTTGCTTGCCGATTTCGGCGAAAATCTTCGCGCGGGTGTAGGCGGTAATATCATGGGTGACGGTGAAAGTACCGTGAGCGCCGGAACCTTTGGCGTGCATACGGCGTTCAGGGATCACTTCCCGGTCAAAATGCGCTAATTTTTCAAGAAACCAGACATCCTGCAAAAGCAGCGGTCCACGGCGTCCCGCAGTTATCACATTATTATTATCGACAACCGGTGCGCCGGCTGCGGTGGTTAAACCTTTCTTGGTCATAACAAATTCCTTCCAGTGAAAACGGGTGTAGGTATAAAGAGAGACTCTGAGGGGTTTTTTAGCCTTCCCTGTTTGCGGGGTGTGTCCCTAAGCCAAATTAACTCTACCCATTAGAAATAAACCATATGTTGATCAGGGGCAAATAGGTGGGAGTTATCATTTCGATGGGAATACTTCATTTCATCAATGAAATCGATGTTTCTTACAATTTTCACTGCTCAGATGAATGCTTAAAGTTCCAAAAAGTTGTTACGACAGAGTGAATTGCTTTAGACTTCGTGCGGAAGATTTAATGTCGTTTAGCTATTATTTGGGAAAAATAATGAAAAAGATCCTTGTCGCTGGCGCTGCCGCCAGCCTGATGTTCGCTGCTGCCTCTGCGAACGCGATCAGTGTTAACGGTGAAGTTGGTGAACATTACACTCATCTGGGCGTGGGCTTCGGTACCACTTCTCCGGGGCTGGCATTGAGCGGTGATTACACCCATAACGATGACGACGGTGATGTGGCAGGTTTAGGATTAGGCTATAACATTCCGCTGGGTCCGTTTATGGCGACCGTGGGCGGTAAAGGCCTGTACACCAATCCGAAAGACGGCGACGAAGGTTATGCGGTTGCTGTTGGCGGTGGTCTGCAACTGCCTATCGCCAAAATGTTCACCCTGTACGGTGACTACTACTATTCCCCGGATTCCCTGTCCAGCGGCATTGCTAACTATGAAGAAGCCAACGCCGGTATTCGTCTGACGGCGATCCCACTGGTTACCGTGAGCGTGGGTTACCGCTACATGGCGATGGATGGCAAAGACGGCAACCGCGACAACGTGGTGGCAGACGGCGCATACCTCGGTGGCGCGATTAATTTCTGATTTTGTCTGAAGCAAAATCTGGAGGCTCGCATTCGTGCGGGCCTTTTTGTTTTCTGCCATAGGGAGATTGTGTTTCTGCTTCAGGCTTTCTACAGTGGAATGACAAAAAAACAGAAGGAGAACGGGATGCTTAGGGTTGAGATGCTGAGTACGGGTGATGAAGTGCTGCACGGCCAGATTGTGGATACCAATTCGGCATGGCTGGCGAATTATCTATTTGAGCAAGGTTTACCGATGACCAGCCGCGAAACCGTGGGCGACAGTCTGGACGCGCTGGTGGCTGTGCTTAAAGAACGCAGCCATATCGCCGATGTGCTGATCGTCAACGGTGGTTTAGGGCCAACGACGGATGATCTCAGCGCGCTGGCGGCGGCAAAAGCCTGCGGCGTCGAACTAGTGGAAGACGCGGGCTGGATTGCCACCATGCAGGCGTTCTTCAATGAGCGTGGCCGTCCGATGGCCGATTCCAACCGCAAGCAGGCGCAGATCCCGGCCAATGCCGAACTGCTGGATAATCCGGTCGGCACCGCCTGCGGCTTCAGCGTGAAACTTAACCGCTGTCAGATCTTCTTCACGCCGGGCGTACCTTCTGAATTCAAAGTGATGGTGGAGCAGCAAATCGTTCCGCGTCTGCATAAACAGTTTCCGGCGCTGGAAGCCCCGTTATGTCTGCGCCTGACCACCTTCGGACGCGGCGAAAGTGATCTCGCCACCGAGCTGGATAAACTCGAACTGCCGGAAGGCGTGGTGATGGGTTACCGCTCTTCCTCACCGATTATCGAACTGAAAGTCACCGGCCCGCGTTCTCAGGAAGCGGCGATGCACAAAGCCTTCGAACGCGTGCGGGAAGTGGCGGGGGAGAGCACTATTTTTGAAGGGCTGGGCAGCCTGCCGGATCGTCTGGCTGAACGCCTGCTGGCGCAGGATTTGCGTCTGGCGGTCAGTGAAAGTTTCACCGGCGGCCTGCTGAACTGGCGTCTGCAAAGCGCCGGGGTTCCGCTGGTCAACGGCGAGTTATTGCCACAGGGCGACGAAGCCTCACCAGAGAAATCCCTCGAATGCCTGCTGGCACGCGCGCAAAATCTGGCAGAAACTACCGGCGCACAACTGGCGCTGGCCGTCGGGGCGCTGTCTGGTGAGGAATTGAGTCTGGCGCTGCATACGCCATCCGGCACCAGCGGATTAACCATTCGTTACACTGCGACGCGTCACGGTCTGGCATTACGTCAGGAGACGATAGCAATGGTGGCGATGGATCTTCTCAGGCGTTACCTGAACGGGTGGGAACCGGTGGCGGATTATCCGTGGTTGGATCGCGTTGCTAAGGTTTAGCTTTAGCTCCCTCCCCTGCGAAGGGGAGGGCTGGGGTGGGGTATTAAAGCAAAATCAAAGAGTTGAGATTGGCTTTGATGAGATGTCAGCCCTTAAAACCCCCTCCCGTCCTCCCCCTTCGCAGGGGGAGGCGTAAAGACTAAAACGCAATCTCAATATCCCCGACCGGCATGCAACAACACGGCAAGATCTCGCCGTCGGAGATAAAAGCCAGCGGTTTTTCACTGTAAGTGACTTCACCGTTGATGAGCTTCATCCGGCAGGATCCGCAATAACCTTCACGGCACTGGTATTCCACTTCAACCTGATGATGTTCAAACACTTCCAGCAAATTCCGGTGTCCGGCTTTGCAGGCCAGTTGCTGGCCGTTTGCTGAAAGTGTGATGGTTCTGTCGGTCATTTACAGCTCGAAATCACTCAGGTCATCGGCGTGAACTTCAGAATCAATCTGACCCACCAGATAGGAGCTGACTTCCACTTCCTGCGGGGCAACCTGCACGTTATCAGACACCAGCCAGGCGTTGATCCACGGGATCGGGTTTGAGCGGGTTTTGAACGGCGCGTCCAGACCTACCGCCTGCATACGGATATTGGTGATGTATTCCACGTACTGACACAGAATGTCTTTGTTCAGGCCGATCATCGAACCGTCTTTGAACAGGTATTCTGCCCAGTCTTTTTCCTGCTGCGCGGCAAGCACGAACAGGTCATGACATTCCTGCTGACATTCCTGCGCGATTTCTGCCATTTCCGGGTCGTCCTGACCTGAACGCAACAGGTTCAGCGCATGCTGAGTCCCGGTCAGATGCAGGGCTTCGTCACGGGCAATCATCTTGATGATTTTCGCGTTGCCTTCCATCAGTTCACGTTCGGCGAACGCAAAGGAACAGGCGAAGCTGACGTAAAAACGGACGGCTTCCAGCGCGTTGACGCTCATCAGACAGATGTAGAGTTTTTTCTTCAGCTCACGCAGGTTCACCACGACAGTTTTGCCGTTGACCTGATGAGTGCCTTCGCCCAGCAGATGATAGTAGCTGGTCATCTCAATCAGCGTGTCGTAATAACCGGAGATGTCTTTCGCGCGCTTGAGGATTTCTTCGTTAGTCACGATATCGTCAAACACAATCGCCGGATCGTTCACGATGTTACGGATAATGTGCGTGTAAGAACGTGAGTGAATGGTTTCTGAAAACGCCCAGGTTTCGACCCAGGTTTCCAGCTCAGGAATGGAGATCAGCGGCAACAGCGCCACGTTCGGGCTGCGGCCTTGAATGGAATCCAGCAGGGTCTGGTATTTCAGGTTGCTCAGGAAGATGTGTTTTTCATGTTCCGGCAGCGCCTGAAAATCGATACGGTCGCGGGAAACATCAATCTCTTCCGGACGCCAGAAGAAGGACAGTTGCTTTTCGATCAGTTTTTCAAAGATTTCATGCTTCTGCTGGTCGAAACGGGCAACGTTAACCGACTGGCCAAAGAACATTGGCTCAAGAAGCTGATCGTTTTTATTCTGGGAAAAAGTACTGTAAGCCATGACGTTAACTTCCTCGGAATGCTCGGCAAAAACCCCCTGACGGGGGTTTTGAATAATAGTTTTTAGTTAAAACAGACGGTTAGATTTTGCAGGCGCCGCTTTCGCAGTCGTCAGCCACTTCGGCTTTCATGTCTTCCTGCACATCATCAGCCCCGTCGCGGGTGTTCTGATAATACAGAGTTTTCACGCCAAATTTGTAGGCCGTCAGCAAGTCTTTCAACAACTGTTTCATCGGCACTTTGCTGTTCGGGAAGCGCGACGGGTCATAGTTGGTGTTGGACGAAATCGCCTGGTCGATGAATTTCTGCATCACGCCAACCAGTTGCAGGTAACCGTCGTTGTTCGGCATATCCCACAGGAGTTCGTACTGATCTTTCAGACGCTCATATTCCGGCACCACCTGACGCAGGATCCCGTCTTTCGACGCTTTGATGCTGATGTGGCCGCGTGGTGGCTCGATACCGTTGGTGGCGTTGGAGATCTGCGAAGAGGTCTCGGAAGGCATCAGCGCGGACAGCGTGGAGTTACGCAGGCCGTGGGTTTTGATGTTTTCACGCAGCGTATTCCAGTCCAGATGCAGCGGCTCATCGCAAATCGCATCCAGATCTTTCTTGTAAGTGTCCACCGGCATGATGCCTTGTGAATAGGTGGTTTCGTTGAACCACTGACACGCGCCTTGTTCTTTCGCCAGCTCGTTGGAGGCTTTCAGCAGGTAATACTGAATGGCTTCAAAGGTTTTGTGCGTCAGGTTATTGGCGCTGCCGTCGGAATAACGCACGCCGTTTTTCGCCAGATAGTACGCGTAGTTAATCACGCCGATACCCAGCGTACGACGGCCCATCGCACCGCGTTTCGCGGCTTTGATCGGGTAATCCTGATAATCGAGCAGGGCGTCGAGGGCGCGAACCGCCAGCACTGCCAGCTCTTCCAGATCGTCGAGGCTCTCGATGGCACCGAGGTTGAAAGCAGACAGCGTACACAGCGCGATTTCGCCGTTTTCGTCATTTACGTCATCCAGCGGTTTGGTTGGCAGCGCGATTTCCAGACACAGGTTGGACTGGCGGACGGGCGCAATAGCCGGATCAAACGGGCTGTGGGTGTTGCAGTGGTCAACGTGCTGAATGTAGATACGGCCGGTGGAGGCACGTTCCTGCATCATCAGCGAGAACAGTTCAACCGCTTTCACTTTCTGCTTACGGATGCTGGCGTCCTGCTCGTATTTCTCGTACAGACGCTCGAACTCGTCCTGATCGGCAAAGAACGCATCGTACAGGCCAGGCACGTCAGACGGGCTGAACAGGGTAATGTCGCCGCCTTTCACCAGACGCTGATACATCAGTTTGTTGATCTGCACGCCGTAGTCCATATGACGGACGCGGTTGCCTTCCACACCACGGTTGTTTTTCAGCACCAGCAGGCTTTCAACTTCCAGATGCCACATCGGGTAGAACAATGTCGCCGCACCACCACGAACGCCGCCCTGAGAGCAGGATTTCACGGCTGTCTGGAAATGCTTGTAGAACGGGATACAACCGGTGTGGAACGCTTCGCCGCCACGGATCGGGCTGCCCAGCGCACGGATACGACCGGCGTTGATGCCGATACCGGCACGCTGGGAAACGTATTTCACGATGGCGCTGGAGGTCGCGTTAATGGAATCCAGGCTGTCGCCACATTCGATCAGTACGCAGGAGCTGAACTGACGGGTTGGGGTGCGCACGCCGGACATGATTGGCGTAGGCAGGGAAATCTTGAAGGTCGAAATCGCGTCGTAGAAACGTTTGATGTAGTCCAGACGGGTCTCACGCGGGTAGCCGGAGAACAGGCAGGCCGCGACCAGAATGTAGAGGAACTGCGCGCTTTCGTAGATATCGCCGGTGACACGGTTCTGCGCCAGATATTTGCCTTCCAGCTGCTTAACGGCAGCGTAGGAGAAGTTCATGTCACGCCAGTGGTCAATAAAACTGTCCATCTGCTCGAACTCTTCAGCCGTGTAGTCTTCCAGCAGATGTTTGTCGTATTTACCCATTTCAACCATGCGGGTGACCTGGTCGATCAGTTTTGGCGGTTCAAACTGGCCGTAGGCTTTTTTACGCAGGTGGAAGATCGCCAGACGCGCCGCCAGATATTGATAATCCGGGGCATCTTTAGAGATCAGGTCAGCCGCTGCTTTAATGATGGTTTCGTGAATGTCAGCGGTTTTGATCCCGTCATAGAACTGGATGTGTGAACGGAGTTCTACTTGAGAAACTGATACGTTTTGAAGACCTTCCGCTGCCCAGTCAATGACACGGTGGATTTTATCAAGGTTGATGCGTTCTGTGCGGCCATCACGTTTAGTAACAAGCAGACTTTGGTTCATTGGGTGCGATACCTTAAAGGTTTATAAAGGGTCTGACCTGGCCGCGTAAAACACGGGCGACAGCACAAGAGGTCCCTAGTGTGCTGGTCAGGATATAAACACAATATATTGTGGGTTTGTTATTTTCTGATGACAAGATAGTGACTGAATGACCCTTTTGCAAGTGAACAAAACGGGCAGATTTGTGGATAAGTTGGGGAGAAATTTTCAGCTTCCGCCTGAGGAGTCCGTCATTGCTGGCGCGACAAACCTGTCAATATCTGAGATACGATTTTCTTATATTTTTATGAAAGGTGATCGACTGCCGGTTTATTAAACGTTAGAAAAAAACGCTATATTGATCTGGATAACTATTCTAAAAAATCATGTTAAGCCGCCCCCGCCCACCAACGCGCTAAAAACTAAGGTTTTAACGCCCGGCCGCCCGTCACCTAACGCAAATTCGCCCAAACCGGCTAAAAAAAGCGCTTGCATCCGCTGGCGATTTGGCGTTATCAGTGAGCGGGAAGCCGCTCACCGTCAGCCTTGCGCGCATCATTTTTCTCATTTTTTATCACACTTTCTTAAACAGGCAGCCCTGAGAAAACCAGTGATTTTATAAATACATACCGTGAATATATTGAGTCATTTATATATTCTAAATTTATCATTAAGTCGTCTCTCTCACTCGCCTGTATTACCTTCGCCCGTCTTTAACCAGTGCGGGAATAAAATGTCGATGGTATTCAATAAAATTACAGTGTGTTTATTTTTAGCCTTTAATTTACTGCCATTGGCAGACGTTGCGTTTGCAGAAACCCTCCCGGCCTGTTCAGGCACGCAAATCACTGAAAGTTGCAACGCCAGTGCCACAACCCTGACCGATGAGACACTCAATACTTACACCGTCGCCGACGGGGCTGAAATGCAGTTCTCCGGGCTGACGGTCTCTGACGCATCAGGCGGTGCGGTTCATCTGGAAAGTAATACCTCGCTGGCGATCGTCCCCGAAGATTCCACCGGTTACAGCCTGTTTACTGACAATAAAAGCAATGGCAGCGGCGGCGCGATTTATGCCAACGAAGACTCGTCGGTTTATTTAATTAACACCGCTTTTACAGATAATGTCGCCAATGATTACGGCGGCGCCATTTACATGAACGGGTCGAACGATCGCGGTGTGGGTGACCTCACCATTATCAATGGCGTCTTTTCTGGCAATATTTCCGAAGAAGGTAAGGGCGGGGCGATTTACTCCCTGAATAATAAAGTTCGCCTGACCCATGTTTTATTTGAGAATAATCAGGCGCAAACCAGCGGAAACGGCAGCAACGGTAATGGCAGCGGCGGCGCGATCGACGCGACGGACAATACCACTGACTCTCACGGCAACATGATTATCACCAACAGCGAATTTACCGGTAATCAGGCGGAAGGAGAAGGCGGTGCCATCTTTACCAGCAGCGCGTCTACGCCTTTCCTCGTCGATATCAATATTGATGAAAATTATGAAGATAACGACGGCGTGGCGTACTACCACGATAACGTCGCCTACAACTACGGCGATGATGCGGACGCCGCAGCCGGTGGTTTCATGTATCTCGGCGACAGCGAAGCGGACTTTGATATTGCCGCAGATAAAACGCTGATCATCGGCAATACCGCCAACGACGGGGCTTATGATTCTATTGCCGGTGAAGGTGTCATATTCAAACGCGGCGAGGGTGAACTGGTGCTGAATGCCGACAACAGCGGCTTTACCGGCCTTTTCGATATTTTGGAAGGCACGGTGACGCTGGGGCGCGACGATACCCTGATCAATGCGGGTAACACACAATGTCAGACTGAAGCGGGTGCCTGTCAGGGCATCGTGTTAGGCAGTGACACTGCCGTGAATGATACCGCAATCCTGAATGTCGGCAGCACACAGCAAACCTTCAAAAATACCTTTACCGGCTACGGAAACAGCACGCTCAATATTGATGCGGGCGGCAATGTGATCGTTAGCCGCGGCGCGATGGCGGGCACCACGTCAGGTGCAGGCGATCTGACCGTCGCGCAGAACGGCAGTTTTACCCTGACCGGCGCGCAGTCCATGGGGCTGGATGGCGACATTGTGGTGGAACAAAATGCGGTTCTCAGCCTGCAGGGCGATGCAGACGATTTAGCCCTGTTACAGGCGGATCCGCAGTCCATTGTGTTAGAGGGCGGCGTGCTGGATTTATCGGATATGTCGACCTTCAACGGTGAGACAAATCAGGTCAGCGACGGCCTGACGATCACCGGGACCGGCGGCACCGTGATCGGTAACGACGATCTGGTGACGCTCGGCGCGGGTAGCGGTTATCACATCGGTGACGGCACCTCTGCCGGTGATGGTGTGTATGTCGTGATTGATGCCGGAGCCGGGCGCGTCACGCTGGCGGATAACAACGCTTATCTCGGCACCACGCAAATTGCTTCCGGCACCTTGCAGGTCACCGACAATTCTCAGCTGGGCGATGAGGCGTATAACCGTCAGGTGATTTTCACCAATCCGGCGCAGGCCAGTACGCTGGATGTTTCCGCACCAGCAGACGGCAGCGGGCAGGTCGATACCACATCAGCACAAACCGGCAAGGCGCGGGACATTGAAATGCGGGCCTCAGGGACGATGCAGGTGGACGACGGCGTAACCACGCAATGGGGCGGTTTAATGGCCGACAGTAGCGGCGCGCAGGCGGACGTGAACAGCACGTTCACGAAAACCGGCAACGGCACGCTGATTCTGGACGCAACAGGCAGCAGCCATTCCGCCGTGCGTGTCGAGCAGGGCACCTTACAGGGCGGGGCGGAAAATATCCTCGCCAGCGCGTCTTCCCTGTATGTCGGCGACCATGCCACTTTTGAAACCGGGCTGGATCAGCAGGTGCAAAGCCTCGATGTGACCTCCGGCGGGACGGTGGTGATTTCCGAGGGTACCCAGCTGATGCTGACCCATCAGGACACTTCTGCGGCGCTGGATGCCAGCCTGTTTGCGGATACGGACGGCACGCTGGTCAACGCCACGTCCGGCATGAGTCTGCAAGGCACGCTGAACACCAATATGTCCCTTGATGCCTTAACCTATCTGGCCGGTGTCACGGTGAATGGCAATCTGGATAACAGCGCAGGAACCGCCAGCCTGCAAAACGGCACAGCGGGGGATACGCTGACGGTGAACGGTGATTACACCGGCGGCGGCACCGTTGCGCTGGATACTGAACTGAACGGCGATGCATCGGCCACCGATCAACTGATCCTCAATGGCAACACGTCCGGAGATACCGCGCTGGCGATTGTGCCGGTCGGCGGTATCGGGCAGGCCACGCAAACCGGCATCAAAGTTGTCGATTTTGTTGCCGACCCGCAAACGAATAATAACGCGGCAGATTTCCATCTGGCGGGCGATCAGCAATATATCAATATGGGGGCCTACGACTATTCGCTGGTGCAGGATAATCAGGACTGGTATCTGCGTTCGCAGGTGGTGACGCCAGATCCGCAATCTGAGCCGGTGCCCGGTGGTGACGATTTTACACCGGTGCTGAATCCGAAAATGGGCGGCTATATGAGTAACCTGCGCATCGCCAATAACGTCTTCAGTATGACGGCGCAGGATCATGCCGGTGCCGATCACGATCATCTGAAATTGCGTGTGGATACCGCGCGCGACAGCGCCACCTTTGGCAATCAGATTGACAGCCACAACGACACGTCGGTGGCGCAACTCAGCGCCAATTTCCTGCAACATTCTGCGGGCAATGGCGAGTTACTGGCGGGTGTGGTGGCGGGCTACAGTCATAACAGCGGCGACAGCACCAGCGTGCTGACCGGACGTAAATCCGACAATGACAGTCAGGGTTACGCCGTGGGGCTGACCGGTGCCTGGTATCAGGATGCGCAGGCGCATCAGGGAGCCTATCTCGACAGCTGGCTGCAATATGCCTGGTTTGATAACGGCGTCAGCGAAGAGGATACGGGTGACGATCATTATCACTCATCCGGGCTTCTGGCCTCACTGGAAGGCGGTTACCGTTTCACTCTGATGCAGGGAAATCAGTGGAGCTGGACCCTGCAACCACAGGCGCAGGTGATTTATCAGGGCGTGAAACAGAAGGATTTCACCTCGGCCAGTCAGTCAAAAGTGGCACAGGCGGGTGATGACAATATCCAGACGCGAGTGGGTTTACGCAGCGAATGGGATATTCATCCGGGCAAAACGCTGCATATCAAACCTTTCGTCGACGCCAGCTACCGCCATAACAGTGCGCAGACCTCCCTGAATGTCGACGGTGTGAGTTTTAGCGATAACACGGCAAAAGACAGCGCGGAACTGAGTGCCGGTATCAGCGGCAACCTTGGCGCGAATACCACCGTCTGGGGCAAAATCGGACAGCAAAAAGGGTCGGATGATTTTTCGCAAACCGAAGGTTCCGTCGGGTTGACTGTCCGCTGGTAAAACGGCCGGAAAGAAAGCATAAAAAAAGGGTGACAGACGGATCTGTCACCCTTTTTTGCTGGCCGTGTTTTACAGGGCCTGCGTGTGGATCATGTAATTCACATCCACGTTTGGCCCGAGCTTAAAGTGATCCGTCAGCGGGTTGTAATGCAGCCCCATAATATGACGTTCAAACAGCGCGGTGCGGTCAATCATGCTCAGCAATTCAGACGGCTTGATGAATTTTTTGATGTCGTGCGTGCCTTTCGGCACCATCTTCAGCACGTATTCTGCGCCGAAAATCGCCATCAGCCAGGCTTTGTTATTGCGATTGATGGTGGAGAAAAACACGTGACCGCCCGGTTTCACCAGACGCGCACAGGCGGCAACCACCGAAGCCGGATCCGGCACATGTTCCAGCATTTCCATGCAGGTCACCACGTCGTATTGCTGCGGATGCGCTTCGGCATGTGTCTCCACGGTTTCCTGCACGTAATCGACTTTCACTCCGCTTTCCAGCGCATGTAACCGCGCCACCTGCAACGGCTCGCCACCCATGTCCAGCCCGGTGACTTTCGCGCCCGCCACCGCCATGCTCTCACTCAAAATGCCGCCACCGCACCCGACATCCAGCACGTTCTTGCCGAACAGGCCATCGGCGCGTTCGAGAATGTAGTTCAGACGCAGCGGATTGATACGGTGCAGCGGTTTGAATTCGCCTTCCAGATCCCACCAGCGCGAGGCGACGGCCTCAAACTTGGCGATTTCTTCGTGGTCGATGTTTTGTGTTGCTGAGGACGGTGTGGTTGCCATGAGCGTGATGAACTCCTTATAACTTGATTAGCGGATTATACATATTCCATCTGCTTTGGCGCAGTTTTGTGGTTCTGGTTAATGTTTATACGAAATGCAGCCGTTTGCGCAAAGGTTTGAAACGCGTTGGATAATAGTACGCAAAAGGGGGCGGTTGTTTTCCACGTTTGGCTGGTTTGTGGTATAGTTTTACACCTTTGCGCTATATATGCCTACGTGGGCAGCGGCCATGAATAATCAGTAGAGGGATAGCAGCTCCATGAGCGACCTTGCCAGAGAAATCACACCGATTAACATCGAAGAAGAGCTGAAAAACTCTTATTTGGATTATGCGATGTCCGTTATTGTCGGACGTGCGTTACCAGATGTGCGCGATGGTTTGAAACCGGTGCACCGCCGCGTACTTTTCGCAATGAATGTCCTCGGTAACGACTGGAATAAAGCCTACAAAAAATCGGCCCGTGTGGTCGGTGACGTTATCGGTAAATATCACCCGCACGGTGATACCGCGGTGTATGACACCATTGTTCGTATGGCTCAGCCTTTTTCACTTCGCTATATGCTGGTGGACGGCCAGGGTAACTTCGGTTCGGTGGATGGCGACTCCGCCGCCGCCATGCGTTACACCGAAATCCGCATGTCAAAAATTGCTCACGAATTGCTGGCAGACTTAGAAAAAGAAACTGTCGACTTCGTGCCAAACTATGACGGCACCGAACAAATTCCTTCTGTGATGCCAACCCGTATTCCTAACCTGCTGGTCAACGGCTCGTCAGGTATCGCCGTCGGTATGGCAACCAACATTCCGCCGCATAACCTCACCGAGGTGATCAACGGCTGTCTGGCATACATTGAAGATGAAAACATCAGCATTGAAGGGCTGATGGAACACATCCCGGGGCCGGACTTCCCGACGGCGGCGATCATCAACGGTCGTCGCGGCATCGAAGAAGCTTACCGTACCGGTCGTGGCAAGATTTACATCCGCGCCCGCGCGGAAGTGGAAGCCGATGCGAAAACCGGTCGCGAAACCATCATTGTTCACGAGATCCCGTATCAGGTGAACAAAGCCCGTCTGATCGAAAAGATCGCCGAGCTGGTGAAAGAAAAACGTGTTGAAGGGATCAGTGCCCTGCGCGATGAGTCTGACAAAGACGGCATGCGTATTGTCATTGAGATCAAACGCGATGCGGTCGGCGAAGTGGTGCTGAACAACCTGTATTCCCTGACCCAGTTGCAGACCTCTTTTGGTATCAACATGGTGGCACTGCATCAGGGTCAGCCGAAAATTCTCGGCCTGAAAGAAATCCTGTCTGCCTTCGTCCGCCACCGCCGTGAAGTGGTGACACGCCGTACCATTTTCGAACTGCGTAAAGCCCGCGACCGTGCTCATATCCTCGAAGCACTGGCCATCGCGCTGGCAAACATCGACCCGATCATTGAACTGATCCGTGCTGCACCGACGCCGGCTGAAGCGAAAGCGGGCCTGGTGGCGCGTTCATGGGATCTGGGCAACGTTGCCGCGATGCTGGCAAGTGCCGGTGACGATGCAGCCCGTCCTGAATGGCTGGAGCCGCAGTTTGGTATTCACGACGGGAAATACTTCCTGACTGAACAACAGGCGCAGGCCATTCTGGATCTGCGTCTGCAGAAACTGACCGGCCTTGAGCATGAAAAACTGCTGGATGAATACAAAGAGCTGCTGGTACAAATCGCCGAGCTGCTGTTCATCCTGTCCAACCCTGAACGTCTGATGGAAGTCATTCGTGAAGAACTGGAAGCGATCCGCGATCAGTATAACGATCCGCGTCGTACCGAAATTACGGCCAATACGTCTGACATCAACATCGAAGACCTGATCAATCAGGAAGACGTTGTGGTGACCTTGTCGCATCAGGGCTACGTGAAATACCAGCCTCTGACCGATTACGAAGCGCAGCGTCGCGGCGGTAAAGGTAAGTCAGCAGCACGCATCAAAGAAGAAGACTTTATCGATCGTCTGCTGGTGGCCAACACCCACGACACCATTCTGATGTTCTCAAGTCGCGGACGTCTGTACTGGATGAAAGTCTATCAGTTGCCGGAAGCCAGCCGCGGTGCCCGTGGCCGTCCTATCGTCAACCTGTTGCCGCTTGAGCCGAACGAACGTATTACCGCCATTCTGCCAGTACGCGAGTACGAAGAAGGCCGTCATGTGTTCATGGCGACCGCCAGCGGTACCGTGAAGAAAACCGCCCTGACTGATTTCAGCCGTCCACGCAGCGCTGGCATCATCGCCATCAACCTTAACGAGGGTGATGAGCTGATTGGTGTTGACCTGACTGACGGTAAAGACGAAGTCATGCTGTTCTCTGCGGCCGGTAAAGTGGTGCGCTTCTCTGAAGAAGCGGTCCGCTCGATGGGCCGTACGGCGACCGGTGTACGCGGTATCCGTCTGGGCGAAGGCGACAGCGTTGTGTCGTTGATCATCCCACGCGGCGACGGGTGTATTCTGACTGTGACGCAGAACGGTTTCGGTAAACGTACTGAATCGACCGAATACCCAACCAAATCCCGTGCAACGCAGGGCGTTATCTCGATCAAAGTGAGCGAGCGTAACGGACCGGTTATTGGCGCGATCCAGGTGGATGAAGCCGATCAGATCATGATGATCACCGATGCCGGCACCCTGGTGCGTACCCGCGTTTCCGAAGTGAGTACTGTTGGCCGTAACACCCAGGGTGTGACGCTGATCCGTACCGCAGACGACGAAAACGTGGTGGGTCTGCAACGTGTTGCAGAACCGGTAGAAGACGAAGAACTGGATGGCGTAGCCACCGAAGCGGGCGAACTGGAAGCAGCACAAGCGGCTGACCAGCCAGACGACGCAGAAAGTGAAGACGATCAGCCAGCAGATGACGAAGAAGAATAAGTCTTCTTAGTCAGATAACAAAAGGGCATAACATTTGTTATGCCCTTTTTTATAGAAACCGCAACAATAGTGTATTCTGAATTCAAATTTATCCCGCTCTCAGAGCCGTAACATCAATGGTTAACCCTTGAAATATCTTGCTTCGTTTCGCACCACGCTGAGGATCTCCCGTTATCTTTTCCGGGTGCTGGCGCTTATGTTGTGGACACTGGGGGTGCTGCTGACCACCTTTTATGTGCTGAGTATTTTCCATAACAAAGAATCCGAGATCCGTGATGAGGACAACCTCAATTACGATCTGGCGCAGAGTTACGTCAAAAACTCGAATGACGTCATGCACAGCATTAAGTTTATGGCAGAGAAACGGCTCAGCGACTCGATGAACGGGCTGGATATCATCAATGGCATGATCAGCACCAAAAATACCACGCCGACGTATCTCTCCCTGTTCCCTGAATCTGATTGTTCCCAGATCAACGACAGCTACCGTAATTCGCTGTCTTCACTGGGTAACATGATCCACTACTGGAAAGACAATTTTTCCGATGCCTATGATCTCAACCGCGTGTTTTATATCAGCGGTGAGAATTTGTGTCTGGTCGATTTCGGTATCAGCAGTGAACCGCTTGAGCGTGAGAGTCAGGATCAACTGAAATCGCTGCACGAAAAAATCCTGCAATACCGCAACGGCAAGAGTCAGGATAAAGAAAACAGCCTGTACTGGGTGTCACAGTCCGACAATAAAGACTCCGGTTATTTGTACGTGCTGACGCCGATTTATGTTGGCAACAAGCTGGAAGCGCTGATGGGCATTCAGCAAAACCTGCGTATGGAAGATCTGATCAACCCGAACGCCCAGCACACTTCCGTCACGCTGCTGGACGCCGATGATCAACCCTTGCTGCGGATTTCTGAAAATGAACACACCAATCCCGCGCCGGGAGTGTATCCGCAGGAAAGCGCGTATTTCGGATACGTGAATGGCTACAAAGATCTTATTTATAAAAAGCCGCTGACGCCATCGTCCCTCAGCGTGGTGTATTCCATGCCGTTTAATACGGTGATTGAGCGGTTTAAAATCCTGATATTTAACGCCGTCTTACTGAATATTTTCTCCGGCCTGCTGCTGTTTATTCTGGCCTGGGTATTTGAGCGCAAAATGTTTTTACCGGCGGAGGAGAACGCTTTCCGGCTGGAAGAGCACGAGCAGTTCAATCATAAAATCGTGGCCTCAGCCCCGGTCGGGATATCCATTTTGCGTATCAGCGATGGCGTAAACATCCTGAGTAACGAGCTGGCGCACAACTATATCAGCATGCTGACGCAGGAAGACCGGCAGCGCATTACGCGGATCATCTGCGATCAGCAGACGAATTTCGTCGATGTTATCACCAAGAACAATAACAACATCCAGCTGAGCTTCGTGCATTCGCGTTACAGAAACGAAGACGTGGCGATTTGCGTACTGATCGACGTCAGCGCGCGGGTGAAAATGGAAGAATCCCTGCAGGAAATGGCGAACGCCGCCGAGCAGGCCAGCCAGTCGAAATCTATGTTCCTGGCGACGGTCAGCCACGAATTACGTACGCCGCTGTACGGTATCATCGGTAACCTGGATTTACTGCAAACTCAGGGACTGCCGCAGGGGGTTGACCGTCTGGTGACGGCGATGAACAACTCCTCGGCGCTGTTACTGAAAATCATCAGCGACATTCTCGACTTCTCCAAAATCGAATCCGAGCAGCTGAAAATCGAGCCGCAGGACTTCTCCTGTCGCGAAGTGATCACCCACATTGCCGGTAACTATCTGCCGCTGGTGGTGAAAAAACGCCTCGGGCTGTACTGCTTTATCGAGCATAACGTGCCGTTATCGTTCAATGGCGATCCGGTGCGTTTACAGCAGGTCATTTCGAACATTCTCAATAACGCGATCAAATTCACCGATACCGGCTGTATCGTGCTGAACGTCAGAACCTGCGGCAACTACCTCGAATTCCAGGTACGCGACACCGGCGTCGGCATTCCCGAGCGGGAAATCACCCGCCTGTTTGATCCGTTCTTCCAGGTCGGAACCGGCGTGCAACGTCATTTCCAGGGCACCGGTCTTGGTCTGGCGATTTGTGAAAAACTGATCAACCTGATGGACGGTGATATCGACGTTGAATCCGAGCCGGGGCTGGGCAGTTCGTTTACGGTGCGAATTCCGCTCTATAACGCCACGTTCCCGTCGGGCGAGCCGCTGGATGACTGGCAGGATAAAACGGTCTGGCTGGATGTGCGTAATGCGTATCTGGAAAGCTACCTGATGCAGCTGATGCGCTACAACGGTGCGAATGTTCAGCGCTGCGAACCGGGGCTGCAAAGTCAGCGTGAAGACGTGTTAATCACCGATACTCCGTTCATCCATAATGGAGAGCTGGCGGCGCAAATCGAGTTTTCTATCGATCATATCGGTCCGCCGGTGGAAACCCGGCCGGGCTATTGGGTTCACAGCACCTCGACACCGCTGGAGATCACGGCGCTGCTCAACCGGATTTACCATCTTGAGGCAACGGCGGAAGAGGGCGGTTTACCGGCACCTGAAGCCGCAGTGACGCAGGACTTCAGCGACATCACCCTGCTGGTGGTCGACGACCATCCGATCAACCGCCGACTGCTGGCAGATCAGCTGGGCACAATGGGCTATATCGTCGTCACCGCCAATGACGGGATGGATGCGCTGGATGCCATGCGCGCTCATGAAATTGATATCGTGCTCAGCGACGTCAACATGCCGCGACTCGACGGCTATGGCCTGACGCAAAAACTGCGTGAGCTGGGCCATACGCTGCCGGTGATTGGGGTAACGGCCAACGCGCTGGCGGAACAGCGTCAGCGTTGTCTGGAAGCGGGTATGGATAACTGCCTGTCGAAGCCGGTCACGCTCGATACCCTGCGCAGTACCCTCAGCTACTACAGCGCGCTGGTGCGCAAAAAACGACAGTCCTGACGGACGACGTCGGAAAATACAAAAGGCACCGTGAGGTGCCTTTTGTACGTCTGTGAGCCGTCCTGAATAAGGGATAACGGAACAGATATCTCACATAAGTCGTGCGAAAAGGTGAGACTGCCTTGAAACCCTGTTAATGGACTGAAGCACTGCTTTCGCTTTCTGGTGGAGTCTCGGATGGATTTTTCCTCAGGCCGACAACCAGTGTCATCTCATTTATATTGATGTCCATCAGGTTACTGCCTTTGTGTTTCATCAGGGCCGTCATTGAGACAGCGAGCGCCAGCATATATTCATCTACAGACAATCCAGTGTCTTCAGCGACTTTCTCGATTGTATTGACCATTTTTTCTACAACTTGAGTTCTCATTCTCTATTCCTTTAGTCATTTACTGATGTGAGTGCAGGTAAACCTGCCAGCCAATAATGATCCTGAGCCGTCATCTCCAGACAGCTTTTGTCTCTTCGTTAATATTATCCGTTTACGATGGTAAGAGAGCCGGTGGAAATCTACAACACCCGGCGTCCCATTTGTCGTTAAAATACAAAACGCCCGATAAAGTTCATCGGGCGTTTGAAGGCTGAAAAGGGTCAACCGATATCATGACATGTGACTGAAATAATATATTTTCTGAAACGTTAGTCTTTATCCACCGGCTGGGAGCTGACGGAAGACAGGTAGTTCAGCAGGGCGATATCGTTTTCAACGCCCAGTTTCAGCATGGCCGATTTCTTCTGGCTGCTGATGGTCTTGATGCTGCGGTTCAGTTTTTTGGCAATCTCAGTCACCAGGAAGCCTTCTGCGAACAGGCGCAGCACTTCGCTTTCCTTCGGTGACAGGCGTTTGTCGCCGTAACCGTTGGCGCTGATTTTTTCCAGCAATTTTGCCACGCTGTCAGGCGTGAATTTTTTACCTTTCTGCAAAGCGGCCAGCGCTTTCGGCAGATCGGTGGGTGCGCCTTGTTTAAGCACAATCCCTTCGATATCCAGATCGAGAACAGAACTGAGGATCGCCGGGTTATTGTTCATGGTCAGAACAATAATGGAGAGCTGCGGGTAATGGCGTTTGATGTATTTGATCAACGTGATGCCATCGCCGAATTTGTCGCCCGGCATGGACAGGTCTGTGATCAACACATGGGCATCAAGTTTGCTTAAGCTGTTAACCAGTGCCGTTGAGTCTTCGAACTCGCCTACAACATTCACCCATTCAATTTGTTCAAGGGACTTACGAATACCAAACAGGACGATAGGATGGTCATCAGCAATAATTACGTTCATATTATTCATGTGATTAGCTACCTTGCTGGAGCAGTCTGGAGACAAAAGAATCAATGTGATTGATGGTTTCAGTAATCTGTAATGCATCGCCATCTGCGATGTATTGTTCTAACGATTCACACATTTGCTTGCCTGGGGTCAGGTTCAGCATGGCGAACACCCCCTTGAGACGATGTGCTGTTTGGGAAAGTGATGTGAAATCACGGCGTTGGTTTTCATTATACAGTTTCTCAAGATCTTCCGGTACTGTCTCGACAAAAAGCTGATAGTAATCGCTTGATTTTAGCTGCTTTTCATAAAAGTCGAGAGAGTCTTCTCCGGGTTCTTCGGGTGAAACACTGTCATCGGACACAGCAAATTGCTGCTCAATTAACAGTAAGGTTGCGTCGATCAGCGCACTGCTGATGTTGTAATTGACGCGGATATAATGCTTTTCAAGCTGCTGGAAACCGGACTCATCGTCGGTCAGCAGCAGCGTAAATTTGTCACTGTTTTGCGGATTATCTGTCAGTAAAACATCATATTCCCGCGCCACCTGACGGTCATCCGCCACGATGCAGACAGCGCCGTAAGCGTTCATGGTCCGCGTAACAATACCGCGAACTTCATCCGATGTGATATCGAGTAACACCGTCACATCGTTGAGTAATTTCTCGTCGTCCGCTTCCACTTCCTGCGCTTCCTGACGCTGTTTAACGCGAACAGTATAGCGCGTGCCGATATTGAGCTTGCTGCGGATTTCCAGCTGACCGCCCAGTTTTTTGCACAACTGATTACACAGGAAGAATGTCAGCCCGGAGCCGTGATTAAAGCGATCGACTAACGTCTGGCTCAGGAAAGGATAATTCAGATTGCTCAATTCTTCTTTGGAAATTCCGCTGCCGGTGTCGTTAATGTGGAAAATCAGCTGATCCGGGCGATCTTCGTCCTGTTCGCTGGTCAGCGTGACTTTACCCAGAGACGTCGTGACAATGGCGTAATCAAGCAGCAGGGACAGGATTTTCTTCACGGCCTGCACATCGCCGGTAAAGGTGGCGTCCGGCGCAATCTGGAAATGATTGAGCAAGCCAAGTCCTTTCTGACTCAGGCGGGGCAGGGCCTCGAGCAGCAGTTCATCAACCATCGCCGACAGCACATAGCTTTCATTGGCCGGTTGCCAGTCCTGGGTTTCCAGCCGGGTCAGCAGGGTGATGTTATCCACCAGCGTCAGCGCATTCCGCGATTCATTGAGCAGCTTGCCTTCCAGCGTCTGACGTTCTTCGGGTTGCTGTTCTTCCACCAGCGCGACCGCCAGCCCGTTCAGTTCCTGCAACGGCTGATTCAGCTCAATGCCCAAATTATGCAGCATCAGTTTGCGCGCCTGCAGGTTCTTCTCAAACTCACGTTTGGCCTGTTGCAGCGTGCGGTTCACCATCACCTCTTTATCCTGATCGTGGAGCATAAACAGGTAAGTTTCCGGCGAAATCTGACTGCGGATCATGCGGATTTCATAGACTTCATTATTCACCGTTGCCTGAATGGTGCCGTGATGCTGCTCGGCCATATTGGCGATTTTATTCAGGCTAAGGTGCGGTAACAGCTGATCAGCGATTTTGTTACTGAGGATCACGCTGTGATTGCTGAAGTTATACACCAGCAAACCGAGCGGCAGACCCGAGATGATTTCCTGATTCAGCGCCTGCTGCATTTGCAACTGCGCGGCCATATTCTCGCTTGGCCGGATGTACTGATGGCGGATGAAATAGATGCTGGCCATCGCCAGACCCATCAGGAACAGGTTGATGAGGATCAGCCAGAAGTTATTGCGGGAAAGATCCACCACCAGACTGACCAGCGGCACGTGATAGGTCAGCGACAGCGGGGAATTGCTCAGCGGCACGTCAAACACCAGCGACCAGCCCTGCATCACAATGCTGCTGGCGGCGGCGTTGTCATCATCTGCCGGATCGCCTTCATTCACGGCGGTGGTGTTGCCATTAAGCTGGAAATTATCCCGCGCCATGTTGTAAGGGATCAGATCACTCATCGGCAGATCGAAGGCAATCACGGTCGCCAGATGGCCCGGATTATTGAAGGTTGTGCGCAGTGAGAAAGAGTAATCATTGCTCTGGCGTGATTTACGCAAAGCCGAATAACTTTCACGTTCATCCAGCGTGTTGGCCTGTTGCAACATTTCGGCGCGACGCGATTGCAGCGTACTGGTGAAGTAGTTTTCCTTCAGGCGGGAATCCTGCTGTTGCAGCGGCACGGTGGTGACCAGCAGCATGCTGTTGTCCTGACCGTTAAGGTAGTACAGCGAATACGGCTGGTTAGTGGCGCCCCACTGGTCATCCAGAAACGCCGAAATTTTCAGGGTCAGATCCAGCGTTGAGCTGTCATGTGTACCGAAAATCAGCGCATCGGTTTTTTTGTGAGGTTTCGAGACAAAATACATGTCCTGACGCAGGCGGATTTCCTGCGCGCTGACCGCTTCCGGCGACAGCGGCTGGCCGGTGAAGTTGTCATAAATCTGATAGGTCATATAACGGTACTTATCGATGCGTTTTTGCAGCAGTTCGGCGGTGTTCTGCACCGTGCGCAGTTTATCGTTCAGATAAGCATTGGTGTAATTATAGCCATACAGGCCCAGCCCCATGACCAGCAGCAAAACGAAGAACCAAAAGAACCGCGTGATATTGGTCGAGGTCAGCGATAAGTATTTACCAGCCATGATGATGAGTTTTTTCCTTCATTCTTGTTATCACTCTTTTTTATCTGACAACGGCTCTGGCGCAGGCCGCGACGCATAACATCATGGCTGCCACGCAACCTAAGGCAATGGACAGGCTGCTGACTTGCGCAATAAAACCGATCAATGCCGGACCGGCCAGGATCCCGGCGTAGCCCAATGTGGTCACCGACGCAATCGCCATACTGGCGGGCATCGACGTCTGATTTCCCGCCGCGCTGAACATGATGGGCACCAGATTAGCGGCACCAAATCCAATCATGACAAAGCCCAGTCCGGCTATCCACAAATTATCGACGGTGGTCAGCAACACCAGCCCGAGGCTGGCACATAAACTGCCGTACATCAGCACATTAAAACGGCCAAACGTGGCGATGATCCGGTCACCGGTAAGACGTCCGGCGGTCATGGCGACGGAGAACACCGCGTAACCCAGACCGGCCTGATGGGCCGACACGCCGCGTTCCGTCGTCAGGAACAGTGCGCCCCAGTCCAGCATTGACCCTTCGGTCATAAACATCACAAAACATAAAAATCCGAGCAATACCACCCAGCCACGGGGCAGCACAAATATCGGGCCGTCGCCTTCATGACGGGTGTGACGCCACAAATGCGGACTGGTAAACACCACCAGAATCGCCAGCAGTATCACCACCAGAACCACCGACTGAAACGGTGTCAGCCCGAGAAACAGCAGCCCGGTGACCGCCAGCGCGCCAAAAATACTGCCCATGCTGAAGAAGCCATGAAACCCGGACATCATCGCGCGTCCGCTGGCTTTTTCCACCACCACCGCATGCACGTTCATCGCCACATCAATCATGCCCATTGCGGCACCGAACACCAGCAGGATCAGCGCCATGCCCGCCGTGCTGTCCATCAGCGTCAGCAAAGGCAAAGACAACAACAGCAAGGTGCTGGCAATCAGAATCACCGTCTTACAGCCCAGCTTACCGGTCAGAAAACCGGTCAGCGGCATCGAAAAGGTCGAGCCTGCGCCGATGCACAACAGCAGCAGTCCCAGCGTGCCGTCGCTGATCGCCAGACGCAATTTCACAAAGGGCACCAGCGGTGCCCAGGCGGCCATGGCAAAGCCCGAAAGCAGAAACGTCAGTCGTGTTGCATGTTGCTGCGCCACGCCCGGTACAGAGGCGGCCGCGCGCGGTAAGGCAGGGGATGAATCTGTGGTCATCGGGTCATGAGACATGACGGTAAAATCCTTTTTGCTGTACGTAAGAAGGGTGACTCACATTCCACCTGTCTGACTGACCGGACACTTTATCAGAAAGCATAAGTTACTGTGATTGCACATAGTCTTAATTATTTGTTAGTGAAATAGGTTAACGCCAGAAAATCTAAAAGACGATCACACAATTGGTAAGTCATTTTGATGGTTAAAGCCTGAGTCTAACACTTGATTTTATTAATAATAAGCCCGCTTACTCTTCATGGGTAAGTTGCAAAGATGTTGTTTTTTATAGTTATGTTTAGCGCGAATTGTGACTAGGACAGGATTTTAAATCCGTCAAACTTATATTTTGGCTAACTTTAATGAAATTTTTCAATCTCATTGATTATCTTTTTTTATGGCACTTAAGCCAAATCATGCATATAACTTATGGAGTTTCGGACAAAAAATTACCGAAATGATGTTTTTTACGCATCCTAAAAAAAGACATAAATGCATTAACGACGCTGTATTTTGTTTGTTTTGTAGTCTATGACGTCCCAAACACCAGTTGGAAGTATACCCATTTTTCTTAATGGTCTTCATACATGTGGAACTGCTCTGCCCCGATAACCGGCACAGCGGTTCTTTGCACGTGTGGGCAACAACTGGTGTTACAGGGGTACAACATGGCTCAGAACGGTAGCGTAGTGACAGATGTTCTTTCTCGTACAAACGGTGCGGTAATCTCTCAGGTTTCAAATTCCAGCCAGGACGTCACCCTCAATCAAATCAGTATCGTACGCGTGCATGCCACGCGTGATGCCGTCACCAGCTACGAGCGTGTCGGCAATGATCTGGTCATCCACATGAAGGATGGCCGCACGGTCCGCTACCACAGCTTCTTCGACACCGATGGCAAAGGCCATCACAGTGAACTGATTTTCGATGACGGCGTGCATCCGATTGAGCACGCCGCTTTTGTCGATACCGGGGCCACTGCGGCTGCGGTACCGATTGTTCCCGCCTATGAAACCATTCCGGGCGTGGGCGCGCTGGTTATTGATTCTTCCAATTTTGATCCCGCGGTCTTAGGTGCCGTGCTGGGCGTTATCGCGCTGGGTGCGGGTATTGCGATTGCCGCAGGTGGCGGCGGGGGCGGTGGTGGCAGCAGCAGCGACAATGGCGGCAATAACGGCGGCAACGAGGGCGGCGATACCCCGACCCTGACGCTCGGCGCGTTCGCCGGTGATAACCGCCTGAACGCCACGGAAGTGCGCAGCACCCAAACCTTCTCCGGCGTGGCGACCAACGTGGCAGCGGGTGATACGATCACCCTGACCATCAACGGCAAAACCTACACCACAAAAATTGGCAGCGGCGGGGCGTGGAATTTACCGCTGACCGCCGGTGAATTGCAGGGACTGGCGGACGGCACTTACGTGGTGACCGTGAAAGTGACCAACAGTGCGGGCGCCAGTATCAGCAAAAGCGTCACCGTGGTGGTCGACACCACACCGCCGGTCATCAACGTCAACGCCGTTTCCGGCGACAATATTATCAACGCTGCCGAACACAACCAGCCGCTGGTTGTCTCCGGTACTGCCTCCGCGTCAGAAGCCGGGCGCACGATCACCGTCACCCTGAACGGCGTGAATTACACCGCGACCGTCGGCAGCAATGGCGCGTGGTCGGTCACTGTTCCGGCCAACCGCGTCGCGGCGCTGGCGAACGGCGAGTATGACATCCGTGTCGCGCTGACCGATTCTGCCGGTAACAGCACCACGGTAACCCATGATCTGACGGTTAATACCTCGGTGGTCAGTACCACGCCGACCATCACCCTGAACGCCTTTGCCGGAGACAACGTGCTCGATGGCGCGGAACGTCAGGTGAATCAGACCATCAGCGGCTCGACGACCCATGTCACCGCCGGTCAGGTTGTCACCATCACGCTGAATGGCAAAACCTATACCGCGACGGTACTGGCCAATGGCAAATGGAGTGTCTCCGTGCCTGCCGCCGATCTGCTCGGGCTGGAAAACGGTACGCTGACCATCAACGCGACCGTGAAAGACACCGCGGGCCATACCGCCACCACCAACGAAAATGTGACCGTCAATGCGTCCCTCGCCGGGATTGTGGTGAACCCGATTTCCGGTGACGGCCAGCTTAACCAGACCGAAGCGCAGTCACCGCTGGCCATCAGCGGGATTGCCTCGAACGTCCCAGCTGGCACCGTCGTGACGGTGACGCTGAACGGCAAAACCTATACCGGCACCACCACGGCAAACGGTTCCTGGAGCATCAACGTCCCGGCGGCTGATTTGCAGGCGCTGGCCGATGGCGCGACCACCGTCAAAGTCAGCATGGCGGGCGTCAGTGTCAACGCCAGCGTCAATGTGGCTACGCATCCGGGCGACGTCACCCTGACGCCACCGTTTGGCGGCGACGGCGTGCTCAACAATACCGAGGCGGGATCTAACCAGACCCTGACCGGTAACACCGGGCTGAAAGGCGCGGGTCAGACCGTCAGCGTGGTGATCGACGGCCACACTTACACCGGCACGGTTCTGCCAAACGGCACTTACACCGTCACGCTGCCAGCCTCGGCGGTATCAACCCTGCCGCAGGGCCAGAATTCTGTGGTGGTGAACGTCACCGATTCTGCCGGTAACCACAACTCGCTGACTACCAACGTATCCGTCGATACCGTCGCGCCAACACTGGTGATCAATCCGCTGGCGGGCGACGGGCAAATCAGTCTGGCCGAAGCGGCGGGCGCACTGACCCTGTCAGGTACCGCCTCAGTGGCTGACGCGGGCAAAACGGTCACCATCACCATTGATGGCAATACCTTTACCGCCGTGGTCGGCGATAACGGCGCATGGAGCACGCAAATTCCGGCAGGTACCCTGACCGGTCTGAACGGTGATTTCACCGTCAGCGCCACGTTGACGGATGCGGCGGGTAACAGCACCACCAGCACCAGCCCGCTGCACGTTGTCGCGGATGCCACGGTTCAGCCGGTTATTACGGTGAATGCGTTTGGCGGTGATAACGCCGTGGATGGCGCAGAAGTGCAGACGGCTCAGGTGCTGACCGGGACCACGACCCGCGTCGAAGCGGGTCAGATTGTCACCATTACGCTCAACGGCAATACCTATGAAGCCACGGTGCAGGCCAGCGGTAACTGGAGTGTGATCATTCCGGCAGCCGATATGGTCGCGCTGACCGACGGCACGAAAACCATCAATGTCAGCGTGTCTGATAAAGCCGGTAACCCGGCGACCGGCAACGATACCTTCACGGTGGATTCCACTGACAATGGCATCGCGATTGATCCGGTGACCGGCGACAACGTCATCAACGTCACCGAAACCAATGACGGTATTTTGATCACCGGGACCACGCTCGGCGTCGCGCCGTTTGCGCTGGTGACGGTGACGTTCGGTTCACTGATCCGCCTTGCCCTGGTGCAGCCAAACGGCAAATGGTCTCTGGCACTGTCATCCGCCGATTTACAATCTCTGGGAACGGATCCCGCTGGCCTGCAACTTTCCGCCAGCGTTCAGGCGCTGGACGGTACGACGCTCAATAACAGCGTCTCCGTCGGTGTGGATAACGTCGCGCCGGTGCCAACCCTCAATACCCCGTTTACTGATGGCCTGCTCAATGCGACAGAAGCCGCCGCCGGACAGACCCTCAGCGGCACCACCGGCAAAACTGGCGATGGTCAGACGGTTACCGTTACGCTGGGTGGTCACACCTATAACGCCACCGTCGCCGCAGACGGTAGCTGGACAGTGAAAGTGCCGGCGGCCGATTTGCAGGCTTTACCGGCGGGCAATGTGCCGATCACCGTCAATGCCACCGACGGCGCAGGTAACACTGCCAGCGTGAGCGGCAATGCGAGCGCAGATTTCACCGCACCGACGCTGACCGTCAATCCGGTCTCCGGCGACGGTTACATCAACGGCGCAGAAGCGGCGGACGGTGTGGCGATCACCGGCACGGCCTCGATTTCTGAGCAAGGACGTACGGTCACCGTCACCCTCAACGGCGAAACCTATACCGGCATTGTGCAACCCAACGGCCAGTGGAGCGTTTCCGTCCCGGCTGCCGCGTTTAACGGCGTGGCAGACGGCAGCTATCCGGTGAAAGTTCAGCTGTCTGATGCCGCCGGTAACAGCACCACGGTCAATTCCAGCGTGCAGGTGGCGGCGGATGCGGCTAACAGCCCGACCATCAGCGTCAATACCTTTGCGGGCAACAACGTGCTGGATGGCGCGGAGCAAAAAACCGCACAGCAACTCAGCGGAACGACGTCGCATGTGGAAGCCGGTCAGACGGTGCTGATCCTGCTCAACGGTCACTCTTACACGGCGGTGGTTCAGCCAAGCGGTAGCTGGAGCGTCAGCGTACCGGCGGCGGATCTGGCGCTTCTTGCCAACGGCACCACACAAATCAGCGTGTCCGTGGCGGATAAAGCCGGGAATGTGGCGACCGGCAGCGAAACCCTGACCGTCAACAACCTGCTCAGTGGCCTGTCGGTCAATCCGGTGGCGGGTGATAACCAGCTTAATGCCGGTGAAGCGGCGGCGGGTATTACCCTCAGCGGCACATCCAGCAACGTGCCGGTTAACGGCGTGGTGACCATCACGCTGAACGGCAAAACCTACACGGCAACGGTTGGCGTCGGCGGTGCCTGGAGCGCACAAATCCCGGCCGCCGATCTGGCACTGCTCAATGACGGCAATAACACCGTGAAAGTCAGCGCGACCGATGCAGCAGGCAATCCGGTGTCCGGCAGCAGCGACTTCGGCGTGATCATTCATTCCGTACCGGCGGCCACGCTTAATACGCCGTTTGGCGATACCCAGCTTAATGCCAGTGAAGCGGCGGCGGGTCAGACCCTGACCGGCAGCACCGGCGTCAGCGGCGACGGACAAACTGTCACCGTTACCATCGGCGGTAATGGTTACCCTGCGACAGTGGATGCCAGCGGGAACTGGAGCGCCACCGTCCCGGCCGGGGATTTGCAGACCCTCCCGCAGGGACCTGGCGCTGTACAGGTTGCGGTCACTGACGCGGCAGGCAACACCAGCAATATCAGTGCGCCGGTGACCATCGATACTGTCGCGCCCGTTGTCACCATCACCACGCCGGTGGCGGGCGACGGCACCATCAATGCCGCCGACGCCGGAGCGGTTATTCCGGTCAGTGGTACGGCGGGGGCGGGTGAGGCGGGGGATACCGTCACTATCAGCATTGGCGGACACACTTATACCGGCACCGTGGCAGCAGGCGGCGGCTGGACGGTGAACATTCCGGCGGATGCGCTGGCGAACGTCGCCAACGGCACCTATACCCTGACCGCGACCGTCACCGATGCCGCCGGTAACGCAGGCACCGCCACCGCACCGGTGACCGTGACAGCGGATCCGGCATTCCTGCCGACCATCGACATTGATCTCTTTGCCGGAGACGGCACGCTGGATGGCGCAGAGCGCACCAACCCGCAAACCGTCAGCGGCACGACGACCAATGTGGAAGCCGGGCAACTGGTCATCGTGACTGTCGGCGGCATTGAGTATGAAGCCACAGTGCAGGCCAGCGGCGCATGGAGCGTCAGCATTCCGGCGGGGACCTTGCAGACGCTGCAAAACGGCCAGGCAACCATTGAGGTTTCTGTCGCGGATAAAGCCGGTAACCCTGCTGTTAACAGTGAAGACTTCACCGTGAACAGCGCACTGGGCGGTGTAACCATCAACCCGATCACCGGCGATAACAAAATCGATGCCACCGAAGCGGGTACCGGTTTTGACATCAGCGGTAAAACCGCCAATGTACCGGAAGGCACTGACGTCACCGTCAAACTGGGCACCGCGACGTACACCACACAGACCGATGCCGACGGCAACTGGACGGTCAATGTTCCGTCGGGGGATGTCGCGAATCTGGCGGACGGCACCAGTCATGTGATTGTGACCACCGTGACCACCGATCAGGGAGAGGTCACCACCACGCAGGATCTGGGCATTTACACCACCTTGCCGCAACCGACGCTCAACACGCCGTTTGGCGATGGCTTGCTGAGCAGCGCGGAAGCCGCGACCGATCAGACCCTGACCGGGAAAACCGGGCTGACCGGCGACGGCCAGACGGTGACGGTCACCATTGACGGCACGCCTTACACCGGCACCGTGGCGACCGACGGAAGCTGGACAGTCACTATTCCTGCGGCAGATTTGCAGGGTCTCGGTGAAGGTACCAACACGATTACGGTGGCGGTGACCGACGCCGCTGGCAACACCGGCACGCTGCCGGGTTCGGTGGACGTGGACTTCACGCCGCCAGCGCTGTCGCTGGATCTCGTGGCGACGGATAACGTGATTAACGCCGCTGAAGCTGGCGCGCCGATCACCCTGAGCGGGAACGGCGATCCGGCCGATGCCGGGCAGATCGTGACACTGACCTTCAACGGCCAGACCTATACCGCAGAGGTGCAGGCAAACGGCAGCTGGAGCACCACCATTCCGGCGAACACCCTCGACGGTCTGGCCGACGGCAGTTATCCGCTGACCGCTGAACTGACCGATGCGGCAGGCAACACCACCACGCTGCCACCGGTCAGTATCGGAGTGGTGACGCAGAACGTGCCGGTGCCGACCATCGATACGCCGTTCGGCGATACTTTCCTCAATCAGCGCGAAGCAGACACCGACCAGACGCTCACCGGGACCACCGGCGTCACGGGCGCAGGTCAGTCCGTCGTTGTGAATATCGGCGGTGTGGATCATGCGGCGACTGTCGATGCGGCCGGTATCTGGACGGTGAATATCAGTGCGGCGGATTTGCAGTTAATCACCGAAGGTCCGCAAAACATTGTGGTCACAGCTACCGATAGCGCGGGTAATGCGGGTACGGCCAACAGCGCCATCACCGTGGATTACACGCTGCCAACGCTGAGCTTTGATCCGGTGGCGACGGACGACATTATTAATGCGGCGGAAACCTTGCAGCCGGTGGTGATCAGCGGCACATCAGATATCCCGGATGCAGGACAAACGGTTTCTGTGGTGCTGAGCTTCAACAATGTGACCTACACGGCGATCGTCCAGCCGGACGGAACCTGGAGCTTCACGCTGCCAAGTTCTGTGGTACAGGCGCTGGCAGATACCACTTACACACTCTCCGCGACCATCACTGATGCCGCCGGTAACACCACCACCGGCAATCATTCCTTCACCGTGGATGCGGCGGCGGCTGACTTGCCAACGCTGACCATCACAGCGGTGTCGGAAGATGATTACATTAATGCGGTAGAAAAAGGTGCGGATATCCCGATCACCGGGACATCCACCAATCTCGAAGCCGGACAGACGGTGGTGGTGAGCTTTAACGGCAAAAACTACAATGCCCTCGTCGGTGCGAATGGCGAATGGACGGCAACCGTGCCGCTGGCGGATCTGGCGACCTTGTCCGACGGGCCGATTACCGTAACAGCGACTTCAGCTGATCTGGCCGGTAACCCGGCGTCAGCGTCGCATAACGCCACCGTGATCGCCCAGCCGGGCGACCTGCCGACCCTGACCATCAACGCCATTTCCGGCGATGATTACATCAATATCACCGAACACAATCAGGGCATGACCGTGAGCGGCACCTCCACGCATATTCCTGTGGGTGGCACGGTGACGGTGGTCATTACCGGCGAAGACTACACGGCGACCTATACGGCCACCGTGCAGGCCAACGGCAGCTGGAGCTTCCCGATGACCGCCGCGCAGGTTCAGGCGATGCCGTCCGGCAACAACACCTTTACGGCTACTGCGGATGACGTGGCGCAAAACGTCGCCACCAGCACGCACGATGTGACCGTGGATACTATTCCGCCGTTGCTGACCGTGACCGTGGATACCGGCGGTGACGGCATCATCAATCTGGCCGAAGCCGCGCTGGGCGTCCCGGTAAGCGGGACCACCGATCCTAACCTGACGGTCAAAGTGACCTTCAATGGTAAGGATTATCTGACCACCGCCAGCGATCAGGGCGTCTGGTCGCTGACCATTCCGGGCGCGGATGTGCAGGCGCTCACCACCGATGGCAACAAAACCTTCGGCGTCAGCGTCACTGACACCTCAGGCAACATTGTCACCGGCTCGGGCAATTTCACCCTGGCCACGCATTCACTGCCAACCCTGACGGTCGGTCTGATTGCCGGTGACGGCGTGCTGAACATTGCCGAAGCGGCCGCCGGGTTTACCCTGAACGGCACCAGCAGCGGGCTGGCGGCGGGCACTGCCGTGCTGGTCACCATTCCGGGGCTGGCGGATCCGATCTCCGGTGTCGTAAATGCCCTCGGAACAGGCTGGACTGCCGTCGTGGCACCGGGTCTGCTCAGCGGGCTGGACAACGGGCCAATACAGATCAGCGTCTCGGCGACGGATACGGCGCTTAACCCGGCTTCTTCCAGCGCCAGCCTCAATGTGGCACTGACCCAACCGGGCATACCGACCATCAATACGCCGTTTGTGGATGGCGTGCTGAATGCCGCCGAAGCGGGCGCAACCCAGCTGATCACTGGCTCCACCGGCATTGTCGGCGCAGGCCAGACCGTGACGGTGACGATAGATGGCACGGCGGTCACCGCGACCGTCGGGGCGGATGGCGTATGGACCGCCACGGTGCCTTCTTCTGTGTTACTGGGGCTGACGGATGCCACGCACACCATTTCGGTGACGGCGACAGACAGTGCGGGTAACCCGAGCAGTGAAGCGGGTACGCTCGATTTCACGGCGCTGACGCATGTTCTGCCTGTGGCGGGAATCAATATCCCGTTCGGTGACGGCGTGCTGAATCTCGATGAAGCCACAGCGGGCGGCACCATTACCGGTACCACCGGTATTACCTCGCCGGGTCAGACCGTCACGGTGGTGATTAACGGTAACGCGGTGCCGGTGGATGTGGATTCTGCTGCCGGAACCTGGACGGTTACCCTGACGCCAGCGCAGTTGCTGGGCTTGCAGGACGGCACCTGGCCGGTCGTCGTGACTGTCACCGACAGCGCGGGCAACACCTCGCCGCTGACGGCGTCGGTTGACGTGCAAATCCACAACGTGCCGGCACCGACCATCAATCTGCCGTTCGGTGACGGCACGCTGAACATTGCCGAATCGACGGCTGTGGGCGGCCAGACGCTTACCGGGTCCACCGGCGTGACAGGCGCAGGTCAAACCGTCAGCGTGGCGATTGCAGGCATGACCGGCAGTCCGTTTACCGCCGCGGTTGATCCGGTTACCGGCAACTGGAGCCTCAACCTGACACCTGTGCAGCTGGCCAGTCTTGGCACCCCGACGGCGGCACACCTGATTACCGTCACGGCGACCGATGGCGTGGGCAACCATACCGATGCCACCCTGTCCTTCACGTCGCATCTTTCTGCCCCGGATCCGGTTATTAATCAACCCTTTGGTGATGGCAGTCTGAATATCGTGGAAGCGGGAGGCGTGAATGTGATTACCGGTAACACCGGGATCACCGGCGATAACCAGAACGTTAAACTGACCATCGACGTGGGCGGCACCATTTATACTGCGACCGTCGATCCGACGACGGGCGACTGGGCGGTCAGCCTGCCTGCGGGCGTGCTGAACTCTCTGGGCAGTGGCACGCACGATATCAACGTGACGGTGACGGATGCCGCAGGCAACACCACGCCAGCGACATTGCCATTCACCAGCTATCTCACCGTGCCGGATGTCACCATCGACACGCCGTTTGGCGACGGTTACCTGAACGCGACCGAAGCCGGGGTCACGCAGACCCTGACCGGGACGACGGGGCTGACGGGGGCAAATCAAACCGTGGTGGTGACCATTGGCGGTCTGACGATCCCCGGTGTCACGGTGGATGCGAACGGTAACTGGTCAGCCCCTCTGACGGCTGGCGAACTCGCCGATCTGCCACAGGGACCGCAGGAAATCACCGTCACCGTCACCGACGGCGGCGGCAATACCGGTTCGGCCATGGCGGATGTCGGCATTGCCGTGACGCTCTTGCCAACGGTGGCAGTGACCTCCTTCGCCGGTGCCGGTTTTGACCTGACCTATACCGAAAGCCAGAGCACGCAAACCATCACCGGTACCACGGTGAACGTGCAGGCGGGGCAGCAGGTAACGGTTTCCGTCGGCGGCATCAGCCATCAGGCTACGGTGCTGGGTGACGGTTCATGGAGTGTGACGCTGACACCGGCTGAACTCGGTACGCTGACCACCGGGCAGACGATCGGCGTCACGGTGAGCGATCTGGCGGGTAACCCGGCAACAGGGGCTTCAGCGCCAATCACGGTCAACCTGACACCGCCAGCGTTCTCCATCAGTATCGATCCGGTCACCGGCGACAACATCATTAATGTGGCGGATGGCAGTCCGTTGAACATAACCGTTTCCGGTAAAACCCTGAACGTACCGGACAACACAGAGGTTATCGTGACGGTGGGCAGCGTGGCGCACACGGCGACGGTCACCGGTGGCGTCTGGTCGGTGTCTGTGGCTGCCACTGAATTCACCAATGGCACCACCACGACGGTTACCGCGTCAACACTGGATCCATTAACCAATGCCACACAAGGCGTGCTGGTGGATACCACCTTGCCAACGGTGACGATCAATGCCTTTACCGGCGACGATGTTCTCAACAGCACCGAGTCGAAATCCGCGCAGCTGATTACCGGTGCGGCGGATGCCGGCGACGTGGGGCGTGTGGTGGTTGTCAACCTGAATGGCAAAACCTACAGCGGCACCGTACAGGCAGGCGGCACCTGGTCCGTCAGCGTACCGGCAGCCGATTTGCAGGCATTACCACAAGGTAGCGGCGCGACCAACGTGATCTCCGCGACGCTGACAGACGCGGCAGGCAACGTGGGCACGGCGGTTCCGCATACCGTGAACGTTGATACCGCCGCACCGTTACTGGCGCTGGATGTGGTGGCCGGTAATAACGTCATTAACCTGGTGGAATCGCTGGCCAACGTACTGGTCGGCGGTACCTCCAGCGGGGCAGACGGTCAGACCGTCAACGTCACTCTCGGCGGTGCGTCAATTGGTACGGCAGTGATCCAGCCGGGCGGGGCATGGACGCTCAACCTGACGCCAGCGCAGTTGCTTCTGCTCAACGACGGCACCCTGACTCTGGCAGCTACCGTGACGGATCAGGCGGGTAACACCACCAGCGTCAGCACCGGTCTGGATATCTTCTTCAACAAACTGCTGGCACTGAATGTGACCAGCGGTCTCGGGCTGACGGACGGCTTCCTCAATCTGGCGGAATCGCAGGTGGCGCAAACCATCAGCGGGACGGCGATTGGCGCGGGCGTGGGATCGGTGGTCTCGACTGTCATCAACGGCACGCCGCTTTCGGCGATTGTCGGGGCGAACGGCGCTTGGTCGCTGAACATTCCGGCGGCGTTACTCGGTGCGCTGGGTGAAGGCCAGCAGGTGCTCAACATTAACCTCACCGATGCCGCAGGCAACGTGAAAGCCTCCGTGCTGAATCTGGACGTCATTAAAACGCTTCCGGTTCTGGGCGATCTGGATCCGCTGTTTGGCGGCAACGGTCTGCTGAATGCGGCGGAATCGCTGCTGGCGCAAACCATCGGCGGGGTAGCGACGGCGGTTGACGGCACTCTGGTGACCGTGACCCTCGGCGGTAAAACCTACAACACCACCGTGACGGCGGGGACCTGGGACCTTCAGATCCAGCCGGGCGATTTGGGCGCGTTGCTGGACGGCAATCTGAATCTGGGGATCACCCTGACGGATCCGGCGGGTAACACCTCCACCACCACTGTTCCGGTGGGCATTGCCATCCACAATCTGCCGCAGGTGGTGCTCAACACCGTGTTTGGCGACGGCGTGCTGAATATCGCCGATCTGCTGGTGAATCAGACCATCAGCGGTACGGTCTCCAACGTGGCAGCGGGAACCGCCATTGCCGTGCAGGTCGGCACGCAAACCATTAACGGCGTGGTCGATGCGACGGGGCATTTCCTGGTCACCGTTCCGCCGTCCGTTCTTGGGTTGCTGAGTGGTACCACTGCGGCGGTCAGCGTGACGGTCGCCGATGCGGCGGGCAACGTCGGCAGTGCGGTGGCGAACGCGGTGCTGGATCTGGTCAAACCGGTCATTAACCTCACGTCGGTTCTGGGCGATGGCTTGCTGAATGCGGCTGACGCACTGACCACGCAGGTGATTGGCGGTACGGTCAGCGGCGTGACCACCGGGACGCAGGTGCAGGTGACGCTGGGCGGGAAAACCTTCCTCGGCGCAACCGATGCCAGCGGTGCGTTCAGCATCACCCTGCAACCGGGTGACCTGAAAGCCCTCGGCGACGGCACCTTCACGGTCGGGGTTTCCGTGACCGACAGCGGCGGTAACACCAGCACCACCAGCGGAACGCTGAATTCGATCATCAACGCGGTACCGAAAATTGTGCTGGATCCTGTGTTCGGTGCAGACGGCATCCTCAACGCGGCTGAAGCCCTGCTGACGCAAACTATCAGCGGGACAGTCACCAACGGGCATGTCGGTGAAACGGTCAATATCAACATCGGCGGGGGGCTGATTAATCTGACGGCCGCCGTAGGCAGTGACGGCAAATTCACCGCGTCGCTGACCCCGCTGCAACTGGCCGGGCTGCTGGACGGCAATCTGACCATCGTCACCTCGGTGACCGATGCGGTGGGCAACACGGCGTCCAATACCGTGGGGCTGAATGTCGGTATCCACAACCTGCCATCGATTGTCCTTAACCCGCTGTTCGGCGACGGCGTGCTGAATGTGGTTGACCTGCTGACCGGACAGACCATCAGCGGTGTCGCCACCAACGTGGCGCAGGGCACTCAGGTTCAGGTTTCCCTGAATGGCAAAAACTATCTGGCGACAGTGGGCGCGGGCGGCATCTTCAGTGTCACCGTGCCGGCGCTCGATCTCTCCGCCATCGTTAACGGCACGCAGTCGGTGGTCGCCAGCCTGACGGACGGATCCGGTAACCCGGCCTCTGTCACCGGTCTGCTGAATGTGGTGTCGCAGTCGCTGCCAACCATCACGCTTAACCCGCTGTTTGGCGATGGCCTGCTGAACGCGGCAGATGCGCTGCTGACCCAAACCATCAGCGGGACCACCACCAACGCGCAGGGATCGACCGTGACCCTGAACGTGGGCGGCAATACCCTGACGGCGCTGGTGAAAGCCGACGGTACCTTCAGCGTGGCGGTCCCGCAGCTCACTCTGTCGGGCCTGCTGGACGGAACGCTGAACGTCGGTGCCTCGGTGACTAACGCCGCCGGTCACGCCGTCAGCGGTAACGCCACGGCGACGGTGGGGATCCACACCTTGCCGACGCTGCTGGTCAATACCCTGTTTGGCGGAGACCAGTATCTCAATGCCGCCGAAGCCGGGGTTAACACCAACATCAGCGGGACATCCAACCTGCTCAACGGCACGGTGTCGGTCAGTATTGGTGGCGTAACACACACCGGTACCATCACCAACGGCGCGTGGAGTGTGCCGTTCACCTCGGCAGAGCTGAAAGGGCTGTCGGATGGCTCAACGCAGGTTTCTGTCTCGGTTGCGGATCTTGTGGGTAATACCGCGATTGTGTCTAACCCGCTGAGCGTACTGACGCATGCACTGCCGCAGGTGGCACTGAACCCGGTTCTCGGCCTGACGCTCGGTGTGGTAGGCGGCATTCTGGGTGGTCAGGGGCTGACCCTGAGCGGGACCAGCCGCAACATCGCACAGGGCGGTCAGGTCAGTGTGACCCTGCTGGGCAATACGCTGGCGGGAACCGTGCAGGCGGACGGTTCGTGGACAGTGAAACTTTCCAGTGCACTGCTGAGCAGTTACGGCGTGATTGGCTTACTGAACGCACTGCTCGGCGCGGTGGTTGAACTGAAAGCGGTCGATGCGGCCGGTAACGGATTCGATGCGCACGTCGGGCTGACGGTAGGTTCAACATTGCCGGCGGACGCCAACGTTGCGCAGGTTCAGTCGCTGTCAGTGGACGATACCCATACGCTGGCGGCGGTTCACACCACCGATACCAGTACAACTACGGATACCTCAGTGACGCACGCCGCCAGCACGCTGACGGATCCGCTGGTGACAACTGATACCAGTGCTTCAACCACCACCACGCACGACACCACCACGGCAGACACTACCGCGCACGCGGACACGGCGTTCTCCATTGGCGGTATCACCATCGACCTGACGGCAACTGACGGCGTGGCTATCGGCGGCGCGGGCAACGATACCATCTCAGTGCATACCCTCGATTTCTCGCAAATCGACGGCGGCACCGGTGTCGATACCTTACTGCTGGCGGGCACCAATCAGCATCTGGATCTGACCGTACTCGGACTGAAAGTCGAGCATATCGACATCTTCGACCTGGGCAATTCCGGCACCAACAGCATTTCCCTGAACCTGCATGAGGCGCTGAACGTGAAGGATAACCCGACCGATGAAGTGATCATCAAAGGCGGCGAGGGCAGTCTGGTGAATCTGCACATCGGCACTGACGGCGCATGGAGTGAAACCGGACAACGCACCGTCGATGGCCTGACGTTTGACGTGTACCACAACGCATCCATGGATGCCTCAAACACCCTGGGAGACGTTCTGGTGCAGCACGGTCTGCACGTACAACAGAGTTAATTTCTGTACTCCTCCCCCTGCGAAGGGGGAGGCGCAGTACCAAAAAATCAATCGGCGTAATTAAGTGGTGTCGGTAATGAAAAATAAGAGAGTGATGCGGTCACTGACCGTCATATTGGGCACCTTGTGCCTGACCGGGTTAACAGGGAATACGGGTGTGATGGCTGCGGTGAAACAGCCGGAATTTAACTGGCAGGCCGCGCCAACGGAAGAAATGCGCGCCAGCCTGACGTTACAGGATGCCATCCTGCGGGCGTTTGCGCGCAATCCGCAAATCTCCGAGGCCGCCGCGCAAATCCGCGTCGGCAAAGGCAATCTTGATGAGGCCAAAAGTGCGTGGTATCCGCAGATTTCCTTACAGGGAACGGCGGGAAAATCCCATCAGACCGACTCCGCGGGCAGCCTGAGCAACAACGCCTCGGCGGGTGTCCAGCTCAGCCAGTTGCTGTATGACTTCGGTCGTACCGGCGGCAGCATCAGTCAGCAGGAATACCTGTCTGACTCCTATCGCTATTCGCTTTACAGCACCATGACCGACGTGGCGCTCAGCACCATGCAGGCCTATCTCTCGGTCAAACGCTATCAGGCACTGAGCCTGGCGGCGCGTGACAACATTGCCTCTCTTGAACGGGTGCGGGACACCGCCAAACTGCGCGCCGACGCCGGGCTGAGTTCTCAGTCCGATGTGTTGCAGGCGGAAACGCGCATTGCCGGTATGAAAGCCACCGTCGAACAATACCGCGCGCAGCAACGCTCCGCACAGGCACAACTGACGGTGCTGACCGGCGTGGTCTCCGACAATCTGCCGGATCTGCCGCAAAGCCTGCTGGATCAGAAAGTGACCCTCGACAAAATCCCTTACGAAAGCAGCACGCTGGTTCGCGCCGCACAGGCCAAACAGCAGGCGGCGATCGAAGAAGTGAATCAGAACGAGGCCCAGCACTGGCCGACCCTGAAAGTACAGGCGGGACGCACGCGCTATGAAAACAGCGGCGGTGGCGGTTCTTACTGGGATGATCAGGTTCAGCTGGCGGTGGATGCGCCGGTGTATCAGGGCGGCGCGGTCAGCGCCAGAGTCCGCGCGGCAGAAGGCCAGCGGCAGGCGGCGCAGGCCGAAGTGGAAAAAGCCAAGCTGGATATCAACCAGAAAGCCTCAACGGCCTATGCCGACATGATCGGCGGGCAGCAGCGCCAGCTTGCTGGCGAGCAACAGTTTGGCAGCGCGACGCACACCCGCAGCGTCTATCAGGACGAATACAAACTCAGCAAGCGCAGCCTGAACGATTTACTCAGCGTCGAACAGGACGTCTTTCAGGCCGACACCTCGCGCATCGGCGCGCTGTATGACGGCTGGGACGCCACGGTGCGTTACGCCGCTGCGGTCGACAATCTGGTCGACATGTTAGGCATCGACCGCCAGAAACAAACAGGTGACACCATCCCGTCGCTGTAACGCACGGGCAGGACGGGAATAACCCAGAAGCATTCGATAACGAGGTTGAAATGAGTAATGAAGCAACAACACCTTTGTCGATCGACGTCTGGATAAGCGCCATGGGGCGTGTGGCCGAAACATTCGGTAAGCCAGCAGATCCGCTCTATCTTCGCCAGCAAATGCGCTGGTTTGAACATCAGCCGTTGCGGCGTCAGCTCGACCGGCTCAGCGGTCTGATGGGACTTCAGGTCGGTATGGTCAGCTGGAATCAGGTGCGCTGGCGTCAGGAAGTATTGCCTGCGGTGATCACCCTCGAACAGGGCGGCATTGCGGTACTGGAAAATCTGCACGACGACGGCACGGTGGATTACTGGCTGAGCGACGGCGGCGATTTACTGCGTTCCGCCGAACTGGTGGTGCTGCTGGAACAAAGCAACGGGCCGGTCTTTCTGGTGGGCGTGGCGCCGCGCGGGCGCGATCAGCGTATCGACCAGTTTGTTCAGCCGCATAAAAAGCACTGGTTCTGGGAGAATTTTCGTGGCTCCGGACGCAAAATTGCCGAGATCTCGCTGGCGTCCATTCTCGGTAACGTGCTGGCGCTGGCCGGGATTTTGTTCTCGATGCAGGTGTACGACCGCGTGATCCCGGCGCAGTCTTACCCGACATTGTGGGTGCTGTTTTTCGGCGTGGTGCTGGCGGCGGGCATGGAATATGTCATCCGTCTGATGCGCACGCTGGTGTCCGATTTAATGGGCAAAAAAGTCGACCTGAAAGTCTCCTCGCTGTTTTTCGTGCGGGCGATGAACATCAAAAACGACGACCGTCCCAAATCCACCGGTTCCTTTATTTCTCAGCTGCGCGAAATCGATCAGGTGCGCGAACTGCTGACCTCAACGACCATCAGCGCGGCGGCAGACATGCCGTTTGTGTTCCTGTTCCTCGGCATCATGTTTTTCATCGGCGGCCCGCTGGTGATCATTCCGCTGCTGGCGATCCCGCTGATTGTCATCCCCGGCATTCTGATCCAGTGGCCGATGGCCAAACTGGCGAAAGAAGGTATGCGTGAAAGTGCGCTGCGCAACGCCGTGCTGGTAGAGACCATCGAAGGCATCGAAGACATCAAGGCATTGCAGGCGGAAGCCTATTTTCAGCGTCAGTGGGAGCAGACCCACGAAGTGAGCGCGGCGGTGGGCATGAAGCAACGTGTGTGGGGCGCACGCCTGACCGGCTGGGCCTCTACCGTGCAGCAACTGACTTATGGCGGCATGCTGGTGTTCGGGGTGTATCTGGTGCTGAGCGGCGATATCACCACCGGGACGCTGGTCGCCAGCAGCATGTTGTCATCGCGCACCATCGCGCCGCTGATGCAGCTGACGATGGTCTTTTCCCGCTGGCAGCACGCCAAAAGCGCCATGCGCGGGCTGGATGAATTGCTTAAAAAACCTGTCGATCGCCCCGCGGATGCCGAGCTGTCGCATTGCCCGACGCTCAGCGGTCATTTCAACGTGCGCAATCTGCAATACACCTACGACAAAGAAAACGCGCCGAACGTGTTAGGCATCGGCCAGCTGGAGATCAAACCGGGCGAACGGGTGGCGATCCTCGGCAAAGTCGGCGCGGGGAAATCCACCCTGCTGAAATTGCTGTCCGGCCAGGCCAGTCCGTCACAGGGGAAAATCCTGATCGACGGTGTCGACATGACCAAAGTTGAACCGGCCGATATCCGCCGCCAGTTGGGTTATCTGTCGCAGGATTCACGGCTGTTTTTCGGCACCCTGCGCCAGAACCTGATGCTGGGTTATCCGCATGCCACCGATCAGGAAATGATCCAGGCGCTGCGGATCAGCGGTGCGCTGTCGATGGTGCAGGCGGATGCCTCGAGCCTCGATAAAATCATCAATGAAGGTGGGCGCGGGTTGTCCGGCGGCCAGCGGCAAATGGTGATGCTCAGCCGCATGATCCTGCGTAATCCGCAGGTGGTGCTGATGGATGAACCGACCGCCTCCATGGATGAACAACTGGAAGATTACGTCATCCGCCAGTTACACGGCTGGCTGGTGGGGCGCACGCTGATCGTGGTGACGCACCGTCCGGCGCTGCTCAAACTGGTGGACAGAATTGTGGTGATGGATAACGGGCGGGTGGTGGCTGACGGGCCACGGGATCAGATCCTCGCCAAAGCGGCCAGTAACACGCCCGCACCGGCGGCAGCCGTGGTGGACGATAAAAAACAAGGCGCAGCCTGAGCTGCTAAGGACACCGCATGGCACATCTGACATTGCATGATGAACTGGAAGCCGAAAGCCGCAAAGTGTCGTGGATTATCTGGGTGACGCTGGCCAGTTTGCTGGTATTTTTCGTCTGGGCGCGCTTTGCCGTGCTCGACGAAGTCACCGTCGGCACCGGCAAGGTGACGCCGTCCAGCAAGGCCCAGCAGATAGATTCTCTCGACGGCGGCGTGATTTTAAAACTGATGGTGCAGGAAGGTTCGGTGGTCAATCGCGGCCAGCTTCTGGCGCAGCTCGACCCGACCCGTTCGCAGTCGAACTACGGTGAAGCGGCTTCCCGTGTGCGGACACTGCGGGCATCGTCTGAACGTCTGAGTGCCGAACTGACCGGCGCACCGCTGAAATTCAGTCCGGAGACCATGAAATCCCCCGAACTGGTGGCGCGTGAACGGCAGTTATATTTATCGCGCAAGCAGAACCGGGATGAAACGGTCAGTAATCTGCAACAGTCGCTCAAACTGGTGAATGACGAAATCAACATGACGCAACCGCTGGTGGCAAAAGGCGCGGCGGGGCAGGTGGAAGTGATCCGCCTTAAACGTCAGGCCAGTGAACTGCGCGGAAAAATTGACGATGCCGTTAACCAGTACGCAGTGCGCGCGCGTGAGGAGCAGGTAAAAAACAACGCCGATCTCGACGCCGAATTGCAGGTGATGGCCGGGAAGGAAGACCAGGTCACGCGGTCTGAGCTGTATTCGCCGGTGCATGGCATCGTCAAAGACATACAGGTCTCCACCGTCGGCGGCGTATTACAACCCGGCGGTAAGCTGATGGAAATCGTGCCGATTGAAGATCAGCTGCTGATCGAAACCCGCATCAATCCGCGTGATATCGCCTATATCCGTCCGGGATTGCCTGCCACGGTAAAAATCTCAGCGTACGATTCCTCCATATATGGCGACCTCGACGGCAAGGTCGAAGGCGTGTCGCCGGACACCTTGCAGGACGAAGTAAAGCGTGACCAGTATTACTACCGCGTGTATGTCCGTACCGATAAAGCCTTCCTGACCAACAAAGCCGGACGCCAGTTCCCGATTGTGCCCGGCATGGTGGCGAATGTAGACATCAAAACCGGCCAGAAAAGTGTGCTGGATTATCTGATTAAACCGTTGAATAAGGTGAAGGAATCGCTGAGGGAGAGATAAGAAAAACGACGTGTTTTGCTCCTCCCCCTGCGAAGGGGGAGGTTGGGAGGGGGTTTTACAAGCGAAAAGAAAGTTGAGGTGAGCACATCAACTTTTTGATTTTGCATTAATACCCCACCCCAACCCTCCCCTTCGCAGGGGAGGGAGCTGTCCTCTGCTATGCCATTTATAACTGTTACCCATGTGGCCGGTCTATACCGTTTAAAACCCTTAAGGCCGGAATGGGCGACAACCCAAGATATCAGCCCGCTATTGCAGCGGCTCCTGCAAACGAAACTCCGCCACCGGATCTTCCACTTCGGCCTTCCGCTTGTCCTGCCACAGATTCATTCTGGCGCGCAGGGAACCGTTGAGATCGTCGTGAACCTGTTTCGCGGCCTCCGATTCCGGGTTCAGTTCCAGCACGAATTCCATGAATTTATCAGCGAGGTAGCGGTTTTTCTTTACGCCGGTACCGGTCAGATATGCCATGCCGAGGGTATAGGCGGCGTCGGCCCGATCAGGGTGTGCCGGATTGTGCAGAATTTCAGGTAACCAGGTTTGTGCCGCCTGACGTTTTTCGGCGTCTGAGCCATTATCCAGCGCGCAGCTGGCGCGGAAGTAGGCGGCGGAGAGGTGTCCGGCGTCCATGGCGCGCTGATACCACTGCATCGCCTGCCCGTAATCCGGTTCGCCACCCAACCCTTCACGCAGGGCGTTGGCACAGGTAAACATGGCAGGCACCATGCCAGAACGGGCGGCGCTGAGCACGCAATCCATCGCATTGCTGTCGTTGTGATAGTGCTCCGGCACATCCTGATGCCAGCCGTTGCGGTAGAAGAAATACAGCTCATAACAGTGAATGGCGCTGCCGTGACGGGCCATGCCGGTCATCAGAAAATGCGCGGCATCAATATCGTCATTGATTGCCATGTCATGCGCCAGTGTGACCAGATCGCTGAGCGGCTGATCATCGCCGGACTGCTGGATCAGCGACCAGGCGTGCTCCATCAGGCCGTCGCTCAGCTCCGGCCGGGCGGGTAATCCGTACAAACCAAATTGCAGCGCAGTGGCGGCAAACGCCACCAGCAGCGGATCATTGGCCTGACTCAGTCCGCGGGTCAGCAGCTGTGTCAGGACCGGCAACCCTTCCTCGTGACCATTTGCCAGCACGGCACGCGAAATAAACATCTGCGCGGAATGGCCGGGCATCGCCTGCGGGGAAACGGCAAATAATTCGTCATAAACGGCCAGTCCGGCCTGATCATCATCCTGCCAGTACGCGGTACAAATCCCGGCCAGATCCAGCAGACGGATGCGGGTCGCCGGTTCGAGAGGTGTCGCCAGCAACGCGGCTAAACGTTGCTGTAATTCAAGCGCCCGTGGCGACTCGCGGTCAGCGATGTCCCCGGAGAGGGCATCGCACATAGCAGTAGCGCGGAACTGATTGCGCTCCTCATCACTGAATTCAGCACAAAGCGGACTGTCGATAATCTGCATCTGTTGCTCGTCGCTGCCGCCCCAGAACGCGGAATGGAATAACAGATAGGAAGCCATGGTGCCGGCATCAGCATGGCGTACTGACATGGCCATCCGCAGCCAGTAATCCAGCGCGTCTTCGCCGGGCTTGCGGGTTTGTTGTAATGCTACCGGCAACGCCTGCGGCCAGTGGGTTGCGGGTTCAAAACCAAGGGCATGGAGATGTGCCACGCCAGCCTGCCAGATTTCACTGCCCTGAATTGAAAACTTCTCATGCAGGGGCTTAGGGATTTCACCGGCAAACAGGGCTTTCAGCCAGTACGGCTCGCCGAAACCGCCGCTCAGATTCATCATATGACGCAGGGCATGGGTCGGACGCGGATGCAATTCTATGGCACGTAAAAACGCCAGAACCGCATAATCACAGCACAGTTGCGCGCCAAGCCACTGGTGATCTTCCGTCTCATTTTCGCCCTGCGGCTGGCGGATTATCCAGGCGTGTTCATGCCAGACCATGCCCAGCAGCACATGGGCGTGGTAGCTTTGCGGACACTGCTGCGCCCAGTCGCTGAGTATTTCCAGCGGATTAAGCGGGGGAGATTCTGTCCCGGTAAACAGGGTGGACGGGTGCATCAGCAGGCCATAATCGCTGTGACCTTCGCCCTGATTTTGCCAGCCACGCATCTGTGACAACAGCCACTCGTCGAGTTTTAGAAAACGGCGGGTTGCCAGAAGCATTCTGGCTTTGGAGAGGTTGTCGAGCTGGTCCTGTTGTGGCATGAGGTTCCCTGAACAGTTGAATAAAGAAGGCATTACGTGGCACCGGCAGTCTAACGGTCTTCCCGCTGGCTTTCAGCGGGATTGGTCTGACTTTGGCTATAGTAACGGATCTGAACGGTCAGTGACTAACATTGCCTCTCCACAATTACCGGTTAATAACTTTCCTAAAATACCTTATTAATTTAGGTGATTAGATAGCAATTATTAAGAAAATCGGGTTTTGAAATAAGGAGAAATGATGAGGTTATTATGGAGAAATACAGTTAACCGTCGCGATATAATTAGTGATGAATATCACAGGACGTGATCATATTTTCACGAAACGAAAAAAAACCGACCACAAAGGGTCGGCTGTTGTTTCCACAAAACGGGGAATGAGGGTAATTAAATAACAAATAATGATGATAGCGAGAGAGAGTATATATTAAATACGAATGTTTGCTTTATCACTTAGTGCGGTAAGTATTTTGCATAAGTGTTTGTTTTTAAGGGTAATTATTTGAATTTAGCTTTGCGTGCTTTATTTTAACAATTATCTTAAGCTGAAAAATTACTCAAAATTAATATTTTGTTACACGTTTAAATATGAACGAAATGTCTTAACTAATTTCGTATCATTTTCTTTCTGGATTAATAGAATTTATATCATGAGAATGGATTTGCCATGTCGGGCCAACATTTATACAGATACCAATAAGCGTTAAGCAGATTTAAAACAGTAAAAAACGTGTACTTTACATTCAGTGGCACGGTCCGACACCTATCGAGGACAGAAAAATGAAACTCCGCGTTCTTTCACTCATGATCCCTGCGTTAGTGGTAGCGGGTTCAGCAAGTGCGGCAGAAGTTTATAATAAAGATGGTAATAAACTGGACCTGTACGGTTTAGTTGATGGTTTGCACTACTTCTCAAATGATGCGGGTTCAGACGGTGACCAGAGCTACATCCGTCTGGGCTTCAAAGGTGAAACACAGATCACTGATCAGCTGACCGGTTACGGCCAGTGGGAATATCAGGTTCAGGCGAATCAGGATGAAGGTTCCAGCAATACCTCCTTCACCCGTTATGGCTTCGCGGGTCTGAAATTTGGCGACATGGGTTCTTTCGACTACGGTCGTAACAATGGCGTGATGTACGATGTGGCCGCCTGGACCGACATGCAGCCTGAGTTCGATGGTTCGACGTACGGCGCAGACCAGTTCCTGTACCAGCGTACTAACGGCGTGGCGACTTACCGTAACGATAACTTCTTCGGTCTGGTGGATGGCCTGCACTTTGCTCTGCAATATCAGGGTAAAAATGACGGCGGCGGCGAACCGGGTACGCGTGATGTGCTGACGCAGAACGGCGACGGCTACGGTATGTCCCTGAGCTACGACATTGGCGCGGGCGTCAGCGTGGCGGGTGCCTTCTTTAACTCTGACCGTACCAATGAGCAAAACTCCGCAACCGGTATCATGGGCGACGGTAAAAAAGCCGAAGGCTATACCGGCGGTCTGAAATATGACGCCAATAACGTCTATCTGGCCGCGATGTTTACTCAGGCGTATAACGCTTCCCGCTTCGGTTCTACCGATTCAGAAGCTTACGGTTATGCAAACGAATCTCAGGCATTTGAAGCCTACGCCAGCTACCAGTTCGATTTCGGTCTGCGTCCGTTCGTGGCCTATAACCAAACCCGCGGTAAAGATTTAGGTTCAGACCGTTTGGGTAACAACTATCAGGATCAGGATCTGGTTAAATTTGTTGACCTGGGTGCGACTTACTACTTCAACAAAAACATGTCAGCCTACGTTGACTATAAAATCAACCTGATCGACAGCAGCACCTTCACCGATAACGCCGGTATCAACACCGATGACGTGACGGCGGTAGGTCTGGTGTATCAGTTCTAAGCGTGCCTTTCTCAGACACAGAATAGCGCGTAGTCTTTAGCAATAAAGAATGTGCAGTAAAAAGAACGCGGCCTCTGAGGGTCGCGTTTTTTTTGGGTAAAGCGTGGGGGAGACGAGCAGGACTCAGGCAGCCTCAGGCTGATTTCTGATGGATCAGATGCAGCGGGGGAGACACATCGAGTTCGATGTCAGGGTTCTGGCGGAATTCATGTGGCGTAATGTTGAAACGCTTGCGGAACATGTAGGTGAAATGCGATTGCGAGCCGAAACCGAAATCCATCGCGATATCGAAAATCGGCGTTTCACTGCTGCTCAGCTGATAAACAGCGCTCGCCAGACGTCTTTCCCTGATGTATTTCCCCAGAGAAATGCCGGTCGATTCCTTGAACAGTTTTTGCATGTGCCAGAGCGAATAACCTGAGTACTCAGCCAGTTCTTCCAGGTGGATCACGCGACCAAGGTGGCCTTCAATCCATTTGCTGAGTGCGCAGACGATAGCGAGATGAATGTCTTGAGCCATAACCAGTCTGTATTAAGGTTGAATACCGCTATTATACACGAGTTCGTCAGGTTGGCGTGGCAGGTGTTGCTCTGAGTGGGTCAGGGGTTGAGCAGACAACAATGGCCCGGTAAGCCGCACAGCCAGACGGGCCTGATCCTAACGTAACAGGATCCAGTGGATTAACCGGGCGATGCCGTCATCCACCAGAACGATCCCGACCAGAATAAGAATAATCAACATCACGAAGTGCTTACGCCCCGGCAAAGTGATGCCTCCCCCTGTTCCGCGTCAGGGAACGGCAATCAGTTACCACGGGCCGTTGCCCTGCATATTCAGTGCAATCACACCCAGACAAACCGCAACAAATATCAGAAAGACGATAAGAAGCCGTTTCATGCTTTTTCTTTCAGAGCGTACGCTCTTCCTCCACAGTAGGTCTTCAGCCAGCCGTTCAGCCAATAAGTCTGCGAACGTTAACCGCTTATTTCTGTGAGATCCAGCCTGTCAGGAATTTTTAACGAATTTTAGAGGTTTCGTTTAACCATCCGTTGCCGGACGGCGCACCAGATCGGTTTTCTGACCCCCATTAATCACCGTTGTTGGTGGCGTTTCCGGCACCAGCGCATCCGGCGCAATGTTCATATGGTTGAGGATTTCACCCATAATCTGGCCGAAGATCGGCCCGGCCACTGACCCCCCGAAGTGCTTACCTGCCTGCGGGTTGTTGACCATCACCACCAGCGCCACGCGCGGGTTACTGGCAGGGGCCACACCGGCGGTGTAGTTGATATAACCACCATCGTATTTGCCGCTGGCACCCATTTTTTCCGCCGTACCGGTTTTGATGGCCAGACGGTAGCCCGGCACTGCCGCGCTCAGGCCGGAACCGCCCGGCAGGGCGTCACTTTCCATCATATGAATAACCGTTCTGACCACATCAGCCGACATCACGCGGGTGCCCAGCACCGGCGGCGTGACCTTGGTGATCGACAGCGGACGGTAAATGCCTTCCGCGCCGATAGTGGCGTATTCGCGGGCAATTTGCAGTGGGGTGACGCGCAGACCATAGCCAAACGAGAAAGTGGCGCGTTCGATATCGGCCCAGCGATCACGGTGCGCCGGGAAATAACCGCTGCTTTCGCCGCCAATGCCTAAGTCGGTCGGCTTGCCTAAACCGAACGACTGATAAAGCTGCACCAGCACGTTGGCGGGCATCGCCAGCGCGATATGCGAAACGGCAATGTCACTGGATTTTTGCAAAATGCCGGTGATGGTCAGCGCAGGCCAGTGGCCGACGTCGCGGATCAGGTGACCGTTAACGGTGTACGGATGGGTATCCAGTACCGAATCCGGGCGGATCATATGGCGGTTCAGACCGGCCATCACCACCAGCGGTTTCACCGTCGAACCCGGCTCGAAGCTGTCGCTGATCGCCACATTTCGCATGTTCTTCGCCTGAACTCCGGCGTAGTTATTCGGGTTGTAAGAAGGGTAGGAGGCCATGCCTAAAATCTCGCCGGTATTCACATCCACCAGAACGGCGGCACCGGACTCCGCCTGGTTGAGCGTCACGCCATCACGCAGCCGGGAATACAGCACGTACTGCATGAAGCTGTCGATGCTCAGGTTGATGGTCGGCGGTTGTTGCGGCGGCACCTCTTTAAGCACACCGATCACATTGCCATGGCGATCCTGACGGTATTCGCGCATACCCGGTTTGCCCTGCAGCAGCGTATTAAAGCCTTTCTCGATGCCGTTCAGCCCTTCATTATCGGTGCCGACAATTCCCACCAGATTGGCGGCGGCTTCACTCATCGGATAATAGCGGCTGTCATCAAGCTGGCTGGTGATACCGCCAAGGTGAAGCTGGCTGATATCGGCGGCAATGCCTTCTTCGATTTTGCGGCCAAGATAAACGAAGCGGCGTTGCGGATCACTGGTGATGGTTTGCTGCAACTGGGAGAGCGGCATATTCAGCGCGGAAGCAAGATATTGCCACTTAGGGCTGTTCAGATCGCTGTGCAGTTCCAGCACACGGAACGGATCCGCAATAATGTCTTTTGAGGCGACGCTCAGCGCCAGCGGGTGACCGTTACGGTCTACAATGGTTCCGCGTCCGGCAGGAATGACGGTGGAGCGCAGAGAGCGTGAGTCGGCTTCCTTCTCCAGCATTGGCTGGTTAAGTAACTGCAGATAACCCACGCGGCCCAGCAGAAGCGCCAGGCAGAAGACAATACCGAGACAAATCAGCGCAAAGCGCTTGGTGTAAAAATTAGGTTGGGCGCTGGATTTTCTTGGGCTCGGTGGCATGGCGGTTTCGCAAAGTCATTGACGCATGTGAAGCGAAAAGCGAAGGCGCGGGGAACAAGTGGCCGGAGAAATCAGCCCTGTCTGAACCACGTTTTGTGCAACTCATCGCTCTGATTGATAATGAATTTCGTATAACACGCACATCTTATATTAAGCCACCGCGATGGATTGTTTATTTCAATTGCCCTTTGTAAGCAAGTGCAACGGCGGCGCGGATTTTTACTCCACCGAAAGCCATTCATCGGCTTCTTCAAACATTTCTTCTAACATTTGGTTTAATTGCGAACGTTCCTGCTTGCTGGCGCCGTGGGTGTTCAGCCCGTTGGCCTGCATCGGTTTGACCTTTACTTCCGCGTCAGGAAACAGCCGGTGAACCCGCTTGACCAGTTCCGCTTCAATCTTTTCACTGGCATTCGGGATACCGGAGACATTCCGTTTGTCAAAAATCAGTTCGACCCGCATAACATTCCTCATCAATATGACTGGCAAAAAAAAATAGCTGTTCAAATATACAGTGTTATGCCTGCGGGTCCAAGTGATTTTTAGCCGGTTGTGTGCATCACCCCGCGTCCGCTGAGACGCTGACGATCATGCGGGCGGCGCAGATCCAGTTCCGGGCCTGCCGGAACAATGCCGGTCGGGTTAAGCCACAGAATGCCGTAGTAGCCCTGTTTGATGTGCGGGAGGTTTACCGTGTCGCTGATCCCCGGCCACTGGTAGAGTTCGCGCAAATAATTTGAAAGATTAGGGTAGTCTTCGATACGGCGGATATTGCATTTGAAGGCACCGTGATAGGCACTGTCAAAACGCACCAGCGTGACGAACAGCCGCCAGTCGGCTTCGGTCAGATATTCACCGGCGATATAACGGTGAGTCTGTAAATGTGCCTCGAGGGTATCGAGCGTGCTGAACAACCGGGTTACGGCCGCGTTGTAGCTTTCCTGCGTTTTCGCAAAGCCGGTCTTGTAAACCCCGTTGTTGACGTCGTGATAAATCATCTCATTCCAGCGGTCGATCTCTTCGCGCAGGGCGGCAGGGTAGAAGTCATCCTGATTACCCGTCAGCGCATCAAAGGCATGGTTGAGAATGCGGATAATGTCGGCGGATTCATTGTTGACGATGCGGCCTTCCTGGCGATCCCACAACACCGGCACCGATACCTTACCGGTGTAAGTGGCGTCGCTGGCGGTATACAGCTGATGAACATAGCTGACCGGCGCAATCTTATCGCCTGCATCTTGCGGCGTATCGAACGTCCAGCCATTTTCGCCAATTACCGGCTGCGCGACCGAAATCTGAATGAATTTTTCCAGTCCTTTCAGATGGCGGAAAATCAGCGTGCGCGATGCCCACGGGCAGAGCAAAGAGATGAACAACTGGTAGCGCCCCGCCTGCGGCTCGATATGCGTTTCACGAAACGCGGTGTCTTCCCGATGAAAGGCACCGTTTTTGATTTCTTCTTTCGCGACGTCGCCGCTTACCCATTTTCCGTTGACCAGTCCTGACACGATGGCGCACTCCGCTCTGTTTTTATCAGCTTGTTAGAATTCAGATCCCAAGCTAACGGTTTCAGGCCGGGCTATAAACGACATAATTTTCATAGAGAAGGTCAAATAATTTGAAGGGGAAATGCGGGGCAAAAAAAAGCCAACCGCTGAGGGCTGGCTTTTTCGGCTTCATGTCTGGCGGCGAACGTCAGTTTGCCAGGAAGCGTTTTTCATCGGTCAGTACCTGCAACAGCAGGCCAAGCTCCGGTTTCTGATCTTTAATCCGCTTGCCGTGCGCATCGAACGCGCGGAAATCACCGTCCGTCTCGAGTTCCAGCGTCTGATCTGGCGTGGTGATCACCAGCGTTCCGTCATCACTGGTGGTTACCCAGTTGTGACGACGTTTGGCTGCAAATAAATCCTCACCCTGAGAGTAATCGGCAGGCGCGGTGGTCACGTGCAACAGGCGCTGCATCAGCGTGGTCATCACATCGGCATGGTCGGTCAGCTTATCGATACTTTGCGCCGGTGTCCCCGGCCAGTGGATGATCAGCGGAACCTGCAACTGCTGGCGGTTCATGGCATTGCCGGAACCCCAGGTCCCGTTTTCGTTGAATTCGATGCCGTGAGACGCGGTGATCACCACCACGGTTTTATCCAGTTCGCCGCGATCTTTCAGTGCCTGCAGAATCGCCTTGATCTGTTCATCGACCGTCTGCGCACCCGACTGATAACGACGGATAAAGGGTTTGCCGACCGGTACGCTGTCGCCATTCTGACGTAATGCCGCGCTGATACCGTTCAGGTTCACATACGAGAACCACGGGCCGTTACCGCGCACATTCAGCCATTGCTGCCACTGATACACCGTCTGCGCGTCGGTCTGTTTCACCGGCGGCGGCAGGGTAAAGTCAGTCAGCAATGCCTGACGGTACAGCGGGCTGTTAAAGCCGTCGGAAGCAAACAGGCCAAATTCATAGCCTTGCTGCTCCAGCGAGGTCACCAGCGCAGAAGGCTTACGTGCCGCCAGAATGCCCTGCATATAGCTCGGTGAAATCCCGTAGAACAGGCCAAACTGGCCGGTATCGTTACGGTTACCGGAACTGAAATGCTGATCAAAACGGATGTTGTGTCGGGCGAAGTCGCTCAGCACCGGCATGTCGTTATCGAGCGTGGCGGTATGAACGCCGTCCAGCACCACCATCAGCAAGTTATATTTGGAACCTGTTTTCGCAAAACTGATGCTGTTCAGCGGATATTCCACTGCCAGCGCTTCCGGATTGCCCTGTTCGATCAGGCGTTTCTGATATTCCTCGGCATTCAGCAGACCGTGTTTTTCGAGGAACTTACGCGCTGTCATCGGATACGACAGCGGCAGATTGGCGCGCTGCATGGTGATCGGACGATAGAAGTTGGCATCCGCCCAGATGTACATCAGGTGCGACGCAAAGAAGCTGGCAATAAACAGCACCACAATCGGTTTGGCAAAATTACGGCGGTTCAGGCTGCGCAGCTTCTGCCACGCCCAGGTGCCGAACAACATTTCGAGCAGGAAAATCACCGGCACAGCAATAAACATCAGCTGCCAGTCACGCGCCATCTCGCCCCGGCCGGGATTCACCACCAGTTCCCAGACCACAGGATTAATGTGCAGATGGAAACGGGTAAAGACTTCGGTATCGACCAGGATCAGCGTCAGCCCGGCGGTCGCCAGAATGGCAGACAGGAACCGCAGCAGGCGCTGCGACATCACCACAAAAGTGAGCGGGAAAATAATCAGCAGATAGGCAGCAAAACCGATAAAGCTGAAATGCCCAAGCCAGCTGACCAGTGCGTAAATACGCCCCTGCAATGAAGAAGGCCAGTCAGAAACAAACAGGTAGCGGCTGCCGATCCCCAGAATGAGCAGGATATTAAACAGGGCGAACCAGTGGCCCCAGCTGATCATCTGGGATACTTTTTCGCGATAGCGCTGACGATTCGTCACCATGAGAGGTTTTGGGCAAGTAATGGATTAATGGGCTTTATCTTCTCTTATCGACGCTTGCAACGCCTTCGCAAAAGACTGAGACAAGGCTTTGCGCTGTGCAGGAGCGACGCTGGTATTAATAAGGTTTGTCACCATATTGCCCAGAACCATCAAAGACAGGTCTGTCGGGGCGCGGTGTTTTTCCAGAACGGTTGCCAGCTCGGAAAGGAGTTGTTCAACGTGTTCGTCACTGTAACGGGATGATTGTGCCATAGAGTATTGTGCTTCTTGATCTGACAAAGTCCAATATCTTAGCGTATCACAGACTCACTTTCCGCATTTTTATAACCCCCTTCCTACTTCGTCTTGCTGATGCGCGGGCTGCGCGATTAAATTCTTCTTTCTAAGGCATGAGCGGTTGCGGCTTTAGAACTTCGGTGTTTGAATACGCCCCGCAGGCACGCCCTTCTTAAACGGCTGCAATTCTTACAGGAGAGAGTCCCCCATGAGTCTGGATATTGAGCAGATCGCTCTGCACCAGTTGAACAAACGTGACGAGCAAACGCTGGATGTTGTGCTGCGCGATACGCTGCTGACGCCAAATGCGGCCGTTGATGAAATGATGGCGGAGTTGCACCGCGTTTACAGTGCCAAAAGCAAAGCCTACGGTTTGTTCAATGAAGACAGCGAACTGGCTGTGGCGTTACGCAGTTGCCGCAAAGGGGACGACGATTTCCTGTCATTCAGCCGCGCCGCCACGGGGCGTTTGCGTGACGAACTGGCGAAATACCCGTTTGCCGAAGGCGGCGTGGTGTTGTTCTGTCATTACCGCTTCCTGGCGGTGGAATATTTGCTGGTCGCCGTGCTCAACAGCCGCAGCAGCATGCGCGTCAATGAACAGCTGGATGTCAGCAGCATTCATTATCTCGATATCAATCATGCGGATATCGTGGCGCGTATTGATCTGACCGAATGGGAAACCAACCCGGAATCCACCCGTTACCTGACTTTCCTGAAAGGCCGGGTAGGGCGCAAAGTCTCTGACTTCTTTATGGATTTCCTCGGGGCATCCGAAGGTCTGGACACCAAGGCGCAAAACCGCGGCCTGTTGCAGGCGGTTGACGATTTCTGTACCGAAGCGCAGCTCGATAAAAATGAGCGTCAGAATTACCGTCAGCAGGTTTATACCTACTGCAACGAGCAGTTACAGGCGGGCGAAGAAATCGCACTGGATGATTTGTCCGAAGAACTGCCGCCGTGGAATGACAAGAAATTCAAAGAGTTTACGCAGGAACAAGGTTATCAGCTGGAAGAGACTTTCCCGGCGGATCGCAGCACCTTACGTCAGCTCACCAAATTCGCGGGCAGCGGCGGCGGGCTGAGCATTAACTTTGACGCCATGCTGATGGGCGAACGCATCTTCTGGGATCCGGCCACGGATACCCTGACCATCAAAGGCACGCCACCGAATTTGCGGGATCAGTTGCAGCGCAAAGCGGGCAATAAATAATCGCTCCCTCCCCTGCGAAGGGGAGGGTTGGGGTGGGGTATTAAAAGCAAAATCAAGATGTTGAAGTGTGCTTTAGCAAAGGGTGTTAGCCCTTAAAACCCCCTCCCGCCTCCCCCTTCGCAGGGGGAGGAGCAAACCTGAATAGCGCCCAATAAAAAACACCGCCTGGGCGGTGTTTTTTATTTGTTCTCGCACGGCGTCCCGATGCGCAACAACTTGGTCAGCGATTAAACGCGAACGAAGTCGATGTGAGCCAGTTTTGGCTTGAACGGGTGACGCTGTACAGCCTGAACTTTAACTTTGGTTTCTTTACCGTCGATAACCAGAGTAATAGCTTCAGAGTAGAACTCCGCTTTAACTTCCATGTTCTTAACAGAATCATGGTCCAGTTTGATAGAAACCGGAGCAGCTGAGCCACCGTAAACGATAGCCGGGAATTTGTTTTCTGTACGCAGGCGGCGGCTCGCACCTTTGCCCTGCTCGTCCTGTGGACGTACTTCTACATTGATAGTGAACATGTATGTTTCTCTATATAAGAAAGTTTGCCCCGCCACCTGCGACCGAGTGACGAGTTGAGTACTGCAACTTCCACACAAGGCGAAAGCGGGCGGTATGATACCGGATAACCACCCGGACTAAAAGTCCTATTGTCGGTTACCCGCGCAACTCATTGGCGCGCCGGTAGCGGCCTTCATAATCAAACATTTTTTCCCGCACCTGCCAGAACTGGCCTTTCATGCGCGCCACCACAAAATCCGGATGACGTAATAAAACCTGCTGCGCGACGATATCCGCAGCGGTGTTCCATTCCAGCGGTACGCCCGGCGCGCGCTGGTGGGGACGCAGGAAGTTATGCAAAAACGCCATGCGCTGGGCCGGTGTTTGCAGGCGGAAGCGTTCGGAAACGTCGGCACCGTCTTCATCGTAATAGGTAATTTTCAGCCATTCGCCTTTGTCGTCGCGGCCATTTTCCAGATTCATGCCGCCGCAGCGCAGGACCAGCGCATCTTTCAGACGCAGCGCCGCTTTCAGCATGTCATCCGGATCGACCAGAATTTCCTGACACTGATGGCAACGCCGTGCGGCGATGTCGTTTTCCGCGCCGCAATGCGGACAGCTTTTAAAGCGGAAGCGAAAATCACACTGCTCGCGGTTGCCTTCGTCATCTTCCAGCACGCCCTGACAGCGGCGGCCAAAATGCTCAATAATGGTGCCGTCTTCGGTGGTTTTTCCCCAGAAAATATTGGCAAAACCGCAGGCCGGGCAGAAGACCTGTACCGGTTTGTTATCACCCGCCGGTTTATGGCTGCCGACTTCCGGCGTAAACAGGTCGTGCGGATTGCCAGCGTAATCGAGGATCAGGCAGTCGGTTTTGCCGGGTGCCAGCCGCAGCCCGCGTCCGACAATTTGCTGATAAAGGCTGACCGATTCGGTAGGGCGCAAAATAGCGATCAAGTCCACATGCGGTGCATCGAAACCGGTGGTCAGTACCGACACATTCACCAGATAGCGCAACTGCCGGGCTTTGAAAGCATTGATCAGCCGGTCACGGTCAACCGCATGGGTCTGTGCGCTGATCAGCGCCGCTTCGCCTTCCGGCAGCAATCCGTAAATCTCTCCGGCATGTTCTACCGTCGAGGCAAAAATCATCACGCCTTTGCGATCCTGCGCGAACTCGACGATCTGGCTGATGATGTGTGGCGTGATGCGCTTTTGCTGACGCAGTTCGTCATTCAGATCTGCTTCGCTGAACAGGCCGTTACTGTTGGCCTGTAAGCGGCTGAAATCGTAACTGACCACCGGCATATCGAGCCGCTCAGGCGGCACCAGAAAGCCATTTTTAATCATGTAGCGCAGCGGCAGTTCATAGATGCAGTCGCGGAACAGGCTGTTCGCATCGCCGCGTACGATGCCCTGATGGTGATACTGATAAATCCAGCCTTTGCCCAGACGATAAGGCGTGGCGGTCAGGCCGAGCAGACGCAGACGGGGGTTTTGCGCTTTAAGATGGCCGATGATCTGCTGATACTGGCTGTTGTCATCGTCAGAAATCCGGTGGCATTCATCGATAATCAGCAGGGAAAACTCGCCGCTGAATTGGTCAAGGTTCGGCGCGACGGACTGCACGCTGCCGAACACCACTTTGCCGCTGCTTTGTTTCAGGTTCAGCCCGGCGGCGAAGATGTCCGCTTCCAGCCCGTAGGACAGATATTTACTGTGATTTTGCGCCACCAGTTCTTTAACGTGCGCGAGCACCAGCACACGCCCGCGCGCCACCCTGGCCAGTTCGGCAATCACCAGACTTTTTCCGGCACCGGTGGGGAGCACAATCACCGCCGGTTCATCGTGCTGGCGGAAGTGACGCAGCGTGGCATCCACGGCATCTTGCTGGTAGGGGCGGAGGGTAAAAGCAGTCACGCGATGATCACCTGTTGATTTTCCGGTTAACAACCCTGTTTATAAAAACAGTAATGAAGTATGCCAAGAAATCCACCGGATGGCGATGAGCAAAAAAATCACCCGCCGTGAATGTTTAGCCTGCTTATTTTCCTTCTTCCTTACCGGATGCGCGGCTATACTGGTCACCTCAATGCGGCAGCGTGTCTGCCCCCCCGAAGTAATAATAACTCGTTGCAATTATTACGAAACGAACAACCCTGAACCCTGTCAGTTGCCTGAGCGCAGCGGCGGGGTCTTGTGTTTTATCAGTAACGCGATCACTCAGATCGCCATGAAGGCAAGTCGATCCAATGCGTCTGGACAAATTTCTCTCTCAGCAATTAGGTGTAAGCCGCGCGCTTGTGTTGCGTGAACTGCGCAATAAACGTGTCACCGTCGACGGTGAAATCGTCAAAACCGGCGCGATGAAAATCAGCCCTGAACAACGCGTCGAATTTGATGGCAATGTGCTGGATCAAATCACCGGCCCGCGTTATTTCATGCTTAACAAACCGCAGGGTTATGTGTGTTCCACCGATGATCCTGATCATCCGACCGTGCTGTATTTCCTCGAAGAGCCGGTGGCTTACAAGCTGCATGCGGCAGGGCGTCTGGACATCGACACCACGGGGCTGGTGCTGATGACCGATGACGGACAATGGTCGCACCGCATTACCTCCCCGCGCCATCACTGCGAAAAAACCTATCTGGTGACGCTGGAACATCCGCTGGCTGACGATACCGCCGCGCAGTTTGAAGCGGGCGTTCAGCTGCATAACGAAGATTCCCTGACCAAACCGGCACAACTCGAGAAAATCGAGGACTGTCTGGTGCGTCTGACCCTCAGCGAAGGCCGTTATCATCAGGTAAAACGCATGTTTGCTGCGGTCGGTAACCGCGTGATCGCGCTGCACCGTGAACGTATCGGTGAGATTGTGATGGATGAAGATTTGGAACCGGGTCAGTACCGGCCTTTAACTGAGCAGGAAGTGGCCAGCGTTGGCGTTCCCTCGCGATAGTTTTTTATTAACTGGAGCAGCTGAAAGTGCAAGAAAAACCGGTCTCCCACATCGGACTGATTTTCATCCTGGGATTGATATCGATGCTGATGCCTCTGGCTATCGATATGTATCTGCCAAGTATGCCCGTGATTGCGCAGGAATATGGCGTTCCGGCGGGCAGCGTGCAAATGACCCTCAGCGCTTACGTGCTGGGGTTTGCGATAGGGCAGCTGTTTTACGGGCCGATGGCGGACAGCCTTGGGCGTAAGCCGGTTATCTTCTGGGGCGTGCTGATCTTTGCCGTCGCGGCCGGTGCCTGTGCGCTGGCTCAGTCGGTCGAGCAACTGGTCTGGATGCGTTTCCTGCACGGTCTGGCGGCGGCCGCGGCGAGTGTGGTCATCAATGCGCTGATGCGCGATATGTTCACCAAAGATGAATTCTCACGAATGATGTCTTTCGTGGTGCTGGTGATGACAGTTGCGCCGTTGCTGGCGCCGATGCTCGGCGGTTTGCTGATGGCGATTTTCAGCTGGCACGCGATTTTCTGGGCAATGGCTATCGCCGCGCTGATCGCCGCGACGCTGGTGGGCGTGTACATCAAGGAAACGCTGCCCAAAGAGCGGCGGCAAAAATTCCATCTGCGCACCAGCGTCGGCAACTTTGCTTCCCTGTTTCGGCATAAACGTGTGCTGAGTTATATGCTGGCGAGTGGTTTCTCGTTTGCCGGGATGTTCTCCTTCCTCAGCGCCGGTCCGTTTGTTTATATCGAACTGAACGGTGTATCGCCGCAGAATTTCGGTTTTTACTTTGCGCTGAATATCGTTGCACTGGTCATTCTGACGCTGATCAACAGCCGCAATGTGCGCCGGACCGGCGCGGTGAAAATGTTCCGTTTCGGGCTGTTTGTGCAGCTGACGATGGGCATGTGGCTGGTGATCGTCTGCACTTTCGGGCTGCCATTCTGGGCGATGGTGATTGGCGTGGCGGGGTATGTCGGCGTGATTGCGATGGTGACGTCCAACGCGATGGCGGTGATCATGGATGACTTCCCGCATATGGCCGGTACGGCGGCGTCACTGGCGGGGACGATTCGCTTCGGCACCGGTGCGGCGATTGGCTCTGTGTTGTCGCTGTTTACCGCCAAAAGCGCCTGGCCGATGGTCGGCTCCATGGCGTTCTGTGTCCTGGCCGCCACCTTGCTGTATCTCTACGCCAGCCGTCCGGCGAAAGCAGTATCTGCATAACTTCCTCCCCCTTCGCAGGGGGAGGAGCTAAACCAGCACCGTTTTGGGTCATTAAACCACTTCTGCTTTCACTCCCTGAACCCTGCGCGCGGCTTTGGCACGGGCGTATTCATCCGCCATGGCTTTGGCTTTCGCACCCGGCACCAGCGCCATGTCGCACTCTTTTGGCAGCAGGGTGGTGACCGCCGCAGCAATCAGCAATGAGGCTACCAGCGCATAAATCGCGGTGCTCTGGCCGTACAGACTGACCAGCACGCCGACCAGATAGGGTCCGCAGAACCCGCCAAGATTCCCCAGACCGTTAATCACACCGCGTGCGCTCCCCGCGACTTCCGGCGTGGTGACTTTGCCCGGAATGGTCCAGAAGGCACTGGTCGCGGCTTGCAGGAAGAAACCGGCACCGACCAGGAAACCGTAGGCCGCCATGATGTTATGACCGAATGCCACAGACGCGGCCAGACAGGCGGCGAAGCCACACAGCGGCAGGGCGATGAACATACGGCGCTTACCGGTTTTATCCGACAGTACCGACATCGCCAGGATCCCCAGCATGGTGCCGACGTAAGGAATAATCGCCAGCATACCCACCGAACTCATGTCGCCGCCGGTCAGGTTTTTCAGGATGGTGGGCAACCACAACGTATAGCCGTAAATCCCGGTCTGATAGAAAAAGTTAATGATGATCAGTTTGACGATGGACTTGTTGCGGAACACCTCTTTCAGCGGCGCGTTATTCACCGGCGCCAGTGCCCGCAGGGCCTCACGTTCGCGGTTCAGCTCAGTCACCAGATAGTCGCGTTCACGGTCTGACAGCCATTTGGCTTCTTCAGGACGGTCGCTGATGGTGAACCACCAGAACAGCATCACCACGAAAGATAACGTCCCTTCGATGATGAACAACCAGCGCCAGTCGAGCGTATCCAGGATCAGGCCCGACAGCGGTGCGGTGATCATTCCGCCAAGTGGCGCGAACATCAGTACATAAGCATTGGCGCGGCCACGTTCTTTATCCGGGAACCAGTTGCTGACCATGGTCAGCACCACCGGCAACATCCCGCCTTCTGCCACGCCGAGCGCGAAGCGCAGGAACAGAAGCTGATACTGATTGGTGATAAAGCCGGTCAGGATAGAGATCACCGCCCAGGCAATCAGCGAGCAGGCGATGAATTTACGTCCGCTGCCGTGCACGGCCAGACTGCCGCCGGGAACCTGCAGGAATAAATAACCGATAAAGAAAATACCGGCGGCCAGACCGGCCATTGACGCGGTGATCCCTAATTCAGCATCCATTCCGCCTGGCATGGCGAAACTAATATTGACCCTGTCCATGAAGGAAATAATACAGGCGATAAGAATAGGTGTTATTACACGAAGCCAGCGAGCCTTAGGAATCTTATTATCCATGTTCTTTCCTCTGTGTGCTTGTAATCGGCGATGGCTTAATAAAAGCATTTTGAGGAAAGTATTTCGTGACAGGAGTCACGTTGAATTATGTTAAGAAAAGGTGTTACTACATACGTGATCCTGCACCGGAGTTGGCGTGCAGGATGGAAGAGGGAAATTCAGTAAGAAAAGAGGATTAAATCGTGCCGCCGAGGGAGATGCGGTAGTGCAAATCCACCCGTTCAATGGTCGGCAGGTTTCTGATTTTTTTGAGCAATATCTCAGCCACGACCTTGCCCATTTCAAAGCGTGGCGTAATCACACTGGCTAATAATGGGGTCGTCGCCAGCCCGATATCCAGCCCGTGGAAGCCGGAAATCGCCATGTCCTGCGGTACGCGGATGCCCAGTTTGATACATTCCTGTAACACGCCTACCGCAATATCGTCGTTGGTACACAAAATGGCATTGGTCTGCGGATAGAGCTGGCGCGCCATAGATAACATGCCTGCGCCGATAGACACCGATGACACTTTATTGGGCGTGATATGCACCGGCGTCAGTCCGCGTTCAGACATCGCGCGGCTGTAGCCCTGATAGCGTTTCTGGTCGCGGGCATCTGACATCGATCCGAAATACACCACATGCTCTTTGCCGCTGGCGAGCAGGGTATTGGCCATGTCGTAACCGGCCTGCTGATTATCAAATCCCACCGCGATACGCCCGTGCGGGTCATCCAGATCCATCACCTGCGCCACCGGGATCTCACTCGCATTCAGGTACTTATCGGCTTTCAGCGTATGCACGGAGTCGGTGAGGATCAGCCCCGCCAGCTGATAACCGAGCAGGTTGATGATGTGTTCTTCTTCGCGCTCTTTGCTGTAATCATAATTGACCACCAGCGTCTGAAAGCCCTGCGCGGAAGTGACCGATTCAATGCCTGCCAGCAAATCGGAGAAAATCTGGTTATTGAACGAGGGGACTAATATGCCGATACGCGGCGCTTTGGCCGGTCCGCGGGCTTCTTCCAGCGGATAACCCACTTCTTCCATGACCTTCGTGATGCGCTCACGGGTTTCAGGAGACACCTTTTCCGGCGTGCGCAGAAAACGGCTCACCGTCATCTTCGTGACATCCGCCAGTTGGGCGATGTCCTGTAGTGTCACGCGCTGGTTTCTCATGCGGAATGTTCCTGGTTGGGGCGGCAAATATACCTGATTATTGAAACAGAAAGCGCCGAAGATTGTTATCAAAATGATGAGGATCACAGCGGGAGTAACAGGGTTTTTTAACATCCCGCGAGGTGATCTGCATCACAGTTTAGCGCTGGGTAAACCGGTGTAGTGAAGCTAACTTTTTAAATCAGCATTCAATAAGGCCAACGTCATGACAAATCTCTTCTCACTGGATAATAAAAAGATTCTGGTTACCGGCTCGACGCGCGGTCTGGGTTTCCTGCTGGCGAAAGGGCTGGCGCAGCATGGCGCGGAGATTATCGTCAACGGCACGCAACCTGAATCGACGCAAAAAGCGGCGGAAGCCCTGCGTGCGGAAGGCTTTATTGCCCATGCGGTCTCCTTTGATGTCACCTCCAGTCAGGCGGTGAATCAGGCGATTGACCATATTGAAAGCACCATAGGACCGATTGATGTGCTGGTGAATAACGCCGGTATTCAGCGCCGCCATAAATTCACCGAGTTTCCGGAAAAAGACTGGGACGACGTGATCGCCGTAAACCAGAAATCCGTATTCCTGGTGTCGCAGGCGGTGGCGCGTTACATGATCCAGCGTGAGCGCGGCAAAATCATCAATATCGGTTCGATGCAAAGCGAACTGGGCCGCGACACCATCACGCCGTATGCCGCCTCAAAGGGCGCGGTGAAAATGCTGACCCGCGGCATGTGCGTCGAACTGGCGCGCTACAATATTCAGGTGAACGGCATCGCGCCGGGCTATTTCAAAACCGACATGACGCAGGCGCTGGTGGATAACAAAGAGTTCTCCGAATGGCTGTGCAAACGCACGCCGGCTGCACGCTGGGGCAATCCGGAAGAGCTGGTGGGTGGTGCAGTTTATCTGTCCTCTAAGGCATCAGATTTCGTGAATGGTCATTTACTCTTTATTGATGGCGGCATGCTGGCGGCGGTTTAAAAGGAAACATAATGAGTACTGAAGACACCAAAATTGCACTGGTAACCGGCGGCGGGAGCGGCATCGGCCTGAGCGCCGCCAAAGCGCTGGAAGCGATCGGCTTTATTGTGATCCTGGCCGGACGCAACAAAGAAAAGCTGGATCAGGCGGTGGCGTTGTTTACGCCGGGGCAGGCGGTGGCGCGTCAGCTGGATGTCACCAGTCCGCCATCGGTGGCCGCGCTGTTTCAGGATATTCAGGAAACCTTCGGGCGGCTGGATGTGCTGTTCAATAACGCCGGTAATAACGTGAAAGATGTGCCAATCGAAGAACTGCCGGTGGAAGACTGGCTGTCGGTGATCAATACCAATCTCACCGGCGCGTTTTTATGTACACAAGCGGCGGTAAAACTGATGAAACAGCAATCGCCACAGGGCGGCCGTATCATCAACAACGGGTCGATTTCGGCGCAGTCGCCGCGTCCGAATTCCGCGCCTTACACGGCCAGCAAACATGCCATCACCGGTCTGACCAAATCCACCGCGCTGGATGGCCGGGCGTTTAACATTGCCTGCGGACAGATAGATGTCGGCAACGCCGCGACGGACATGGGCAATAAAGCGCTGGCAGGCAGAATGCAGGCGGACGGACATATCGCTGAGGAACCGGTGATCCCGGTGGAGCGCGTCGGTGAGGCGGTGGCGTTTATGGCCGGTTTGCCGCTCGATACCAACGTGCTGACCATGACGGTGATGGCGAGCGCCATGCCGCTGGTCGGGCGCGGTTAAGCTGAGTTTCAGGCATAAAAAAACGGCCCGTTATGGGCCGTTTTGCATGTCAGTGTACGGATTACGCCGCTTTGGTTTTGCGTTTCCGGCCAAGCCAGAAAATCAGCACCAGCAGAACAATTACGCCAGCCACCATCGCCGGTGCCATGAACGGTTGCAATTTTGCCAGCAATGTCACCGGACCGCCTGCCCGTAACACCGCCACATCCTGCGCGCTGACCTGCACACCGGCGTTGCCGTAGTTTTTCAGCACGTAGTTGGAGATGTCGGCAATTTGCTGGTCGTCTAACTGACCGACATAGGATCCCACGCCGAATTTCGGCATCAGCACGTGATGGTCACCGACCTGACGATCCACGCCGTACAGAATGGCAGAAATCAGGTTAGAGGCGTTGCCCATGCCGGTGGCGGTGTTGTTAAACAGTGACGGATAAGCCTGATTTTCGCTGCCTGAGCCATCCGGCTGGTGGCAACTGGCGCAATAGCCGCTGAACAGTGCAGCACCGTTGTCGATAGTTTTATTGGCGTTAAACGGATGTGCGCCGCGTAAACCTTCTTCCACATTGACTGGTTTGCCAAAGGTATCCGCCGCCTGCGTATCACGCGGGTCGCGAACCGGCGTGCTGTTTTTCAGGTAGAAGGCAATCGCGTTCAGATCGCTGTCAGACATGTATTGCAGACTGTTCTGTACCGCTTCCGCCATGCCGCCTGCTGCCTGATTTTTCCCGGCGGTACGGCCGGTTTTCAGGTATTCCACCAGTTGCGCCTGCGACCAGTTGCCGATACCGCTGACCGGATCTGAACTGATATTCGGCGCATACCACGGCCCGACCATGCCCCCTGCCAGCGGTTTATCCGTCACCGACCCCATCATCAGGTTACGGGGGGTATGGCAGGTATCACAGTGACCGGCACCGTTCACCAGATAAGCGCCGCGATTCCATTGCTCACTTTTCGACGGATCCGGCTTAAACGGCGTGCTGTCGAGGTACATCATGTTCCAGCCCGCCATGGCGATACGCATGTTGAACGGGAACGGCAGGGCGGTTTCCACATTCGGCTGCTCAACCGGTTTCACCCCTTGCTGGAAATAGACATACAGCGCGTGCATGTCGGCATCGCTCATATGGCTGTAAGAGGTGTAAGGCATGGCCGGATACAGATTGGCACCGTCAGGTCGAACCCCTTCACGTACCGCGCGGATGAACTGCGCTTCGGTGTAATTGCCGATACCAGACTGCTTCGATGGCGTGATGTTAGTGGTATAAATCGTGCCCATCGGCGAGTGAATTTCATAACCCCCGGCAAAAGGTTTGCCGCCTTCCGGGGCGGTATGACAAGCCTGACAGTCAGCGGCGGTCGCCACTTCCTGACCCTGACGGATCAGTTCTGCCTGATTATCGGCAGCAAAAGCCATTCCGCTAAGGGATGCGCTTAACAGGCAGGCGGTGAGAAGTTTTTTCATGCGGCACCTGCCAGTTTTTTCGCCATATCATCGGCTGCTTTCAGGCCGAGAGCGGCCATGGTCAGCGTACTGTTTACCACGCTGGAAGACGGGATCGCGCCGCCGCCCGGTAACCACAGGTTAGCGTGGTCATGCGCACGACAGTTGCCGTTCACCACCGAATCTTTCGGATCGCTGCCCATGATGGTGCCGCCCATGATGTGGTTGTTGGCATTCAGGCTGGTGGTGATATTGAATTCTTCCGCCATAAACAGGGAACCGATGTGCTCCAGCTGCTTGTGCGCGGCTTCTGCGCCTTTACGCACGTAATCGCCGACGTCGTAATGAATGTCCGGGCACGGCAGTCCGTGGGGATCTTTACGGGTGGTGCTCAGCGTCAGGCGGTTATTCGGATCCGGCAGCGGTTCGAGGCTGATGGACAAATCCACACCGAAGATTGAACGACGGCGGATCTCTTCATCCAGCTCTTTACCCACCAGCCCCATCTGCAAGGCTTTTGAGGTGGCCGGGATCACACGGCTGATGTTGTTGAGGATCATTTTGTTGGCAGAATAATCTTTGCGGAAATCGCCGTCGCGCGGCCCCACCAGACAGCTGCTTTGTGCCGGACCACGACCGATCCACAGCGGTTCTTTGGCAATGAACGTACAGTGGAAACCGGAGTGGTCCATCATGTTACGGCCAACGTGATCAGAAGAGTTGGCGATACCGTTCGGGTTCTTGTCGTTGGCCGCCATCAGCAGCAGACGCGGCGTTTCGATGCCATTACAGGCCAGCGCGAACACTTTACCCGTGGCTTTGTGCGATTTCTTCTCACTGTCCAGCCAGTGAACGGCGGTCACGTTGTTGTTCTCGTCGGTGTCAATTTTGTAGACCACCGCTTCAGCCAGCACGACCGCACCTTTGTTCTCCGCGCGTTCCACGTGGGCAATGCCGTTATACATCGCGCCAATCGGGCAGATCGGCTGGCAGTTGTTGTTGCCACAACAGGTCGGACGGCCGTTCCACGGACGGGTACTGCGGCCCTGGGGGATCGGTACGGAGCGGTAACCGTGCGGGTTAACGATTTCAGCGAAACGGGTGTCGCCGTAACCGTAAGGGACCTGTTCCATCGGATAGGGTTTGCTGCGTTCAGAAGGGGATTGCAGTTCCGGATCGTTCGGACCCGCTACGCCGATTTCTTCCTCAGCGCGGCAATAATAAGGTTCCAGCTCATCGTAAGAAATCGGCCAGTCACGTCCCACGCCATACAGGGTTTTCATTTTGAAATCGTTAGGAACATGACGCCAGCAGGAAGCCGCCCAGTGCCAGGTGGTGCCGCCCACAGTGCGCAGGTAACCCTGTTTGAAGCTGCTGGCGCTCGGTCCGGTCAGATGGACGTAGTTATTTTCCGGGAAGTACAGCGGCGCAGGCGCGTTTTTGGACTGCGGGTAAAGCCCCTGGAAATCCGAACCGGCACGGTTTTCAAACGGCATGTTGCGCCAGTTTTCCACCGCCTGAGCACGTTCAATACGCAACCCGGCTTCAAGCACCAGAACAGAATGTCCCTGACTGACCAGTTGATCGGCAATCATGCCGCCTACAACGCCGGAACCGACAACAATCACATCAGCAGACGCATCGCCGTCTGCAGTAAATTCTGGTTTTTTCATCAGGCTTTGCTCACAACATTTGTTTCAGAAGGATTGGTAAAACGATCGGCGTTCATGGATTCAGGCATCGCGGCAGCAGGCGGCGCAGCGGTGAAATACAGCGGACCGTTGCCGCAGTAAGTCGGCACAATCAGGCCGTCACTGACCGGGCGATACATCAGCGCGTCTTTATAGGAGATAAGAATGGAATCGGTTCCATGCCCGACCGTGCCGGTATACCAGGCGGTGACGATGGCGGTCACCAGTTCACCCAGACCATTTTGTTTCGCCACTTCCTGCAAATCTTTTGCCGCCTGACCTGGTTTCACCAGCGCGTGCAGTTTGCTGACCTGCGCAGGGAAGTCGGGTTGAGAGCGGTAAAAGGCGTTGAAAATCTGGGCGGAAGTCCCTTCGCTGATATTTTTATGCTCAGTGATGGCCTGTGAAACCAGATAGAACTGACCGAAAATGACCGGATCCTGAGCAGCGGTTTCTTTCTCCGCCTGGCTGAGGAACGGGAAGCCGAGCAGGGTGGTGGCCACCATGGCGGACGTCAGTCCTTTCAGCAGTTCACGACGACTGAAACCGGTTCCATTTTCGGGTGTATTGCTTCCAATGATTGAAGGATCGTTTTCCATCTCTTTCTCGCTGGGATTGGGTTGTTTTGCCAAACGGCAGTGAATTCGCGTATCTGATTCTTATTATAATTTGCGTAATGCGAGATTTATCAGCGGGTTAGTTTCTGCCGATGTGTGTCGCGATAGGGTATACCACTTATAACGGTGCGGATGATAAGCCAAAGAAGAGGGATTTGTGCAAACAAATTGTGCGGATTTATTAACATTAGATCCGCAATTTAACGTATGATGCGCGGCGGTAAAAATTGTAACCAACCGGTTCATTTCAGACTGAAATTAACAGAGTGACTGAACGACCCGCTGAGGTAAAAATTCACTATCTTATTGATAATAAGAGTTTTGTGAGATTTACCTGAGTTTCCAAAGCTTTCTATTTGTATATAAAATGTAAACAAATAAGCAATTAAAAGTAGCGTCAATTGATTAAAATGGTTGTGAATCAACACGGAAAAGGTTACAAATAAGCCAAAATGAGATCTGCCTCGCAGAACAGGTGAGAGCAGAGATAAAAATGACGGTGGTCTGCCGTTTTGTATCCGGTGACGTTAATTTAATGTTAATTATTTGAACGGAATGTGGGCAAAGCTCAGCCTGTCGGCTATAACTTAAACAGTGCGGTTGTAGCCATTTTGTAAAAATATCGTGTAAATGATTTGAATGAATCATTGTCTGGGGAACCACGTGAATAATATCCAACTTTCGGTAGTACATCGTTTGCCGCAAAGTTATCGCTGGTTATCAGGGTTTGCGGGTATCAAAGTTGAACCGATTCCGCTGCCGGGTAACGAGGAAGATAACAATCTGATCGGCCTGAAACTGCTCAGCCATGAGGGCGAATTCGCCTGGCAGGTGATGCATCAGCTGACCGATGCCTTAGAAGATATTCAGGTAAAAGCGGCGATTGTTGAAATTGACGGTGAGCCTTGTCTGTTCGTGCATCGTGAAGATGAAAGCGCCACCTTGTGCTGCCTGAAAAACATCGGCGCGGCGATCGCGGAATCTGTCACCGCACTTTATCCTTTCTGACACGCCTGAATTGTCACTCCTTCAGGCGCGTTGATCCTGTGTATCAGGATGTCGTATCGAAAGCATCTGACGCGGCCAGCAATTCGCGGGTGTAAGCCTGCTGCGGCGCGGTAAAAATCTGCTCGCAATCTCCCTGTTCCACCACTTCCCCGTTGCGTAACACTAACAACTGATGGCACAACGCCCGCACCACATGCAAATCATGGCTGATAAACAGATAGGTCAGGCCGTGGCGTTGCTGTAATTCACTCAAAATGGTCAGGATTTGCGCCTGTACCGACTTATCCAGGGACGATGTGGGTTCATCAAGGATCAGCATTTCCGGCTGGAGGATCAGTGCGCGGGCAATCGCAATACGCTGGCGCTGGCCGCCGGAAAACTCGGTCGGGTAACGGTGGCGGGACTGCGGATCTAACCCCACTTCCTGCATCGCGCGGATCACTTCTGCGTCGCGTTCCTGTTCACTCACGTTGCGGTGCACTAACAACCCCTCGGCAATAATCTGCCCGACGGTAAAACGCGGATTCAGTGCCGAGAAGGGATCCTGAAACACCACCTGGATCCGGCTGCGGAACGGCAGCATTTTCTTGCGGGAGAACGTATGCAGCGGCTGGCCGTCAAACCAGATTTCGCCCTGTGACTTCATCAGACGCAGGAGTGCCAGCCCGGTGGTGCTTTTGCCGGAACCGGATTCGCCCACCACGCCGAGACTTTCTCCGCGACGCAGCTGAAAACTGACCTGATTCACCGCATGTTTGATGCTGACCGTGCGGCGCAACAGGCCACGCCGGACCGGAAAACCGACATCCAGATTTTTCACCTCCAGCAGAACGGGCTGTTCGCCATTCAGCGGCTGTGGGCGTCCCTGAGGTTCGGCCAGTAACAGCTGGCGGGTGTAGGGATGCTGAGGCTGGCTGAACAGCGTGCTGCGCGGTTGCTGCTCAACAACGCGTCCGTGTTGCATTACCGCCACGGTGTCCGCCAGACGGCGCACAATGCGCAGGTTATGGGTGATAAACAGCATCGCCATGCCCATTTCCTGCCTGAGTTCGGCAAGCAGCGATAAAATCTGCGCCTGAACGGAGACGTCCAGCGCGGTGGTCGGTTCGTCAGCAATCAGCAATTTTGGCCGCGTCAGCACCGCCATCGCAATCATCACGCGCTGCCGTTCACCGCCGGAAAGCTGATGCGGAAAATCCCGCAGACGCGAGGCGGCCTGACGGATACCCACGCGGTCCAGACAGCGGAGAATTTCGCCGCGCGCTGCTTCTCCGCGCAGATTGCGGTGCAGCGTCAGCACTTCGGTCAGCTGTTTTTCAATGGTATGCAGCGGATTGAGCGACACCATCGGTTCCTGAAAGATCATCGAAATCTGATTGCCGCGGATCTGCCGCAATGTCATGGCGTCGGCCTTCAGCAGCGACTGCCCGGCAAAAAGGATATCGCCCTGCGGCCAGACCACGGAAGAGGGCAGCAGGCGCAATACCGACAGTGCGGTGACGCTTTTACCGGAACCGGATTCGCCGACCAGCGCCAGCGTTTCTCCCGCATGGATATTCAGCGACACGTCGCTGACCACTTCGCGCTGTTCGTTCCCCTGACGGAAAGCGACGCTGAGGTTTCTGATCTGCAATAACGCGGCGTCTGTCATGTCAGAGTGCCTCACTGTTGTGGTGTGCGGACGGATTGAAGGCGTCGCGAACCGCTTCACCAATGAAAATCAGCAATGACAGCAGGGTGGCCAGCACCACGAACGCACTGATCCCAAGCCAGGGCGCCTGCAAATTATTCTTGCCTTCCATCAGCAGCGTACCCAGCGACGGAGAACCCAGCGGCAGACCGAAGCCGAGGAAATCCAGCGACGTCAGGGTGGTGATGGAGCCACAAAGGATAAACGGCAGATAGGTCAGGGTCGCAACCATTGCATTCGGCAACATATGTCGCCACATAATGGCGCGGTCACTGACGCCCATCGCCTGTGCAGCGCGGATATAATCGAAATTACGGGTGCGCAGGAATTCCGCGCGCACTACGCTGACCAGCGTCATCCAGCCGGAAAGTACGGTTATCAGCAGCAGCCACCAGAAATTCGGCTGCACCACGCTGGCCAAAATGATGATTAAAAACAGGGTCGGGATACTCGACCAGACCTCAATAAAGCGTTGCCCCAGCAGGTCGGTCAGCCCGCCGTAATAACCCTGCGTGGCCCCGACCATAATGCCCATCACCGAGGTCAGCACGGTCAATAAAATCCCGAAGAACAGTGAAATGCGCAGGCCATAGAGGATCTGCGCCAGCACGTCGTGACCGTTGCTGTCGGTGCCCAGCCAGTTCTGCGTGGAAGGCGGCGAAGGGAAGGGCTGCGTGGTGGAAAAATTGATGGAGTGGTAACTGCTGCGGATCGGTGCCCACACTGCCCAGCCGTGGTCTTCAATCTGGCGCAGGACAAAGGGATCCTGATAATCGGTCGGGGTTTCCAGTTCTCCGCCAAACGTGGTTTCGCTGTAATTCACCATAAAGGGCACGTACAGATGTCCCTGATAGCGTGCCAGCAGCGGTTTATCATTGGCCAGCACATTGGATAACAATACAAGAATCAGCATCGCCATGAATATCCACAGTGACCAGAAGCCCCGCCGGTTCTGGCAAAAACGCGCCCAGCGCGCCTGATTGACGATGTTCAGCTTAAAGAGACTCACGCTCATCAGTGGCGGCCCTCAAAATCGATACGCGGGTCAACCAGCGTGTAAGTGAGGTCACTGATGATATTCAGCAGTAAACCGATCAGGGTAAAGACGTACAGCGTGCCGAAAATGACCGGGAAATCGCGCTGCACGATCGCGTCGTAGCCCAGCAACCCCAGCCCCTGCAAGGAGAACATCACTTCAATCAGTAAGGAACCGGTGAAAAACATGCTGATAAAGGTGGCCGGAAAACCGGCGATCACCAGCAGCATGGCGTTGCGGAAAACGTGGCGGTACAAAATCTGTTTCTCGTTCAGCCCCTTGGCGCGTGCAGTCACCACATATTGCTTACCGACTTCATCCATAAACGAGTTTTTGGTCAGCATCGTCAGCGTGGCGAACCCGCCGATGACCGTCGCCAGCACCGGCAACGTAATGTGCCAGAGGTAATCGGTCACTTTGCCATACCAGGGTAACGTATCAAAATTCGGTGAGGTGAGACCACGCAGCGGGAACCAGTCGAGGTAGTTGCCGCCGGTAAACAGCACGATCAGTAAGATGGCGAACAAAAAAGAGGGCACGGCGTAGCCGACGATAATCACCGAACTGCTCCAGGTATCGAATTTCGAGCCGTTGCGGACGGCTTTGCGGATCCCAAGCGGGATCGACACCAGATAGATTATCAGTGTGCTCCATAAGCCGAGGGTAACCGACACCGGCAAGGCACTTTTCACCAGCCCCATCACGGAAGAACCGCGGAACAGACTGTCGCCGAAATCAAAGCGAACGTAGTTCGATAACATCTCAAAATAGCGTTCATGCAGGGGTTTATCGAAACCGAAGCGGTGGGTGATTTCCGCAATGACTTCCGGATCCAGACCGCGTGCGCCACGGTACTGGCCTTCACTGAACTGCGCCAGTCCCGGAGACGCCTTGCCATTTCCGCTGCCGCCTCCCGCACCGGGTAAGCCGCCGGATTGTCCCATTTCTATCGCCGCGATGGCCTGATCCACAGGACCGCCGGGGGCGATCTGCACGATAAAAAAGTTAATGGTGATGATCGCCCATAATGTCGGGATCACCAGCAGCAGTCGTCTTAACAGATAGGCGGCCACAATGTGCTCCTCAGCGACGTTGCGCAGGTAAGCGGGCTGCGCGGTTCATGTCATACCACCAGGTATCGAGTTCCATACCATTAGACGGCGTGACCGCGGGCATCGAGAATTTATCCCAATAGGCATAGCGTTCGTGGTGGGTGTACCACATCGGGATCATCAGCATGTTCCAGGTCAGCACGCGGTCGAGCGCATGGCCCAGCGACAACAGCGCCTCAGGTTTGCCCTGATTCGCGGCAATTTCATCGGTCAGCTTATCAATGGCCGGATCGCTGACACCGGATTTGTTGTAAGTGGAATCGAGATACCGGGTGTTCCAGTAAATGCGTAAATCACTGCTGGGGTACGAAGTGGCGGGGTAAACGGTCGGCAGCATATCGTAATCACGCTGGCGCATACGGCGGACAAACTGGGAGTTGTCCACCTCACGGATCGACATCTTAATGCCAAGCCGCTGTAAATTATGCTGGAACGGCAGAACATACTGCGAGTTACCCCCGCTTGGCAGCAGCAGTTCAAAGGTCAACGGCTTGCCGGTTTTGCTGTTCACCAGCACCTGATTTTTGATTTCCCAGCCCGCTTCTTTCAGCAAAGCGGTGGCTTTTAGTAAATTCGTCCGGTCGTTACCGCTGCCGTCCGAAGCGGGAGGCTGATACAACGTGGTGAAGACTTCCGGCGGAACCTTGCCTTTCAGCGGCCCCAGCCACGCCAGTTCGGCAGAGTTGGGATAATCTGTTGCCGCATATTCCGTATTCTGAAAATAGCTGTTCACGCGCTGGTATGCGCCGAAATACAGCGCCTTGTTCATCCAGTCAAAATCAAAGGCCAGCGTGATGGCTTCACGCACCTTACGGTCGGCAAACTGCGGGCGATGGATATTAAATGCCAGCCAGCGGGTGTCCTGTGCCGCCTGATTTTCCTCGTCAGCTTTGACGATAAAGTTTTTGCTGAAATTACCGCCCTGATATTGCGTCGCCCAGTTTTTCGGCGAGGACTCCATGCGGAAATCGAATGCGCCAGATTTGAATGCTTCCAGCGCGACGTTATCGTCGAGGTAATAATCGTAGCGGATGGTGTCGAAATTATAGCGTCCCCGGTTGACCGGCAGATTGGCCGCCCAGTAATCCGTGACCCGCGAATAGGTGACGTACTGACCCAGTTTGTAATCGCTGATGCGGTAAGGCCCGCTGCCCGGCGGCGGCGTACTCAGCGGTTCGTTGAATTTATGCTTTTCCCAGAATGTCTGCGGCAAAATCGGTAAACCGAGCAGGCCGAGCATCATGTCTTTATCCGGTTTCGGCAGTACCATGCGTACCGTCAGTCGTGAAATGGCTTTCACTTCCACGCCTTTATAGACCACGCGGAACTGCGGCACGCCTTCGGTCATGAATTTTTTGAAGGAGAACGCCACGTCGCTGGCGGTAATCGGCGTGTTGTCGTTGAATCGTGCGCGGGGATTAATATCCACTTCAACCCAGCGGTACTGGCTGTCATAGCGGGCAGAATCGGCGATCAGCGGGTAGTAGCTGCCGATTTCATCGCTGGAGGTGGTGAACAGGCTGTCGTAAAGCGAACCGCTGCGTGCGGCCGGATTGCCACGGGTCGCGAAGCGGTTGAAGTTGTCATACGTGCCGATTGCTGCCAGCGTGATCTGTCCGCCTTTCGGGGCAGCCGGATTCACATAGTCAAAACTGGTGAAGTTAGAGACGTACTTAGGCTCGCCCAAAATGGCGAACGCATAACTGTCCTGTATGACTTCAGCCTGTGTGCTGAAACTCAGCAGACAGAGCACAACGGCGAACGCACGGGAAAACATCCTGAATCTCCACTCCTGTGATGACGACAGCATGAGTCGGACAGGGCCGCAGCCGAATGTCCGGTATTAATCAATTGAAAGCTAAGATGTTGTAACCTGCAAATCTTAGATCCCGCCCCTGATTTCGGCCTTTTTATCACAACCGGATGCAGACGCCTAAGAGAAAAATGGAACAAAAGGTGCGGGGCTGATGCAGGTCAAATCTGCCAGGTGGCTTCTTTCTCATTGAAATCGCGGATAAAGTCCAGCAGTTCGGGCACGCCCAACGGCTTACTGTACAGATATCCCTGCAAATAGGTCACCCCGTGATTGCGCAGATATTCCGCCTGCGTCTCCGTCTCGACGCCTTCCGCCACGGTTTTCAGCTTCAGCTCTTCCGTGAGTTTAAGAACAGTGTCCAGCACCGGTGCGATCAGGGTTTTCTGATCAATCGACATCACGAAGCCGCGGTCAATTTTCAGATAATCCAGGGTAAACTTCTCAAGATAAATCAGCGCGCTGTGGCCGGTGCCAAAATCGTCGATGGCGATTTCGATCTTATGGCGGCGCAGCCAGTTAAATTCACGCAGCGCCCCTTCGGTATCAATCATGCCGCGTTCGGTGATTTCAAACACCACCTGAAACGCATTCTCCGGCAATGCTTCGATAAAATTCATCACATCGTCATGAAAACTGACTTTACCCATATGATGAGGAGAAATGTTGATGCTCAGTTTTCCCTTTTCGGCAAACGCATGCTGTAATTTATGCGCATCCGCCGCCACCATCGACATCATGTGCTGCGTCAGTTCGACAATCAGCCCCTGATTTTCCGCGTAGCCAATAAAGACATCCGGCGGAATACGTCCCTCGATAGGATGCTGCCAGCGCAGCAAGGCTTCCACGCCGATGACTTTCAGGTTTCTGGCGTCGATCACCGGTTGGTATTCGACAAAGAACTCTTTATTTTTCAGTCCGCGCAGAATTTCACGTTCGACATTGTGGCGGTTGAGCAGGCTGTGATAAATCAGCGCGCATACCAGCAGGCTGAGCAGCAGACCGCCGGAGAGGGTAAAAAGTACGTTATCGCGGGTCAGGGAAGGGGAGTAGAGGCGGATATTAAACGGATAACTGTCGATTTTGACTTCGGTAAAATGACTGCGCGGTAAATTTTTGACAGGCACCAGCCCGGCCTGCGAGGAAATCAGCGCGGTATCCCCCACCAGCAGGGCAAAACCCCGGTAGCCGGAACCGGGCTGCGCAAAAAGCATGTAGGGTGACAGGGTGAGTTCAAGCGTGGCAATCACACCGTCATCGGAAGCACCGGGATTACGCTGCCACACAATGATCACCGCGCGGTTAGGCACGGCGGGTGTGCCCATTTGCAGATCAATACTCATCGGTTTGTCGAAATCGATATCGTGCAGCGAGCTGTTGGCAGCAATATGCTGGTTTCCTGAGGCCGAAGAGCAAAAGACCATGCCGTTGCGCACCAGCTGAAAATCACGCACACCGATACTGAATGCCGCGTCGCGGTTTAACTCCCCGGCAATGGAATCACAGGACTCTGCCGTGAGCAGTCCGATCCGCCGCATGGTGTCGGTTAACTGATCTAAATAGTCGGAAGTAAACTTTGCGGTGCGCTGCGCAATTTCATTTTGTTCACGAAGCGTGTTGGTTTTAATGACGGTGAGAGTGACAGCGGTAAATAAAATAAAAAACAGGGCGGAGAAAAGGACACTTCTTTTCAAATAACGGCGCTTGGGTAATACGGTGTGTGTGAGCGCCGTTTTTAAACCCATATGTTTTGCCCTTTTTCTCGCCGAAGAAATAAAAGTATAACCCAGTAAAAAAAACAACAGACTCTAAATACACTTTATTACGGGCATAAAAAAACGCCATCCGAAGATGACGTTTTTTTATTCGCTTGGCACAGGACAACAAGAACTAAATCATAGGGTAACGTACTCAGCCGTTAGCCAAAACTCGTCTTGCTTCACGATAACGCGCATTCCAGTAGGATTCTTTCAGATTTGAAATCATCACACCGTTGCTGGTGGATGCATGAACAAACTGATCATTACCTAAATAAATACCGACGTGACGTCCCGTGGAACCTGCGCGGAACAGAACCAGATCGCCCGGACGCAGTTTCGTGCGCTGAACTTTCTTGCCTTTCTCTTCCTGTTCATAGGTTGAACGAGGTAAATCCATACCAAATTGTTCGCGGAATGTTACCTGAACGAAGGCTGAGCAATCGATACCACGCTTGCTGTCACCGCCTAACCGATAACGAACGCCTTTCCAGCCAGCGTACTGATCCATAATTTTGGATTTAACGTTGACGTTGCGAACCATTGCTTCGAATTCATCCTGAGAGGCTTGCAGTAGAAGGCCATCATTGCCATTTACTGCACGCATATCAGTTTGTGCGTTTTCTGTGTTCGAAGAATGTGTACCACTACACGCAGAGAGAATAATTGCTGCGCCAATCGCGGGGATCATCCGCGTGATATATCTCAGAAACGGTTGAGACTTGACCATTATTGTTGTTATCCCTTGCTGTCCTTAACGATGAAATCGTTATTAAAATTGCCAAACGAAGCGAGACTACCTGCCACTCACACGGTGGACAAACACCTCTGGGGTAAAATGTGCGTCAGAGCACGTTTTTTCCTTCAACACGGGTGTTTTTGCCACAATTGTGTGCGGGCGTTTTGGAGAGTACCGTAATGAATAGGGGATTGCGAGAGGTATTATGAGATTTTTTATAAGAAATTGTGATGTAAGGTGATGTAAGTAAACATGTTAAAAATGATGGGTGATTTTTATACTTATTTGGCTTAAAACCGCATCACAAGCGGGTTGCAGGCACATAATACAGCACAGACGCCCTGAGAAACCTCTCAAAAAAAGGCCCGGCAGATCATCAACATCTGTCGGGCCATAACTTTTCTGTATATATCTAAAAATCAGACCGGCGTCTTAGGATTTTTGGTGCCGGGTAATTTTTTCTCCAGCCAGTTAATCAGCGCATCGCTGGCGGGGGTCATCAGCCACCAGCTGGCACCGACCAGCACGACAGACATCGATCCGACCGCGATATCGGTGAACCAGTGCGCGCCAATCATCACACGCGGTAGCGAGAAGATAATGGTGATGAGCACGGCGATAGCAAACGCAGACTTGCTCAGGTAGCGCAGCATAAAGCACGAGAAAATAATCAGCATCATGCCGTGGTCACCGGGGAAGCTGTCACTGGAGGCATCTTTTGTCGGAATGCCGGTCAGTTCGCTCACGCGGTTTACGCCAGGGAAGCTCAGCGACGGGCTTTTATGGCTGACAGGCAACAAATGCCCGAGCTGGTTCAGCACCACGGCGGTGAGCAGCATCACCACGCCGATCACAATATAGCGGCGGCGCCCGGCGGTATCCTGCTTCAGGAAGTAGCTCAGATAGAGCAATCCCATCGCCAGCAGCGAAATCAGGTCAAAAGCCCGGTTATTGGTCACTGCGACGAGATGCAGGAACCAGGCGTCAGTCGCCAGATGCTGGTTAAAGAAGAAGAAAATCGATTTATCAATCGGGAACCAGAAACCATGATTCGCCGGCAGATAGAAAGATAAAAACAAGGCAACACCCAATACATTGAGTATCAGGATTGCGGGAATATTTCGGCGCCACATAAAGGAAGACCTATTCTTAGCAGGATAAGGAATAATTTATTCAGCGTTAACTTAATCCGTTTAACCTAAACGAACCTTCAACAAGGATGATTGTATTGTATTCCATTGTGCCTCATTTTGAGTAATCAGCTCAATCCGGCTGTCTGACGGCGCCACCGGTTTGGTTTCGATATGCAAATCGTTGCCCTGACGGTTAATCAGTATCGTGCCTTCTTTAATACGAATAATGCCTTTCACCCGGTCAACCGGCACCGCCCGCGCCCAGTCGAGAATGCCTGCGGTATCAAATTGCGTGTCACCATCAAATATCCAGCCACAACTGGTGTAACCGTCCGCCTGATTGAGGGCACGACGCCAGCGCTGATTCCCCGGCAGGCTCAGTGCCGCCAGCCCCTGTTTCGCCGCATGCGCATGATGATGTTTCCCTTCCGGTAAGTCGGCAAGATTCAGGCGGGGTAAATCGAGCAGGGCCGGATCAATCACGCCCTGTGAGGCTGTCACCAGACGACGCTCGCGACCTTGACGTTGATACCACTCTTCCAGTTTCTGCCTGTCCTGGGGCTGAGCCACATCCGACTTATTGGCGACAATAATGTCAGCTGCCGCCAGCTGATCGCGGAAGTTTTCGTTTTCAGTTACCCGCTGATCGCTCAGCTGACGCGCATCCACCAGGCACAGGGTAGCGTTCAGCGTCAGCCAGTTGCGGTAAACGTCGGAGGTTAACAAAGACAGGATCTGTTTCGGATGTCCGAGACCGGTGGGTTCAATCAGCAGACGGTCAGGTTTGGCCTGCTGCAGTAACATATTCAGACCAACCTGCATCGGCAAACCATTCACGCAACACATGCAACCGCCGGGAATTTCTTTCAGGACTGCGCCACTGTCGGCCAGCAATGCTCCGTCAATTCCGACTTCACCGAATTCATTGACCAGCACGGCCCATTTCTCACCTTCAGGTTTCTGAGCCAGCAGATGGCGCACCGTCGTGGTTTTGCCGCTTCCCAGAAAGCCGGTGATCAGGTTGGTTTTCGTCATGGTTGCCGATCCTTTTTGAAAAATTCACCCGCCAATGTGCAGCGACTCATTAAGAAAATCCAGCATTGTGCCGATGAATAACATGGATTGCTTATTTCTGCCCGCCGCGACGGCAAAATATTTTGCCGGAGAGCGTGAAAATTTAATTAGATGTATTAATGTTAAATTGCGGTTACGTGAAGTTTAAAATTTACAACAATGATGAGGTGTCACCATGAACAGAACAACCTGCTTACTGTTTTTGGGAGTCATGGCCTCAGGGACGATTCAGTTTGCCAATGCCGCCGCTTCAGGCGGAATAATTCATATTACGGGTTCGATTGTTGAAGCAGGATGTAACTTCAATACCGCGCGCAACAAGGTGATCAGCGACTGTGACCACGGTGGGAAACAGGTGCGGCAGGTGCATGCGCTGAGTGTGGATAATCCTTCCTCATTCTCGCTGCCGATGTCACTCGGACATGTCACCACGAAGCAGGTCAACAATAATCCTCATCTCGCCGTCATGACCGTGAGCTACAACTAAGCTCACGAAAAAGATTAACAGGACTGATAAGTTTCAGGCCGGTCACGCTAGGTGCGGCGTAACACCCGCCACAGGTGGCCGGACAACTTCACAAACTGGCTGGCCCAATTTTGATCGGGCCGTCAGTTTTCTATTCCCGTCCTTTCCCTTTCTGCCGACATGTTATAATTTCCTCTCTTATTTCAGGCATCAGAACCCGTAATCAGGTGTCGGACCAATTGCGTGCGTGTCACAGACAGGGGCAACATTATGCGACTTTATCAGGAAATTGGCGGCCATCTGCGTCGTGATATCCATGCCGGGAAATATGCCCCTGGCGATCGTCTTCCGCCGGAACGTGATATTGCCGAGTCTTACTCGGTGAGCCGCAGCGTGGTGCGTGAAGCGCTCATTATGCTGGAGCTGGAAAAAGTGGTCGAGGTGCGCAAAGGCTCCGGTGTGTATGTTCTGCATCAGCCGGAAAACAGCCAGCCGGAAGGCGCGGACAGCGGATACGGGCCATTCGAACTGTTACAGGCGCGGCAATTGCTGGAAAGTGAAGTGGCCGCCTTTGCGGCGATGCAGGCCACCAAAACCGATATTCTGCAAATGCGTGATGCGATTGATGCTCAGCGGGAATGCATTGCGCGGGGCGTATCGGACGACGCTGAGGATCAGCGGTTTCATGCCCTGCTGGCGCAGGCGTCTCAAAACAGCGTGCTGGTTAAACTGGTGGATGATTTATGGCAGATCCGTCAGCGCAGCCCGATGTGGCTGGGAATTCATCAGCATGTCGGTGATAAAAATTACAGCCAGATCTGGTTGCAGGATCACCAGACCATCTTGCAGGCCGTGCTGCGGCGGGATCCGAAAGCCGCCAAGCAGGCGATGTGGCAGCATCTGGAAAATGTGAAGGATATGCTGTTGCAGGTGTCTGACGCGGATGACCCGTCTTTTGACGGATTCCTTTTTTCATCGGTGCCTTCCGAACTGAACGACTGATTTCTCCGCTGCTGATTTTCCCCGTGATTTTCCACGCTAATAAAAAAACGGCTGCCTGTGAGCAGCCGCTTTCTATTTTCCGTATAACCTGTCGGGCTTAATTAACCGACATATTTCGCGACGGTTTTCTTCGCGCCGATCCTTTGCAGGTCCGCATAAGCATTGAGGATCGCCTGCACGACTTTTTCTTCCTGCGGCAACTGCTCGCCAAATACGCCATTCAGCGCCAGCAGGGCTTTCACGCGCGGTTCGCCATCTTCCGTTGACGCCACAATTTGCGCCACCGTGTCTGCCATCGGGTCTTTAATCTCGATAGCCTGACCGGCATCGTCGGTGCCGCCGACATAGCGCATCCAGCCAGCCACGCCCAGCGCCAGCAGTTCATACGAACCGCCATTTTTTACGTGCCAGCGGATGGAGTCGAGCATACGTTGCGGAAGTTTCTGCGTACCGTCCATGGCGATTTGCCAGGTGCGGTGTTTCAGTGCCGGATTGCTGTAACGCGCAATCAGGCTGTCGGCGTAGGCGCTGAGATCGACACCTTCAACGCTCAGCGTCGGTGCCTGTTCATGCAGCATCAGCTGGTGAGCCGCGGCTTTATAGTTGGCATCTTCCATGCAGTCGTTAATGTGCTGATAACCCGCCAGATAGCCGAGGTAGGCCAGGAAAGAGTGGCTGCCGTTCAGCATGCGCAGTTTCATCTGCTCGAAAGGCAGAACGTCAGACACCATCTGCGCACCGGCTTTTTCCCAGTCAGGACGACCGGCAACAAAATGATCTTCCACCACCCACTGGATGAAGGGTTCGCAGGCAATACCGCACGGATCTGTCACGCCACCCAGCGCCTCGGTGATTTCTTCCAGCGTATTTTCCGTCGCGGCAGGCACAATGCGGTCAACCATGGTGCTTGGGAAAGAGACATTGCCGGTGATCCATTCCGTCAGTTCGGCGGAACGGGCTTTCGCCATGCCCAGCACGGCATTTTTTACCACCAGACCATTTTCCGGAATGTTATCGCAGCATAAAACAGTAAAGCCCGGCAGACCGCGCTCATGGCGCAAACGCAGTGCTTCTACTAACACCCCCGGCGCGGTGCAAGGTGCTTGTCCGCCCGCCAGATCCTGCTGAATTTTCGGGTTCTGCAGATCCAGTTCGCCAGTGCCCGGTTCAATGCAGTAGCCTTTTTCGGTAATGGTCAGCGAGACAATCGCCACCTGCGGTTCGGTGAGTTTTTCAAGCACGGCATCCAGACCGTCAATGCCGCCGTGCACGGATTCGTGCGCCGAACCGATAATAATGGCCTGATTGCCGTCTGCGCCTTTTTCCAGCACGGTGAACAGATGGTTTTGCTCGCGCAATTGTTTGATCAACGCTTCATTGCCAAACAGGCTGATTTCGCAGATACCCCAGTCGCCGCCCTGCTGATTCAATACGCGGTTGGTCAGCAACGCCTGATGGGCGCGGTGGAAAGCGCCGAATCCCAGGTGAACAATACGGCTTTTCAGTGCATCGCGATCATAAGCAGGCAATGACACTTCTGCAGGCAGGGACGCTGTGGCAATAGTTTTCATGCAATACTCCAGGCAAGTCAGAAATTAGTAATTGGTCAGGCCAAATTGGGGCTGTTTACCCGTCAGTTGAATTTTATGCTGGATAAAGCGACGATTTAAGCCGAAATCAGGGCTTAGAGTGTAAAGTCATATGATAGAAAGGGGAATTGGTAAGTCCAGACAGCCACTCATTTTGTGATGCAGATCCACAGTCTGTGGAATTAATGGCAAAAAGCAGACAATAAAAAAGGAACGCCGGAGCGTTCCTTTCGCAGAGCAGGGCGGTCTGATTAATCCGCACGGCCCATATAACGACGTTCCGCGATATGAATGCGGATTTTATCGCCAGAGCTGAGGTATTCAGGCACCTGGATGCTCAGGCCGGTAGCCATGACCGCAGGTTTGGTTCGGGAGCTGGCGGAAGCGCCTTTGATGCCCGGTGCCGTTTCCACGATTTCCAGATCCACCGTCTGTGGCATTTCCAGCGCCAGTAACTGGCTGTCCAGTGTCAGCACCTGCATACCCTGCAAACCTTCCTCAGGGATGAACAACAGTTCGTCTTCGATCTGCGCCTTATTAAAGGTGTACGGCGTGAAGTCCTCATCATCCATAAAGATGTACTCATCGCCATCGACGTAAGAGAAGTTCACTTTACGACGGGTCAGGCTGACGGTATCGAGAATATCGTCGCCTTTGAAGCGTTCTTCCACTTTGCCGCCAGTGCGTACGTCAGCGAAACGCATTTTGTACAGGGTGCTGGCACCACGGGCGCTTGGGCTTTGAACATCGATGTCTTTTACCAGCAGCAATTTGCCGTCGTAGTTCACGACGAAGCCGCGTTTAATTTCGTTAGCACGTGCCATATAAATAACCTGTCAGCAGAGAGATAAATAATTTGCGACACGTTACCCGCGCCGCTGAATTCAGGCAAGCGGATAGCGTAAAAAGAGTCGCGAAAACCCGCTTTATGACCCATTTTTTGCGCCTGTTCTGTCCGCGTGAAAAATGTTCGGTATAGCCTGTTAAAGGATAGTAAATATTTCGCTGGTGGCGCATAACGCCGCCTGCTATTGTCGCGCCTCAAAATGAGGCCTGAGGAGGCTGTTGATGGACTGTCGTACCGATTGCGGAGCCTGTTGCATCGCGCCTTCAATTTCCAGCCCGATCCCGGGGATGCCAGACGGCAAACCGGCGAATACCCGCTGTGTTCAGCTGGCGGATAATTTCCTGTGTAAGATTTTCACCTCACCGCTGCGCCCGAAAGTGTGCGCCAGCCTGCAGGCCAGCCGCGAGATGTGTTTCACCCATCGCGACCAGGCCCTGACGTACCTGATTAAGCTGGAAGCGGATACCGCGCCTTAAACCACCGCAGCCGGAATTTCTTCCGCCGGTTTATCGACGTTTTTCACATTCCAGATACACAGCACGGAACCGACCACCATCGCCAGCGCGGCATAAAACACAGCATGATAAGTCCAGAACTGCGCAATCACACCCGCCAGCGAACCGGCAAGGATCCAGCCCGCACGCGTTGAATTGGTAAACAGCGTGGTGGCCGCACCGGCCTGACCCGGCATCAGATCCTGAAAATACAACATGCCGATCCCGGCCAGAATGCCGATGAAAATCGCGTTCAGCAGCTGTAAAGCAATCAGCATGGCCGCGCCGGTGGTAAACAGAATACAACCGTAGAAAATCACCCCTGCGACTACCGCAAACCGCATCAGGAAGCGTTTCCCCAACTGCTTCGCCAGATACCCGGCAATCAGCATGGTGGGGATTTCCAGACAAGCCGCACTGCCCATCAGCACGCCCGCCAGTTTCTCCGGCAAGCCCAACTCACGCACCACATACAACGGCATATTGATCAGATAAATACTGTTCGCCGCCCACATCAGGGAACACGCGATAAACAGCATCAGCGTATCGCGGCGGTTACGGCGGGGGGCTTCCAGCGTGGCGGTGGTCTTGATGTGCGCTTTAGGCATTGAAGGCAGGAACATCCACACCATCACCCCGCACAGCAGGAAGGCCAGGGTGGCGGCGCAATACATAAAGGTAAAGCCAAAGCCCATAGAAAGGGCGAAAGCCAGCGGCGGACCCACCACCCAGGCGAGTGACACCTGCGCACGCAAAATAGAGCTGAACATCACGGCTTCACGGCCGGTTTTTTCGGAATGCTCCCGTGCCAGCGCGAACATCTGCGGGTTCGCCGTGGAGCCAAAACTCGACAGCAACACGCCGATGAACAGCAGAATAAAGTAGTTGCGGTTGAAGGCGAAAAGCACGCACGCCAGAGCGCCGAGAATGCAGCAATACAGGATCAGCGTTTTGCGATCGCCGCGTTTATCTGACCATGTCGCCAGCAACTGACTGACGAAAATGCCAATCACGGCACTGCCGGTGAAGAAAATGCCGACCATGAACGGGCTGACATGGACCTGCGATGTCAGAAACAGGCTGAGCGTCGGGGTCTGTAAGGCGCCTGCAATACCGGTAAGAAAGGCGATGATCAGAAAAGCCGTTGACGTCATGTCGGGTAAACGGCGGGCTGACGTTGTAGAAATTCGCATTAGCTAAGTGAACCAGAGATAAGGAAGGGGACAAAATTTGCGCGAATGTTACGTCAGTTTAAAAAAAACAAAAACAGGTTTTGATCATCAAAAATGTAAACCCGAGTGAATTTGCCATACTGAATAATAAAACCGCACGTTGTGCCAAAAACAACCCACCGGAGGGTCGCTCATTCACGCCGTAAAAACCACGACGCTGACGGTCAGCTTGCGTCAGCATTTTCCGTCAGCCTGACTTCAGCATTTGCGTTAAGTTATTCGTTTCAGAAAGCGCTTAGAAAGGAAACTGTGCGTAGCATCAAAAAATTGTTACGCAAAATCAGGGAAAGCTTGCTTTAAAAACAGGCCGGATTGAGACTCCCTGAAACGTTTCAGCGTTGTCAGCTTTTCTCCTGAAATCTGACGGCGCTCCTTTTTTCTCAGTAAAGCTGAAACGATTCAATTTCAGCAGGAGAGGAGAATTATGTTCCAACTGTCACAGCAAGATATTCATCTCGGTGCGGCTGCCAGCGATAAGCAGGACGCTATTCGTCAGGTTGCAGCAGCACTGACACAGGCCGGTCGCGTCAGCGAAGGCTATGTAGACGGCATGCTGGCGCGTGAGCTGCAAACCTCTACGTACCTTGGCAACGGCATCGCCATCCCGCACGGCACCACCGATACCCGTGATCTGGTGCTCGACACCGGCGTACAGGTTTTCCAGTTCCCACAGGGTATTACCTGGGGCGAAGGCCAGACGGCGTATGTCGTTATCGGCATTGCCGCGCGCTCTGACGAACACCTTGGTTTGCTGCGTCAGCTGACGCACGTACTGAGTGACGACAGCGTGGCCGATCGTCTGGCAAAAACAGATTCAGCTGAAGAATTACGCAGCCTGCTGATGGGCGAAAAGAATGCCGCTGAATTCCTGTTTGATACCCAGCTGATCGCGGTTGACGTGGCGGCTGAAAGCCTGATCACGTTACAGGCGCTGAACGCCGGTCGCCTGAAAGAAATTGGCGCGGTCGACACGGCGTTTGTCAGCGACGTCATCAGCCGTCAGCCGCTGAATCTGGGGCAGGGCATCTGGCTCAGCGACAGCACCGAAGGCAATCTGAAAAGTGCCGCCACGGTCAGCCGTGCAAAGCAGGCCTTTGATCTGAATGGCGAAAAAGTTTCCATGCTGCTGACGATTTCCGTCGCAGATGACCAGCCGCTCGATGTGCTGAATTATCTCAGTGATTTACTGATTGCCAACAAAGCTGAACGCTTGCTGACGGCAGATTCCGTCGGTGTGCTGGCATTGCTGACCAGTGAAGTGGAAGAACAAGCCAACGTGCTGACTGCGGAATACGTTATCCGTAACGAACATGGTCTGCATGCGCGTCCGGGTACTGCGCTGGTGAACGTGATCAAACAGTTCAGCAGCGAAATTACGGTCACCAATCTGGATGGCAGCGGTAAACCGGCTAACGGCCGCAGCCTGATGAAAGTCGTGGCGCTGGGCGTCAAAAAAGGTCATCACCTGCGCTTTACTGCCAGCGGTGAAGATGCCGAACTGGCATTAAAAACCATCGGTGAAGCCATTTCTGAAGGTCTTGGGGAGGGCGCATGAGCCGCAGAGTTGCCACTATTACGTTAAACCCGGCGTACGATTTAGTCGGCTATGTGCCTGAAATCGAGCGCGGTGAAGTCAATCTGGTGCAAACCACCGGTCTGCACGCCGCAGGTAAAGGCATCAACGTGGCGAAAGTGCTGAAAGATCTCGGCATCGACGTCACCGTGGGCGGTTTCCTCGGGAAAGAAAATCAGGACGGCTTCCAGCTGTTATTCAGCGATCTGGGCATTGCTAACCGCTTCCAGGTGGTCAATGGCCGTACACGTATTAACGTCAAACTGACCGAAAAAGACGGCGAAGTCAGCGACTTCAACTTCTCCGGTTTCAACGTCACTCCTGCCGACTGGGAACGTTTCGTGACCGATTCCCTGTCATGGCTCGGTCAGTTCGACATGGTTGCCGTCAGCGGCAGTCTGCCTGCTGGCGTTGATCCTGACGCGTTCACCGACTGGATGAAACGTCTGCGTGCTCAATGCCCGTGCATCATCTTCGACAGCAGCCGTGAAGCACTGGTTGCCGGTCTGAAAGCCGCGCCGTGGCTGGTGAAACCAAACCGCCGTGAGCTGGAAATCTGGGCTGGCCGTAAATTGCCGGAACTGAGTGATGTGGTCGAAGCCGCGCACGCCTTGCGTGATCAGGGTATCGCCCACGTGGTGATTTCTCTGGGCGCTGAAGGTGCCTTGTGGGTTAACGCATCCGGTGCGTGGATCGCCAAACCGCCAGCCTGTGAAGTCGTCAGCACCGTGGGTGCCGGTGATTCCATGGTCGGTGGTCTGATCTACGGTTTGCTGATGCGCGAATCCAGTGAACATACGCTGCGACTGGCCACTGCCGTTGCCGCCCTGGCTGTCAGCCAGAGTAATGTCGGCGTCACCGATCGTCCGCAGCTCGCGGCGATGATGGCCCGTGTTGATCTGAAACCCTTTTAATCCGCAGGAGGCAGAATGAAAACGCTGCTGATGACAGACAGTTCGCTGGGACAAGCTCGCAGCCAACTGGCGAAAAAATTACTCGCTGCTGCTGCGGCGAAAGCCGGACACCAGCTGACCGAACAGATCGCTGAGGCTGATGTGGTGATCGTTGCCGGTGAAACCGTGCCAGATGACGCGGCACTGACCGGCAAAAACATGTATACCGGCGATGTGGCTGAGGCCGTTCGTGAGCCGGAAGCTTTCCTGCAACGCGCACTGGCCGAAGCCAAACCTTATGTTGCACCGGTTGCGACCGCCGTTGCTGCTCCGGCTGCCAGCGGTCCGAAACGTATCGTTGCAATCACCGCTTGCCCGACCGGTGTGGCTCACACCTTTATGGCTGCGGAAGCGATTGAAACTGAAGCGAAAAAACGTGGCTGGTGGGTCAAAGTTGAAACCCGCGGTTCTGTGGGCGCAGGCAATGCCATCACGCCGGAAGAAGTCGCAGCGGCCGATCTGGTGATCGTCGCGGCAGATATCGAAGTGGATCTGGCGAAATTTGCCGGTAAGCCGATGTACCGCACTTCTACCGGTCTGGCACTGAAAAAGACCAAACAGGAACTGGATAAAGCCCTGGTCGAAGCAGAAGTGTTTTCGCCGGCCTCTCAGGGTGCAGCGACAGGCGCGAAGAAAAAAGAAGCAGGCGGTACGGGCCCTTACCGTCACCTGCTGACCGGCGTGTCTTACATGCTGCCGATGGTGGTGGCGGGCGGTCTGTGTATCGCGCTGTCGTTTGTCTTCGGTATCAAAGCGTTTGAAGTCAAAGGCACACTGGCGGCGGCACTGATGCAAATCGGTGGCGCATCCGCCTTTGCCCTGATGGTTCCTGTGCTGGCAGGCTTTATTGCCTTCTCCATCGCTGACCGTCCGGGTCTGACCCCGGGTCTTATCGGCGGCATGCTGGCGGTGAGCACGGGCGCAGGTTTCCTCGGCGGTATCATTGCCGGTTTCCTGGCGGGTTACGTGGCGAAAGCCATCAGCGGCAAGCTGAAGTTACCGCAAAGTATGGAAGCGCTGAAACCTATCCTGATCATTCCGCTGGTGGCGAGTCTGATTACTGGTCTGGTGATGATTTATGTTGTCGGTACGCCGGTGGCGAAAATCATGGCAGGTCTGACCGCATGGCTGCAATCTCTGGGCACTGCGAATGCGGTACTGCTGGGTGCTATCCTCGGTGCGATGATGTGTACCGACATGGGCGGCCCGGTGAACAAAGCGTCTTACGCCTTTGGTGTCGCACTGCTGAGTTCTTCCGTCTATGGTCCGATGGCCGCCATCATGGCAGCCGGTATGGTGCCACCGCTGGCCATGGGTCTGGCAACGATTCTGGCGAGCAAGAAGTTCGAGCAGGGTGAACGCGAAGGCGGTAAAGCGGCGCTGGTTCTGGGTCTGTGCTTTATCTCTGAAGGGGCGATCCCGTTCGCGGCCCGTGACCCGATGCGTGTTCTGCCTTGCTGTATCGCCGGTGGCGCGCTGACAGGTGCACTGTCTATGGCGTTCCATGCGCAACTGATGGCGCCGCATGGTGGTCTGTTCGTGCTGCTGATCCCGGGTGCAATTACCCCAATCCTCGGTTATCTGGTGGCGATTATCGCCGGTACCGTGCTGGCGGGTGGTGCATACGCGATTCTGAAACGTTCAGATGCAGCGGTCGCGGCAAAAGCGGCGGCATAACGGTAAATCGTTAAAAGCCAAAAGGCGCGACATGTGAATGTCGCGCCTTTTTTATTGCGCCTCCCCCTGCGAAGGGGGAGGCGGGGAGGGGGGTTTAAGGACTCACATCCTTGCCCATGCACACTTCAGCTTTCGTTTTTGACCTTAATACCCCACCCCAACCCTCCCCTTCGCAGGGGAGGGAGCCGACCGGAATTTACGGTACAAACTACGCGGCGGCTTCGTCATTCTCCGACTTCTGCTGCGCTTTCAGCCAGGCGATTTCATCTTTCCAGATATCCGGATCCACCGTTTCGAGGATCATCGGGATGCCCTCGAAACGGGCATCTTTCATCATCCAGCTGAACACCGTGTTGCCGATATTCCCTTCGCCGAGGCTGTGGTGGCGGTCGACGCGGCTGTTGAACTCGCTTTTCGCGTCGTTGAGGTGCATACCGCGCAGGTATTTAAAGCCCACGACATCTTCAAAGTGTTGAAAGGTTTTCTCGCATTCTTCTACCGTGCGCAGATCGTAGCCCGCGGCAAAAGCGTGGCAGGTATCGATGCAGACGCCGACACGGCTTTTGTCTTCCACGCCGTCGATGATTTTCGCCAGATGCTCGAAACGAAAGCCCAGATTGCTGCCCTGACCGGCGGTGTTTTCGATCACAGCGGTCACGCCTTGGGTTTTATCCAGCGCGATGTTCAGGGATTCAGAAATCCGCTCAAGGCATTTATCTTCTTCGATTTGCATCAGGTGGCTGCCCGGATGGAAATTCAGCAGCGACAGGCCAAGCTGTTCACAACGTTGCAGCTCATCGAGAAACGCCTCGCGGGATTTCTCCAGCGCCTCAGTCACCGGGTGCCCGAGGTTAATCAGATAGCTGTCATGCGGCAAAATCTGGTTGCTCTTGTAACCGTATTTTTCACAGGCCGCTTTGAATTTTTCGATGACATCTTCCGGCAAGGCTGCCGCTTTCCACTGCCGCTGATTCTTGGTGAAAAGCGCAAAAGCCGTGGCTTCCAGTTCGTGTGCCCTCAGAACCGCCTGATCGACACCCCCGGCTGCACTCACGTGTGCTCCCACAAACTTCATTTTTGCTCCTCAGTTATTCATCGCGTTTATGGACGAATGATAGCGCCTCCGGGCAGGAGGCGCAGCACCGAAGTGTTAAAAGTCGCAACATCAGCCAAAAAGACGCTGAACCAGCTGGTTGATACCGGCACCGCCGACAATCAGCCAGATGAACAGCACAGCCGCCAGCAGCATGGGTTTCAGACCTGCCTGACGCAATGCGCTCATGTGAGTGGTCAGACCGAGAGCCGCCATCGCCATCGCCAGCAACACGGTATCGAGCGTGATCAGCGCCGGGATCCAGCTGTGCGGCAGAATATCCAGCGAGTTAAATGCCGCCACCAGAATAAACAGCAGGGCAAACCACGGAATGGTGATGTTGCGCATGCCTGCATTCTGACCACCTTGCTGCACCACTTTGCGAGATTTCCAGCCAGAGAGCAGCAGCAGGAACGGTGCCAGCATCATCACGCGGATCATTTTGGCGATCACCGCTGCATTTTCTGCATCCGGGCTGACACCCTGACCCGCCGCGACGACCTGCGCCACTTCATGCACCGTTGAACCGGTATAGATGCCGAACTGGGCAGCGGTTACGCTCAGCCAGTGGTATTGCGCATTCAGATGCCACAGCCACGGATACAGGAAGATTGCCGCTGTACCGAAGATAACCACGGTCGCCACCGCGACAGTGACCTTCTCGGCTTTGGCTTCCAGCACGGGTTCTGTCGCCATGACCGCCGCCGCGCCGCAAATGCTGCTGCCCGCGCCGATCAGCATGGACGTGTCGCGGTCGAGCTTAAACACCCGCTGACCGAGCCAGCAGGCGAGGGTGAAGGTGGAACACAGCATCAGGGCGTCGATCAGAATACCGGTGGCACCGACATCGGCGATTTGCGCGAACGTCAGCCGCAAGCCGTAAAGAATAATCCCCAGACGCAGCAGCCGCTGTTTCGCCAGTGTCACGCCTTCCTCACACCAGGGTTTTGCCGCCGGATACAGGGTGTTGCCGATCACCATACCGATGACAATCGCCATCGTCAGCGCGCTGAGACCCAGATGGTTCAGCGCCGGAATGTCGCTCAGCCAGACCGCCAGCGCGGTGATCACGCCGGTCAGTGCCAGGCCGGGTAACACGCGGCGCAAAGCTGACAGAAGTGAAGCATCGTGTTTATCCGTCGTCTTTCTCTCTTCGCGTTTAAGCGCAAATGTATTCATCGTCCGTTCCTCGTTCAGGAGTGATGACATAAGGCTACGCCGCGCTTATATAAAAATGAAATTGATTATTACTTTATAACCTATCGATAAAACTGGTATAAAACAGCCATTCAAAAGAGGCCTGCAAGGCGAGGGTCTATACTAAAAAGAACGGGCGTGCAGTCAGGCGCAGGAGAATAGCGGGACATTTATGCACATAACATTGCGACAACTTGAAGTTTTCGCCGAAGTGCTGAAAAGCGGTTCGACCACGCAGGCATCGGTTGTGCTCTCCTTATCACAATCGGCAGTCAGTGCGGCGCTGGCCGATATCGAAGGTCAACTGGGCGTGCAGTTATTTGACCGTGTCGGTAAGCGGCTGGTCATTAATGAACACGGGCGTTTGTTGTATCCGAAGGCGCTGGCCTTGCTTGAACAGGCCGGTGAAATCGAGCGTCTGTTCAATCACGATAACGGTTCGCTGCGCATCGGTGCCAGCAGCACGATCGGCAACTATATGTTACCGGCGATGATCGCCGATTACCGGCTGGATTATCCGGCGACACCGCTGGAGCTGAACGTCGGTAACACCAATGACGTCATTAACGCGGTGGCGGATTTTCGTGTTGACCTCGGTTTGATCGAAGGCCCCTGTCAGGTTCCGGAACTGATCACCCAGCCCTGGCTGGATGACGAACTGGTGGTGTTTGTCGCGCCGGAAAATCCGCTGGCGGGCAAAGTGGCATCGCTCGAATCGCTGGCGCGGGAACCCTGGATCCTGCGTGAGCGCGGCTCCGGTACGCGCGAGGTGTTGGATCATCTGCTGTTACCGCAGTTGCCGGATTTTAATCTGGTCATGGAACTGGGGAATTCCGAAGCGATCAAGCACGCGGTACGTCATGGCATCGGCATCAGCTGTCTGTCGCGTCGGGTCATTGCCGAACAACTGAGCAGCGGTTCACTGGTGGAAATTCCGTTGCCGGTGACCCCGCTGGTGCGCAAACTTTATCTGATCCATCACCGCCAGAAACATATCTCCGGTGCATTATCACGGTTTCTTACGTATTGCCGTGAAACCCGATAATGGTCTTTCACTAATGATCGGCGGCCTGTTATGAAGGTGTCTTATAACAGGTCGTTCCTGCTATTCAGAGCGGCAGGTTTTGCTACAATCCGCGCTTAAATTTCCACATGACGAGCGGATATAGGGTAAAAATGGCTCAACAACCTACAAAAAATACGCAGGTGGCTCCCACACTGCGTCGCGAGCTGAAGGCACGTCACTTAACGATGATCGCCATCGGCGGTTCAATTGGTACGGGTTTATTTGTCGCCTCCGGCGCGACGGTTTCTCAGGCAGGCCCGGGTGGGGCGCTGCTCTCCTACGCATTAATCGGCATCATGGTGTACTTCCTGATGACCAGTCTCGGTGAGCTGGCGGCGTTCATGCCGGTCTCCGGTTCATTCTCTACCTACGGCTCACGCTATGTTGAAGAAGGCTTCGGTTTCGCACTGGGCTGGAACTACTGGTACAACTGGGCCGTCACCATCGCGGTTGACCTGGTGGCCTCGCAACTGGTGATGAACTACTGGTTCCCGGACACGCCGGGCTGGATCTGGAGCGCCTTGTTCCTCGGTCTGATCTTCCTGCTCAACTACATTTCCGTGCGCGGTTTTGGCGAAGCGGAATACTGGTTCTCGCTGATCAAAGTCGTGACGGTCATCATCTTTATCGCCGTCGGCGTCCTGATGATCACCGGCATTATGCGCGGTGCGGAAACAGCGGGCTGGCACAACTGGACCATCGGTGATGCGCCGTTTGCGGGTGGTTTTGCCTCGATGATTGGGGTGGCGATGATTGTCGGCTTCTCCTTCCAGGGCACTGAACTGATCGGTGTCGCGGCGGGCGAATCGGAAAATCCGGGTAAAAATATTCCGCGCGCCGTGCGTCAGGTTTTCTGGCGTATCCTGCTGTTCTATATTCTGGCGATTCTGGTGATCAGCCTGATCATCCCTTATACCGATCCAAGCCTGTTGCGTAATGAAGTGGGCGATATCTCCGTCAGCCCGTTCACGCTGGTGTTCCGCAATGCCGGTCTGCTGTCAGCTGCGGCGGTAATGAATGCGGTGATCCTGACGGCGGTATTGTCTGCCGGTAACTCCGGGATGTACGCCTCAACCCGTATGCTGTTTACGCTGGCAAGTGAAGGCAAAGCGCCGCGCATGTTCGCCAAACTGTCGAAAGGCGGTGTGCCGCGTAACGCACTGTACGCCACCACCATCGTGGCTGCGCTGTGCTTCCTGAGTTCAATGTTTGGTAATCAGACCGTGTACCTGTGGCTGCTGAACACCTCGGGCATGACCGGTTTTATCGCCTGGCTGGGCATTGCTGTCAGTCATTACCGCTTCCGTCGCGGTTACGTCTCTCAGGGACGTGATCTGAAGAAACTGCCTTATCTGTCTGGCTTCTTCCCGTTCGGTCCGGTCTTTGCCTTTGTGCTGTGTCTGATCATCACGCTGGGTCAGAACTATCAGGCCTTCCTGAAAGACACCATTGACTGGGGCGGCGTGGCAGCGACTTACATCGGCCTGCCTCTGTTCCTGATCATCTGGTTCGGCTACAAGCTGAGCAAAGGCACCAAAGTGGTGAAATACAGCGAAATGGAATTCCCGGAACACGTTGATAAATAAGTGACGGAACGTCCTTGCTGCTGATAAGCGGAGCCACGGCTCCGCTTTTTTTATGTCCGGGATCCACGGTGGGGAGACACCACGTCATGTTTTGTTACCCCGCCGTTTAATCTGAACGCCTGATAGGTTTTGCAAAACACATTGATAATTATTATCATTTCTTTCCTTCCTACGGGAACCGCAGAGCACGTCTCCCGCCGTAAGTTCTTAACTTAATGAGATTGAAGCGAAAATGAGTGCAACTATCGAACCCGCTCTGGCGGTGAAAGGCAATGCCGAACACAGCGTGATGGGGCGATATCAGAATATTGTGCGCCGCCGTCTGTTGATCATGCTGGTACTGGTTCTGGCGATTGTCGTCTCACTGGTGATTGATTTTGTGATGGGGCCTTCGGGGTTGTCACTGGGCACGCTGTGGAAAACGCTGTTTGACGCCGCGTCGGCAGATCCGGGTACGCGGGTCATTGTCTGGGATATCCGCCTGCCGTACGCGCTGATGGCGGTGGCGGTCGGGATGTCGCTGGGTCTGGCGGGCGCTGAAATGCAAACCATCCTGAACAACCCGCTGGCCAGTCCGTTTACTCTCGGTGTCTCCTCGGCGGCGGCGTTTGGTGCCGCGCTGGCGATCGTGCTCGGTATCGGTATTCCGGGCATTCCCGACCAGTGGTTTATCTCCGCCAACGCCTTTATTTTTGCGCTGTTAGCGGCACTGATGCTCGACGGCATTACCCGCTGGACGCGCGTCGCCAGTTCCGGCGTGGTGCTGTTTGGTATCGCGCTGGTCTTTACGTTCAACGCACTGGTTTCGCTGATGCAATTCATCGCCACCGAAGACACCTTACAGGGGCTGGTCTTCTGGACGATGGGCAGTCTGGCGCGGGCGTCGTGGGTAAAACTCGGCGTGATGGTGCTGGCCTTCCTGATTTTGCTGCCGTGGTCGATGATGAGCGCGTGGAAACTCACCGCGCTGCGTCTGGGTGAAGATCGCGCCGTCAGCTTTGGTATTGATGTCCGTCGTCTGCGCCTCGGCACCTTACTGCGTATCAGTATTCTTTCCGCGCTGGCGGTGGCGTTTGTCGGGCCGATTGGCTTTATCGGTCTGGTCGCGCCGCACATCGCCCGCCTGATGTTTGGTGAGGATCACCGTTTCTATCTGCCTGCCAGTGCGCTGATTGGCGCGCTGGTGTTATCCATGGCGTCGGTGGCGTCGAAAAATCTGGTGCCGGGCGTCATTATTCCTGTCGGTATCGTGACCTCGCTGGTCGGCGTGCCGTTCTTCCTGAGTATTATTCTTCGTCACCGGGGGAACGTCTGATGTCAGCTATGCCGGAAATACAGCCTGAGGATCTCCTGAACGCCGCCACTCAGGGGCTGCAAATTCGTGATTTCAATGCCGGTTACCCGAAGCGTCATGTGATCCGCCATCTCAATGTGCCGATGCTGCCGCGCGGAAAAATTACCGTTCTGCTCGGGCCAAACGGCAGCGGGAAATCGACGTTACTGCGTTCGCTTGCCGGTCTTAATCGTGCGGAAGGGCAGTTACTGCTCGACGGCCACGACTTAATGCCGATGCCGTTTGCCCGCCGTGCGGAGCAGGTCGTTTACCTGCCGCAAACTCTGCCAGCGGGTGTCCATCTGCATGTGCTGGAATCCATTATCGTGGCGCAGCGCGCGTCCGGTGGGAAAGGCAAACAGGCGGAGGGCACTGATAAAGTGATGGCGCTGCTGCGTCAGTTGGGAATCGAACATCTGGCGCTAAGTTATCTCGATCAGCTTTCCGGCGGGCAGAAACAGCTGGTGGGTCTGGCGCAATCGCTGATCCGCCAGCCTTCGCTGTTACTGCTCGACGAACCGCTCAGTGCGCTGGATCTCAACTATCAGTTCCACGTCATGGATCTGGTGCGCAAGGAAACGCAGAAACGCCATATCGTGACCGTGGTTGTTGTGCATGACATCAACATCGCCCTGCGTCATGGCGATCGGGTGCTGATGCTCAAGGACGGTAATCTGATCGCCGATGGCGCGCCGGAAGACGTGATCACCCCCGACAGTCTGGCGCGGGTTTACGGCGTACGCGGAAGGATTGAGCGCTGCTCGCAGGGGACACCGCAGATACTGATTGACGGGCTAGTGGGGGATCCGGAGATGTAACGTTATGTCCTGACAAAAGGCAGACATTACTCAGGCGTTCACCGATCCGCTCCCTCCCCTGCGAAGGGGAGGGCCGGGGTGGGGTATTAACGCAAACACATTGGGTGACGTTTCCGCTCAGGCCATTGATCTACAGTCTAAAACCCCCTCCCAACCTCCCCCTTCGCAGGGGGAGGAGCAAACCGCAACGGGCTTACTTCCCGTTCCACGCCTTCAGATTCTGATCCCGCGCAGACAATTTCTGCTCAGGCGTCAGCTTGTTGTAATCCTTCGCCAGACCGCTCTCCCAGTCGCCGTATAACGGGTTCGGCAGCACGATATATTGGGTGCCAAAGTGCTGATGATTCTGGTTCACAAACGCACGGCGCTGCTCGTTGCCCTGATGATAGGTCGCGGCACCAAAGTCATTCAGGTTGTCACCGATGTAAATCACCACGTGATAACCGGCGGCTTTAATGGAATCAAAACGCGCCTGTTTATTCGAGGTGTCTGAACTCAGCAGCATGGTTTTTTCATTGGCACCGGTGAAGCCCAGACGGTTCATGTTGTCGAGGGTAGCGGCGTATTCACTGGTTTTACGGTTAGACACGTAGAACATGGTGCCGCCGTGGGAATTGACATAGTTAGCGAACTCAACAGCGCCGGGAATGGCCGTGGCCTGACGTGCAGCGGTCCATTGCGACCAGGTTTTGCTGTCAAACGGCTGATTGGCTTTGACCTGCCAGGCGCTGTAGGCACTGTTATCCAGCATGGTTTCATCCAGATCCACCACCACCGCTTTCTTCTGACCTGCCAGCGGCTGCGCCTGATCGTAAGCCATCTTCGCTGTATTAAACGCCTGATACGCCAGCGCCTGATATTCACCAGATTGCTGGAACCAGTTCAGCGCCATCACCGACTGATCATTGAGTTTCTGCTGGGCATCAGGTTTTTGCTGCGCACAGCCGCTGAGGGCCAGCATGATTAAGGCACTGGTGGTGCAAAGTGTCATTTTATTCATTGGTCATCCCTATGCTTGTTAAGAAAGATTCGCATTTATGAAAATCGTTAAAACTGTAGCAGATTCAGCGGGATGTGAAACAAGAAATAACGGGTTACGCGAGATGTCGCGGAAAATCATAAAAATAAAAAAGGCCGGAGGGTGAGTCCGGCCGAAGAAAATCAAGACAGAGAATAATAATGAGGTGGTAAAGCGCCTGTTTTAATAACGGATTGTCAGAACTGATAAACCAGGCCGACAGCCGTCACGTCGTCGTTATTCAGACCGAGTTTGTTGTCGTCGTCCAGCTGGTTGATTTTATAATCAACATAGGCAGACATATTTTTGTTGAAATAATAGGTCGCGCCGACGTCGATATATTTAACCAGGTCAACATCACCGATGCCTTCAATATCTTTGCCTTTGGTCTGCACATAACCCAGAGAAGGACGAAGACCAAAGTCAAATTGATATTGTGCGACCGCTTCCACGGTCTGTGTTTTATTTGCAAAACCGCTGCCTGCTGGCGCGCTGGCAATACCTGCCGGCACAGTAATGGCGATCATATTACGGGTTTCCGCATACATCGCGGCTAAATATACCCCGTTGTCATCATATTTCAGGCCGCCGGTCCAGGCGTCTGCTTTATCGCCTTTGCCGTACGCGGAGGTGCTCTGGCCGATAGTGCGGTCAGAGGACGCGTAGGCGCCACCGATGCTCACGCCGGTATCGCCGAGTGCGTAAGTGGTGGAAAGGGCGTAACCGTCGCCGTTCGCGGTGCTGTTGCCGCGACCATCATTTTCGTTTTTACCCTGATACTGAACGGCCACATTCAGGCCATCAACCAGACCGAAGAAGCCACGGTTACGGTAGGTGGCCACGCCGTTGGTACGGCCCGTCATGAAGCGGTCTGCCTTGGTGTAGCCGTCGCCGCCGAACTCAGGGAACATATCGGTCCAGGCTTCGACGTCATACAGTGCGCCGTAGTTACGACCGTAGTCGAAAGAGCCGTACTGACCGAATTTCAGACCGGCAAAGCCCAGACGGGTTTTGGTGCCGGTGGTGCTGGCTGTCTTGCTGTCGGATTCAGCATGGTTAGCCATGATGTTGTATTCCCACTGGCCGTAACCGGTGATCAGGTCGTTAATTTGCGTCTGACCTTTAAAACCGAAACGCACATAACTCTGGTCGCCGTCGTTGCTGTCAGAATCAGAGAAATAATGCAGACCTTTTACTTTACCGTACAGGTCAAGTTTATTGCCGTCTTTATTATAAATTTCCGCTGCGTGTGCGCCTGATGCCATCAATAAACCAGGAATTAAAAGTGCCAGAATGTTACGTTTCATCAATTTTTACCCTGCATTCTTTTATTAAAAGCTTTTCATAAAAGCTTTATATGAAGTCTTGTGAAAAGACGCTGTTCATCATTGTTTGCTGTGCATTCCGTATGGACTCGGATTTTTCTCAGCGAGAGTTTTTTACCGTATATTTGTGATCAATTTATGACAGGCAGAAATGAACTTTTTCTTTTTTTACACGTCCTCCGTTTTTTCTGCACAATTTTCATTCAGGCAAAAAGCCCGGAATTAAGATTTCGGGCTGCGCCCGATGCCGGTCTGTGTGACAATAGCGGCCACATTCCGGTCACGACCTTCAACCAAAAAGAGATGCATGGCGCTTTCCCCCGCAGTTAAAAATCAGATAAGCCAGTGGTACAAAGCCCTGCAACAGCAAATCCCGGACTTCATTTCCCGCGCTCCGCAACGTCAGATGATTGCCGAGGTGGCGAAAGCGTTCTCGGGGGATTCCGCACGGCATCTGGCCATCGAGGCGCCCACCGGCGTCGGGAAAACGCTGTCTTATCTCATTCCTGGCATTGCCGTCAGTCGCGAAGAAGAAAAGCCGCTGATCGTCAGCACCGCCAACGTGGCGTTGCAGGATCAGATTTACAGCAAAGATTTACCGCTGCTGAAAAAAATCATTCCCGATCTGAAATTCACCGGCGCGTTCGGGCGTGGCCGTTATGTCTGCCCGCGTAATCTGGCGGCGATGAGTAATGAAAATGCACAGGGCGATCTCGGGTTATTTCTCGGCGATGAACTGGCGCCCTCGAGCGGTGAAGAACAAAAGTTCTGTAAAACGCTGGAAACCGCGCTTTCCCGTTACGAATGGGACGGACTGCGCGATCACTATCAGAAAACGATCGACGATCCGCTGTGGATCAAAATCAGCACTGACAAAGCCAACTGCCTCAGCCGCAACTGTCACTATTTCCGCGAATGCCCGTATTTCGTGGCGCGCAAAGAGATTGAAAGCGCCGACGTGGTGGTGACCAACCACGCGCTGGTGATGGCCGCGCTGGAATCCGAATCGGTACTTCCGCCCGCGAAAGACTTGCTGCTGGTGCTCGACGAAGGCCATCATCTGCCGGAAGTGGCGCGCGATGCGCTGGAAGTCGATGCGGAAATTACCGCTGTGTGGAATCACCTGCAACTCGACAATTTTGTGCGTCAGATTGAGCAATGTCTGGCGCTGTTTACCCCGAAAAATCCGCCGCCGCTGACCAATGCTGAACGTCTGCACAATCATTGCGCTGAAATGCGCGAATTGCTGCTGCTGGTCGAGCAATCCGTCAGCCAGTATCTGCCGCCTGCGGAACCGGAAGCCGAATACCGTTTCGAACTGGGCGCCTTGCCGCCGGAACTGACTGAACAATGCAGCCGCCTGTTCAAGCTGACCGACGGCCTGCGCAGTCTGGCGGAATATATGGTGAATGATCTCAGCGAAAAGACCGGCAAACACGACATTATGCGGCTGCACCGCGCCATTTTGCACATGAGCCGGATGCAGGGTTATCTCGAAACCATGAGCAAACTGTGGCGGCTGGCGGCGCTGGATAAAGCCTCGAACGCGCCGATCGGTAAATGGGTGACGCGTTCCTATTTCGATAACCAGACGCATCTGGTGTTTCACTGCGCCGGGATCCGCGTCAGTGAGCAGCTGGAAAAAATGCTCTGGCGTAAAGTGCCGCATGTGGTGATCACTTCCGCCACGCTGCGGTCGCTGAACAGTTTCTCGCGGTTGCAGGAAATGAGCGGGCTGACGGAAAAAGCCGGTGACCGTTTCGTCAGTCTGGATTCGCCGTTTAATCACGTCGAACAGGGCAAACTGGTCATTCCGCAAATGATCCACGAACCGCTGATGGCTAACGAAGCGGCACATATTCAGGAAATGGCGGATTTTTTCCGCACCGAACTGGCGAAAGGCGGACACACTGGGCAACTGGTGCTGTTTGCCAGCAACCGCGCGCTACAGCAGTTTGTGTCCCTGCTGCCGGACCTGCGGCTGATGCTGCTGGTGCAGGGCGATCAGCCTCGCTACCGGCTGGTAGAAGAGCACCGCAAGCGGGTGGCGGCGGGCACGACCAGCGTGCTGGTGGGGCTGCAATCGTTCGCCGAGGGGTTAGATCTGAAAGGCGAACTGCTGACGCAGGTGCATATTCATAAGATCGCGTTCCCCCCTATCGACAGTCCGGTTATTCTGACGGAAGGCGAATGGCTGAAAACACTGAAACGTTATCCGTTTGAAGTGCAGAGTTTGCCGAGTGCGTCATTCAATCTGATCCAGCAGGTCGGGCGGCTGATCCGCAGCCATGAATGCACCGGCGAAATCGTCATTTACGATAAACGTCTGCTGACAAAAAACTATGGCGCACGCCTGCTGGCGGCGTTGCCGGTGTTCCCGATTGAGCAGCGTGAAATGCCCGCGCCCGGTTCGGTGAAACGCCCCGATATTCTTAACACCGCGAAGAAAGATCCGGTTCGTCGCCGTGCACGCAGACGATGACTTTTTTCGGACAGACAAGGTAAGGCTACGATGGATTACACCAAACTTATCAAAGAAGTGGGGCGCGGAAAAAATCACGCCCGGGATCTGGATCGGGAACAATCGCACGCGCTGTATCGCGAGATGCTGGCAGGTGAAGTGCCGGATTTACAGCTGGGGGCGCTGCTGATTGCGTTTCGTATTAAAGGCGAAGCGGAAGAAGAAATGCTGGGTTTTTATCAGGCGATAGAAGAAAGCGTCATGCGCCTGCAGGCCCCGACAGACCGTCCGCTGCCGGTGGTGATCCCCACCTATAACGGCGCGCGTAAACAGGCGAACCTGACGCCGCTGCTGGCCATCTTGCTCAGCCGTCTGGGGCTGCCGGTGCTGGTGCATGGCGTGGATGAAGATCCGACCCGGATCACCAGTGCCGAGATTTTCCGCGCGCTGGGTATACCCGCCACACAAAACCAGCAGGAAGCGCAGCAGCAGCTGGATGCCGCCCGCGGACCGGTCTTTTTGCCGATCTCCGTGCTGTGTGCGCCCATTGAGAAACAGCTCGCCCTGCGCTGGCAGATGGGGGTTCGCAACAGCAGCCATACGCTGGCGAAACTGATCACACCGTTTACCGGTCAGGATTGCCTGCGCTTATCGAGCGTTTCGCACCCGGAATATGTGCAGCGCGTTTCCTCGTTCTTCCGCCAGATCGATGGCCGCGCCTTACTGACGCAGGGCACCGAGGGCGAAGTGTATGCTAACCCGTCACGCTTCCCGCAGACGCACCTGATCGCCGCCGGAGTTCAGCAGGTGCTGGCAGAAAAAGAAGAGATTTTCGCCGCGGACGTGCCTGCCTCGAAAGACGTGGCGACCACCGTCGAATACATCAATCAGTGTCTGAATGGCGGGCGCGCGATCCCGCAGGCGATCATCACGCAACTGGCGTGTTGTCTGGTGGCCGCAGAGGTTTGTGCCGATATGGCCGAGGCCAGAATGATTGTGGATCAGATATTTTAAAAGCCGGGAATGAGCTAAGTTAGCTCCTCCCCCTGTGAAGGGGGTGGGGTATTAAGGTCAAAATCAGGCGTTTAAGTGTGCTTAAGCATGGGTTTCGCCTTTAATACTCCCTCCCGGCCTCTCCCTTCGCAGGGGGAGGAGTTAAAAAACTGCCTGTATTCCTCTAAAAATCCTGCGTTTAAGTCCGGATCAGCTCCCCAAAATCTCCGTTACCCTGTTCAAAAGTGTGGTTAAAGGCTAAAATAAAGGAACTACGAAATCTATTCACTGATTTCATTCGTTTTTTTATAAAGTTTTATGGAGATTTAACTATGGAAACGTTACCAGCTTGCCCGGCATGTCAATCTGAATTCACCTGGCAGGACGGCGAAATGCTTAACTGCCCTGAATGTGGACATGTCTGGTCGATGAACAGCGATGCAGCGGGTGAAGATGACACGCTGAAAGTGGTGGATGCCAATGGCAATCTGCTGGCGGATGGCGATTCTGTCACGGTGATCAAGGACCTGAAAGTCAAAGGCAGTTCTTCGATGCTGAAAATCGGCACCAAAGTGAAAGGCATTCGTTTAGTCGAAGGCGATCACAATATTGACTGCAAAATTGACGGTTTCGGCCAGATGAAACTCAAATCCGAGTTCGTTAAGAAAAACTGATCTCCGCACGATCCTGCCTGACGTTCAAAAGCGGTTCTGCCATATCGACATAACCGCTTTGCGAACATACACTCAATGCATAATCTCGTTAACTTTCAGCAGAGAAGAATGCATGAAACAGGCTCAGGACTATTTTAACGCGCTCAATCGCGACTACCTCAACGTGCATCAGGACAAAGAGAATTTGTTCTGGCAACACTATATGGGCACGGGTGATGAAAACGTCTCCGACGCATTCTCCGCTGCCGAAACCGCCTACAAACGCTTTATCGCCGAACCCTCCCGTCCGAAAGAAATCCGCGATGCCATTGCCGCCGCAGAGAAAGAACCTGCCGGTGAAGCGCGTGATGCGTTGCTGCATGGCCTGCGCGGCTGGCTGAGTTTCTTCGACTGCAACGTGATTGAAGATCCACAAGCGCAGGCGCTGATGGATGAAATCATTCAGGCCGAATCCGTGCTGTTTGGTAAACGCAAACAGTACCGGATGACCCACATCAACAGCAAAGGCGAGCGCGTTAATGCCTCCCTCGGCGAGCTGCTGACCAATCAGGCCAATAACGAAAATGAAGCCTACCGCCGCAGTTCGCAAAATGCGTTGCGTGAACTGGAAGAGTGGCTGCTGCATAACGGTTTGCCGCAACTGATCGGCCTGCGTAACCGTTTTGCGCGCCAGCTCGGTTACCGTAACTATTTCGATTATAAAGTGAATAAAACCGAGCGCATGACGCCGGAACAACTGTTCGCCATCCTTGACCGGTTTGAAGAGCAAACGCGGGAAAGCAACACGCGCAGCCTCAATGAACTGGTGGCGCGGGAAGGCGATGCCGCGCTGCTGCCGTGGAATATCCGCTTTGCCAGCGCCGGTGACGTGACCCGTCAGCTTGATCCGTATTTCCCGTTTGCCGATTCCCTGCGTCGCTGGATCGACAGCTTTAAGCGCCTGAATATCGGCTTTAACGGCGCAGAAATGCAGCTGGATTTACTGGTGCGCGAAGGCAAATACGAGAATGGTTTTATGCACGGGCCGGTGCCGCCGTTTTATGACAACGGCAAATGGGTGCCCGCGGTGATTAACTTCACCAGCCTGGCGAAACCGGATCAGATTGGCAGCGGTGCGAGCGGCCTGAATACGCTGTTCCACGAAGGCGGTCACGCGGCGCATTTCGCCAATATCCGTCAGAACGCGCCTTGCTTCTCGCAGGAATTCCCGCCGACCTCGATGGCTTACGCCGAAACCCAGTCGATGTTCTGCGACAGTTTGCTCGACGATGCCGACTGGCTGAAGCGTTATGCGAAAAATACCGCCGGAGAGCCGGTGCCGGATGAACTGATCCACGCCAGCATCGAAGCCCGTCAGCCGATGCGCTCTTTCAACGAGCGTCATATTCTGCTGGTGCCGTATTTTGAATGGCAGCTTTATCAGTGGCCGGATGAGAAACGCACGCCGGAAGCCATGATCGCGCTGGCGCGTGATGTCGAAACGCACATTTTAGGCGTGACCGGCAGCCCGCGCCCGACGCTGGCTATTCCGCATCTGCTTTCCATGGAATCCGCCTGTTCCTATCAGGGCTATCTGCTGGCGATGATGGCCGTAGAACAGACCCGCGCATTCTTCCTGAAACGCGACGGCTACCTGACCGATAACCCGGCCATTGGCCCGGATCTGGCGAAACATTACTGGACGCCGGGCAACAGCGTCAGTCATGACGATACGTTGCGCAGCCTGACCGGTGAAGGCTTCAATCCGGATTATCTGGCGCAGGCCTGCAACCAGACGATTGAAGCCGCGTGGCAGGATGCAAAGCAGACGATCGAAAAGGCCTCCGCACGCGAGCAGCCGGCAGCCGATTTTGACCTGAATGTGCATATCCGGGTGGTGGACGGCAGTCTGATCCTCGCGGACAGCGCCGACGGTGATGATGCCATGTGTCAGGATTTTGCGGATTTCGTTGAGCAGAACTACGGAAGTAAATAGCGACGGCAGCGAATAACCGTCATTGATGAAAAAGCCACCGGCAGCGAACACTGTGCGGTGGCTTTTTTTATCGCAAGATTGTTAACTCAGCGGGCGTCGGGGCGCGTCAGGTCGAAACGTAAGTCTTCGGAAATGGCGTAATACGCCGACGGGCCGCCCGCGCGTAAAACCGGCTCGGCGAGGGCGGTCTGATAAATCCCGTCCACCAGCAGATGTGGCGCGATATGCACGGCGACCACTTCACCCAGCACCAGCCAGGTATCGATATCGCCGCCGGCGGCGGTTTTCAGCTGGATGCATTGCGTGAGTTTGCATTCAAAATTGACCGGACTTTCCAGCACACGGTCGGCAGCCACCAGCGTGCCGGGTTGCGCGGTCAGTCCTGCAAATTCAAATTCATCCACGCCGCGCTCCAGAGAGGCCGAGCTTTCATTCATTTTGACCGCCAGCGAGCGGGTGGTCAGGTTCCAGACGAATTCGCCGGTTTCCACAATGTTTGCCACGCTGTCTTTCCAGCCGCTGCTGGCGAAACCGATGATCGGTGGCCGGTAATTGAAGCAGTTAAAGAAACTGTAGGGCGCGAGATTGCGTTGTCCGGCAGCATTGCGGGAGGAAATCCAGCCGATCGGGCGCGGGCCGACAATGGCGTTCAGCGGGTCATGGGGCAGGCCGTGGCCTTTTGTTGGTTCGTAGTAATAGCGATCATCAGCGGTCATGATTTTCCTCAGCAAATAATTCATAAAGACTATGATTTGTACATTACCGGATTTCATCCCCCGTTGAGCGTTTTTATGTGCCCGTCTGCGACAGGATGCTTCCGGCAGGCGGCGGCGCTTTGTGGTATCTTGTGCGCCATTCATGAATATCCAACGCCTCATCGCATGTTTTATGCGTCGCGCACACCTTTCGGAGAGTCAATCAGGTGGAAAAAAAGAAAGTCTTCCCTCAGGAAAAAAGCGGTCTTCACCCGCGAAATCGTCATCGCAGCCGCTATGATTTCCCGGCCCTGATTGCCAGCAGCCCGGAACTGGCACCGTTCGTTACCGAAAACAAATGGGGCGATTTATCGGTAGATTTCGCCAATCCTCAGGCGGTAAAAGCCCTGAACCGTGCGTTGCTGCGCGACTGCTATCAGATTGAACACTGGGATATCCCGGCTGACTATCTGTGTCCGCCGATCCCGGGACGTGCCGATTACATTCACCATCTGGCCGATTTACTGGCCAGCAGCAACCAGGGCAATATTCCGCAGGGCAAAGACATTTCCGTGCTGGATATCGGCGTCGGCGCGAACTGTATTTACCCGATCATTGGCCTGCGCGAATATGGCTGGCGTTTCACAGCCAGCGAGATTGATGCGGTTTCTATGGCTGCGGCCAAAAAAATCGTGGCGACCAATCCGCTGCTGACCAATCAGGTGCGTTTCCGTTTACAGGCCAAACCGCAGCGCATTCTCGACACCATTATCCGTCACGATGAGCGTTACGACGCGGTGCTGTGTAATCCGCCATTCCACGCCTCTGCGGCGGATGCGGCGTCCGGCAGTCAGCGCAAACGTCAGAACCTCGGTCTTGATCGTCGTGCAGGCACGGCTGAACTGAACTTCGGCGGTCAGCACAACGAATTGTGGTGTGAAGGCGGCGAAGAAGCCTTTGTGGTCCGCATGGCGGAAGAGAGTGCCGGTAAGGCGCAGAACTGTTTCTGGTACACCGTTCTGGTGTCCAAAAAAACCACACTGCCGCTACTGTATGACGCGCTGAGTGAAGAGGGTGCCACCGATGTCCGCACCATCGAAATGGTGCATGGTAATAAGATCAGCCGCTTCGTCGCCTGGACTTTCCTGACTCCCTCGCAGCAAAAAAGCTGGGCAATCAAACGCTGGTCAGTTTGATCACGGGGTGAATTGCCTTAGTCCAGCGCGTTCATCTGACAGTGAACGCGCCGGAAAAAATAGTCCGGCATCCCCCTTTCTTTTTCAGTGGAATAAATTATGATTAATTCACTATAAGAAAGTTGATTAATTATCTGAGTAATGATTTTGCGCGTGACTTTATTTTTCACCGCATGCTGTTGTTTTTGTACGTTCCTGCCTGCAACCCACCCAGGGGTCATACTAATGTTACGCCGGTTATTATCAGCATTATTAATAACCTGTGAAACTTAGCACGTGTTTAATTCAGTTAATTGCCTTTTGTGCATTAATTCACGTTATCTGCCACAGGGTGTCTGTCCTATGCAATTATTTTCTCATCAATTTAGTACGGCATGGCGTGATAAGTTCGCGGCTATCCAGCAGGCAGTCCCGATGATTGCCTTCTCGCCAGAGGGCGTGGTGCTTGAGGTCAACGATCTGTTTCTCAGCAGCATGGGTTACAGCAGAAACGAAGTGATAGGCCAGCCTCACCGGATGTTCTGTACCCCGGAATTTGTTGCCAGCGATGCGTATCGCCTGCACTGGGAGGGTTTACGGCAGGGGAAGTCCGTCAGTGGAAATATTAAACGTGTGCAAAAGAATGGAAACTTAATCTGGCTGGAAGCCACTTACATTCCGGTAAAAAATAAACAAGGCAAAGTCACTGAAATAATTAAAATTGCCAGTGATGTCTCCGAAAGAATTAACGAATCGCACGAACACCAGGGAATTCTACAAGCACTTGAACGTTCTATGGCGCTGATTACTTTCACGCCTGATGGTCATGTCATTTCTGCAAACAATAACTTCATGAAAGTCATGGGGTATTCGTTGCAACAGATTAAAGGCCATTCCCACGCGATGTTTTGTCTTCCGCAATACCGTGACTCTCACGAATACCGCAATCACTGGCAGCGCCTGCGTAACGGCGAGTTTATTCTTGGCCGTTTTGAGCGGGTGAATGGCCGGGGTCAGTCCATCTGGCTGGAAGCCAGTTACAACCCGGTGATTGATGACGACGGCAAAGTGGTGAAGGTTGTCAAAATCGCGCAGGACATCACGGCGCAGATGGATCAGCAGCGTCAGCAGGAAAGCATGATGACGCATGTGCATGAGTTGTCGCTGACCACCGATAAAACGGCGGCTGAAGGTGTGACCATCGTGCAGAAAGCGGTGGAAGATATGCAGGAAGTGGAAGCGCTGGCGCGCCGTACCTCTGAGATTATCGGGCAACTGGGACAGACCTCTGAACGTATTGGCGAAATGGTGGATACCATCCGCCGGATTTCATCCCAGACCAATCTGCTGGCCATCAACGCGACGATTGAAGCGGCACATGCCGGAGAACAGGGCAGGGGATTCGCGGTGGTCGCCGGAGAAGTCCGCTCACTTGCCGATCAGTCCCGCAAAGCGGCGGTTGAGATTGATCAGCTGACCCAGAATATCCGCGACGGCGTCATGGCCGCCATCGACGGCATGGGCAACTGCGTTAACCGCGCAGGCGGCGGTGTCGCGCTGAGCCGCAATGCCGGTGATGTCATCAATCAGGTCAACCTCGGCATGCAGGATCTGGTGCGGATGATGGCGGAGTTTTCCGTTGTCGCGAGGGACCAGGGGCAGACGAGGCATTAGTTGTCGTTTTGCTCCCTCCCCTGCGAAGGGGAGGGTTGGGGTGGGGTATTAAGGTCAAAATCCGCCGTTAAAGTGTACTTTTACCAAGGCTTAATCTTTAAAACCTCCTCCCGGCCTCCCCCTTCGCAGGGGGAGGAGCAGGTCAAAACCTAAGAAACAGCCATTTTCCCCGGATTTTCTGGCGGCAAGCCTTCATCTTTATAAATCTGCACTGCCTGCCTCGGCATCGCCATGCCGGCTTTCTCGAAGTGGATTTTCACCAGCCTGTCCAGCGCGTACTGCACCGTCCATTGCTCCAGCGCTTTGGTGCGCACCAGCACGCGGATAGTGAAGAACTGGTCGCCTAATCCCACCACACCCTGGAAGGTCGGTTCGCCAAGCAACAGCGGTTTGATTTTCTCGTCCTGCTGCAGTTCTTCCACGGCCTGACGCAGGACGTCATTGGCTTTATCCACGTCTTCGTCGCGGCTGATGTTATAGCTGGCGCGGTAGACGCCAAATTCACGCTCGTAGTTGGACAGGGTGGTGATCGACGAATAAGGCACGATATGGAAGACGCCGTAAATGTCGCGCAGGCCGATTGAGCGGATGGTCATGCTTTCGACCGTGCCGGTGATCCCCATGACGGTGACGTACTCGCCGGTATTCATGCCGTTTTCAAACTGGATGAAGATCCCGGTGATGACGTCTTTCACCAGCGTCTGGGCACCGAAGCTGACCGCCAGACCCAGCGCACCGGCACCGGCGAGCAGGGGCGCGATATTCAGCCCGATTTGCGAAAGCATAATCATCACGGTAATAGTGCAAATTACGATGGCGAGCACGTTACGGAACAGCGTCAGTAACGTGCGTTCGCGGGCGCTCGGGCGTGCGCCGTTGCTCAGTTCCTGCCCCAGACGGTGTTCAATCATGCTGGCCAGCAGCGTCCAGCCGACAATCGCAAAGCACAATATAAACAGGATATGCCCCAGCCCGCTGATCACTTTCTCACCGGCGTCGGTCATAAACCATTTATTGAGGTTGAAGATGTGCCAGGCATCCAGCAGCGACAGGGTGACGCTGAGCACCACCAGCACGCGGATGATTTTCAGACCCGCCGGAATGTACGAGTTGATGCGTTTTTGCAGCAGGGGATAACGGCGGTTAACGTCGTCGGGCAGGGTAATGCGGCGGTTGATCCAGCGCGAAAGCAGACCGGAGAGCAGGGCGCCGAGGGCGATCACCACCAGACTTTTCAGCGTGGCCGTCATCATAAACCGCAGGCTGCCCGCAAAATCAAACTGTGACAGGAAAAACAGCACCACAAAATAACTGACAGCCAGCAGATGCCAGACATGCCCGAGGGCGCGCAGGATCACGCTGAAAAAGGCCATTGAGCGTTCGGCCAGCAAATTGAATTCGCGGTGGATGGTGCGCCGGTTATGCATAATCAGCCAGCTGGCATACACCGTCAGCGCAAGCATCACCACGAAATTGACTACCGCCGCCGTGGTGTAATTGATTTGCGTGGCAACGACCGGCACGCCGACCATCAGCGCATAGCCAATCAGGCCGCTGACCCATGCCAGACGGGTATTCCAGTAGCGTGCGGTCATGTCGGTCAGCGGGAACGGACGAAGATAGCTGAAGCCGGGCGCAAAAATCAGCCGCAGTACGGCTTTGAAAAATTCAATGACGGCAAAGGCGCTGAGAAACAACGCCTGCTGGCGTGCAATGAGTGCGCTGCCACCGTTCACATATTGGGTGAACAGGTTTCCGGCGGCGACAGTCAGCAGCAAAATGACCACATCAATGGCAAACGCGCCCAGAATGCTGGCGGGCAACTGATACCAGTGCGCCTGTTTCAGGCGGGCGTTATTTCCCCAGCGCCCCAGACGGACATACAGCGGGCCGACAAGTTTACGAATCAGATGAAACAGGGCAAACGTCACGGCAACGGTTAACAGAAAATATCCCAGCGCCGGAAAAAAACGATCGGCGCGAAAATGATGCTGCGGGCCGGAGTCGATGGTCTCTTTCAGTTTTTCTACGCGCTGTCTGAACTGCGCGACAGTCTCTTGCGTGGTATCGACCAGCTCGTCGATCAGGGAAAGCTGTTGCGGCTTAGGTTCGCTCTTTTCAGCGGCGGGAGCAGGCGCTGGCGTTTCGCTTTTGGCCGCTTCACGCAGATGTGAAATCAATTCAGCCCTGGCTTTATCATCCTGAAGAATATCGGCCAGCGCGGTGTAAGAGGCTTTTTGCTGATCGGCACCGGCGGGTTTTTCTGCCGCGTGGCTGAAGGCACTGAACAGAGCCAGCATGATAAACAGCAAGGTGAAAAGTAAATGTGTCTGGATGCGGTGAGCCAACGGAGTCCTGTCGTTATGCGGCATTGTTCCTCTCTCAAATAAGGCGTTTTCGAAGGTGGGTAGTGTAGGAAATTGTGGCGAGCGATGTGTAGGGTGACGTGCGATAAGCAGGCAGCGTTACAAAAACTCCCTCCCCTGCGAAGGGGAGGGTTGGGGTGGGGTATTAAGGTCAAAAACCAAATTCAAAGTGTGCTTTAACTCGGATTTTATCTGCTAAACCCCCTCCCTGCCTCCCCCTTCGCAGGGGGAGGAGAACGGCCGCGTCACGCTTAAGATACGTGTTGCAGGAACTCGCGCAGACGCTCGCTCGGCGGATTGTTTACCAGATCCGACGGTTTACCGTCTTCTGCAATGCGGCCTTTATCGATGAAGATCAGGCGAGAGGCCACTTTCTCGGCAAAGCCGACTTCGTGGGTCACGATCACCATCGTCATGCCTTCTTCTGCCAGTTGCTTCATGACGGTCAGCACTTCATGACGCAGTTCAGGATCCAGCGCAGAGGTTGGCTCATCAAACAGCATCAGTTTAGGCTTAACTGCCAGTGCACGGGCAATTGCCACGCGCTGCTGCTGGCCACCGGAAAGCTCTGACGGATAGTGGTTGGCCCGTTCGGACAGACCCACTTTCGCCAGCAGTTCTTTCGCCAGTTTATTGGCTTCATCTTTCGACGCGCCACGCACACGGATCGGGCCGAACGCCACGTTTTCCAGTGCGGTCATGTGCGGGAACAGATAGAACTGCTGGAACACCATACCGGCTTCCTGGCGGATCAGACGTTCGTCGACTTTCGGATCGTTGACTTTCAGGCCATCAACAATCAGTTCGCCGGAAGTGATTTCTTCCAGCTTGTTGATGCAACGCAGCAACGTGGATTTACCGGAGCCGGACGGCCCGATGATAACCACGACTTCACCCTGAGAAATGTTCAGATCGATGTCGTGGAGCACCTGGGTTTTACCAAAGTGTTTTGAGACGTTCTTGAATTCAATCATATAATTTTCAGTTTGCGTTCTAAGCGGCGCAGAACAAAGCTCAGAGCCAGCGTGATGATCAGATAGATAACAGCCACCGCACTCCAGATTTCCATGGCGCGGAAGTTGCCGGCGATGATTTCCTGGCCCTGACGGGTCAGCTCGGCGACACCGATAACGATAAACAGGGACGTGTCTTTGATACTGACAATCCACTGGTTACCCAGGGGTGGCAGCATGCGGCGCAACGCCAGCGGCATGATGATGTAACGCAGGGTCGCACGGCGGGATAAACCCAGTGCCAGACCGGCTTCACGGAAACCGTTGTGAATAGACAACACCGCGCCACGCGTAATTTCCGCGATATACGCACCGGAGTTGATGATGATTGTCACCACCGCCGCGCTGAACGGATCGATCCGCAGATCGGGCACCATCATCGGCAGTGCGAAATAAATGAACATTACCTGTACGACAATAGGCGTACCGCGAATAAGCTCGATAAAGACCAGTGCGACGTTGCTGCTGAACCAGCCACCAAACGCGCGGGCAAACCCCGCAATCACACCAATAATCAGACCGCCAACCAGACCGAGGACCGAAATCCACAGGGTCATTTTAGCGCCTTCGAGCAGGATAGGCAGAGCGGGCCAAATTACGCTCCAGTCAAACTGCATGGATTATCTCCTGGTAAAACAACAAACTGCGCCTGTCCGGATCACTTTCCGGCAGGCGCTTCTTATCAAGTGCTCTTTCTGAAAAGGAACGACTTAAATGAAAAATGACTTATTTAGGTTCGGTATCAAACCATTTTTTGTAGATGGCTGCGTAAGTACCATTCTCTTTGATGGTTTTCAGCGCGGCGTTGGCTTTTTCACGCAGGTCGCTGCCCTGAGGGAAAGCGATACCGTATTGCTGACCCGCCAGTGAATCACCGACCGCTTTGAACTGACCTTTACCGGCAGTTTTGATGAAGTACAGAATGTTTGGCGTGTCGTGCATCACCGCATCAGCACGGCCTGTGCCCAGTTCCATATAGGCGCTGTCGATGTTCGGGAACTGACGCAGATCTTTGGTCTGCACGTTGGCTTTCATGTAATCCACGGAGCTGGTGCCGCTTTTCACTGCCACGGTTTTGCCTTTCAGATCAGCAACGCTTTTGATCGCGTCGTTGTTGCTCTTAACCATCACCATCAGGCCGCTGTTGTAATAGCCGTCAGAGAAGTCGATCGCTTTTTTACGTTCCGGCGTGATGGTGATACCCGCCAGCGCCAGATCGATGTTATGTGTTTGCAGGGCAGGAATGATGCCGCCGAAATCCATTGGTTTCAGTTCATAAGAAACTTTCATCTCTTTGGCGACCGCGTCCCACAGGTCAATGTCGAAGCCGACGTACTTGTCGCCTTGTTTGAATTCAAACGGTACAAACGCAGTGTCGGTAGCTACGATCAGTTTTTTATCTGCTGCGTGGGAGCTAACGGCAAAGGCCAGGGTTAACGCGGCCAGGGAAACTTTTAAGAGTGACTTCATCAGTGAATTTCCTTTGTACATATTATGGGAACGACTTTATATTACGGCCTGTTTATGCAATATTCATGCCAAAAACGATGCATATTAAAATTCAATGGTTTAACGTCGTGCTGAACCGATCAAGCTGACATTTACGGCAGCAAGGCACCATTATGGTGCGTTGTTACAGGTTGTCATGTTCTCTCATGGTGCACAGCCTCATCATTAACCAGATGTTGTCTTTTAAACAATCATTAATTAACAAATGCGCTGCTCAAATGATAACTCGCTCTAACTTTCCCGGAACATGGGGAAAACGAGTGCTCAGTTTTGAAGCAGATGTAAAGGAAGGGAAGGGAGTATTCACGCAGGAAATAGCTTTCGTTGAACCATAATGGTGCATGGGTATATAAGAAAAAGTGCTAGCGTAACTGGCTGTCTTTGCTGCCACGACGATTATATCCGGCATGATCCTGCTGTTTTTTGTCCAGTGCGGCCTGACAGTTCACACAATACTGAACGCCCTGAAGTGCTTTTCTGCGGGCCTCGGGGATCGGCTCTCCGCACTCTTTGCAATAGTGCGCACTGTCGCCATGTCCGAGGGACTGACGTGCGCGTTCGACGGCATCGCTGACTGTCGAATCGATCTGATCCTGAACGGCGCCATCTTGCGCCCAACCGCTTGCCATGACTGACCTCCGGAATGACCTCAGAAAAAGTAAAAACGGGCCGGTGATCTCCACCCGCCCGCTTCGCATTGATCTTCATACATGTTGCCGCAGCCTAATCACTGCGGCTACCGAGTCCTGATTACTCGATATTGGATTCAATGAACCACAGGAATTTATCCAGGTCGCGCGATGCGGCAGTGAAAATATCTGCGGTATCTTCATCTTCAACTTCGCCGATGGCTTTACGGGTGTCGTTCGCGACCACGCCATAACGCTCAGCCAGTGCTTTCAGATGTTCCTGCACGGTGTGGATATTGGTCGGGTAGCTTTTCAGCGGGGTTTTATCATTCACCACCTGCACGGTACCCAGTGCCACGCCGCCTAATTGCACCACACGTTCTGCGATGGTGTCCTGATGATCAATAATCGCAGTACGGAAACCATCAAGCATTTCATGGACGGCAATAAAGTTTGCGCCACGCATATTCCAGTGAGCCTGTTTGGTGATCAGCGATAAATCGATATATTCCGTCACCAGACGGTTCAGCACCTTGATAGTATTCAGTTTAACGCTTTCATCTAAATCGTTGCGTGTGTAGATAAGTTCAGAAGATTTCGTTTTGACCAGTTTAGCGGTACTCATATTTAGATCTCCTTGTTTCGCTTACTGTTAATTAATAGGTATTTCAGAACTGCATACAGTATAGCAATAAATGGGCATTTTGCCGGGCAGTCATTCCTATCACTATGATAGCTCCCGCCATGTGATGCGTCACACCACACAGGTATTTACCGTATCACACTGTTTTCAAAGTGAGATAGGAATGTTCCTGAACGGGCGTCATGTTTTTTGTGGTTTTCATTTTTTACGGGTGAAGTATTAATGAATGTAACATGAAATATCGGGATATATATTCGCCGGGGGAGGGTTGCGGTATATCCAGACTGGAATGAGACATATTAACAAATAAGAATGATTACAGTGTTAATCCGCAAAGATTATTATCCCGGCAGAAATGACGCCGCCGGGATAATAAGCCCACTACGATATTCTCAGCTACATTCTCAGCGCGCCACTGTAGAGTACGGCACCGGTCGGTTGTCCGGTCGGCGACCCCCCGCGCGGCTCAAGGCTTATCGCCAGCGTATAGCCCGGATCAGGCATCTTCGCGGCCAGCGTCAGTTGCGTCGGTTGTTGGGTGTTCAGCAAGCCGAGCGAGCGGGGTTTGCCGCCCGGCGGAATGGCCCACAGTTCGAGGCTGCGGTCCGTGGCAATACTCTGCGCATTCAGCGGCGTCAGCATCAGGCTGCGGGTGCTTTTATCGACACTGACCACCCACTGGCCGCTTTGCGCACCGGCGTTGCTGGCCAGAATCGCCACCGGTGTCGGTGCTTCTGGCTGCACCAGCAGGCGCGGGATCAGCAGCAATGCGGCAAGCCCGGCGGCCAGCGCCCAGCCAACATAACCGCGCACCGGTCTTTTAGATGCCGGCAACAGGCGCACAGGCTGGAGCGCGAGGCTATGCTGAATACGCTTCCACACCGACGCGGGGGGGATCACCGGCACAATCTGATTATCCAGTTGGGTGAAGGCTTCCTGCCAGCGGGCAACTTCCGCCGCCAGTTCAGGATCCGCCTGCATTTTTTGCTCGAACTGTCTCCGGGCTGCGCCGCGCAACGTGCCGAGCGCATATTCAGCCGCGAGGGCAGCATGATAATGGCTTCTGCTTTTCATAGTCCGACGCAGCTCTTTAAGTGATCCAGGGCGCGACGGATCCAGCTTTTGATCGTCCCCAGAGGTTGTTGCAGATGGGATGACACCTCGCCGTGCGACAGGCCCTGATAATAGGCAAGGATCAGGCTTTGTCGTTGTTCGGCGGGAAGGTGCGCGAGGCAGGCGGCGAGAATTTTGGCGTCGCTGTCCTGTTGCAGCCGTTGCAAGGGTTCATCGTTGTCGCTGGCATCGCTGTCGCCCATTGTGTCATCCAGTTCATCTAACTGGTTGTCGCTCCCGCGCATCCAGTCGATAGCGCGGTTGCGGACAATGTGCGTGAGCCAGGTCATCGGGGAACTGAGCGCCGGATTATAAGAGGCGGCGCGGTTCCACGCGGTGATATAGCTGTCGTGTAACACTTCTTCTGCCCAGGCATGTCGCCGCAACATGCGTAATGCGACGGCGAACAGCCGGGGGGACGTCAGACGATATAACTGCTCAAATGCCTGACGATCGCCAACGGCCATGGCGCTCATCAGTTCGCGCTGGATTTCCGGCGCTTTCTCTGGTGTTGGCTTAACTAAAAAATTGTCATGCATTCGCCCGTCCTGACTTACTGAGGTGCTGTTTCATAAGAGAAATCATGCCCTCAGTATAGTCGGTATTATTTTGGCATCAGGACGGTATCAATGACGTCGATCACACCGTTCTTCTGCTGGACGTCATAAGTGCTGATATTGGCGATATTTCCTTTGCCATCTTTGAGCTGAATATTGTGCGGACCGTTATTCATGATCCACAGTGGCTGGCCGTTAACGGTTTTCAGTTCCGCCGTGCCGTTGCCTTTTTTCAGCAGTTTTTCCAGATCTTTCATTTCATATTTACCCGCCACCACGTGATAGGTAAGGATGCTGGTCAGCGTGGCTTTGTTTTCCGGTTTCACCAGATTGTCGACAGTCCCGGCTGGCAATTTAGCGAAAGCGGCGTTGGTCGGCGCAAACACAGTGAACGGACCTTTGCCCTGCAACGTATCCACCAGACCGGCGGCTTTGACTGCTGCCACCAGCGTGGTGTGGTCTTTTGAGTTCAGGGCATTTTCGACGATATTTTTGGAAGGATACATTTCAGCGCCACCGACCATGGTGGTGCTTTGAGACATCATTGCAGCCATTGACGCGGTGCTCAGCAGAAGAGATGCACAGATAGCGGTACGGAGTAATGTTTTCATGATGGTGTCCTGCGTAAGTTAAGTAGGTAAGGTCTTGCCTCACATCTATACATACGAATGACCCCCTGCGTTTGGATGCAGGAAAAGATGAAAAAAAGGGAAATAAATGAACGTTATTTTTAATGCCTTGATACCAAAGAAAAAAGCCACGTTCTGATCACGTGGCTTTTTCGCAAAAAGGGGCGGGATTATTTACCGGAAGGCGTATTGCCGGGAATATCCACCGTTTCGATTTTGGTTTTACGTTGCAGGGTCAGCGTGGAACCGGCAGAGGCCGCGATAATCGCCGCCAACCCGAGCCACTGGGTTGCCGTCAGGAATTCACCGAGGAAGATAATGCCGGAAAGGGCGGCCATCGCCGGTTCCATGCTCATCAGCGTCCCGAAGGTTTTGGCAGGCAGTTTGGTCAGCGCCATCATTTCAAGTGAATAGGGGATGGCGGAAGTGAGCAGGGCGATCAGCAAGCCCAGCGGTAAAATTTCCCAGCTGAAAATCGAGGTATGCGCCTGAACGGCACCGATCGGGAAGAAGATTAACGCGGCAATCAGGGAACCCATCGCGGCGGTCCCCGGCCCGTAACTGCTGCCTGCGCGCTGTCCGGCCAGAATATACACCGCCCAGCAGGCCCCGGCGATCAGCGCAAAACACGCCCCTTTCAGATCGACGCCACCGGCACTTTGCCCGAGCGGCAACAGGAAAAACAGGCCGAGCACCGCCAGCACCACCCAGATGAAATCGACCGGACGGCGTGAGGAGAACATCGCGACCGCCAGCGGGCCGGTGAATTCCAGTGCAACGGCAATGCCCAGCGGCACCGTCCGCAGCGCCAGATAAAACGAATAGTTCATACAGCCGAGCGCCAGCCCGTACATCAGCAGCGCCCGCAAATTACCGCCGCGCATTTTCAGGCGCCACGGACGAAAATAGAGAAGCAACAGGATCGAGCCGATACCCAGACGCAGCGCCGTGACGCCTTGCGGGCCAACCACGGGGAACAGGGTTTTTGCCAGTGACGCGCCCCCCTGCAGGGAAAGCATGGCGATCAGTAACAACAGAATCGCAATCAGCGGAGAGGCTTTTTTCGGTAATGCGGGAACCGGAGGGCTGTTGTTATGCGTCGCAGATTCCTGCGGCTTATGTTGTCCTGACTGTGTCATCCATTGCGCCTTTTGAGGTGATCCCATGAATCCGGAACTTCAGATTTATAGTTTTGAAAAGAAAGGTAAAGAGCAGTCAGTGTAGTGGGAAATCAGGAGAGAAAAAATCTCTGAAAAAAAGTTTTTTTTGGAGCGGCTTTCTGAAAAAATGGCTGAAAATAGTTCATTTTTTGTCCAAAACTTTAGGATTTATCTGCTAATCTTAAAAAGTTCAATAAGTTTACCTTATAGTTTTTGTGGCAAAAATCACAATAAAATTATAAGGATACACTATGTTGGAAACTTTCTGTTACACCATATGATGCTTTGGACATCTATAATCAGGCAGAGTTTCACACTGCTTTTTGTTATATTTTCAAACGTGAAGGTTACTTTGGTTTCTCTTTTTGAGGTGGTTATTATGAAAAAAATCGCATGTCTTTCCGCATTAGCTTGCGTTGTTGCACTGGGCGTTTCTACAAGCGCATTCGCTGATACCAGCACCGTTACCGCTGGCTACGCACAGGGTGATATGCAAGGCGTTGCTAACAAAGCAAACGGCTTCAACTTAAAATACCGCTACGAACAAGATAACAACCCACTGGGCGTTATCGGTTCTTTCACTTACATTGAAGACGACAGCACTCCGGCTTCTGGTGACTACCGTAAAGGTCAATACTACGGCATCACTGCAGGTCCTGCTTACCGTCTGAACGACTGGGCTTCCATCTACGGTGTTGTAGGTGTGGGTTACGGTAAATCTCAGTACACCGAATCAGCAGCATCTACCGCTGGCCGTGAAAAATACGATTCAAGCGATTACGGTTTCTCTTACGGTGCTGGTCTGCAGTTCAACCCAATCGAAAACGTTGCTCTTGACGTTTCCTACGAACAGTCCCGCATCCGCAGTGTTGATGTTGGCACCTGGATCGCAGGCGTGGGTTACCGCTTCTAATTCTTCGCTTTTGCGTAACGTCTCGTCGTTACACGAAAACGAAAGCAAAAACCGCTCAGCTGAGCGGTTTTTTTATGCCTGAAATCTGATATCAAGGAAAAAAATCACCGCTTCTGAATATACGTCAGCGCCAGCGCCACTGCCAGCACCAGCCCTTTAATGATATCCATCGCATAATACGGCACCGATAACATCACCAGCCCGTTCGACAACACGCCTAAAATCACCGCGCCGAGCAGGGTTCCCAGCGCATTCGGCTTACCGGAACCGGCCAGTGAGAAACCGATATACGCGGCGGCAACGGCGTCCATCAGATAACCGCCGCCAGCATTGACCTGAGAAGAACCAATGCGCGAAGCCAGCAATATTCCGCCCGCACCGGCAAGCACCGATGACATCACATAAGCAATCACCCGGTAGCGCGCGGTGCGGATCCCCGCCAGACGTGCGGCCAGCGGGTTGCCGCCGATGGCGTACATGCGGCGGCCATGCTTGGTCAGCGACATAAACAGTTGCACCGCAATGGTCACGACGGCCATCACGATCACAATCACCGGCACCTGACCGAGCAGGCTGAACACCGCAGGGACCGTGCCTTCGGCCATGTCACCGCTTGGCAGCAGCATGTTTTCAGTGATCGAGCCGCCGTAGCTGTAAGTCATCGCTGCGCCCTGAATCACAAACAGACTGGCGAGGGTGGCCAGCATGTCAGGAATTTTCAGGATCACGATCAGAAAGGCGTTGAACAGGCCGACCAGCGTACACAGCGCCAGCGTGATCAGAATGGCTTCGGTGGTACCGAATCCGTGCCAGACGAACATCGAAATCACCAGCGCATTGGCAAGCGATGCCGTTGAGCCGACGGATAAATCGAAGCCGCCGACGGCCAGTGAGATCGACACGCCGATGGCAATCACCGTGACGATGGCAATCGAGCGCAGAATATTGATGATATTCGAAGGTTCGAGGAAGTTATCGGAGGCGATGCCAAACGCGGCGATCAGCAATACCACGGTCAGTAACATGCCCCATTTATACAAAAACTCGAACAGCTGATGACGCCACGGTTGTGGGGCGTCGGGCACGTTTTCTTTACTCACCACGGCTTTGTTCACGCGGGGATTCCTCCGGTTGAATAGGTTAATAAGGTTTCTTCGTCGACGTCTGCGGCGTTCAGTTCGGCGACAATCCGGCCGTCCCATAACACCAGAATGCGGTCGCATAAACCGACCAGCTCGGCGAACTCACCGGAAGCATAAATAATGCCTTTTCCCTGTTGCGCCAGGCCGTCGATCAGCCTGAACACGTCCGTTTTGGCCTTGATGTCTACGCCTTTGGTCGGTTCGTCAAAGATCAACACCTGACTCTCACTGCGCAGCCATTTTCCGATGGCGACCTTTTGCTGGTTGCCGCCGGAAAGCCGGGCCAGCTTCTGCATCGGCCCGGAAGCGCGAATGCCCAAGCGGCTGATAATGTCTTTTGCCCACGACAACGACTGACGCCCGCTGAAAATGCTCCAGCGCGAAAAGGTGTCGTCGGCGGTGACGCTGAGGTTCATCGGGATATTTTCGTCAATGAAAATCCCTTCCTTGCGCCGTTCTTCCGGTACCAGCGCCAGTCCCTGTTCCACGGAAAGATGCGGTTCTTTCGGCTTCCACGGTTTGCCGTTCAGCTCACCGCTGTCGACCTGACTCGGCGTCGCACCAAACAGCGCCTTGCACAGTTCGGTTTTCCCGGCACCGGCCAGCCCGGCAATACCGAGGATTTCCCCGCGATGCAAACGCAGAGAGATATCACGCAGTTTGTCTTTATCGTGCATACCCTGAATGCTCAGCAGGGTTTCACCGCTGTGCGGCGGGCGGCGCGGCGGATAAATATCGTCGAGCTGATGGCCGATCATTTTCTCGATAATGTGCTCATTGCTCAGGCCGTCCATACTGTCATCACTCACCAGACGCCCGTCGCGCAATACGGTCATGCGATCGCAGATATCGCGCAGTTCATGAATACGGTGCGAGATAAACACAATCGCCATTCCGGCGGCTTTCAGCTTGCGTACCAGCGCGAACAGTCGTGCGCTTTCCGCCTGATCCAGCGGGGCGGTGGGCTCATCGAGGATCAGAAAACGACATTTATGCGATAACGCCCGCGCCAGCAAAATCAGCTGTTTTTCTGCCAGCGTACAGCTGTCGATGCGCGCCCGCAGGCTGATGTTCAGCCCGAGTTGTTCGGTCAGCAACTGCGCCTGACGATAAAGCTGCGGCCAGTTGTGCAGATGACCCGGTTCGGCAAGGCGATCGAGCATGATGTTTTCGGCGACGTTAAGCGTCGGCACCAGCGCGACATCAACCTCCTGCTGAACCAGATGAATACCGTGCTCGCGGGCATGATGCGGCAGACGGATGTTAACCGCCGTGCCGTCGATGCTGATTTGCCCGCTGTAATGGTCATGTGTGCCGGAAAGCACCGCCATCAGGGTCGATTTTCCCGCACCGTTCGCGCCGACTAATGCGTGGACGGATCCGCCTTCCAGCGTGAAATCCACCTGGCGCAGGGCAGGGAAACCGGCAAAGGAAATCGAGATGTTGCGCATCTCAAGGAGGGAGGAGGTCACTGGAGGTTCGGCCTTATTAAATAGACGGATGGGGATTCAGACGTTTAGCCGTCTAATACTCTTTAGCAGAGTTTTAACATATCGGCTGATTTTCGCAACCAATTAAATAATCTAAGCCCGCGTCAAAAAAGCATAAGCTGTCGCATGGAAAAAGTTCACGGTGATTTCAGAACAAAAAAGTGTCATCAGGCAGTCAACTTTTATACTATCTGGTCGCCCGTTCAGGGCGGACAAAAAACAGGGTTAACCCCTGACATATAAAGGGATGTTATTTATGGATCTGAATTTAAAAGACCGGCGGCCGATTACCACGCGGGATAAGCGTTGGGCGAAAGACAGTGCGCGCTGGCTGAAAAATAAGGGTGTGACGCCCAACCAGATTTCGGTCGCCAGCATGGCGTTTGCGCTGGTGTCCGGGCTGAGTTTTCTGCTGGCATTTTATGTCGGGTCAGCCGTCGGGCGGGGGATTTTCCTGCTGCTGGCCGCGCTGATGATTCAGGGGCGGCTGATCTGCAATCTGCTCGACGGCATGGTGGCGGTCGAAGGCGGCATGGGCAGCCCGGCGGGGCCGGTGTATAACGAGTTGCCGGATCGCGTTTCCGATACGCTGATTTTACTCGGCGTCGGTTACAGCCTGACGGCCTGGCCGGAGGCGGCCATCCTCGGCTGGGCAGCGGCATTGCTGGCGCTGATGACGGCGTATCTGCGTCTGCTCGGCGGGACCTGCGGGCTGAAACAGCAATTTCTCGGGCCGATGGCGAAACAGCACCGTATGGCGATCTTGTGTGCCGGTGCGGTAGTGGCGATCTTCCTGCCCGTCCAGTGGGGGCAACTGCTGTTGCTGACCTGCCTGATCATAATCTGCCTCGGCGCGCTGGTAACCTGCTGGCGTCGTGGTGCAGGGATTTTGCGTGACCTGCATACGCAGGCTGACAAACAAGGAAATGATGATGGATTATCAGACTAAATTACCGCTGGATGGCCGTCTGGTGGCGGGTTTTCTGGTGCGCTTATGCCGTTTGCTGACGGGCATCCGCGCCCGCTGGCTGGCACCCTTGCCGGGAAAACAGGCGCGGATTTACTACGCCAATCACTCCAGCCATCTTGACGGCATGGTGATCTGGGCCAGTCTTCCCGCGCGGTTACGCGGCAACGTTCGTCCGGTGGCGGCTGCCGATTACTGGCTTTCCTCAAAATTGCGCCGTTACATCGCCCGCCGCGTGTTTAACGCGGTGCTTATCAAACGTCGCCCTGCCGAAAAGCAGACCGAACAGCCGAATAACGCGCTGGAGCTGATGAATGACCCGCTGCGCAAAGGCCAGTCGCTGATTATTTTCCCCGAGGGCACACGCGGCAACGGTGAAGAAATCTCTCCTTTCAAAAGCGGGATCTGGCATTTGGCGAAAATGAATCCGGATGTGGAACTGGTGCCGGTGTATCTCGAAAACCTTAACCGTGTGTTGCCGAAAGGCTCACGGCTGGTGGTGCCGATCCTGTGTTCCGCCACCTTTGGTGAACCGGTAGAAGGGATCAGGGAAGGGGAAGACAAAACGGAATTCCTGCTTCGTGCAAGGACGGCTCTGGAGGCACTGGCATCATGAATTTTCAGGATAAATCATTAGTTTATTTACTGTGCGGATTGTTCGGTCTGTTACTGATCGCCAGCATTCTGGGGTATCTGATTGCGCTGGTAAAAGGCAATACGCCGGTCGTCGCTAACCTGAATGCCCGCATCCGCGCCTGGTGGATGATGTGTATTTTATCCGTGATGGCGATGTGGTTCGGGCCAGTTGGCTCGACGCTGCTGTTTGCGGTGATGTCGTTTCTGGCGCTGCGCGAATGCATCACGCTGACCCCGACGCGACGCGGCGACCACGAGGCGCTGTTCTGGTGTTTCTTCATCATGCTGCCGCTGCAATATCTGCTGGTGGGCGAACGCTGGTACGGCACTTTTGCCATTTTCATTCCGGTGTATGCGTTCCTGTTTATTCCGACCCGTATGGCGCTGGCTGGCGATACCGTGAATTTCCTCGAGCGCAGCGCGAAAATTCAGTGGAGCATGATGCTGGCGGTGTATTGCATCAGCCATGCACCGGCGCTGCTGATGCTGAATATTCCGGGCTATGAGAATCAGAACATCAAGCTGCTGCTGTTCCTGATGATTGTGGTGCAGATTTCGGACGTGTTGCAGTACGTGTTTGGCAAACTGTTCGGTAAACGCCCGATTGCGCCGCGTCTCAGCCCGAATAAAACCCTCGAAGGCTTTGTCGGCGGTATCCTCAGCGCCACGCTGGTGGGGACACTGCTGTGGTGGATCACGCCGTTCGCTCCGTGGCAGGCGGCGCTGATTTCCCTGATTATCACCCTGCTCGGATTCGCAGGTGGCCTGTGCATGTCGGCGATCAAACGCGACCGGGGTGTTAAAGATTTTGGCGCCATGATCGAAGGGCACGGCGGCATGATGGATCGCATCGATTCCCTGTGCTTCGCCGCCCCGGTGTTCTTCCACATTATCCGGTTCTACTTTACGTAGTTTCCCGCTTGCACCTCCCCTGCGAAGGGGAGGTGCAAGGAAATCAGGACTTCGCGGCCAGCACCACCAGTTTCTGGTTCACAAATTCTTTGATACCGAGATCAGAGAGTTCGCGGCCAAAACCGGAGCGTTTAACGCCGCCGAACGGCAGTTCTGCTGCGGTATCCGTCGGGGAATTGACGTATACCATGCCGGTCTCAATCTGGCTTGCCAGCTTACGGGCGCGGGTCAGATCGGTGGTGAACAGGGAACCGCCGAGGCCGTAATGGGAGTCGTTGGCAAGTTTCACCAGCTCCTCATCATTTTTCACCACATACACCTGTGCAACCGGGCCAAAGAACTCTTCGAAATAGGCCGGGTTATCGCGGGTGATGTGCGTCAGGATCGTAGGCTCATAAAAATTACCCGGATTGTTTTCGACTTTTTTACCGCCAAAGTGCAGTTTCGCCCCATGTTTCACGGCGTCATCGACCTGTTTGCTGAGGGTTTTCAGGGCTTCTTCTGACGACAGTGGCCCCAGCGTGGTGGACGTATCCAGCGGATCGCCAATCTTCAGCGCCTTAAAGTGTTCGGTGAATTTTTTAAGGAACTCATCGGCGATTTTTTCATGAACAATGAAACGCTTGGCGGCGGTACAGACCTGACCGGCGTTGGAAACACGCGCCTGCGCACCCGCTTTCGCAGCCTTGTCGATATCCGCATCATCAAGCACGGCAAACACATCGTTGCCGCCCAGTTCCAGCGTCGATTTTTTCAGCTTACTGGCAGCGCGTGAGGCCACTACGGCACCGGCTTTTTCCGAGCCGGTGAGCGCGACACCCTGAACGCGATCATCATCGATGATGGCACTGACCTGATCCTGAGAGATAAACAGATTGGTATACGCCCCTTTTGGCGCGCCCGCTTCGGTAACCAGTTTCTCAAATGTTTGGGCACAATGCGGCACGATGCTGGCATGTTTCACCACCACACTGTTACCGGACGCCAGATTCGGTGCCAGCACGCGCATCAGCTGATAGAACGGGAAGTTCCACGGCTCGACGGCCATGATGATCCCTATCGGATGATGCTCAACCCAGGCTTCGCCGAGATCGGATTTATAAGGCACAGGTTTGAGAAATTCTTCGGCGTTTTCCGCGTAGAATTTCGCAATATCTGCGCAAATTTGTACTTCGCCGCGGCTCTGACCGATGAGTTTCCCCATCTCAACACTGACCACTTCCGCCAGTTCATCGACGCGGGAAGCCATCAGTTCAGACAATTTATGCAGTACGTTAACGCGCTGCTTAATATCGCCCTGGCCCCAGTCAGATTTGTACAGGGCGTGGGCGGTGGAGAGCGCTTCTTCAACCTGCTGATCATTATGTGTTTGATATTCTTTGATGAGCTTATTGTTGAACGGATTGATTGTTTGATATGGCATATGTTGCTCCTTGTTTTGTGGCGCGCTGTGAATAAATGAACAACGCGTTGGAATTGAGGTGCGTGCGCCTGTCTGTGTTCTTTCTCAACAGAACATTAAGCATAGTCGATAAAATGTGAACTCTGTCCCAGAGACACCTCATGCAACACAACCGTTTTAAGCACTCAGCCTGCTTTCTCAGCAGCCCCGCCATACGCGGGCTGTCGTCTGTCTCTCAGAAAAGTCGGCTTTACGTAACTTTGCGGCAGACTGTTAATGATTTGTTTTCAGCAAGCGATTGATAAATTTACCGCTCACTTTTATGCTGGCTTTCCTTCCATTTTCCGACTTTGAGAAACTCATGAAACTTGAGGCGATTCCCTTTTGCACGACTGACTGGAGCGACGTCACACCGACGCAGCATCCGGGTGATGCTGGTATGGCGCTGTGGCGTACGCAAAAATTTGGCGATATCCGTGTGCGTATCGTCGAATACTCCGCAGGTTATGAAGCCGATCACTGGTGCAGTAAAGGGCACGTTTTGTTTTGCCTTGAGGGAGAGCTTCACACGCGTCTTGAAGACGGGCGTACTTTTACCCTGTCGCCGGGCATGAGTTATCAGGTGGCGGACAACGCCGAAGCGCATCGTTCATCCACACCGGTTGGCGCGAAACTGTTTGTTGTTGATTAGTCGTGGTGGTTTAGCAGGATTGTTTACAGAAAATTGGCCGTCCGCTGAGGCGGGCGACAAGGAGCAGCAGGTGAGTAAATTACGGGTTGGTATTATTTTTGGCGGTAAATCGGCAGAGCATGAAGTGTCACTGCAGTCGGCAAAAAACATTGTGGATGCGATTGATAAACAGCGTTTTGAGGTGACTTTGCTGGGCATTGATAAGAAAGGTGAGTGGCACATTAACGATGCCAGTAATTATCTGATCAACGCTGAAAATCCGTCGCTGATTGCCCTGAACCGCTCGAATAATCAGGTCGCGCTGATCCCCGGTCAGACTGAAAATCAGCTAATCGAAACCCACAGTGCCAGCGCGCTGTCGCAGGTGGATGTGATCTTCCCGATCGTGCACGGCACGCTGGGCGAAGATGGTTCATTGCAGGGGTTGCTGCGCATGGCCAACATCGCCTTTGTTGGCTCCGGCGTGCTGGGGTCGGCAGTCAGCATGGATAAAGATGTCACCAAACGTTTGCTGCGTGATGCAGGTTTATCCGTGGCGCCCTTTGTCTGTCTGACCCGCGCCAACCGTCAAAAAAATACCTTTGCCGATGTGTCGAAAAAACTCGGTGTACCGCTGTTTATCAAACCGGCCAATCAGGGTTCTTCCGTGGGCGTCAGTAAAGTCAGCGATGAAGCGGGCTTTGTACGCGCCCTGGATCAGGCGTTCAGTTTCGATCATAAAGTGCTGGTGGAATCGGCAATCAAAGGGCGTGAAATTGAATGTGCGGTGCTGGGTAATGATTTCCCGCAGGCCAGCGTGTGCGGCGAGGTGATCCTGCACGACGATTTTTATTCCTACGATACCAAATACATCAATGAATCCGGTGCATCGATTGCCGTTCCGGCGGATCTACCGCAGGAAACGCACGACCGTATCCGTGCTATCGCTTTACAGGCATTTCAGGTGCTGGAATGTCGCGGTATGGCGCGCGTTGATGTGTTCCTGACGGAGCAGGGGGAAGTGATCATTAATGAGATCAATACTCTGCCGGGCTTCACCAATATCAGCATGTATCCGAAACTCTGGGCCGCCAGCGGTGTAGGTTACAGCGAACTGATCACGCGCCTGATCGAACTCGCACTGGAGCAACATCAGCAGGACAACCAGCTGAAAAGTTCGGCTCACTGATTTTTTTGGTGTAAACCCCGGACACGAAAAAGGCGGCAAACGCCGCCTCTTCTGCTTACTGCTCTTTACTGCTTACATCAGCTTATTTATACAGCTCTGCAGTACCGTACAGGTGGTTTTCACCGGATGCGCCGATGATGCGGTATGAACTTGCACCGGCGTCATTGGCTTTGGCATTCAGTTTATTCTGCAGGCTGGACAGGTCATTGCTGGATGTCGCACTGACCACACCGATTGCTTGCTGACCAGCAGGCGCAGACTGAACTTCTGTTGCCGCCAGGGTAGAGAATGAAGCGGTTGCCAGCGCAATGGCGGCGAGAGTCATAGTAATGTTTTTCATGATGGTTTCCTCAATTCGATTTTTTAAGCTTTGCCAGGCGTTGTCATCAACGTTCATTTAATGGGCAAAGCTGTCTTCTGTCCGATACAACATTCAGTTTTTTAATCGTCAACTCAATGTCGTTTTACCCTTAAAAACTCAGTGCTTATTTATACAGCTCAGCTGTGCCGTACAGGTGATTTTCACCGGATGCACCGATGATGCGGTATGAACTTGCACCAGCGTCATTGGCTTTGGCATTCAGTTTATTCTGCAGACTGGACAGGTCATTGCTTGATGTTGCACTGACCACACCGATAGCTTGCTGACCGGCAGGTGCAGACTGAACTTCTGTTGCCGCCAGTGTCGAGAATGATGCGGTAGCAAGGGCGATTGCAGCTAATGTCATTTTTACGTTTTTCATGATGGTCTTCCTTATATCTCTTTATCAGCAGGTGATTTTTCAGTCCGACGTTATTTATTAACGTTCGATAAGTAAATGTTAGACCTTGATCACAAACTGCGCAACTGATTTATTTATTAATCGTTAACTAATTGTGCGGAACAATCTTCTAGCGGACCCCAGCGGGCTTATTTATAAAGCTCTGCGGTACCGTACAAGTGGTTTTCACCAGAAGCACCGATGATGCGGTAAGACGTTGCACCGGCTTCTGTCGCTTTCGCATTCAGTTTTGACTGCAGGGTGCTCAGGTTGCCGTTTGAAGAAGCACTGATGGTCCCGATGGTTTGTTCACCTGCCGGAGCGGACTGAACTTCAGTAGCTGCCAGGGCAGAGAAAGAAGCGGTAGCCAGTGTCAGTGCTGCGAGTGTCATTGCGATGTTTTTCATGATGTCTTGTCCTGTTCATTAATCTGTTGTTCGGGGATTCTTCTTTCGAACCCTCAGTGTCGGGTCAACGTTATTTATTAGTTAACGTTCGATAAGTAAATGGTAAGGGGTGTTGAGAGTTCGTGCAAGATGTTTTTTTAATGAGCGTTAACTTATTGTGCTGTGACACGCATCACATCAAAACGGTATCTTGTTTTGGTTTTGTTAAATTTATGTTTTTAAAATGATTCACGAAACTCACAGGGATAGGGCTTATCTAAAAATGAGCTGAATGAATCTTTAATGATCGCTAAGTTAATGGTTGGTTCTGACCGGAGAGGGTGATAAAACAGGGGTCGGCGACGAAAAAGATAAGGCGACACAGGCCGCCTTATCGTTATTTCTGCCCTGACAATCTGTCGTCAGGTGCCACTCTTCTTTAGTAATAGATAGAAGGGGGCTGATGACCAGAGGTCGAAGGTGCAGGTGGCTGAGTCGGAGAAGTTGGAATTCGGCCCTGTTCGACTTTTTTGTTCGCGCAGGTAGCCGGGTTACAAAAGTTACTGTCACCGGTCACATTGACCATGGCGACTTCCTGACTCTGTAAAGGCATCATGATAACCTGCTGTGCGGCAACGTTGGCAACCGGTACAGCGGTCAATGCCAGAACTGCAAGAAGGATTTTGAAGTTACTCATGATGTTACGTCCTGGGTTTATTGCTTATAAAAAGCGTCTTTAGCTGTGCTGCTTTGCGGGTGTGAGTGATTTTCTTATCGCTCGATAATTAAATGATAAACTCCGCTGGACTTGTGCGCAACTATTTTTAATAATGATCGTTAACTTATTTCAACGATAAGTTTTTATAACCATAATCACAATGGTGATGGAAGGAGGGTGTATGAGCACTGAACAGACGGCTTTGGTCCGGAAAAGTCGCGGTCGCCCAAAACAGTTCGACCGTGGAACTGCTCTGAGCAAGGCCCTGAATTTATTCTGGCGCCATGGTTATGAGGCCACGTCATTAGCTGATTTGGTCGAAGCAACCGGTGCGAAAGCGCCTACTCTGTATGCCGAATTTGGCAACAAAGAAGGGCTTTTCCGCGCAGCCGTTGAACATTATCTGAAAAACTTTTACGAAAAGAGCTCATGTTTACTGAGCAGAACAGATTTGTCCGTCGAGGATACGGTCGGGCGCTATCTGCGTGCCATCGTTGAGCTGTTTACCGACTGCGACACGCCAAGTGGCTGCTTTATGATCAGCGCATCATCCGGGATGTCTTCATCGTCTGCGGATATTGCCGAAATGCTGCGTGCACGCCACCTCTCGCAGGAACGCACTCTGTTTGAATATTTCGAGAAGAAAAAACAGAGCGGCGATCTGACCGCTGTAACCGACAGCGCCCTGCTGGCGAAATACCTCGCCTGCACCATTCAGGGCTTCTCGGTTCAGGCGCGTGATGGCGCAAGTTCGGATGAACTGAACCGGCTTATCGACGTGGTCATGAATATCTGGCCGCAACTGGCTAAAGCGACCGTTATCAGCACTGCTGCACATTAACGGATGCCGGATTTCAGACAATTGTTGAGAAAGAGAATAGAACGCCAGGTGCTGAGTATTTCGGGCCTGGCGTCAGGCGGTATAGACTTTGAGAAACCGCCGGGCGACCCGGGATTATTCGGTCCGGAAAGCGTCACCTGGCGGATCCACGGCGATTTCTCCTCCATGCTTTGCGGCGGCGTCAGTGCGTTGCTGTTGCAAATGCTGCACCCGCTGGCGCTGGCCGGTGTCTGGGATCACTCCTCGTTTCGTGACGATATGCTCGGCCGTTTGCGCCGTACCAGCCAGTTTATTTCTGCCACCACTTTTGCCCCTGTCGGTGAGGCCAACCTGTTAATCGACAAGGTCAAATCCATTCATCTGCGGGTCACCGGAACCGATGCCTGTGGCACGCCGTATGCCGCCAGCGACCCGGATCTCCTTGTCTGGGTGCATGTGGCCGAAGCCTACAGTTTCCTGCAATCTCACCTGCGTTACCGCAATCCTTCGCTCAGCCTGGCGGATCAGAACCGTTATTATCAGGAATTTTCCCGCGTGGCGAAAAGCCTCGGCGCGGTGAATGTGCCGGAAAGTGTCGCGGCAGTTGAAACCTATTTGCAGGCGATGCGCCCGCAGTTGCGCTGCGACGAACGTACGCTGGAAGTGGTCAAACTCTTGCGAAATGCGCCCGCGCCAAGCCGTCTGGCGAAACCGGTTGGCAGCCTGATGATTCAGGCGGGGTTTGAATTATTGCCTGACTGGGCCGCCACGCAACTGGGGATTTCCCATTCCCCGTCTAAACGTAAAATTGTGCGTTTCGGTACCCGCCGCATTGCAGGCGTGCTGCGCTGGTCGGTAAGAAACGGCTCATGGCATCGCGCCATGCGGCGGATGGGGCGTCTTCGCTGATCGTTAACGCTGCGGATATGCGCCCGGCCCGGTCGGCGCTCAACTGATTCTCCCAGTGTGCGACTTATCCGTAAGTCTTGCCGCTTAGGTAAAAAAGCGCGTGTTTTAAAGCCTTATCGGAGATTTTTGGGAATATTGCCCGTTATCGGGCTGGCATAACCGTTCTACACTGACCATCACAGGGAATAATAAGCTTCCTAATCTTGCTGAGGTCATATGCGCCAGTCCGACATTGTTGCTGAAGTCAGTAACGACAAACAAACCCTGACCGCGCTGGTCGAGCAGGATAACCGCGTGGTGTATTTCTACATTTTCGCCCGTGAAGATTTGCGCGACCGTTTTCCGAAAATGCGTGCCTGCTGGGTGCGTAATCTGGTGCCCGCGCCGGTGAAAGATGATACCGATGCGATGGAGCAGGGGATGGCTCCGATGCTGGCGGCGCAGTATTGCCGTAATCTGGAAGGCGAAGCGCCGCTGGATCCGGCACAAATCCAGATTTTATGGAACGAGAGCGATGACGGCGCGGCACTGTGGTATCAGGGATTGTTACTGGCGGTGATCCCCGGCTGGAGTTTGTATATCGACCATTCGGTGTGTTATTCCGCCGGATGCATTAAACAGAATCCGCTGACCTTCCCGCTGGGTTCTGCCTCAACGAACACGCAATGTGAGCTGGCGGAAAAGACCCGTTTGTTCTGGCGTGACTGGCAAAATGAGTTTAGTAATCCGTGGCCGAGAATTCAGCGCAAGCTGCTGGAATCCTACGAAGATCGTTTTGGTCCCTCGCTGAAATATTATCTGATCAATCAGGGCAGCTGGCCGCCGATGGCGATATCCCAGCATGAAGATGAAGAAAATTACTACTTCTTCACGGTCGGCATGAGCATCCGCCCGATGCCGCAAATCGACATTGTTTTTAATGACGAAGCGGAAAAACACCGCCGCATAGAGCTGGCTTTTTCGGTCGGCAAGGAATACGTCACTGAAGAGAATGCGGTGCAGATGGCCAGCGCGTTATCCGGTTACGCACAAGTTCCCTGGACCACCCTCAGCTGGCTCGGCGAAGGCCACACGCTGATGTCACCGATGGCACCGCTTGGTTTTGAAGGACACGTCATTTCCTCCGCCCTGTGCGGACCCGCAGACAAAATGCAACTGCCGAAAATATACGGGGATCCGGTGAATCAGTTCTGGGTCAGCCCGGTATTCACCAGCGAACTGGAATTTGCGCAGGCCAAACCGAACGGCGGATTTGAACTGGTCGCCGCAATGATCGAGAACGACATCGGGTATGTGTTTGCGCCGAGAAGCGCGGTGGTCTGATGTCAGGGATCGGCGCGGAGTGCTTGCTCCTCCCCCTGCGAAGGGGGAGGCCGGGAGGGGGTTTAGCAGGCAACTCAGATGCCATTAATACCCCACCCCAGCCCTCCCCTTCGCAGGGGAGGGAGCAAACTAAAAATCTGCCGTTATTTACTCATTTCCGGCTGAAAATCCTCAGCATCCACATCATATCCCGACGGTTCCCACCGTACCGCTGTCAGCACGATTAAGCCTGCCAGTGGCGCTAACGCGATCACCCAGAACACGCCGGTGCCGAGCGCCGCGGAAAGGACCGGGAACAGGAACAACGAGACCGTGGAGCTGCCGCGCATCAGCGTCTGGTTGAAGCCGACACCCATGCCGCGCAGCGACGTCGGATAGCTCAGTGACGCAAATGTCATGGTGTGCGAACCCGGACCGAAGCCCTGACCGAACAGGAATAACGCCAGCATGGCGATGGAAATCGCCGCTTCTCCGCCGTCGGCCGGTCGGCCCACCAGCGCCAGGCCGATCATCGCGACCAGCTGGCAGGCGTAACCGGCGTAGGTCATTTTCCATGCGCCAAATTTCGAGACATAACGCACCGCAATCAGGCCGCCGACAAAGGCGAAGCACAGGTTCAGGCCGAGTGAGAACAGAATGGTGCTGATCATCGACTGTTGCAGGAAGCTGGATAAGATCACCGGCAGCCCGAACGCCACGGCGTTATAGGCAAAGGACGAGGCCACGGCAGTGACGGTCGCCAGCACGGTGCGGCGCAGATAAACGCCCTGCAACAGCGTGCCGTAGTTGCGCCATGCGGCTTTACGTACTTTCACCTGCGGTGTCTTATCGGCATCGTCTGCCACGACGGCATTGATGTTATAGGATTTTCTCAGGATCGCCGCCGCACTTTGCAGGTCGCCCTGATTGGCTGCCCAGACCGGCGATTCATTCATATAACGGTGGCGGATAGCGATAATCAGGATCGCCGGTACTGCGCCGAAACCGAGGATCAGACGCCATAACCAGTCGGTATGGGTAGCCGGCAGCACCGCGTAAAGCAGCAGAACCAGCAGATACGACACGCTGATCGCCGCATACCACGTCGGACACCACATCGCCACGCGCGAGGCTTTATTGCCGCGTCCCTGAAGTTTTGAGAACTCCGCCAGAAACGCCATGGCGACCGGTAAATCGATACCGACCCCCAGACCCATCACAAAGCGTGAGCCGCCCAATACCCATTCGTTTGGCGCAAAGGCGCAGGCCAGCGCGGCAATCACGAAGAAGAACATATCGGCCATAAATACGCGGTAACGGCCGATTTTGTCGGTCAGATAGCCGCCGAACAGTGCGCCGACAATCGCCCCGAAGGTGATGGCCGATGCCACAAAGCCCGCGCCGGAAGGCGTCAGGCCGAACTGGCGGGTAATATCTTTCATCCCGAAAGCCAGCGCACCGAGGTCGTAGGCGTCGAGGAAAACGCCGCCCAGTGCGATAGCAATCACGATGCGCGCGTCGCTGATTTTGGCCGCGCCACGGTTCACTAACTGAGTAATATCGGCAGCGGAACGAATCACCACCGGCTGGTCAGACGCAGTGTCGGCTGCGCTGTAATCCCCTGAAGAGGCGGCCTGAGAGGCCGCAATTGAATCAGACATTGTTGTGTTTACGCTTTTTGACAAAAAAACCAGCATAGAGGCGACGTGATACCGGTCACAAGTCCTGATTAGCGGTTGAGTGAAAATAAATGGCTATAAGTTAAAACTAAGTGATCTAAGCGTGCTGTCGCCAGCGCAAAACTGCCTTAATCACCTTGCCGTTTCTGCTGTCTTCTGCCGCCTGATTAATGGCCTCAAAATCGTAAAAATGCAGTAAGCGATCGAAGGGGAATTTCCCCGCCTGCCACAATGAAATCATTTTCGGGATAAATTCCTGCGCGACCGAATCCCCCTGAATGACGCTGAGAATTTTCCGCCCGCGTGACAGCGTCGCGCCACCGGCACCGGTCAGGCGCACCATCACGCCGCCGTCATTCAGCGCCTGTTGTCCGAGGGTGTCCAGCGCCGGTACGCCCGCCGTATCAATGACGTAATCCAGCGTCCCTTGCAGATTGCGCTCCTGGCCGGTTTTCAGCACGTCTGTTGCGCCCAGTTCACGCGCCAGATCCAGACGGTGCTGATGCTGATCGAGGGCGATAATCTCCTTCGCTCCGGCGATTTTTGCCGCCATCACCGCCGCCATACCGACTGCGCCGGTGCCGGTGATCAGCAGGCGGTCACCTTTTTTCACCTTCAGGGTATTCATCACCGTCCCCGCGCCGGTTTGCAGGCCGCAGCCGAGGGGCGCGAGTGTGGCCAGCGGCAGCGATTTATCCACTTTGACCAGATTCTGTTCCGTCACCAGCGCATAACTGGCAAACGACGACTGACCGAAAAAGTGCCCGTCGATACCCTGCGGATAGGCGCTGCTGCCGTCGAGGCGTGAGAAGCCAAAATTCAGGGTGGAGAAGTGTTCGCAGTCCACCGGCCGGTGATTTTCGCAGGCGTCGCACTGGCCGCAGGACTGAAACGACAGCACCACATGATCGCCCGGTTTCACCCCGGTCACCGCGCTGCCGACCTGATCGACAATCCCGGCACCTTCGTGACCCGGCACCACGCCGGGCGACAGAAAACTGAGATCGGTGTGGCAAATCCCGCAGGCGACAATGTGTACCCCGACTTCATTACGACGCGGTGCGCCAAGGCGGATCTTTTCGAATTTCAGGTGATGATCACTGTCAGCGATGGCCGCGCTGATCATGCGGGGATGCGTTCTGTGTGGATGTTGCACTGACATCGGGTTCTCCTGTCTGCAGGGAAAACGGACGAGGGGGGCTAAGTGATGCGGCGGATAAGCTTCGAACATTTACGCATTTTACAGCGATACCGCCGCCTGCTTTTATGGCTCACCATCCATTCCCCTGCGCAAAATTGGACTATTCTTGTTAGCAGCTTGTTTTCATGAGTGAAAGAATAAAAAAAGAGCAGTCGCCGGGCGACAAAACCAACATAACCCGATAAGAGGATAGAACATGACTGTAATAACCGGGCGAGTACGGGGATTTTCCGTGGCAGCGCTGGCACTGGTGTCAGCCATCAGTTTCAGCGCACAGGCGGCGGATGACGCCGTGCGTGTCGGCTCCAAAATTGATACCGAGGGTTCGCTGCTCGGCAACATCATTATTCAGGTGCTGGAAGCCAATGGCATTCACACCACCAATAAGTTACAGCTGGGGACGACCAAAGTAGTGCGCGGGGCGATCACCGCCGGTGAAATCGACCTCTATCCGGAATACACCGGTAACGGCGCGTTCTTCTTCTCTGACGATAAAGATCCGGCGTGGAAAAATGCCCAGGCCGGTTTCGATAAAGTGAAAAAGCTCGATTACGACCAGAACAAAATTGTCTGGCTCAGCCCGTCTCCGGCCAACAACACCTGGACCATCGCGGTGCGTCAGGACGTGGCGAGTGCGCATAACCTGAAATCCCTGGGCGATTTGGGCAAATTCATCAGCAGCGGCGGCGATTTTAAACTGGCGGCCTCGGCGGAATTTATCGAGCGCCCGGATGCGTTACCGGCGTTTGAAAATGCCTACGGTTTCAAACTGAATCAGGCGCAGTTACTGTCGCTGGCGGGCGGCGATACGGCGGTCACCATTAAAGCGGCTGCCGAACAGACTTCCGGCGTCAATGCGGCGATGGCTTACGGCACGGACGGCCCGGTGGCGGCGCTGGGCCTGCAAACGCTGGAAGATCCGAAAGGCGTGCAGCCGATTTACGCGCCAGCGCCGATCATCCGCGAGGCGGCGCTGAAAGCGCATCCGAACATTCCTGATTTACTGAAACCGGTGTTTGCGTCGCTCGATACCAAAACGTTGCAGGGCCTGAACGCGAAAATCGCGGTGGATGGTCAGGATGCGAAAAAGGTCGCGGCGAAATATTTGCAGGAAAAAGGTTTCTTTAAAAAATAACCGGGCAGTGACGCCCTGAGCACGGCCTGCGGGTCGTGCTCACCGGACTCAGGTATTGTTTTGACTCATCATTCTCCCGTCAAAAACCGCGTGCTGCTGACGCTGGTTTTGCTGCTGTGGCTGGCCGGTTTCGGCCTGGCCTTTCTCAGCCATGCGCCCAACCGGCTGGTGTCCGGCAAGGGCATTTCGCTGGCGAGTCTGCTGCATGGCTACTCCGCGTTATTACTCATTCCGGCTTTATTGCTGCTGGCCTGCGCCTTCGTGACGCTGTATGGCCGCCATCATTTGCTGGTGATGTTGCTGGCGGAAATCCTGCTGACGGCGCTGGTCTGGCTGGCCGGACACGGGGCTGTGCAACTGGCCGGCGGCGATGAGGACAGCATCGCGCGCACCTCGCTCGGCGGCGGCTTCTGGTCGGCTGCCGCGCTGTGTCTGCTGATTGCCTCCGACGCCATTTCCCGTTTCACCCGCAATCACAGCCTGCGGATTGTGCTCAACGTGCAGATGATCGTGCCGGTGGTGTTGCTGCTGGCGTACGGTCAGCTTGCCCAGCTTTCGCTGCTCAAAGAATACGACAACCGTTCCGACGTGTTTAACGACGCGCTGTGGCAGCATCTCGGCATTCTGTTTGGCACGCTGGTGCCTGCGGTGCTGATCGGTCTGCCCGCCGGATTGTTGTGTCACCGCAAACCGCGCTGGCGCGGACCGGTGCTGTCAGTGCTCAATATTATTCAGACCGTGCCGTCGATCGCGCTGTTTGGTTTACTGCTCGCGCCGCTGGCGGGACTGGCGAAAGCGGTGCCGTGGCTGGCGGAACACGGTATCAGCGGTATCGGGCTGGCCCCGGCGATCATTGCGCTGGTGCTCTATTCATTGCTGCCGCTGGTGCGCGGGGTGATTGCCGGGCTGGAGTCGGTGCCGGAAGCGGTGATCGAATCCGCGCGTGGCATGGGCATGAACCGGGTGCAGATCTTCTTCCGTGTACAGATGCCGATCGCCTTGCCGGTGATCCTGACCGGTATCCGCATCGTGGCGGTGCAAACCGTCGGTATGGCGATGGTCGCGGCGCTGATCGGCGCAGGCGGACTGGGTGCCATCATGTTCCAGGGCTTGCTCAGCAGCGCGCTGGATCTGGTGCTGCTCGGTGTGATCCCTGCGGTGCTGATGGCCGTCGTCGTCGACAGCGCTTTTAAATTCGCCGTCTCAATGCTGGAGACCACACGCAGATGATTCATTTCAAACAGGTAAGCAAACACTTTGCCGGAAAAGCGGTCGTGCGCGACCTGACGCTGGAAATGGCGAAAGGCGAATTCACGGTGCTGATCGGCACGTCCGGCTCGGGGAAATCCACCACGCTGAAGATGATTAACCGGCTGGTGGAGCACGATCGCGGCGAAATTCTTTTTGCCGGTGAACCGATAGAAAAATTCCGTGCGCAGGATTTGCGCCGCCGCATGGGCTACGCCATCCAGTCGATTGGCCTGTTCCCGCACTGGACGGTGGAAGAGAACATCGCCACGGTGCCGCAACTGCTGAAATGGCCGAAAGCCAAAATCCGCGACCGCGTGACCGAGCTGATGAACCTGCTCAATCTTGACCCGAAACAGTTCCGTCAGCGGTATCCGCATCAGCTTTCCGGCGGGCAACAGCAGCGCGTCGGCGTGGCGCGTGCGCTGGCCTCCGACCCGGAAGTGTTACTGATGGATGAACCCTTCGGTGCGCTGGATCCGGTGACCCGCGCAACCTTACAGGAAGAGGTGGCGCGTATTCATAAAATCACTCACCGCACCATTGTGCTGGTGACCCATGATATCGACGAGGCGCTGGCGCTGGCCGACCGTATCGTCCTGCTTAACGACGGGCAGGTGGTGCAGCAGGGCACGCCGCTGGAACTGCTGACGCAACCGGCGACGCCGTTCGTACGCGATTTCTTCGGCGGCAGCGACATGGGTATTCGTTTGCTGTCGCTGCGGGAAGTCGGTTCGCTGACGCGGCGCGGTGAGCTGTACACCGGCAGCGGCAAACCGCTGACCGACAGCATGAGCCTGAGTCAGGCATTGTCGGCGTTTGTCGCGCAGCAGGTTCAGCATTTGCCGGTGGTGGATGAACAGGGGCAGCCGCTCGGCGTGCTGCATTTTGCGGATCTGACCGCGCAAAGGAGCATCGCATGACACGGGTTGTGGTGCGGGTCATCACGGATCCGCTGATCTGGCTGTTTGCTTTATTGCTGGCGCTGATTTTTGGCATGACCTCGCTCGGCGGCCTGTTCCACTGGCTGTTTCCTGAACTGAGCAGGCCGGTCTATCAGCAGGAAAGTTTCGCCGCGCTGGTGCAGGCGCATCTGTTGCTGGTCGGGATTTCCAGCCTGATTGCGGTGGTGATTGGCGTGGCGGCAGGCGTCGGGGTCACGCGTCCGGCGGGTAAAGAGTTCCGCTCACTGGTGGAAACCCTGGTGGCGATGGGGCAGACCTTTCCGCCGGTCGCGGTGCTGGCCGTCGCGGTGCCGGTGATGGGATTCAGTGAAAAACCGGCGATTATCGCGCTGGTGCTTTACGGTTTACTGCCGGTGTTGCAGGGAACGATTGCCGGGATCGAATCAGTGCCGCCTTCGGCGCGCGAGATTGCGCAGGGCGTCGGCATGAGCCGCTGGCAGATGTTGCGGAAAGTGGAAATTCCGCTGGCCGCGCCGGTGATCATTTCCGGCATCCGTACGTCAGTGATCATCAATATCGGCACGGCGGCGATCGCCTCGTCGGTCGGCACGTTAAGCCTCGGCTCACCGATTATTATCGGCCTGAGCGGGTTTAACACGGCGTATGTATTGCAGGGCGCGGTGATTGTTGCACTGCTGGCGATTTGCGTGGATATGCTGTTTGAACGCTGGAGCCTGTGGTTACAACGCTGGCAGCAGCGGTCAGGAGAGGGATCAGTTCGCTGATGCCGCAGGCGGCGCAGGCACCACAGAAGGGGCGTCGTTATCGCTGACCGGTTTAGCGTCGTCCTGGATCACCACGGCATAACCGGCAACCATCACGCCACCAATTGCGCCAATTGCCATCAGACCAAACAGCGCGATAAATAATTTTTTGCCAAGCGAATTCATGTGCAATACCTCAGAAATTTGAACGACGAATTATAAATCGTTTCCTCACCCCTGCAACAGACTATTCATGCTGTGATTACTTTTAGCCGGATGCACAGGTATTTTTTGTCATATACAGAAACTTTTTAGCAACATTTTGACGCGATAGCACAGATTTCCTTGCCGGTAATCAGGCCAATAGCGTTAACTGTCTGCCTTCGTTATCACGCTAATAAGTTATTTCTATGATGGGTTCTGCCGGACGTGCTCTGCTGCCGTTAATCGCCTCACTGTTTGCGTTGTATTTTATCTGGGGTTCTACCTATTTCGTCATCCGCGTGGGGGTAGAAAGCTGGCCGCCGCTGATGATGGCGGGTCTGCGTTTCTTCGTCGCCGGATGCATTCTGTTTACTTTCCTGCTGTTACGCGGGCATCACGTTCCGACCCTTAAACAATGGATGGCCGCCGGTGCGGTGGGCATCTTGCTGCTGTCGGTGGGTAACGGGCTGGTGACGGTTGCCGAACATATGCAGGTGCCGTCTGGCATTGCGGCAGTGATGGTTGCTACCGTGCCGCTGTTTACCCTGTGCTTCAGCCGCCTGTGGGGCATGCCAAACAGCCGTCTGGAATGGACCGGCGTTGCCATCGGTTTGTTCGGCATTGTGCTGCTCAATACCGGCAGTAATCTGCAAGGCAACCCGTGGGGCGCGGCGCTGATCCTGCTCGCCTCGCTGAGCTGGGCGTTTGGTTCGGTATGGAGTTCGCGTCTGCCCCTGCCAAAAGGTCTGATGGCGGGTGCGGCAGAAATGATTATCGCCGGTGTGGTGTTGCTGGTCGCCAGCCGGTTCAGCGGTGAACACCTGACCGCCGCCCCCTCGCTGAGCGGCTTTCTGGCGCTCGGCTATCTGGTGGTATTCGGCTCGATGATTGCCATCAGCGCCTATATGTTCCTGCTGAAAACCGTACGTCCCGCCGTCGCCACCAGTTATGCCTATGTGAATCCGATCGTCGCGGTATTGCTCGGCATAGGTTTCGCGGGCGAATCCCTGTCGCCGGTGGAGTGGGTGGCCTTAGGCGTGATCCTCTGCGCAGTCCTGCTGGTGACGCTGGGGAAATTCGTGTTCGCGCGTAAGAAAACTAAGATCACGGAAGTGAAGGTTTAAACCGCTTCCCTTTCGCAGATGTGACAGCTGGGTTGTTTTACTCCTCCCCTTCGCAGGGGAGGAAGCAGATCGAATTAACCTCATTTTTTCTCAAAGAAGATCGTCACCCGCGCTACTTCCACGCCAAATTTTTTCAGCGACGTGACGTTAAACAGGTGCTGTTCGTCCTGCTGGTAAATCCAGTCATCGAACGTCAGGCGGTAGGTGCTGTCGCCTGATTTCACGTCCATCACGTATTTCCAGTTGAAGGCATTGCCTGCGGATTGCCCGGTGGCGGTGCCGATAATGTCACCCGCCGTGCCGGTGTAATGGCCATCCGCCAGTTTACGGATACGCCAGACGCGGGTCTGTTTTTCGCCGTCGTCATAGACAAAGTCTTCATGCAACGTCAGCGTATCGCCCGCCACGTCACCATGGATTTTGACGGTGAAGCGCCGCGTCTGTTTGTTGCTGTGATCCTGCACCATGCCGTACGCCACGCTGTCACCGGCAAACCAGCTGAAAATATCCAGCTTCGGTTGTGCCTGCGCGTAATCCTGAACAGTGGCTTTACAGCCAGTCAGTAGCAGCATTGTGCCGACGATCAGCGTTAAAAAAATCTTTCGCAGAACAGTCATAAAAACTCCCCCAATAAGATGGTATTAATCGGACGCAGATGCGCCGGTCAGCCTGCTGCGTAAATCAGGATATTGCGTGGCGGGCGAGAGCCAGATCGCCAGAAAAGCATCGCGGAATGCCGGGCTGAATGGCTGGCCCACCGGCGTACTCAGCACGCTGTTCGCGGGCTGGCTGTAAAACTGGCCGCCATTCTCAGTGGCGACAAACACAATTTCGCTGCCGTTGCTGACATCCGGCCAGGTGTTCTGCACCGCGTCCAGCCAGCCATATTCCTGTGCCTGCGCCAGTAATCCCAGCGCCTGCCATTGTTCTTCGGTGGCTTTGGTCAGCTCCTGATGATCAATGTTGCGCAGATACTCAATCTTCAGTGCCTGCGGCCATTTCCCGGCCTGATACTTACCGTCGGGTGTCAGCAGTTGCGAGTGATAAACCTCAAACGGCCCCCAGCTCAGGGTCGCGCGCCCGACCTGTTGCCACGGGCTCCAGGGCGTGGCGGCAAAGGCAGAGCAAGACATCATCAGCCAAAGTGCTGCGAGAAATACGCGCATCATCAGGTTTTCCGCACTGTATGGTTGCTTAGCAAAACCGGCAGGCTTATCAGCGGTAAAAATATCGCCCAGCCCGCCGCCAGTAAGAGCCAGACATACACCGGTGCGGCGAGAAGTTGCATAGCACCAAGCTGCATACCGAGGTAATAGGCCAGCGGGCCGCTGACCGCGCCGATGAGAGGAAGCCAGTACCACGTCAACCGGATAGTGCCCAGTAACCACAGCCACCATGCGCTGAAACCCAGCCATAATGCCATCATCCACGGCGGTACGGCGGCAGAATCAGTAAATTCAAACAGACCTGAAATACACCACAGCGAATCCATCATGATGCCAAGTGTACAGGCGGTCGCGACCCACAAACGTCGTCCGGAGGGTGTAAACGCCAGCATCAGAAAACTGCTGATCAGCAGAAAAATAATAAAACGGTCGCGCCCCCAGACGGCCAGTGTCCACCAGACGTCAAAGCCCAGTGTCAGCAGCCAGAAGCGCAGCGATTTCATCCGCGCCGCTCGGCGACCAGTTGCACGGTGCTGATGGTGCGGGCGCGGAAACCGGCCTCGCAGTAGCACAGATAAAACAGCCACAGGCGACGGAAATATTCGTCCTGCACGCCGTCAGTCTGCGCATTCCAGTAGTGCTGCACCCGTTCGCGCCATTCATGCAGGGTGCGGGCGTAATCGGAACCGATATCGAACAGGTCACGCACCACCAGACTGGTGCAGCGGGTCATGGCGTCGTTCATCGCGGTGATCGAGGGCAGAAAGCCGCCGGGGAACACGTAGCACTGAATAAAATCGACGTTACGGCTGTAGGCGGCGTATCGCTGATCGGCGATGGTGATCGCCTGAATCGCCATGCGCCCCTGCGGTTTCAGCAGCGCGTTGCAGCGTTTAAAAAAGGTGGAGAGGTAGCGTTTACCCACCGCTTCGATCATCTCGATGGACACCAGTTTATCGAACTGGCCTTTCAGCGCGCGGTAGTCTTCAAACAGCACCGTCACGCGGTCACTCAGCCCGGCTTTTTCGATCCGCTCACAGGCATAGCGATATTGCTCGCGGGAAATGGTGGTGGTGGTCACCTGACAGCCGTATTCACGCGCGGCAAATTCGGCCATCGCGCCCCAGCCGGTGCCGATTTCCAGCAGATGGTCGCCCGCGTGTAACTGCAACTGTTCACACAAACGGCGCATTTTGGCTTCCTGCGCCTGCTCCAGCGTCATCTGCGGTTCCTGATACCAGGCCGAGGAATACAGCATCTTCTCATCGAGAAAACCCTGATAGAAATCGTTGCCCAGATCGTAATGCGCTGAGATATTTTTCCGCGCCTGCGCCGGGCTGTTACGGCGGAAAAAATGAATAATTTTTTTGGCGGGTGTGCTGAGCCAGCTGAGGCGCGCACTGATTTTATCCACCAGCTTCATATTCTCGGCCAGCAGCTGTAAAACCGTGGTCAGATCGGGCGTGGTCCAGTCGCCATCAATAAAGCTTTCCCCCGCCGCCACGCTGCCGCCCAGTAAGACACGCCGGTAGGCGCGCAGGTGGCGGACGTCAATTTCGCCCTGCAACAGAGCGGTCGGATCGCCAAAGAATATCGCCTGCTCACCGGGTTCACGCAGTGTCAGACCGGCCCCTTTGAGCTGCTTCAGCACGCCAAGGATCATGGCGCGTGCCGCTTTGCTGCGCCTGTTATTCGCCGCGGCACGGGCGAGCTGCATTTCAGGTTGGCTCATGGTCAGTCCTTATCAACGGGAGGATGAGAATAAACAGGTGCCCGTTTCAGCCACAGTTTCAGCGCCTGCCAGTAGATCGTCAGCGCGGTTTTTGCGGTCATGACAGGCAGCCGCCACAATTGCTGACGCAGCGCCTCGCGGGTCAGCGGGCGGGCTGTCAGTGAAAGGGCGGCATCGAATTCCCGTTCTTTGCGGTGATTTTCGATCGTGATGTGTAACTGCTTTCCCGGGGGCGTCAGCCGCCAGTGATAGACCATGTCCATCGGATTAAAGGGCGACACATGAAAGGCTTTCGGCACAGGTTGCGAGCCGTCGGGGAGCACGGCGTAGGTGTGGCGTTCATTCCAGGGGGTGTTGCGCACTTCGGCCAGCATCCAGCGCAAAATACCCTGTTGATCATAAAGATAGTAGAAGTTAACCGGGTTGAAATAGCAGCCGAAATAGCACAGCTGGCATAACAACATCACCCGCCCGTCGGGGCGTTCGCCGGTCAGTTCGGCGATCCGTGCCTGCGCTTTGGTTTTGATGTCGCCACCGCCGAGATAATCTTTGCGGCGAAAACTGGCCGGGGAGAATTTTTCCAGCCGGATCCCCCGCGCGGGCAGCTGTTCCAGCTCATCAAGATCAATCAGCGGCATGAAAATATCGTAATCGAAACGGTGCTCAACCGGCGTAAAGCGGCGATGTCGTACCGTGCCGACATACAACTGGCTGTTCATGACGCCTCCCGCTTTTCCTGCTCATGCTGCAACTGCACACTGAAAAGCTGCTGATTAAGCTGTTCCACCACGTCACGCGCGCTGTTGACGCCATCTTCGTGAAAGCCGTTGTACCAGTACGCGCCGCAGAACCAGGTGCGGTGATGACCGTTGATGCGGTAGCGTTCCTGTTGTGCATGATGGCTGGCCAGATTGAGCACCGGGTGCCTGTAGGTGGTGCGGAACAGGATTTTGCTTTCGTCGACCGGCGTCAGCGGATTGAGCGACACACAGAACGTCTGCGGCGCATCCAGTCCCTGCAAAATATTCATGTTATAGGTCACGCTGGCGCGGCGGCGGTGCGACGGATTGCTGTCGCGCATATCCGCACGCGCCGCCAGATGCAGCGAATTCGGCAACTGATAATTCCAGCTCGCCCAGGCGCGTTTTTCCCGTGGCAGCAGATGGGTGTCGGTATGCAAAATCACGTCGTTACTCTGATACGGCAGCGCACCGAGAATGCTCCGTTCGTCGGCGGTGGCGGTGTCACCGAGGATCGCCAGCGCCTGATCGGAATGGCAGGCGAAAACAATCTGATCAAAATGCTCTTCGCCACGCGCCGAATGCAACGTCACGCCGCATGGCGTCCGCACCACCTGACTGACCGGCGTAGCGGTCAGCAGCCTGACGCGGGACGGCAGTTTTTCCTGCATCCGGCGGATATATTCCCGCGAACCGCCGGGCACCACCATCCACTGCGGGCGGTTACTCACCTCCAGCAGCCCGTGATTGTTGAAGAAACGCAGAAACATCGACAGCGGGAAGTTCGCCATATCGCTCAGCGACGAAGACCAGATCGCCGCGCCCATCGGCAGCACGTAATGCAGGGCGAAGAACGGCGTAAAACCGTTTTGATCGAGCAGATCGGCCAGCGTATCTTCGTCGTTATGCGGGTTAAGCAGGCGCGCTTTGCACAGTTTGTTAAAGCGCAGGATCTCGAAAATAAACCGCCAGAACCCCGGCCTGAACAGATTACGGCGCTGAGCAAACAGGCTGTTGAGCGAGTGGCCGTTGTATTCCAGTTTGCTGGCCGGATTGCGCACGGAAAAACTCATTTCCGTCGGCTGGCCTTCGATGCCCAGCTCTTTGAGCAGGGCAATAAAATGCGGGTAGGTGCGTGAGTTATAAACAATAAAACCGGTATCGATGGCGTACTCTTTGCCGTCGGAAATCACATCCTGCGTGGCGGTGTGTCCGCCTAAGGTGGCCGAGGCTTCGAACACCGTGATCTCGCAGTCGGGCTGGCTTTTTGCCAGCAACCACGCGCAGCTCAGCCCTGAAATTCCACTCCCGACGATGGCCACTTTTGTTGTCATTTTATTTCACCATTTTCCGGCATAACCATTTTTGCACACTGACGGGCAGCCACGAAGCCACCTTGAGAAAACCGACAAAGAGCGGGGGAAAGGCAATTTCGCTGGCACCCTGCGCCAGTTTTTTCCGGATGTGTTTTGATGCCTGTGCGGCGGTTACTATCATTGGCATCGCGAAATCATTGTGCGAGGTGAGCGGCGTTTCGACAAATCCCGGCTGGATCAGTGAAACGTGGATCTGACGTTTTGCCAGATCCACCGCCAGTGAACGGGCAAAAAAGGCCAGTGCGGCTTTGGATGCGCCGTACGCTTCACTGCGTGAAAACGGCAGCAGCCAGGCGACGGAACCGACCAGCGCCACACGGCTGCCGGGCGCCAGGCCGGGGAGCAGGGCATCGAGGCAATTGACCGGGCCGTTGAAATTGGTGTTCATCACCCGCGCGACTTTTTCGGCATCGACGACACCGTTGTCGAGATACTCGCAGGTGCCTGCACAGAGGATCACGATATCAGCCTGTACTCCGCCCAGCGCCTCGCGGGTGGCGGCTAAATCGGTGATATCAAAAGATAACGGCACGATCAGCGGGCTGGCTGCGGCCACCGCCGTGAGCTTTTCGCCATCGCGCCCGCAGGCCATGACTTCCCAGCCTTCAGCGGCATAATCCAGCGCCAGTTGCTTTCCGATGCCTGAACTGGCACCGGTGACCAGCACACGGCGCATTATTTCAACCTGGCTTTAACAGCGCGCACGGCACCGCCGAGCACCGGCACATGCTCATACAACATGGCCCCGAGATCGTAATAATCGCGCTGATACACGATGCGGTTTTCATTCAGCCGCAAATGGCTCGCGCCATTCAGAAACGTTGCCTGACCTTTTCTCAGCGCCGGATGGGAAAACTCCATCCGCCAGAACAGCGAGGCTTCGTCTCCCTGCACCAGCGGCGGCTGGATCTCAAAACGGCAGTAGTTGACCTTTTTGAGTAACTGCTCGAAATAGCGTTCAAGCGCATCCACCCCGTCGTAATGCGAAACGGGGTCGATAAACACGATATGCGGATGATAGATACGGGAAAGCTGGGTCAGCCGGCTCATGTCGAGCTGGGCATAAAATTCGCACACACGGGTCAGCACATCCGCCGGTATGGCGGGTTCAGGGAAAGGTTTAATCATTATTTTTTCCTTTCATGACGGTCAGACACGATATGCAAAAGAGTGTGGGGATCTTCTTCCGCGATGTCTTCGCCAGCCTCTGCGCTGTCGGACTCTTCCGCGCCCAGTAACCGCGCGGTGCTGCCCAGAAGAATGATCGACAATCCCTGTTCCACCCACATGAGCAGGCGCTGGCGCTGAACCTGCGTCAGCTTGCCTTCAGACCACAGCAGGATTTGCGAATCGCTGAGGCTTTCAAGATACGGATCGCTGAGCGGCACCGGCAATATCTCAACCTGCATGCCTTCCTCACAGCGGACAATGGCTTCCAGCCACAACTCGGTGCTGTCGGTGTGTCCCCAGGCCACCAGCGTGGCGGGCGGTCCCGGTCGTTTGCGGGCGGCATTCATGCACATGACGGCGTGTTCGATGATCAGGCCGTCAAGCTGGCTGCGTAACATCAGCAGCCGCGAATCGCCCGAACTCAGCCGCGCACGCAGCGGACGAAGAACATTATTCACAAACGCCGCCGCCGGATATTCGCGCCCGAATTCCATGATCAGCTGACGGACTTTTTGCGGGCGACCGTCCTGCAGGGCGTTCAGCAGCTGATGCTCTGACTGCGACCAGCCGCCCGGCAGCGCGTCGACTTTACCTTCCAGCAGGGATTTGACCTGACCGACCGGAATGCCCCGGTTGATCCAGCCCAGAATGGTGCGGATGGTATCGAGATCGTCATCATTAAACAGACGGTGACCGCCTTCCGTGCGCTGGGGTTTCAGCAACCCGTAACGCCGCTGCCAGGCGCGCAGGGTGACCGGATTGATTCCACAAATACGGGCGACTTCGCCGATGCTGTAAAGAGACATAGTTGAATCCAAAATATTCATAACACTTATGAGATAACTCTAGCGCCAGATCGCAAAGCTGTACAACTTTATTATTTTTGTACAACTTAACAAAAACTTTTCGCTTACATCATTTTAACTTGTGCAATTCCCATATAAGAGATAATTTCCCGATATTGAGATTTAACGCATGAAGGGGAAGATGATGGAAGAAGGGCAGGAGAGTCAGGATCTGCGGCTGGCGGAAAGGCTGGCAGAATTGCGGGTAAGCCGGGGCTGGTCGCTGGAACAACTGGCGCAGCTGACCGGCATCAGCCGCGCCACGCTCTCGCGGGTGGAGCGGGCAGAAACCAGCCCGACGGCATCGTTGCTTGGCAAACTCAGTGCGGCGTACGGGCTGACCACATCGCGCCTGCTGATGGCGCTGGAAGACAATCCGCCGGAGCTGATCCGTGTCTCACAACAGCCGGTGTGGCATGACCGCGAAACCGGCTTCGAGCGCCGTTCGGTTTCCGCTCCCGCCCCCGGTTTTCGCGCTGAACTGATTTCCGGCGTCCTGAAAGCCGGTGCCACCATCACCTACGACGCACCGCCGGTAGAGGGCCTTGAACAGCATATCTGGATGCTGGATGGTGTGCTGGAATTCACCCTTAACGGGCGCGGCTACCGGCTGGAACCGGGCGACTGCCTGCGTTTTCATCTTCATGGTACCTCCTCCTTCCACGTGCCCGGCCCGCAAGATGCCCGTTACGCCGTCGTCATTTCACGTCCTTAATCTCTGAGAAAAAAGGTTTATTCCTATGCAAAACAGCAATGAAGTGGTGATCAGTGAAGTGCAGGGCGGCGTACTGCCAGCGGAAGATCTGGACGCGCTGGCCGAAACGCTGATGCAGTCGGTGGCGCTTGGCGCGAGTATCGGATTCATCCTGCCTTTTGGTTTTGTGCAGGCGCAGGCGTTCTGGCAAAAGCTGTTACCGGCGTTTGAGCGTGGCGAAAAACGGCTGCTGGTGGCGCGGTATGAAGGGAAAATTATCGGCACCGTACAGCTGGTGGTCGATCAGCCCGCCAACGGCATTCATCGCGGTGATGTGGTGAAACTGATGGTGCATCCCGACGGACGCCGTAAAGGGATCGCCCGCAAACTGATGGACGCCGTGGAAACGCTGGCACGTCAAGAGGGCAAAACCTTGCTGGTGCTGGACACCGTCACCGGCAGCCCGGCGCAAACGCTGTACCACGATCAGGGCTTCACGCTGAGCGGCACAATCCCGCACTATGCGATGTCAACGGAAGGCATGCTGGAGTCCACCAGTGTGATGTATAAGGTGCTGGTGTGAACTGGCGGATTGCGCCGGAGGATGTCGGTACGCCGGATGCCGCACAATTGCTGGATGCGCTTTCGCAGACGCTGGCGGCCATCACTGGCGACAGCGGGCGTTCATCGTTTTCCGTGGATGATATGCAGGAGGCCGGGGCGTGTTTTGTGATCGCCCGTGACAGCTGCGAAAATGCCGTCGGATGCGGCGCAATCCGGCCGCTGCAACATGACACTTGTGAGCTTAAAAGGATGTACGCAACGCCCGGACATCCGGGACTGGGCAGTGCGATTCTGGCATTTCTCGAAGCGCAGGCCGCGGCCTCAGGCTATCAGGCGTTATGGCTGGAAACCCGTCGGGTAAACCTGAACGCGGTAGGTTTCTATCGCAAGCGGGGTTATACGGAAATCGATAATTACGGCAGATATCGCGGCAGACCGGAAGCCGTGTGTCTGGGGAAAGTGCTTTTTTGCGTTTCCCCCGAAGACTAAATCCCGCTAAACCAGTTATAGCCCTGATCTTCCCAGTAGCCGCCCGGGTTTTCGTTGGTGACGAAAATCGCGCCGATGTGTTTGGCGTTTTTGAAGCCCAGCTTGGTGGGCATTCTCAGGCGTAACGGGTAACCGAAATCCGGCGGTAACGGTTTGCCGCCGAAATCCAGCGCCAGAATGGTTTGCGGATGCAGCGCCGTCGCCATATCGATGCTGGAATAATAGCGGTCGTCACATTTGAATCCGACGTATTTAGCGGACAGATCTGCGCCGACGTGCTGTAAAAACGTTTTCAGCGGCACGCCTTTCCACTGACCAATTGCGCTCCAGCCTTCAATGCAAATCAGACGGGTGATCTGACTTTCCTGCGGCAGTCGCTGTAACTGTTCCAGCGTCCACGAGGCTTTCTTTTGCACCAGACCGGAGACTTCAAGCCGGTAATTGGGAATGTCGATTTCGGGTACGTTGTATTCCGGATAATAAGCATTGAAGCGAAACGGCGTGGTGATCTGGTCAGCGCGATAGGTTTGCGCCAGTTTTTGCCCGCTGAACAGCCAGCCCTGCACGCGGTCATTCCAGCGCGACATCGCCCACAGCACTTTGTCGACCTGATCGCCATCCTGCAAATTACAGCCGGTCAGCATCGACACGGCCCCTAATGTCAGCCCGGAGCGCAGCAATAAGCGGCGCTGGATATTGACCAGTTGCTTGCGCTGGTCCGGTTCAATAATGATTTTTGGCCGCGGTGATTTATCATTCATCCGTGCTTTCCTCTGTCACTGTTTTTTTGCCACCGGTCAGCATGGCCACCAATGTTTTCGGCACCAGCAGCACCATCAGTACGTGGATCACCACGAACAACATCACGCCGCTCATCGCGAAAAAGTGCACATAGCGGGCGATATCAAAGCCGCCAAACAGCCACACCAGCCCGCTGAACTGCACCGGTTTCCAGATGGATAACCCCGACAGCACCAGTAACAGACCGAGCAACAACACGCCGCTGTACATCAGTTTTTGTACTGCGTTGTACTGCCCCAGCTTGTGCGGCAGTGTAAAGGTCAGTGCGCGAACGGTATCGCGCCAGACGCTACGCGGCGTAAAGGGGAAAAAGTCGCGGCGGAAATGCCCGCTGAACATCCCCCACAGCAGATAAAACAGGGCGTTGGCTGCCATCAGCCACATCACCGCCAGATGCCAGGCAATGTTGCCGCCCAGCCAGCCGCCCAGCGTGGTGTTTTGCGGGAAGGTAAACGCAAAAATCGGGTCAGCGTTATAAATGCCCCAGCCACTCATCACCATGCCGGTCATGGCAAGCACATTAATCCAGTGACAAATACGGACCGGCCAGGCATGGATCCGGCGTTTACGTGGTGAAGAAGGCTGAGGTTTCACGGGTTATCTCCTGTTACGCAGCGGATTACATCGGTGGCGCGATGCCGTCTTTACCGGCGGCAATACCCCGTGCGACCAGCGCACCTTTGTCATCTTTCATCGCAAACAGCACGATTTTTGTGCCCGGTTTCAGCAGGCTGCGGTCGCCCGGTGCCAGCAGTACCACCGGGACATCGTCCGGCACGACCACGGTTTTCTCGGCGTCATGGTATTTCACGGTCAGCGTGCGGCCATTGCTGTTCACCAGCTTGCCGACGGTGCCGTTGGTCATGGTGTTGATTTTGCCGTCCGGCGATTCAAACGGATTGAAGCCTTCACCGCTGCCGCGCAGGCTTGGCGCGAAGACATGCACTTCCAGCGCTTTCAGTGTGCCGTTGGCTTGTGGCACGGCGGCTGTCCCGATAAAGCTGTCGGCTTTGATATCGCTGATTTCGCCCTTGGTCACCGCATTGATTTTGGTCTGATCGGTGAGCTTAACGTCGAGCTTTTCGCCCTGGCGGGTAGTGATTTGTACCGATGAGTCATTAACTGAATCAATGGTTCCGCGTGTGGGTTTAATCACATTATCGGCGGCAAAGGCCGGGGACATTCCGCTGCACATCAGCAGGGAACCCAGTAACAGACCAGCGAGACGTGTAGGTGTATTCATGATGAGATCTCCATTTTACAGCGTTATTTCATTCGGTTAAGTGAATCACTGAAGCTGCCAGTGACGAATAACTTCCTTAAGAGTGGACGATAAACCGGGATTGGCTGATGACAAATTGATGACAAAATTGTCATCAAAGGTGTCTGATGAAACTGATAAACTTCCGGTGAATCATTCTTTAGGTGAATGGTCATGCGGCACTGAGGGCCTGAATGCGAATACTGGTAATTGAAGATGATGTCAGTACAGGCGACTACCTGAAAAAAGGGCTGACGGAAGCCGGTTACAGCGTGGATCTGGCGCGTAACGGTGCCGACGGGTTGTTTCTGGCGCTGGAAGAGGGTTACGACACGGTGATCCTCGACGTGATGCTGCCGGGGCTGGACGGCTGGCAGGTGATGGAAGTCCTGCGGAAAAAAAGCGACGTGCCGGTGCTGTTTCTGACCGCACGCGATGAAGTGCAGGATCGTATTCACGGGCTGGAACTGGGCGCTGACGATTATCTGATTAAACCGTTCTCCTTCACCGAGCTGGTGTTGCGTATCCGGACCTTGCTGCGCCGTCCGGCAGCGCGGGAGCCGGATATTTATTCTGTCGCCGACCTGCATCTTGATGTGCTGCGCCGCCGGGTGACGCGTCAGGATCAGACCATCGCGCTGACCAACAAAGAGTTCATGTTGTTGCAATTACTGATGCGCCGCGAAGGCGAAGTGCTGTCGCGCACCATGATCGCCTCACAGGTCTGGGATATGAATTTCGACAGCGATACCAACGTGGTCGACGTCGCCATCAAGCGTCTGCGCGCCAAAGTTGACCGCACCTTTGAGGTGAAACTGATCCATACCGTACGTGGCATCGGCTACGTTTGCGAAGTGCGTCATGACTGATCGCCCGTCTGCCCGTCGCCCGGAACGCGCCATGTCGCTGACCCTGCGCGCCACCTTACTTTTCGCGCTGATCGCCTCGCTGGTGGTCAGTGCCGTGGGGTTTTATCTTTATTACTCGATAGATAAAGAACTGATGCGCCGCGCGGATTATCAGGTCAGCGGACGCGTGCAGTATTTCCGCCATCTGCTGGCGAATGAATTCCCGCTGTCGCAGCTGAGCCGCAATCCGGGGCTGTTTGAAAATATGCTCGGGAACGAACGCGATATCCTGACGTTCGGGCTGAGCAATGAAAAACCGCTGATCAACGTCAATCCCTCCCGGCTGGATTTGCCGCCGGTTGCGGCGGTGGCAGACGGCCAGCCGCTGACACTGAAGACTGTGCATCAACTGACCGCGCCTGACGGGACGCCGGTACGTTTTGCCCGCGCGGCGGTAAAAATGGAAGACGGGCGGACGGTTGAAATCACCGGTGCGCATTTCATGACGGAAGAATCACGCCTGTTACAGACCTTCCGCTGGGAAATTATCGGCGCGGTGCTGTTCGCGTATCTGCTGATTGCCGGACTCGGCTATCTGGTGATCCGCCGCGGACTGCGGCCGCTGCGCCATATGGCGCACGAGGCAACGCAGATCCATCCGGCCAGTTTGTCCACGCGGCTGACGGCAGCAAAAGCGCCGCAGGAATTGCAGCAACTGATTTATTCCTTTAATGACATGCTGGACCGGCTGGCGGAAGGCTATCAGCGGCTGACGCAGTTTTCCGCCGATCTGGCGCATGAGATCCGCACGCCCGTGGGGGCGCTGATGGGGCATTGTCAGGTGGCGCTCTACCAGCCACGCACGGTGGAAGAATACGAAACGCTGCTGGCGAACAATATGGAAGAGCTGGAGCGCATTTCGCGCATGGTGGAAAACATCCTGTTTCTGGCGCGGGCCTCCGACGCGCGGTCTGTTCTGACCATCACCGCCATAGATGTGTCCACGGAAATGACCCGCATTCAGGACTATTTTGAGGGGCTGGCCGAGGAGCGAGAGATGACGCTGGACGGTAAAGGGGCGGGCGTGCTGTTCGCCGATGCCATTTTGTTCCAGCGCGCGCTCAGCAATCTGGTGGCTAACGCGGTGCGTTATGGCCGCGCGGGGAGTGCCATCGTGTTGCGCGCCGAACCGCATCCCCGCGGTATGGATATTCATGTGATCAGTCAGGGCCATCCGATCCCGGCGGATAAGCTCGGCAAACTGTTCGATCGTTTCTACCGGGCGGATGCCTCACGCAGTGAAGGCGGCAGTTCCAGCGGTCTCGGTTTATCCATTGTTCAGGCCATTATGGCGCTGCATCAGGGCCATGTGACGGTGGAAAGTTCAGCGCAGGGGGAAACGCGTTTCACGCTCTCTTTTCCGGCGGCTGATCACACGTTTTCTCAATAGTTCCTCAATGAGAGGGAAAAATTGCGTAAGAATTGGCTAAATATTTCTGTGTTATGTGGTTGAATCATAAGAAATTCGTTAATTTCGTTACATTATCACATTGGAAGAAACCAATCAGTTTGAACGAAAATACGCGGCCCGGGGTCTGATTAGTCCTAAGGAGTGGGTTCCATCCTCCGGTACGAGCGGTCTGTACGACGCAACCAGACTCACCAAAGAGCCACTTATTTCTGATGCATAAACTACGTTCACTTTCGCAACAAAGCATTTCTTTGTTCATTGCACTTTATCTCGGGCTTCTGCTAAACCTTCCGATTTTCATCCGCCGTTATCAGCAACTGCATTATGACAATGCCTTGTCGATTGCTGTCGAAATGGTGGCATGTTTCGCGCTGGTCTATTTCCTCTGTATGTTGCTGTCGTATACCGGAAAAACCGTTTTCCGCGTGCTGATGACCGCCATCGTGATTTCTTCCGCAGCGGCCAGCTATTACATGATCCTGTTTAACGTCGATATCGGTTACGGCATCCTGGCGGCGGCTCTGGCTTCTGATTCCATTGATTTATCAAAAGAATCGGTCGGCACCCATTTTATCGCCTGGACCGTACTGGTGAGCCTGTTGCCGGTTCTGTTGCTGTGGCTGAGTAAAATGCCGGGCGCGGGGCTGAAACAGACCACGGTTAAAAAGCTGGCGGTCAGAACCTTGCTGCTCGCGGTGTCCGGCCTGCTCTGCTATATGCCGTTGCGCCTGATGGGCAAGGTGCAGGATCGCCAGGACATCGTGAACAACCGCATGATGGCCAGTTACGGCGGCGTCGTTGCCGGTACCTACTCGCCATCCAACTGGCTTTCGGCGTTAGGTCTTTACACCTACAGCAGTTACAGCCAGGCGGAAGACACTAAAAATCTGTTCGATCCGGCCAAACATTTCACTTATACCGCACCGGCAGATGCCAAAGACATGTACGTGGTGTTTGTGATCGGTGAAAGTGCCCGCCGTGACCATATGGGGCTGTACGGCTATGACCGTGACAACACGCCAAATCTCGACAAAGAGAAGAATCTGGTCGCCTTACAGGGCTATTCCTGTGACACCGCCACCAAGCTTTCCCTGCGTTGTATGTTTGTCCGCGAAGGCGGGGCGTCGGAAGAACCGCAGCGTACCCTGAAAGAGATGAATGTCTTCTCCGTGCTGAAAAGCAACGGCTGGAGTTCAGAGTTATATTCCATGCAAAGTGAAGCCTGGTTCTATAACAAAACCCGTGCGGATGATTATTCACTGCGCGAAAACATCGCCTCTGAAAAGCGTAACGCCGGTAAGCCGGTAGATGACATGTTGCTCATCGATGAAATGAAAGATTCGATGAATAACCATCCGGACGGTAAGCACCTGATTATCCTGCATACCAAAGGCTCGCATTACCTGTATTCCGACCGCTATCCGCGTTCTTTTGCCAAATATAAGCCGGAATGTATGGGCATTGATGATTCCTGTTCCACCGGGGAAATGATCAACGCGTACGATAACTCGCTGTTGTATACCGATTACTTCCTGTCGCAGGTCTTTGACCAGTTGCGGGATAAGAACGCGATTGTGTTCTACGCCTCCGATCACGGCGAGTCGATTTCTCAAAGCATGCATTTCCACGGCACACCGCGTGATCATGCGCCGATCGAACAGCGTACGGTGCCGATCATGGTCTGGGCGTCAGATAAATTCCTGGCTAACGATCAGAACAAAGCCAGCTTCGAACAACTGCAAAAAATGGCAGCGGCGAAGACGCCGGCGTTCCACGAAAAACTGTATGACACTATTCTGGGCTGTATCGGTTACACCTCGCCAAACGGCGGGATTGTGGAGCAGCACAACTGGTGCCATGTGCCTGATCAGGCCGCTGCAACAAAATAATCTGTGCTAAATCTGCCGCCTTTTTCTAAACAATGAAGAGGGCGGCGACATCCCCCGCGTTTTAAGTCACAATCGGTTAACATGCCTTTAAGGTATTTAAATTTTGCTTTTTTATCAGGGCCGATAACCGATGCAAGCACTCCGAATCACAATCTGTGTCCTGACGGTCATCATGACGTTACTGACGCTGCTCCCCTTTTCTAGAAATCAGCGCTGGTGGGTGCGTGTCTGGGATTTTCCGCGCTTACAGATGGCGTCACTGTGTCTGGTTTTCCTGCTGACGGAACTGGCGATCATGCCGTTCGGCGATGGCATTACCTTCACGGTGATTATCCTGACCGTGGCCTGCATGGCGTATCAGACCTGGTGGATCCTGCCTTATACCCGCCTTTACCGGAAACAGGTGAAGAAAACAGTATCCGACAGCCATTCGCGCATCAAAATCATGAACAGCAACGTGCTGATGACCAACCGTAAGCCGGAAAAGTTACTGGCGCAGATCCGGCAATACCAGCCGGATATTCTGGTGCTGCTGGAAACCGATCAGTGGTGGGAAGATCAGATGGCAGAACTGGATGCCAACTATCCGCACAGCCTGCGATGTCCGCTGGATAATCTGTACGGTATGCATGTGTATTCACGTCTGCCGATGCACGCCGCGAAAATTCAGTATCTGGTGGCTGACGATATTCCTTCCATGCATTTTCGCGCTGAACTGCCATCCGGTGAGCAGGTGATCTTGCACTGTCTGCACCCGATGCCGCCCAGCCCGACGGAAGCCGACGAATCCACTGACCGCGATGGCGAACTGGTCGCTGTCGGTCATACTGCCGCTAAGGCGCGTTATCCGACCATCGTGACCGGCGACCTGAACGATGTGGCATGGTCGCGCACCACGCGTCTGTTTATGAAAATCAGCGGCCTGCTGGATCCGCGTCGTGGCCGTGGCATGTACAACACCTTTCACGCCAGCTATCCGTTCCTGCGCTGGCCGCTGGATCACGTGTTCCACAGCAAGGATTTCACCCTGGTTGACCTGCGGCGTCTCGGTTTCATGGGGTCAGATCATTTCCCGATCCTGGTTGAACTGGCGCTGACACCTTGTGAGGGTCAGGATCAGGAATCGCTGGAAATCGAAGAGGAAGATCTCGAAGAAGCGGAAGAAAAACTGACGAATGCCGGAGTGAAAAGCACTGACGTACACAGGGCGGAAAAACTTAATATGCCGGTCTGCGGATAATCATTATGACAAGTGAACGCGACCGTCTGCCGCTGGCGGAAGATTTACGGGTGTTTCTGGCGGTGGTGAATAAACAAAGTTTTGCTGCTGCCGCCACTGAACTTGGTCAGTCTCCGGCCTATGTCAGCAAGCGGATCCAGATCCTTGAAGAGTCGCTGAATGCCCGTTTGTTGCACCGTTCCACTCGCGGTGTGCGCTTAACCGACGAGGGTGAAAGAGCCCGTCGCTGGGCGCTGCAAATTCTGGATAACTTCGAGCAGTTTATCGGTGACCTGTCGGATTCGCGCACCGAACCGCGTGGCAATGTGCATATTTGCAGTTCGTTCGGTTTCGGGCGCTGCCACGTGGCACCTGCGGTGGCTGAACTGGCGGAACAGTATCCGCTGCTGAATCTGCGGCTGGATTTGTTCGACCGGGTCGTGGATCTGGTCGCCGACGGGATCGACTTGGAAATTCTGGTCGGTGACGATATTCCACAGCAGCACATCGGCAAAAAGCTGGCGCAGCATCAGCGTATTTTGTGTGCCTCTCCGGCGTATCTGGATGCGCACGGCGTGCCGGAGTCAACGGATGCGCTGGCGCAGCATCAGTGTCTGGTATTAAAAGAGCGCGATAACCCATTTGGCATCTGGACTCTCACCGCCAGAGACAAAGAGGTTCGCGCCCGTGTAAAAGGACCGCTTTCATCGAACAGCGGCGAAGTGGTTCTGCAATGGGCACTGAAAGATCACGGTATTATCCTGCGCTCAGAGTGGGACGTACGTCCTTATATCGAACGAGGGGAACTGGTTCAGATATTGCCAGACTATTCACAACCCGCCAGCGTGTGGGCGGTTTACCCGACGCGCCTTGCAGACTCCGCCAAACTGCGGGTATGCGTCGAATTCCTTCAGCAGCGGTTCAGTCAGTTACTGACCTAGCGCCGTTTTTATCCGGCGCTTATGAGATCATCAGACCAGCCAGGGATTTTTTTGCAGATGTGACTGCTGAAACTGACGGATGTCGTCGCTGTACCGCAGCGTGTTACCGACAGCATCCAGCCCGTTAAGCAAGGACAGCTTGCTCAGCTCATCAATGGCAAAATCAATCACCTGACTGTTATGCAAAACAATCTTCTGCTGCGGCAAATCGACGATGATTTCGTTGCTTCCCGCGAGCGTCACGTCCTGTGCGACCTGTTCCCATTGTTCAGGACTCAGCTGCACCGTCAGTACGCCGTTACGCTGGCAGTTATCGAAAAAAATCCCCGCAAACGTCGTGCCGATCAAGGCACGGATCCCCAGCTGTTTTAATCCCCATACCGCATGTTCGCGACTGGAGCCGCAGCCGAAGTTTGGCCCGACCAGCAGGAATTTGGCATTCTGCCAGTCAGGCTGATTGAGGATAAACGCCGGATCAGGAGAACCGTCCGCCAGAAAGCGCAAATCGAAAAATACCCCGCGATCTAACCCGTTGCGGTCGATGCCTTTTAAAAACTGCTTCGGCATGATCACATCGGTATCGACATTCGCGGCGGGTAACGGCGCAGCCACGCCGGTTAATACGTTAAAAGACTGCATTGTTTTCTCCTTCGAATTCCCGGATATCGGTCAGATGACCGGAAATCGCCGCAGCAGCTACCATTGCCGGGCTCATCAGATGGGTACGCGCGCCCGCGCCCTGACGGCCTTCGAAATTACGGTTGGTGCTGGAAGCACAGCGGTCGCCCGGCGAAAGCACATCATCGTTCATTGCCAGACACATCGAACAACCCGACTGACGCCATTCAAAACCGGCGCGGGTGAAGATCTCCGCCAGACCTTCCTGCTCGGCCTGCGCGCGAACCTGACTGGAACCTGGTACGATCATCGCACGAACGGTGGGCGCGACGTTTTTTCCGCGAACCACTTCGGCGGCGGCACGTAAATCCTCGATGCGCGCGTTAGTGCAGGATCCGATGAAGGCATGACTGATGCTGATGCTGTTCAGCGGCTGACCGGCGCGCAGTCCCATGTATTGCAACGCACGCTGTAAATCTTTGCGGCGCGAGGCATCGGATTCTGCCCGCGGATCCGGCACCAGGCCGCTGATCGCCAGCGCCTGATCCGGACTTGTTCCCCAGCTCACCATCGGCGCGATTTCCGCGGCGCTCAGTTCAACTTCGCGGTCGAAAACGGCGTCCGCATCGCTGTGCAACTCACGCCAGACATTCACCGCCGCCGCCCATTGCGGGCCTTTCGGTGCACGTGGTTTGTCTTTCAGGTAATCAAAGACTTTGTCGTCAGGAGCCATAAATGCACCGCGGGCACCGGCTTCAACGGCCATATTACACATCGTCATACGGCCTTCCACGCTCAGCGCGTCGATGCCTTCTCCGCAGAATTCAATGGCGTAACCGGTGGCTCCTGCCGCCCCGATTTTTGCCACCAGCGCCATCACCACGTCTTTGGCTGTCATGCCTCTGGCGAGCGTACCGTTAACCGTCACCCGCAGAGTTTTCAGGCGTTTGTAGACCAGCGTCTGGGTCGCCAGAAGATGTTCAATTTCTGAGGTACCGATACCAAACCCGAATGCGCCTAATGCGCCGTAAGTGGTGGTGTGGCTGTCGCCGGCGGCAATCACCATCCCCGGCAAAATAAAGCCCTGTTCGGGGGCGACAACGTGCTCAATACCCTGACGGCTGTCGAGAATATCGAACAACTCAATGCCAAATTCTTCGCAGTTTTCTGCCAGATAGGACACCTGCCGTGCGCCACCGGCGTCCGGCATCTGACGGGTACGTAAGGGGGCCGTCGGGTTGACGTGATCGACCACCGCCAGCGACGTTTCCGGACGCCATACGCGGCGGCCTGCTTCACGCAATCCGCTGAAGGCCTGCGGGCTGGTATATTCGTTAATCACCTGCCGGTCGATGTACAACAACACGTGTCCTTTATCGTCGAGCGTACGCACGGTGTGGCTGTCGATATGTTTTTCGTATAGCGTTCTTGGCTTCATTGCATTGCCCTGATAAACGAAGTGGATAACGTCAGCGTCGCAAACTCGCGCGTATCGGGCAAAGGGCTGAGTGTGGAGCGTTAAAACACGATCCGTGAAGCGGCAATCTCCACTTGCGGCCTTGTTGCCGGTTCATCAGCGACTAAGATGGGTAAAAAAGGAGAAGACCCATGTTTGAACATTTTACCCAAAGCAGGATGTCCGTTAACGGCACCGAAATTGCCTGTCGCATTGCCGGGCAGGGCGAACCGTTGTTATTGCTGCACGGGCACCCGCAGACTCAGGCGATCTGGCATAAAGTCGCACCTTATCTGACGTCTCAGTTCACCGTCGTACTTGCCGATTTACGCGGCTATGGCGACAGCGGTAAACCGGAGCCTGATGCGGAGCATCTGCGCTACAGCAAGCGCGAAATGGCACAGGACCAGTTTGAGCTGATGGCAGCGCTGGGCTTTCATCAGTTCAGCGTGGTGGCTCACGATCGCGGTGCCCGTGTGGCGCACCGGCTGGCGCTGGATCATCCGCAGGCGGTGAAGCGGTTGGTGCTGATGGATATCGCGCCGACGCTTTCCATGTATCGCCAGACGACGGAAACCTTTGCCCGCGCTTACTGGCACTGGTTTTTCCTGATCCGCCCGGCACCGCTGCCGGAAGCATTAATCATGGGCGACGCCGACCTCTATCTGCGCAGCGTAATGGGCAGCCGCAGCGCGGGTATGCAACCTTTCACCGAAGAAGCTTACGCAGATTATTTGCGTTGTCTGCAACTGGATGGCACGGCACGCGGGATTTGCGAGGACTATCGTGCGTCGGCGGGTATCGACCTGCAACACGACGAAGTGGATCTGAATGCAGGCCGCAAAGTGAAGTGTCCGCTTTTGGTTCTCTGGGGAGAGCAGGGGACGGTAGGGAAATGTTTTGCGCCGCTGGCAGAGTGGGAAAAGGTGGCAGAAAACGTGCAGGGAGAGGCGCTGCCTTGCGGGCATTACATTGCCGAAGAACAGCCGGAACTGCTGCTGGAAAAAGTCCTGCCATTTTTACGTTAAGCGCACGTTTCCGTTTCCGGACATAAAAAACCCGCATTACGCGGGTTTTTTTGTGAGGCGGTTGTGTTAAGGCTCAGGTGATCAGGCCGGTTGTTCCGGGAAGGTGAGGGTGTTGCCCGGCGCTTCGCGGTTGATGTGCAGGAAGTTCAGATGACGTTCGTACTGATCCAGAATGTCGTTGATCACCTGATGTTTGGTGAAGTCCATCAGGTCATTGCCCTGCGTGCCTTCCAGCAGGAAGGTTTCCAGACGGTAATAATGTGATTTACCGGCGCGTGCGCGATAGGTAAAGGCAGGCACCGCATAGCGCACCGGCCAGATCTGATAGACAAAGTTCTGCTCTTCACCCAGCGCGACCTGCAATTCCAGCGGCCCGATTTTTTCGTCGTCCTGCGGTTCGTGCCCGGTAAAGGTCACTTTGGCACCGCGCAGTTCCAGTTCCTGCGCCACTTCCTGCATCGCCGGGCGGCATACCGTATCCATCATTTTTTGCGTATGGCGCGTGCCGGGGTAATTCATCACCCGCGACAGACGCTGTTTCCAGTTCAGGGCCGCATCGCTGGTCGCAGGCAGCGGAGCCAGTGACTGCTGGGTGCTGGCGCGACGATAATCTTCCAGACGCAGTGATTTATACAATCCGGCCATGATGAAGAAAATCACAAAGCTGAACGGCAGTCCCATGATCACCGTGGTGTTTTGCAGCGCCGACACGCCGTCAGTCATCAGCATACCCAGCGTCAGCACGCCGATGGTGACAGACCAGAAAATCCGCAGCCAGTTTGGCGCATCGTTATTAATGTCCGCGAGTTTTGAGGTGAAGTTCCCCAGCACCAGCGAGCCGGAATCCGCCGACGTGACATAAAACAGCAGGCCGGTAATGGTGGCAACGGAAGCACTCAGCGTAAAGCCGGGATACTGCGCCAGCAGGCTGTACACGCCACGCTCAGGGTGCGAAATCACTTCGTTGGCGAAATCCAGATTGCCATGCAAGATCTGATACAGCGCGCTGTTACCGAAAATCGACAGCCACAGCAGGGTGAAGACAAACGGGATAATCAGCGTGCCGAGCACGAACTGACGGATGGTGCGCCCGCGCGAAATACGCGCCAGGAACAGGCCGACAAACGGCGACCACGCCACCCACCACGCCCAGAAGAACAGGGTCCAGCTGTTCATCCATTCCGTCGGGCGGTCAAAGGCGAAGGTGTTGAGCGTCATGCCCATAAAGCGGTTGATGTAATCCCCGATGTTGAGCACCAGCGCATTGAGCAGGAATTCGGTATTGCCGAAGAACAGCAGGAACAGGATCAGCCCCAGCGCCAGCAGCACATTGAGTTCCGACAAAATACGGATGCCTTTATTGACGCCGGACGTGACCGACACCGTCGCCATGATCACCGAAAGCAGGATCAGCGCGGCCTGCACCGTCAGGTTTTCCGGAATATGGAACAGCACTTTCAGGCCGTAATTGAGCTGAACCACGCCGATGCCGAGCGTGGTGGCGATGCCAAAAATAGTCCCGACCACGGCAGCGATATCCACGCTGTGGCCGATAGGGCCGTTAATGCGTTTGCCGAAAATCGGATACAGCGCCGAACGGATGGTCAGCGGCAGGTTGTAGCGGTAGCTGAAATAGCCCAGCGCGATGCCCATCAGCGCGTACATCGCCCAGCCGGTCAGCCCGTAGTGGAACAGCGTCCAGGTCATGGCCTGCCGCGCGGCTTCCAGCGTTTGTCCGTGACCTTCCGGCGGTAACATGTATTGCGTGACCGGTTCCGCGACTGAGAAGAACATCAGATCGATGCCGATCCCGGCGGCAAACAGCATCGCCGCCCAGCTCATCATGCTGAATTCGGGTTTGGATTGTTCAGGGCCCAGTTTGATCGAACCAAAACGTGAACAGGCTATGAACACTACAAACACGATGTACAGCGTGGCAGCCAGCATGTAATACCAGCCGAAGGTGGCGGATACCCAGTTAAGGGCCAGGCTGATCCATTTTCCCGATAAATCGGTGAAGAAAATGGTCATTAATGTGAAGGCTAAAATCAGCCCGGCGGAGGTGAAGAACACGACCTTGTTCAGCTGGTCGCGAGGTTTTTCGCTCTGTTTCTCTGTCGTATCGGCAATCGCCATCTTTTCCCCAATCTTGTTAATTAAACGCTATTTTTCAATAAATTGGCTGTTAATAAAACCAAAAATACATACAAATTACTAACGTATTGGTAATAAAATATATGCATTTTTAATTGAACGTTCAATCAAAAAAAAGTTAAATAGGTGACGTCAGAGCGTTAACAAGGTTGTACGAAAGCGTAAAAAAACGGTTTTTTAAGCGCGTTACAACCCGCTCATTTTCAGGAGCCGGCACCATGCCCAAAGTAGGAATGCAGCCCATCAGACGGCAGCAATTAATTGAGGCAACCCTGGCAGCGGTCAACGAAGTCGGGATGCACGATGCCTCGATTTCGCAGATCGCCCGCCGTGCAGGCGTTTCCAACGGCATCATCAGTCACTATTTTCGTGACAAGAACGGCCTGCTGGAAGCGACCATGCGTTATTTGCTCAGTCATCTGGGAGAAGGGGTGCAGTTGCGGTTATCGCAGCTGACGGATACCGCACCGACGGCGCGGCTGCATGCGATTGCAGAGGCTAATTTTGACGACAGTCAGACCAACAGCGCGGCGATGAAAACCTGGCTGGCCTTCTGGGCAAGCAGTATGCATCACCCGCAGTTGTACCGGCTGCAACAGGTCAACAGCCGCCGGCTCTATTCCAATTTATGTTCTGAATTCAGACGTTTTCTGCCAAGGGATCAGGCGCGTATTGCGGCGCAAAGTACCGCCGCCTTAATTGATGGTTTGTGGCTGCGTGGCGCACTGAGCGGTAAAGCGTTCAACCGCGCCGAAGCCATCCACATTACGCATAGCCATATCGAATCACAGATTGCTCAACAGGTTACTGAACAGTAACCGGGCAGAAAACTTTCAGACCGCACAGACCGAGGAGAGAAGTATGTCCCGCTACGGCAAGCAAAAACTGTATATCAACGGGCGTTTTCAGGACAGCACCGGTGATGAAACCTTCGACGCCATCAATCCGGCCAACGGCGAGGTGATCGCCACGGTACCAGCCGCGACCCACGCTGATGTCGATCTGGCGGTGAAAGCGGCACAGAAGGGCCAGAAAGTCTGGGCCGCGATGACGGCCATGAGCCGCGCCCGTATTCTGCGCCGTGCCGTGGACATTCTGCGCGACCGTAACGACGAACTGGCGGCCATTGAAACCGCTGATACCGGCAAACCGCTGTCTGAAACGCTGGCCGTGGATATCGTCACCGGCGCGGATGTGCTGGAGTATTACGCGGGATTAATTCCGGCGATTGAAGGCCAGCAAATTCCGCTGCGCGATTCCTCCTTCGTTTACACCCGCCGCGAGCCGCTGGGTGTGGTGGCCGGAATTGGTGCGTGGAACTATCCGGTTCAGATTGCGCTGTGGAAATCCGCCCCTGCACTGGCGGCCGGTAACGCGATGGTATTCAAACCGAGTGAAAACACCTCGCTGACCGCACTGAAGCTGGCAGAAATCTACACTGAAGCAGGCGTGCCAGACGGCGTGTTCAGCGTGGTCACCGGCGCGGCCAGCGTCGGACAGGCGTTAACCGATCATCCAGATATCGCCAAAGTGTCGTTCACCGGCGGTATCAAAACCGGCAAGAAAGTGATGGCCAGCGCGTCAGCATCGACGCTGAAAGAAGTGACCATGGAACTGGGCGGTAAATCACCGCTGATTATTTTTGATGATGCCGATCTCGATAAAGCCGCCGACATCGCCATGATGGCGAATTTCTACAGCTCGGGTCAGGTGTGCACCAACGGCACGCGGGTGTTCGTGCCAAAAGCCCTGCATAAAGCGTTCGAGGCCAAAGTGCTGGAGCGGGTAAAACGCATCCGCATGGGCGATCCGACAGATGAAAACGTCAACTTCGGCCCGCTGGTCAGCTTCGCGCACATGGAATCCGTGCTGCGTTATATCGACAGTGGCAAGCGTGAAAGCGCGACACTGCTGACCGGCGGCGAACGTGTCACCACCGGCGAATACGCCAAAGGCGCTTATGTCGCGCCGACGGTCTTCACTGATTGTCGCGATGACATGCTGATTGTGCGTGAAGAAATCTTCGGGCCGGTGATGAGCATCCTGACCTATGAAAGTGAAGAGGAAGTGATCCGCCGCGCCAACGATACCGAATACGGTCTGGCCGCCGGACTGGTGACGCAGGATCTCAACCGCGCCCACCGCGCTACCCACAAACTCGAAGCCGGGATTTGCTGGATCAACACCTGGGGCGAATCTGCCGCAGAAATGCCGGTCGGTGGCTACAAACATTCCGGTGTGGGACGCGAAAACGGCATCACCACCCTTGAGCATTACACCCAAATCAAATCCGTGCAGGTCGAACTGGGCGAATTCAGCTCAGTATTCTGATCCGCTGCAACAGAGGAGATTCAATGGATTACGATTACATCATCATCGGTGCCGGTTCTGCCGGCAACGTACTCGCCACCCGTCTGACGGAAGACAGCGACGTGACCGTTTTGCTGCTGGAAGCGGGCGGCCCGGATCATCGTCTGGATTTTCGTACCCAGATGCCTGCCGCGCTGGCTTTCCCGTTACAGGGACGCCGCTACAACTGGGCGTATGAAACCGATCCGGAACCGCATATGAATAACCGTCGCATGGAATGCGGACGGGGCAAAGGGCTTGGCGGTTCGTCGCTGATCAACGGGATGTGTTACATCCGGGGTAACGCGATGGATTTCGATAACTGGGCGAAAGCGCCGGGTCTGGAAGACTGGAGCTATCCGGACTGCCTGCCGTATTTCCGTAAAGCGGAAACCCGCGATATCGGTCCGAATGATTTTCACGGCGGTGACGGGCCGGTCAGCGTGGCGACGCCAAAAAACGGCAATAACCCGCTGTTTGGCGCGATGATTGAAGCCGGAGTGCAGGCGGGATATCCGCGCACCGATGACCTGAATGGCTATCAGCAGGAAGGCTTCGGCCCGATGGACCGGACGGTGACGCCAAAAGGCCGTCGTGCCAGCACGGCCCGGGGGTATCTGGATCAGGCCAAACCGCGTGCCAATCTGACCATTGTGACGCACGCGCTGACCGACAGAATTCTGTTCGACGGCAAGCGCGCCGTGGGTGTCAGTTATTTTCATGGTGATGAATACAATGCCAAAACGGCAAAGGCGAAACGCGAAGTGCTGCTGTGCAGCGGCGCGATTGCCTCTCCGCAAATCCTGCAACGTTCGGGCGTGGGCGCAGCTGAGTTGCTGAACCGACTGGATATCCCGGTCGTGCATGATTTACCGGGCGTCGGCGAAAATCTTCAGGATCATCTGGAGATGTATTTGCAGTACAGCTGCACACAGCCCGTCTCTTTGTATCCGGCATTGCAGATGCATAATCAACCGGCGATTGGCGCGGAGTGGTTGTTTAAAGGCACCGGCGTCGGGGCCAGCAATCAGTTTGAAGCAGGCGGATTTATCCGCAGCCGCGAAGAGTTTGCCTGGCCGAATATTCAGTATCACTTCCTGCCGGTGGCGATCAACTACAACGGCAGTAACGCGGTGAAAGAACACGGTTTTCAGGCGCACGTCGGTTCCATGCGTTCACCAAGCCGGGGCCGCGTGCAGGTGAAATCGAAAGATCCGCGCCAGCATCCAAGCATTTTGTTTAATTACATGGCGACGGAGCAGGACTGGCAGGAGTTCCGCGATGCGATCCGCATTACGCGTGAAATCATGCATCAGCCTGCGCTGGACCCGTACCGTGGCCGCGAAATCAGTCCGGGTGAACATGTGCAGACGGACGAAGAACTGGACGCGTTTATCCGTGAACATGCGGAAACGGCGTTCCATCCTTCCTGCACCTGCAAGATGGGCACCGACGATATGGCGGTGGTGGACGGGCAGGGTCGGGTTCACGGTATGCAAGCGCTGCGCGTGGTCGATGCGTCGATCATGCCGCAGATCATTACCGGCAACCTGAACGCCACGACGATCATGATTGCGGAGAAGATCGCGGATAAAATCCGTGACCGTCAGCCGTTGCCGCGCAGTACCGCAGAGTATTACACCGCAGGCGATGCACCGGTTCGCACGCAACCGATGAAAAAAACGGCCTGATAAATTGGCTGTAAAATCTGTGTTAAAAAGAGATATTCTCAGGAATATCTCTTTTTTTTGGCTTTCAGAAACAGACAGGGCATTAATTCATGACGGGATCAACATCGCTTCACTGGCAGGATTATCATCACAGCGAACTGAACGCGGCACAGCTTTACGCCATTCTGGCACTGCGCAGCGAAGTGTTTGTGGTGGAGCAAACCTGTGTTTATCAGGATATCGACGGGCAGGATCTGGCCGGTGAAAACCGCCATATCGTCGCCTGGCTGGACGGCAAGATTGCCGCCTACGCGCGTATTCTGCGCTTCGAAGAGGATGTGGCTATCGGGCGGGTGATTGTTGCCCCTTCCGCCCGTGGTCTGAAACTAGGCTATCAGCTGATGGAACAGGCGCTGATCGCCTGCCAGAAGCACTGGCCGGGCGTGCGCGTCGCCATTTCCGCCCAGGCGCATTTGCAGGGGTTCTACGGCAGACTGGGATTTGTCGCGTATACCGAGATTTATGATGAAGATGGAATTGCGCATGTGGGGATGGAGTTGAATTCCTGATATTGGGCGAAGCGCAAGCTTCAGCATTGTTTTGTCATTAATACCCCACCCCAACCCTCCCCTTCGCAGGGGAGGGAGCCGATCGAGCCTTTCGCATGGGATATCGCCGATCGGGTTTTACTCATCTTCCTTCGCATAGGATATAACCGATCGGGTTTTACTCCTCCCCCTGCGAAGGGGGAGGCGGGGAGGGGGTATTAATGGCAACTCAGAAGACGGATATGTTTACCTTTCCCAGTACGCCGGACTCCCAAATTTCTCCAGCAGAAAATCAATCACCGCCCGTACTTTGATCGAAGGACGGCGGCTGTTCGGGTACAGCGCTGAAATGGTTTGCGGCTCCGGCGAGGTCGATACCTGATAGCCTTCCAGCACACTGACCAGCCGTCCGTCGCGTAAGGCGTCGCCAATCAGCCAGGTTGGGAAGACCACCAGCCCCATGCCGTCGGTGGCCGCCTGTGTCAGGCTTTCCGCATTATTGCTGGTCAGCACGCCACGCAGGTTCATCGAGTGCCACTCCTGGTCCGGTTGACGGAAATACCAGCGCTGCGAACCGGCGAAGCCTTTGAACACCAGACAGCTGTGATGCAGCAAATCCTCGGGCGTTTCCGGGGTGCCGTTGCGCGCAAGGTAAGCGGGGCTGGCGGCAAGACGGAAAGTCTGATGGCCAAGCGTACGCGCCTGAAGGGTGGAATCGGCCATCACGCCGATGCGGATCAGCATATCAACGCTGTCCTGTAACGGGTCGATAAAATCATCGGTCTGCATCAGTTCAATATTGAGGCGCGGATACCGGGCGCTGAGTTCATGCAGCCAGGGGGCGAGATGGCGCTGGCCGAAAACCACCGGCGCATTGATACGCACCAGTCCGCCGGGTTCGCTGTCCTGTTCCTGTAAATCCAGTTCCGCCAGATCAAGCTGTGCCAGAACCTGCCGGGCGTGATCGGCCAGCAGCTTACCTGATTCTGTCGGGCTGACTGCCCGTGTATTGCGGTACAGCAATTGCGTCTGTAAAGCCTGCTCCAGCTGGGAAATCACCCGCGAGATCGTGGAAGGTGACATCGCTTCCTTTCGCGCCACTTCTGAGAAATTCCCCTGATCCAGGACGGCGACGTACAGACGCAGGGACTGAATAGTGATCTGATTGAAACCTTTCATCTGTGCATTTCCTGCAAAGGTATTTTCCTGATTGTGCGGTTTTTCGCACAGCTCTGTCACGCTATAGTCGCCGCTTCTCAAAAAACAAAGCAGGGCAATGATGAATCTGATGTTAATTCCGCTGGTGATCCTGGCGGGGATGGGGCTTTCACTGGAAGCCGGACTGATTGGTCCTCTCGGGACGGAAGTGGGGCATTTGTGGGCCACGCTGAGTATTTTTGGCGTGGGTGCGGTACTCACCGGCCTGCTGGTGCTGTTTTTCAGCCCGCGTAACGCGCCGTCTTACACCCAGCAACCCGGCTGGCAATTGCTCGGCGGGGTGCTCGGACCGGTCTATGTCGTGGTGCTGACGCTGGCGACGCCGGTGATTGGGATCGGCATGACCATGATTGCGATTTTGTCCGGACAGGTCGCAAAAAGTGTGCTGATAGACCATTACGGTTGGTTTGGTACGCCGCATAAAAAAGTGGGCGGTGAACGTCTGCTGGCGCTGCTGTTTATCGTTGCCGCACTTGTTTTGATTGCCTGGGACTGAACCATGACTGAACTGATTATGATTATTCTGGCCATTGTGGCGGGGGCTGCGCTGAGTATGCAGGCGGCGGTAAACGGACAGTTAGGCGAGAAAGTAGGCGTACTGAAAAGCGCGTTTCTGACCTTCAGCGTGGGGGCTGCAATCACGGCGGTGTTGATTTTATTTCTGCAAACGCCCCAGCAGGCCACATTGCTGACCGTGCCGAAATGGCAACTGGCGGGTGCATTATTCGGTGTGCCGTACATCATCATTATGGTGACTGCGGTTCCGCGTGTGGGCACGGCAGTCGCAACGGTCGCGGTGATCCTCGGACAACTCGCGATGGGGATGCTGATCGATAATTTCGGCTGGCTGGATAATCCGCTGATTGCCTTGTCATGGCACCGGCTGGCGGCGATCCCGTGTCTGATTATCGCGCTGGTGCTGATTTACCGCAGCAACAGAAAAGCCGGATAACCCGCGACGATAAGTTGACCCGCTTCTATTGCAGACGCGGGTCAAACATCATGGGCTCGCGTTGTACCGAACTCAGCAAGGCGGCAAAAGCAGGGTGTTGCGGGTTAAGCAAAACGTTGTATTCCGCAGGGACAATCACCGACGGCACTTTTAATCCGACATAACTGCCTTCCACCAGCCAGGTTTCGCCCTGACGCTGCGTGCTGTCCGGCGGGGAAGGGCTGCGCCAGTCAGCGGCCAGTTCCGACACCTCAAGGGTATCGAGTAACGCCTCCGGCACGTCGATACTTAGCAGCGTGTAGGAGCGCATCAGCATGCTGTTTTGCAAATGCACCAGAATTTCAAGGATCGCCAGTGAAATGCTGGTGGTGGTATACACAACCGGACGACCCGGCGGATTCCACCGCCCGCCATACAGCTGCGCGCCCGCACCAGACCAGGCCGTGGCCAGATGTTGAGTCTGAATGATGCGAAACAGCTTCAACTGAATACCCCGTGCTGCAGGCGACCAATTAAGCGGTTAACTTCGACGGCACCCGCTTCTGACATCAGCAGTTCCAGCGGACGGGAGCCATCCAGTGCCGGTGCCGGACGGGTGATCCAGTCCAGCGCAGAAACGCGATCGCCTTCGAACAAATCCGTGGCCGCGTCAATCACGCGTACCAGCCGCGCTACCCGCTCACTTTCATCGCTTTTCAGCAATCCGTTTCCGGCTTTTCGACGCGCATAGTTGCGCTCGTTAATGCCCATGATTTCCAGTAATACCATTTTCGGCCATCCCAGCTCTGTATTAAGTCGGTTAATGCTATCAACCGGAAATCCTTTTTGGATGGCATTTATTAAACTAATTCCGCTACTTGCGGGAAGCCCCGCAGTTTGCCAGAGCGGTGTGACAGGGTGTTGCATCGGGCTGGAAGACAGCCCGGTAATTTTTGAATTCATGATATGTGCCTCCGCACCGTTATTTGTCATAACTATACCATGACAAATAACGAATGGTCATTTTATCAGCAGATCATTTTTTCTGTCAGGGCGTCAATGAAATCGAACTGAAACATAAGTGTGATCAATGTCACATTGAGGATGTATCAGGATGAAACACAAATTGACAAACCTTGACCAAATCTATTTATTAGCTAAGAAAAGTTAACTCTTGTAGGAAGTAACTGGAAATTGCAGGTTTTTTGCACTATGTGCAGCAATCGGTTGCGGATCACAGTTTTAGGGTTTGTTTTATGCAGCGTCTGAAAGTGGCAAGACGTTGTTCCACCCCCCGCTTCTGGTAAAAATATGAAAAATAAAATTATTGCAGCAGGCGCTTTGATGGCTTTGTCCTACAGCGCGACCGTGCTCGCAGATGATAGCAAGGGCGAGTTTGTTTCTGACTGGTGGCACCAGAGTGTTAACGTTGTAGGCAGCGCCGATACCCGTTTCGGGCCTACGCTGCGTAACGATGTTTACCTTGAATATGAAGCGTTTGCGCACAAAGACTGGTTTGATTTCTACGGCTATATCGATATTCCTAAAACCTTCGGCGCCGGTAATGGCAACGACACCGGTATCTGGGATAAAAACGGTTCTCCGCTGTTTATGGAAATCGAACCGCGTTTCTCTATCGATAAGCTGACCGGCACTGACCTGAGCTTCGGTCCGTTCAAAGAATGGTACTTCGCCAACAACTATATCTACGATATGGGTCCGGACAGCGATAACCGTCAGAACACCTGGTACATGGGTCTGGGTACCGACATCGATACTGGTTTACCGATGAGCCTGTCTCTGAACGTGTATGCCAAATATCAGTGGGAAAACTACGGCGCAGCAAACGAAAACAGCTGGGACGGTTACCGTTTCAAAGTGAAATACTTCGTTCCTCTGACGCAGCTGTGGGGCGGCAACCTGAGCTACATCGGGTTCACCAACTTCGACTGGGGTTCCTCACTGGGTGACGACGATTTCCGTGATCTGAACGGCAACAAAGCGCGTTCTAACAACTCTATCGCGTCCAGCCATATCCTCTCGCTGAACTACACACACTGGCATTACTCGTTCGTGGCGCGTTACTTCCACAACGGCGGCCAGTGGGCTGACGGCGCTGAGCTGAACTTCGGTAACGGTAACTTCGATGTGAAGTCCACCGGCTGGGGTTACTACGGCGTGATCGGCTACAACTTCTGATTTCAGAGGTTGTCCTGAAAAGCCCGGCTTATGCCGGGTTTTTGCTTTTTAGATCCCTCTCACCGGGCGCATCAGGCACTTTTTTAGCTATTGAGTGAAAAATGAACACAACTACAGGCGATCCTGACGCGCCGTTGTGGCATAATGCGCGCCAAATCACATTTCCCAATTAAGAGCGAGCGTTGTGCTAAGTACTTACAACATCACCATGCAATTCGGCAGCAAGCCGTTATTTGAAAACATTAACGTGAAATTTGGCGGCGGTAACCGTTATGGCCTGATTGGCGCGAACGGTTGTGGCAAGTCCACTTTCATGAAGATCCTCGGTGGCGATTTAGTGCCTTCCGGCGGTAATGTCGTCCTCGACCCGAACGAACGTCTGGGTAAATTACGTCAGGATCAGTTCGCCTTCGAACAATTCAGCGTGCTGGACACCGTGATCATGGGTCACACCGAATTGTGGGAAGTGAAGGAAGAGCGCGACCGCATTTACGCCATGGCGGAAATGAGCGAAGAAGACGGCTATAAAGTGGCTGATCTGGAAGTCGCTTACGGTGAAATGGACGGCTACAGCGCCGAATCCCGTGCCGGTGAATTACTGCTGGGCGTCGGCATTCCTGTTGAACAACATTACGGCCCGATGAGCGAAATCGCTCCCGGCTTTAAACTGCGTGTGTTGCTGGCGCAGGCCCTGTTCTCCGACCCGGAAATCCTGCTGCTCGACGAACCAACGAACAACCTGGACATCGATACTATTCGCTGGCTGGAGCAGGTGCTGAACGAACGTAACAGCACCATGATCATCATTTCGCATGACCGTCACTTCCTGAACATGGTGTGTACGCACATGGCGGATCTGGACTACGGCGAACTGCGTGTTTATCCGGGTAACTACGACGAATACATGACGGCGGCAACGCAGGCGCGTGAACTTCTCAGTGCTAATAACGCTAAGAAGAAAGCGCAGATTGCTGAACTGCAATCGTTTGTCAGCCGTTTCAGCGCCAACGCCTCCAAATCTAAACAGGCGACTTCCCGTGCCCGTCAGATTGATAAGATTCAGCTTGATGAAATCAAAGCATCCAGCCGTCAGAACCCTTACATGCGTTTCGAGCAGGACAAGAAATTGTTCCGTAATGCGCTGGAAGTGGAAAAAATCACCAAAGGTTTCGACAACGGTCCGCTGTTTAAAAACCTCGGCCTGATGCTGGAAGTCGGCGAAAAAGTCGCGATTCTGGGTGCCAACGGTATCGGTAAATCGACCCTGCTGAAAACGCTGGTCGGTGAGCATGAGCCGGAAAGCGGTTCAGTGAAATGGTCCGAAAACGCTAAAATCGGTTATTACGCGCAGGATCACGAATACGAATTCGACGATACCCTGAACGTGTTCGACTGGATGAGCCAGTGGAAATCCGAGAAAGACGACGAGCAGGCTGTGCGCGGTGTGTTAGGCCGTCTGCTGTTCGGTCAGGACGATATCAAGAAGAAAGTGAAAGTGCTTTCCGGTGGTGAAAAAGGTCGTATGTTATTCGGGAAACTGATGATGCAGCGTCCAAACATCCTGATTATGGATGAGCCAACCAACCACCTTGATATGGAATCCATCGAATCGCTGAACATGGCGCTGGAAATGTATGAAGGTACGCTGATCTTCGTTTCCCACGACCGTGAGTTTGTCAGCTCGCTGGCAACGCGTATTCTGGAAATGACCCCGACGCGCGTCATCGATTTCTCCGGTAATTATGAAGACTACCTGCGTAGTCAGGGCATCAACAGTTAATTCGCTGCATCCTTCGCGTTGTCTCGGCGTTGGCTGCCTTTACTCACCCCGGTCACTTACCGATGTAAGCTCCCGGGGATTCGTGCAGTTGCCGCCTTGATACAACGCGAATGATTTTGCGAATTGTTTTGGGTGCCATAAAAAATAGAAAACCGCCGATAAAGGCGGTTTTTTTGTGTCTGAATTTACTGATTCATCATTCCCCGCACACTTCACAATGCGGGTCTTTCATCAGTTTCATTTCGCGGAACTGTAATGTCATGGCGTCGAACATCAGCAGTTTGCCGCGCGGAGTCTCGCCGAATTTTGTCAGCAGCTTGATGGTTTCCATCGCCTGCAAACTGCCGATGGTGCCGACCAGCGGGGCCATGACGCCTGCTTCCACGCAGGTCAGGGCGTTTTCACCGAACAGGCGGCTCAGGCAACGGTAGCAAGGTTCCTGCGGCTGATAAGTGAATACGCTGAGCTGGCCTTCCATGCGGATGGCCGCGCCGGAGACCAGTGGTTTTTTCTGCGCGAAACATTCACTGTTTAGTTGATTGCGCGTCGTGACGTTGTCGGTGCAATCCACCACCACATCGCAGGCGGCAATCAGGTCGCGCAACAAGGCGTCATCCGCCTGTGCATTCACCTGATTTAAGCGGATATGCGGATTGATTGCTGCCAGTGCCACGGCGGCGGAGGCGACTTTCGCCATGCCGATCCGCGCATCGGTGTGCAGCGTCTGGCGTTGCAGGTTTGAGAGCGACACCGTATCGAAATCCAGCAGGGTTAATGTGCCGGTGCCTGCTGCCGCCAGATATTGCGCGGCGGCGCAGCCTAAACCGCCCAGCCCGACAATCAGCGCATGGCTGGCTTTCAGCTGTTCCTGACCGTCAAAATCAAACCCTTGCAGAACGATCTGGCGGTTATAACGCAGGGTTTCAGCGTCCGTCAGTTCCGGCAGTTGAGGCATATTCAGCTCCGCAACAGGGCGTTAAAGGGTTCGATTTCAACGATGTCGCCTGCGGCCACGTTGTCGCGTTCGCGCTCAAGCACGATGAAACAGTTGGCCTGACTGAACGAACTGAACACGTGCGAACCCTGATGACCAGTGGTGCGCACTTCTAACTGACCTTCTCCATTGGTGCTGAAGATACCGCGCTGGAAATCGAGACGGCCCGGCGATTTTTTCAGTGGTGTCACCGCTTTTGCCTTCAGGCGCGGCGGGAATTGCCAGGCAGTATGACCCGAGAGTTGTGCAATAAAAGGCTGAACCAGCTGATAAAAGGTCAGCGCGGCAGACACCGGGTTGCCCGGCAGCCCGCAGAACCAGCTATTTTTCAGTTTACCGAAGGCGAAAGGTTTACCCGGCTTCATGGCCAGTTTCCAGAAACCAATTTCGCCCAGCTCATCCAGCATCTGCTTGGTGTAATCGGCTTCACCGACCGACACTCCCCCGCTGGAAATGACCAGATCGGCAAAGTCATTGGCTTCTTCGAAGGCTTTACGTAAGGCCTGTGGATTGTCGCGGATAATGCCCAGATCCAGCACGCTACAACCCAGTTGTTCCAGCATCAGACGGACGGCGAAACGGTTGGTATCGTAAATCTGACCTTCCTGCAAAGGCGTTCCCACGGGTTGCAGTTCATCACCGGTGGAGAATACGGCCACTTTCAGCGGTTTCCACACGTTAACGTCAGTCACGCCCAGAGATGCCAGCAGCGGCAATTCTGCTGCGCCGAGACGCACACCGGCAGGTAACACGCTGTCGCCTTGTTTGATGTCGTCACCGGTCAGGCGGATGTTTTGGCCTTTCACCACATTGGCGGTGAAACGTACGCCCGAGTCAGACACTTCTGCCTGTTCCTGCATGATCACCGCATCAGCGCCCGCAGGCACCGGCGCACCGGTCATGATACGGATACAGGTTCCGGCAGGCCATTCGCCGTGAAAAGGTGCACCGGCAAACGCTTTGCCCGCGACCGGCAACACGGCGCCGTCATGTAATTCGTCGCAACGTACGGCGTAACCGTCCATTGCCGAGTTATCGAAAGGTGGCACAAAAACCGGCGAAAGCACTGGTGTGGCGGTGATGCGGCCTGCGGCTGTGGCGAGTGGTAAGGATTCGGCACCCTGAGCGTTACTGGCTGGCACAAAGGCGCGCATTTTAGCCAGCGCCTCGTCAAGTGAGATCAAACCGGCAGTATTGAATTCCATGAAAATTCCTTAGTGGTTCATCCCGGCTGTGCGGGTATTTTCACCGGAGCCGGGCAGGGAAGTGGAGCATCCGCATAGTATGACAGAGAAACGCAGCGAACCAAAAATCACGAAAGGCGTAAAAAATTCGCGGGGATTGGTGAAAAATTGAGATCGATCCCAAAATTAACAATGTAACGCAGGTATCATAGTTTCCGTTATTTGTGACCACCGTCACACAACTGTCATACAAACAGGAATAACCGGTGCTTAAAAAAAATCGCCATCAGGCCATCCTTCAGTTGGTAGAACAACATGAAGTGTTACAGGTTAGCGAACTGGCACAATCGCTGGATGTGAGTCTTGAAACGATCAGACGCGATCTGAGTGAAATGCAGGACAAGGGATTGATTTTACGCCGTCATGGACGCGCGCGTCGTCTGGCCGCTCAGCCTGAAACATCCTGGCTAAACAGTTTGCAGCGCTGCCCGCAACTTTGATTGCGTAAGCAGAATAAGAAACGGGAAGGCTTAATGCCTTCCCTTTTTTATGCGCTGGATCTACTGGCCGGGATCAGAACCGTCCCTGAATACCAATATGGCCGACATAGCCTTCCATATCGCCGTCAAAACCTTTGACGTATTTCACATCAGCATACACTGAGGTATTTGGCGCAAGTTGTGCCGTCATGCCTGCACCGGTCTGCCAGTATTGATCGGAGAAATCCGTGGTGCTGATATCGGTTCCGCCGACATTGATATCCGGTGAGTCTGAGAAATTACTCAGTACATCGGCAGTCAGATAAGGTTTGAATTTTTCACTGGCTTTATCTTCAGCCTGATCACGGAACAAACGCAGCCCGGCGCGCGCAGTGCCCTGATTGACAGACACACCGGAAATATCAGAAATCTCATCGCTGAAATCTTCAGCATTCAGATACTGATAAATTATCTGACCCTGAGGTTCGATTTTCCAGTTGGTGCTGACCGTATAAGGTTTTCCCGCTTCCGCAGACAGCAGCGCGCCGTAGCTGTCCTGTTTCGCGTCATGCAGGCTGTCATACTGATTGCGATACCAGGTGAACTGGCCGACGAGATCGATATAAGCCCCATCTTGTGCATAACGGGTGTAATACCCACCCAGACTATACGCATCACTGCGCACTGATCCGGCGTCAGCGCGTTTACCGGCCAGGGTGCGCACCTGATCCTGCGTGTCAGTGCTTTGATTACCCAGGGTTGCCATGATACCGGCGTGGACCCGCGTGCCGTTTTTCAGCTCATCCTGATACAGATCGGTCCCGAACTGTGCAAACCAGTAATCACTGTCGTAATCAAAACGGCCTGCGTCAAAAGTGGTGTGCTCGCCGCCGGTTCTCGCCCATGACGGGTTGTTATAGCCTTTGCCGTAAGCTTCGGTGTCGCCCATGCGTTCATGCAAGGTTCCCGCGATACGCATGCCGTAATACAGGTTCAGATAAGGTGCCGCGATATAGCCGGGAATTTCGCCACGGTATGTTTCAGGCGTATCCGGAGTAGGCACAGGAATATCCGGAGTCGGAGTATCTGGCGTTGGAACATCAGGAACCGGGACATCGGGAACCGGGACGTCAGGTGTTGGAATTTCCGCGCGCAGGTACCAGTCATTATTATCGCCGGTCGCCTCTTTGCTGCCTTCGAAAAGGTAATAGTCGTAAGCCCCTATGCTGACGCTATTTTCCAGACTGAATAAGCCATTATGGCGGCTGGCATCATCAATCTGAGCGACCCGGATCCCGTCGTTAATGGTCTCTGCTGCCGTACCCGACGTGGAGATATTTAATCCGAACTGCCCGGAGGCGTTGCCGGTAACGTGAATTAAATCGCCGGCACTGTTTCCCTGCGCATCCTGTTCCAGCGACGTATTCATAAAGAACGTACCGTTGCCTGACAGAGTTTGCATTTCCAGCGTTTTATAATCACCTTGATCGGAAAACCGGACGCTGGCGTTATTCATGTTAAGAGAGTCAATGCGGGAGGAACCGGTCATCAGCCACTGACTGTCCTGCGCATCAATATTAATCGTACCGGCAGGGGCAGACGTCAGCGCCGCGCCATTTATTGCACTGCCTTGCCAGGTTGAATTAAGCAAATTGAGCGTGAGCTGGCTGGCGATTGGATCTTCATCGGCGCTTAGTGCAATAAGGTTACCGTTAATGATGCTGCCGTTGCTGGCATCGACCGACAGGTTGGCAATCTGGCTGGCATTGCTTCCGGCGACAACAAAGGCATCGGCGGCAGTCAGAGTACTGTTATCGAGGGTAACGGCCCAGTCGCCTTCGCTGGCATGCACACCTTGAGTTTTGCCGGTAAGCTGAGAGTTTTTGAGGCTCAGCGCGCCACCAAAGGCATAGTCCGGCGTATCGTAGGAGGTGATCAGGTCAACCAGCGGTTTATCCGATTGCGTATTTTCCATTATCACCTGATTAAGATGAACTTTCCCCTGATGACTGATTTCTATGCCGCTGGTGGTATTGCCGCTGCTGATAGTGCCATTGAGCACCGAGACAACAGAGTTTTCGTTTGAGCTGATCGCTGCGCCTGCGGAATGGACATCGGTGTCCACTAAGGTGACGTAGCTGTTTTGATTGCTTTCGATGGCCGTGCTGCCTGCATATTCTGTATTAACAGAACCGCCGTTCATTAACACACCGCCATTGCGGGTGGAATAAATCGCCCGCGAACCCTCGCCAGTGGTGGTAATTACCGCGTCATTGGAAAACAGAATAAATCCATTGTCTTCAGCATATAAGGCGTTGGTATGCTTACCGTGGGTGGTCACTGCGCTACCACTTCCCGTGATAAGAACGTCGTTTCTCTTGTGCAGGCTGGGATTGATGTTGTTTAAAATAATGCCTTCTGAAAAGTCACCCGCAGTTGTGATATTGACTTTATTGATGGTGCCCATTGCCCCATTCTGGATAACCAGACCATCAGAGCCATTATTCATTGAATTAATATTCAGAGTGCCAGCAATCGTCGCGGTGGCATTATCATTCACTGTGAATGCGGGGGTGCTGTTATTATAGGTATTTACAGTGACATCATTTGTAGAAAGGAAAGAGGTTCCTGCACCTTTCATAATAATGCCTATACTTTCTCCATAAGTATTGACGATAAGCGGGCCGAGTAAATTAACGCTTCCGCCCTTGGAAATGAGCATGGCTTCAGTAAACGAGCCATGGGTGGTAATCGTCACCGGGGCCGCGACAGACTGTGTCAGCGTGCCGCCATCATGAATATAAAAGGCGGGAATACTGACATTGGAACCTTCCGACCAGGTAGTGGCATTGATACCATCAAGATACCCTTCGGCAGAAAGGTCAAAGGGGGCGGTTCCGCTGATATCAAAAATAGGTGCATTTGTCACATTGCCAAATTCATCTTTATCACTAATATCTGTTGCAAGCGCGTAATTTGCCAGAGAGACAGATATTGCCAAAGGGGTCAGTTTTATTAATCTAAATGCAAATGTTTTCCATTTTCTAGGTTCATTGTCCATTTTATATAAAGTCCTGTCAGGATTTTTGTTAAAGAGTCTGCAGGACATTCTACGCAGTTTTATTAATAAGGTTATTAATTGTATATTAAGGAATGCTTAATTTTAGATGTTTACGAATGTGTAATATGAAGGCGTTAACGCGATGAATACAGAGGATTAAATAATATTCGATGATAATGTTGTTTCAAAGTATATATATTATCGATCGGATGAACACAAAAAAAGCCGACCGCAAAAATACGGTCGGCTTTTTAGTACTCAAATAGCGTTTTTTAGTGCGCGGTGACTTCGTGATTAATCTTCTCTGCCTTGCTCTTCAGGCTGGCAAGCACCACCATCAGCACCAGCAACGCATAGGAAATGGTCGCGATGTTCAGCGCCCAGAACAGACCGTATTCGTTGTAGATGAAGGAGGAGAAGGACGCGAAAATCAGCGTGCCGACGGAACTGGTGGTCAGCAGCGCGGAAGTCAGCGTTGGCGGGGAGTTTTTCACCTGCAGGCTGCCGTAGCTCATCAGACCGGAGAACATCCCGGAGTTACAGAAACCGAACAGACCGACCGCGAACAGCACCAGAGACGGCGAGTTGCTGGTGGTCAGCACCGCCAGACTTGCCATACCGACAACCACGGAAATCAGCAGGAAAGTACGCAGTTTGACGAAACGCACGGTGAACTGATTCAGGAACAGGCCAATCGCTTTCACCATCCAGTACGTGGTGATGTAAATCGCGGCGCGGTCAGTTTCCATGCTGAAATGCTCATGCAGCCAGCTTGGCATCCACAACGTGAAGACCAGCTCGGTGAAGACAAAAGCAAACAGCGCGATACACAGGAAGAAGACCGCAATGCCCCACGGCTCTTTCGCCACGTTGTGCGTGGATTCGTTTTTCACCGGTTGCGGCACATTTGGGAATTTCTGACCTGCGCACAGCAAAATCATCAGCAGGCTCAGTACACCCATGATGCCGTACATCGCCAGCCAGCTTGCACCATGTTTAAACAGGAAACCCAGCACCAGCGACAGCGTCATACCAGAAAGCGCAAAGAAGAAGTCGGTGAAGATTAAGTTCGCGGAACGTTTTTTCGGATCGTCATTGATACGCACCACCAGATAGCTGCCGATAGACATCATCAGACCCGCCGTGGCACCAATCAGGAACACGCCCACACCAAACAGCGTAATCGACGGCATGATGAACAGCGCGATACACACCAGCACGGAAATAAACGAGCCGGTCATCAGCTGTTTGCCCAGATCAAACTTACGCATCAGGATGCCACTGATCATAATTGGCAGGAACAGGCCGATGTTCATCAGAGAGAACATCTGGCCGATAAAGCCCGGATCTTTGTTAAACGCGGTGGCCACCGGCCCGATCACAATGCCCAGAGTGGAAACCAGTCCACCGGTAAAGAAATAGCTAAGCCATGAGATCACATTAATCCGACGGCGGTTATAAACAGTTTCCATAAACTGATTTCCTAAAAAGAGAAAATAAAAAAGCCACGGAAAGCTTATCCAGAGGTGCTTTTATCCGCAGTTAAGACGTTTATTATTGCTGTTCTTTGGTCATTTGTCCCGCGAGTATATTCAATTGCAGCATTTGTTTTTCCTAAACAATCTAAGCAATTAGCGACCTTTTGATGGCGCGACATTTCTGCTTTACATACTGTAGCGGGCTAAATATAGTCAAAAACAGATCAACATTTTCCTATACATAAATACAACATCGAAAGGTGCAGCGCTAATGAGTTTTTCTACTGATAATTCAGCGGCTTCCGTTTCGGACAAGAAGCGGGCGGTTATTGCGATCCACGGTGGTGCAGGGGCGATTACCCGCGCGGCAATGAGCGCTGAAAAAGAACGACTTTACTTAGCCGAACTGGAGAGAATAGTCGCGTCCGGACAGGCGATTCTGGCCGCCGGCGGCAGTGCACTGGATGCGGTCACCGAAGCGGTGCGTCTGCTTGAAGAGTGCCCGTTATTTAATGCGGGCAAAGGCGCTGTTTTTACACATCAGGGAACGCATGAGCTTGACGCCTGCATTATGGACGGCCGCACGCTGGATGCCGGTGCGATAAGTTGTGTCAATCATATCCGCAATCCGATCCTGACTGCCCGTAAAGTGCTGGAAGTCAGTCCGCATGTGATGTTTACCGGCGCGGGGGCGGAAGCCTTTGCCCGCGAAAACGGACAGGAAATGGTCGGCCCGGACTACTTTTTCACGCAGGAACGTTATGACCAGCTGCAACGGGCGATTGCCGCTGATCAGGGCGTGATGCTTGATCATGACGGCGCAACGCTGAATGCGGCTGTGTCAGATGATCCGCTCGATCCGGAACGTAAATTTGGCACCGTGGGCGCGGTGGCAATGGATGCGCTGGGTAATCTGGCGGCAGCGACCTCCACCGGCGGCATGACCAACAAACAGGCCGGACGCGTCGGCGATTCGCCGATCATTGGTGCCGGGTGCTACGCCAGCAATAATACCGTGGCGATTTCCAGTACCGGCACCGGCGAAGTGTTTATGCGCACGGTGGCGGCCTATGACGTCGCCGCGCTGATTGAATACGCCGGTCTTTCTCTTGAAGAGGCGACACGTAAAGTCGTGCAGGAAAAACTGCTGCCTCTGGGCGGCAGCGGCGGCATGATTGCGGTAGATAAGTTTGGCAACGTGGAACTGCCGTTCAACAGCGAAGGCATGTACCGTGGATTTGCACGGGTGGGCGACGCGCCCGTCGTCAGCATTTACCGCGCATGAACAGCCCGATGAAACCTTCTCTTATTCTGCCCCCCGACCACGTGCTGGCTGTCAGTCAGCTCAGTGTGCAATTTGCGCATGAAGGTCAGGTGATCCCGGCGGTTAATCAACTCAGTTTTCAGGTGAAACGCGGCGAAACGCTGGCGATCGTCGGGGAATCCGGCTCCGGAAAATCCGTCACCTCGCTGGCGCTGATGCGTCTGGTAGAGCAGGGCGGCGGCCAGATTTCCCAGGGCGAGATGCATTTTCGTCGCCGTAACGGTGAAGTGGTGGATCTGATGGCGGCCTCGCAACCTGCCATGCGTAACCTGCGCGGCGCAGACATGGCGATGATTTTTCAGGAACCCATGACCTCGCTCAATCCGGTTTTTCCGGTGGGTGAACAAATCGCCGAGTCGATCCGTCTGCACCAGAATAAAGATCACCGCGCTGCCCGTGCCGAAGCGTTACGGATGCTGGATCTGGTGCGTATTCCCGAAGCCCGCAATATTCTCGACAGCTACCCGCATCAGCTTTCCGGCGGCATGCGTCAGCGGGTGATGATCGCCATGGCGCTTTCCTGCAAACCCGCGCTGCTGATTGCCGACGAACCGACCACGGCGCTGGATGTCACCATTCAGGCGCAAATTCTGCAACTGATCCGCGTGCTGCAAAAAGAGATGCAGATGGGCGTGATTTTCATTACGCACGATATGGGCGTGGTGGCCGAAATCGCTGACCGGGTGCTGGTCATGCATCAGGGCAACAGCGTGGAAAACGGTCGCGTCAGTGAGATTTTTTACTCACCGCAACAGCCCTATACCCGCACGTTACTGGCTGCGGTGCCGAAACTGGGGTCGATGGCGGGTAAACCGCTGCCTGCGCGTTTTCCTTTACCGGAGCAGGAAGAAAGCGACCCGGAACTGGTGCAAAACACCCTGACGCCGGGCGTGCCGCCGATTTTACAGGTGCGAGATCTGGTGACGCGATTTGACCTGCGCAGCGGCATATTTAACCGCGTCACCCGCCGTGTTCATGCGGTGGAAAAAGTCAGCTTTGATTTGCATCCCGGCGAGACGCTGGCGCTGGTCGGGGAATCCGGCTGCGGGAAATCCACCACCGGCCGCTCGCTGCTGAAACTGGTGAAAAGTCAGGGCGGTACCATCACCTTTAACGGCCAGACGCTGACGGATATCGGCGGCAGCGAACTGCAACATCTGCGACGCGATATTCAGTTTATCTTTCAGGATCCCTACGCCTCGCTCGATCCGCGCCTGACGGTGGGCTATTCGATCATGGAGCCGCTGCTGGTTCACAAGCTGGCAAAAGGCGCAGAAGCGGAAGCCCGCGTGGCCTGGTTGCTGGAAAAAGTCGGGCTGCTGCCGGAACACGCGCAGCGGTATCCTCACGAGTTTTCCGGCGGCCAGCGCCAGCGCATCTGTATCGCCCGCGCACTGGCGCTCAATCCCAAAGTGGTGATTGCCGACGAATCGGTTTCCGCGCTGGATGTCTCCATCCGCGCGCAAATCATCAACCTGCTGATGGATTTGCAGAAAGAGTTCGGGCTGGCATTTCTGTTTATTTCTCACGATATGGCAGTGGTCGAGCGGATCAGCCATCGCGTGGCGGTGATGTATCTCGGGCAGATTGTGGAGATCGGCTCGCGGCGTGCGGTGTTTGAAAGCCCGCAACATCCTTACACCCGCAAACTGATGGCGGCGGTGCCGGTTGCCGATCCGGCGCATAAGCGCAAGGAACAGGCGCTGCTGGTCGATGAAGTCCCCAGCCCGATCCGTGCGCTCAATGATGACCCGCTGGTGGCACCGCTGGTGAAAGTTGGCGAAGGGCATTTCGTCGCACGGCACAGTATCGCGGGTATTTACTGATTTTTCTGACGGCTTATTTTGAGCCGTCAATTCTTAGCAAGACAAACGGGTAAGACAGGAAAAGGAACTGACATGAATCAGCAGAAATCTAAAGGTAAGAACGTTGTCCGTCAGGCCGTGCTCGCTGCCGCTGTTTTCGGTTCGCTGGCCTCGGCTTCTGCGTGGGCAGCCAAAGACGTGGTGGTCGCCGTAGGCTCTAACTTCACCTCGCTCGATCCCTACGACGCCAATGACACGCTGTCACAGGCGGTTGCCAAATCCTTCTATCAGGGACTGTTTGGCTTCGATAAAAACATGAAGCTGGAGAATGTGCTGGCGGAAAGCTACACCGTCAGTCAGGACGGTCTGGTGTACACCATCAAACTGCATCCGGGCATTAAATTCCAGGACGGCACTGATTTCAACGCCGCTGCGGTGAAGGTTAACTTTGATCGCGCCAGCAACCCGGACAGCCATCTCAAGCGTTACAACCTGTTCAAAAATATCGCCAGCACCGAAGCGGTGGATGACACCACGGTAAAAATTACGCTGAAAACCCCGTTCTCGGCGTTCATCAACATTCTGGCGCATCCGTCTGCGGTGATCATTTCCCCGGCGGCGCTGACCAAATACGGTAAAGATATCGGCTTCCATCCGGTCGGTACCGGCCCGTATACGCTGGATCAGTGGAACCAGACTGACTTCGTGAAAGTGAAGAAATTTGACGGCTACTGGAAAAAAGGCGAGCCGAAACTCGACACCATCACCTGGCGTCCGGTGGTCGATAACAATACCCGCGCGGCCATGCTGCAAACCGGCGAAGCGGATCTGGCCTTCCCGGTACCTTACGAGCAGGCTGCGCTGCTGGCGAAAAACGACAAACTGGATCTGGTGGCTGCGCCGTCAATCCTGCACCGTTACATCAGCTTTAACGTGACGCAAAAGCCATTCGATAACGTCAAAGTCCGTGAGGCGATCAACTACGCCATCAACAAACAGGCGCTGATCAAAGTCGCGTTTGCCGGTTACGCGGTGCCATCAGAAGGGCCGTTGCCGCAGGGCATCGAATACGCCGCGAAATTCAAACCCTGGCCGTATGATCCGGCAAAAGCCAAAGCCTTGCTGAAAGAGGCCGGTTATCCGGACGGTTTCACCACCACGCTGTGGTCATCGCATAACAACAGCACCGCGCAGAAAGTGTTGCAGTTCACTCAGCAGCAACTGGCGCAGGTGGGCATCAAAGTCACCGTGACCGCCATGGACGCCGCGCAGCGTGCCGCACAGGTTGAGAACGTCGGGCAGAAAGAAGCGGGTATTCGTATGTTCTATACCGGCTGGTCAGCCTCTACCGGCGAAGCAGACTGGGCGCTGTCGCCATTGTTCTCCACGCAGGCCGCGCCGCCGAAGCAGTTCAACACGGCGTTCTACAGCAATGCGCAGGTGGATAAAGACTTGTCGGATGCGCTGAAAACCACCGACAAAACCGAGAAAGCCAGACTGTACGCCGATGCCCAGAAACAAATCTGGACCGATGCGCCGTGGGCCTTCCTGGTGACGGAACGTCTGGTGTCTGCCAATAATAAACGTCTGACAGGCTTTTATGTGATGCCGGATACGGCCTTCAGCTTTGAAGATGCCGATGTGAAATAACAGACGGTGAAGCTTTCAGGGCGTGTGGCGCACAGCGTGCGCGCCCTGAACCCATGTGTTCCGGGGCCGGAACATGGATGTTTACCGTGAAATCACAGACAGCGAATCATGCTTAACTATTTTTTAAAACGATTACTCGGACTGATCCCCACGTTGCTGATTGTGGCGGTGCTGGTGTTTTTATTTGTGCATCTGCTGCCGGGCGATCCGGCGCGGCTGATGGCCGGACAAGATGCCGACGCCAGCGTGGTCGCGCTGGTGCGTCAGGATTTAGGGCTGGATAAGCCGCTTTATCAGCAATTTTTCACCTTCTTTGGCAATGCGCTGACCGGTGACTTCGGTCATTCGATGGTGTCAAAACGCCCGGTTATAGACGAAATCAGTTCCCGTTTCCTGCCGACATTCTGGCTGACGCTGACCAGCATGCTGTGGTCGGTGATTTTCGGACTGGTGATCGGCGTGGTCTCCGCCGTCTGGCGTAACCGCTGGCCTGACAGACTGGGTATGGCGCTCGCCGTTTCCGGCATTTCCTTTCCGGCTTTCGCGCTGGGCATGTTGCTGATGCAGATTTTCTCCGTTGAACTGGGCTGGTTGCCGACGGTCGGCGCGGACGGCTGGCGTCACTATATCCTTCCTTCCATTACGCTGGGTGCGGCGGTGGCGGCAATCATGGCCCGCTTCACCCGCGCCTCGTTTGTCGAAGTGATGCAGGAAGATTACATGCGCACCGCGCGCGCCAAAGGGGTACACGAGGCGGTGGTGGTGGTCAAACACGGCCTGCGCAACGCGATGATCCCCGTAGTGACCATGATGGGGCTGCAATTTGGTTTTCTGCTTGGCGGCTCGATTGTCGTCGAAAAAGTCTTCAACTGGCCGGGATTAGGGCGGTTGCTGGTCGATTCCGTTGAGATGCGCGATTATCCGGTGATACAGGCAGAAGTGCTGCTGTTCTCGCTGGAGTTCATCCTGATCAATCTGCTGGTGGACATGCTGTACGCCGTCATCAACCCTTCAATCCGATACAAGTGAGTCAACGCATGAAAAACTGGCGGCGAAATGCCGTACTTGCGAGTTTGCCGATAATCACACCGGGAACCGCGCAATCACAGGCGGTTCGGACACCGTGGAAAGCGTTCTGGCGGCGTTTCCGTCGTCAGCATATTGCGATGATTGCGGGTGTGTTCATCCTGTTATTGATCATGGCAGCCATCCTTGCGCCGTGGCTGGTGCCCTTTGATCCGGAAAATTATTTTGATTACGACCGGCTGAACGAAGGCCCGTCGCTGATCCACTGGCTGGGCGTCGATTCCCTCGGACGGGATATTTTCAGCCGCATCCTGATGGGCACGCGGATTTCCCTGACGGCGGGTGTGCTTTCGGTGGTACTCGGCGCGGCGATTGGCACGGTATTCGGCCTGCTGGCGGGATATTACGAAGGCTGGTGGGACCGCATCACCATGCGCGTTTGCGACGTGCTGTTTGCTTTCCCCGGTATTTTGCTGGCGATTGCCGTGGTGGCGGTGATGGGCAACGGCATGTCGAACGTGATTATTGCGGTGGCGATTTTCAGCATTCCGGCCTTCGCACGTCTGGTACGTGGCAACACGCTGGTGCTGAAACAGCAAACTTATATTGAATCCGCCCGCAGCATCGGTGCCTCCGACGCCACCATTTTGTTCCGCCACATCCTGCCGGGCACGTTGTCATCCATCGTGGTGTATTTCACCATGCGCATCGGCACGTCAATTATTACCGCCGCCAGCCTGTCCTTCCTTGGCATGGGCGCGCAACCGCCAACACCGGAGTGGGGCGCCATGCTCAACGAAGCCCGCGCCGACATGGTCATGGCACCGCACGTGGCAATATTCCCCAGTCTGGCCATATTCCTGACCGTACTGGCGTTTAATTTGCTGGGCGATGGGTTAAGGGATGCGCTGGATCCGAAATTGAAGAATTGATTTTTGGGGGCAGCTATAGGTTTGAACCATATCGCATTTTTCCCAACAAATTACAGATGAGGATCTGGCCAGTTTTAGGCCTGAAATTAACGGACATGACAATTCCTTTGTTTGTTTTCACAAACGCAGAACAACTCCCTCCCCTGCGAAGGGGAGGGTTGGGGTGGGGTATTAAGGTCAAAATCCGCCGGTTGAAGTGTGCTCTGACCGGGGGTTAGCCCTTAAAACCCCCTCCCAGCCTCCCCCTTCGCAGGGGGAGGAGCAAAGCCAAACCCTTGTTGCATCAGCAGAATGTCAGACTTCAGAGTGCAAAAACTCCGCATGGAATCTCAGGTGATCTTCCACAAATGAGGCAATCGTGAAGTAGCTGTGATCGTATCCGGGCTGAACGCGCAACTGTAACGGCCAGCCGCGCTGGCGGGCGATCTCGGCCAGTTTTGCCGGTTGCAGCTGATCTGCCAGGAACTGATCGCCGTCGCCCTGATCGACTAAAATCGGGAACGGTTTTTGATCTTCCGGCAGGGCGCTCAGCAGGTGGCAGCTGTCGTATTGCAGCCACTGGCTTTCGTCATCCCCCAGATACGCGCTGAACGCTTTGCGTCCCCACGGCACCTGCGCCGGATTAACGATCGGCGCAAACGCTGACACGGAGCAGAAACGCTGCGGATTACGCAGTGCCAGCATCAGTGCGCCGTGACCGCCCATCGAGTGCCCGAAAATAGACTGACGATGGCTGACCTTGAAATGCCCGCTGATCAGCGCAGGCAGTTCATCGAGCAGATAATCGTACATGCGAAAATGCGCGGCCCACGGTGCCTGCGTGGCATTCAGATAAAAACCTGCGCCCTGGCCGAGGTCATAACCGTCGTCGTTGGCGACGCCTTCACCGCGCGGGCTGGTATCCGGCATCACCAGAATCACGCCAAGCTCTGCCGCGACACGTTGCGCCCCGGCTTTGATGGTGAAGTTTTCGTCATTGCAGGTCAGACCCGACAGCCAGTACAGCACCGGCGGCGGTGTATCGTCCTGCGCCGGGGGCAGATAAAGGCTGAACGTCATGCTGCAATTCAGGCTCTCAGAGGTATGGCGGTAGCGCTGCTGCCAGCCGCCAAACATCCGGTGTTCTTCGAGTAGTTCAATCGAGCTGCTCATCGACACATTCCTTACTTGTTAAAATGAATCACCGTTCGGATAGATTTTCCTTCGTGCATCAGGTCAAAGGCTTCGTTGATTTCTTCCAGTGGCATGGTGTGGGTGATGAAATCGTTCAGGGCGAATTCGCCGTCCAGATAACGCTGCACAATGCCCGGTAACTGGCTGCGGCCTTTAACGCCACCGAAAGCCGAACCACGCCATACACGGCCGGTCACCAGCTGGAAAGGACGGGTGGAGATTTCTTCGCCTGCACCGGCCACGCCGATGATGACCGATTCGCCCCAGCCTTTATGGCAGCATTCCAGCGCGGAACGCATCACGTTCACGTTACCGATACATTCGAAGGAGAAGTCCACGCCGCCGTCGGTCATTTCAACGATCACGTCCTGAATCGGCTTATCGAAATCTTTCGGGTTGATCAGGTCGGTTGCGCCAAGTTTACGCGCCAGATCGAATTTGCTGGTGTTCAGATCGATACCTATGATGCGGCCTGCGCCCGCCATCACGGCGCCAATGATGGCTGAAAGACCAATGCCGCCGAGGCCGAAGATGGCTACGGTGTCGCCTTTTTTGACTTTCGCGGTATTGATAACGGCACCCATACCGGTGGTCACGCCACAACCGAGCAGACAGACTTCTTCCAGCGGGGCTTCTTTGTTGATTTTCGCCAGCGAGATCTCAGGAACCACGGTGTATTCGGAGAAGGTCGAGGTACCCATGTAATGGAAAATCGGCTTGCCGTCTTTGAAGAAACGGGTGGTGCCGTCCGGCATCAGACCTTTACCTTGCGTGGTGCGGATCGCCTGACACAGGTTGGTTTTGCCGGATTTACAGAACTTACACTCGCCACATTCCGGGGTGTACAACGGAATGACGTGATCGCCGACGGCTACGCTGGTGACGCCTTCGCCAACCGCTTCCACCACGCCGCCGCCTTCATGGCCGAGGATTGCCGGGAAGACGCCTTCCGGATCTTTGCCTGACAGGGTGTAGGCGTCGGTGTGGCACACGCCGGTCGCGACGATACGCACCAGCACTTCACCTTTTTGCGGTGGCATCAGATCCACTTCTTCGATGGACAGAGGTTGGTTCGGGCCCCAGGCGACAGCCGCGCGCGTTTTGATCATTTGCATTTTTTAGCTCCAGTCAGGTGTTTTTACTTATTCAGTTTCGAATTAATAGGTCGGGTGCAGCGCCGGATCGTGTTCCCCGGCGAGCGGATGTTTCAGTAACGGGATCACGCCGTCATTTTGTTCGATGATCAGTTCTTTCAGCGCCCGCACATTCGGGCTGAAGGCGTCCCTGCGCCAGATAAGCCAGGTGGCGGTATCGGCGAATTCATCCGGGATCTCGTGAATGCTGACCCGTTCGTGGCCGGGCAATTGTTCGAGTACCGAGCGCGGCACCATGGCAATCCCCGCACCGCTGGCGACGCAGGCCATCATCGAATGATAGGACTGGATCTCCATGGTATTGGCGACCGGAATGCTCATGTGTTTGATCCAGCCCTGTAAACGCTGGCGGTATGAACAACTCGGGCGGAACGCAAAAACGGTATGACCGCTGCGCCCGGCAGGCACTTCCTGCGGCGATTCGCCGGGCGGCGTGATCACCACCATGCGTTCACGAAAAGAAATGCAGCCATTGATATCGTCAAAATCGATCGGGCCATCCACCAGCGCCGCCGCCAGACGTCCGGCACGCACGCTGTCGATGGTTTCGCCGGAGGTGGCCGTGACCAGCGACAGCGCCACCTGCGGAAACTTCTGATGATATGCCGCCAGTAAAGAGGGCAGGCGCGTCGCCGCCGTACTTTCCATCGATCCCAGCGCGAAGTTCCCGGCGGGTTCACCGGCATGCGTGATGCTCATGGCTTCGTCGCTCAGCGCAAGAATACGTTCGGCATAGTTCAGAAAATTATGGCCCATGGCGGAAAGGCGGATGCGCTGCTTTTCGCGGATAAACAGATCGGTGCCCAGTTCGAGTTCCAGCTGACGCAGGCGGGTGGTCAGGTTCGACGGGACGCGATGCAACTGCTCTGCCGCGCGTGCCAGCGAACCGGTTTCCGCTACGCAGCAAAACATCCGTAACTGAGTGAGATCCATGATGGGTTCCTGTGTTCTCTTATCGTAAACAAGTTGGTTTGTATTATTCAGTTTTCGTGATTGTACTCATAAGGCATCATAGCGACAACATTCAATTTACTTTCTTTTAAGAAATCCGCTGTTTTCAGCCTCGGGCTTTGAGTATGTTTATTCATTGTTTCTATGATGTTGCATCGCGGTTTCTTTTAACGGAGCAGTTATGGCCTTTCGAATTGCGCTAAGTGGTTTTCTGGCTTTTGTGGTCGCGATGGGTATCGGGCGCTTCGCCTTTACGCCGCAGGTGCCTTTAATGATAGCTGAACATCAGTTCAGCCTGACCGGCGCGGGGCTGGTTGCGGCCTTCAACTACCTCGGTTATCTGTGTGGCGCGTTCGACGGGATGCGCGCGGGCAAACATCTCGAGCGCCGTTTGTGGCTGGGCGTATGGGGCGGCGTTGTGCTGACATTATTGTCGGCGGTGATTTCCGGCGAAGTGCTGCACAGCATCGTGCGCTTTATGATCGGCTGGACCAGCGGCTGGGCGATGGTGATGGTGTCCGCGTGGTGTAATGAACGGCTGGCGCATTATGGCCGTCCGGCGCTGAGTGCTGCGGTGTTTGCCGGGCCGGGCGCGGGGATTTTCCTCAGCGGCATGTTGGCCGTCGGTATTCACAGTTTGCAGCTGACCTCGGCGCAGGCCTGGTGCGTGTACGGCGTGCTGGCGCTGATTTTTGTGGCGATCATTACGCCGACCCTGCCGCGAACAGGAGATTTGCACCGCTCGCATGTGGCAACTGAACCGCTGGTGATGACGCCTGCGCTGAAACGACTGGTGTGGAGTTACAGTCTGGCGGGTTTTGGTTACATCCTTCCCGCCACGTTTTTATCGCAGATGGCGAGCGCGCGTTTCCCTGACAGCCTGTTCGCCCAGTTTGTCTGGCCGGTGTTTGGCGGCGCGGCGGTGATCGGCATCATCATCGGTATTCTGACACGACACAGCCTGACGACGCATAAACGTCTGGCGCTGACATTATGGGCGCAGGGACTGGGAATTCTGTGTGCGGAAGTGGTGCCGGGCGTCAGTGGTCTGGTGCTGGGCGCATTGCTGACCGGCGGCGGTTTCCTCAGTGTGGTCCAGCTGGCTTTACAATATAGCCGCGAACTGGCACCGAATCACAGCCGCTACATGGCCGGTTTGCTGACCACCGGTTATGCCGTCGGTCAGTTATTCGGCCCCGTTCTGTCGGCCATTTCTACCGCACTGACGCACCGTCTGGAGCCTGCGCTGTATGTCGCGCTGGTCGGTTTCATTATTGCAGGGGCGCTGGTCTTCCGGCAGAACCGATAACTTGCAGCTATTTCATCCATCATGACGCACATTCACTGGATTCTGAACCGGCTCTCTACTACAGTAAGCCACCTCACTTTAGCGTGATCTGCGTCAAAGTGATTACATCTGCCGGAGAAAGAAAGAATGCCAACCCTGAGTAAAGAAGCCATTTTGGTTCACGAGGCCCTGTTAGCCCGTGGTCTGGAAACCCCTCTGCGTGAAGCTTTGCCGATCGACAACGAAACGCGCAAGCAGCGGATCCAGGAACATATGACCGGCATCATGCAGCTTCTTAATCTGGATCTTTCCGATGACAGTCTGGCGGAAACGCCGCACCGCATCGCCAAGATGTATGTGGATGAAATCTTCTCAGGGCTTGATTACGCCAATTTCCCGAAAATCACCGTCATCGAAAACAAGATGAAAGTGGATGAAATGGTCACCGTGCGCGATATCACCCTGACCAGTACCTGCGAACACCATTTCGTGACCATCGATGGCAAAGCCACCGTGGCCTATATCCCAAAAGATACCGTGATTGGCCTGTCGAAAATCAACCGCATTGTGCAGTTCTTCTCGCAGCGTCCGCAGGTTCAGGAACGCCTGACCCAGCAGATCCTGGTGGCCTTGCAAACCCTGCTCGGCACCACCAACGTGGCCGTCTCCATTGACGCCGTGCATTACTGCGTGAAAGCACGCGGTGTGCGTGACGCGACCAGCGCAACGACGACAACATCACTCGGTGGACTTTTCAAATCCAGCCAGAATACACGACAAGAATTTTTAAGAACCGTCCGCCATCCGTCGTAACTAAAGCCGCAGCGGTGTTCGCTGCGTTCGTAGACCCGAATCACTGACATCAGTCAGCTCATCGGGCTCTGCTCGCTGGCTGCCTTGCTGCAACTTCATTTACCTGGAGGGTAGCCACCCTGATTTTCTTCCCTTATTCTTAAATATCTCAATAATCTTCAAAAGGAATGTCAGGGTGCGCTCACGTATTGCCACGCTCGACTTTGCCCGTGGCCTCGCCATTTTTGGCATTCTTCTGCTCAATATCAGCGCCTTCGGTTTACCGAAAGCCGCTTACCTGAATCCGGCGTTTGCCGGAACGCCCTCTGTTTCTGATACCTGGACCTGGGCGGTGCTCGACGTCGTCGCGCAGGGTAAATTCCTGATGATGTTTGCCATGCTGTTCGGCGGCGGTCTGTTTTTGTTGCTGCCGCGCGGCAAACACTGGATCCAGGCGCGTTTGTCGATTCTTTTACTGTGCGGGTTTCTGCATGCCACCCTGATGTGGGACGGCGATATCTTGCTGTCTTACGGGCTGATTGGTCTGGTGTGCTGGCGGATGGTGCGGGAAGGGCGCAGCAGTCAGTCGCTGATTTCCACGGGCATTATTTTGTATCTGATCGGCGTCGCCGTGCTGGCGATGCTCGGTTTCATTACCTCGCCGAAACCTGGCAGTTTCTGGCTGCCGGGGCCAGCGGAAATTCAATATGAACAATACTGGCGGCTGAAAGGCGGCTGGGAAGCGATCCGCAACCGCCTCGATTTGCTGTCTTCCAGTTTGCTGGCGATCGGTGCGCAATACGGCTGGGAACTGGCGGGCGCGATGCTGACAGGTGCCGGGCTGATGCGCAGCGGCTGGCTGAAAGGTGAGTTTCGCCTCGCACATTACCGCAAAGTTGCCGCTGTACTGTTACCGCTTTCATTACTGATACAAATTCCGGCGATTTACCTGCAATACCGCACCGGCTGGGACTACCGCTGGAGCGGTTTTTTATTGCAGGTGCCGCGGGAAATTGGCTCGCTGATGCAGGCCGTCAGTTATCTGGCGCTGTGTTACGGCTTCTGGCCGCAGATTTCCCGCTGGCGGGCGGTGAACTGGATTTCGCAGATTGGCCGCATGGCCCTGACCAACTACCTGTTACAGACGCTGATCTGCACCACATTCTTCAATGTCTTCGGCTTCTACCAGCACTTCGACCGCCTGCAACTGCTGGCGCTGGTGCCGCTGGTCTGGGCGTGTAACTTGCTGGTGACCCTGCTGTGGTTGCGGCATTTCCGTCAGGGACCGGTGGAGTGGTTATGGCGTAAACTGACGGTCAAAGCCTCCGGTGTTGAACTGAAAACCGCCTGATCCCAGATCGTCACATCATCCTAAATGATAGATTTGGGATGAAGGTTACAGAATTGTATGTAAACGTTTTCTTTCCTGTGACGAGATTCACGCAGGCGTTTTCGCAAAATGTTTAGGATAGCGGTCGTGCCTCTCCGACGACCACTACACTAAAAAAGGAAACGCCATGCGCACTTCACCTCGCTTCTCTTTGTCCGGCTTCTTTACCTCCTGGGTTAAAAATTTCCGTATTCCTCCGTACCACTCTCTGGCTGATCACGGAGCGACGCATGGTCACCATTCGTGATGTCGCCCGGCTGGCGGGGGTTTCTGTCGCCACCGTTTCACGTGTTCTGAACAATCCCGCTATCGCCAGTAAAGAAGCCCGCGAGCAGGTGTTGCAGGCTGTCGCCACGCTGGGATACCGGCCTAATGCCAATGCGCAGGCGCTGGCCACGCAAAGCAGCGACACCATCGGTGTGGTGGTCATGGATGTGTCAGATCCGTTTTTCGGCGCGCTGGTGAAAGCGGTGGATACCGTTGCACAGCAGCATCAGAAATACGTTTTAATAGGTAACAGCTATCATATTGCCGAAAAAGAAAGGCACGCCATTGAGGTTTTGATTCGTCAACGCTGTAACGCACTCATTGTGCATTCGAAAGCGCTGGGCGATGACGAACTCTCGCGGTTTATGGATCAGGTATCCGGCATGGTGCTGATTAACCGCGTCATTCCGGGCTACGAGCACCGTTGTGTCTGGCTTAACAACGTCAGCGGTGCGGAGATGGCGACGCGTTTGTTACTGTCGCAGGGCCATCAGCGCATCGGCTATATCGGGTCAAGTCACGGTATCGAAGACGATTTGCAGCGTTATCAGGGCTACGCTCAGGCAATGACGCAGGCACATCAGAGCGGTGACGCGCCACCTGCCGCATGGCGGGCACAAAGTTCGCCGGATCTGCAGGGCGGTGAGGCGGCGATGGTGGAACTCCTCGGGCGTAATCTGCACCTCAGCGCGGTGTTTGCCTATAACGATTCGATGGCGGCCGGTGCGATGGCGGTGTTGAAAGAAAACGGAATTAACATTCCGGATGACTTTTCACTGATCGGTTTTGACGATATTCCGATTGCCCGCTACACCAGCCCGAAAATGACCACCGTGCGATATCCGATCGTTTCCATGGCGACGCTGGCCACCGAACTGGCTTTAAAAGGTGCGGCAGAACAGTTAGCTACGGGCGTTTCGCATTGTTTTATGCCGACGCTGGTCAGACGCCATTCGGTTGCACCCTGGCAAAATGTGGCACCCGTCACTTATTGATCAAATAACGCGATGTAACCGTTTTCAATCTGTGAGAACTTTCACAGTTTATTAACATCGCGCACATTATGATTCATTCGTTTTCAATATGATTCATTTTGGGTCCGGTTTGCCGGACTTGTTTCACAGCGAGTCAGGACGTTATCAGTCAAGGATGGCAGGCACCCACAATCATGACGTGGAGCTGTACTGCTCCCGCAGGGGTTTCCGGTGCCACATTCTGTAACACCCTACATAACCGGAGATACAAATGAATAAGAAGGTCTTCACCCTGGCGACTCTGGCTGCAAGCATGATGTTTGGTTTTGCCGCACATGCTGCTGATACTAAAATCGGCGTCACCATCTACAAATATGATGACAACTTCATGTCTGAAGTTCGCAAAGCCATTGAAAAAGATGCTAAAGCTTCTCCAGATGTGCAACTGCTGATGAATGACTCGCAAAACAGCCAGTCTACCCAGAATGACCAGGTTGACGTCATGCTGGCGAAGGGTGTGAAAGCGTTAGCCATTAACCTGGTTGACCCGGCTGCTGCCCCGGTAATCATTGAGAAAGCCCGCGGTGCTGGCATTCCTGTTGTTTTCTACAACAAAGAACCTTCCCGTAAAGCGCTGGACAGCTACGACAAAGCCTACTATGTCGGTACCGATTCTAAAGAATCTGGCGTGATCCAGGGTGAGCTGATTGCTAAACACTGGAAAGCGAACCCGGCCTGGGATCTGAACAAAGACGGCGTGATCCAATATGTGCTGATCAAAGGCGAACCGGGCCATCCGGATGCTGAAGCGCGTACCAAATACGTCATCAGCACCCTGAACGGCAAAGAAGGCCTGAAAACTGATCAGCTGCAACTTGATACCGCTATGTGGGATACCGCACAGGCTAAAGACAAGATGGATGCATGGTTGTCTGGTCCTAACGCCAACAAAATCGAAGTGGTTATCGCCAACAACGATGCCATGGCAATGGGTGCTGTAGAAGCACTGAAATCTCATAACAAATCCAGCATTCCGGTATTTGGTGTGGATGCCCTGGCAGAAGCGCTGGCACTGGTGAAATCTGGCGCAATGGCCGGTACCGTGCTGAACGATGCGAACAACCAGGCTAAAGCGACCTTTGATCTGGCGAAAAACCTGGCAGCCGGTAAACCTGCTGCTGAAGGGACTGACTGGAAAGTTGAAAACAAAGTTGTTCGTATTCCTTACGTCGCGGTGGATAAAGACAATCTGTCTTCCTTCGTGAAATAAGTTGACGTCAGCAGCAATAAAGACAGACAGCAATAAAAAACAAAGCTAAGCAGTGGCAAAAATAATTGCGGTTAAGCCGTAAATAAAGACAAAGTGTTATACCCAAAATAATTTGCGTTGCAGGAAGGCGGCAAACGAGTGAGTCCCGATGAGCTTACTCAGGTAAGTGATCCGGGTGAATAAGAGTAGCCAACGCATCTGCAACATGAAGAATGAAGGGTATTGAGACGTTAATGCTTATCTGACAGGACGTCATGTCACGATGCAGCCGGCAGGTTCGCTTGCCGGCTGCATTACTGACATCAGGTATTAATACACCCGTTTATTTTTATCTTTAGCCAGGTATAACTATGGCCGATAATACGTTATCTGACACAACACAAAAACCGGACGAATTCCTTCTGGAAATGAGTGGTATTAATAAATCATTTCCTGGCGTCAGGGCGTTAGATAATGTGAATTTAAAAGTGCGTCCTCATTCCATTCACGCCCTGATGGGTGAAAACGGCGCCGGTAAATCCACATTATTGAAATGCCTTTTCGGGATATACAGCAAAGACTCCGGTACCATTCTTTTTCAGGGACAGGAAGTTAATTTTAAAAGTTCAAAAGAAGCGCTTGAACAAGGCGTGTCGATGGTCCATCAGGAATTAAACCTGGTGTTGCAACGTACGGTCATGGACAACATGTGGCTGGGACGTTATCCGACCAAAGGTCTTTTTGTCGATCAGGACAAAATGTACAAAGACACCAAGGCGATTTTTGACGAACTGGACATTGATATCGATCCGCGCGACAAGGTCGGTAAGCTGTCAGTTTCACAGATGCAGATGATCGAAATCGCCAAGGCGTTTTCCTACAATGCAAAAATCGTCATTATGGACGAACCGACGTCCTCGCTGACGGAAAAAGAAGTGAACCATCTGTTCACCATCATCCGTAAGCTGAAAGACCGTGGCTGTGGCATTGTGTATATCTCTCATAAGATGGAAGAAATTTTCCAGCTATGCGATGAAATCACCATTCTGCGCGACGGCCAGTGGATTGTTACGCAGCCGCTGGAAGGTCTCGACATGGATAAAATCATTTCCATGATGGTCGGCCGTTCACTGAGCCAGCGTTTCCCTGATCGCCAGAACGTACCGGGTGAAGTCATCCTCGAAGTGCGTAATCTGACCTCGCTGCGTCAGCCTTCAATACGTGATATTTCCTTTGATTTGCACAAAGGGGAAATCCTCGGCATTGCCGGTCTGGTCGGGGCAAAACGTACCGATATCGTCGAGACGTTATTTGGCATCCGCGAGAAAGTCGCCGGTACCATTAAACTGCACGGCAAAAAAATTAATAATCACAGTGCTAACGAGGCCATTAATCACGGTTTTGCACTGGTGACGGAAGAACGTCGTTCAACCGGTATTTATGCGTATCTGGACATCGGCTTTAACTCGCTGATTTCCAATATTCGTCAATATAAGAATAAAGCCGGTTTACTCGATACCTCCCGTATGAAAAGCGATACCCAATGGGTTATCGATTCCATGCGGGTGAAAACGCCGGGACATAAAACCAGTATTGGTTCATTGTCAGGCGGGAATCAGCAAAAAGTCATTATCGGGCGCTGGTTATTAACCAACCCTGAAATATTAATGCTGGATGAACCGACGCGCGGCATTGACGTTGGCGCTAAGTTCGAAATTTACCAGTTAATCACCGAGTTGGCGAAAAAAGAGAAGGGGATCATTATTATCTCCTCTGAAATGCCAGAGTTGCTGGGTATTACTGACAGAATATTGGTTATGAGTAATGGACAGGTTGCAGGTATTGTTGAAACCAAAAATACCTCGCAGAACGAAATATTACGCCTGGCTTCCTTGCATCTCTAATTTTTAAGGGTTCTTATTATGAAAGCATTAAATAAGAAAAGTGTGCTCACTTATTTAAAAGAGGGCGGCATTTATGTGGTCCTGCTGGTCTTACTGGCCATTATTATCATCCAGGATCCGAGCTTCCTCAGTCTCGTCAACTTAAGTAACATTCTGACTCAGTCTTCCGTGCGCGTGATTATCGCGCTCGGCGTGGCGGGGCTTATCGTGACGCAGGGTACTGACCTGTCAGCCGGGCGTCAGGTCGGGTTAGCGGCGGTGGTGGCTGCCACCATGTTGCAGGCGATGGACAACGTCAACAAAGTCTTCCCGAACCTCGAAGTGGTGCCAATTCCGCTGGTTATTCTGACCGTGTGTATTGTGGGCGCGTTAATTGGTTTGCTGAATGGTGTGATTATCGCTTACCTGAACGTGACGCCGTTTATTACCACGCTGGGTACGATGATTATCGTTTACGGGATTAACTCCCTGTATTACGACTATGTCGGTTCCTCACCGGTAGCCGGTTTTGACCCGGGCTTCTCACAGTTTGCGCAAGGCTTTATCCATTTAGGCGGCCTGAAGCTTTCCTACATCACCTTCTACGCGCTGATTGCCATCGCCTTTGTCTGGGTGCTGTGGAATAAAACCCGCTTCGGTAAAAACATCTTTGCTATCGGGGGTAACCCTGAAGCCGCGAAAGTGTCTGGCGTTAACGTTCCGTTAAACCTGATCATGATTTATGCGTTGTCCGGTGTGTTCTATGCGTTCGGCGGTTTGCTGGAAGCAGGGCGTATCGGCAGTGCGACCAACAACCTCGGCTTTATGTATGAACTGGATGCCATCGCAGCCTGCGTGGTCGGCGGCGTGTCATTCGCCGGTGGTGTGGGTTCTGTGGCAGGCGTGGTGACCGGTGTACTGATCTTCACCGTTATCAACTACGGTCTGACTTACATCGGCGTTAACCCGTACTGGCAGTACATCATCAAGGGCAGCATCATCATCTTCGCGGTGGCGCTGGATTCCCTGAAGTACGCCAAGAAGAAGTAAGCCATCGGAAAGACAAACAAAAGGCTGCTTATGCGGCCTTTTTGCTGTCGTAAATTCAGAACTCGATCAACTCCCTCCCCTGCGAAGGGGAGGGCTGGGGTCTTTGCTCCTCCCCCTGCGAAGGGGGAGGTTGGGAGGGGGTTTTAAAGGCTAACTCTTTGTCAAAGCACACTTTAACT
>NZ_SJOJ01000050.1 GCF_004330295.1 Rahnella victoriana
GGGTTTATAGCCCCGCCTTATTTATTTATTCGTATTTACTTACACCAAAAAACTACTGCGCCACGACATACCCCATCACGCGCTTCCAGCCGACCGGTTTTTTCTCAATATACACACCCTGCAATTCAGGCGAGAAGCCCGGCAGCAGGTTGATCCCTTCCTCCAGCGCCATAAAGTAACGCTGTACTGCCCCGCCCCATAATTCTCCCGGCACGACACACAACACGCCCGGCGGATACGGCAGCGCGCCTTCTGCGGCGATCCTGCCCTCTGCATCTGCAATGGCGATCAGTTCGATGTTATCGCGGATAAATTCGTTGTGCGCATCCTGGGCATTCATCACCACCTGCGGGAAGCTCTTTTCGCGGAACATCTCTTTTTGCAGTTCTTTGACGTCAAAACTGACGTACAGATTATGCATTTCCTGACATAACTGACGGATGGTGTAGTTGCGGTAACGATCTTCGTTTTTGCGATACACCGTCGGCAGCACTTCACTGAGCGGCGCATCTTCTTCGATGTATTGCTCAAAGCGCACCAGTTCTTCCACCAGGAGTTGCATCTTGGCAGGCGTTTCGGCCGGGGTCAGCAGGAACAGGATAGAATTGAGATCGCATTTCTCCGGCACGATGCCGTTTTCACGCAAATAGTTCGCCAGAATAGTCGCAGGAATGCCGAACTGCGTGTATTGACCGCTGGAAGCATCAATACCCGGCGTGGTCAGCAACAGCTTGCACGGATCGACGAAATACTGTTTTTCCGCATATCCCTCAAAGGCATGCCAGCGTTCACCCGGCACAAAGTCGAAGAAACGGACATCGTTGGCCATCTCATTCGTCTCATGATCCTGCCAGCGTTTACCGGCCACCACCGGCGGCACGAACGGCAAAATCATCGAACATTGATCGAGCAGCATTTTGCGGGTCTCGATACCCAGCTTCACGCATTCCATCCACATATGTTTTCCGCTGCCACCGGCATGGATACGCGCATTGACGTCCAGCGCGGCAAACAGCGGGTAAAACGGGCTGGTCGAGGCGTGCATCATAAAGGCATTGTTGAGCTTTTTATGGCTGCAATGGCGCTTTTGTCCCTTGATATGATTGTCTTTTTTGTGGATTTGCGAGGTCTGGGAGAACCCGGCCTGCTGCTTGTGTACCGACTGAGTGACAATAATGCCCGGATCGTTTTCATTCAGTTCCAGCAGCAACGGTGAGCATTCTTTCATCATTGGGATGAATTGCTCATAGCCGACCCATGCGGAGTCAAACAGAATGTAATCGCACAGATGACCGATTTTATCGACCACCTGACGGGCGTTGTACACGGTGCCGTCATAAGTGCCGAGCTGAATAATGGCCAGACGGAACGGGCGTTTCTCCTCCGCACGCTGTGGTGCCACTTCCCGGATTTGCTGACGCAGATACGCTTCATCAAAGCAGGCCGCGTCTATGCCGCCGATAAAACCAAACGGGTTGCGTGCCGTTTCGAGATACACCGGCGTGGCGCCAGCCTGCAATAACGCACCGTGGTGGTTAGATTTATGATTGTTGCGGTCGAACAACACCAGATCGTCGCGGGTCAGCAGCGCATTGGTCACGACCTTATTGGCCGCAGAGGTGCCGTTGAGCACGAAATAGGTTTTGTCGGCGCTGAAGACTTTGGCGGCATATTTTTGTGCATCTTTCGCCGAGCCTTCGTGGATCAGTAAATCGCCCAGTTTGACGTCGGCATTACACATGTCGGAACGGAAAATGTTCGGGCCGTAGAAATCATAAAACTGGCGTCCGGCCGGATGGCGGCGGAAAAACTCACCGCCCTGATGCCCCGGGCAGGCAAATGTGGCGTTTTCCATCTCGACATACTTTTTCAGCGTATCGAAAAACGGCGGGAACAACGCTTCCTCATAACCCTGCGCGGCAGACTCAATCTGCGCGGCATAGAATGCCTGATTGGCATCCGACAAGGTGATCACGCCTTTCAGCGACGGTAAAAACTCAGGCGAAACCTGCTCGGTTCCCTGCACCGCGACAAACGCAGGAATGCCAAATCCCAGCGTTTCGATCTCCGCCAGTCTGCCGTGATTCAGATCGCCGACAGAAATAATGATGGCCGCCACATCGGCGTAATCCGCACGGCGCAGGTCAACGACCAGACGCGAGGTCTGGAGATAAGGCGCGACAGAGATGCTAGCTGCTAGTTTTAAGTGTTTCATTCAGACTCTCAAACGGTTAAGTAAGAGGGTGTGCCAGGAGGCACGGCAATGAGCTGGTTCTTACGTCATGAAAGGCAGAGTGCGCAGAGTCCAGCCCGGCAAATGACGTTGGCTGAGCGCGCGATCGACAATAACGGCGCGGCTCAGCCACGTCTGGCAGACAACAGTAAAATCAGAGAACCGCTCTGTTTATGCCTCTCTGTTTTTAATAATGCCTGTCAGCGGGCAAACGATAGCCTTACCGCATGAAAGGAACTGCAAAAGGAGGAAAACTGAAATCGTGGTGTTTACAGCACCCGGAGATCATCATCAGATTGTTTTTGCACTGAACAACAGCGCGATGTGATAAACCAGCCATGCCGCAACCCTCTTGAGCTGTCGCGTGAAAACGGGATCAGAGTTGTGTAATAAATCGGCGCAATAATGGCATCTTTTACCCCCCTGTTCAACCCTGCACAGGACGGGAATTTCTTACATAATGCGACATCCGCCAGCGCCGGAATTTCCTGCCTTTGGCGACATAATCCGGCGCTGCGCTGGCGCTTACGTAAGTTAAATCAACAAATCGTCGCAAAAAGCATCAGTCGGGTGACGAACCCCGCTGTTGTCACAAAAAGCCGTTGACGGCACAGGCCCAATACGGTTTAATGCGCCCCGTTGCCCGGATAGCTCAGTCGGTAGAGCAAGGGATTGAAAATCCCTGTGTCCTTGGTTCGATTCCGAGTCCGGGCACCATATTTAAAGAAACCCGCCTATGGCGGGTTTTTTGCTTTCTGCGTTAGTCCGGGTCCGGGTACGCGATTTAAAGAAACCAGCTTAACGGCTGGTTTTTTTGCTTTCTGCCTCAAGCTGAGAGCAAAAAAAGGCCGAAGAACGTTAAACATTCTTCGGCCTTTTGGCATCCGTCAGCGAGCAGTGGTCTGAATTTATCCGTACAGTTTCAATCTTGCAGTCTGTCTGGCAGAAGCCAGATCGGCCTGAACCATCTCGATCACCAGATCCTGTAATGAGGTTTCTGGCAACCAGCCAAGCTTGCGACGCGCCTTGGCCGGATTGACCGGCACCTGCCCGACTTCCGCCGGGCGCATATAGCGGGGATCCACCGCGACAATCACATCTCCGACTTTTAACGCCGCTGCGACCGGGCTGATAATCGCGGCAATCACCCCTTTTTCCTCCACTCCCTTACCGACAAACCGCAGCTTGATCCCAAGCTCGAGCGCCGCAAAGGTCACGAACTGACGGACCGTAAACTGCACGCCCGTCGCGATCACGAAGTCCTCAGGTTTATCCTGCTGCAACATCAGCCACTGCATTTTGACGTAATCCCGCGCATGCCCCCAGTCGCGCAGCGCATTGAGATTGCCCAGATACAGGCATCCCTCCAGCCCCTGCGTGATATTGGCTAAGCCACGGGTAATTTTGCGCGTCACAAAGTTTTCGCTGCGACGCGGCGACTCATGATTAAACAGAATGCCGTTGCAGGCATACATCCCGAAGGTTTCGCGGTAATTCACCGCCGTCCAGAAATCACTGATCCGCGCAACAGCATCCGAAGAAGGCAGATTGAACGTCACCATTTCATTGATCGCCATCCCCAGCACCAGTCCACACAGCTCAGCCGATGACGCATGATAGTAGCGGGTGTGATGCTCCAGCCCTTCCCGGCGTATGGCTTCCAGCATTCTCAGCGCACTGATGCCCGGCACAGGATTGGCGTATTGAGAAGCGTCAGGATCCGCAGCAGAATGCGTTGTTGCATCCAGATTATAAATTTCATCGGGACGGATTGTTGCTAATAAATCATAAAGACACGAAGAGACTTTCGGGTCAAAAAAATGAATATGGATGGGGGATATATTCTCTTGCACATTAGGGTCTGTTGTTTCTTCAGGACTGTCAGATAATAAATCTTCAGTGCAATAAACGGTGTGTATCGTATAATGCTTGCTCAGTAATAGCTCAGTGAGATAAAAACCGTCCTGTCCCTTTATATTGATAATGAGCGCTACTTTAGACATATTCCGCCCCCTTAATGGCAAGTTATATTTTTTTCACAAACAAATAAAAGAGTATTTATATACGTCTAAACCTGCTTAATTTCTCAATAACAAAATCTCTTTCGCAAACAGCAATCATAAAGCAATATACCAGGCCCCCGATAATAACCTCAAGGATGATTTTTAAAAATGAGGCGGAAACACCCTGTAAAATATAAGTTGATGAAAAGAATAAAACACCAAGCATAATCAATGAACAGAAAACAGGTTTGGATAAGGTAATAAGAAAGATAAAGAAAGAACCAGAGAGAAGTTTGACAGCAAGATACATATTAGGAATGAACATCAAAATATTCGACACCATATATAATTTAACCAAAACTTCAATACTGTAAAAACCGCCAATGGTAAAAGCACCCACCTGTAAAATAGCATTATAAATTGAAATCAACAGCAAAATTTTTGTCTGCCCCGCCGACATAAAAACAGAACCGGTGGTACTCACCATGGATTGCATAATGGCTACCGGTGCCAGCCAAACCAGAATACCAGAAACTAAATCCCATTTGCTGCCGAAGAAAAGCGAAACAAAATCCTTACTGATAAACGCAAGGCCGATCATGAGTGGAGGAGTAATGATTGAAATTGCACGTAAGGACTGTAAATAAACCTTAAAGGCTTCTTCTTTGTTGTTTTGCAACCGGCTTAACAAAGGGTAAAGTGAACGGGTTAATACAAAAGTTATATTTTGAACGGGGAACAACATTAACCTGTACGCCAGCGAATATTGTCCCAGCACGGAGGAACTGAATACTTTACCGATAATGATCTGATCGGTATTTCTTGATGCGAAATTGATACAATTAAAAGCAATTAGATTTGTGGTGAAAGAAAATATTGATTTAATCTCTTTCAAAGAGAATAAAAAAGATGATCGCCAGGAAGAACAGAGACTGAAACCAACTGCACTGAAAATAGAATATACAAGAGTTTGTACTACGAGACTGTATACACCCGCACCGTAAATAGAAAGTGACACAGCTATGCATAGAGATGCAAGTGAAGAAAACACTTCTACTTTAGCTATTTTAAAAAAAACCGACTCTCTTTCCAGTAATGCCAGATGTATCGCTGTCGCACTATTAATGGGAAAGGTTATTGCGATAATTTTTAAAATATTGGCTAATTGAGGCTCATCGTAAAATTGAGCGATATAATCAGAGAAGAAAAAAACGAGAATAAAAAGAACGATCCCCAGCACCACATTCAAGGTAAAAACACTTTTTTTGAGATCTTCTGTCACGACCTCACGTTGAATGATTGCTGCAGAGGAACCCATGTCGCGAAGTATATTCGTGAAATTAACCACCACAAGTGCCATAGACATTAATCCTATTTCACCCGGAGAGAGAAATCGGGAGAAAACGATCATGCCAAGTAATTGACACCCCACCTTTGTAATCTGTGAAAGTGATACCCACTTGACGTTATTAAGCAAGCCCATGCATTAGCCTTGATTTATTTCGAGTAGTTAAAATGATTATTAATTTTTTTTATTGAGATATCATTATTTGTCATTGAAACGCCGAGGTAGCGTAAAATTTTATTTTTCACCTTATTGAGTAATTTAAAACTTCTGACAGGGTTACTGTAATGAGTATTTAGACTACTCAGTGCTTCGTTATCATGTTCAATCGTGAAAACCTGGGCTAACGAATCTGGATTAGCCATCACTTTACTGCCAGATAGCAGGATAATTTTACTCAGCCAGATATCATCTGTTTTGGGAGCCAGGCTCAGGAACATATCATTTTCAATCAATAATTTATCGATATGTCTGCTGCTCAAAACGCAACCCCCGACACCGGTTATCAACAAGTCTTCAGATAACAGTCGTGATTCGGTACAAAGCGGGAAATCAATGTAACTGCGATATTGTCCAAAAATATTCTTTTTCATCAGTCGGACACGTGAGGCAACAACATACTCGCCATTATATTTATCGTACGTTTTACATAACTCAGACAGCCAGGATGTACCATATACCACATCATCATCCGCGTATATCAACACATAGTCTGCAGGATATTGGCGTAATGCTGGAATTATCTTACGATAAGGGCCGATGTTATCAGTGAAATTGACGAAAATAATATTGTGTATTTTATTTAATTGCCCAACCCATTCAGGACAATCTTTAACGCCTTTATCTGCCATATAGGAATCATGAGAGAGCCATATTATTATTTTATCAGGCAGTTTCTTCTGACAAAGTAACGACCATACTGTGGCACAGCATAAATCCAACCTTGAATATATGGACGTAATATTAACTATGATCATTTTCTCACCAGGTAGAGTTTTGGAATATGGGGAATATGCAAATATGAATGGCGCAAGTTGAATAAGTTTTTAATATATATACCAGTTGTTATTTTGATAAAATATATCTTTTGACCATTGTCCTTTCACATGAATCATCTCCTCTCCATTTATCTCGACACCATCTGTGGTTTTTATAATGATATCGGCATGACTGGTCTTTACAAGTTTAAGGGTAAAGCCGGGGTTTAGGTACTTCGCTTCAGGTAAAGTAACCTCGATCAGTCTTTCATTTTGAAATACATAACGGGAAAAATCAGTAGCCAGTCGTGTGTTATTATTTACAAATGAGGTCCGCAAGCTCAACCGGGAAATTTCACCATCAGGTTCAATAGACGCAGTTATTTTACCGTTATTTCTCCATATAACCGAACCCAGCTTATTTTTGCCTTCGAACACTAAACCATACAGGGCAGAAGACATCTCCTGGAATCCTATCAGCGGGGCATGTATCGCGGAATCCGAGCTTACAAAGCTGTTTTTAGCGCCTTGTGAGATAAATCCATAAACCCATTGTTGCTTCCCCCCACCATCAGCAGCACGCGAAAGATATGAAGCAGTCCCCCCAAACCTGGACTGAGGCAATACAACCGTATCGATACCATTAATCGCATTAGGATCCGAAACAGAGTTATTTACTATTCCGTTTTCCTGAATAACGCCATTCTTTGCTTTTCCTCCGGGGATAAAAAAAAGATTGAAATTCGTGGCCCAAATTTTAGTCAATGGATTTATTGTCAACCCAATGCCACTTTCAGGTATTCCTAAATGGTGTGTTTGACTGTTTACCCAACCGGATGTGATGACTTTTTTCCCCTTGATTGATACAACATAAGATGACCACTTGGGATGATGATCTGTATCAATAAGCATACCAGGCTTAACCTGGGAATAATCGGCATCATTGGCTGTAAAAGAAGTTGCAGTATAATATGCAGCACTCACCACCTCCCATGTCTTCAAAGGTGGTGAAGTATTATCAGCATATAAGGCAACAGAATCACGGTCTTTATACCGCCCCATCTGTAAGAGGCTTTCAAATCCGACGATCGGATAATCTAAAGGTAAAATTGCGTTAGCCCTAAATCCAGCGACGACAGCATTAGCCCTCATTCCAAATGTATCTTTGGCAGCATAGACACTACCGACAATACTCTTATCAGATAGATTACTATTCTTATCGACGATCCTTCCCATATTATTGACAGTGGTCTCACCGGCAAAAGCGGTGCCTGAGAATATGAAAATAACAAACACCTTTATCATCATAGAGTAACTCTTAAAATTACACACTGAATTATCAGATATGGATTATTTTATACCCAAGAAATACATAGAAAAAAATAAATGCACAGGTTCTGGAAGCCCCATATTTAGTGAAGCCACGAAAAAAACACATTCTTAGCCTCAACAAAAAACCCTTATCGAAAGAGCTAATATAACTTTCCAATGCCTTGTGCTTATGGGTGTCCAATGTCTGTGAGAAATCATCTAAAAAAACTATTGCCTGCAAGCGTGTTAGTTTAATAG
>NZ_SJOJ01000051.1 GCF_004330295.1 Rahnella victoriana
TCAAATACTATTGCTGAACTCCAGAAAAAAACAAAAATCAGGAATAGATATTTGGAATTATTGAATCCAAATGGGATAGACCACATCAGCATTAAGCCCAAAAATACAATGGTATTCAGATAGTTTTTTTGGCATACATTCAATTTTATGTAAAATGCGTTTAATTTATCGAGCCATTCAGGTTTTTTTTTCTTATCTTCTGAATTCGACACAAAATCATCTCCTGCAGCAAAAAATAAAAATTAGCTATTTTAATCGATAATAAAAATAGAGCTAAATAAGATTTAGAAAATAACCTATTGCAACACCTTTTGCGGCCACTTCGTTAGAAGGACAGTCAAACTCAGTGTCCTTTCCTATTACACGTATCTTATGACCAGGCAGACGAGAAACTGTATACATATCTAGAATACCATCAATATCTAATAACCATTGCCCATTAGAAAGATCATTTCTTTGCATTTCAATTAGCCAAGTAAAATTTCCACTACGAACACAAATGATATTTTCTATATTAACACCTTTTGGAATAAAAGATTTGTCTATGTAACAAGACCCATCATCAATGAGTTTACCTGCCAACAGTGTTTTTTGACTTATAATGGGTAATTCTGGAACAGTAATCGCCTCATAAGGAGACTTAACTCTTTCACCAGTCGCTAACCATTCAAGTGAAGCACCAGTATCTAACGCGCAAGTTATCACAACATCACCAGGGAAATACTCTCGGCGAACCCAAGTGCTTATAGTTCCTGTTGATATAGCCAAATACTCACTTAATTCCTTTTGAGTATTAAAACCGTACGCTTCCATGACTCTCTGAAGGACAGCTTTTCCTCCAGATGAAAGCATCTTTTCAATAAGTGCCTTACCTTTTTCATATCGAGAGGGAACACCTTTAGGCACCTCATGACCAATGTTTGCATTTGCAAATTTACCGGTGACTAGCCAACGAAGATCTGTACCAGTATCTAAGGCACATTTAATGATTGGGTTACCTGGAACGCTGCCACGCTGAAGCCAGCCGCTTATGTTATTGGCTGGAATAGCAAGCGCCTCGGCTAAGCTTTTCTGAGAACTCACTCCATAAGCTGTCATTAATCTGTTCAGGATTTCCTGACTATCCATCTTTTCGCCAACCATAAATGCACCGAAGTGATAAAAAAACATTTACCAAATCGCTTTTACGATCTAAAGTGACAACACACCATATGTCACACAGTAGAACTCAAAACGACTAAAAGGAGATTTTGCTTTATGTCTCATCAGAATGCAATTCAAGTACAAGCCGATAAGACGCCGTTATCTAAGGAACTGTTGAACTCTGTCGTATCCCAGCTGCTACCGGCCTTGGAGTCAGCCCTGTCTGCAACTATTGTGAACTCAATAAGTTTGCAACTGACTACGCTCGCCAATTCCCCAACAATCTCTAAGAAAGATTTTGCTACAATTAATGGTATCAGCTCCGCAGTCCTCGAAAAGTGGATCGCGAATGGTGTCGTTCTGCTTGCACCAACTCCTTCAACTACAATCACACAGCAACGCAAAAACCGAAAAACAGGTCAAATGCAAACTGTCGTTATGGAACGTCATGGCAATGCCCTGATCAATCTTGAGGCCTGGCGTGAGAAAAACCGTCAGCAAGCCATCAAGTGCCGCTACATAAATCGTTGAGTCAGATTATTCAAACTAGCAGGGACTAACAATGTTTGATTATCGCGTTTCCAAACACGCTCACTTTGACGATGCATGCAAGGCATTTGTGAATCGTCATAACCTTACCGAACTTGCAGCGCTTATGGGCACCAAACCCCAAATCCTGCGCAATAAGTTTAACCCTGAGCAACCTCATAAACTTACCTGTGAGGAAGTTCTTTTAATCACTGATTTGACTGAGGATGCCGCCCTTCTCGATGGCATGCTGGCACAGATAAATTGCCTGCCGTCAGTTCCGGTCAATGAGATTGCTACTTCTAATCTTTCAACCTACGCACTACAGGCTACTGCCGCCGTAGGTTCTATTGCAGCTGATGCAGTGAAAGGTGGTGCGGTCAGTTCTCAGCGTCGAATGTCATTACTCGAAGGTGTTAATGCCGGTATTCGCCATCTGTCACTGATCGGTTTAGTTGTTCAAGGCCGAGTACAGGCATCCCCTGCGCTGGCATCCGCAGTTGGTGCTATTGCAAGCGTCACGACAAATGGGCTGATGTGAATATGGCTGTTTCTATTGCTCCATTTTTAAAACAGCAAAGTCCTTCTCGCCATTTCGGCCATGGTTGCATCGAATTGCCAGGTGGAAAGCGTTGGAACCCTTCAATGTCACAAGCCACTGCCCCGCAGGCCGTGAGAAATTCAAAACCGCTTTTAAAGCGCCTGTTTAGTTGAGGTGATTATGTCTTTAGTGAATGAAGAACATATTCAAATAGGCAAGAAACATCTTTCCAGAATTAAAGAGATGTTTGAATTCAGAAAGAACGTAGCGCAGGAAACATTTGATACTCAGCCGCTGCATATGCGTAGAACAATCTGTTTTCATGCTGGCTTATCTCGCCGCCATCTTGAGATGAAATTTGCTGAATTAACGCCGACGGAAAGGCATCAAGTAGTTGCGGCGCTAAATTCTTTGCTTGGTTTAACTGAATCACTGCCGAAATTTATCAGTGATGATGATTGCAAGATAAATATTAAACACTAACCCGTATTCAAACTAATTGGCGTCAACTCGCCGGGCATTCGTTTGCCCAAAAACAGGAGTTCTGCATGAAAAATATGATTGATAACACCCGTCAGAATATTGTTGGTTTGCCAGTTATGGGCATTGATTTAGCTTCACCAGAACGCGATTACACATCAGTTCTTGATTTGTCGTTGATGCTCGACACTGCTCGTAATGAAGAACGCGCTAATAGAGCGGTAGTGTTTGCCGGACGACTTGAAGCGATTGCCAGTTTCATTCTCAAACGTGAAATGACAGGAATTGAAGCTGCTGAAGCACTCCGCATCGAAGCTAACCGAATTCAAAGTGAAGCGGAGGCGTAACTATGGCTGATGTAATTGACACAGCCCAGGAGCGCACTGATCTCGTCCTTTCCGCCCAAATCCAAGCCGCCCGCGCAACTGTTGCAGGCGTTTCTGCAATGTTTTGCCTTGACTGTGACCGACCAATTCCCGAAGCACGCCGCGCCGTTCTGCCTGGTGTTGAGCTTTGCGTGTACTGCAAAGAGCTGGCTGAACTCAATGCCAAACACTATCGAGGTAACCAGTGATCATATTTGCGATAGTGTTGCTCGTACTGGCCGCGATCAATGCGGGCTATCTGGTCATTGATCTCAAAGACGGCATGTAATGCAGACCAGCCGCTTCACTCCTCAGATTAAAACGCCCGCAGCTTGGGCGTTTCCCTGGAACAAACCACGTCAGGCCGTTTCTGGTCTTGAAAGACCGCTTACCCATGATGAATACGATCAGGGGCAAGCCGTTTTAATCAGAGTAAAAACACTCTCTACCGACCTGCGGGAGATTTTCACAGGTCGTCATGCGTATCTGCTGAAAACCCAGGGTATCCACGCTGCCAATAAATATCTGATTTATACCCTTGGTCGCAGCATCCTTCCCCGCGTCGAAGCGGTTAATGCCGCTCACGCAATGAATGTTAAAGCCTCCATGAAATTCATGTCTGAGGCAGACACCTATCACAGCCTGCCGAGTATGAGCGATAAACCGCTGCGAAGGTTCGCTCAGGACATCGCCGGGCAACTCAAAGAAATCTATGAAGACCGTTGTGATCAGCTGCTTGCTCAGTACAACGAGGATAATTCGATTCTTTTTGAGCGTGATACCCAGTGCGAGCTGTACAGCGAAATCGCAGGTATGGCACAGGCTTTCAATGTCACGCCGATGTACTGGACAAGGTATTGCAAAGGCAAGCTGGATGCCGTTTCCGCTATCGCCTCCATGTCGCGCCTTGTTAATCCGGATTGGTGGTTACGGCAACTGAAAGGCCAGCGCACCCGCTGGCGTGAATCCTTGCTGATCGCCATCGGCAAGGTGAACCGTGACGCTTCCCCGTATGCCAGTAAGCAGGCTATCCGTGAAGTACGTGCGCGCCGTCTGTCGAATCTCGACTATCTGAAAAGCTGCGACCTGGAGAACATCGAAACCGGCGAGCGTTTCAGTCTGATCGACAAAGTGATGGCGAGTATTTCAAACCCTGAAATCCGCCGCATGGAGTTAATGAGCACGATCGCCGGCACCGAAAAATATGCCGCTGCAAATGGGGACATCGGGATGTTCCTGACCATCACCACCCCTTCTAAATATCACCCGACCCGCATGGTGGGTAAGGGCGATAAAAAGCGCGTTCAGCGAAATCACGCCTGGGACAAAGAAGCCTATACCCCGAAAGATGCGCAGCGTTATCTGTGCGGGATCTGGAGTAAAATGCGCACCGCATTCAAGGATAGCGGTCTGTCTGTTTACGGGATGCGCGTTGTTGAGCCTCACCACGACGCGACGCCACACTGGCACATGATGTTATTCACAAAGCCCGCCATGCGTCAGCGGGTGATCGATATCATGCGCAAATACGCCATGAAAGAAGACGGTGACGAACGCGGCGCTGCAAAGAATCGTTTTGACTGCAAGCATATGAACCGTGGCGGTGCGGCTGGCTACATCGCCAAATACATCGCAAAGAACATCGACGGTTATGCACTGGAAGGCGAGCGCGACCACGAAACCGGCGAGCTGCTGACAGATTCCGCTGCCGCTGTCACAGCCTGGGCTGCTACCTGGCGGATCCCCCAGTTCCATCCTATCGGCCTGCCAACCATGGGTTCATACCGTGAGTGCCGCCGCATCCGTTCCATCAGTCTGACTGAAACCTTTGACGAAGAAGTGGAAGCTGTCCGCGCTGCTGCTGATGCCGGTGATTTTATGGCGTACATGTCAGCCCAGGGCGGCGCAAATGTGCCTCGCGACGATCAGACTGTGCGCGTAGCTCGCCGCGTTGCTGACGAGCTGAATGCCTACGATGAAGAAGTGAAAAAGGTTGTGGGCATTTTCGCGCCTCACCTGGGCGACTCCCGTGTTTATGAAACCCGTACAACTCAATGGCGCATCGTTTCTTCCGCCGTTGACGTTGAGGTTTTGACCTTAAAAAGCGCCTCCGGCGCGCCTCGGAGTCCTGTCAATAACTGTGGGTTAGGTGGAAAGAAACAGGCTACAAATTGGCATGATAGGCAGGCTGGGAGCAACGCTACGGCGTCCACTTCTGACAACCTGCGAGTTATTGACTGGACAGACACTGCCGCCGTGAGGGCGATTGTGGCGCGTATACGTGAAGAAACGCCGAAGGTGAGTAAATCACAGCGAAGTTTTGACCCCACTAAAGGCCGTGATGTTGCCCCATCGGCAAGATTGACGCCTGAAGAACGGGTGCGACTGCCTCAGATTGAACAGGAATTGCTTAAAAACGATATCAAAGCTCAAAGATGGGAGCTGGAAGCATTAACCCGGGGAGCCAAAATCAGTTTTGGTGATGTTGTGATCCATCATCCCCCTCTTATGGACTGGCAGGAATTTTATGACGACTAGGACTGTTTAAACATTCATCTAAGCTATTGGTTAAAAAGTAACATTCAGTTTTTATTGGAATTTGTTAAGGAATGGTAATATTATACTGTATAAATAAACAGTGCATTGGAGTGAGTAATGGAATCCTCTCATGAGCTAAAGATGGCTTTGATAAAAATCCGGCTTATGGCTGACATCGCACAGTCAGGCCAGTGCAGAAATGACGAGTACGCATTGGTGATGGAAATGATCTCTGATATGGCCGACAGCGTTCTGGATGAAGAAGACACGCCATCAGTGCCGTTCTCTGTTTACGACGATGAAGAATAGCCAGGAACGCGGGCGATCTCTCTTTGATAGCTCTGCATGCAGTGAGTGCATGATTTTGCATTGTGATCGCCCTGCTCTTTTCTCCCCGCGACACCAGTGCTGGCGTGGATCACAGTGGATCACGCAACTGCATCAAAAGCGACCTATAAAGCGGGCAGGCGTGGCGGGGATAGCATTGCGCGCAAAGCTGAACATTCATTTAAACCTTATGGACATAGGAGCATTCTCAATGTTAGCTTATAAAAAACTTACATAACCTTTCAAGGCTCAAAGATGGATATGCTTCAACAACTCATCTATTTAAATAAAATAAAAAAAATTTTAGGGCATTACTCTACAAAACAAGGAAAAGTATTAGGGAATAAAGCCGCAGCTCTAAAAAGGCTTGGGTTAATTGTAAATAGCACTAACAAAGATAAACTCGATGTTTTTACCAAGGTAAGTTCTCAAAACTATCGAATCAGAGACCTATTAAATCTCTCCTTCAGTAAACGAGATGTTTACGTAGACACATGCGCTGAACAGAACGTTCCAATAAAATTTATTTTAGGAAGTTTTTTAAATTTTTATTCGCAAAATTTAGAAAAATTCGAAATTTTTGAATCCAAACGAAAAGAACTTGAACGTTTCTTTGCACGAGATGATTACTTACCAGCTATAACTTTATTAGATGATATTGATGAAAGTTTTGGTAAAAGTATTTGGAGTCTAGACTGTCGAATGGCTTTAACAAAAAAGATAGCGCCTGATAATAACTTAAGCCATTTAAGGACGGGCGTAAGTCATAGATTAGGCCATATTTCTTTCTTACTTTCTCAAAAACAACTCTCAAAAAGCCCATTAGCATTTCAACAACAGGTAACGAATCATAGCTTTGCAGAAATGAGGAAGGGATCAAAAAGAAAATATGCTGAATTCCTATCATTCCTCCTCTTGAATGGGGATTTAGACAAATCCCAAGATGGGAGCCTGGCATTAGTTTTCACGCAAAGACTATATCCTATAGATAAACTAATATTTATTACAAAAATAATAAGTGAAATGTGTTCCAATCAAAAGGAGCATGACTTCCCCATGGAGGATATCCACGATTTTATTGTGGAAATGTCGGCAATATCGAATGATCCCAGGTGGACAAATCTCAAAGAACTGATAAGCACCAAGGTCAATAAAAGAACAAATATTCGTTTAGAAAGCATTCTAGCTGCATATTCGCTTGGGGATTATAAAAAAACAATCGAGTTATGCAATGAGTTTTATCAGGCATTTCCTGAAGAGCTTTCAATAATCGATATTCATGCAAAATCAATTTATTTTCTAAATAAAAAGAATAACGCAACCCCAAGTTTGCCTTATGATAAATTCAGAGATATTGTTGTATCTAATTTATATAAATCATATCTAAGCCCTAAAAACTATGAGAGCAGTTTAAGTATCGCAGAAGATTCAAAGTTCAGACTAGGATGTTTTGAATGTGTGAATACTTTTATGCCAGCATTTTATTCAGCATACCCATTTGTAAATCAAGAAAAAATCACGAAGTCTTGTACATTACTTACAGGAAGCCCTTTTTTCATAACCCCTAAACATTTAGTGAAAATAAAAAATGAACAGTTTGGCGTATATAATTTTGAACATGATAAAACGTTAACTCCTCTTTCAAAAAGTAGAGAGTATCGTAGAAGGCTTGAGAAACTATTGAATGATAATGAAAGTAATCAAGCAGAAATAATCGATTATCTTCACAAAGTAGAAGATTATTACGATATAACCCCTCCAGAGATAGCTCAGTTGAGAAGTATTTGTTTTATTAAAACATCAAAATATCATGAGCTACTTGAATTAACAAATAACAGCTGTTCCCAAAAATCAGAAAATACTATTCTTTTCCCTATATCTCACATTGCT
>NZ_SJOJ01000052.1 GCF_004330295.1 Rahnella victoriana
ATTTAAAAGATTATTCATAATGTAGTTATAGTTCTTTATAAGTAATTACTTGCAACATCTTCCCCGAGAAAAAAATAGAGTTGTGTAGCATTGCTAAAACATCAATTAAGCAAACTAGCTGTATTATTAACCCTGTGGTGCACTAATATCTGCGGCAGAAGCAAGGACATTAAATTAAATTTATTTTAGTTTTCTGGGCTTGTTTTATTATTTAACTGGACTGAAATAATTGTCTGTGGAATGAAAACTCAAAGCAAAGGGAAATGTAGATGAAAATGAATACTTATTTAAAAGTCAGCTTGTTAGCTGCAGGTCTGGCAGCTGCAAGTGCTTATGCAGTTGATGATAGCGGTACACTGAAATTCAATGGCCAAATCATCTCTGGTGCATGTACTGTCGATGGTACCCTTGCACCGATCGCATTTGGTGATGTTTCTGGTAGTGCAATTATCGATGGCTCCGTTGCAAAGCAAGACATTACGATTAATCTGACCAATTGCCCGGCTGTAAATAACGTGATGCTGACTACCAATGGTGATAAAGATGTTACCAATAATAAATTGCTGAAATTGTCTGATTCTTCTTTAGCAACAGGCTTTGGTATCGGTCTGTACAACGAAGATGGCAGCGAATTGGCAGTTCAGACAGCGTCAAATCCAGTGGCTGTGAATCCAGAACTGGGTACCGCAGTAATTAACCTGAAAGCAGCTCCGGTTAAAGCGGGCGAAGTTGTAACCGGTGGTGCATTTGATGCAACGACCAGTTTCACACTGTCTTATAACTAATAAAGTAAGTGAATTTTTAGTTCGCTGATATTTAAATATATAAAGGATTATCTCATGAAAATGAAAATGGTTTCAGCAGCCGTATTTGTATTTGCTGCACTCGGTTCTCAAGCTGCTTCCGCTGTTGATGGTACACTTAATTTTACCGGTACCGTTAAATCAAGTGCTTGTACTCTGGAATCAAAAGATTTAACGGTCAACATTGAGAAAGTAGCCGCTGCTACCCTTAATGCGCTGGCACCAGGTGAAACTTCCCCTGGCGCATCTAAGCCATTTAGCCTTGTTTTCACTAATTGCCCGGCTTCAATTACTAGCGCAAACGTGAAGTTTAAAGGTAGTTCTACTACGGTTAACCAGTTTACCTCAGCTACTCCGTCTGCTGTTGGTACGATGATCAAAGCAGAAGATGGCACGATTCAGGTACCTAATACTGATATGCCTACTGCCTTGGTTGAAGGGGATAACACCCTTAATTATGTTGTTGCGATGACCCGTACAAAAACTAGCAATGTAGGCACTGGCTCTTGGAGTCTAAATATTCCGTTCGAAATTACTTATCAGTAATTTCTACTATTAGTAATGATGCGGAATAAGGTCATCTTATTCCGCTTTTTTATGAGGTATTTTATGAAACGTGCAGCCATTATTATGTGTGGTCTGTTAGGGTTGTTCTGTCTTTCTCAGGCAAATGCAGGAGTGACAGTGGGGGCAACACGCGTTATTTTTGCCAGTGATATGAAGGAGACCTCTCTGTCTGTGAATAATACTGGAAGTGACTCCGTTTTCCTTGTGCGTTCCTGGATTAGCAACTTTGATGAAGTAAATAAAAGTGCGGTACCGTTTATTTCAACACCGCCATTATTCAGAATAGAGAAAAATCAAAATAGTATTATTCGTATCGCGCTAAAGTCTGGCGCAGGTTTACCGAAGGATCGAGAGTCCATTTACTGGATGAATGTTCTGGTTATACCGCCGACACAAAGTAAAAATGAAGATGCGGGCCGTTTACAGTTCTCGGTGAATAATCGTCTGAAATTGATTTATCGTCCTGAAGCGCTGAACAACAAAGATCTCAAAGACATTTACACCAAAATTAAATTCACACGCACTGGTGAAGGTTTAACTGTATCCAATTCGACCCCTTATTATGTTTCATTCGGAAAAATAACCATTAACAACAGCCAGGTGAAAGATAACGTGATGGTTCCTCCATTGGGCAGCATTGTAATTAAGCAAGCACCTTCTGGAAGTGATATATCGTGGACAGTCATTGATGATTACGGTGGTGTTTCAAAAACGGGTCATGCAAAAATTTAATAAGTAAAATAATTAAGATCGTCAGGCGTCATTATTGATAAGGAAAAATAATGAAAAACGAAAACAAGGACTTTCTGTGATGAAAAAGGAAACATCTTTTTTTGCGGAAGTTGTTAATCAATACGCAGCACAACAAACTTTCAAACTAAAAAGTCTGTCGTTATTCATATTATTAGCATTTAACTATAATGCTTTTGCCGCCGAAGAATTCAGTGCAGAAATGCTCAAAGCTGTGGGTAATGGCGGTAGCATGGATGGTGTCGATCTTAATTATTTTGCTAATGAAGGTGGCCAGGCACCTGGCACTTATTCTGTGGATGTCTTCCTAAATAATGAGTTAATTGAAAGACGCTTTGTTACCTTCGTCGATGTTCCTGATTCACCAGGGAAAATTTTCGGTAAAGTGACGCCTGCGCAACTCTATGAGTATGGTGTAAAAGACGATGTTTTCCCGGCATTAAAAACGCAATCTCCAGGTCAGGCGATGGAAAAACCGCTGGTAACCTATATACCCGACGCCACAGAAAAACTCGATCTGGCAGGGGGGAAGTATTACATTACTGTTCCTCAAATCGGGGTTCGTCCCCACGTTCGCAACGCTGTTGATCCTTCTCTCTGGGAGAATGGCATCCCTGCATTTTTGCTGAACTATAACTATTCCGGTTCTGACACTGACGATGATATTAGTGGTAATACTAAGTCCAATTATCTGAACCTGCGTAGCGGTATGAACCTGGGGGCATGGCGATTACGCAATTATTCAACCTATGCCGATAACACCAATGATGATGGCGATAAAACGCACTCATGGGATTCGATTCAAACCTACCTGCAACGCGATGTGCGCTTCCTGCAAGGTGGGCAACTAACGATAGGTGAATATTCTACACCGGGTGAGGTTTTCGACAGCTTCCAGTTCACGGGTGCACAACTCTCATCTGATGACAACATGCTGCCGGACAGGTTACGTCAGTATGCGCCGATCATTCGTGGCATCGCGCGAAGTAATGCGCAGGTCACCATTGAACAGGACGGCTATACCATTTATCAAATGAACGTCGCACCGGGTCCGTTCTCCATTACTGACCTCTATCCCTCCAGTAACGGCGGGGATATGAAAGTGACGATTAAAGAAGCCGATGGTTCGACTACGGAATATACGCAGGCAACCAGTTCCGTTCCAATCCTGCAACGCGAAGGCCGTTTAAAATATAACGCCACGGCAGGTCGCTACCGTTCTGGTGTGGAAGGTGCAGAAGAACCTAATTTCGGCCAGTTGACTGCCATTTATGGGCTTTCATCTAATACCACTGTCTATGGTGGCGCGCAATATGCGGATAATTATAAAGCTGCATCAGCGGGCGTCGGTATGGATATGGGGGAAATCGGTGCGTTGTCCGTGGACATCACGCATGCGATAAGTACCCTGGACGGCATTGGTGATAAAACCGGGCAGTCTTATCGCATTATGTATGCGAAGAATATTGATCAAACTGATACTAACCTTCAGCTCGCTGGCTACCGTTATTCCACCAAAGGTTTTTACACTTTCGACGATGTGCAGAAATTTAAAGCCGAAAGTGATAATGGGCTGGACGAATTTAATCGTACGCATAATGTTCGCAGTAAAATTCAGGCCAGCATTAATCAGAATATAGGCGACCTCGCTACGGTATATTTAAGCGCCAGTGAACAAGATTACTGGGGTGGCGATGGCAAAGAACGGTCAGTTCAAACCGGATTAACCAGTTCATTTAAAGGGATGACTTACGGCCTGAATTATAGCTATACCAAAAACCCAGGTACTGATGAAGCCGATCAAGTATTTGCATTTAATTTTTCTGTGCCGTTTAGTGCGTTTATGAATTCATCTAGAGCCTGGGCCAGTTATAATATGACGTCCCGTAAAAACGGTTCTACCAGTCAGCAAGCCGGTGTCAATGGCACGTTACTGGAAAATAATAACCTCAGTTATAGTGTTCAACAAGGTTATGAAAATAAAGATGGCGGTGCTTCCGGTTCTGCTTCATTGGATTATAAAGGCTCATCCGGCGAAGCGCTGGTAGGCTATAACTATACCGATCAAAATAAACAAATGACCTATGGCCTCTCAGGCGGCTTATTAGTGCATGAAAATGGCCTGACCCTTTCTCAATATATGGGTGATAGCGTCGCACTCGTAAAAGCGCCTGGAGCGTCTGATGTTTACATTGAAAACAGTACTGGCGTGAGAACTGACTGGCGTGGTTATGCCGTCGTACCTTATGTTCAGCCGTACAAGAAAAATGAAGTGAGGTTAAGAACCGAAAGTATGGGTTCGAAACTGGATATTGCAGAACCTTCATTAACCGTTATACCGACCAAGGGCGCAGTCGTATTGGCGAAATATAATGCCAAAGTAGGCGATCGTGCGTTAATTACGATGACTTACGCCGGTGCGCCATTGCCGTTCGGTACTGTAGTTTCTGTCATGGACAGCGAAACAGACAATACAGGCATTGTTGGTGAGAACGGCGAGGTCTATCTGACCGGGCTGGCAGCAAAAGGGCGCTTGTTGGCGAAATGGGGTAATGGCACAGAGAAGCAATGCTATGCCAGTTATCAACTCGCGAGCACCCCGGAAACTGCTGAAGATTTGATCAAGCAAGCCTCAGCACAATGCAAATAATTATGAGAAAGATAATGAACAGACAGAATATTCTTTCATTGAAATCGATATGTCATCTGGGGTTATTCATTGCCACTGCTTTGACCTGTTTTGCCGCAAGCGCGGGGTGTCAGAATGTGCAACCTGCAAATTTTTTCAGTACGTCAGTGGACAGTTTGTCAGTGACTCGTGAAACATCCATAGGCAGTGTCGTCTATACCGATGCCAATCCGGCAGGTGGGAATAAATTTGCCGATTCTTGCACTGGTACCTATTTCTATACTATTGAGACTCAAGGCACACGAACGCCTGTGGGAAATAATATTTTCTCAACCGGCAGCAGTGAGGGTGGTGCTGGAGGTATCGGTTTCAGAGTTAAAATAGACGGCTCGGTGGTTAACAATGATTCAACCGTCATCAGAACGAGTGCAGTTTCACCTCTCATGTCACCTCAGGTCACTATTGAAATTTTGAAAACCGGTACGGTCACGCCGGGTTGGATAAATGGCAATTTATTTGACCTGTATTTACATGACGATAATGGTAATAAATACAGAGTAGGAGGATATAACTTCTTCACTACGGTTAAAGAAATTGGCTGTGATTTTATCGATTCCTCATCCATCTCGGTTCCTATGCCGCCGGTGAGTAATCAGGACTTTGATGGTATCGGCAGTGAATCGAGTAAAACGGCTAATGCAAATATCCGTCTTACCTGCAGTGCCAATACACCGGTCTTTTTCCGCGTATTCAATAATCAAGGCCGCAATAATATCATTCCTGTTTCTTCAGATAGTGAAGCAAAAGGACTTGGGATTCGTCTGGCAATGAATGGTCAGGATCTGGATTTTAATACTTCTTATAATATTGTTAACACAACCCGGGAAATGGATGTCACTATTCCGTTGCAGGCACGTTATGTACAAACTGACGAGCAGATAACGGGGGGCGAACTGAAAGCCACAGCAGCATTTGTTATCCAGTATAATTAGTTAATTGCGTTAAACAACGAAGCCCCCGGCATAAACCGGGGGCTTCGTTGTTTATGTTGCAAGGTGAACGTCATCGCGCACCATCATCTGCCTATAAATCTGCAAGAGAACATAACAGCTGTTTCAGTATAACGAATTCCTTATTTATTTCAAAATCGCTCATTGAAGGGGTGTGTCAGGTGTGAGTTTTCATCCGAATCAGAGCGTCCCTAACCACAATGTAATCTTACTAATCTTCCTAATCTTCTTATTTTCGCAAGGAGTGACGTTTTTTTTCCATGTTTTACGCTGAGTTAAACGCTATATCATATGCTGAATAAACTATTAAGTTAAATTAATTACGGATATATCT
>NZ_SJOJ01000053.1:0-3276 GCF_004330295.1 Rahnella victoriana
GAGACCCCACACTACCATCGGCGCTACGGCGTTTCACTTCTGAGTTCGGCATGGGGTCAGGTGGGACCACCGCGCTACTGCCGCCAGGCAAATTCTGTTTCATTCATACCGCATCGTGTCATGATTTCTCATCACACACCGCCATACGAACCAATCTCGGAACAATCAGCTGAAAATCTACTTCAAAGTCTCTGCTAAAACACCTTTGGTGTTGTAAGGTTAAGCCTCTCGGGTCATTAGTACTGGTTAGCTCAATGCATCGCTGCACTTACACACCCAGCCTATCAACGTCTTAGTCTTAAACGTCCCTTCAGGTGGCTTAAAGCCACAGGGAAGACTCATCTCGAGGCAAGTTTCGCGCTTAGATGCTTTCAGCGCTTATCTTTTCCGCATTTAGCTACCGGGCAATGCCATTGGCATGACAACCCGAACACCAGTGATGCGTCCACTCCGGTCCTCTCGTACTAGGAGCAGCCCCTCTCAATCTTCCAACGCCCACGGCAGATAGGGACCGAACTGTCTCACGACGTTCTAAACCCAGCTCGCGTACCACTTTAAATGGCGAACAGCCATACCCTTGGGACCTACTTCAGCCCCAGGATGTGATGAGCCGACATCGAGGTGCCAAACACCGCCGTCGATATGAACTCTTGGGCGGTATCAGCCTGTTATCCCCGGAGTACCTTTTATCCGTTGAGCGATGGCCCTTCCATTCAGAACCACCGGATCACTATGACCTACTTTCGTACCTGCTCGAGCCGTCACTCTCGCAGTCAAGCTAGCTTATGCCATTGCACTAACCTCACGATGTCCGACCGTGATTAGCTAACCTTCGTGCTCCTCCGTTACTCTTTAGGAGGAGACCGCCCCAGTCAAACTACCCACCAGACACTGTCCTCACCCCAGATTATGGGGCCGAGTTAGAACATCAAACATTAAAGGGTGGTATTTCAAGGTTGGCTCCACGCAGACTGGCGTCCACGCTTCAAAGCCTCCCACCTATCCTACACATCAAGGCTCAATGTTCAGTGTCAAGCTATAGTAAAGGTTCACGGGGTCTTTCCGTCTTGCCGCGGGTACACTGCATCTTCACAGCGAGTTCAATTTCACTGAGTCTCGGGTGGAGACAGCCTGGCCATCATTACGCCATTCGTGCAGGTCGGAACTTACCCGACAAGGAATTTCGCTACCTTAGGACCGTTATAGTTACGGCCGCCGTTTACCGGGGCTTCGATCAAGAGCTTCTCCTTACGGATAACCCCATCAATTAACCTTCCGGCACCGGGCAGGCGTCACACCGTATACGTCCACTTTCGTGTTTGCACAGTGCTGTGTTTTTATTAAACAGTTGCAGCCAGCTGGTATCTTCGACTGGCTTCAGCTCCGGGAGCAAGTCCCTTCACCTACGCGCCAGCGTGCCTTCTCCCGAAGTTACGGCACCATTTTGCCTAGTTCCTTCACCCGAGTTCTCTCAAGCGCCTGAGTATTCTCTACCTGACCACCTGTGTCGGTTTGGGGTACGATTTCGTGTTACCTGGAGCTTAGAGGCTTTTCCTGGAAGCTTGGCATCAACTACTTCACCACCGTAGTGGCTCGTTATCACGCCTCAGGGTTAAAGTAATCCGGATTTACCAGGACTACACCCCTACACGCTTGAACCGGGACAACCGTCGCCCGGCTAGCCTAGCCTTCTCCGTCCCCCCTTCGCAGTAACACCAAGTGCTGGAATATTAACCAGCTTCCCATCGACTACGCTTTTCAGCCTCGCCTTAGGGGTCGACTCACCCTGCCCCGATTAACGTTGGACAGGAACCCTTGGTCTTCCGGCGTGCGGGTTTTTCACCCGCATTATCGTTACTTATGTCAGCATTCGCACTTCTGATACCTCCAGCAAACCTCACAGTTCACCTTCGACGGCTTACAGAACGCTCCCCTACCCAACAACACCTAAGTGTCGCTGCCGCAGCTTCGGTGCATGGTTTAGCCCCGTTACATCTTCCGCGCAGGCCGACTCGACCAGTGAGCTATTACGCTTTCTTTAAATGATGGCTGCTTCTAAGCCAACATCCTGGCTGTCTATGCCTTCCCACATCGTTTCCCACTTAACCATGACTTTGGGACCTTAGCTGGCGGTCTGGGTTGTTTCCCTCTTCACGACGGACGTTAGCACCCGCCGTGTGTCTCCCGTGATAACATTCTTCGGTATTCGTAGTTTGCATCGAGTTGGTAAGCCGGGATGGCCCCCTAGTCGAAACAGTGCTCTACCCCCGAAGATGAGTTCACGAGGCGCTACCTAAATAGCTTTCGGGGAGAACCAGCTATCTCCCGGTTTGATTGGCCTTTCACCCCCAGCCACAAGTCATCCGCTAATTTTTCAACATTAGTCGGTTCGGTCCTCCAGTTAGTGTTACCCAACCTTCAACCTGCCCATGGCTAGATCACCGGGTTTCGGGTCTATACCTTGCAACTTGACGCCCAGTTAAGACTCGGTTTCCCTACGGCTCCCCTATACGGTTAACCTTGCTACAAAATATAAGTCGCTGACCCATTATACAAAAGGTACGCAGTCACCCAACAAAGTAGGCTCCCACTGCTTGTACGTACACGGTTTCAGGTTCTATTTCACTCCCCTCGCCGGGGTTCTTTTCGCCTTTCCCTCACGGTACTGGTTCACTATCGGTCAGTCAGGAGTATTTAGCCTTGGAGGATGGTCCCCCCATATTCAGACAGGATGTCACGTGTCCCGCCCTACTCATCGAACTCACAACGTATGCATTTTTGTGTACGGGACTATCACCCTATACTGTGCGACTTTCCAGACGCTTCCACTAACACATACCCTGATTCAGGTTCTGGGCTCTTCCCCGTTCGCTCGCCGCTACTGGGGGAATCTCGGTTGATTTCTTTTCCTCGGGGTACTTAGATGTTTCAGTTCCCCCGGTTCGCCTCATTACACTATGTATTCATGTAATGATAATGTGTCGAAACACATTGGGTTTCCCCATTCGGGTATCGTCGGGTATAACGGTTCATATCACCTTACCGACGCTTTTCGCAGATTAGCACGCCCTTCATCGCCTCTGACTGCCTAGGCATCCACCGTGTACGCTTAGTCGCTTAACCTCACAACCCGAAGGTGTCTTAAAGACATCATCGCGCTGCGATTATTTGAGAGACTCTGTTACAGACTAATCCACCACTCAGTACTTCTACGGAGAGTGATGTTCAGCTGTAAACTTTCAATTTTCAGCTTGTTCCAGATTGTTAAAGAGCAAA
>NZ_SJOJ01000053.1:3732-5348 GCF_004330295.1 Rahnella victoriana
ATCAGACAATCTGTGTGGACACTGCACAATGCGTATCTTTAGGTAAGGAGGTGATCCAACCGCAGGTTCCCCTACGGTTACCTTGTTACGACTTCACCCCAGTCATGAATCACAAAGTGGTAAGCGCCCTCCCGAAGGTTAAGCTACCTACTTCTTTTGCAACCCACTCCCATGGTGTGACGGGCGGTGTGTACAAGGCCCGGGAACGTATTCACCGTAGCATTCTGATCTACGATTACTAGCGATTCCGACTTCATGGAGTCGAGTTGCAGACTCCAATCCGGACTACGACATACTTTATGAGGTCCGCTTGCTCTCGCGAGTTCGCTTCTCTTTGTATATGCCATTGTAGCACGTGTGTAGCCCTACTCGTAAGGGCCATGATGACTTGACGTCATCCCCACCTTCCTCCGGTTTATCACCGGCAGTCTCCTTTGAGTTCCCGACATTACTCGCTGGCAACAAAGGATAAGGGTTGCGCTCGTTGCGGGACTTAACCCAACATTTCACAACACGAGCTGACGACAGCCATGCAGCACCTGTCTCAGAGTTCCCGAAGGCACTAAGCTATCTCTAGCGAATTCTCTGGATGTCAAGAGTAGGTAAGGTTCTTCGCGTTGCATCGAATTAAACCACATGCTCCACCGCTTGTGCGGGCCCCCGTCAATTCATTTGAGTTTTAACCTTGCGGCCGTACTCCCCAGGCGGTCGACTTAACGCGTTAGCTCCGGAAGCCACGCCTCAAGGGCACAACCTCCAAGTCGACATCGTTTACAGCGTGGACTACCAGGGTATCTAATCCTGTTTGCTCCCCACGCTTTCGCACCTGAGCGTCAGTCTTTGTCCAGGGGGCCGCCTTCGCCACCGGTATTCCTCCAGATCTCTACGCATTTCACCGCTACACCTGGAATTCTACCCCCCTCTACAAGACTCTAGCTTGCCAGTTTCAAATGCAGTTCCCAAGTTAAGCTCGGGGATTTCACATCTGACTTAACAAACCGCCTGCGTGCGCTTTACGCCCAGTAATTCCGATTAACGCTTGCACCCTCCGTATTACCGCGGCTGCTGGCACGGAGTTAGCCGGTGCTTCTTCTGCGAGTAACGTCAATGTTCAGTGCTATTAACACTGAACCCTTCCTCCTCGCTGAAAGTGCTTTACAACCCTAAGGCCTTCTTCACACACGCGGCATGGCTGCATCAGGCTTGCGCCCATTGTGCAATATTCCCCACTGCTGCCTCCCGTAGGAGTCTGGACCGTGTCTCAGTTCCAGTGTGGCTGGTCATCCTCTCAGACCAGCTAGGGATCGTCGCCTAGGTGAGCCATTACCTCACCTACTAGCTAATCCCATCTGGGCACATCCGATGGCGTGAGGCCCGAAGGTCCCCCACTTTGCTCTTGCGAGGTCATGCGGTATTAGCTACCGTTTCCAGTAGTTATCCCCCTCCATCAGGCAGTTTCCCAGACATTACTCACCCGTCCGCCGCTCGCCGGCAAAGTAGCAAGCTACTTTCCGCTGCCGCTCGACTTGCATGTGTTAGGCCTGCCGCCAGCGTTCAATCTGAGCCATGATCAAACTCTTCAATTAAAAGTTCGATTTGCTTCAACAAGTGAAGCG
>NZ_SJOJ01000054.1 GCF_004330295.1 Rahnella victoriana
CCCCTGCTCTGTGATTAAGCTTTATTTAACTAATTAATTACATTTTTAGTCCTACATTTTAACTTTCCCCCTTTCTTTTTCCTCCTGCGCCCGTCTCCACTTCTGTGGTCTGTCCCTCATGACCGGTGTTTATATCTTGCTGTTTTTTCTCCGCTTGCGTGATCTGCCCCCCAGAAAACGAACAAAGCCATATCGCAAACTACACTTAACCTTTGGTTGACATATCATTAACAAATTAAAGGAGAAAAACCATGAGCCATGTTTATAAGCACCCTATTCCTGCCGCTGTGGCAGAACGTACCCTGATCACACCTGAGAAATATCAGCAGTATTATCAACAGTCTGTTGACGACCCCGATGCCTTCTGGGGCGAACAGGCAAAAGTGCTCGACTGGATCAAGCCTTTCACAAAGGTGAAAAACACTTCTTTTGCCCCAGGGAATATTGATATTCGCTGGTTTGAGGACGGCACTCTCAATCTTGCCGCCAACTGTCTGGATCGCCATCTGGCTGAAAAAGGGGATCAGACCGCGCTGATTTGGGAAGGCGATGACCCGAAAGCCGAAAACAAACACGTCACTTATAAACAACTTCATCATGACGTATGTCAGTTCGCTAACGTCTTAAAGGGGCTGGGAGTAAAGAAAGGGGACGTTGTCGCCATTTATATGCCCATGGTGCCGGAAGCTGCTGTCGCCATGCTGGCCTGTGCCCGTATCGGCGCCGTGCATTCTGTCATCTTTGCCGGTTTCTCACCGGAAGCGGTCGCGGGCCGTATTATCGATTCCAACGCCAAACTGGTGATTACCGCTGATGAAGGGCTTCGCGCCGGACGAACCATTCCGCTGAAACAAAACGTGGATGATGCGCTGAAGAATCCTGCCGTTACCAGCATCACGCATTCCATTATTTTCAAACGCACCGGAAAACAGGGCGAATGGAAAGAAGGACGCGACATCTGGTGGCATGACGCGATTGAAGGTGTTTCTGCGGATTGCCCGGCAGAGGAAATGAACGCAGAAGACCCGCTCTTCATCCTTTATACCTCCGGCTCAACCGGTAAACCAAAAGGCGTGCTGCATACCACTGGCGGTTATCTGGTGTATGCCGCGCTGACGTTCAAATACACCTTCGATTATCACGATGGTGATATCTACTGGTGTACCGCCGATGTCGGCTGGGTTACCGGCCACAGTTATCTGCTTTACGGGCCGCTGGCTTGCGGAGCCATCAGTCTGATGTTTGAGGGTGTCCCTAATTATCCGACCCCCGCCCGTATGGCACAGGTGATTGATAAACATAAGGTGAATATTCTCTATACCGCGCCAACGGCTATCCGGGCATTAATGGCCGAAGGGGATAAAGCGGTTGAGGGCACCAGCCGGGCATCGCTGCGGATTATGGGTTCGGTCGGCGAACCAATCAATCCGGAAGCCTGGGAGTGGTACTACAAAACTATCGGTAACAGCGCGTGTCCGATCGTCGACACCTGGTGGCAAACCGAAACCGGGGGCTTCATGATCACCCCGTTACCCGGTGCCACAGAACTGAAAGCCGGTTCGGCAACACGTCCGTTCTTTGGCGTGCAACCGGCACTGGTCGATAACGAAGGCGTTCCGCAGGAAGGTGCATGCGAAGGCAATCTGGTGATCACCGATTCGTGGCCGGGCCAGGCACGGACATTATTCGGCGATCATGAACGTTTTGAGCAAACCTATTTTTCTACCTTTAAAAACATGTACTTCAGCGGTGATGGCGCCCGTCGTGACGAAGACGGTTATTACTGGATCACCGGCCGGGTTGATGACGTATTGAATATTTCCGGTCACCGTCTGGGTACTGCCGAAATTGAATCGGCGTTAGTGTCTCATCCTAAAATTGCTGAGGCCGCGGTTGTCGGCATTCCGCATAACATCAAAGGGCAGGCCATTTATGCCTACATCACACTGAATCACGGCGAAGAACCGTCACCGGAACTCTATACCGAAGTGCGCAACTGGGTGCGCAAAGAGATAGGGTCCATCGCGACGCCTGACATTCTTCACTGGACAGATTCGTTACCCAAAACCCGTTCCGGCAAAATTATGCGCCGTATTTTGCGCAAAATTGCTGCCGGTGACACAAGCAATCTGGGAGATACCTCTACGCTGGCGGATCCGGGCGTAGTCGATAAATTGCTCGAAGAAAAACAATCCATGAAAGTGCCGTCATAATTTTCACCGCCCTGGCGCGGTGAACTCTATCAATGCCTCAAAGGAGTCACTGAGATGAATGATCTCATTTATCAGAGAGTTGTAAGTAATCCGCGCTTCAGGGAACTGGTGCAAAAACGCAGTCGTTTTGCCTGGCTGCTGTCAGGCATTACGCTGGTTTTGTATGTCGCGTTTATTTTACTGATTGCGTTCGATCCGCAATGGCTGGGAACACCGCTCTATGAGGGGGCGACCATTACACGTGGTATCCCCGTGGGCGTCGGATTAATCGTCATTTCTTTTGTGCTGACCGGTATTTATGTTGTGCGTGCCAACGGTGAGTTTGACCGGCTGACCGCCGATATTATCCGTGAGGTGCAACCATGAAGGCTCGTTGCAGTTCTCTTCTTTTGCTGATGTTATCGCTCTGCTTACCTTTCAGTCTGTTTGCAGCTGAAGGGATCGGCGGAGAAGTTAAACGCCAGCCTCTTAATATTGAAGCCATCGTGATGTTCGTACTGTTTGTGGGTGCGACGCTGTATATCACCTATTGGGCGGCTAAACGTACGCGCTCCCGCCAGGATTACTACACGGCAGGCGGACGCATTACCGGCCTGCAAAACGGAATGGCTATTGCCGGGGACTTCATGTCTGCCGCTTCTTTCCTGGGTATTTCTGCGCTGGTATATACCTCCGGATACGACGGGTTGATCTATTCCATCGGTTTCCTGATCGGCTGGCCAATCATTTTATTCCTGATTGCTGAACGTCTGCGTAATCTGGGCAAATATACCTTTGCGGATGTAGCATCTTACCGGTTAAAACAAAAGCCGATCCGGTTGCTTTCAGCCTGCGGTTCATTGGTGGTCGTCGCGCTGTATCTGATTGCTCAAATGGTGGGCGCCGGTAAGCTAATTCAGTTGCTGTTTGGCCTGAATTATCACGTCGCGGTGATCCTCGTCGGCATCCTGATGGTGCTCTATGTGTTGTTTGGCGGGATGCTGGCAACGACCTGGGTGCAAATTATCAAAGCTATCCTGTTACTGGCCGGTGCGACGTTCATGGCCATTATGGTCATGAGATCTGTCGGTTTCAATTTCAACACACTCTTTACTCAGGCTGTCGCCGTACACTCAAAAGGCATTGCGATCATGAGTCCGGGAGGATTGGTATCGGATCCGATATCCGCGCTGTCTCTGGGGCTGGCATTGATGTTCGGTACAGCAGGCTTGCCACATATTCTGATGCGGTTCTTCACCGTCAATGATGCCAAGGAAGCGCGCAAGAGTGTGTTCTATGCCACGGGTTTTATCGGCTACTTTTACATACTGACCTTCATTATCGGCTTTGGCGCGATCGTTCTGGTCAGTGCGAATCCGGCGTTTAAAGATGCCAGCGGCATATTGCTGGGCGGCAATAATATGGCCGCAGTGCATTTAGCTGATGCGGTTGGTGGCAGTTTCTTCCTTGGCTTCATATCCGCAGTCGCCTTCGCGACGATATTAGCGGTAGTTGCCGGCTTAACGCTGGCAGGAGCGTCAGCGGTATCTCATGACCTGTATGCCAGTGTCATCAAGGATGGCAAAGCGACAGAGCGTGATGAGCTTAGAGTCTCGAAGATCACCGTCATAATTCTGGGTATCGTCGCCATTGCGCTGGGTATTCTTTTTGAAAAACAGAATATTGCGTTCATGGTTGGACTTGCGTTCTCCATCGCTGCAAGCTGTAACTTCCCGATTATTTTGCTTTCGATGTACTGGGCAAAACTGACGACACGCGGGGCAATGATCGGAGGATGGCTTGGTTTGCTCACCGCTGTGATACTGATGATTCTTGGCCCGACGATCTGGGTTCAGATTTTGGGGCATGCTAAACCTATTTATCCTTATGAATACCCGGCACTGTTCTCGATGATTGTGGCCTTTGTTGGCACCTGGTTCTTCTCGATTACAGATAACTCACTGGAAGGACAGAAAGAGAGAGAGCGCTTCTATCCTCAGTTTGTACGATCACAAACGGGCATCGGGATTTCCCAGAGTTCTAATCACTAGTGTTCAGCAAGCAGAAACGCAAAAGGCCATCCCTGAGGATGGCCTTTTGTTTGGAGAGGAGTTGTCTACTCTCAGAAAATTATCAAGAGCAGAAAAGACAAAAGCCCTGCACATAGTGCAGGGCTTTTGTCTTATTTGATGCCTGGCAGTTCCCTACTCTCGCATGGGGAGACCCCACACTACCATCGGCGCTACGGCGTTTCACTTCTGAGTTCGGCATGGGGTCAGGTGGGACCACCGCGCTAGTGCCGCCAGGCAAATTCTGTAATTTACCGAACTCTACGCTTATTACTGGTGCTGATACCCAGAGTCGAACTGGGGACCTCACCCTTACCAAGGGTGCGCTCTACCAACTGAGCCATATCAGCACGCTAATTCTTATAACAGCCTGCTAAAAGCAAACTTTACTAATTTGATGCCTGGCAGTTCCCTACTCTCGCATGGGGAGACCCCACACTACCATCGGCGCTACGGCGTTTCACTTCTGAG
>NZ_SJOJ01000055.1 GCF_004330295.1 Rahnella victoriana
AGAGTCGTAATTCTATGCTCCTTCAAAAAAAAACAACCCGTCGCAAGTTTTTACTTGGGTCGCTGATGGCTTTGCCTGTCGGCACCATCATGATGAAAGGGCTGTCAGCGGCAGAAGCTGCGGAAATGGCTGCCCCGGACTTACTCGATTATAAACCGATATTTTTCAGCGCCGATGAGTGGCAGTTCATTATGGCCGCCGCTGACCGTCTGATCCCCGCAGGCGGCAAAGGCAAAGCACCGGGCGCACTCGAAACTAACGTGCCGATTTTTATCGATCAGCAGATGCACGGCGATTTCGGCGAAGAAATCTACATGCAGGGTCCGTTCAACGTACACGCGCCGGCCACGATGGGATATCAGATCCCGTTCCGTCCGCAGCAAATCTACAAAACCGGCATTCGCATCGCGAACAGCTGGTGTCAGCAAAATCATCAGAAAGCCTTCCATGAGCTGAACGATCAGGACAAAGACAACGTTCTGACGCAGCTTCAGAAAAATGGCATTAAGTTTGCGGACGCAGGCGAAGAAAATCTCGTCGCTTCGCAATTCTTCAGCGAACTGCTTTCAGATACCAAACACGGCTATCTGGCAGACCCGATTTATGGCGGAAACAAAGGGATGAAGGCGTGGATTGCCATCGGATTCCCCGGCGCTCGCGCCAGTTTCACCGAGTGGGTTAAGCAGCACAACGTCCCGTATCCGCTGGGACCCGTGAGCCTGCAGGGCGCGCGTGCCTGAGTGCCTCGCCCTATTCCCCTTTTCTGATGACTGACAGGATTTAAGATGGCAAAAGTAACGAAACCAGAAGTCGACGTCGTTGTTGTCGGCCTCGGCTGGGCTGGCTCACTGATGAGTATCGAGCTGGCGATGGCGGGCCTGACGGTTCGCGCGCTTGAACGCGGCGGCGATCGCGGCTACGAAGAATTCGCTTACCCGAAACCGGCGGACGAATACGCCTACGCGGTACGCAACAAAGTGATGGCGACACCGGCAGAAGCCGCTGTCACCGTGCGTTACAACATGAGTGAAACGGCCCTGCCGACCCGTAAATGGGGCGCGTTTGCGCCGGGTACGGGCGTGGGCGGCTCCGGTCTGCACTGGACGGCGGTATTGATTCGCCCGACACCGACCGACTTAAAACTCAAAACCTACGCGGATGAGGCTTACAAGCCGGGCATCTTGCAGGAAGACATGCGGATCATGGATTTCCCGTTCACCTGGGATGAAATCGAACCTTATTACACCAAATTTGAGCATATCTGCGGACAGTCCGGTAAAACCGGCAACCTGCGCGGTCAGATTATGGAAGGCGGTGACCCGTTCGAAGGGCCGCGTTCCGAGCCGTATCCGCTGCCTGCGCTGGAAGACACGCTTAACAGCAGCATGTTTGCGGAAGTCACCAAAAAGATGGGTTACCACCCGTTCCCGAACCCGTCGGCCTGCGTATCCCGCGCCTGGACCAACCCGTACGGCAACCAGATCGCACCGTGTAACTACTGCGGTTATTGCAGTAAATATCCGTGCCTGAACTACTCGAAAGCGTCGCCGCAGACGGCCGTCATGGACGCACTGAAACGCATGGATAACTTCTCTTATGAAGTCCACGCCAACGTGCTGAAAGTTGAACTGCATGATGATAAGAAGACCGCCAAAGGCGTGATCTACATGGACGCAGACGGTAACGAGTGCTTCCAGCCAGCGAAAATCGTGGTGCTGAGCAGCTTCCAGTTCTGCAACGTGCGCCTGATGCTGCTGTCCGGGATCGGCAAACCGTACAACCCGATCACCGAAGAAGGCGTGATTGGCCGTAACTATGCGTTCCTGAGCAACGGCGGCTCGACGCTGTTCTTCAAAGATAAAAACTTCAATCCGTTCGCCACCGCAGGCGCGACCGGCCAGATGTTTAACGACATCTCTCCGGGCAACTTTGACGGCCCATCTTTAGGCTTTATCGGCGGCGCGAAAATCCACAGTTCTCAGGCCACCGGCACGCCAATCAGCACCTCGCTGCCAAAAGGCACGCCTGCGTGGGGCACCGGCTGGAAAGAAGGGATGGAAGAATGGTACGGCCATTCGATGAAAATCAGCATCACGACAACCTGCCAGTCGTATCGTGACATTTATCTGGATCTCGATCCGAACTACAAAGACGAATACGGCTATCCGTTGCTGCGCATGACTTTCGACTGGAAACAGAACGAGCTGAAATTGCAGCAATACCTGAAAGGCATCGTCGGCAATATCACTAAAGAGCTGAACCCGGACAGCTACAGCGAAAGTTTCCTGCCGATGGACGCGCATTTTGACCTGACAAAGTACGTTTCCACGCATAACGTGGGCGGTGCGGTGATGGGCGATAACCCGAAAACCTCGGCGCTGAACAAGTTCCTGCAAAGCTGGGATGTGCATAACGTGTTTGTGCCGGGCGGCAACGCCTTCCCGCAAAACTTCCAGGCCAACCCGACCGATACCATCGGTGCGATCACCCTGATGGCGGCGCAGGCAATTAAAGATCAGTATCTGAAAAACCCCGGCCCGTTGGTTCAGGCTTAAGCGGAGATGAACACAATGAAACTCAAAGGTTTATTTATCGCTAACGCCCTGCTTCTGGGCGCAGGTTTTATGGCGAATGCGCAGGCCGACACCAATGCACAACCTGACAACGCGGCACTGATCAAACAGGGCGAGTATGTGGCGCGTCTGGGCGACTGCGGTGCCTGTCATACAGTGGCGGGCAAACCGGCGTTTTCCGGCGGGCTGGCGATCAATTCCAATCTCGGCACCATTTATTCCACCAACATTACCCCCGATAAAGACCACGGGATTGGCGGTTATAGCGAAGCGCAGTTCTCGGATGCGGTGCGTAAAGGCGTTCTGCCGGACGGCACCCGTTTGTATCCGGCCATGCCTTATCCGGATTACGCCAAAATTAACGATCAGGATATGCACGCGCTCTACGTTTACTTTATGCAGGGCGTAAAACCGAGCGCGGAGCAGCCACCGGAAACGGATCTGAGTTTCCCGTTCAGCCAGCGCTGGGGCATGCGGTTCTGGAACTGGGCGTTCGCGTCTGACAAGCCGTTCCAGCCGATCGGCGGCGCATCGGCGCAGGTGAACCGCGGCGCGTATCTGGTGGAAAGTCTCGGGCACTGCGGCAGTTGTCATACCCCGCGCGGATTCGGCATGAACGAAAAGGCGCTGGACAGCAGCGACTCTGATTTCCTGGCGGGCGGCAGCCTGAATAACTGGGATGTGCCTTCCCTGCGCGGCGTGGCGCACTGGAACGAACAGGAGATCGTTGATTATCTCGGCAAAGGGCGTAATGACAAGGCGGCCGTTGGCGGTGAAATGACGTCTGTGGTGGAAAACAGTACCGCTCACATGACCGACGACGACCTGAAAGCCATCGCCGCGTACATCAAGTTCCTGGGCGGCAACCCGCCGGTTCCGGCAGAGGATACGCAGAAAGCCAGCGCGACCGAAGCCAGACTGACGGCGGCGAAAAACCTCAGTGAAGGCGAGCGTTTGTATCTGGATAACTGCGGTGCCTGCCACTTTGTGACCGGCAAAGGCGCACCGGGCGTGTTCCCGCAACTCGATCAGGCCACGATTGTGAATGCGAAAGACCCGACCGGGCTGATCCACACGATCCTTGCGGGTGCTCAGCAACCGTCCACCGCGCGGGCACCTTCAACGCTGGTGATGCCGGGCTTTGCCAACCGTCTGACCGACGAAGAAGCGGCGCAGTTGTCGACCTTCATCCGTCAGGGCTGGAGCAACAATGCACCGGCGGTCACGGCCAAAGACGTCAGCGAAGTGAGAAAAACCCTGACGAAGTAATGATTTTTGCAGGCTACAACGGCTTTCCTAACGGAAGGCCGTTTTTTTTATACGCGATCAGGCAGCTTGTGTTTCATGCAGATGACGCCACAGAATTTTCCCTTGTGCGACCACCTCAAACATTGCCGTCGAATAACGTAACGTTTCCGGCTGGCCGGGCAACTGCTGGCGTTCCTGATAGGCAATCACCGCGCCCGACTCACTTTCTGCAATAACGACCGGTGCTTCCACATCAATCTTCAGCCCGCTTTTCGCGCCCCGCTGCGCCCCGAAAAAGGCACAGAGTGCCGGATGATCCAGACGGTGGCCGGTGAGGGTCACCATCGAATAGGCCGGACTAAACCGCGCCAGCAACTGGTCACAAACCTGCTGAGGTGCAGCGGCGTCTGAGAACCAGCGCTGAATTAA
>NZ_SJOJ01000056.1 GCF_004330295.1 Rahnella victoriana
CCCTGAATCAGGGTCTTGATGCAGGACTCACCATAAACGAAACCAAAGAGATTCTCGTCCAGCTTTATGCCTACACGGGCTTCCCCCGTAGCCTGAATGCGCTTACCGAACTGATGAAGGTCGTCGAAGCACGTAAACAACGTGGCATCGAAGACGTTGAGGGCAAAGAACCGGTCGCCCCAATCCCTGTCGGGGATGAGCTTCGCCGTGTCGGTACTGCAAACCAGACAAAAATCTCAGGCGCTCCCGTTCAGGGCCCGCTGTTTGATTTTGCCCCGGTCATTAATCAGTTCCTGCAAACGCACCTGTTCGGCGACATTTTCGCCCGCGATAACCTCGACTGGCAAAGCCGCGAGCTGGCAACAGTTGGCGCATTAGCGGCCACGCCGGGCGTTGAAGCCCAGCTGTTATCGCATACGCGAGCCAGCATGCGGGTCGGCCTGACGGCAGCGCAGCTGCGCCAGCTGGCACAGGTTCTGCGTGAACATGGCGAAAATGATGCAGCAACGCGAGCTGAAAAGGCGCTGCAACAGGCGCTCGCAAACAATTAGGAGTTGGGTATGGAGCATGATCCTAACCGCAGAATGTTAATCACCGCACTTGCCGGGCTGACGCTTGCGAACGTTTCTCTGGCATCAGCAGCCACCGGAACCGCAAACGTGCAGGGTAAAAGTCGAATTCTGGTGGCGTACTTTTCCCGCAGCGGAAATACACGGGTGATTGCGGGCGTCATTCACCGTAGCCTGAACACCGATCTGTTTGAAATCGAACCGGCTGCGCCTTATCCGGAAGACTATTTTCAGACCGTTGAACAGGCGAAAAATGAGCGTGAGCGGGGAGTAAAACCCGCATTGAAAAATAGCGTCGCAGATATCTCCCGCTATGAGACCCTGTATTTAGGCTTTCCCATCTGGGGGACCAGCGTGCCGCCTGTCGTACAAACGTTTCTCAGCAGCCACAACCTTGCGGGCAAATTACTCATCCCCTTTATTACTCACGGTGGCTACGGTAAAGGAGACAGCGACGACATCCTTGCCAGTCTCGCCCCCGCTGCGCGCAGGGAAAAACCGCTGGTCATTGAATGCGACCAGGAGCGAAGAACCACTGAAACAGTCACCAGTTGGTTAGAGACAATACGCAGTTAATCATCCGCATTCATGAATCTGCCAAATAAGGGCAATCAGGGGTGCTAAATAATTAACGCTGACAACTCAGATATGATTGAACGGCACACATAACAGAGGATGTAATCTTGAAGACAATCTTAAAAACGCTGGCCATCTGCGTAATGGCGGGTGGTCTGGTGGCTCAGTCGGTATACGCCGGGCCGCTGGTCATTCAGGAACAGGGAAGCTTTTCTGCTGGTGGTACCATCATCACCGCACCAGGAACATTTGACGCGAAAAAGCCGCTGGATTCTGCCGGCCAAACCTACCATGGCGATCATGCGTCTGTGTTCTACCAAATCCCGGAGAATCCGCATAAATACCCTATCGTCATGCTGCACGGCGCAGGTCAGTTCTCCCGTACCTGGGAAAGTACCCCGGATGGTCGCGAAGGGTTCCAGAACATATTCCTGCGTCGCGGGTTCTCAACTTATCTTGTCGATCAGCCACGCCGGGGCAGCGCCGGGCGCACGACTGTAGAAGGTACTGTTTCGCCAAAACCGGATGAACAGATGTGGTTTAATCAGTTCCGCGTTGGCGTGTGGCCAGAGTATTTTAAGGGCGTTCAGTTCTCTCACGACAAAGAAGCGCTGAATCAGTATTTCCGTCAGATGACCCCGAATACCGGGCCGTTTGATATCAATGTTATCTCTGATGCGATGTCCGCCGTCGTGGATAAATCCGGCCCCGCTATCCTCTTCACCCACTCTCAGGGTGGCGGACCAGGCTGGTATACGGCGATGAAAAATGACAAGGTCAAAGCCATTGTCGCCTTCGAGCCAGGCAGCAGCTTTGTCTTCCCGGAAAAAGAACTCCCTGCCCCTATGCCAAGCGCGTTCGACACGCTGAAGGGTGAGCCTGTGCCAATGGCGCAGTTTATGGCACTGACCAAAATCCCGATTCTGATCATTTACGGCGATAACATTCCGGATAAACCTGTCGCCATGCCCGCGCAGGACAGCTGGCGCGTACGACTGGCGATGGCTCGTGAGTGGCGTGACGTGGTGAACAAGCATGGCGGGGATGTGACGGTAACGCATCTGCCAGAAGTGGGAATCAAAGGGAATACCCACTTCCCGTTCTCTGATTTAAATAATGTGAAGATTGCTGATTTAGTAGGTCAGTTTTTGAAAGAGAAAAATCTGCAGTAGGACGAAATAGTATTGAGCCTTCATTATTGAGGGCTTAATACAAACATCAGCTTTATAAAAAATAAATGGTCTAATCCTGGCGAAAAACTGTTGAACGTGACGGTCTGCTTTGAGCGAAGAGCGGACATTGAGCACTTCGTTCCAATGGTTCTAGTCAGTCGGAATAAATAAGTAATTCAGTGTAAATTACTGCATTTCCCTGGAACTTGCGAGTTTCGTTTTTACCGTAAGCGGATTAGCTTATTTGTAGCAGTACCGGCAAGTAACCCTTATGCACAATAATTCTTGTAATACAGTGGATTATTGCCGGTAAGAATAATGCTTATGAGAAGTTTTCCAGAACCGACAGGAACGAATTTCTGTCTCCATGCCCCTCAGTCAGTCTCACTCGCCCTTCAATATCAGCCAGATGGTGATCCATTAACTCGCGGGCTTTTATTAAATCTTTGGCCTTAAGGGCGGCGACAATCATGCGATGGTGGTCAGCACCACAGTCATCCTTTCTTTTTTCCTCGTAAAGTGACATCACGAGAGAGAGTCGCGCCACAATCTTGGCCAGCATTTCGGTCAACACTGGATTACCTGCCAGCTCGGCCAATACAATATGAAACTTGCCAGAAAGCACCGTCTTGGATTTTTCATCGCCGTGATGATGGGTTTGCTCTTCTTCGTCAGCCAGAATTTCCAGCGCATTTAGCTGCTCCGGCGTTGCGCGCGCAATGACGAACTCCAATAACAGTGATTCAATCCTTCGACGTGCTTCAAAAAGATTTCTGGCCTGCTCGATGCTTGGCTCCGCAACAAAAGTACCTCGATTGCGCTTTCGCTCCAGAAGATGATCGCTTTCCAAAACGCCCAGGGCGCCGCGCACTACCGTTCTGCTGACACCAAAATGTTCGGCAATCGCTTCTTCCAGTATTTTTGTGCCAGGAATCAGT
>NZ_SJOJ01000057.1 GCF_004330295.1 Rahnella victoriana
GCGGCTAGCGCCGTGGCGACATCCAGATTATCCAGACCCGGCACGCCGAGAATGCGCGGCTTCACGCCGAGTTCGGTCTGCGCCGACAGCAGGGCTTTCATGCCGGTATACATGCCGGTGGCATCGGTGCCGCCGATGATGTTGGAGGTGGTTTCCGCTTCGTCTTCGCCTTCTGCGACGCGCACGACGACAACAACGGGTTTCGCCTGGTTGGCAATGGCCATCAGGGACGGATACAGCGTGCCTTTCGTACCGGCTTTACCGGCGGCGGTCAGTACGTTGGTAATAAGTACCGGCGTATCCAGCGGGAACGTCGCCGCGTCGGCATCCTCGCCGGTGCAAACCATCCCGATGATGGCGGTGGAAACGGTGGAGATAACGCGGGTGCCGTCGTTGATTTCAACAACGCGCACACCGTGATGATAATCAGCCATGGTGTTTTTCCTGTGATTGGGGTGAGGTCAATCATCGCGTGTTGTGTCCGCGCAGGCACGGCGGGAGGGATGTTTGAGGAATGGCACAACGGGGCAGTGCCCGAGACAAAAAAGCCCCTTACGGGGCATGAGTCAGGAAGCGGTCAGGCGGGGATCTGAGGCCAGTCGATATTCGGCGCGGCGGATAAATCCAGCCGGTTCAGCGCGACACGGTATTTTTTCCAGGCATTCAGCAACGCCGTTTCCGCGTCGGTGGCGTCTCCAATATCAACCGCATCTTGCAGCGGTGTCACAGCGGCATTGGCTTCTGCCATCAGCGTTTCTCGCTGACTGTCTGCGGCCAGTATCAGCTCCGCTGCCGTAGGCAAAGGCCTATCAACCAGTAAAGGCGCACCGTCTTCACCCACTGCAATAATTTTCCCGCCGGACTGTCCCTCAATTAACTGACTGTACAGAGAGTTACTGATTTGAATGGCATCATCCGGCCAGCCATCGTCAGAGGCTTCATAATCTTCTTTCAGCGTATCAATATAAAACCCGCCATTTAACGGGCTGTAGTAATAGTTCATTCAATACCCCTTCGCTTCCCAGTAAGCACCCTGATTATCTCGCCCGCACAAGAAATTAGTGCGTGTGACACTTCCCGCCGTGCCGTAGTTATCTGCAAATTTTCCCTGAGAGCTGTTAATCATCGTCACCTGAACATTCAGACAAGCTGAGGGGAACGCCGTCGGGAAGGTCACGGTCTGCCAGCCTGCGCCGCTTGCCGTGATAGTTCCCCATTGGGTGATAAGGCCAGTCGTCGGATCTTTATGCCAGCCATTCGCCCCCAGGCTGGCGGTGTTCTTCAGGTTATAGCGGCCATCCGATTCACCTTTGGTGTAAGCAACGCCCACTTTAGTGAAGGTGGTATTAGCCAGCGTTTTCGTATAAAAACGCGCGTCGAAATTAGCGTAATCACCAGGCGTAATGGTGCTTTTCATTTCCATATTGCCTGTGCGCACATTGATATAACCGGTAATGCCCTGGATACCGCTGGTAGGACAGGTGTTATAAAAACCAATGCCATTCCAGCTTTTCAGCAAAAGATTGGCGTTAGTAAATGAGGCCGCATCAGCGCCAAAATACATGCCTACCAGCGCACTGCTGTTTAATGTGACACCCGCCGCTGACGCCACACCGCCCGGAAAGTTACCTGAACCGGTTGCGTCAAAATTCCCGGTAACTTTAAGAGGCTTATTTATTGTGCACATATCCGTAAGCTGCAACTGTGCGCCGGTGGCGTAGTTTGCCAACTGCACGGAATCATTGCCTGCGGAACCATTGCCCACGTACCAGCGCATGGCACCATCGGAATTTAGCCCACGGATATAGAGGGCTTTTTTATCCGCTGCCGCCGCTGAATTTTGTAAAACGAGCAGCGCGTTATCCCCTTTGAGTGTGCCGCCGCTCTGGTCAAGAAGGGGGATCCATTCACCAAAAACAGAACCCGCTCTTGCACGGTGATACATCGTTCCGTTGCCTACACCTGCATTCCAGCCCATCTGATTTGCGGATGCTCCGTCAAACTGGATATGAATAATTTCTGCTGCCGCCTGATAAGTCGGTCCATGTGTGCCTTCCCTGGTCAGTTTATAAAATCCATTTTTAACGATGGCATTCGCATCGGTGGCAACGACTGCATTGCCGCCCAGGCCATACGCACCCACTTCCATCAGATTACCGGCTGCCGTGCCCACGTCTTTTGTCGCGGCGCTGCCCAACCCGTCTACACTAGCGGCGCGGATGGCGATATCTTTCGTGCCGTCAAAGGCCACACCGGCAATTTTTCGCGCCGTGGCGAGTTTGGTTGCAGCAACTGCCGTCCCGCCCGCAGGCAGTGCGCCCACGTTCGCGGGCGGAATGCTGATATCCGCCGTGCCATCAAACGCCACACCGGCAATTTTACGCGAGGTCGCGAGCTTGCTTGCAGCGACGGCAGTCCCGCCGGACGGCAATCGCCCGTTGGCATTATCATTCGCCGCCTTCACGGCTTTGGGCGTCGCCGCCAGGGTTTCGCTGTCGCTGGTTACCGAACTGCTGAGCTGAACAAAACCTTTTGCCGCCGTGGTGCCGTCCGGATGATTGCGTGATTTTTCATGCGCGGCCAGCAGGTCATTCACATAACCCTCGGTGGCGACAACAATCGAATCATCAATGATAAGCGTGATGGCGTCCGTGTCAGAGACGGTGATCACCATGCGCAGGGTTTGCGTGCGGCC
>NZ_SJOJ01000005.1 GCF_004330295.1 Rahnella victoriana
AACGTGCGCGAGGTGCCGCCCAAAAGCGACATGGCGAACGTCATGCAGGTGGCGATCCAAAGCCGCGTGAAGCTGTTTTTCCGCCCGGCCGCCATCAGCAGTCAGATCAAAAATAACTGGCAGGAACAGCTTCAGGTTGTCCGGCTCCGCGACGGCCTGAAACTGACCAACCCCACGCCGTTTTACATCACCGTCGGTTATCTGGGAACGGACAATAAAGGCAATATTCCCGGCTTCGACAGCGTGATGCTGGCCCCCTTTGCGACGGAAAATCTCACCGGCAGCCGCTATGTCAGTGACGAATACAGCCTCGGTTACATGGACGATTACGGCGGTTTGCAGGTGAACGAATACCGCTGCCAGACCTCGCCGTGTCAGATCGTCAGCCAGCCCGCCAAAAAGTAAGGAAGCATGATGCGATTTGTCCTCAGACGATTACTGAACCCGCCGGTTTTAATCTTGTTGCTGCTGTTATTTTCCCGTCACGCGCTGGCGCTGGATTGTGTCGAAAAAGGCACCGGCATCGTGGATAAACCGGCGATCCCGGTCGGGCAACTGGCGATCCCGGCCAATGTGCCCGCCGGAACCAAGGTGTGGGAATCCAATGACATTACGGTGACGGCCTACTGCGACAACGTGCTGGGGTCGGCCATTGACGTGGTGCATTTCTACTTCAATCCCAAATCCCAGTCGATTGGCGAGGGATTAAGGCTGGGCGTCAGTTACAACGGGCAGGAACTGGAGCAGGATCAGCAACGCACCAGCACCAACAGCACGCCGATCCAGCGGGGCGGGAGTGTGACGCTGGATGTGACGTTTCGTCTGTATATCAAGGTGACCGGCACGCCGCCTTCCGCCGGGTATTATCAGGGGACTGATCAGTTTACGGTGTTTCAGCTCGACGGCAGCAGCCGCGTCAACAACACGCCGGGGGCGAAAAACCTTAAATATAATCTGTCGGGATTGCAGGGGGTCCGCTTTCTGGCCTGCGGTTCCGATCTCATGGTGTACCCGGAATCCCAGATTGTGGATTTCGGCGCGATCCACTCAACTACCTTATCGCGCTCGTCCGGCATTTCGCTGCCGTTTGCCATCAAAGCGGTGAAACAGGGGTGTCTGGATAATTTCTCGCTACAGGCCGAGTTTTCCACCGCCAGTCCGTTGCTGGATAACACCGCCATTGACCTGCAAAACGGCGCCAGACTGATGCTGTATAACGATCAGGATCAGCCGGTGGTTTTTAACCGTTACGATGACTTCGCCGCACTGAATAACGTGAATGAGGTGACGAAAAATTTCAGCGCCAGACTGAGTGCCATTCCCGGCCGGGCGCTGACGCTCGGGCAGTTTGATGCGTCCGTGATCGTCAAAATTAACTATTACTGACGACCGGCAAAAAGAACAACATTAAAGCTGACGCTGATCAGCCTGCAAGGTGCGCCGGTATTTCTGAATGGCTTTATCCAGCGCGGCTTTGCTGTTGTTCACGGCGATCAGGGCGTGCTGAATATCTTCCTGCGACACTGCCGACGCGCCGCCGTACTGGATCCGGCGGTTGTAATCATTCAGTGCCTGCTGATAGGCCATCTGCGCTTTCAGAATTCGGGCGTTATTACGGTCATCTCTGGCGTAACGTGCTTTCGCCATGCTGACCGTTTCGATCCGCTTCACCGGCATAACCGGCTCCACCGGTTTATTCACCGGGGCGGAAGCCGGGAGGAGATTTCTGGCAATATAAGCACGGCGGGGTTCTGGCGGTGGTGTCGAATTAAAATAACAACAGGGAACAGACAGTAAGTTAAATATAAAAAGTAACGCCAGACAAATTAATTGTGTATTGGTTCTCTTCATGAGAATAGTAAACCCCACGCAGACCGGGGCGTGTTGAGGTGATCCATCATTTAAATTGAAAAGTAAGAATAAACGTCACGGCCGATGAAATACACCAGACGCATCGGAAACTTTTGCAGGGAATATCCTACACGTGAAGTCCGGAGGGGAAATTAATTAACAGATACTATTTTTCTTAATGTGCATAGAAATGGGCATTCGGAGTAGGTAGACTGAAAATAGTCCCGTTGCTGAAAAAGAAGACTGCCAGAGCATGAGCAAAACCCATAAATTAAATGCGGTCATTGTTGACGATCATCCGCTAGCCCGTATGGCGATCAGAAACCTGCTGGAAAGCGAGGGGATCACTGTGGTCGGTGAAGCCGGTGATGGCGCACAGGCGCTGCAACTGGTGGATCAGCTGTACCCGGATCTGGTAATCGTGGATGTCGATATCCCGGTGATGAGCGGCATTGAGGTGGTGGAGAAACTGCGCAAGCAGGCGTTCAGCCGCATTATTATTGTGGTTTCTGCCAAAAACGATCTGTTTTACGGCAAACGCAGTGCCGATGCGGGGGCGAATGCCTTTATCAGTAAAAAAGAGGGAATGACCAATATTATCGCGGCAGTGAATGCCTCCCTGAATGGCTACAGTTATTTTCCTTTATCCCTGCATGCTTTTATGGGCAGCCTTTCCTCGGAGCAGGAAATGTTGCAGTCGCTGTCCAGTCAGGAAATCAAAGTGATGCGTTATATTCTCGCGGGTACCGATAATATGAAAATTGCCTCAGAGATGAACATCAGCAATAAAACGGTGAGCACCTACAAAAGCCGCTTAATGGAAAAACTGAACTGCAGGTCGTTAATGGATCTCTTCTCTTTTGCCCAACGCAATAAAATCGGTTAATGCCATGATCCGCCGGGTGATGGCCGTGATGTTTCTTCTGCTGGCGGTCGTCTGCCCGCTGCGCGCCGCCACGCCTGAACCGGTAACCCTCACCCTTGCCAGCGATTATCAGGTCTTTACCCCTGCGCTGCCGTTAAGCCATCTCGATCTGCTGTGGCTGGCGGCCAAACGGACACTGACTGTCGGCGTGTATGGCACGGAAACCCCGCCGCTCAACATGAACACCTCCACCGGTCGCTACCGGGGGATGAACGCCGATTACCTGTTGCTGCTGGAAAATTCCCTGCAAGTCCGCGTGGTGATCAAACACTATGCGGATCAGGCTCAGGCCCTGACGGCACTTCAGGGCGGCAACCTTGATCTGATCCTGACCTCCCCGTCGGGGGGAGAACCGCTGGCGGCACCGTTCACCGCCTCGCTGCCACTGGTCCGCGCTTTTCCGACGCTGGTGACCCGTCAGGCCGATGTGATGAAACCCTTGTCGGATGAGCATGACGCGGTGAAAGTGGCGATTAAGCAAGGCTATCCTTCCGACGCCTTTATCAAAACGGTGTTTCCGCAGGCGCAGATCACCGCCTATGCGGATAACTATCTGGCGCTGGCGTCGGTCGCCAATAAAGAAAACGACTACTTTTTTGGCAACAATCTCACCTCCAGCTTTATTCTGGTGCGCGATTTTTATCAGGCACTGGACATGGTGAAATTCTGGCGCGAACCGCAGACCGGCAACGCGTTTATTGTGCTCGCCAGCCAGCCGCAGTTACGGGGCATTCTCGATACCTTTATCAGTTCCCTGAGCGAGCAGACGCACAAACAGGTGGCGCAGTCCTGGGTGGATAACGGCAATATTTCCTTTTTAAATAAGGCGATGAAACTCACGCCGCAGGAAGAACGCTGGGTCTCCCGCCATCCGGTGCTGCATGTGCTGATCAACCCGTATTACGCGCCGTTCAGCATGATTGATGACAATCAGGAAATCCGCGGCCTGCTCGGCGATATTCTCAACCTGATCCAGTTGCAGACCGGCTTGTCCTTCGAACCGGTGATCGCCAATTCCAACAGCGACATGGTGAATATCATGCGCAAAGGCGGCTGGGATATTTTGCCGACGGCCACTTACAGTACCGAACGCGAAGAGCAGATGTTATTTACCCATCCGTTTATTGCCACGCCGTTTGTGCTGGTGACCCGCGACACGAGCGGGCACGAAGATAGTCTGTCGCCGGGGTCGAAAGTGGCGATACCGGCGTATCATCCGCTGAGTGAAAAACTGAAGAAGAAATATCCCGGCGTGACCTGGGTGATTGCCGAAAATACCAGTACGGCGCTGAGCAAACTGATGCTCGGCGATGTGGACGCCGTGGTGTCTACCCAGCTCGCGTCGCGGTTTATCATCGATCACTATTATCCTGAGATGATGACCTATACCCGCATTCCGGATGAGCCGTCGGCGCAGATTGCCTTTGCCATTCCGCGGGACGCGCTGGAATTACAAAGTATTCTGAACAAGGCGCTGGATGATATTCCGCCGAAAGAGATCCTCAATCTGGCCGGAAAATGGGTGAAAGCGCCGGATGTGAAAATCGGCACCTGGAATCTGTATAACCGGCCATTTTATCTGGTGGCGGGGCTGGCCGCATTGCTGGTCATCAGCAGCCTGCTGTGGGGTGTCTATCTTCTGCGGGCGATCAGCCGGGGCAAGGCGTCGCAGGCGGCGCTGAGTTATCAGCTTATCCTGCGCCAGACCCTGTCCAACGCCATTCCGGTGCCGGTATATGTCATCACGCCGGACGGTGAACTGGAAAGCTACAACAGCGCCTTTGGTGAATTCTTTACGCCGGAACGCCGTGAGGCCATGCGCTATTCGCTGTATGACCGCCGCAGCCCGCTGGCGGATGTGTTCCCCGATGTGCAGCAGGAAATCCAGAAAGGGCTGACGCCGGATTCGGTGATCACTCATCAGCTGGTGCTGAATAACGGCGAAGAAGATCGCCTGATCCTGCACTGGCTCACCTCATGCCGGATGCCGGATGAGTTGCCCGCCACCCTGATTTGCGGCTGGCAGGACATCACCGAATCCCGCCAATTGATGAAAGCGTTGCAGGTCGAGAAAGACAAAGCCATCGATGCCAGTCAGGCGAAAAGCCGTTTTCTCGCCAGCATGAGCCATGAAATCCGCACGCCGGTCAGCTCGATCATGGGATTCCTGGAATTACTGACCACCCGTAAACAAAGCGCGGAAGAAGCGAAAGACACCATCGAACTGGCCTACAGCACCGCGCAGACGCTGATCGGTCTGATTGGTGACGTGCTGGACATGGAAAAAATCGAGTCGGGCAATTTTACCCTGACACCGGAATGGGTCGATCTGGATCCGCTGATCCATACCACGGTGGCGAATTTCGACGGGCTGGCGCGGCAGAAAAACCTCAGGCTGACGGTGGATTGCCGCCTCGAAGCGGGCAAAACCCTGTGGCTCGATCCGCAGGCCACCAAACAGGTGCTGGCGAATCTGCTCAGTAACGCCGTCAAGTTTACGCAGGAAGGCGGCGTCGAAGTGATGGCGCACACGCAGGCGCTGGGCGAGGAGCGGGTGTATCTGTCACTCAGCGTGCGGGATTCCGGACCGGGGATCAGCGCCGGTGAGCAGCAGCAACTGTTCAAACCTTTCAGTCAGACGCAGGTCGGCAAGCGCAATATCGGCTCCGGGCTGGGGCTGGTGATTTGCCGTGAAATGGTGGAACGCATGGCCGGGCAGATGAGCATCGCCAGTCAGCCGGGCATGGGCACCACCATGATGGTCACGCTGATGACGCAATCCTCTGACCATGCGCCCGCCGTGCCGCTGATCGCCGAACAGCAGGCGACCCTGCCAGCCGCCTTGCGCATCCTGATTGCCGAAGATAATCCGACCAACCGGTTGTTGCTGCGCCGTCAGCTGGACATGCTCGGCTACCATGTGGATGAGGCCGAAGACGGCCTTCAGGCGCTTAGTCTGATCCAAAAACAAGAGTATGACCTGCTGATCACCGATCTGAATATGCCCCATATGGACGGCATCACGCTGACGCGGCGGGTGCGCGAACGCGATCAGCAGATGGTGATCTGGGGGCTGACCGCCAACGCGCAGACCGACGAAAAAGAACGCTGTCTGGCGGCGGGCATGAATATGTGCCTGTTTAAACCCATCGACCTGCAACAGCTGAAAGCCGCCCTCAGCGGCCTGAACCTGCCCGCCGCGAGTCTGGCGCTGGAAGAGTTTGTCGATATGCCGACGCTGGAAGCGCACAGTCTCGGTGATAAAAAACTGATGATGCAGATGCTGGAACAGGCGCGGACGGAGAATGAAAAGGATCTGACCGCCGCGTCACAGGCGCTGGCGCAGCAGGAATGGGGCGTCCTGCAACATCACCTGCACCGCATTAACGGCACCCTGCAACTGCTGAGTGCGACGGCATTGCATGAACTTGCCGAAAAATTAGAAGACGCCCTGGCCGCCGGGGAAACCGGGCCGGTGATTAAAGAAAATCTTAATGTGTTGGAACAACAAATACGGATGTTCAACAGCGCCATTGAAATGTATGCTAAAACTGCCCGCCATTAATAAATTCTGCCATTGAAATCTGTTCGTTATCCTACACCTGTAGTCTGCGCCCTTCGTGAAAATAAAGCCTCTCTGATATTTTATCTTTTCTCCCCTGCGTATTATCTCCTCCTCAGCCAAGGCAGGCTGAAATAACTTTTCTCTTGTCGTAATACTTATATTGAATAAAGGATTTAGTAATGAATAAAATTATCGCCCTTGCGCCTGTTGCTTTGATGATGGCTATGGCGGGTCAGGTTCAGGCTGCTACTCAGGCTGACGTCCAGCTGCAGGGCAATATTGTCGACACCACGTGTGAAGTGACGGCAAATAACGGCGCTTCCACCCTGAACGTCGGTTCTTTCTCTAGAATCGCTTTCGACGCAGCGAAAAAACAGATTGGTGAAGAGCCTCTGCTGGTTTCCCTGAAAAATTGCAGCAAAGACGAAGCGGGCGCGTTGCAGGTCAGCGGCATTGTTGCGACCGGTAACGAAACCGTGTTCCTGAGCGATGTTGGCCAGTCCGCAGGCTTCATGCTGACCCGTGAAGATGGCACCACTCAGGTGACCAACAACACCAGCATCCCTGTGGTGGCTGATGCTTCCGGCGCGCTGACCTATACCTTCAACACCGGTATGGCAGTGCTGGATAAAGCGAACGTTCAGCCAGGTGCTTACCACGCGCCAGTGAAAATCTCTTACGTCAGCAACTAAGCGTAAGCGGTTTCAGAACGTCACTATAAGCAGTACAGAAAAGAGAGGGTTATTACGGCCTCTCTTTTTCGTTTAACGGGCAGGAACAGTATGAAGTGTTATCACAAGTGGGCGTTTATTCTCAGCCTGAGCCTGGTATTGACCGCACCGGCGATAGCCAGTATTTCGCTCGGGGCCTCACGGGTTATTTTTAACGGGGCTGACAGTGCGCAGAGTATTGATATTAATAACCGCTCACAAAATCAACCTTATCTTATTAATGTCGGTATTTCCGGATCCCTTTCAGGCCAAACGACAGACAGCGTGTTTATTCCGACACCGGCGTTATTTCGTATTGAGCCTGATTCAACCAATAAAATTCGTATTCTGAAAAAAGCGAATGCTCTGCCGCATGACCGGGAGTCGGTTTTTTATCTGAATATTATGGCGATCCCGACCGGTAAAACCGGGCAGGAGACCCGCACGGAGAATGTCGGCGGGACATTGCAGGTAGCCACCGGCAATACCATCAAGCTGTTCTATCGCCCGGATAATTTGCCGATGACGCAAAAAGAGGCGATGGGCAAATTACAGTTTGTCCGGACAGGTCAGGGCGTCAACGTCAGCAATCCCACGCCTTATTACATCTCGCTGAATAAGCTGATGATTGATGGCAAGAAAGTGAAACTCGATGTGATCAAAGGCACCAGCATGATTGCGCCGTTTGCTGCCAATACCTATCCGGTGACCGCCGGGCAGGGGAAAGCTGAGTGGGCCGCGATTAATGATTTTGGTGGCGTGGAGGCGTTCCGTGGCACGGTTAATTAAACATATTTCTTCCGGCCTGCTGCTGATGTTATCAGGTATGCCGGTCAGTCAGGCGCTGGCCGCCACGACAGACATTAAAGCCAACATCACCGATGGCAGCTGTCAGGTGTCGCTGGATCAGACCAGCCTCAGTTTTGGCAATCAAAACACCACGCAGTTCGCCACCGGCACCGCGCAAATCCTGCCGCTGGCGGTGACGCTCGACTGCACGGATATGCAGGGGCAGACACCTGCGCTGAGTGTGACCGGTGAGTCGTCAGGCTTAAATGACGCTCAGCTGTTCCGTGCCGCCAGTTCAACGGCGAAGTACGCCGGTTTTATGCTGAAAAAAGGCACGCTGACCAACCTGAGCGATTTTTATAACGCCGCTGATACCGTGGCACCGGGCGATACCGTGACGGTCACCGGCGACAACAGCGCCGTGCAGCCTTTCTCCGTGGGACTGGTGCACAGCAATGGTGACCCGATGCCGACGGCGGGTGCAGTCAGCGCCCGGATCACCTTCGCCTTTATTTTCCCCTAACGCGTTCAACAGACAGACACGATGAAAAATCATAACTCTTTATCAGGACGTCACTTCGCCCTGAGGGCATCGCTTTGCCTGTTCCTGCTGGCGACAGCCAGCTGTCCGGCGGCAACGGATGTGCAGTTTTCCGCGAACTTTCAGGCGCCGACCTGTCAGGTTTCTGCTCCGGCGTCGCTGGATTTTGGTGACGTGTCGTCATCGGCGATCCGCCAGGGCGACAGTCTGGCGAATCCGCTGACCCTGACCCTCACCGTGTCGCAGTGCGCCGGGTTTGTCGGTGCGGTGCAAAAGCCGGGCGTGAAGGTGTCGGGCGTGGGGAATACCAGTATGGGCGATTTCCTGTTCCTGCAACCGGCCACCACGAAGGCGGTGAACTATGGCGTGCACATTGCCACGGCCACCGGCGACGTGGTGAACAACAACACCGTGCTGCCGGTGCTGCTCAGCGCGTCGGCCTTTGACGGCGGCAGCGTCAGCATCCCGCTCAGCGTGGCGTTGTCCTGCGGGAACAAATGCGCCGATGCCGCCACCAAAGGCGGCACGCTGAATGCCGCCGTGACCTTTGATTTTGCCTACCAGTAAGGGGTGAGCCGTGCATGTTATTTCGTTGTGTTTACGCCGCATGGTGCTGGTAACCGGCGTCCTGATGGCGCTGGTGCAGGGCGCGGCCGCCGCAGACGGCGGCATCGGCCTTAGCCGCACGCGGGTCATTTTTCAGGCAGGGGACAGCGCACAAACGCTGACCCTGCAAAACAACGGCTCGCGGCCTTATCTGGTGCAGTCGGCGGTGGTGACACAGCCGCAGGGCCATGAAGCCGCGCCGTTTCTCGCCACGCCGCCGCTGTTCCGGCTGGAAGCCAACAGCAAAAACACCCTGCGGATTTTGCGTAAGGACGGAGCCGCGCTGCCGGTCGATCGGGAGTCGGTCTTCTACTTCACCGCGATCGCCGTACCGGCCATGACGCTGCCGGAAACGGCGGACGAGGCCTCGCTGGCGGCGCGGGTGTCTGTCGGCATCCGGAACACCATCAAGCTGTTTTACCGCCCGGCCGGATTGTCGCTGGCACCGGAAGAAGCGCAGGGACGTTTAACGTTTCATCTGACCGGCGGAAAGGTGCAGGTCGGCAACCCGACGCCGTATTACCTGACCTTCTCGCACCTGAAGCTCGACGGCACGGAGATCGACGTCCGCAATCAGGGGGCGATGATTGCGCCGTTCTCGTCGGTCAGTTATCCGCTGACCGGCCATCCGCGGCAGGCGCACTGGTCGGTGATTAATGACTATGGCGGTAACAGTGCGGTTTACCACGCCACCGTGCAAAGCGGAGAAACGCCATGAGATTTTCCCTGAAATTACCGGCATGTGTCGCGGTGGTCGCCACAGCGCTGGCTGTGGCGGTGCCGTGTTTCGCCTCGCCGGAACAGCCAGCCGGTTTGTCGCTCACGCAGTTCCGGCTGGTCTATCCGGCGTCGGAAAAGAAGGGCATCACCTGGTCTCTGACCAACAACACCGACCGCGCGTATCTGATGCAGTCGTGGATCCGGCCGCTGGATGCCGCCACCGGTTTACCGGCGGCAGAAGAGGAACGCAAAGGCCCGTCAGCGACAATCCCGCTGCTGGTCACGCCGCCGTTAAAGCGCGTGGAGCCGGGCGATCCGTTGCAGCTGCGGCTGCGCATCACCGACATGTCGCTGCCGCAGGATCGGGAATCGGTCTTTTACCTGTCGGTGAAAGGGATTCCGTCCGTGCCGGATAAAGCCAGCCAGAACGGCGGGCAACTGGTGGTGGCGGTGGTGAACAACCTCAAGCTGTTTTACCGGCCGGAGGGACTGCCGGAAGGCGGGGTGAAAAAGGCAGTGCAGCAGCTGCGTTTCAGCCTGCAAGGCGATGTGCTGGTGGCGGATAACCCGACGCCGTTTTACCTGAACTTCAGCCAGCTGAGCGTGGGCGGAAAACCGCTTCCGGCCGCTGAACTGCGCAAGCTGGTGCCGCCGAAAGGCCAGCAGCGATACGCCGTGAGCGGCGGTGCGCAGGGCGCGGTGGAATGGCAGGTGCTGGATGAAGAGAGTCAGGTGACGCCGTTGCAGCGCCAGACATTGTAACGCCGGGAAAACCGGCGCAGAAAATCACTAATTGCAGAGCAGGGAACGATTTTGAGTAAGACATTGACGTCCTGTTTAAGGACTAACGGCATGGTAGCCAGCACCCGCGCCTTCCCGCGCAAAACGCTCGCCCTTTTTGTACTGATGAGCTGCCAGCCTGGCTGGGCGGCGGATTATTTCGACCCTGAATTATTGTCACTGGGCACCGGCACATCTGATGTGGATCTTTCCGCCTTTTCTCAGGCGGGCGGGATGGCCGAAGGCACGTATCCGGTCACGGTGTATGTGAACCAGCGTGAAGCGGTTTCACGGGATGTGCAGTTCAGCAAAAATACTCAGGGCAATGTGATGCCACAACTGACGCCGGAAATGCTTGGCGCGCTTGGCGTCAACGTCGGTCAGTTGCCTGCGTTTAAAGGACTGCCGGAAGACCAGCCGGTGGCCAATCTGAGCGCACTGATCCCGCAATCGACGGTGAAGTTTGATCTGTCGCATCTGCGTCTTGACCTCAGTATTCCGCAGGTGGCGATGCAGGCGGGTCAGGACAGCCAGTCGGATCCGGCGCAGTGGGATGACGGTATTCCGGCGATGTTGTTTAACTACAACCTCAGCGCCGGACGCAACGAGCAGAGTATCAACAGCGACACGCGGACCAGCAATAACCTGTTCGCCAACGTGCAGACCGGGGCCAACCTCGGCGCATGGCGTCTGCGCAGCACGCTGACGCACAGCCATTCGGATGCCGACAGCAGCAGTAACAGCAGCGACAGCACGCGTTTTTCGAATACCTACCTGTCACGGGATATCCGCGACTGGCGCTCGCGCGTCACGATGGGGGAAACCAGCACCGGCAGCGACGTGCTGGACGGCGTGCCATTCCGGGGTGTACAGCTGAGTTCGAGCGAACAGATGATGCCATCCCGTCTGCGTGGCTTTGCGCCGCAGGTCAGCGGTGTCGCCAGCAGTAATGCCCGCGTCACCGTGCGCCAGAACGGTTATGTGGTGTACGAAACGTATGTCGCACCGGGGCCGTTTGAAATCAAAGATCTGTATCAGGCAGGCACCTCCGGTGACCTTGATGTGGCGGTGACGGAAGCCGACGGCAGCGTGCACAGCTTTGTGGTGCCGTATTCGTCGCTGCCGGTGATGTTGCGACCGGGGGCAATCAAATACGAAGCCACGGCCGGGCGCTACAACGGCGGCAACACCCAGGGTTCGCGCGAATCTGACTTTGTGATGACCACGCTGATCTACGGTTTGCCGAAAAACCTGACGTTGTACGGCGGCCTGCTGGCGTCGCAGAACTACAGTGCGCTGAGCATGGGGACCGGCGTGTCGATGGGCGACCTGGGGGCGGTGTCGGCAGACGGAACGTTCTCCAGCACCAGACTGGAACATGAAGATCGTCAGGCAGGCAGTTCATGGCGGGTGCGCTACTCGAAAAGTCTGCTGACCACCGGCACCTCGTTTGATCTGACCGCGCTGCGGTATTCGACCCGCAACTATTACAGCTTCGCGGAATACAACAGCATCGGTTATTCGGCGCGTGAAGACGTGTCGCCGTGGGTGATGAGCCGTCGCCGCAGCAGCTTCCAGACTCAGGTCTCGCAGCAGCTCGGCAATCTCGGCTCGGTCAGCCTGCGCGCCAGCCGTGATGATTACTGGGGATCCACCAAAACGCTGACCAGTCTGTCCGCCGGTTATAACGGCAGTTATCACAGCGTCAGCTACGGGCTTTACTACACCGTTGACCGCATGAAAGGTCACGGCGACTGGCCGGAAAACCGTCAGGTGTCGTTCAACGTGAACGTGCCGTTCAGCATCTTTACTGCGGCACCGGCGCTGCAAAATGCCTATGCCACCAGTCAGATCACCCATGACAACCACGGGCGCACGCAGAATCAGGCGGGACTCAGCGGCAGCACTACTGACGGCAAGGTGTCGTACAGCGCGATGCAGGGCTGGGGGAATCAGGATCAGGTCAGCAACAGCACCCTGAATCTTGGCTATCAGGGCAGCAAAGGCAACGTGGCGGCGGGTTACGGCTATTCGAACGACATGCGTTCGATGAACCTGAACATGAGCGGCGGCGCAATTGTGCACAGTGAAGGCGTGACGCTGTCACGTTCGCTGGGCAGTTCGGTGGCGCTGGTCAGTGCGCCGGGTGCGCAGGATGTCAGCCTGTCGAACGGCAGCGGCAAGACGGATTCCCGTGGTTTCGCCGTGGTGCCGTATCTGTCGGATTACAGCCGCAACAGCATCGGTCTGGATCCGTCCACCTTGCCGGATAACGTCGATTTGCCACAGAACCAGCAGACGGTCTATCCGACCAACGGCGCGGTGGTGAAAGCCAACTTTGCCACGCGCATCGGTTATCAGGTGTTAATGACCCTGACCCGTGCGGGCGGGGCAGGCGTGGTGCCGTTCGGTGCCACCGCCTCGCTGGCGGAGAAAGCCGGCGGTGAGGAGATCACCGGTATCGTTGGCGATAACGGGCAGGTCTATCTGACCGGTCTGCCGCAAAAAGGCCAGCTCTCCGTGAGCTGGGGTAAAGGCAGCGATAAACAGTGCCGCGTCAGTTACAACCTGCAAGGGCTGGCTCCGACGGCGCAAATGCCGGTCATTCAGCTTGATGGCGAATGCCGCTGATAACAGGCCGCGCTCCCGGGCGCGGCATTTTCAATCCCTCATTTCTTAAGGAGCTGTGATGACAGCAAGGATGTTTTTAGGTGCCCTGACCCTTTTCTGGGGAGTGAACAGCGCCGCGCTTGAACTCAAATCCGGGTATCAGGTGGTCAGTGACGTGGTCAATACCCGGCTGACATGGACCGACGGCGATACCATTCCGGGCAACAAACCGGGCTGGTATTACTCACAAAACGTAGTGCCCTTTATGGCATCAGGTGTCGCGGGCACCGTGGTGGTTTCCCCCGTGCCGGTGCCCAGCGCGGAATGCGCATCGATGTATCCGATGAAATCCTATGACGGCTATCGCGGTTATGAGATTTCTCCCGGCATTCTGATGATCCCGTTCGGTTCCATATCCGGTCAGATTGTCATTAATTCCGGGACCATGAACCCGACTACCACCGGTGGTACGTTTATCCCTAACGGCGCGCCGGATCTGAACACCGTGTCGTCCGCGTCATGGGACAAATCCGGCAAAGGCAGCGGCGACGTCAGTGTTCGTACCGACTGTCTGGGGGTGATGACCACCTTTAACCAGTCATTTGGCGCGGTGGAAATGAACAGCGGCGGCGGCTCGCAGTCGGCGATGGGTTACGGCGTCTATGTGCAGCCGGGAGCCGCCAAAATGGCAGCAAAAACCGTTTATGCACAGGCCGCGCGTGGCTACCGCTGGAACGTCACCCCGGCGACCTTTGACCGGCGCATCCTGTCGCTGGCGTGGAGTGGCATGGACTGCACGGTGAATTCAACGCCTGCGATTGCCTTCGGTGATGTCACGCCGGATGACCGCAAGGTCGCGGTGAACTCCTCGGTGGATGTGACGTGTAGTAATCCTTCCGGCACCGCGCTGCCGGTGTCCTATTCGGTAACGCCGAAAACACAGGCCGGTGACCATTTCAGCATCCCGATGAAGTCGGCCAGCGGCACCGTTGACGGCGATGTACGCGGTTTTCTGGGCGCATCCGCGACGACAGAAGCCGGTTGTGCAGACCGCAATTCCTCACTGCCGATGGACGGCACCAAAATCAGCCTGCACACGGTCACTACCAGCACGAACTGGTCTGATCCGCTGGTCTGGGTGTTATGCCCGCGGACGACCGCAGAACCCGGTCCTGCCACGGCGGCGGTGACGCTTGACATGAGCTGGTAATCAACCTCATCGGGCCAGATTGCAGGCTCTACAAAATTGTTGATATAGGAAATAAGATGTCTGTTTTTAAGCGTTTTTTGGCGCAAGCCTTTCGTCGATGCGGGATCCAATGCATGGCCGCTATTGCACTGTTATCTTGTCAGGCGGCATTCGCGGTGAATCTCCCGCAGGGTTATACCCGTCTCGGCACCTGGACGCCGACCATCAACGGTACGGCTCATGGACCTTACGCTAGCTCCACCGCTCTGACATACGGATGGGGCTGGAAACTATCGGCCTGGCAAACCACGCCAAATGACAGTAATGGTGCAACCTGCTCAATAGCGGGCCTGCCCTACACCACGGTAGACGGTTGGTCGGGATACGAGATCCAAAAGGGCGTATTAATTGTCCTGACCGGCAGTCTGAACGCGACGACCATTACGGCGACGCCGACCGGCAACGCCAACGTGGTCACCGACACCTATTCCGCCACCTGGGACAGTAAAGGAGCCATCATCACTGACTGGCAGACACCCGGCACCGCGTCGCATTGTGCGGCGATAAAGCGTCCGATCAGCGGCAACTTCTTCATTCTTGACGGGTCTAGCACTTCGATGAATGTTTCGTACGGGGTGTATGTTTCACCAGGTGCCGCGGCAGGCCCGTTGCCCACAACCTATCTGCAACTGCATAAAACCAGTGGAAATAACAGACAGTCGCTACTGAGCTTCAGTGATCTGGTCGTGGCCAAAACGCAATGTTCGATGAACACTGCGGCGGTCGTGCCATTCGGTGACGTGACGCCGGGTCAGGCAACGGACGGCAAGGGGATTGCGGTACAGTCTTCGCTGAATGTGAACTGTACTCACGACGCCGGTGCCAGCGCCGATATCACCTATTCCGTGACACCCAAAACGCAGGCCGGTGATGATTATACGCTGCCGATGATCTCGACCGCAGGCGGCGGTATTGCGGGGGATATCCGTGGCTTTATGGGCGCAAACGCCAGCGCAGAGGCCGGATGTACCACCAAAGGCTCGTCCATGCGTATGGATAGCAGCAAAGCGACGTTGCGCACGGTGTCTTCCACGCAGTCCTGGTCTGACAATCTGGTGTGGGTGTTGTGTCCGCGCCCGACGGCAGAACCCGGCCCGGCCACGGCGGCGGCGACCCTGGATATCAACTGGTAACACACCTTCATTACGGATAACAAAAAAGGCGGACTGCATCAGAGCAGCCCGCCTTTTTTTGTGGCGTGAGATGAAAAGAGCGTCTCAGCGCAGGGGAAGCGGCTCCATCAGCTGATGAAAGAACACTGACGCCTCCACGGGGCGGGAGAAGAAATAGCCCTGAAAATGACTGACGCCCATCGCCGCCAGCGTTTCCCATTGTGACCGGGTTTCCACCCCTTCAGCGATGGTCAGACAATGCAGTTCGCGGGCGATAGCGACAATGTTGCGCACAATGGCGGCTTTACTGCGGTCGGTTTCAATCCCGCAGGTGAACAGTTTGTCGATCTTGATATAACGCGGCTGAAACAGCATCAGGTAATGATAATTCGAATTTCCCGTACCGAAATCATCCATAGAAAGGTGGACACCCAGACCTTCCAGTTTTTCGCACAATTCCTGCAACAGATCGGATCCGGTCACGGCTTGCCTTTCGGTAATTTCCAGACCGATGCATAAATCGGGCAGCCCGGTTTGCTGCATAAAGCGCTGGCAGGCGAGAAGAATGTCGTGATTTTCAAAATCCTTCGCGGCAACGTTAAAGAATAACGTGGTGTCAGGGCGGTAAATAAACGCCGTTGAGATGATGGTGCGGGCCACCGACTGAATACCGTAGGCGGTAATGCGGGAAATAAGACCGCTTTGCTCCGCCAGCGGAATAAAACACTCCGGGGAGATATTCCCCAGCGCAGGATGTTTCCATCGCATCAGCACTTCGCCGGCCACGGTATTTCCTGTGCGGGCATCCACAATCGGCTGAATAAACGGAATGAGTTGATTTTTATTGATTGCCCGGCGAAGCATAAAAAGCAGTGCGTGGCGTTGTCGCAGATATTTGCAAAACAGGCCAGACCGCAGGGCGGCAGAAAACATCTGATTAAAAAGACGCATAACGCACCGCAAAGTAAAAGTAAGGGCAGTGGTTTTAAAGCATTCCGTCTAAATAAATAATAAACAACTTTCCGTAATGCGGTTATTTCAGAGAGAGGCTACAGGCGTAGTCTCCGGCGTACATAAAAATAATCCGATACTGATGTTGGTCATTTGTTAACAGTGTAAAATTCACCCTAATCTGAAACGATAAAACGACGGCGACAATCAGGTATTTTCCCTAAGAAAATTCCATTTTTGGTTTTTTCTCAAGTTATGACTATCAAATCATCGCAGATCATTAAGAAAAACCTATTTATCACGGCGTTTCTAAATGTTGAAGTTATCGCGCATTGCGGTGTTTTGTGTGGTTATCAGATGGTTTTGCAGTGTTGTTTATGGTTGATAGCAAAAAAGTCAGCGTATGTGAATAGTTTTAACGGTTCAGAAAATGGCCGGTGCATTAGGGGTGTCATAAATTTGTAGTTTCTGTAAATTTTATAAAAGCAAACCACAGTATTTAATGACGTAAGAATACATAAAAGGACAGTTCAGAAAGGGAAGTTATATGGATTTATCAAACTCCGTAATTTCTGACGATTATTTTTTCATCCTCGGCCTGAGTGCGCTGTTGTCACGCGAGCTGATTGATGAAAATTATTATATCGTGGATGTGGAGACGACAAATCATTTGCAGGCCAGCCCCTGTTTATTCCAGGACAGAAAAGTTTTTGCCTTTATATCCAGTGATCTCGATTATTACACGCACTGCCATCTGGAGAATGTGACGTTTATTGACCGGCGTACGCCGGTAAAAGAAGTGCTGTCCTGTCTGCTGGTGGATAATGCGCGGTTTAATTACCGGGTCAGGCATCCTTTATCCGGCCGGGAAAAGGAAGTGTTACTCGGTATGCAGAACGGGCTGAGTACCCATGAGATAGGCGAAAGGCTGGGCATGAATATCAAAACATTTTATGCCCACCGCACCCGTCTGATTAATAAATTACAGGTCGGAAATCGTATTGCGTTATACAAAAATATTGCCAGGCACAGAGCAATAGCCTGACGCTTTTTCGGATTGAAAGACAGATGAATGAAAAGCGTCAGGATGAAAAGCAGTGGTCACCCTCATTTTTATTTCCATAAAAAGGAGTTGTCCCGATGAAATCAATACATCATATTCCACCGCATGAACCCTGGTCTGACACCCCTTCCGGCTGGGCCTCTGAAACGGGCGGCACGACCGGCGGGGGCGAAAGGCCCGTCCTCAGTTATTACGTGACCAATATCGAAGAACTGCGGGAGGCGCTCAACGAGTCCGGCGACCATCACAAATGCATCTGGGTTGGCGGTGTGATTGACGCCAGCGGCGGTTCGCCTTATCTCAACCGGCAGGATCAGTCGCGGCGGGGACGGATATTCATCAGCAGCAATACCACGCTGATAGGTATCGATCAGAATGCGAAGTTTATCGAAAGCGCGCTGATCGTTCAGGATGTCCACAATGTCATTATCCACAACCTGTTTATCGAAAATCCGGTGGATGTCGACCCGCAGTTTGAAGAGGGTGACGGCTGGAACGCCGAATGGGACGGGCTGAGCATTATCCGCGCCCATCATGTCTGGGTCAGTAATGTGGCCTTCAGTGACGGGCGTTTCACCATGGACATGTACAAAATTGTCGATGGCTGGAAATACGTGCAGCATGATGGCGCGTTAGACATCAAGCGGGCGTCGGATTACATCACCGTCTCGCGTTGCTTCTTTACGCTGCATGATAAAACAATCCTGATTGGCCACAGCGACGGCAATGACGCGGAAGACAGCGGCAAATTGCGCGTCACCTTCCATGACAATGTCTTTCACCGCATCGTGCAGCGCACGCCGCGCGTGCGGTTTGGCGACATTCATCTTTATAACAACCTGTTCGACAATGATGTCGCGGATCCGATTTACAAATACCAGTACAGCTTTGGTATCGGTAAAGACTCCCGCACGCTGTCGGAGCTGAATGTGTTTAATGTGAAAGGGCTGACCGATCACTGCAAATTATATAAAGGCTTTGGCGGCGAATATCTGCATGACGCGGAGTCAGTGTTCAACTGTACACGGGGGGATTTTAACGGCTGCGGTTTCAACCACACGTCTGTTCTGCGTCCGCCGTACTGTTATTTCCCGCAACGGGAACTGACGGAAGAGGTGCAAAACGCCCTGCGGGAAGCCGCCGGTAACGTGCATAATTACCGTATCTGGGTGTGATTCTCCGCCGTGATGCCCCGTACCGCAGGGCATCACGGCGATGTTTTTACAGCGTATTTTTGAGGATCTCCCCGTCTTTGACGATCACGCGAAACGCCTCTTCCGGCTGCGCAATCAGATCGATATCCGTCAGCGGATCGCCTGCCACCACAATCATATCGGCATACGCCCCGGCTTCTATGACGCCAATTTTCCCCGGATAAGGATTGCGCGGGCCGGACAGGGCGCATAATTGGGCATTCACACTGGTGGCCATTTTCAGAATTTCCGGCGGCGTATACCAGCGTTTCAGTTTGGCTAACTGCGCGCCCTGACGGGTGGCGAGCCGGGCGTCAAACAAGGTGTCCGTGCCCCAGGCGGTGTCGATCTGATATTTTTTTGCCAGTTGATAGGCCGTGTCAGTGCCTGCCGACATCACCCGCTGCTTGGCGCGTGACGCCGGAGTGGCCATCGGCACGGCATCTTCATCGTTCAGGAAAGGTTGCAGACACCACCAGATGTGCTGTTTCGCCATCTGCTGCACGGTTTCCTCATCCACCAGCTGACCGTGTTCAATGCACTTCACGCCGCCTTTTATCGCCATAGTCACCGCCCGCGCGGTATACGCATGCACCGTGACGTACGTTCCCCAGTTTTCAGCCGCGGTGACGGCGGCCTGAATCTCCGCCACCGATCCTTCGGTGACATCAATGCCGTCATACAGGGACGCCACGCCGCCGCCCGCCATAAATTTCACCTGCGATGCGCCGCGCATAAGCTGTTCCCGCGCGCGCAGCAGCACCTGATCGGCACCGTCGGCAATCGCCGTAATGCCCACCCGTTCGATATAACTCAGGCTGTCTCCCGGCGCACGCGGCACTTCATGCAGCAGGCGAAAATCGCCGTGCCCGCCGGTTTGCGAGATAAAGGCGCCGGAAGGATAGATGCGCGGTCCGGCGGTGATGCGTTCGTCAATCGCCCGTTTCAGACCAAAAACCGGCCCGCCCATATCCCGCACGGTGGTAAAGCCGCGCAGCACCGTCGCCTTGGCCTCTGCAATCGCCAGCGCCTGGATATAACTGAAGTCAGCGGTCATGGCGGTCATCATCGACGGGCGGGCCATGATGGCGTGCCAGTGGGCATCAATCAGCCCCGGCATCAGCACGCCGCCCGCCCCGTCAATGACGTCAATTCCGGCGGGCAGCGGCGTCCCCGCAGGCTCAACGGCGTTGATTTTATTGCCTTCGACAATGACCTGTAGCCCTTCGCGCAGGGCATCGGACATCCCGTCAAAAATACGCACGTTGATAAAGGCTTTCAGCGGCGCAGACGGAGCCGGGTTTTCGTCGTGTGGCGAACTGGCGTCGGACAGGGCAGCGGAAACCGTCGCGGCGGTGATCGGCGGGGCTTTTGCCGCTTCCTCTGTCAGCACGGTATTGATACGTCTGAACGCGGGGCTGTGACACAGACAGGCCTCAGAATGTTCATGGAGAGGGTAGATCAACGATATTTGTGGCATAACGCAACGCTCCTCATCGGATGCACGGATGTCATCAACGTATTGTATTCAGACGTAAAGTTAAGAAATAAATATAGCCGTCAATTATATGAGTTGTATTATCAGTTCATTGAATCAATAAGTTAATGGATTTTTTCAAGGAGAGTGGTGATGAAAGCGAAATTTCCGCAAGGTTTTATGTGGGGCGGGGCGACGGCGGCGAATCAGGTTGAAGGCGCTTACGATCAGGATGGCAAAGGCTTGTCGATTGTGGATGCCATTCCCGGCGGCAAGGCGCGCTTAAGTATTGTTTCCTCGCCGGAATTCGATTTCACGCTGGATAGCGAAAAGTACACCTATCCGAACCACAAGGGCATCGATCACTATCACCGTTTTCAGGAAGATATCGCCCTGTTTGCCGAGATGGGGTTCAGGTGTTACCGCTTTTCTATCGCCTGGACGCGCATCTACCCGAACGGTATTGAACAGCAGCCGAACGAAGCGGGGCTGAAACATTATGACGCGGTGATCGACGCCTGTATCGCCCATGGCATTGAGCCGGTGATCACGATTTCCCACTATGAAATGCCGCTGCATCTGGCGACGGCGTTTGGCGGCTGGAAAAACCGCGAACTGATCGGCCACTTCGAACGCTTTGCCCGCACGGTGCTGACCCGCTTTGGTCATAAAGTGAAATACTGGATGACCTTTAACGAGATCAACAGCGCGGCGCATTTCCCGATCATGAGTCAGGGGCTGACGGTGAAAACCGGCGCGCTGGAGGCGCAGGCCAAATATCAGGCGTGGCATAACCAGTTTGTCGCCAGCAGTCTGGCGGTGAAAATCGCCCACGAAACGCGTGCAGAAATTCAGATCGGCTGCATGATCCTGTTTGCGACAAATTATGCCTACGACTGCAATCCGGTGAACCAGCTCGAAACCCTGAAAGAGACGCAGGCGTTTAACTTCTACTGCGCCGACGTGCAGGCGGGCGGCAAATATCCGTACTACGCGAAACGTCTGTGGCAGTCGCAGGGCGTCGAACTGGATATTCAGCCGGGCGATCTGGAGCTGATTAAACAGCATACGGTGGATTACATCGGTTTCAGTTATTACATGTCATCGACCATCAATAAAACCAATCCGGATGCCGTCTCCGCGCAGGGTAATCTGCTGGGCGGCGCACGAAACCCGTTCCTTGAGGCCAGCGACTGGGGATGGGAAATCGATCCGGTGGGGCTGCGTATCGCCCTCAACCAGCTGTACGACCGTTATCAGAAGCCGCTGTTCATCGTGGAAAACGGTCTGGGCGCGGTGGATAAACCGGATGAAAACCACTTTATCGCCGACGATTACCGCATCAACTATCTGCGTCAGCATATTGAGGCGATGGCCGAAGCCATTGAAGACGGCGTCGAGCTGATGGGTTACACCCCGTGGGGCTGTATCGATCTGGTGAGTATGTCCACCGGCGAAATGAGCAAACGCTACGGCCTGATTTATGTCGATCTCGATGACAACATTTCCGGCACCGGCAACCGCTACAAAAAGAAATCTTTCCACTGGTATCAGAAGGTGATCAGCACCAACGGCGCGGATATTCGCTGACGCCGTCTGCTCTTCGCCGCATTCCCGCCCGGCTGGCGTAAACGAAAACGGCGACACAGTAAAACGTGTCGCCGTTTTGTCTTCAGCGCTTCTCCGGCGCTTAACCGGAATAACGCAGGGTATCAATCATCAGCGCGAAGGCGGGCGGATGCTGTTTCCGGCTCGGGTAATACAGATAATAGCCGGGAAATTCAGGGCACCATTCCTGCAAGACCTGCACCAGTTCGCCGGATTTTACCTGATCCACAATCGTGTCTTCCGGCACACAGGCAATACCAAAACCGGACAGCGCCGCATCGATTCGTTCGGACAGCAGGTTAAAGGTCAGTTGCCCTTCCACCCTGACCTTCAGCGGTTTGTTGTCCTTTTCAAACTCCCAGTGATAGACGCCCCCGGCGGTCGGCAAACGCATATTGATGCAGCGGTGATGTTGCAGTTCATGCGGCGTCTGCGGGATACCCTGTTGCGCAAAATACGCCGGCGCGCCGACAATCGCCATGCGCATATCCGGCCCGATCCTGACCGCCACCATGTCTTTATCGATACTTTCGCCAAGGCGCACACCGGCATCAAAACGGCCATCCACGATATTCACAAATCCATTATCCACCACCAGCTCAATGCTGATTTCCGGGTATTGCTTTAAAAACGGTTTCAGTTTGGGCCACAGCAGGCAGCGCGCCGAGTGTTCGCCCGCAGACAGTTTGATATTGCCGGAGGCCGACCCGTTCAGCTGGATCACCGCTTGCAGTTCCTGCTCCAGATCCGCCAGACGGGGTTCCAGGCAGGCGATAATTTTCTCACCGGCTTCGGTCGGTGCCACGCTTCGGGTGGTGCGGGTCAGCAGGCGCAGGTTTAAACGTTCTTCCAGAGCCCTTACCGCGTGGCTGAGCGCCGACTGAGAAACACCCAGCTTTCCCGCCGCCCGGGTAAAACTTCGCTCTCTCGCCACGACGAGGAAAATTTGCAGCTCATTGAAGTTCTCTTTCAGCACGGAGGCTTTCCTTAAATTGACGGTAACAGCGTAAACAGCACTTATGAAAGCCGTTCATAGATGCATCCATTTTAGCCCGATTTCCGTTATGAATGGCAGGGGTTATCCTTTCCGCCGCACAGGCTGTAATAAATATCGCAAAAAGATAAATCTTAAAATTTTTATGTGGATAAGTTGCGATATGTAACATCTCTATTATCTTTTTTAAGAGTCATAAAAATTAATCCGGCGGCGCTGTACCCCGTGTGAGGCAGAGCGGCGGATTAATGACCCGATTCCCAACAGGGAATGATTACTTTTTGAGGATAAGGAATGAAACTTAAATTGATAGTCAAAAGTCTTGCTCTGGCAGGGCTGCTTTCATCCACAACGCTCACACCGCTCTATGCACAGGTTGCCCCGAAGGACGCCACGGCAGCCACCAAACAAGCCAATGACGCGCTTTATAATCAGCTTCCGTTCTCTGACAACACCGATTTTACCAATGCCCATAAAGGATTCATTGCGGCAATCCCGGCTGATGTGATCAAAGGGGAGCAGGGCAATGTGGTCTGGGATCCGCAGAAATATGCCTTTATCAAGGAAGGCGATAAAGCGCCGGACAGCGTGAATCCCAGCCTCTGGCGACAATCTCAGTTAATCAATATCAGCGGTCTGTTTGAAGTGACCGACGGCGTGTACCAGATCCGCAACCTCGATCTTTCCAATATGACCATTATTGAAGGGAAAGAAGGGATTACGGTGGTTGACCCCTTAGTGTCGGCAGAAACGGCAAAAGTGGGCATGGATTTATACTATAAAAATCGTGGCAAAAAACCGGTGGTCGCGGTGATTTATACCCACAGCCACGTTGACCACTACGGTGGCGTGCGCGGCGTGGTTGACGAAGCGGATGTGAAATCCGGCAAGGTGAAAATTTATGCCCCGGCCGGATTTATGGATGAAGCGGTGTCCGAAAACATCATGGCCGGTAACGTCATGAGCCGCCGCGCCAGTTATATGTACGGCAACCTGCTGCAACCCGATGCGAAAGGACAGGTCGGTGCCGGGCTGGGGACAACCACCTCTGCCGGGACCGTCACGCTGATCGCGCCGACCAACTACATCACCAAAACCGGCCAGAAAGAGACCATCGACGGGCTGACCTACGATTTCATGATGGCGCCGGGTTCGGAAGCGCCTTCCGAGATGCTGTGGTATGTCGAAGAGAAAAAAATGATCGAAGCGGCAGAGGATATTACTCATACGCTGCATAACACCTACTCGCTGCGCGGGGCAAAAATTCGTGATCCGCTGGCGTGGTCAAAATACATAAACGATGCGATCAACCGCTGGGGCGATAAAGCGGAAATTATTATGGCGCAGCACCACTGGCCAACCTGGGGTAACGATAACGTCGTTAAGCTGATGAAAAGCCAGCGCGATATGTACCGCTACATCAACGACCAGACCCTGCGTCTGGCCAATACCGGCCTGACCCGTGATGAAATTGCGGCGAACTTCAAACTGCCGGATGGCTTAGCCAAAACCTGGGCCAGCCGCGGCTATTACGGCTCTGTCAGTCACGACGTCAAAGCCACCTATGTGCTGTATCTCGGCTGGTTTGACGGCAACCCGGCCACACTGGATGAACTGCCACCGGAAGAAGCCGCGAAGAAATTCGTCGATTACATGGGCGGAGCGGACAATATCCTGAAAAAAGCCAAAGAGGACTTTGATCAGGGGAATTACCGCTGGGTGGCGCAGGTGGTCAGCAAAGTGGTCTTTGCCGATCCGAATAACGAGGCGGCACGTCACCTCGAGGCGGATGCGCTGGAGCAGTTAGGCTATCAGGCGGAGTCTGGTCCGTGGCGTAACTTCTATCTGACCGGCGCGCAGGAACTGCGTAACGGCGTGCAAAAACTGCCAACGCCGAACACGGCCAGCCCGGATACGGTTAAAGCGATGTCGCCGGAGATGTTCTTCGACTACCTCGGCGTGCATATCAACGGCGAGAAAGCGGCGAATGCGAAGGCGGTATTTAACGTCGATCTGGGCAGTGACGGCGGCAAGTACAAGCTGGAGCTGGAAAATGGCGTGCTGAACCATACGGCGAATGCCGAAGCGAAAGACGCCGATGCCACCATTGTGCTGAACCGCGACACCCTGAATAAAATCATCCTGAAGGAAGAGACTCTGAAACAGGCTGAAGATAAAGGGGATGTGAAGGTGACCGGCAACGGTGCCAAACTGGACGAGATGCTGGGATACATGGATAAGTTTGAGTTCTGGTTCAATATCGTCACACCGTAATCTGTCTCTCCCTGTGGCATCCCCGCCACAGGGAGTTTCCTGCATTCACTTCCTGCTTTGCCATTTCTCCTTCTGTTCCCTTATGAGATATATTAGGCGCACTTTCGTTAAACGATCTCTCTATCACAGGTAACATCGGCAATGGCTCTGATCCCAAAAAACTATGCGCGGCTGGAAAGCGGCTACCGCGAGAAGGCCCTTAAAATCTATCCGTGGGTCTGCGGACGCTGCACGCGGGAATTTGTGTATTCAAACCTGCGGGAGTTAACGGTTCACCATATCGATCACGACCACACCAACAACCCGGAAGACGGCAGTAACTGGGAACTGTTGTGTCTGTATTGCCACGACCACGAACACTCGAAATACACCGAAGCTGACCAGTACGGCACCCGCGTGGTGGCAGGCGAGGACGCGCAAAACGATGTTGAGGCGGCGACGTACAATCCTTTTGCTGATTTGAAATCGATGTTTGATAAGAAGAAGTAAGGGCGGGGGCAGCTTGTGGGGGCTGCCGTTGTCGGCAATTTTACGTTAAGACTATACGTTAAAGTATCCTCTTGATTTTCATTCAGGCGCCTGTGATGTCAACCGTGATTTCTACCGAATCTTTTAGCAACATCGTCCATTTTGTGACGGCGGCAAACTCAGGCAGTTTTACCGAAGCCGCTGAGCAACTGGGCGTGTCGAAATCGGCCATCGGCAAAAGTATTCAGCGGCTTGAGCATAACCTCGGCATCACGCTCTTTCATCGCACCACCCGTAAAATCAGCCTGACGACCGAGGGCGAAGCCTATCTGGTCAGTTGTCAGAGTGCGCTTGAAACCCTGCAAATGGCAGAGCTGGCGCTGCGTTCAAAACTGACTGAACCCACCGGCACCGTGAGGATCGATCTGCCTGCGGCCTTTGGTCGTTCGGTGATGATGCCGGTGCTGATGGACATGACAAAACGCTATCCTCATCTGAAACTGACCATCACCTTTAACGACCGCATTATTGACCCGCTGGATATGGGTTTCGACCTCGCTATCCGTTTTGGTCCGGTGAAAGACACCACCGATCTCATCGCCCGTAAACTCAACGATCAGCATCTGATTATTTGCGCCTCTCCTGACTATATCTCGACTTACGGCACCCCTGACACGCTGTCCGATCTGGCACATCACCGCTGCATTCTGGCCTGGCGTGGTGGAGCGCCGCTTAGCTGGCGGATCCGTGATGAGGGCGGGAAGGAGATCAGGCTTAAACCCGTGCCTTTTCATCAAATCAGTGATGGCGATGCAATGATTGATGCCTGCATTGCCGGAGCCGGTTTAATTCAGTTTCCCGAAGCGTTACTGCGCCCGCATATTCAGAATGGCAGGTTAGTGCCGCTGCTGAGCACCTGCAATCCCGCGCCCACCGAACTCAATGTGATATGGCCGCGCGCCCGGCATTTGCTGCCCGGCGTTCGCTTTATTATTGATGAGTTAATTGCGTTAGCCGCGCAGAAAGCCTTCGAATGATTGTAGACTCCAGTTCTACACTCTGTCCTCTTTTAGCCTGTTTATCCACCTAAGCTATCCGCGTAGGATTTCTTCAACGTCAGCCTGACTGACCTTTTATCCATTTCTGAAGGAGTTCTGCCATGCCTGTAGTCAATATCCAGATGTTTGAAGGCCGTGATGAGGCTAAACCTGCTATCGCTAAAGCGGTGACCGACGCTATCGCTACTCACGCCAACGTCGATCCCCAATATGTCTATGTCATTTTCAACGACGTCACCACCGACAACTGGGCAATCTCAGGTGAGCTTTTTTCTGAAACACTGAAAAAATCGAGCTGACATCCGGCGTTTCTTGATCATATCCGCCGTTGTGCTCCGCGCATAACGGCCTGTTCCTCCTGCAGGGAATGTCTCCCGCTCCTCTTTGCCCGCTTTCCTGCTGCCCTGACTTTGGAAATCATGATGAAAAATGAAATCACCTGCGTGTTTAACCTGGCCGTCAGTGACGGACAATTCCCTGCATTTAAAGAATTAGTATCACGCGTGGTGGACGCCACCCGTAAAGAGCCCGGCACGCTGAGTTATGTCTATAGCATGAGTGACGATCAGAAAACGACCCACATCGTCGAGCGTTACCGTCAGGAAGATCTGGTGAGCCATGTTGATCACACCTTCGCACCTTTTGCCGAAACCTTTCTCTCGTTAGTTACCATCACCAGCCTGACGGTTTATGGCGAACCCGATGATGAAATCCGCAAACGGTTAGATCCGTTTGGTGCCGTGTATATGACCCCCTTTGACGGATTTACCCGTTAACGCCCTGAATCGTATAGGTATGTTAATGAATAAAATATTCATCAGTCTTTTCGCACTTTGCCTGTCGGCAATAACCGTACATGCTGCCGAAATACCGCCAAATCAACCTTTGCATTGGTTCGGACAGCAACCGGATAGCTACCAGAGCGCCACCCCTTACGGCAACAATGCCGGGGCCGGACATTATGTGCAGTCGGGTGACGCTAAAATTTATTATGAAGTTTATGGATCGGGTGAACCGGTTGTGCTTCTGCACGGCGGAGTCGTGGGTTCGATGGCAGAAATGGGTGAGTTTGCTGACAAACTTAAAAACGATCATCTTGTCATTATGGTGAATACCCGTGGACACGGAAAATCGGACATCGGCACCGTCATGCCAGACTATCAACAAAAGGCTAAAGATCTGCATGAGGTGCTTTCTGCCTTAAATATTTCAAAAACAGATGTTATCGGTTTTAGTGATGGTGCTTATACGGGGTATCAGTTTGCAGCCGATTATCCGCGACAGATTAACAAACTGGTGGCGATAGGTGCGGGTGAATGGAAGAAGGGCTTTGTGCAAGGCGGGCGTAAAGATCGAAGTGCTCCTTTGCAGTCTGTTATTGATCTCGATCCGCGGTACTGGGCAGAGCAAGCACAAATACGGCCGCAACCCGATAAAATGAAAGAATGGTTCAAACAAGCTAATCAGCAATACGATCAGACCACCGTCGGCAAGCCACTCTTTGACGCTATTCATGCGCCAGTGCTTGTCATGGCAGGGGAAAAGGATATCAATGCGCCCCTGGATACGGTGATTGCTGCCTATAAAATGCTGCCCAATGCGCGTCTCGCCATTATTCCTGATGCCCCACATCCTGCTTTTACCGTCAATTTCGATGCGGTATGGGCGGGTATCAGGCCGTTTTTAGCGGGCAAATAAACCGGGTATTGCCGGACAGCATCAGTGCGGATGCTGTCCCTTATATCAGGCCATAACCCTAAACTTTTGCTGCCACCAGTTCCTCAAATCGCGTCGTATACGCCGGTGCCCCAGAGGATAGGTATTACGCCACAGGGCGGTTATTCCATGTGTCCTTGTAGAGGATATTACCGTCACAGCATTTCCATGTGATGCTTTCGTAACGTAGCTGAAGATTTTCGAAGTGCGTTCCTGTCTGGCCGCCGGGGTATAAATTAGGTGTAATCGCCACGACCTTCACGTTTTCTAAAATAATATTGAAATACTCGACTTCATTACCGGCCTCAGTAATTTGATACATTTTTATTGTTGCTGATTGAAACGTCGCACCCTGGCATAACGCACGATATAAAAGGGGTGTCGTTTTATCAAATTCCTTCTGTAGCGTTATCGGCGAGTGAACCCGTGTCCCCGTTAGCCGGCCTGTATGTTGGTCTGTTGGAATGTTCACATTATGGTTTACTGACCTAAGTTCGATAGCGCCAAGTCTGCCAGAAACTAATGAATTGCCGACAACAGGTGAGCCGTTTTCATCGACCAACCATAGGTATGCTGGGTTTGACATATTACATCCTTATAAATTAAGTATGATGGATCTAATAATTAGCGGGGGTGAAATCTATTTAACCATTTTGCTAAAACATAAATAACGAAGGCGACGATAAGAATCGATATTATCCGTTCCGGCCAGCTATCAAAATAGAAAATACATGCCATAGAGAGCCAGAATGCAGCGCCTCCCAACAAGGCTCCCGTAAAGCCCAGTATATTATCTACAATTTTCCGTTTTAATCGGGATAGTTTAAACATGAGCATTCACTTTAGATTCAACAAGATCGAGGATGGATTTGAACGCAGTGACACCCTGATTTCTACGTGTAATCAGGGCATCAACAAATGGCTTCAGTGCCGGTTCGAACATAAAATAGAGTAAGTCATAATTTTTTACCCTCAGAGCTTCATACACCTCGGGTTCATCGACACTGAGCTTTTCCGAGGTTCTGATACAGAGTTCTGTCATACCTCCGGCGAGCAGGATGTTACCAATCAAACCACCCCGGAATGCGATGTATACTGATGCCTGCCCGCAAATGGCCGTTGCTATTTTACCTGATATGAGTGAATTGGCTGCTGTACGTCCTGCGAGTGAAAAAATAGCACGACTATATATTTTATTTTGTTGGCTCTCTGAGGCGTATTTGTTAAATTTTTCAAATACTGTCTGTATCGCTTCAATGATTCGATCATAATTAAGAATGCCGTTATCAATAGCCTGAATTATTCTTATGGTTTCGGTTTGGTTCGAGTATCGGGATCCTGAATCAATATAACCGTAAGCTAAATATCCTAAGTCCACAGGAACTGAAAGTACACCGTGAATGAACCCGATAGCACTGTCAGGCGAGATAATGATATCTGCGATGCGTGTGGCAATTTCCTCAACATGACTCATATTAATTCCCTTTATTATTCCTATCCTTTTGTAAGGGTATGGCGTCACAGTCACAAAGACAATATAGGTTCCTCACATTTCTTTCTTTTTCATTTTTATGGTGAAAAAACTATTTCACTTTCAATAATTCACTGAATCGCGTCGTATACGCCGGTGACAGCATGTCGCGTTTCATCGCCCAGCCGCGCTGGATCCCCTGACCGGCAAACCAGACTTTGCCGGTGCCTTTTTTGTGGATCTCATCCAGCGTTGCCATCAGTTGTTCGCTGTTTTTTCGTGGCTGATATTCATCGAATAAATTGAGCTGGGCGACGCCCTGACTGAAAAAGTCGCCCAGCATCACGCCGCCTTTCTGATAGCGATAGCCGGGTTGCCAGATCTGGTCGAGGCAGCGCACGGCGGCGCTGAGAATATCGCGGCTGTCCTGCGTCGGCGTCATGAGTTTGATCCCGGCATGAGGGCTGTAATAGGGGACGTTGGCGTCGTGCGGACTGGTTTTCACAAACGCCGACACATAGCGGCAATACTGATGCTCAGCGCGCAGTTTCTCGGCGGCGCGCACCGCGTAGTTGCAGATGGCTTCGCGCATGTCCTGATAGTCCGTGATGCGTTCGCCGAAAGAGCGTGAGCAGATGATCTGCTGTTTGGTCGGCACCGACTCCTCAAAGGCCAGACACGACTCGCCGCGCAGTTCGCGCACGGTGCGTTCCAGCACCACGCTGAAATGCTTGCGGATCAGGGCAGAAGGGCAGTCAGCCAGTTGCAGCGCGGTGGTGATCCCCAGCATGTTGAGTTTTTTGCTGATGCGCCGCCCGACGCCCCAGACTTCACTGACATCCACTTTTCCCATCAGGATGCGCTGATGGTCCGTGCGTGATAAATCGACCACGCCATGCGTCCCTTTCCACTTTTTCGCCGCAAAGTTGGCCAGTTTGGCCAGCGTTTTGGTGGGCGCAATGCCGACACCCACCATCAGGTGATTCTCCTTCCAGATCTTATCCTGCACTTGCTTACCGAACGCCGCCAGCGACATGCAGTTATCGATATTCGTGATATCCAGAAACGCCTCGTCGATGGAATAGATATCCACTGCGGGTGCCAGCAGTTCCAGCGAAGTCATTACCCGGCTGGACATGTCGGCGTACAGCGCGTAGTTGGATGAAAACACCGCCACGTTATGACGCCGGATGGTGTCACGCACTTTGAAAAAAGGTGCCCCCATCTCGATTTGTGCCTGTTTGGCGAGGGCATTGCGGGCAATGACGCAGCCGTCGTTATTCGACAAGACAATCACCGGCCGTCCGCGCAGATCCGGGCGGAATATGGTTTCGCAACTCGCGTAAAAGGAGTTCACATCAACGAGGGCAAACATGGTGGTGCGACCGCTGTAAGGAGTTCATTTTAGATACCCATAAGATACTGTTCATGCATACAGTATAATCATGAGTAAGGGGAAGAGAAAAGTCCTAATGCGTTGTTGCTGCTATCTTGCTGACGGCGAAGGAAAGAAAATGTTTTGTAAGAAACGGCCCGGGCTGGCGCGGATTCTTCGGGCGGGGTCAAGGTAAAAAGTATCTCAGCACGTTATATTGCCCGCTTGTTGGATTTTGGACACTTTGGGAATGTACGAGTTTAATCTGGTTCTGCTGTTGTTACAGCAGATGTGCGTGTTTTTGGTGATCGCCTGGCTGATGAGTAAAACGCGGTTATTTATTCCGCTGGTTCAGGTCACGGTTCGCCTGCCGCATAAATTATTGTGCTATATCACCTTTTCTATTTTTTGCATCATGGGCACCTATTTCGGCCTGCATATCGAGGATTCTATCGCCAATACCCGTGCCATCGGCGCGGTGATGGGCGGGTTGCTTGGCGGGCCGGTGGTCGGCGGTCTGGTCGGTCTGACCGGCGGCATCCACCGGTATTCGATGGGCGGCATGACGGCGCTGAGTTGCATGATTTCCACCATCGCCGAGGGATTATTAGGCGGTCTGATACACAGCATTTTGATCAAACGCGGCCGCATCGATAAGGTGTTTAATCCGCTGGTGGCGGCCGGGGTGACGTTCGTCGCTGAGATCCTGCAAATGGTGATCATCCTGCTGATCGCCCGTCCGTTTAACGATGCGCTCCATCTGGTCAGCAACATTGCCGCGCCGATGATGGTCACCAATACGCTCGGTGCCGCGATGTTTATGCGCATTCTGCTGGATAAGCGGGCGATGTTCGAAAAATATACTTCGGCGTTTTCAGCCACGGCGCTGAAAGTGGCGGCCTCGACGGAAGGGATTTTGCGGCGCGGCTTTAACGAAGAAAACAGCATGAAGGTGGCGCAGGTGCTGCTGAAAGAGCTGGATATCGGCGCGGTGGCGATCACCGATCGCGAGAAATTGCTGGCCTTTACCGGTATCGGCGACGATCACCATCTGGTAGGCAAACCCATCGCCTCAGAGTATACCTGGCGCGCCATCGAGAACGATGAAGTGGTGTATGCCGACGGCAACGAGATGCCGTACCGCTGCTCGTTGCATCCCAATTGCAAACTGGGTTCCACGCTGGTGATCCCGCTGCGTGGCGAAAATCAGCGGGTGATTGGCACCATCAAGTTGTACGAAGTGCGTAACCGGCTGTTCAGTTCCATCAACCGCACGCTGGGCGAGGGGATTGCCCAGTTGCTGTCGGCGCAGATCCTCGCCGGGAAATTTGAGCAGCAAAAAGCCCTGCTGGCGCAGTCGGAGATCAAACTGCTGCACGCGCAGGTCAATCCGCACTTCTTATTTAATGCCCTCAATACCCTGATGGCGGTGATCCGCCACGACAGCGATAAGGCCGGACAACTGGTTCAGTATCTGTCGACTTTCTTTCGCAAAAATCTCAAACGTTCCTCTGAAATCGTCACCCTGGCCGATGAGCTGGAGCATGTGAATGCCTATCTGCAAATCGAACTGGCCCGGTTTTCGTCCCGGCTCAACGTGGATTTACAGGTGCCGGATGAATTCTCTTTTCACAAACTTCCCGCTTTTACCCTGCAACCGCTGGTGGAAAATGCCATTAAACACGGCACTTCGCAGTTGCTGAGTAACGGCAATATTATTATTCGTGCTTACCGTGAAGGGCCGCGGGTGATCGTCGAAGTGGAAGATAATGCCGGGCTGTATCAGCCGGAAGAAAGCGGCGACGGATTAGGCATGAGTCTGGTCGATAAGCGTCTGCGGGCGCGCTTTGGCGACGATTTCGGCATTACCGTCAGCTGTAAACCTGATGATTTTACCCGCGTGACGTTACGTCTGCCGGTTGAGGGAGCGACATGTTAAGAGTTCTGATTGTTGATGATGAGCCGCTGGCGCTGGAGAACTTACGTTTACAGCTACAGGATGAAAGCGACATCGAGATTGTCGGCGAATGTACCAACGCCATTGAAGCCATCGGTATGATCCACAAAATCCGCCCGGACATTGTGTTTCTGGATATCCAGATGCCGCGCATCAGCGGGCTGGAAATGGTCGGTATGCTCGATCAGCAGCACCGCCCGCATATCGTTTTTCTGACCGCCTTTGAGGAATATGCCGTGCAGGCGTTCGAGCAGTGCGCGTTTGACTATCTGCTCAAGCCGATCCAGACGGCGCGGCTGCAAAAAACGCTGGGTCGTCTGCGTCAGGGTTATCAGGGCCAGGATGTCACGCAGTTGCCGCAATACCAGCAGCCGCTGAAGTTTATTCCGTGCATCAGCAGCAACCGTATCTGGCTGTTGCAGATGGAGGATGTGGCCTTTGTCAGCAGCCGGGTGGGCGGGGTGTATGTGACGCGGCAGGATGGCAAAGAAACCTTCACCGAACTGACCTTACGCACGCTGGAAGTGCGCACGCCATTGTTACGTTGTCACCGGCAGTATCTGGTAAACATGGATTATTTGCAGGAAATCCGCCTGGAGGATAAGAATCAGGCGGAACTGTTATTGCGCGATGGTCAGGTGGTGCCGGTCAGCCGTCGCTATCTGAAATCCTTAAAGGAGACGGTGGGGCTGTAAACCCCGCCGCTTTTCTTTTGGACACAGGACTCAGGCCGGTCGCAGCCGGTCAAAGGCTTCGCGGATTTGCGTTTCAGGTAACTGCACGCCGATGAAAACCAGTGCGCTGCGGCGCGTTTCGTCCGGCTGCCACGGGCGATCCCAGTCCGCACTGTACAGCCGCTGCACGCCCTGAAACAGCAGGCGGCACGGCTGGTCTGCTATCCATAACATCCCTTTATAGCGCAGCAGGTTATCGGCAAAACTGGCCAGCAACTCTTCCATCACGGCGGAAACCGCCGTCAGGCCGACCGGATAATCCAGTTCGACCACAATCGAAGAAACGGCGTTTTGCTGCGGCGCGAGGCGGTGGAATAACGGTTTTACCGCGAGCACGTTTTCTTCGAGCATAAATCCACGGGTATCGAACAACAGCGCCGGATCGATATCACCCTGAACCATGTTATATACCGGCGCGCGGGCGTTGATGCGTTGCAACCGCGCGGTCAGTTCAGGATTGTCACCGGCCACATCCGTTTTGGTCAGCAGGATACGGTCGGCATAACCAATCTGCGACTGCGCCAGCGGAAACTGATCCAGCTGCGACATGGCATGTACCGCGTCCACCAGCGTGATCACGCCATCTAACACATACCGCTCGCAGATGACGTCATGGGCGAAAAAGGCCTGCAGGATCGGGCCGGGATCGGCCATGCCGGTGCATTCAATCATCAGCCGGTCAAACTGCACGTCGCCTTTATCCACGCTGTCGAGCAGATCCAGTAACGCCGCTTCCAGCTCGCCCGAACGGGTGCAGCAGATGCAGCCGTTAGACAGCGTGGTGATGCGGGTCGCCCGGTCGCCAATCAGCTGGTTATCGAGGGGCATTTCGCCAAACTCATTCTCGATCACCGCAATTTTTATCTCCTGCTGCGTATGCAAAATCTGGCGCAGGAGCGTGGTTTTTCCGGCTCCCAGAAAACCGGTTAATACTGTGACTGCAATCGGATCCATCGTTGTGCTCCTCTTAACAACAGCGCATTCCGCCTTTACCGTCCCCGCCGTAACGCGCCTGCTGGCGCTCGCGGAAAAACTCTTCATAGGTCATCGGCGTGGTATCCGGGTGGTTGGTCTGCATATGCAGAACGTAAGTGTCGTAATCCGGTATGCCCACCAGCATACGCGCGGCCTGACCGAGGTATTTCTTCGCCGCACCTAAGTTGTCAAACATACGTACTCCTCTGAATTCTGTGAAAAAGCCCCGCGTGTGCGGGGCTTTCAGGTAAACGGTTAGTGCCCGGAGGAGATTTTAATCCCTTCCGCCGGAACCGGCACATAAGGCGTTTCCTTATCGGTACGCTTATCGGTTTTACGTGCCTCAAGGCAGGCGCGGATACCGTAGAAAATGATGCTGTACACCACAATCAGGAACAGAATACTCAGCCCGGCGTTGGTGTAGTTGTTGATCACAATGTGATGCATATTGCTGATCTGCTCCGGTGTCAGGCTCTCGCCGCCAGCAGCAATGCGTTCTTTATACTGACCGGCCATGTAGAAGAAGCCTTCCATCTGCGCATTGGTGCTGAACAGTTTCAGCCCCAGCGCCCAGGTGGTGCAGATCAGCAGCCAGATGGCGGGCACCATGGTGACCCAGATGTACTTCGTGCGTTTCATTTTCACCAGCACCACGGTGGCGAGGATCAGCGCGACGGCAGCCAGCATCTGGTTTGAGATGCCGAACAGCGGCCACAGGCTTTTCACGCCACCCAGCGGATCGACCACGCCCTGATACAGCAGATAACCCCACAGCCCGACGCAGCCTGCGGTGCCGATAATCCCGGCGATCAGCGAGTCGGTTTTTTTCAGGAACGGCACAAAGTTACCCAGTAAATCCTGCAACATAAAGCGGCCGGAACGCGTACCCGCATCCAGCGCGGTCAGGATGAACAGCGCTTCAAACAGAATGCCGAAGTGATACCAGAAGCCCATATCCGCCAGCGGCATGATTTTGTGGAACACATGCGCAATACCTACGGCAAGCGTTGGTGCGCCACCGGCACGGTTCAGCACTGAGGGTTCGCCGATGTCTTTCGCGGTTTGCATAATCTGCTCAGGCGAGATCACAAATCCCCATGAACTGACGGTTGCCGCCGCGTGCGCCGTGACGTCTTTCAGCTGCGCCAGAATCATCGGTGCATTATCGCCGCCCAGTTCGTGCAGGTTTGGCATGGTAATGCCCAGACCGGCTGGCGGCGTATTCATGGCGAAGTATAAACCCGGCTCGATGATCGAGGCCGCGACCAGCGCCATTACCGCCACAAAGGATTCCATCAGCATCGCGCCGTAACCGATAAACCGTGCATCGGTTTCGCAGGCCAGCAGTTTAGGCGTGGTGCCGGAGGCGATCAGCGCGTGGAAACCGGACACCGCACCGCAGGCGATGGTGATAAACAGGAACGGGAACAGTGCGCCTTTCCACAACGGACCTGTGCCGTCGATGTACTGGGTCAGGGCAGGCATTTTCAGTTCAGGATTGAGGATCACGATGCCGATCGCCAGCCCGACGATCACGCCGATTTTCAGGAACGTGGCCAGATAGTCACGCGGTGCCAGAATCAGCCACACCGGCAACAGGGCAGAGACAAAGGCATAACCAATCAGGGTAAAAGTGATGGTGGTGTCTTTGAAGGTCAGCGCCGGACCCCAGTAAGGATCGCTGGCGATCACGCCGCCGAAATAGATTGAAGCGACCAGCAGAACCACGCCAATCACCGAGATCTCACCCACGCGACCCGGCCGGATAAAGCGCATGTAGATGCCCATAAACAGGGCGATCGGCACCGTCGAACAGACGGTAAACACGCCCCACGGGCTTTCTGCCAGCGCTTTCACCACGATTAAGGCCAGCACCGCCAGAATAATAATCATGATCAGGAAACAGCCGAACAGGGCAATGGTGCCCGGCACCGGCCCCATCTCTTCTTTGATCATCTCGCCCAGAGACGCGCCGTTACGGCGTGAAGAGATAAACAGCACCATAAAGTCCTGCACCGCACCGGCCAGCACCACACCGGCCAGCAACCACAGCACACCCGGCAGATAGCCCATTTGCGCGGCAAGCACCGGACCGACTAACGGACCGGCACCGGCGATGGCGGCAAAGTGGTGACCGAACAGCACATTGCGGTTGGTCGGCACATAGTTCAGACCGTCGTTGTTCACCACGGCAGGCGTGGAGCGCGACGGGTCAAGTTTCATGACCTTTTGCGCGATATACAGGCTGTAATAACGATAGGCCACCAGATAAACCGACACGGAGGCCACGACGATCCATAACGCACTGATGTGTTCACCCCGCCGCAGGGCGACGACGCCCAGACAGCAGGCACCGAGGATCGCAACAATCATCCACGGTAAGTGCCTGAAGAAAGCTTTTTTATTCATAAATAACCCGGTTATTTTAAAAGACTGACGAAAAACCCTTCTCTGTTTGGTTTAATTGAGGAATGGCTGGCAGAGAAGTGGGATCTGTTTTATTGCGGCTATAGGGTGCCAAAATCAGCGGTGCAAAGGCGGGAAACCTGATTAGCGGTCACAGAGGGAGATAAACGGTAATAACACGGATTAAGCGGCAAACGACGGCATGAATGCCGGGAAATCTGTGAGTCAGATCACGTGGAGAGACTCAGCCCCTGCGCAGGAACTGAGCCTGAAAAGTCTGAGGGGGGCTTTTATCAGGCGAAAAGCCCGTCACCGGCACTAAAAATCATCCCCGCCCGTGCTGATGTAAGGTATATCCCCCGTCACAGCAGTCGCGGATCTTGCCCATTCCCGAGACGTGCGGACCGGCGATCAGCGTCTCTTCAGTGGCAAGCTGTGCCAGCAATTTCACGCGGGTCGCCAGCGCCTGCGGCGGATCCATATCAAATCCGATGCTCCAGTGCGGATAGCGCAACTGCAACAGGGTCGAATGCACCACGTCTCCCCAGATAAGCAAACGCTGGCCACCGCCGGTGATCTCAATCCCACTGTGGCCGGGGGTGTGCCCGTGCAGCGGCACCAGCCGGACACCGGGAAGCACCTCTGCGTTGGCCGCCACTGTTTTCACCGCGCCTTCATATGCCCGTAACACCGAAGCAATCAGGGCGAAAAGCCCCGATGTGACCAGATGCGGATAATCTTCCTGCGACGTCGCGCGGGTCCAGAATGTCAGCTCTTCCTCTGAAATATACAATGTGGCCTGCGGATAAAGCGGCATGCCGTCTTGCGTGATCAGCCCGCCAATATGATCTTCATGCAGATGGGACAGGATAATCCCTCCGACCTGATCCAGCGTGAACCCGGCGTTTTGCAGTGCGGCCGATGCCCTGCCGAATCGCGGACCGAGTTCACGACCGCAACCGGCATCAATCAGCCACAACTGATCCTCTTTTTTCAGGGCAAAGGCGTTAATGGGTTCCGGCGATGGCCCGGTCGCAGGCAAACCCACGCTTTTATACAGTGCTTCGCCCTCAGCGGATTTGGATGCGGGGATAAAATCCGTGTCGCAGAGAAAAATTCCGTCCTGCAATGTAATGAGGGTGAAGTCCCCGATCTGATGTTGTTCAATCATAAAATGCTCCTTGTCGTGTTAAAAAAGGCGTGTCAGCCGGACGCACAGCGCCAGAAGGGCGGAAGCGGCGGCCATTACCATCACGGCGGTCCAGCCACCGTGTTCCCAGGCCAGACTGGCGGCGGCAGAACCGGCCGCGCCGAAAGCAAACTGTGCCGCCATGAAAACGGTGTTAAAGCGGCCCCGTGCGCTTCCCGCCGCGCGGAGTATCAGACTCTGATGACTGATCAGCGAAATTTGCAGGCCGGTGGTCATCATCACTACGCCGATGCCCAGCCCGGTCAGGGTCTGCATCGGGATCATCAGCAGGAAGCTGGCCGCGACCAGCAGCACGCCGGAAAGTGCGGCGGCCTGTGGCCCTCGTTTACCCGTGACTCGCAGACCAAAGGGCACCAGCACGGCACCGGCAAGCGCCACCACGCCGAACAGACCGGCGCTGCCGCTGTCGAGGCCAAAGCGGGGCGTCTGAAGCAACAGCGCCAGAATTGTCCAGAACGCGCTGAAGCCGAAAAACAGCAGACTTTGCGTCAGCGCGGCGTTCCTGAGAACCGGTTCGTGACGTGCGAGGGTAAACAGTGAGCGGAGTAATTGCGGGTAGGCGGGCTGGCGATCCGGCTGGCTGCGCGGCAGCCTTATGGCAAGGCAGCCCATCATCAGCACAGACAGCAGCGCACCCAGCAGGAAAACCGAACGCCAGCCATACCATGCCCCCATGAAACCACTGACGGTTCGGGCAAGCAGTACGCCTGCCAGCAGCCCGCTGGTTAAGGTCGCCAGCACCGATTCACGGCGCAAAGACGAGGTGAGTCCGGCGGCATGCGGGATCATCTGCTGCGCAATAGTGGCGAACACCCCTGTCAGCATCGAAGAAAAGGCAAGGCTATATATGCCGGGAGAAAGACTGGCGGCCACCATGGCCAGCGTCAGCCCGAGGCACTGAAGCAGTATCAGCGTCCGTCGCTCCATCTTGTCGCCCAGCGGCACCAGCAGAATGAGTCCGAGGGCGTAGCCTGTCTGGGTTGTGGTGGCGATCAGACCGGATGCCGTACCGAAATCATTGGCAATCATGCCCAGCAGCGGCTGATTGTAATACTGGCTGCCTACCGCGATCCCTGTCGCGGCGGCCATCATCAGCACCTGTCCCTGGCTGAGGTCAGGGTTGTCCGGCGAACTGAGCGGGACTGAATGAAATTTACACATAAAAACTCCTTCCCACCGGCAGGCAGCGGGATTCGTCGCAAAGGTAACGCCGGGTATGGGCCGTCGGAGGATGGCGTGATATTGACGGAATGAATAACATCTGGGAAATTGATAGCAGGCATACCAACTATCTCTGAAAATGATGAAAACACCGACACTGAGAAACCTCGATCTGAATCTGCTTTATGCGTTTACCATTTTGATGGAAGAGCTGAATGTCAGCCGCGCAGCAGAGCGGATGTACATCGGACAGCCGGGACTCTCCGGCGCACTTCGCCGTCTGCGGGAAGCCCTGGGCGACGAACTTTTTATCCGTGTGGGACGCAAGTTACAGCCGACGCCGCGTGCGCTGGCGATAGCGCCGGACATCGCCAGCGCGTTAGCGACGATCGAACGCACGGTGCAGCCGCCGGATGCTTTCGATCCGGCAACGTGGGAAGGGGAATTTCGGGTCGGGCTGTGCGATAACCTGGAAATGGCTTTTTTCGGGGTATTGACCGCGCGCGTCCGTGAACTGGCACCGCATGCGCGGGTCGTGGCGGTGGCCGCCACCAAACGTGATTCGGTATCGTTGCTGGAGGAAGGGGCTTACGATTTCAGCGTGGCCGTACACGGTGAACCGGCGTCGTGGCATATCCGCCAGCCGCTTTTTGATCAGCATCTGAAATGCCTGTACGACCCGCAGCGTCTTCCTCTGACACAGCCGCTAAGCATGGAAGAGTATGGAAACCGGCAGCACGTTATTGTGTCATCCGTGGGGAATGACGTCCGCGAGGTGGATGCCTTTTTGCAACTCGCCGGGGTCAGCCGGGAGATTGTTGCCAGCGTATCGCGCTACTCCGCCGTCGGCCCGGTATTGCAGGCCATACCAGCCATCGCGACCGTGCCTGAAACAGTGGCGCATTGCATGGCGCGGCTGTATGGCCTGAGTGTCTGCGACACACCTCCCGATTTCCCGGTCGAACCGATTTCACTGCTTTACCGCAAAGTGGATGAGGTAAAGGGAAGCGCCGTCTGGTTCCGGCAACTGTTTTCCGACGTCGCCCTGCAGGCATTAAAGGATTCAGGGTGTTTGCCTGAAGGCGTGCGTTCTTCTGAGCCTGAACTGCGAAATCGCAATCTCGGGTCAGACGGATAACTTTCCACTTCCCGACTATCATTTACTCAAACAGAACTGAAATTAAACCTTGGTGGACTTATGACAGGGAAGAAAAATTACGTTTTACTCATCGCGTTGTTCTGCCTGGTGTTTAATGTCGCCGCTGAGACTGCCGGCACGATGAACGACACGTCAGGCGGCGTATCCGGTTTATGGCAGGATTTCAAAGACAACGTCTCGCAGACCTGGAATGAACCGCAATATACCGATATCTATCTGCCGTTTCTCAGCTGGCATAACCGCTATATGTACGATAAGCACAAAACCGATAATTATAATGAGATGCCGTGGGGCGGCGGGATCGGCGTCTCGCGCTATACGCCAGAGGGCAACTGGAGCGGGCTTTTTGCGATGGTCTTTCAGGATTCCCACCGGGAATGGCAACCCGCCGCCGGTTACGGCTGGGAGAAAGGCTGGTATTTAACCCAAAGCAAAGACCTGCGCCTTGGTCTGGGTTTAGCGGGGGGAATTACCGCCCGGGATGACTTCGCGAATTACGTGCCGCTGCCTTTTGTCTTTCCGCTGTTCTCTGCGGGCTATAAAAATATCAATCTGCAGTTCACCTATATTCCGGGCACTTACAACAACGGCAATGTGCTTTTTGCGTGGCTGAGAGCGGGCTTTTAGCCGTTCTTCTGCGTCAGCATGAACCGGCCATGCCGTTCAGTTTTGCGCGTCTTTCCCCGGAAGGTCATTCCGCCATGGCCTTCTCGTTCTTCGCCCGCAATTTCTTCGCCCGGCTTTCCAGCAGCAGATAGCACACCAGCGCCAGCAGCAGCGGCAGGAAGTAGTAGAGCATGCGATAGGCCAGCAGGGCGGCGATAATCGCCCCCTGCGAGGTGTGTTCTCCCGCCAGCAGCGCGATAAACACCGCTTCCAGCACGCCAATCCCCGCCGGAATATGCACGATGACCCCGGCGATACTGCTGACTAACAGCACGCCCAGCACAAAGAAATAGTTGACCTCCTGACCCAGCAGCAGCCAGATAATCGCCGCCATGGCCATCCAGTTGGCGGCGGAAATCACCATCTGCGCCAGCGCAAATTTAAACGACGGCAGCACCAGTTTTTGGCCTTTCACCGTCATATGGCGGTGTTTCGCAAAGGCGCAGAACCAGACGTAAACCGCCACCATCGCCAGCAGCGCAATGCCGACAATGCGCAATGTGCCGTCGCTGATGTACCAGTGCGAAGGGAGATCCACCACGCCGGAGGTGAAAATAATGCCGCCCAGCAAAATATAGCCAAGCCAGTTGGTGGAAATGCTCAGCGAGAAAATGCGCGTGATCGTGCCGCCGGGCAGACCCAGACGGGAGTAGAGCCGGTAGCGCATGCCAATGCCGCCAACCCAGGTGCTGAGCGTGAGGTTAAAGGCGTAGCAGATAAATGACACCAGCATGACCTGACGGGCGGCGAGTTTGTGTCCGCAGTAGGCGCGGGCGAGCAGATCGTAACAGCCGTACAGCAGATAGCTGACAATCACCAGCGCCACCGACATCAGCAGTGTCGTGCGGTTGTAATGGCGGATGACCTGCCACACGTCATCCCAGTTGACCGTGCGGGCGTAAACCACCAGCAGCACGGCCACGGCGATAAAGAAAATCCCGGTGAGGATTTTTTTCGCCAGACGCCATTTTGGATGCGATGCAGACATCAGGGTTTCACCTCCGAATTCTCTGTCGTCACCCGATCCTGCGTTTCAATTTCGGGTTGTACGGGCGGCGCTACCTGAGAAAGCCTTGGCGTGTGTGCCGGTAGCCAGCCGACCATTGCCGGGAATTTACGCAGAAAGTGGAACGCCACCACGCTTTTCGTCAGGTTCCACCAGGTACGTTTCGGGGCCATGGTTTCATCCACACGCTGGCAGTCTTCGGCAATAATCCCGTGGAGATTCTCACGCAGCGTCTGGTTAAAGGTACGGTCATGGATAATGAGATTGGCTTCAAGGTTGAGCGACAAACTCAGCGGATCGAGATTGCTGGAGCCGACCGTCGCCCAGTGCGCGTCCATCAGTGCGACCTTGCCGTGCAGCGGGCGACGGCGATATTCATACACCTGCACACCGCCTTTCAGCAGATAGTTGTACAGCAGCTCCGCGCCGACTTTCACAATCGGCATATCCGGATTGCCCTGCACGATGAGTTTCACCCGCACCCCGCGTCGTGCCGCATTGCGCATGGCGTGCAGCAGACGGTAGCCGGGAAAGAAATAAGCGTTGGCGATAATCACTTCACGCTTCGCGCTGGACAGCATTTTCAGATAGTGACGCTCAATATCATCACTGTGATCGTCGTTATCGCGCCAGACAAACAGCGCCTGCGCCTCGCCGGGCTGGCGATTTTCGGCGGCATGATAGCGGCGACGTTGCTGCCACCACCGGCGGGTTTGCGACTGATCGGGCAGGTTTTCCAGCTCAAACTGTAAAATGTCATCCACCACCGGGCCTTCTACCCGCACGGCGTAATCCTGCTTGGCTTCGGGACCGTAACTGGTCACATGTTCGGCGGAGTAATTGATCCCGCCGACAAACGCTACCGTACTGTCGATGACAACAATTTTACGGTGCATACGGCGGAACAGATTGGTGCGCATCCCTAACAGCCGCTGACGCGGGTCGTAATAGCGGAACACCACGCCTGCTGACGTCAGTTCGCTGACGAACTCCTCGCTCAGATCCGGTGATCCATACCCGTCGAGCAGCACCTGAACGTCGATACCGCGCTGTGCGGCGCGCAGAAGCACCGCATGCAACTGGCGTCCCACGTTATCTTCAAACCAGATAAAGGTTTCGAGGATCACTTTCCGCTGAGCGTTATCGATAGCCTCGAATAACGCCGGGTAATATTCGTCGCCATTTACCAGAAGCCGGATGTGGTTGCCTTCCCGCCATGCGCTGTTCATAAGTGGATCTCCGCGCTTAACGGCGCATGGTCGGACAGATGACGCCAGAGACGCAGCGGCAGCGTGGCGGGCGCGCTGGCATTGGCATTTTTTACATAGATCCGGTCGAGACGCAGAAGTGGCAGACTGACCGGGAAAGTGCGCGCCGGACGCCCTCTGGCGCGGGTGAAAATCTCATCCAGCCCCGCCTGCGCTTTGAGCGGGTGGCTGGCCTTCTGCCGCCAGTCGTTGAAATCGCCCGCGACCAGCACCGGTTCTCCCTCCGGGAACGCGTTAACCCAGTCGGCCAGAATTGTCAGCTGCGCCTGACGGTGCGCTTCGCGCAGCCCCAGATGCACACAAATCACATGGACAGGATACTCAAGCTGCGGCGGCACGATGCGGCAGTACAGCAGGCCGCGGTTCTCACTGCCTTCCACCGACACGTCGCGATTCTCATAATGTTCAATGGGATAGCGTGACAGCACGGCATTACCGTGATGACCTTCGGGGTAGACCGCGTTGCGCCCGTAGGCGTAATCGCTCCACATGGTGTCAGCAAGAAACTCGTAATGGGTGGTGTCCGGCCAGTTTTCCACATGCAACGGATGCACTTCGTGCGCGCCCATCACTTCCTGCAGGCAGACGATATCGGCGCCCACGGTGCGTACCGCATCGCGCAACTCGGGTAAAATGAAGCGTTTATTAAACGCAGCGAAGCCCTTGTGGGTATTAATCGTCAGTACCTTCAACGAAAACTGTCGGGGTTGTGGGGTCATGTCTTCTCCTGCGTGTGCCACTATCCTGATGAAAATAAAGTATAGTTTCTGTCACGAAAAAGAGGCGCGGTTACAGATTTCTCCGTAAAACCGTTTCCCCGGCAGTCGCTTTGTGGCGGTTATCCGTTTTGCCCGTGAAGATAAACCGGCCAGAAGCCGTTCAGCGCCGCATCGTGCAACGCTTTCACGGTGACGGGCGTCACCCGGCCACGCTGACGGCGGAGACTGAAAGCCAGTGAGCTGAGAAAACCCGCATCCCGCGGGAAGTGATTGAAAGTGAAATAATTTCTGGCATTGACCTTAAAGCGGATAAAAAAGTCATTCATTAAGGTATCGCGCTGAATTTCATTGAGCGGAAGCGTGACTAATGAAAAATCACCGCCGCTGATCTTTTTATAAAATCCGAAGACAGTGGGGCAGTTATGCTGTTCAAGAAAATCAATGATCTCTCTTTCCAGCGCCTGATTAACAATCATGTGGCCTCCTGAGCAGTTCCCCGACGGCCTGATATACGTCAGCAGGCAGGATCGCCCTCATGGGATGCGCCGCGTTTTTACCTTCAGGACGGTGCAAAATAATGTGCTTTTGCGGATCCTGACAGGGGCCGGTATAGGCCGGGTTGGCGGTGGCAAAAAGACTGACGGTTCTGACCCCGGCGGCCACGGCGATATGTAAGGGTCCGGTGTCACCCGTGACGAGAATATTCAGGCTTTTTACCAGCGTCACCAGTCCGGTCAGCGGCGTTTGTCCTGACATGATGCAGATATTATTTTGATGGTGCGCCGGTAATCGTTTTAAAAAATCCTCCGCCAGATGTTTTTCCGCCGCCGTGCCGGTAATAATAATATCCAGATCACGGTATTCATTTAACAGCAGCCCCGCGAGCTGGCTGAAAAATTCAACCGGCCAGCGACGCGATTCATTGGATGCGCCTAACTGAAAGCCGATGCGTTTGCGTAAATACAGACGCGGCGCAGGCGTATTGATCACCGGCAGGTGCATACGGCTTTCGCCGGGGTTTTCACACACCGGTTCAATCAGTTTTAATTTTCGCCGGATGGTGTGGCCGTCAAAATATCCCGAGTAATGATCTAAGTAGTGATTAAATACAGCCGGTTCACTGCCGTAGTGATCACGTAAAATCATTTTACTGCCGGATAATACCGCACACAGCACATCGTAAGGAAAGTGTGCATGTAAAATAACGCTAAGGTCAGGTTTGTGTTTCCTGAGCTTAAGGATTAACGGCAGTATTCTCACCACTTTGTTGTCCCAGACATAAATATTATCGTACCAGTTGTATTGCACCACCAGACTGTGATTCTTTTTACTGGTCACCAGAATAAACCGGCTGGCGGGAAAACTCGTTTTTAACTGCATTATCGCCGGGGTATTCATCAGATAATCCCCCAGCGCGGTGGTGGAATAAATGACAATGTTTTCCGGTGCGGCTGTCCATGCTGAAAGAGAAAAGGTCTTTCTTCGCGTTAACAAACAATAAAGATGCAATATTGTTTTGATTAACTTCATTTTCATGGCTTTCATTTCAGTTCAGATTACCTGTCATACGGGAAAATATTTTTTGGCTATCCGTCACTTCATTTCTCAGCGCAATAAACTCGTGAAAAACGTCTTCGGCGGAAAGTCGGGCGACGTCTTCCTCCGCTGAGGCAATGATCCGGCACGGCACTTTCCAGGGACCCCAGACCCGCGGATCGCTGTTGCCGAACAACGCCACCACCGGTCTTCCCACGCCTGCGGCGATGTGCAATGCGCCGCCGTCACTGGTGATGATCTGGTCACACAGGGACATCCCGGCCATCAGTTCGCGGATGTTCACCGTATTGAACGGCACCATAATAATGTCTTTGCAGGCGTTCATAATGCGTTGGGCTTTTTCATCGTCTCCCGGATGTTGCAGGTTATCTTCTGCGCCCGGAGACCAGAACAGAATGATTTTGCAAGGCTCCGTCCGCGACAGCCTGTGCGCGAATTCAATATAATTCTCAACCGGCCAGCGTTGTTTTTCTTTTCTGGCGCTGATCTGCACACCATATAACGGCATGTTATAGGTGTTCTTTATTTTATGAACGGCAAATTCCCTTTCGGATTTTGTCACCCATAATGCCAGTGCGCCGGGTTTCGTATAACAATCTAATGGCCGGGCAAGTTCTGCCATCTGTTCAACCATATGTTTACCGTCTGGCATATACGGTATTTTATCGGTAACGGCATCCGGCGCATCCTCGCCAATGGCAATGATTCTTTTCGCCCGCGATAATGTCGCCCACTGTAAAGGTCTTTTATTCCAGTTGCCCGCCACGATAGCGACGTCATACCCTTCCCGCCATATGCTGAAGGTGGTGGCAATACGGTGGAAGAAAGCGTGGATCTTTTTCCTCACGGATCCTTCATGGTGCAGTTTGGTATAATGATGCACTTTACGGACGCCGGGATGACCGTCCAGCACTAATTTATTGTAAGAATTAACCAGCATATCGACCTGATGATTTTTCGCCAGTATCGAAATCAGCGGGGTGGTCAGGATCAGATCACCGATATTTTCCCGTCTGATGATTAATATTTTCATTACTTCCCTCATTAAATACACCTTCATCATGCAGGAAGATTTATTGATTACAATCGCCGCCATGACACCATTACATTGACTGTAAAGGTAGACTTAACCCTAAAAAGTTAGTTCCGCTGATAACGTCAGCGTAAAGAAAATGTTGTGTTAAAGGTTGTGAGTATTTCGTGAGGAATGATCCCGTTAAATAAATATATCGATGTTGTGCGCGAAAATAATCTGAAACCGGTCGCTATCCGCTGTATTAAACAGGAACGAAAATTCAACCTGGTGGCGATTTCTTATGGGAAGGGACGCCTTTACGTCACAGGACATACGCCTTTCAGCAAGCCGTGGCTGCCGAAAGGCGGGTTAATGATCTTCAGATTGCGTGGACGTGAACACCGTAAGGGCACATGTCAAAATGGCAGGTGTCTTTGCGGTCACAGTGATGCAGGGCCGGATCTTTATTGCCCGGACAGTCGAGGCTTTTTTCAAACGTCTGCCAGAGATTATCATTAAACGGAAAAGCATGAAGAAGGCTAATGTCACGGATATTCCCATTCACGACGATGCCTAAATCGCTGACAATAACTTCGCCGCCGGGGCGCAGGAAATAATGGCTTTTGTACCATAAAATAATCCTCAGATTCCGATAGCTGGATATCACCGCAAAGGCAGCCCCCGTCGAAGGACAAACCAGATTTCTTTCAATCAACCATTCCATGTTAATACCTCCTTGTTGCTGGAAAGGGGATATTTCAGATTTTTGTCACAGGTCTGTTCCGGCCGGGAGAAGAAGGCTGATGAATATATTTATATTCCGCCCGGAAGTCGCTGGTACGGTACCGGTGCGGTGAGACAGAGAAGTAGTGGGTAAATGAGCGTGTAAAAGATTGTTGTGATTCAAAGCCATACCGGCATGCGAGTGAGAGGATCGGCTCGTTACTGTTTTTAAGGTTCTGCGCGATAAGCGTCAGTTTTCTATTGCGGATATATTTCCCTAAGGTTAATCCTGTCTCCTTTTTGAATATTCTTTGCAAATGCCATTTTGAATAGCCTGAATACTCTGCCACACACTGTACTGAAAGCGGGGTGTCTATATTCACTTCAATCCAGCTAATGATATCGTTGATGACGTCTTTGGTGAATGTCGTCACAGCTTTATACCCTCCCTTTATCCTTAAAAGTTGAGGTGTTTATAACATGGAGGAATATAAGACGATTCCGCTATTTCATAACTTTACTTAAGTAAAACTTAACTCACACCTCCCCGGGACGATCAGAGCCGAAATAATAAAGACGCTATTATTCCCGTTGTGAAATTAATTCCGTCATAACGTTTTTTAGCGGACATTCTATACTCACATCTGGCCGGTGCGACTCGATTTCCTACTTAGCTTCTTGTTCATTAAGGCGGTGGTTGAAGTGCTCAAAAAAGTCTGGGGTTTGTCATGCTTTCCGTTGTTACTCCTCTCTGCGGCAAATCAGGCTGACGAGATCAATTTATATTCCATAAACACCGGATCTTTTGTTTACCATCTGACCCACAACCGCGGCCAGTACAATGAAAAATTTGATAACCACTTTTACTCGGTGGAACGCAAATTCTCTGAAGATTCCAAATACAGCCTGTTAGCGGGCACCATGAAAAACAGCTTTGATGACCGCTGTATCGCGCTGGGGCTGCGAAGGGACTGGGTGTCCGGCAACACCGGCTGGGTGTTCAAAGGGGTCTACGGTTATACCGGCGAGTTCTTCTTTGATGCCTTTAAACATTGCGGTGATGAAGGGTCGTACAACGATTTCAAAAAAGTCACCGGCATCGGGTTCTCGCCGTATATCTACCACGCCGTTCAGTACAATTTTACCGATTACTTTGGTGTGGAAAGCGGGATTATTATTCCTGCCGTGTTCGTGGTCAGTGTGCAATGGAGCTTCAGATAACCGTTCGTTTAATCAGAATTCATAGTTGTAATTGATGCTGAAGAAATAAATCGACGGATCGTCATAACCGCCTTTCAGCAGCGGGTTTTCGACCTGCGACGATTCCATGGTCAGGTATTCAAACGCCATACCGACATTGCTGGCGGTGGTCACCTGATACTGCGCACCGGCACCAAAACGCCACGCCGCGCCGGAAGGCATGGTCAGTGAGGCGTCATCCTGCGATTTATAAAAACTGCTGTCATAGGCGATACCGGTATTCAGCCGCCAGGTTTCATCCGGGCGGAACTGCACGCCGAATGCGGTATGCCAGGTGTCCTGCAATTTGTTGTCGCGATCCAGCGGACGGCTGCCGGTGTAGATCTGATTGCTGCCGTAGGCGCTCCAGTTCTGCCAGCCCAGATCGCCCATCACCGACCAGCGTTTATTCACGTCATGCACCACGCTTAACATCAGCTGGTCCGGGGTATTCACGTCGGCGGTCAGCGGCAGGGTATATTCCCGGTTATCCAGCTGCGGGAAGCGCGCTTTGCCATCAATATTAAAATGGTACTGCGTTTTACTGGTGAAATTCAGGCCGACGCGGGTCTGGTCGGTGGCTTTAAATAACACGCCGGTGCGGAAATTCAGCGCCCAGTCGTGATCCGACTGCTTATGATCCTCATCATCGACATTGCGCGTCAGCGACAGAAACCCGTAATTAATCCCGATGCCCGCGCCCCAGGATAACCGGTCATTCACTTTCCAGGCCAGCGCCGGGCTGAGCGTCAGTCCGACCAGGGTACTTTTCTTAATCAGCCGGTCACCCGCCCAGTCACCAAAATCCAGCCCCAGACCGTAATTGCCATACAGCCCGATCCCGGCGGATAACGAATCATTCAGCCGCTGCTGATAAAACAGATTGGCGCCGGGGAACCAGCCGATGGTGTTACCGGGGCTGCTGCCGCGTAAGGCGGAATTATCATCGAGGGAATACGGCGTGTGGCCGTAAAGCGCCTGCAGGCCGCCGGTCAGCATATGATCGGGTAATTCGGTTAAGCCTGCGGGGTTAGACACCAGCGTCGAGGCATCCTGCGCACGGGCGGCCTGACCGGCACCGGCGAGGCCGGTGTCTTCGGTGCCGATTTCATACAGATACAGCCCTGCCGCCTGTGATGACATGGAAAATAAAATGCCACTTATCAAGAAAGTAAGTCTTTTCATATTTCGCCCGGGATCAGCTTGCGATGGAATGACGTGATGCCTATCTAACGATTAGAGAAAGAACCGGATAATTGCAAATAGCCGATAACAAAAAATAAAAAGATGTGTCCATCTGCTAGAAATAATTTCACTTACTGACTAGCCTTTACGCAAACGCCTTCCCGATGAAAACACACAATTCTTTCTATTTAGCAGGATGTTGAGATGAATTATTTATTCCGCGTTTCCGCCCATCGCGGCGGAAAATTGCCGCGTGTCGTCGTCGCTTTTACGCTGTTTATTGTCCTCGCCTGTCAGATGGCGTATGCCGCCACTGAGGCGACGGCCAGTCTTCCTTCCTGGAATGATTCCGCCACAAAATCAAAAATTATTGATTTCGTGCAAAAGGTGACGCTGGAAGGCGGACCGGAATTTGTGATGCCTGAAGCGCGGATTGCGGTGTTCGACAATGACGGCACGTTGTGGACCGAACAACCGGCCTACGTTCAGCTGATTTACCTGATGGATCGTATTAAGGCGCTGGCTCCGCAACACCCTGAATGGAAGAACCAGCAGCCCTTTAAAGGCGTTCTGGAAAATGACATGCATGCGGTTGCGGCGACCGGTAACCCGGGGCTGATGGCGATTGAACATGCCGCCGACGCCGGAATGACCACTGAAGAATTTAAAAAAAGCGTGTCAGCGTGGCTCGATACCGCCCGCGATCCGCGTTTCAAACGGCCTTATACCGAACTGGTGTATCAGCCCATGCTGGAATTGCTGAGCTATCTGCGGGAGCACGGTTTTAAAACCTATATTGTCTCCGGTGGCGGCACCGACTTTATGCGGCCGTGGGCGGAGAAAGCCTATGGTATCCCGCCTGAGCAGGTGATCGGCTCCACCGACAAGATCAAATTTGATATCGATAAACAGGGCCATGCCCGGCTGGTCAAACAGGGCGTGATCAATTTTATCGATGACGCGGAAAATAAACCGGTGGCGATCCACCGCTACATTGGCCGGATGCCGCTGCTGGCGTTTGGGAATTCCGACGGTGATTTACCGATGCTGCAATACGTCTCTTCCGGCGCCGGTCCGAATCTGGTGCTTTATCTGCATCACGACGATGCCGCGCGCGAATACGCCTACGACCGGAAATCCGGCTTCGGCAAACTGGATAAAGGTCTGGATGAGGCGGCGAAAAAAGGCTGGCCGGTGGTCAGCATGAAAACTGACTGGAAAACCGTTTTCCCTGCTGCTCAGGCGAAATAATGCATTACCGGAGGCGGATGAACAGATTCAGCAGGGCACAACCCTTTCTTCTCGTGCTGTGCCTCGGGTGGGCACCTCTGGCGGGGGCAGAAACCCCCGCGGTCACGGACCCGAAAGACGCGGCCAGTGACGACGGCCGCACCTTCCCGATCTGGGGGGATGAGGCGCGGGCGCGTGGCTATTCCATTCCGCTGCCGTTTGGCGTCAATCTCAGTTATATGAATATGCGTCAGAACGTCGATGTCGACAGTATCACCTTCTCCGGCCTGAAATTAGGCGCGCATCCCATTCCTGCCGAGATGTTTGATATTGATGTCGCCAAAACCCGCGAGCGCAGCCAGACAGAAAATCTGCGTCTCGATATGTGGGTGTTTCCCTTCCTGAATGTGTACGGTCTGCTGGGTTACACCAAAGGGTCTTCGATCTCCAACGTGTCGGTGGATGCGGATCCGTCACGCTATACCGGCCTTAACCGCGTGATTGCCACCTCGGTCCACAATCTGTACCGCAACGGCGATTTGCAGGATATCGACTTTACCCTCGATTTTCAGGGGCGAACCTGGGGCACAGGTTTCACGCTGGCGGGCGGCTATGGCAACTGGTTTACGCTGGTGGATACCAATTACACCCGCACGGATTTCGACATTCTTGACGGCAGTATTTCGGCAGTGACGGTTTCGCCGCGCGCCGGCTACCGTTTCAACCTGCAAGGCATCACCGGACCTTCGCACCTGAGCCTTTGGGTGGGCAGCATGTATCAGGATGTGCAGCAGGAATTCAAAGGCAAGCTGTCTGATCTGCATATGCCCGCAGAACTTCAGCCGCTGATCAGCGCCGTCAATCAGGATGATGAGGGGCGTTTTGACGTCAAACAGCATCTGAATTCGCCGTGGAATATGCTGATCGGGGCGCAATACGAAATCACGCAAAACTTCAACGTGCTGTCGGAAATCGGTTTCAACGACCGCAACAGCTTCTTTGTTGCAGGTGAATATCGATTCTGATGAACAGATCAGCATGGCTGGCGGGCGGAGTGCTGAGTCTGATGGTGTCGCCGCTGAGTGCCGGAGAACTGTCGCATGAGCAGATCGACGGTTTTCTCAATAAACTCGGCGCGGACAATCATTTTGATGCCAGCAAAGGCGTGGACTGGAGCGTATTGCCCGGCCCGTTTTATACGCCGGAACTGAAACTCGGTCTCGGCACGGCGGTGGCGGGCATTTACCGTATTGATCCGCAAGATAAGCAGACGCAGAACTCCTCCGTGTCGTTTACCGGTTTTGTCAGTACCAGCGGGGCGCTGGGTGTGGGGCTGACCAATTACACCTTTTTCAGTGATGACCAGTGGCGGCTGTTCGTGGATGGCTCACTGGCAAAAATCCCCACCGGTTTCTGGGGCATTGGTTACGACGCGGCGCAGGGAGATGAAATGAAATACACCGAAAATTCGCTGCGCCTGCATCCTCAGATTTTCTACCGGCTGGCCGATCATTGGTATGGCGGCGTGGGCTGGGATTTTTCGACGATCCACGCCGACGTGGACGATCCCCATCAGAACGACCTTTTTACCCGCTACGGTGCTGACACCCGGTCGCAGAGTTCCGGCGGTTCCGTCGCGCTGAATTACGATACCCGTGATGTGATCACCCGGCCCCGGCATGGCCAGTTTTTCAGTGCCGAATACAGCGTTTTTGATCCGGCTACCGGTTCTGATACGCATTTCACCGCCTTACAGTTGCAGTACAACCATTATCAGCCGCTCAATGACAGCGACGTGCTGGCGTTTGATGTGTGGGGACGATTTTCACAGGGCGATGTGCCGTGGGACCGTCTTTCGCTGGCCGGCGATGACCGCCGGTTGCGCGGCTATTATCAGGGGCAATACCGCGATAAAGACGTGGTCAGCACCCAGCTTGAATACCGTAAAAAACTCAACTGGCGACACGGTTATGTGCTGTGGCTGGGGATGGGCGCACTGGGCGATACGCCGGGGGATCTGACCTCGCATCCTCTGTTACCCAATGCGGGGGCCGGTTACCGGTTTGAGGTCAAACCGGATATGAATGTGCGGCTGGATCTGGGCGTCGGCCGGGAAAGCGCAGGTTTTTATTTTCAAATTGCGGAGGCTTTTTGAACCACAAAATGCTGTGTACGTGGCTGTTGTGCGCGGCGTCGGTGAGCCATGCTGAAACCATGCCGACGGACATTCTGCCCGTCGAATCCGCTGCCCGTGTCGGACCGGTCGCCCGGCACCTGACCGCGCCGGAATCCCTGCGTCCGTGCTGTGCCTTTGGCTATGGATTACGTGTTCGCGCCATCGGCGTGCCGGTGCCGTTTTACCAGATCGGCAACGTGTTATCCGCCGGTTCGCTCGGTACGCACCATTACAACGACAGTGCGCTCGGAGCGGTGAAAAGTATCGTCGGGCTGAGCGCGGAAAAAAGCGGGCTGATTTACACCCGGCGCGGCGGTTTTATCGATATCGCCCACGTACGCGACACGGCGGATAACACCTTTTACCTGTTCACCCGCATTTACCCGCGCCTCGGCAGCGGCTGGCGTTTGTTCTACAGCGAGGAGCTGGGTCTGCGGCGCATTCAGCTGAAGGCGTTTACCCGTCCGCACACAACGGCGGAGCGGTATACCCTGGCGGCCTGGCTGGCGGGGCATCTGGCCTTTCAGCTGGCGCAATGGCATGAGATCGCCCAGTGGTATGGCTTCCAGTCGGTGAAAGGCTTTTCAGAGGAAATCTCGGCGTTTTCGCCGGAAGATCTCTATTCCAATCTGCTGGGCGCGCGGCTGGCGATTAACGTCATCCTGCACGGCCACGCCGGTTCGCCGGAAAAATACAACGCGGCGATGGGATCCGCCTTACACGACGCGCTGATCCGGCTGGGTGCGGTCAGTGAAGCGGAAACCAAGCGGCAATTTCATGAGGTGGATGGCATCTGGTGGAACAGCAAGCGCCGGGTGCCGGATAAATTTCTGGTGTTAAACCGCAACTATGATCTGAGCGACAGCCGCTTTCCGACGCCGGTGCCTTTCGAAAAAATCCCGCCTTATCGGCTGACGATGCCTGAGACGGTGGCGGGATACCGTTTGTCTGCACTGGGGGAACTGCAAATTTACCCCGGCAGCGAGATGCACGGGCTGAAAACGCCCGCGCATTTTTATACTCCGTCACAATTTCCTGCGCTGGCAGAAAAAGCAAAATACGCCGACCAGATACAGTTGCAGAAATTGAATAAATAGACATTAACGAAACGAGAGTCAGGGAGTCTGTGAATGGCCGACAACAGGTTGAACGCGTTTATCCCGACGTTGATAAGGCGGGGCGGAGTCTTTCTTTTTCTGGCATGTATTGCCCTTTTCAGCGTGTCTCACTCACAGGCGGCGGAACCGCGCCAGTCACCGTCCGATCAGGAAAAAGCCCGTACGGTGTATATTTTCCACCAGCCGATCGTGATGTTGCAGGCGAAGTTCGGTTTGTCCACGCCGGAGGAACGGGTGCTGCGTATCCGCAATACGCTGCGTTCCCTCAGCGAGGAGGACATGCGCCATCCGGTGCAAATCCTGCCGGTGCAGCGCTACGGTCAGCAGGGCCGGTTATTTGTGATCAATGGTAAGCCGCTGATGTTGCTGGCGGAAAGTGATCTGGATGAAGGCGATGACCTGACGCTCGATCAGGCCGCGCAGCGGGTGCTGGCGCGTTTTAATGCGCAACGCACCTCGCTTATCGATCAGTATTCTTCCTCGTATCTGACCCTCGCTACCGTCAAGGTGCTGGCGGGCACCGCCGTGCTGATCCTGCTGTATTACCTTGCCTTTCGATCCTGGTCGCGGGTTAAAGCCTATTTTACGGCCAGGATTTTGCTGAAGAAGGGCTTGATCCCCTATCGCTGGCGCAGCCTGCTGGGGGCGGTGGAAGTACATGCCTACGCGCTGCTGATGATTTTACTCAGCATCGTGGCGTTCTATCTCTGGCTGAGCTGGCTGTTCCGCCTGTATCCGTGGACGCGTGTCTGGGGCGAATCCCTTGGCGACTGGTCGGTGAATGTCATTCAGCGGATCGCGCTGGCCATTGTGTCGGCGTTCCCCGGTTTGCTGATTGTGGCGATCATCTTCCTGCTTACCGCGTTTATCCTCAAGCTGCTGAAAATACTGCTCCGGCGGGTAGAGACCCGCAAACTTCAGGTGCCGGGGCTGCATCCGGAAACCGTCGGGGCGACGCGTAAACTGATTTCGGTGATGGTGTGGTTGTTCGCACTGTCTGCGGCCTATCCGTTTTTACCGGGAGCCAACTCGCTGGCTTTCAAAGGGGTCAGCGTGTTCTTTGGTCTGATGCTGACGCTGGGGTCGGCCGGGGTGATGAACCACGCGATGAGCGGGCTGGTGCTGATTTATTCCCGTGCGCTGCGCAAAGGCGATGTGATCCGCATCGGCGATAACGAAGGGCTGGTGAGTGAAATCGGCATGCTGGCGACGAAAATCATCACCCGTGAAAGTTACGTTGTCACTGTGCCTAATGCGGTGGTGGTCAGCGGCAAGATCACCAACCTCAGTGCCCAGAATCCGGGCGGAGGCGTCAATCTGACCACCGGCGTTACCATCGGTTACGACACGCCGTGGCGGCAGGTGCACGCCATGCTGGAACTGGCCGCCAGCCGCACGCAGGGCATCGATCCGCAGCACAAACCGCTGGTTCGCCAGCTCAGCCTGATGGACTGGTATATCGCGTATGAATTGCAGGTGCATCTGCGGGCGGGCGAATCCCTCGCGGCGGTGAGAACGGAATTACACAGCCATATTCAGGATGTCTTTAACGAATTCAATGTGCAGATTATGTCGCCGAATTTTGTGAATCAGCCGGAAAACGCGGTGATGGTGACCAAAGATAACTGGTTCGCGGCACCGGCGTCGCCGCCGGAAAACACCTAGCCCAGCAGACCGAGATGTTCGACGAGGATCGAGGTACCGATGGCGATCAGCACCACGCCACCCAGAATTTCCGCCCATTTCCCCATCGCCGCGCCGAGGAAGCGGCCAAGCAGCATCCCGGACGTCGCCATAATGGTGGTGGCGGCACCGATAGCCAGCGCCATCACCAGAATATTTACCTGCAGGAAGGCCAGACCGACACCCACGGCCATCGCATCCAGACTGGTTGCCACCGCAGTGGTCACCAGCAACCAGAAGCCGTGACGACGGGGCGCTTCGGTTTCTTCGCTGGCGTCTTTTTTGAACGCCTGCACAATCATGCGCAAACCGAGGATCAGCAGCAGGGTGAACGCCACCCAGTGATCCCAGCTCATGATAAACTGGCTGGCCGCCAGCCCGATCCCCCATCCGATAACCGGTGTAATGGCTTCAATGACGCCAAAAATCAGTCCGGTGCGCAGGGCTTCTTTCAGCGGCGGGCGGTGCAGTGATGCGCCCTTGCCGATCGCCGCAGCGAAGGCATCCATGGACATGCCGAAAGCTAGAATGAGGACGGTATAGAGTTGCATAAAAACGGACCAGTCAGGCCTTCAGGGACAAAAAGGCTGTTTATTAATTGAGGTGCGCAGTCTGCCACAAAACCGGAAATAAAAAAACCTGTATTTTCAAGGTGTTATAGTATTGGTTAAGAAAGTTAGCACAGGCTATATTTGGTTAATAAGCCCGCTTATTGATGAAAATGGCAGCGCTGTCATACAAAAATGCCTGCCATCATAAGGATTTAGCACGAGTGCGGTTTATTCAGAAAATCTGACCCCGGGGTGTGCGGTGCGCCTATCTCGTGGCGTACACGATAAACGTCACCACACCGAAGATCTCAAGCGACGCTTCATCCTGAAAAGTGATGGGGGAATAGGTCGGATTCATCGGCACCAGCTGCAATACCGGACGGGTACATAATTTCTTTACCGTGAACTCACCGTCCACCGCCGCCACCACAATGTCGCCGTGCACGGCGGTCAGGGCGCTGTCGACCACCAGCAAATCGCCGTCGTTAACATTGGCGTCCGTCATCGAATGGCCTGAAACGCGGATAAAGTAGGTTGCACTTGGGTGAGCGATCATCAGTTTGTTCAGATCGAGCTGCGCCTCCACGTAATCCTGCGCCGGTGAAGGGAAGCCGCAAGGGACGCGATCCAGAAACAACGGCAGGGTGATACTTTTCAGCGGGCTGCCGGGAGTGTGTAAAATCATACTGAGTTCTCGTGATACTGGTTTTATATACAGTATTCACGTCAGCGTGGCGCTGATCAAGCCTGTCAGAGACAGAAAAATGTATCTGCCTGATTGGCGGTGGAATTTATGTTTATGCGGATCGCTACCGGCAAACGAGATTTGGCCGGCGGAGCAAAAATGTCAGGTTTTTGGATAAAAATAACGCGTTTTACAGTTCATCCTACCCTTTTTATTTGTAATACCTGCTCACAAAGAAAATTCAAAGCAAATAATATGTAACAGAAATTATCTTGGGATAATAAAGTAGGTTTTTATTCTTTAAAAGAAAATTGCATTTTTTCAATTGTCACGATAAATCATTTCCCTTTCCTCAATTCACTGTTTTAATAAAATGAATGCTTGCGCATCCTGTTGTTTTTAAATGTTTTTATCTCAGTTATTTAGAGGTGGTTAATATAATAATAAGCAGAGTGATATGTGAAAGTCCTTAATTACTGTTTATTATCCCCGCATAATTTTACCTCCTCAAACTTTATGGTGATTTATCCGTGAGTAACACACAATATAAACTGAGCAAAGCGCGTCCTCCCCGCGTGCAAATAACGTATGACGTTGAAGTCGGCGGCGCTGAATCCAAAAAAGAATTACCTTTAGTGATGGGGGTGATCGGGGATTTCGCAAAAGACGATATGCCACTGCGTGACCGTCGTTTCACTCACATTGATAAAGACAACTTTAATAATGTGATGGAAGGGATGAAACCGGCAGTCGAAATGCTGGTGGAAAGTACCCTGCCAGAAAAAGAAGGCCAGATGGCGGTCGCTCTGGAATTCAACAGCATGGACGACTTTTCTCCGGAAAACGTGGTGATGCAGGTTGAGCCGCTGCGCAAGCTGCTTGAACTGCGTGAGCAACTGAGCGATTTACGCAACCGCACCGCCAGCAATGATCGCCTGAAAGAGCAATTGGTTGAGCTGCTCGAAGGTATCGCGAAAGACGCAGAATCCGCCAAAGGAGATGCAGAATGAGCGATATCCAGGTGATGAACGCCTCTGCCCAGGCTGAGCAATCCGGCGATTATCTTGATCAGATTATCGACAATACCCAGGCCATCCGCCGCGAATCCGACCGGACCAAGGTGAAAAGTCAGCTGGATAACTTCCTGTCGGAAGTGGCATCCGGCGCGGTCATCGTGTCCAATGATCTGGTCGGCAGCATCGAAGCCCGCATTGCGGCCATTGATGAACTGCTCTCTTCTCAGGTCAGCAAAATTATTCAGGCTCCGGAATTCCAGCGTATGGAATCTTCCTGGCGCGGTCTGCACAAACTGGTGCAAAGCAGCGTCACAGAAAACACCAAAGTGCGCGTGTTTAACTGCACCAAGAAAGAGCTGATGCGTGACTTTAAATCAGCCTCCGACTTTGATCAGTCTTCCTTATTTAAAAGCATTTATGAAAGTGAATATGGCACCTTCGGCGGTGACCCGTATTCGGCTTTTGTCGGCGATTTTGAATTCGACTGCATGCCGGAAGATGTTCAGTTGCTCGAGCACATTTCCCATGTTGCCGCCGCAGCCCACGCGCCATTCCTGAGTGCTGCGAATCCTGGCATGTTTGCTATGGGATCCTTCTCCGAAATGCCGCGTCCGCGCGATCTGGGCAAGCTGTTTGAAACCTCCGACTATGCCCGCTGGAAATCCTTCCGCCAGAGCGATGACTCACGCTATGTCGGTTTGACGCTGCCACGCGTCATTGGCCGTCTGCCTTACGGTGCGAAAACCGTGTCCGTGGAGGCGTTCAATTTCGAAGAGAAAATTGACGAAAATAACGACGGTGCCAGCTACCTGTGGGTCAACGCGGCTTACGATTTAGCGGGCCGTATGGTGGAAGCTTTTGAAGAGCACGGCTGGTGCGCGGCAATCCGCGGCGTGGAAGGCGGTGGTCTGGTGAAATCCCTGCCAACCTACAACTACATTTCCCAGACCGGCGAAAAAGTTATGCAGTGTCCGACAGAAGTGGCGATCTCTGACCGTCGCGAAAAGGAACTGGCTGAACTTGGTTTTATTCCGCTTATTTATTGCAAGGGCACCGATTATGCCGCGTTCTTCGCCGTGCAATCGACCAATAAACCGCGCAAATATGATTCTGAACTGGCCAATGCAAACGCTAAATTGTCCAGCCAGTTGCAATATATTATGACGACGTCGCGCTTTGCTCATTATTTAAAATCCATCGTGCGCGATAAAGTGGGCAGCTTTATGTCCAAATCTGAATGCCAGAATTTCCTGCAAAACTGGATCAACCAATATGTTGTGGGTTCAGATAATGTAGGACCAACGATTAAAGCAAGCCATCCGTTGCGTGAGGCTGTGGTTGAAGTTGTTGATGTACCAGGTTCTCCGGGCAGTTATCGCGCCGTTGCATATTTAAAACCGCATTTCCAGCTTGAAGGGCTAAGCATGTCGCTGCGCCTGGTAGCGGAACTTCCTGCATCGACGGGTGCATAAATATAATCGTTAAAATAAGGATATAAAATGGCTACTGAATCGCTTTTTATGCAAATTGAAGGTATTAAAGGTACTGTCAGCAATAAAGGTTATGAAGGCTGGATCGCTGTTGAGAATATGAATTTCGGTGTTTACTGCTCGGCTAAAATTGATAATGCCAGCGGTCAGGTTAACAGCGATGGCGTTAACTTTGATGCGATTTCATTCTCAAAAGCAATGGATACCACCTCTACTCAGTTATCCAATATGGTTGCGCAAGGCAGCAACGTTAAGCAGATCGTGATTGTTAAGGCCTTGTTCCAGGGCGAGAAACTGGTTGAAGCGCTGAAACTGACCTACAAAAACTGTGTGCTGAACAGCTACAACTTTAATGCCTATTCTGAAGGCGATATCCCGAGTGAAAATCTGAGCTTCGTATTTGGTCAGATGACATTCGAAACCAATATGGTTGAGCCAGATGGCAAAACCAGCAAACAGGGTCCTGTGGGCTGGAACCTGGTTGAAAATACCAAGCTGTAATTTTTCAAAACAACAGTGCACGCCGCAAGCGTGCACTGTATTAAGGTTTATGGATGAAAAGTTTATTGCAGCAATTATCAGATAATAATCCGAAAGACCAGAATGATATTTCTGAGGCAGAAGACAAAAGCAGCACACTTATTGATGAGATATTGCTGCTTTTGTCTTCCCGCCCCCGAAGTTACCGTATTGACGATATTCCGTTAATTAATGCGTCGATCCTTAATTATGGCGTCAGTGATGTTTTTGCCAGCGATACACCGCGTCTTGAGCGCAATGCCATTATGCAATCACGTATTGAAACTGCATTACAGCGCTTTGAACCCAGATTAAAAAACGTCTGTGTCACGCCAGGTGAAGAACTGGGAAGTCTTTGTTCCTTCATCATTGACGCCGAAACACTCGCAGGCGAAGTCCGTTACCGGCTTATGTGGGACGATGTCATCAGTCAATTTTCTCTGCGTGACTAACGAGTAATTCAAATGTTGGCGAAAAAATTAATTTCTTATTATCAGAATGAACTCGCTTACCTCAAAACGCAGGGAAAGGCGTTCGCACGCCATTTTCCCAAAGTCGCCCGCCGTTTAGGGATGTCAGAAGGCACGTCTGAAGATCCGCATATCGAGCGAATTATTGAATCCTTTGCGCTGGTCACCGCGCAGATCCAGCAACGTCTTGATGAAGATATGCCGGAAGTGACCGATGCATTACTGACCGTGCTGGCGCCGCAATTTTTGCGTCCTTTTCCGTCGGTGTGTGTCGTACAGATGCAGCCGGATATCAAAATCAGCGCGCTGACGGCCAGCAACCACATTGATGCCGGAACGGCCTTGTATTCGCGTCCGGTCAACGGTCAGGTTTGCCGTTTCCGCACCACTTATCCGGTTACGCTTCAGCCGGTCAGCCTGCATAAAGCCAGCCTGCATCTGGATGCCGATGACATGAGCTGGAGTCTGAAAATACAGTTGTCGGTGTGGCCGGGTGCCACACTGGCGGCGGATTCCCTGAGGCTGCATCTCAGCGGGGCCAGCCGGATCGTGAACATTCTTTATACCTTGCTGTGCAGCGAAGTGGCGTCACTTTCTGTTCTCCTGCAGGGGCAACACCATACGCTGCCACCGGAGAGTCTCCGGGCTGTCGGTTTCGGCGAAAATGAAGGTTTACTCGCGGGTGACTCGCGGGTTTCACCGACCCACAGCCTGTTGCAGGACTATTTTTTCTTTCCGCAAAAGTTTCATTTTATTGATATGCCGCTGCCTGCGGGCGTCGTGGCAGGCAGTCAGGATGATCTCTCGCTGGTAGTGAAATTCAACCGCTGCATGATGGCGCGACTGCTGGAAAAAATAGCCAGTGCGGTGAATGAAAATCTGTTTTTGCTCAACTGCACGCCCGCGGTCAATCTCTTCGCCCATCGCGCCGAACCGATTTCGCCGGATCACGAAACGGCGGAATATCCGGTGATCCCCGATATCCGCCATCAGGATGCGATGGACGTCTGGTCGGTTGACGGCGTGTCGGCAATGCGCAAACAGGGCAACGAAACGCAGTCCCGCCCCATTTATCCATTGTTTGGTTTAGACCATTCCGCCAGTGACGGAGAGACCGGGCTGTTCTGGCAATCCATGCGCCGTGAAACCATGCAAAACCATGGCGTCGCTTCCACGCTGTTTATCGCGTTTTCTGACCGGGGAGAGAAGCCCCTGGCGCCCGGTTGCGACATTGTCAGCATGAACCTGACCTGCACCAATCGCGACATTCCGGCCGCCATGCGCAATGGCGACCCTGACGGTGATTTCGATTCGGAACTGCCGATTGCGGGCATGAAGATTATTGCACTGACGCGCCCGACGCTGCCGGTCAGGCCGCCGGTGAAACAGGCCACGCGCTGGCGGTTAATTTCTCAGCTTTCGCTCAACCATATGCTGATCAGCGGGCCGGAAGGCGCCCGTGTGCTGAAAGAATCTCTGGCGCTGTACAACTTTGTCGATAATCCGGGCATCAGCCGCTTGATCAACCTGATCCAGCATGTCGAATCCAGCCCGGTGATCACCCGGCTGGCCCCGCTGGATCCGCGTTCTATGGCGCGGGGGATTGAAATCCGCGTGACATTTTCCCGCGAGGCAGCGGAAGAGGTGGAGTATTTCCTGCTGTGCCGCTTTATCGATTCGTTTCTGGCGCTGTACGCGCCGGTCAACAGTTTCACCCGGGTGGTCACCTGCATTGACGCACCGGGAGAAACCGCACGTATCTGGCCGGTCCGGGCGGGAAGACTGTCATGGATTTGAGCAAAATCCTCAGCCCGCATAACTTTTTCCAGCAGGTGCGTCTGATGTTGCGCAGGCTGACCCGCGGGCAGGGCAAAGACAGTAAGCAGGTTCTCGAAGAGCAGCTTTATTTTATTTCGCCGCTCTCGCTGGATGCGCCGAAAGGCGACATTACGCAGGTCACGCCGCTGGATAAGCAGCGCTGGCAGGTTGAGGTGGCCGCCCACGGGCTGACAGGCGCGCTCGGCGCGTTACCGACGGTCTACACCGAATGGATGATCGAACGGTATTACCGCCACGGCGATAAAACGGCCAAAGCCTTTCTGGATATGTTTAACCACCGGCTGCACAGCCTGCGCTATCTCGCCTGGCAGAAATATCATTATTACGCCATGGCGGAATTCACCGCCACGCGGCCGCTGAGTCAGGCCATCCGCGCCTTATCCGGCGTGGCGGCCAGCACGCCGTCTCTGCAACAGGAGCAGTTTGCGGATTTGTTCGCCCATTCCGTCCGCTCAATGCTCAACATTGAAACCTGGTTACGACACCGTTTTGCCGTGGCAGCGAAAGTCACGCCTTTTACCGGTGGGTGGCAGGTGATGGATCCGGCCTTGTGTTGCCGGCTGGGAGAACCGACACAAACGCTTGCCGCCGCGCCTATGCTCGGCAGCGTTTACTGGGACCGGCAGTCACATTTTACGGTGACGCTGGGGCCGGTGCCGATGAAAAACGCCGGTTTGTTTTTGCCGAAGGGAAAACACTACCCGCACCTGTGGTCGCACATCCGCGAATACGTCGGGCAGGGGCTGGATTTTGATATTGATCTGCTGATCGAAAATACGTCGAACATCATCACTCCGCTGGGATGCGGGCAACTCGGGCTGGATATATGCCTTGGGCATTCCGAGGGTGCTGGCCAGCATAAAATTCGTTTACCCGTCTGCCGGGAAGGAAAATAAAAAATGGCAAAATCACTGGGACAAGACAACCGCTTTATCCGGTTTGTCGGCGATGCCGCGGATGCTCTGACGCTGATGCACATCGAGGGCGATGAACAATTTTCGGACACTTTCCGTTATCAGATCCAGTTCCGTACCTCGCTGGTCACCCCGCAGATGGGGCGTTTTCTGGGGCATGAAATGGCCTGTGAGATTGGCCGGGGCAACCAAAAACGTTACGTGCATGGCGTGCTGACCCGCATCGAAGAAGACAACAATGTCGATGGCATCAGCACCTTCACCGGCACGCTGGAACCCCGGATGGCGTTGCTGCGTCTGGGGCGTAATCTGGCGGTGTTCCAGAACATGACCGTGCCGGATCTGGTGTGCAAACTGCTGCGCCAGCAGAACATCAGTCACATTGATTTGCGCCTGCGCGCTACGTATCAGCCGCGTGAATATTGCATTCAGTATCGCGAATCCGATTTCGACTTTATAAGTCGTTTGCTCGAACAGGAAGGGATCTATTACTTCTTCCAGCACGATGCCGGACAGCACACGCTGGTTCTGGCCGATCATCCGTCCAGTCATCAGTCCGGCAAAACAGCAGAATTACCCTTTATGCCATTGCAGGGGCGGGGTGATGGCGTCGGGATCCTGAGCTGGGTCGCGAGTGCTTCGCTGGCGGCCTCATCTGTCACGCTCAAAGGTTTCAATATGGTGCAGGCGGCCAGTGTGGAAGGGGAATCCCAAGCCGTGGTGGCGGAGTATTCCGTGCCGGGCGTCAGTTATGTGGATGCGCACGGTCATGAAAAACGTGACGTATTGCAATCCGGCGCGCGCCTGAAAATGGAACAGCTTGAGTCGGATAATCAGCAGTTCTATGCCGAAGCCAGCGCCTGGTGGTTAGGTTGCGGCGATAAATTCCAGCTGAGCGGGCATCCGTCCTGTCAGGGGAATTACCGCATCAGGTCGGTGCATATGCAGGCTTCGAGCAGCATTGATGACGGGCAACCTGATTTTAGCTACGCGCTGACGGTGCTGAAAGACAGCCTGTCATGGCGTCCGCCGTGCCTGACAAAACAGCCTGAAATCGCCGGTATTCTGACCGCCATTGTGGTCGGGCCGAAATCAGAAGAAGTCCATACGGACGAATATGGCCGCATCAAAATTCAGTTCCCGTGGGATCGCGAAAACAAACACGACGATGGCAGTTCCTGCTGGGTACGGGTTTCCCAGCCGTGGGCGGGCGGTCGCTTTGGCGCCATGTTCCTGCCGCGCGTCAACAGCGAAGTCACGGTCAGTTTTGTGCACGGTAACCCGGATTATCCGCTGGTGACCGGATCGGTCTTCAATGGTCAAAACAAACCGCCGCTGAGTCTGCCTGAAGAGAAAAACCATGCCGGATTTGTCTCGCGCAGTTCCGTGAACGGCAACGTTGAAGAAGGGCATGAACTGCGCTTTGACGACAAAAAAGGCGAAGAGCGGCTGATCATCACCTCGCAAAAAGATCTGCTGCTGACGGTGAAAAACGATGTCACCGGCAGCATCGCCAAAAATGTCACACAAACCATTGGCGAAAACCGCACGACCGAACTCACCAAAGGGAACGACAGCCTGACGCTCAAACAGGGCGATTACAGCCTGGACATCAAAGGTAACCTGCAGGAAAGCCTGACCAGCGGTAATCATCAGCTAAAAATCAGCGGGGGCGGCAGCACGGTGAAAGCGGACAAAGCCTGCGTCATTGAATCCACCCAGTCGATCGAACTGAAAGTCGGCAGCAGCAAAATCACGCTTTCTCCTTCCGGCATCACGCTGAGCGGCACCACGATCAAAATCGAAGGGAAAGGCACGGCAGAACTTAAAGGCGCAATGGTCACTGTTCAGGGGAGTGGTATGACCCAGATCAATGGCGGCGTGACGATGATTGGCTGAGGAAAAATCACATGAAAGCAAAACTGCTCACGCCGGACGCGCTTGCGGCTTATAACCCGCGACAAAACGGGGCTGAAAACGCCGCGCAACTGATGATGACCGAACAATGGGAAGACGCACTGGCCAGTGTGGTTGCAGATTCTCCACAAGAGAAACTGCTGGCATGGACGCTGCAACAGGCGCTGAACCAGCCGGGATCCGCAGAACAGCCGGTGCAGCAATGCGCCAGCGACATCCGGCAATGGCTGGCGGAACACGATGACGCCCGGCGCTTCCGTATTTTCCAGCAGGCAGAACAGCTGGGCTTTGATACGCCGGTTGGCGCACTCGGTTTAGCGGTGTTCTGGATGGACGGCAGCATGACGCCTGCGGAATTTGATGCGGTTTACCCTGAAGCGCATTTGTCCCGACTGATGCTGCTTTGCGCCCTGAAATTACTCAGCGTGGGGATCGCGGCGGAAAACGCCCCTCTGACAGGCGCACAGACATTACTGGCGCAATGGCATGCCGTGCAGGGAGGTCACTGATGGGACAACCCGCTGCCCGCGTGGGCGATATGCATGTTTGCCCGATGGTGACGCCCGGCCTGCCGCCGATCCCTCACGTTGGCGGGCCGGTGACCACGCCCGGTACGCCCACGGTGCTGATTGGCGGAATGCCCGCCGCGACGATGGGATCGATGGCGGTGTGTGTCGGGCCACCGGATACGGTCGTCAAGGGCAGCGCGAAAGTGCTGATTGGCGGTAAACCCGCAGCGCGCATGGGCGACAGCACGGCGCATGGCGGAACCATTGTTGCGGGTTGTCCGACCGTACTGATTTCATAGAGTGTATTGAAATGATAATGAATGTTGAGTCTTTGCTCGCCCCGGTCAGTGACGATCAGCCCGGTGGCCGCAATATGGAATATGAGCAGGTCTATAACGAGATCCGTGAGGCGCGGGAAAGCGATCCTGACTATTTGCCGCAGGGCGAATGGGCCACGGAATTACGAAAAGCCGACTGGAGCAAAGTCGTTCGCTTAAGCACGAAGGTGTTGCAGGCGGAAAGCAAAGATTTTCAGGTTGCCTGCTGGCTGATCGAAGGTCTGAGCCAGCAACACGGCATCGCGGGGCTGCTGGAGGGCGTCGGTTTTCTGACGCCGTTTATCCAGACTTACTGGCAAAACGGCTGGCCGGAACAGGATGAGGACGGCCTGGTGATCCGCCATGGCATGATCAACCGTCTGGATCGCCAGCTGGCGCAACTGCTGCATTGTCATCCGCTGTTTGGTCAGCCGGAAAGTACGCTGGATCACTGGCGCAAAGTGCTCGCCTATGAACACCGCGTGACGATGAAACCGGACAGTGCCGCCGAACGGGGCAGTGACGACGATTTCTCGATGGAGACGTTCAACCGCTGGGCCGCCACGCTGGATCCGCAAAAAGTCGCCGCGCAGAACGAGATGTTAAACCAGATGGTGACCGCGCTGGATCAGCTGGAAACCACTTACGGCCAGCTGAATCCGCAGGCTGATTCTCTGGCGATGGGGCAGACGCGCAGTGCCATCGCCGAAATGCAGGAGTTTGTGAAACGCCTGTTTGACCGTGCGGCACCCGCTTATGACGACGTCATGACGCTGAACGTCTTAACGCCTTATGAGGATGAGCCGGACACTGACGTCAGTTCGCTGATCAACAACACCAAAAAACAAACCATGTCGCGGGATCTGGCCATCAGCCAGATGCTGACGATTGCCCATTTTTTCCGTCAGACCGAGCCGTCAAGCCCGGTGCCGTTTCTGATGGAGCGTGCGGCGCGCTGGGCGGCGATGACACTGACCGAATGGCTGGAAGAGATGTTGCAGGATGACAGCAGCATGCGCGATATCAACAAGGTACTGAAAGGGCATAGCAAAGAATGAGGGGGATAACGGGACTGGCAGGGCTGATGCTGGCTGTCATGCTGCTGGCAGGTTGTGCGACAGATAACGATGAAGGTCGCCAGAAGGCGGTCGGCGAGGTGAGCGCGCCTTTCGCCAACGGCGCCATCACCCTGCAACTGCGGGCGGAACCGGGACTGAACAGCCTGAACGACATGCCCAACAGCTGTACGGTATTGCTGCTGCAAACCAAAGACAAACCTGCGCTGGATAAGACACTGGGCAACCCCGCAACGTTGAAAAGTCTGTTTGCCGGTGCCGGTAGCGAAGGGGATGTTTTGCAGGTGGATCGTTACGTGATGATGCCGGGGCAAACCAACACGGTACATATCGACCGCGCACAGGATACCCGCAATGTGGCGCTGGTCGCGGGCTACTATCCCTTCCCGGTGAAAAAACATATGGTCAGCGCGGAAGTCCCGGTGGCCGCTGAAAGCACAGGTTGGTGGGAGCCGGTCTGGCAGGCGCATTTAACGCCGCTCACGCTTTCTGTCACGTTAGGCAGTGAAAGCATTGTCAGCTCAGATGTCCCTGCTGCCGGAGAGAAAAAATAATGTATCCAGAACAACAGCAGATCTACTGGCATTCCGGACTTTACCTGCAACCGCAGCACTTTCAGTCGCTGGATCTGCATTACGAATGGAATCTGGCAGAACATCTGCGTCTGGCGCAGCCCTATAATCACGGGCTGATTGAGGTCAGCATTAACGACGCAGCGCTGAACGACTATGTGATCAGCGTTGAGCAGATCCGGTGCATTTTGCCGGGAGGCACCCTGCTGTCGCAGCCCGGCAACAGCCGCGTAGAGCAACGCAACTTTCGTGAAATCTGGAAGCAACGCGATCAGCCGCTGACCCTCTGGCTGGCGGTGCGCCGCTTCGATCCGCTGCACAGCAACGTCACCACGCTGGAAAAAGAGCACGACCGCGCCGTTACCCGCTGGATCAATACCAGCGAAGAGCGGGTGATGAAAGATGTCTATGACCATGCGCCGGACGCTGCGGTCGCCCGCCTTTGCTATAACGTCAGGCTGCTGACAGACGTGGAAAAAGACGATGCGGTTGACTGCGAATGCATTCCGCTGACCCGCCTGCGTTACGAAAACGAACGGGTGATCCTCGATCCGACATTCTCGCCGCCTTCCGTCACTTTGTTCGGGTCGTTCAGCCTCGGCAAGATGATTGACACCATCTACTTCGAACTGAGTGCGCGGGCCAGAAAGCTTGAGGAATACAAACGCTCAGAGCGGCTGGTCAGCGACGCCGATCGTGGCGATCAGGTGACGCAGTTGCTGGCGATGCGCTCCCTTAACCGGGTGCTGCCGCAACTGAAAAACTTTTGCCAGGCGCGTCAGGTTCATCCGTGGCAGGTCTACAACATTTTGTGCCAGCTGGTGGGCGATCTCTCTTCGTTCAATGACAGCTGCTCCTTTCTGGGGGAGTGGCACGATGGCGAAAACCCGCTGCACGCCTACAACCATAATGAACTGCTGAGTTGTTTCGACAGCGCCCGTAAGACGCTGATTACGCTGCTGAACAGTCTGGTACTTGAAGACAATACTTACATTACGCTGGAGAACGATCTTCAGGGTGTGTTCACCGGCAGCTTTGACAGTACGCAGAGCAAAAATGCGGAGACGGTACTGCTGCTGTTACGTTCCGCCAATATGCCGATGGAAAACCGTCAGATCAAAAATCCGGGCGGCATCAAACTGGCCTCGCCGAAGATGATTGAACCGCTGATCCAGCATGCGTTGCCGGGTATTCCGGTCACACGCTGCGTGCAGCCTCCGCGTGGTGTGCCTAACCGCAGCGATTCGCACTATTTCCTGGTCGAACAGGACAGCGAACTGTGGAGCAAAGCCCGGCAGCACAGCAGTATTTCCTTCTACTGGCCTGATATGCCGGAAGACCTTCAGGTACAAGTGATATTTGTGGTGCCCTCATGATGAGTTTACTCAATTGTTATTTACCGCTGTTCCGCTATGTAACGGCATTTTTTATTGATCCGCAGGAATATCCGGATTACAGCGCGTTTCGTGAAAAAAGCATTACGTTATTACAGCAGGCATTGCGTGAATCAGAACGTCATCACGAAACCGCTGAATGTGAAGATGCTTATTTTTCCGTGGTGCTGTGGGTCGATGAACGCGTATTACGTTCCCGCGCAGAGTGGGTGAAGGAATGGCGCAGCAGTCTGTTGCAAAAATATTATTTTGATATTTCTGTCGGCGGCGAGGCGTTTTTCGAACGGCTCGATAAGACAGATAAAAATAATACCCAACTGAGAATGGTCTATCTGTTCTGTCTGCTGATGGGTTTCCACGGGAAATACACCTCTCAGGATGCGCAGCTTTTGCAACAACGGATTAATGATGAACGCCAGTGTCTGCCGGAAGAGTGGCGTCAGTGGCCGAACGACGCCTTGCTGGTAGAGCAGGAAGCCGGTGGCGGTGAAAAAAATAAAGCGGTGAAGAAGCGACTGCGTCAGCGTAAAGGGCTTTTGTTTTCCCTGCCGCTGGCTATTTACTTATTAATGCTGCTCGCCGGCTTAGGGATATTTTTCGGATAACACACTATGTTTAAAAAATTAGTTTCCTTTGCCGCATGGGCGTTATTCCTGTGTCTGCTGCTTATTGTCTGTGTCGTCATGTCCGTGGTTCTGGAACGGTCATTGCTGCATGCGTTCGCATTGTGGCTGATCGTTATTATTGCCGTTTTACTGGTCCGCTTTGTCTGGGGTTCTGTTTCAGGTATTGCACAGGCGAAATATATTTCCGGCCTGAAAGCGAAATTTAAACTTACCCGGCTGGAATATGTGTTATTCGAGCACTGGAAAACCGGTGCCGCGGTCATTAAACGCATCAGACGGCGCAAGCAGCCGATCCCCTGGTTTGTCCTGACCGGCGGGCGGAGCGGTAAAACGACGCTGATGGCTGGTGCGGGATTGCCGTTATTTTCCAATGAGCCGGAAAGTTCGCTGGTGGTGCCGACCCGTACCTTACGCTGGTGGTTCTTCCGCTCTGCGGGTTTTCTCGATCTCTCCAGCCAGTTTCTGAATAAAACCCCGGCCTTTGAGCGCGGCTGGTTGCGGCTGGTGAACTGGTGCGGACGTCTGCCCGCGCCCGCAGGCATTGTGGTGTGCGTGTCCGTCAGCGAACTGCTGGAAAAAGATGACGCGGATCTGCATCTGCATGCGCGGCATATCCGCACGCAGATTGAGCCGCTGGTCAGCAAAGTCAAACGCCGTCTGCCGGTATACCTGTTTATTACCTGCTGTGACCGCATGCCCGGCTTTAGCCACTGGACCCGTCAGCTTTCGGCCGCCCAACGCCAGCAGCCGCTGGGGTATTACTGGCGCAGTTCACCGATCGTCGATGGCAAGGATCCGGCACTGCTGGATCCGCTGTTCAGGTGTGTGAAAGACGGGCTGGATAAAGTACGCGTCAGCATGCTTTCCGGTGGCGAACCGGATGCCAATACGCTGGCGCTGATGGATTTCCCGGAACAACTGCCGCAACTGCAACCGGCGCTGCAACGCTATCTGGCGGCATTGTGTGAGCCGGACGCTTACTTTCAGCCTGCGGCACTGGGCGGGATCTGGTTTACCGCCACCGAGCCGGTCAGCAAAAACAGCGCGTCGCGTCAGGCTTTCTTTATCCATGAACTGATGACGCGGTTATTGCCGACGTTAAGTCGTCAGCGTGAAGTCGAACCTGTCGGGTTTGGCCGCCGTTATCTGCATAAATGGGGCGCGATGACCTTCAGTGCGCTGGCGATCACCTATCTGCTGATCGCCGGTTATTTCACCGGCCGTCTTACCGCAGGGACACCGGCGCTGATGGAGACCACGGCGCAGGTTCAGCAGATTGAGAATATCGAAGGCTGGCGCCGTCATCCGCTGCACTATTTACCCTTTGTGCCGGTGCTTCATCACCGTCATGAGCAGCTTGAAGCCAGCATTATTGCGATGACACCGCGTGACAATGTGAACCTGCGCGAGACAGCGGATCACTACCAGCAACAGTTCACCGAGGCGGTGCCTGAGCAAAAACGCGCGCTGATCCTGGATCTGGCACGCACCCTGATCGCCAAACAGGCCATGTGGGGAAAACAGCCGGTCAGTGAACTGCTCACCCAGCCCCCGGTTCCGGCGGCGCTGAGCATGACGGGCGCCACGGTGCCTTTATCCCGTCAGCAGGATGTGGTGTTGCAGCGCGCCCTGATACAGCAGCCGGGGGGCAGAAAGCAGTTAGTGGTGCTGCGTGAATTACTGGGGCGTCTGGTCAACAGTGATCCGCAGATGGTATGGCTGTTGGCACCGTCAGAGGAGCTGACGCCGGTGAACCTGACCGATTTCCTGCCTTTGTCTGAGGACAAAACGCAGGTCAGCGGCCTGTGGACGAAGCAGGGCACCGCGCAAATTCAGGGCTGGCTGGATGAGATCCGCCGCGCTGGCGATGAACAGGTTCCGATGCCTGAACTGGCAGCCTTTGAACAACGCTGGCCTGCACTGCGCCAGACCCAATGGATGACCATGATGCTGGCGATGAACCAGCAACCGGCACCGGTGCTGAGCGGTGAACAGTGGCAAACCGCGCTGATTGCGCTCGATCAGGGCCACAGCCCGTCGATGAAATTTGCCCGTTACGTCAGTGAGCAACTGGACGACATCCGTGCTCAGGATGCCGTGCTCTGGCTGCGTGAATTGCGCCGGTTAAATCAGTTACAGGCTATGCCGGTACCGGGGGCGCTGGTGCCGCGCATCAGTAAGATTCAGCAATCCATCCAGAAGAAAATGTCAGCACTGCTGAAAATTTACAGCAAAACGCTGACACCGGTGCTTTCGGATCTGAATGTGAAGAACTGGAATGCGTGGAAAGCCAGCGTGCATGCGGCGGTTTCCGACGTGTTCGCCACGCCGAAAAGCAGCGACCGGCTGACGCGCGGCTTGTTCCAGACCGGTGCCGCGGGCGACAGCAATCCGCTGCAACTGCTGGACAGCCGTTTTAACGTGCTGCGTAAAAGCCTGTCTGCCGAGCGCGATGATTTTGCCACCAACGCGGTATGGACGCTGTATCAGAGCGATGCGCACTGGCTGGTGGCGCAGGCCATGCAACGTTCTGCCTGCTGGCTGGAGCAGCAATGGCAGAGCCGGGTGCTGTGGCCGATGGAAAATAACGCCAGCCGTCTGGAATACGACGATCAGCAAGATCAGGCGTGGCAATACCTGTCTGACTTTATCCGCGGACCGGCGAAAAGTGTGCTGGTTGTCGGTGACGGTGGACCCCGGGCCGGTGAATTCAACGGACATACGCCCGGCCTGACGCCGGAATTCCTGCGGATGGTGAACCACGTGCTGCGTCCGGATGACGTGCTGGCGATGCCGGAACGTGAAAATACCCGCGATGACGATGCGCTGGCCGCCCTGAAAGAGGAACAGGCCGATCTCGAAGCCCAGATGGCGGCACTGGAAGCCAAACCGCTGGAACTGACGCTTAAAAGCCTGCCAGCCACCATTCCGGGCGGCGCGCGGCTGATGCCGACAGGCACCGGGCTGACGCTGTTCTGCGATGAGCAACAGTGGAAACTCAACAGCATGAACTTCAGCGAACAGGCGGCATTCCGCTGGCGTCCGGGGCATTGCAGCCGCGCCACGCTGGTGATCAAATTCCCGGGCTTTGACCTGACTTACGACTACTTTGGCGACGCGGCCTGGCCGGATTTCCTGCACGACATCGCCGACGGACAGCACCGCTTCAAAGCGGAAGATTTCCCGGATGAGGCTGCACAACTGGCGGCGCTGGGCATCAGCGAAGTCATGGTGCGTTATCAGGTCGGTTCGCAGAATGCGATACAGGATAACTGGCATCAATGGCAGGAACTCCGTCAGGCACTGAATGACAACGCCGTGGCGCAGCAGGAAACGGGCACTAAAAAAGCGGAAAAACAACGGCCAACGGCACTCAGGAGCGCGTTCTCACAATTGCCTGTCCGTATCACCGAATGTCACTGAGCGTCCGGACAGGACGCCGTTAGAAAAAATTACACAGGATGATGTATGGGTAACTACCTGAAGAAAATTGTAGAGAAAATGAATGTTGAGGCGCGTGAGTGCCTTGATGCCGCGATCAGTCTGGCCGTCAGCCGCACGCATCACGAAGTGGACATTGAGCATTTGCTGCTCGCCCTGGTGACCCGTCAGCCCGCGCTGATTGAGCAACTTTGTCTGAACGCCGGATTACGTGGCGATGCCCTGGTCGATGCGCTGAAAGTCAGCCTTAATCACCTGCGTAGCGGCAATACGCGCAGCCCGGTGTTGTCCGAATTGCTGGTCGAACATCTGGAGAAATCCTGGTTACACGCCAGTGCCTGCTGGCAACACATCCAGCTGCCGGTACAGGCATTTCTGGGCAGTCTGATTGCCGCTGAAAAAGACAATCAGATGCATCTGTCACCGGCGTTACAGCAGGCGCTGATGTGCCAGACCGATCGCGCCGACCGCCTGTTGCGCGAAGCCTGCGCACCGGCTCAGGTCATGACTAATCCGGCAGCGGCCAGTCACAACGCGGATTCCGCGGTGATGAAATTTACCCGCAACCTGACCGGACAGGCCCGCGACGGGGCGCTGGATCCCGCGCTGGGGCGTGAGCAGGAAATCCGTCAGCTGATTGACGTGTTGCTGCGCCGTCGCCAGAACAATCCGGTCCTGACCGGCGAACCGGGCGTGGGGAAAACCGCGCTGGTGGAAGGGCTGGCGCAGCGTATCGTCGACGGAACCGTGCCGGAAGCCCTGCAGAAAATGGAAATTCTGTCGCTGGATATGGGGCTGCTGCAGGCCGGTGCCAGCGTAAAAGGTGAATTCGAAAACCGTCTGCAAACCCTGTTGCGCGAAGTGAAGGACTATCCGTCGCCGGTCATTCTGTTTATCGATGAGGCGCATACGCTGATCGGGGCAGGCGGTCAGGCGGGGCAGAACGATGCCGCGAACCTGCTGAAACCGGCGCTGGCGCGCGGCGAGATGCGCGTGGTAGCCGCCACTACCTGGGCGGAATACAAAAAATACTTTGAGAAGGACGCCGCACTGGCCCGCCGTTTTCAGGTGATCAAGGTGGCAGAGCCGGACGAAGAAACCGCTACGGCGATGCTGCGCTCGCTGAAACCGGCGCTGAGTCAGCATCATGGCGTGCAGATCCTCGAAAGTGCGCTGGTCGCCGCCGTGCGCCTCTCCAGCCGTTATATTTCCGGCCGTCAGTTACCGGACAAATCCATCAGCCTGCTGGATACCGCCTGCGCCCGCGTGGCGATTTCGCAATGCCACGAACCGAAGGAGATCGAAGATCTCAACGCGCTGCTCAGCAACATTCATACCGAGCGGGAAAGTCTGCTGAAAGAGGGCGACAACGCCACAAGGCTGAAATGGCTGGATCAGCGCGAAAGCGAACTCACGCAGAGTTTAGAAACACTGCTGCCGGTCTGGCATCAGCAGCAGGACATTGTGGCGCAGATTAACGGCACTGACGATGTGGCGCAAATTGCCGTCTTACGCTCGCAACTGGCTGAGATGCATAAAGATCAGGCGCTGGTGTATGACTGCGTGGACGCGATCTGTGTCGCCGATGTGATTGCCGGCTGGACCGGTATTCCGCTGGGCCGGATGATGGAAAAAGAGCAGCAACAGCTCGGTGATCTGGTCGCGCGTCTGGAAAGCCGGGTGATCGGCCAGTCCCACGCGTTAGCGGCCATTGCACAGCAAATCCGCATCGTGCGCGCCAATCTGGCGGATCCGGTTAAACCCACCGGGGTTTATATGCTGGCCGGTCCGTCCGGTGTCGGGAAAACAGAAACGGCGCTGGCCTTATCCGAACTGCTTTTTGGTGGCGAGCAAAGTTTAATCACCATCAATATGTCCGAATATCAGGAAGCCCATTCCGTGTCCGGCCTGAAAGGTTCACCGCCGGGATATGTCGGCTATGGACAAGGCGGTGTGCTGACCGAGGCCGTGCGCCGTCGCCCGTACAGCGTGGTATTGCTGGATGAAGTCGAGAAAGCCCACCCGGACGTGATGGAGATGTTCTATCAGGTCTTTGATAAAGGCGTGATGGAAGATGCCGAAGGCCAGCTGATCAATTTCCGCAACACCCTGATTATCCTGACCAGCAATCTGGCCAGTGATCTGGTGATGACCGCCTGCGCTGCCGGAAACCCCGATCAGACCGCGCTGACCGCACTGCTGCGTCCTGAATTCGACCAGTTCTTCCGTCCGGCCCTGATGGGGCGTCTGCAACTGATCCCTTACCTGCCGGTGGTGGGCGATACCCTGGCGAAAATCATCCGTCTCAAAATCGACAAAGTGTGTAAACGCTTTGCCGGTGCCGGTGAGGGCAATTCTTCGCTGACGTACAGTGAAAAAGTGGTGGAGTTCATTGCCAGCCGCTGTCAGGTCGAGCAAAGCGGGGCGCGTGAAATTGACGCGGTCCTTAACCGGGAACTGCTGCCGTTGCTGACCGACCGCCTGCTGGCGGTGGAAAACAAAGCGGATATCCATTTGCAGGTGGGCGTCAGTAAAGATCAGCTCACGCTGACGAAGCAGCCTGCTGCGAAACGTGCTGCGGCGAAACAACCCGTCTGAACGACAGGAAAAGGATGACCATGAAAAACCGGGTGAATTTGCGGGCGCTGAAAATCAACGGGCATGATCCACGGCTCAGTAAAGCGTTCCTGTTGCTGAGCAGTGAACTCAGCCCGCTGAACGGGACCCTTCCCGCGAGGCTGGACTGGCATGCGCTGGAAGAACGGTGTTTTCAGCTGTTCCATGAATACGGCTATGACCTGCAAAGCGGCATGTGGTTTTGTCTGATCAATTTGCGGCTGAAGAGCTGGAAGGGGCTGGCGCTGGCGCTCGATCTGCTGTCGACAGCCTTCACCCACAACAGCCAACGCTGCTGGCCGCCGGTGGCTGCCGTTTCGCAGCGTCAGCAACTCATCGACTGGTTCAGTGCCAATGTGGCGACCCATATCTATACGCTGGAATACGGGCCGGAAAACAGCACGGAAATGCGTCAGGTAGAAAGAAGCATCGGCGTGTTGTGCAGTCAGTCTAAAAACCTGCAATCGCGCAGCCACGACTCCCTGAACAATCTGCATTATTTCCTGCAGGTTCGCTGCCGTTCTGTGCCGTATCCGGCACAGGTCAGCGTGACGAAAACCGCACCGGTCGCGGCAGAAAACACGCCGCCGGCAGTGAGTGAGAAGAAGGCGCCCGCGCCGGTGGCTGAAATCGTACAGGATGCCGAACCGGCAGAAATCCGGCTGGCGGTGGAAACCCGTCTGCGTCCGTTATGGTGGGCGCTGGGGGGAATGGCGGCGGGGATCGCGCTCTGCGCGGTAGTTGCCGCGTTATGGTGTTACTCGCAGACGCTGAGTTTCAGTGAAACGCTGAGCGCCCCGTTACTGGCACTGCAACACAGCGAACATCAGTTGAATGACGCCTGGAATCATGCACCGGATGCCGATTTGCAGGCGCAAAAAGAGGCGGTCCTGGCGCGTGCTGCGCCGGTTCTCGAATGGCTGAGTGCGCAACCGCCACAAGCGTTGCTGCGTCAGGGGGAGCAATTGTCTGACCATCTGGAAAAGGCCTATCCGGGAAATCAATACAGTGCCCGATGGCAGCGCACATTAGACGAAAAGGCGGGTGATATTCCGGCACTGGATGGCTATGTGCTGGCGAATAAACATCTGGATGAGCTGGAAGCCCGCCTGCTATACGCCGAGCAAAAACAGAGCGAATATATGACCGTGTCGGAGTTGAAAACGGCGGTATACCAGATACGTCAGGATCTGCAACGTAATGGGACCAGCGCAGAAACATTGTTATGGACGATCCGGGAGAATAAGAAAAATCACAGGGAAGGGAATCCGGCACTTTTAAAACAATTTACGCAACGAATCGACGCACTGAATGCGAACGGTTTGGTGAATGAGTAATCGAGTTCAGGCAATTTTTAATTGCCATAATTTCATTTTTACAATTTAGATGATTATATTTCACGATAAAATTTTATTAAGGGTTAACGATGAAAAATAAAGCATTCTCACAAAGTAAATATATTGACGATAATCGAAATATTTTCTCTGGTAGTCTGGATGGGCTATGTTTTGGTCTATCTCTCACATGGCTTGATTCAAAGATCAAGAAAAGAGGATTTAATAAGTATAGTGAAAGGACAAAAATTAAATCCCGGGTGTTAACCAGGCAAGAATCAATGGACCGGAGAATCATTCGCACGCCGTGGAATGGTGACGACAAGGAATATATGATGAAGCAACTGAGAGTCACCGAAGGGGTTTTTCGTAGCTGGGGCGGGATCCGGGGATGTGAATTCATTTATTCTCAGGCAGCTTATAATAATGGTTCCAGTTATGTTTTAGCCAATGAACTGGCAAATCAAATAATTAAGCCCTGTTTTAGTGCTGAGGTGTATGGTGTTATCAGTATCTTTTCAACCGGGTCTGCGCATAGCATGGCCTGGTCCCAGAAAAATGAGTGGTATGATTTTTTTGACGCCAATACCGGTTCATTCCTGAAGATACATGAAGATCATTTCTCCTCATTCTTTACTGACCATATACGAAAGTATTACAGCAATTTTGACGCAGCATGGGATATTGTGAAACTTGGCCCTCCAAAAAAGCGTGGCGGATTATTTTCCTGTTTTGGACGGTAATTCTTTAAAAAGCCGTGCGGCGGAACTGGTTAAAATAATTAATTAGGCATATTTGCAAGTGCTTTCACTATGGATAGAAATGATGCATCCGGCAGAAGAAAGATTAAGAATACTCTTACCCTTTGTCATAGCGAATGCTAAGCAACAGTTGCATATTGCCCTGAAGGCCCTGGGGCGGAGTAAGTTATCAGAGGAAACCAAAAAGATCCTCAATGAATTGTTGAATGAAAATAATTCTGCGACGGTGAAAAAACTCATTCATTCTCTGAATGAAATTAAAAGGAAGATGGAAAATTTAACACCAGAGCATTTTGATGTTGCAGAAGAGTTGTATGAGGCAGGAGGGGGCACTGTCGGATACGTGAAAGCGACGGATGCCAGAGACTTCAATAATGGTGTCCGGAAGAAATATATTGCATTGTCTTATCTGCGCACCGGACGCATGCATATTGATGATATTGCTGCAACGGTGATTCACGAGTTAAGCCATCTGGTTTTAAATACAGAGGACAACGCCTATTCTATCAGTATGGAAAAGCAGGCATCGGGTTTGTTCACACCGTGGTCGGTAAAAGACTTACATCGTTATGCCAGAGAAAAGCACAGCCTTCCTTTGAATAATGCTGAAACCTTATCAAGAATTGTATTGTTGATTTATTTTTCAGAAAGTAAATTACCCCAGTATAAAAAAGCCTATGCCTTATATTGGGAGTCAGGAGATAACAAAATACTGGCATTTCATCGTATGGATGCAGATAGAAATCCAAGGGTGAGTAGCCCGGAATTAACAAGGAAATCAAACAAGTTACGTGTCATTGGTGGGCATATGGTTATTTGATTTTGATATTACCACAAAGGATTTATGCAAGTGAAAAATCAGGTGGTAAAAAGAGTGAAATTGTTAAAAGTATATTTATTAATAGTCATCATATAATGGAGTTACATTATGTTTGGAAATAAACAACTAAAGTCACCTGATGCTGACAAAGTCAAAACGTTAAAAAAATGGGACGCACGCAATAAGAAAAGACAACTTCTTATTCATACCATTTCGATAAACTATGGGTCCTCGCCTTTACTGACAAGACCTGCCCGAGAGGTTTTTAAAACCTGGGATGTCATTTCAAGTTCATTCATTGACCTGGATGCTGTGCTGAGAGGCTTCCGTCTGGGGCGCGGGCTTACGGTCAGATCGCAATCAGGCTTGTTTTTTGAAGCAGGATTTGTTCTCGATGTACCGGTGCAAAATATATTGGGGACGTTCAGTAATGATATCTGGTTCCCTAATCATGCTGGTGTCAATACCGGTACCGGCAAAGTCTATGATCGGTTTTCTCTTGCTGACAAAATTTTCGAGGGTAAAGGCAAAAATAAAGAGATCATGGCGCCTGGTGGTTACAATCAAATTCAACCACCCGGGAAGATACTTAAGAAAACTAATTACCAATGGCATAATGAGATATTGCTTGTTGGCCGACCGAATATTAACACTTATCAGGGACTACCGCCGACGAGTGACATAAAAATAGCAGGGATTTTTGTAGCACCTAAGACCATACGCGCGACCCGGGAAATGACAATCGAGGCTAACGAAAGGTTGTATAAGTTAGTTGACCGGATGAAAAAATGTAATCCAGGTATTCCGGTTACAGATATTTCCCGTTAATGCAAAACTTCGCGGCGATGATTCTCACACCGCTGTGGATAAACGCGGGATTGAGTCAGAAAAGCGTCATCAATGAACTGATGGCATGTGAGTGCAACTATACTCTTTCTGTGGGGCGATCACTGTCGCCCCGGAAATTGTGAAGCCACTCATGACGCAAACTAAAAATAAATCATCGCTGCTGACCGTGACGGTGGCGTGTATCGGCGTCGTCTATGGCGACATCGGTACCAGCCCGTTATATACCCTGCGTGAATGCCTGACCGGACAGGCAGGCATTGCCGTGACACAAAGTGCGCTGTTCGGCTTTCTGTCGCTGATTTTCTGGCTGCTGATGCTGGTTATTTCCGTGAAATACATCAGCTTCGTGATGCGGGCTGACAATGACGGCGAAGGCGGTATTCTCACCCTGATGGCGCTGGCGATCCGTAATCTGAATCCGCGCTGGATCCCGTTTATCATGTTTATCGGGCTGGTAGGGGGCAGTTTTTTCTACGGCGACGGCGTGATCACGCCCGCCATCTCGGTGCTTTCGGCCATTGAAGGGCTGGAAATTATCGAGCCTTCACTCGACCGTTTCATCATTCCGTTTGCGATTGCCGTCCTGACATTGCTGTTTTTCATTCAGAAAAAGGGCACCGGGATGGTGGGCAATATTTTCGCGCCGGTGATGGTGTTGTGGTTCGTGACCATTGGCGCGCTCGGTATTGGTGGCATCGTGCGTAACCCTGAGGTGTTGCAGGCGATGAATCCTTACTGGGCGCTGCATTTCTTTGTGGAATACAAAATCGTGTCGTTTTTCGCCCTTGGCATGGTGGTGCTTTCGGTCACCGGCGGCGAGGCGCTGTATGCCGATATGGGACATTTTGGCAAGAAGCCCATCCGCATCGCCTGGTTTGCGCTGGTCGGGCCTTCGCTGGTCATGAACTATTTCGGTCAGGGCGCATTATTACTCAGTCAGCCCGCCGCCATTAAGAACCCGTTTTTCCTGCTGGCGCCTGACTGGGCGCTGATTCCGCTGCTGGTGCTGGCGACGCTGGCCACCGTGATTGCCTCGCAGGCGGTGATTTCCGGCGTGTTCTCACTGACCCGGCAGGCGGTGCGCATGGGCTATCTGCCGCCCATGCGCATTATCTATACCTCGGATGTGGAGTCCGGTCAGATATACATTCCGGTGGTGAACTGGCTGCTGTATTTCGCGGTACTGATTGCCATCGTCAGCTTTAAACACTCGGGTAATCTGGCGTCGGCGTACGGTATCGTGGTGACCGGCACCATGGTGATCACCTCCGTGCTGCTCGGCATCGTGATGGTGAAAAACTGGGGCTGGAAATCCTGGGCAGGCGGACTATCGATGGCGGTGATGCTGCTGATAGACATCCCGCTGTTTGCCGCCAACCTGATCAAACTGTTTTCCGGAGGCTGGCTGCCGGTGGCGATCGGCCTGAGTATTCTGGTGATCATGCTGACGTGGAAAACCGAGCGGTCGCGCCTGCTGCGCCGTCTGCGTCAGGATCCTGAAGCCCTGGAATCGCTGATTTCGTCGCTGGAAAAAGCCCCGCCGCAGCGGGTGCCGGGCACGGCCGTGGTGATGTCCCGCGGGCAATACGAAGTGCCGCTGGTGCTGTTGCACAACCTCAAGCACAACAAAATTCTGCATGAGCGCGTGGTGTTACTGACTATCGTCACTGAGGATGTGCCTTATGTGCATAACGTCCGGCGGGTCACTATTGAACAGCTTTCACCGGCATTCTGGCGGGTGGTCGCCAGTTACGGCTGGCGCGAGAAACCGAATGTCACGGATATCCTTTACCGTTGCGGGCTGGAAGGGCTGAAAAGCAGCATGAACGAGACATCATTCTTCTTATCCCGTGACACCTTTATCCTCGGCGAACCGCGCCCGTGGTACCTGAAGGCGCGCGCAAAACTGTTCCAGGTGTTGCAGCGTAATTCCCTGCGTGCGCCGGAGCATTATCATATCCCGCCCAACCGGGTCATTGAGCTGGGCGCGGTGGTCAGGTTCTGACTGCCCGTCCGCGTTACGAGGCCATCTGCTGCGGGACAAGTTTTTGCAGCAGGGCGGCCACATCGACCTCATCGACGTTTTCCGCCAGCAGATACCGGCTGGCGTAGTCGCGCCAGATCTCCGATTGCAGGAAAAGCACAAACACATCGCGGTTCAGATGCTGTTCATTCACCATCGAGGTCATGATATTCAGGGCTTCTGACAGCCGCTTGCCCGGTTTATAAGGGCGGTCGGCCGCCGTCAGGGCTTCAAACACATCCGCCACGGCCATCATTTTCACCGGGATACTCATTTGCTGATCGCTGAGCTGATAAGGATAGCCTTTGCCGTCCATCCGCTCGTGGTGACCTCCTGCAATCACCGGCACATTGGCCATGGTGCGCGGGAACGGCAGTTTTTTCAGCATGATAATGGTCTGCATAATGTGTTCGTTAATTTTATAGCGTTCCTCATCATTGAGCGTGCCGCGTCGGATCGACAGGTTGTAAATCTCGCCGTAGTTGTAGAGATACACCGGTTCGCGGAGCCTGAACTGATAGCTTTCCGGCAGGTGATTTTTGCTGTCGCGGTAGATGATATGTTCCTCTTTATCGGCCAGCAGCGGTTCCTGTACCGGCAGTGATTGCGCCGGACGGCGGCCTTTACGCGCCAGTTCACCCGCCGAGACGCCCGCCGTGTCGTCAAGCGTGCGGGTCCACTGATAACCGGCGATATGCTGAATTCTCAGCAGGGCAGCGTCGGAAAGAAACTCCGTGCCGATATTACAGCGGGCGATGAACGCGAAATCGTCATCCAATTGCGCCAGTGCGGCGGCAAGTGACTGTTTGTCGGTGTCCGTCGGCGTCACGGCTGCGTGACAACGTAACCAGTCGATCTCTTTTTCCCGTTTCAGCACTTCAAACCGCATGCGGATTTCATGAATACGGTCGTAGATCAGTTCCAGCTTGGTGGCTTTATCGACGACAAATTCCGGCGTGGTGATCTTGCCGCAGTCATGTAACCAGCAGGCGGTATGCAGTTCCTCCCATTCGTGATCCGTCAGGGTGAACGCGGTAAAAGGCCCTTCCTGAGAATCGACCGCCGCCTGCGCCAGCATTTTGGTGATTTCCGGCACCCGCTGACAGTGGCCGCCGGTGTAAGGGCTTTTGGCATCGATCGCGCCGGCGATCAGCTCAATAAAGGCGTTCAGCAGGTTCTTTTGTTCCTGTAGTAAATACTGGGTTTCGATGGCAACGGACAGGCTGCCGACCAGCGCATCGACCAGCTGGATCCTGGCCTTCTGGCGCGGTTCGCTCAGCGATTTCACGCTGAATAACAACAGGAACCCGAGCAGGTGATCATCGTGAGTCTGCATCGGCACCGCGAAATAATGCAGCGGAAGATAAGGGGAAAGCAGGTCGCGCAGCGGCGCGGGGATCTCCCCGGTATGCCGGAAAACACCGGCCACCGGCGTGCCCTCGCGAACCTTCCAGAACGCCGGTAAATCATGGTGATCAAACCGCACCGACGCCACGTCGGCCATCTCCGGCGGTGCGTTGCCCCGGTTAACCGCCACCGGCGTGAAGGTTTCACCGTGCTTATCCGCCAGAAAAATAATGCCGCCGTCCATGTCGGCGATGTCGGTAGTTTCATCCAGCAATCCCTGCATCTGGCGGGGGAAATTGTCTTTGGCCGAAAGAATGCTGCCCATCGAAATAAACTGTTTCAGCCTGCGCCGCATTTTTGCCATCGCGAGGCGCAGATCATCCACTTCAGCAATGGCGGAAGGGCGGCTTTCTCCCTCATCAAAAATCAGGCTGCTGATGGATTCGGCATCCCGCTGCAAATGCAGCAACGGGCGGGAAATGCGCAGGGAAAAAAACCAGACCACGGGCAGGCTGAGGAGCAACAGCACAAAGGCCACCAGCGTGGCCCTGTTTCTGACCGCATTGGCACCGGCGGTCAGCGTGGCGGAAGGCGTGGCGATCAGCAACTGGTAGCGGTTGCCGTTGTTGCTGAGGCTGATCACTGAGCCGAACCAGTCCTCATCGTGTGCCCTGAACATCCGGCTGTCGCCGTGGCCTGGCGTGGCGCGGGACGCCAGCAGCGCCTGTAATTCCGGCGACCGGTCACCTTTTCGCAACGGCTGGCTGGCGACACTCTCATTGGCAAAATTGACGATTTCTGCCTGACTGCCCGCCGGTAAATCCTGTTGTTTCAGAAACTGAGAAAGCAGGGCCAGCGAGACATCCAGCCCGATCACCGCCTGCTGATTATCCGCCAGACGGCTGTAAGTGAAGCCGGTCTCGCCGGTGCCTTTAAACAGGTAATTAGGGGAAGTCACCAGCCCCTGAGAGTGTGATGCCTGAATAAACCAGTCGCGGCTGCGCGGATCAAACAGCTCGTTGTCGACAACACGCTCACTGATAATGTGCTGATTATCATCCAGATAGATAAAGCGTTTTTCAGGTTTACCCGCCAGCCACTGATTGCTCTGAACCAGCCATTTCGCGTTGGCGGGGATCTGGAAAAAGGCGCGGCTGGCGGCAGTGATCCGGCGCAGCATAAAAAAGTCACCGCCGGCATAGCCGATATACACTGAACTGGCGTAATCATTTTGCCGCAGGATTTCGATAAATTTGCCGACCTGCGCCATTCTCTGACTGAGATTTTCCGCGCCGGTGACCGGCATGCCGGTCAGAATATTCACCGACATCATCATGGTGCGCGTCACATTATTCAGTTCCGCCGCCACCGCATCCCCGGTTTGCTGATATTGCCGCGCGGCGCTGATCTGAGTTAAGCGGGTGAGCTGGCTGTGGCTGAAAAGGGCGATCACGCTGCCGATGACCACAATCAGTAACGTGAACAGCGTGGCGATCTGAAGATGCAACGGATAGCGGCGGGTCAGCCCCGAAAGGTAGCCTGACATACGAAGTCCCGGAATAAGTGTCAACTTATCTGATCGTAGCTAACTTACCGGCGGATAAAGAAAATATCAGAAGAGTGCCATGGTTTGCCATGCCCGGCGCGATAAACCGGGCATGAGAAAGACGACGTACGGGAAGGGGTTATGCCTGCGGGGTTTCCGTCAGATTGGTGACGTTAACGTCCTGCGGTGACGCAGATTGAGTGGTCTGTGACGACGGGGTTGGCGTCAGCTCGGTCACTGCCGGTGTGGCCGTCTGCTGAGTTGTCACCGGTGCCGCTGGCGTTGCGGTCTGTGTGGTGACCGGTGCCGCTGGCGTTTCAGGGGTCGCCTGCGGTGCGGTAACCGGGGCGGCAGGGGTTGTCGTCTGCGCCTGTGCGTCCGTCGCCGGGGCGACATCTTCAATTTGCTTCGGCATGCTCGGCACCGGTTCTGCCGGGATCGATTCTGACTTAGGTTTCGGCACCGGAGTGGACGCGCGAACTAAGAAGGTCGGTTTGAGATCCGCAACAGAATAGGTCACATGGCTGATCATATCCGGCGAGGTGGCCACGTCGACCGGTGAAATGGTCACGCGGCCAATCAGCGAACGGGCATAGCCGCCGACCTTGTGTTTGCCTTCCGGCAGCTTAACTTCCAGGCTTTCGCCCAGTCCTAACGCACCGGCATCTTTACCGTCAACGGTCACATACAGTTTGGTGCCATCGTCCGTTTTTGTCGGGATGTGGGTCACGGTCACCCGCGTCGAACCGAAATCGAAAGCCGGTGCCTGTTCGGCGGTTTTCGATTTTGCGCATCCTGTCAGGACGAAAATGGCCGCAACAGCGGCCAGAGTGAAGCGATAACTCATAGTACGGCGTCTTCCTTTAAGGGATTTTTGTGATCTGCGTACCAATATACCCGATCCGGGAGGAGAGATGAATGCGCAAAGAGGGAACTCGGAACAGTCTGCCGGAACGGATGTTTCCTTCGTCGCATAACCTGCAACTTTCGGTTGAACCGTTTGGTCAATTTGTGTATTTTTATGCAAATTAATTGCATAAAATAACAATCACACAGGAGTGACCATGCTTAAGTCCTTAATTTTCACCGGGTGTCTGCTTTCTTCCTTAATCACATCTGCCTATGCCGCACAGACGACTTATGTGGTCGGTTCCGGCGGAACTTACCGTCCGTTCGAATATGAAAACAGCCAGAAACAGCTGGAAGGCTTTGATATCGACATCATCAAGGCCATCGCGAAAGCGGAAAACTTTGATATCAAACTGGTCAATACGCCGTGGGAAGGCATCTTTGCCACCCTGAATTCCGGCGACCGTGACATCATCATTTCCGGTATCACCATCACCGATAAACGCAAAGCGATGGTGGATTTCTCCGCGCCGTACTTCCCGGCAGAGCAGTCCATTGTGGTGCCTGAAGATTCCAAAGTGGATTCCGTTGCCGCGCTGAAAGGACAGAAAGTCGGCGTGGTGAACTCCAGCACCGGCGACATCGTGGTGTCGAATGAGCTGGGTAAAAACAGCACCGACATCAAACGCTTCGATAACACGCCGCTGATGTTGCAGGAACTGGCGGAAGACGGCATCGGCGCGGCGGTAGGTGACGTGGGCGTGGTGAAGTACTACATCAAATCTCATCCTGAAAAAGCGCTGAAACTGGTGCCGGATGCGAAATTTGAACGCCAGTATTTCGGCATTGCGGTCGCCAAAGACAACACCGAGTTGCTGGGTAAAATCAACGCCGGTCTGAAGAAAATCGTGGCCGACGGCACCTACGCGAAAATCTACCAAACCTGGTTCGACAAGAACGTTCCCACTCTTCCTGCCAACTGAATATTTCAATAAAACACAACGTTAATCAGGGGCGGCAAAACGCCCCTGAACAAGGACAGGTATGACCGGATTTCGCTGGGAGATAATCTCAGAATATGCGCCGCTGTTTGTACAGGGCGCGCTGATGACCATCAAATGCACCATTATTTGCGTCATTTTAGGCACCACCTGGGGGCTGCTGCTTGGCCTCGGCAGGATGGCCCGCGCCGATGACGGCCCGTGGAAACACATCCTGCGCTTCGCCGTGCAATGGCCGGTGCGCATTTACGTCAGTGCCTTTCGTGGCACGCCGCTGTTTGTGCAGATCATGGTGGTTCACTTTGCCCTGGTGCCGCTGTTTATCAACCCGCGCGACGGGATTTTAGTCGCCAACGGCCTGATGTCTTCTGATTTCGCCCGCGCATTGCGTTCCGATTACGGCGCATTTTTATCCTGCGTGGTGGCGATTACCCTCAATGCGGGGGCTTACGTCTCGGAAATCTTCCGTGCGGGTATTCAGTCGATCGATAACGGTCAGATGGAAGCCTCGCGCGCGCTGGGCATGGGCTGGGGCAAAACCATGCGCAAAGTGATTTTGCCGCAGGCGTTCCGCCGTATTCTGCCGCCGCTGGGCAATAATGCCATTGCGATCGTGAAAGATTCCTCGCTGGCCTCGGCGATCGGCCTTGCCGATCTGGCGTATGCCGCACGCACGGTGTCCGGCGCTTACGCGACCTACTGGGAACCCTACCTGACCATTTCACTGGTTTACTGGGTGCTGACTTTCCTGCTCTCGCTGCTGGTTCAACACATGGAAAAGAGGTTTGGCAAAAGTGATTCACGTTAAGGATTTACAGAAGCAGTTTGGCGAAACCCATATTTTGCGCGGCATCTCGTGCGATATCGCAGAGCAGGAAGTGGTGTGCATCATCGGGCCGTCCGGCTCAGGCAAAAGTACCTTTCTGCGCTGCCTGAATGCGCTGGAAAAGCCGAACGGCGGTGAAGTGGTGGTCAACGGTTTCGCCGTGCATGACCCGAAAACCAATCTGAACACGCTGCGTTCCGGCGTCGGCATGGTGTTTCAGCGCTTTAATCTGTTCCCGCACATGACCGTGCTGGAAAACCTGATCATGGCGCCGATGTCACTGAAAGGGCTGAGCAAAGCGCAAGCCGTATCACGGGCGGAAAAGCTGCTGAAAAAAGTCGGGCTGATCGACAAAATTGATGCCTGGCCTGCCAGTTTGTCCGGCGGGCAGCAACAGCGCGTGGCGATTGCCCGTGCGCTGGCGATGGAACCGTCAGTGATTTTGTTCGATGAACCGACATCGGCGCTCGATCCGGAACTGGTCGGCGAAGTGCTGGCGGTGATGAAACAACTGGCGCTGGAAGGCATGACGATGGTGATCGTCACCCACGAAATGGGCTTCGCCCGTGAAGTGGCCGACCGCGTGGTGTTTATCGATCAGGGTGTGATCCAGGAACAGGGGCCGCCAGAGCAACTGTTCAGCGCCCCTGAAAATCCCCGTACGAAGGCATTTTTGAGTAAAGTGTTGTAATCCTCCCGGGCGCACTGTGTTGCGCCCGTTTTCTCACCCTGACGAGGGCTGTCCGTGCCGCAATTCCATTCTTACTGCATTTCCTCCACCGGCGAAGAAACGGGAAACGGTGATCTCATCGCGCGTTTCCCTTACTGGAGTTTTACCAAAACCGCCATCGCGATCTGCGCGCTGAAACTGGCTGAGCAGGGTGTTCTGCATTTGGATCACCCTGTGGAGGGGGAAAACTTTACGCTGCGCCAACTGCTCAGTCATACCGCCGGTCTGCCTGATTATGGCGCACTGGGCCGCTATCATGACGCGGTTGCCGCCGGAGAAGAGCCGTGGCCGCGTGAGACATTACTCGCCGCCGCTTTCGCCCAAGGCAGGTTGTTTGCGCCCGGTGAAGGCTGGTCGTATTCCAATATCGGTTACATGTTCGTACGTGAACTTATCGAGGCGGTGTCAGGCAAAAGCTTTGCTCAACTGGTGAATGACATCATCAGCCAGCCGCTCGGGCTGACCAGTGTTTTTCACGCCACCACCCGCGAACAGTTCGCAGAACTTCATTGCCCGGCGGCCGGACATTATCATCCGGGTTGGGTGTATCACGGCTGTCTGGCGGGTAACGCACCGGACGCGGCAAAACTGCTGCATGGGTTATTTTCCGGCCAATTACTCAGCGCGTCGTCGCTGGCGGAAATGCAGGTGACGTATCCGCTCGGCGGCGCGATTGCCGGGCGTCCGTGGACCGAATGCGGCTATGCGCTGGGGCTGATGCGCGGCGCGATGGGCGGGAGCGGTCGCGTTGCCGGCCATACCGGCGGCGGCCCTTCCTGTGTCAACGCGGTGTACCATTTTCCGGATCTGCCCGATGCCATGACCGTTGCCTGTTTTGCCGAAGGCGATCATGAGGGAAGTGTGGAATCCGAAGCGGGCAGGCTGGCAAGGGCGTAAGCTAATGGCCTCTTATTGAAGCCACTTTGTGCTAAATTAGCCGACATTCTTACTGGCATTCCCGAGGCAACATGATCACTCCGCTCAACCGTACCACCCGTGAAATGAAGATCAACAATGTGGTGCTGGTCACCAGTGCGTTGAAATCGCTGGGGTCGGCGACCAAAGCGGATCTGGCAGGGGTGACCGGGCTGAGTATTGCCACCTGCGGCGCGGTGCTCAACGATCTGAGCCTGAGCCGCGAAGTGCTGGCGCTGGAACGGGAAGTGTCACGCGGCGGCCGTCCGGCACAGCGTTATGCCTATAACCCGGATTTCTTCTCCGTGCTGAGTCTGTATGCGCAGGGCAGTGATGCGGGCGCGCAGATTATCTGGTCGGTGAATACCGCCACGGGCGAAAGTCTGGCGCAGGGCGAGGTGCGTTTTCTGCCACTGACCCTGACCCGGTTTTATCAGCAAATTGAGCGTCTGCTGGCGGAGTATCCCAACATCAAAGCCCTCGGTATCGGGTTGCCGGGTGTGGTGGTAAAAGGCACCGTCGCGACCTGTGACATCAGTGCCTTCGCCGGTGTGCCTGTGGAGCAGCAGTTGCGCGAGCGGCTGGGGATTTACGTGCAGGCCGACAATGACATGAACTACACCGCCTGGGGATTTTACCGCAGCAGTTGCGCCGGTGTGACCGCGCCGGTGGCCTATCTGTTCAAACCGGCGGTGCCGTGTCTGGGCTGCGGCATGGTGGTCAACGGTCAGGTTTTGCACGGTGCCAGCCAGTTTGCCGGTGAAGTCTCCAATCTGCCTTATCAGGATATGGATAAACTGCCGGTGGCCGAAGAGATGGCGAAGGTGGTGATCTCCCTGGCGGCAATCATCAACCCGGCGACCATCGCGCTCTCCGGCCCTAAAATCAGCGAGGCGCTGATCCCTGAACTGACCGCTCTCTGCCTGCAACATATCCCGGCGCAACATATGCCCGCGCTGATTTACCGTCCGTCGATGCGTCAGGATTATCTGCAAGGCATCACGGAACTGACCCTGAGAAATTACAACCTGCACGTCGCTTTCGGCGAGTGATCCGCATTGACTTTGTTTTGAGCGCGCCTTTATACTCGCCACTTATTAAAAGTCTTTTAATAAGTAATTTACCTGCCGGGAGAAGCCGATGTCATTGTCCTCTGAGATGGAAAGTCTGAACGCGCACGCCGGAAGTCCGGCCAGACGGGTCGCCACGCGGGCGATATTTTTTGTCACCGGCATGGCGATGGGGCTATGGGCGGCGCTGGTGCCTTATGCGCAAATGCGTACGCACTCGGAGGCCGGTGATCTCGGCTTGCTGCTGCTGTGTCTGGGAGCCGGGTCGCTGCTGTCAATGCTCGGATCGGGACGGATCATTGGCCGGTTCGGTTGCCGCGCCGTGATCATCGCCGCTGTGGTGTTGTACTGCCTGATGCTGCCATTACTGGCGTTTTTCAGCGACATCTGGCTGCTGGCGCTCAGCCTGTTTATTTTCGGCATGGGTATCGGGCTGGCCGATGTGGCGGTGAATGTGCAGGGCACGCTGGTGGAACAGGCGGCGGATAAACCGCTGATGTCCGGTTTTCATTGCCTGTGGAGCGTCGGAGGCATCGCCGGAGCCGGTGGCGGGGCGCTGTTGCTCAGTGCCGGGGTGTCGCCCCTTGGCAGCACGTTTTGCGCGGTGGCGCTGGTCGCTGTGGTCACGGCGTATTCCTTTCGCGGCATGCTGCCTTTTGGCGCGCATGAAGAAGACGCGGGCGAAGGGAAACCGAAAGCCAGACCCAATTTCAGGCTGATGCTGATGGCTGTTATGGCGATGATCTGTTTTATGGCAGAAGGCGCGGTGCTTGACTGGGGCGGCGTATTTCTGACCCGCGAACGCGGTCTGGCGCTGGAACATGCGGGCTGGGGATTTGCCGTGTTTGCCGTGGCGATGTCGCTGATGCGTCTAACCGGTGATGCGATTGTCAGTGCGCTCGGACGTAAACGTATTCTGATAGTCGGCGGCGTGCTCGGTATTGCAGGTTATCTGATGGTGGTGTTGTTGCCGGGCTGGATCCTGCCACTGTGCGGATTTGCCCTGGTGGGGATCGGCGCGGCGAATATCGTGCCGGTGCTGATCACCCTCGCCGGTCAGGAAAAGGTGATGCCGGTGAACATGTCCGTGGCAATGGTCGCGACGCTGGGCTATCTCGGTGTGCTGGGCGGTCCGGCGCTGATCGGGTTTATTGCCCATCTTTCCAGCCTGTATGTGGCGTTTTCGGCGGTGGCGGCGGCATTTCTTGTCATTACGTTTGGGGCTTATAAACTGAAGTACTGAAGGTGCGTGAAAAACGATTTAAAACTGAGTGGCAACCTTGCCAGCTGACGCCTGAACCCCGTCAGCCTTTTTTTATTCTTAACTTTGTATTTTTAATCCGATACCCGACCCTGTAAGGAGTTGTAATGGCTGTAAAACTTATTGCCGTCGACATGGATGGTACATTCCTTAATCAGCATGGCGAATATAATAAAGCCCGCTTCCGCGAGCAATATCAGCAACTGCTGGCGCGTGACATCAAGTTCGTGGTGGCCAGCGGTAACCAGTATTACCAGCTGAAATCCTTCTTTGATGATATCGATGAACAGATCGCTTATGTGGCCGAAGGCGGTGGCTATGTGGTCGATAAAAAACAGGAAATTTACTGCGGTAAACTGGAACCGGCGCAGGTCGCCGACGTGCTGGACTGGATCAGCCGCACCCCTGGCATCAACACTATCGTCTGCGGGCGAAAGGGCGCGTATGTCCTTAACGGTACCGACGACGCTTATATCAGCCGCATGCGCCGCTATTATCATCGCCTGAGCCCCGTTTCTGATTACGCCGATATCGATGACACGATTTTTAAATTTGCCCTCAGCTATGTGGAAGATGACGTGTATCCGCTGATGAGTGAAATCAATGCCCGCCTGGGCGGCATCGTGTCGCCGGTGACCAGCGGACATGGTTCAGTGGATCTGATCATTACCGGCAATCATAAAGCCAGTGGCCTGCGGAAAATTCAGCAGATCTACGGGATCCGCGACGACGAAGTGCTGGCATTCGGTGACAGCGGCAACGATCTGGAAATGCTCAGTTACGCCGGTTTTGGTTTTGCCATGGAAAATGCCTCTGAACCGGCGAAAGCCGCGGCAAAATACACCGCACCCTCACACCGTGAAGAAGGCGTGCTGAAGATTATTGATGACGTATTGAACAACCGGTCACCTTTCACCGAAAGCGCCTGATCCCTCCCATGCCACCCGCCGGACAGCGGTTCCGGGTGGCATGCTTCAAACATTTTGTGCTGAAAACCCTCGCTGCGCCACAATTCAGAAATATCGATGAACAGCCTCTAAAATTCCTACTGCCATTAACCAAAACGTTGACGCAAGCTGCCTTGTGGTGATTTTTTTTGCAAAAAACACCCTGAATGCGCGGCCGGAAAATTGATGTCAATAAAGTCAATCAGACGGTGTAAATAAGGCATGAAAAAATAATAAAGGATATACCGCTATGCTCGACGAACGTTTCGGAATTTTCTCCCGCATGGAATGATAACCGCCATCATTTAAACAGGCATTGTTATGTTTTTATGGTTTTTTATGACAGAACTCTAAAATTCCTAACTGTTTGTATTGTTATCCCAAAATATCGACATAGGAAATATCCCGAATTAAGATTGCCGGGCATTCGGGAGTTTTAGGATTTTTCTTCTGAAAAGGGCAAAACGGAAAGTGATACCAACGGAATGATTAATGAAACATACAGTGATTATCCACTCTGGTTATTATGAGAGGCTGACTATTTCGTCAGTACTTAATCATCTTGACTTACAAACGCACCCTTTTATGTCGCTCAATGAATTTTACAATTCAGGGGTAGGGATGGGCGTTGATAGTATTATTCTCGAGGTGAAAGACTCGCCCGAAAATTTCAATGCGGTGATGAAATTTATCCGCAGAATGGATTTTTTATACACTCCCCCGCGGCTTATCGTCGTCACCAAAATTGAACAAACTGATAAGCTGGCCCTGCTCACGGAAGAGGGGATTGATATGCTGATCTCCGAACAGGAAGCGTTGCCTGTGCTCAGGAAAATGCTCATTACCGGTGCCGCTGATCTGAATTATCAGATGGCGATCAGCCCTTATTTACAGCAAAAGCAAATGGCTTCGGTACAGTCGGCACAACAGTGCCTGACGGCAACGGAATGGGAAGTATTAAACGAAATAAAAACCATGAAAACCAATGCCAGTGTGGCGGAGAAAATGGGAAGGAGCAGTAAGACGATCAGTACTCACAAGCGAAATGCGATGAAGAAACTGGGGTTGAAAAATTCGATTGAATTGTACAAATACCTGATGCAATAACCTGGCTACGATCAGCCAGGTTGAGGTTCAGAGTGAGTGATTCAGTACCCGGTTAAGATAATTGAACAGTTCTTTGGTATTCTTTAATTTAAGTTTTCGCATGGCGCTGTATTTATAATAATAAAGATTCGACAAGGGGATCGAGGTGGCTTTTTCGATATTTCTCATTGTCGGATCTTGAGATAAACAACGGAGCAAAATCGCTTCGTTTTTCGTCAAAACATAGTCCTCAACGAAGGGGCGCAGCGCGTCATAACGGGCTTTCAGTAAGCTATCAAAGAAGAAGAAAATCTTTGAAAACGAATGCTCTTTGCATAAATGAAAGTCTGCCAGCCGGCTGTTGACGATCACATTGTCGCTCAGGATGACAAATTTCGCCTCTCCCTGAAGTAACGACTTTAAATTGTAGATAAACTTATCAATATTAAACTCGGATTTCACTTCTCCGGGTTCAATAATGTAAATGTCGTACGTTCCCTTCTTTGTATCAAGCGCATCTTCCGCACTGATTTGATTGAAAGTGATGCTCTTTGGTGTATGGGCTAAAGAAAATAAATGCTTTAATCCGATATACGTCAATGTGCATGAGTCAATAAGTGCAATGCGCATCATTAATTCATTCCTTTAAATGAACTTATTCTCCGTAAAAGACATTGCATATATTCAATGATATCCCTCCGTTATTATCATCAAATATGCCTGTAATCATAATATATAGTCTGGTTCTCGTCGTCAACGTAACCGAAATTTATTGATTAAGCTTTATGTAATTAAATATTCCGGCTTTGCAGGCATAACTCTTTGATAATTAGAATCAAATAGGAATTTTTGTAATGATTGGTATTACCCGTTTAGGATTATTTTTTCATTTCTATATCTAATACTTAAATAATCCTAGACTACTCCATAAAGTTGACATGATTATACAATAAACAATATAAGCAAATGATGATGAAGTGTACAAGACGCTTAATACTTTCATTTGTATTTTAAAACGAAAGTTTTGTCATTAATAAAACCGCCGGGAACCCGGCGGATGAGAACAGATTTTGTTCAGAGGGTGGCTTTGCGGCTTTCGGTAAAACGACGGAACGCATCAAGGGTTTCGTCACTGACATGATGTTCAACACCTTCCGCATCGAGACGCGCGGTTTCCGCGCTGATCCCCAGTGCGATGAAAAACGCTTCCACCACGTTATGGCGCTCGCGGTTTTCGGCGGCCAGTCTTTCGCCTTCCGGTGTCAGGAACGTCCCGCGATAAGGCAACTGATGCACCAATCCGGCGTTGGCCAGACGTTTCAATGTTTTTGCTACGGTAGGCTGGGAAACCCCGAGACGCGCCGCCAAATCAACCTGACGGGCTTCGCCAAATTCATGGATTAAGTCTGAAATCAGCTCAACGTAATCGTCCATTAATTCCCGGCGATGCGCCTCGCGCACCTGTAAAAAACCCTGAGCGTGTTCTTCCACATCCAGTAATGGATTTATTTTTTTCTCTTTCACTACGCCTGCCTCTTGCTAACTCAATGGTTTTTCCGCCCCCGCGTACATCACGGCAACTCACGCATTGTAAACCAAGTGCACACATCTACCAATTTCTGAAAACTTTGCATTGGCTATGGAGTATAGCCTGTGCTATACCTGAGTAATAAACCGCCGGTTGATGTGCAGTGTGACAGGAGAACTTTCATGGGAAATGGACAGAACATCTTAAAATTATTCAGTCAGTCGCCGTTCCGTTTACGGCTGATGCTGGTTGGCATGATCGTGGCGCTGATCACCGGCCACGCGCAGGCGGCGGAAAAAGACAAAAAAAAGTTTAAGGTCGTCACCACCTTTACGGTGATCCAGGATATCGCGCAAAACGTCGCCGGTGATGCAGCGACGGTGGAGTCGATCACCAAACCCGGCGCGGAAATCCATGATTACCAGCCGACACCGCGTGACATCGTAAAAACGCAGTCTGCTGATCTGATTTTGTGGAACGGTTTTAACCTCGAACGCTGGTTCGGCCGCTTCTTCGGCAACATTAAAAATGTGCCTTCCGCGACCGTGACAGACGGCATCGCGCCATTGCCTATTCAGGAAGGGCCGTATGTCGGCAATCCGAACCCGCATGCCTGGATGTCGGCCAAAAATGCACTGGTGTATGTCGAGAATATTCGTGCGGCGCTGGTGAAATATGATCCGGAAAATGCCGCTGTCTATGACCGTAACGCGAAAAGTTACGCCGAAAAAATCAGCCTGCTTGATGCACCGCTGCGTGAACGTCTGGCAAAAATTCCTGAAGGTCAGCGCTGGCTGGTGACCAGTGAAGGCGCGTTCAGTTATCTGGCGAAAGATTACGGCTTAAAGGAAGCTTATCTGTGGCCGATCAACGCCGAAGAACAGGGTACGCCGCAGCAGGTGAAAAAAATCATCGATCTGGTGCGTCAGCAACAGATCCCGGTGGTGTTCAGTGAGAGCACCATCTCAGACAAACCGGCGAAACAGGTCAGTAAAGAGACGGGGGCGAAGTACGGCGGCGTGTTGTATGTCGATTCACTTTCCGCCGCAGACGGACCGGTGCCGACATATATTGACCTGCTGAAAGTCACGGTGGGCACCATTGCAGAAGGATTCGGCCAATGAATGATGCTGCGCTGCAACTCGACGTTGACGATATCTCGGTGACCTACAACAACGGTCATACGGCGATTGAAAATGCCTCGTTTACGCTGCGCGGCGGCTCGGTTTGCGCGCTGCTCGGCGTCAATGGCAGCGGTAAATCCACCCTGTTTAAAACCATCATGGGGATTATCCGTCCGACCCACGGACGGGTAACGCTGGATGGCCTGAACGTGGCGAAGGCGCTGAAACAAAACCTGATTGCTTATGTGCCGCAGTCTGAAGAAGTGGACTGGAATTTCCCGGTGCTGGTGCGTGATGTGGTGATGATGGGGCGTTACGGAAAAATGTCGTTTCTGCGCATCCCGTCAGCGGAGGACAAAAAACAGGTGGCGTCGGCACTGGCGCGGGTCGGCCTGACCGAACTGGCGCACCGCCAGATTGGCGAGCTGTCCGGCGGCCAGAAAAAACGTGTCTTTCTGGCGCGGGCGCTGGCTCAGCAGGGGCGGGTCATGCTGCTCGATGAGCCGTTCACCGGCGTCGATATCAAAACGGAAAATGCGATTATTGATCTCCTGCGCCAGTTGCGCGATGAAGGGCATCTGATCCTGGTGTCCACTCATAACATCGCCAGCGTGCCGGATTTCTGCGACCGCGTGGTGCTGATTAACCGCACGGTAATGGCCGCCGGTCCGCTGGAAAGCACCTTTACCCATCAGAATCTTGAAAATACCTTCGGCGGTGCGTTGCGCAATATTGGTTATCTGGTCCCGCAGGAACCGGTGAGGCGGGTGATATGATCGGATTTCTGCTTGAGCCGTTTCAGTACAACTATATGGTTAAAGCGATCTGGGTCAGTGCCGGCGTGGGCGCGGTATGCGCTTTTTTATCGGCGTACCTGATGCTTAAAGGCTGGTCGCTGATGGGCGATGCGCTGTCGCATTCCGTGGTGCCGGGCGTGGCGGGGGCGTATGCGCTGGGTTTTCCGTACGCCATTGGCGCGTTCGGTACCGGTATTCTGGCCGCGCTTTCCATGACGCTGTTACGCCATTTCACCAAACTGCGGGAAGACGCGATTATCGGTTTCGTCTTCTCCACCTTTTTTGCCCTTGGCCTGTTACTGGTGTCGCTCAATCCGACCTCGGTTAACGTGCAGTCGATCCTGTTTGGCAATATTTTAGGCATTGATGATGCCGATATCTTGCAGGTGCAGATTATTGTCGGGGTATCGCTGCTGGTGTTATGTGTGATCTGGCGGGATCTGCTGGCGGTCTTTTTCGATGAGGCGCATGCCGTTTCGGTCGGGCTTTCTCCGCTGTGGCTGAAAGTCATCTTCTTCACCATTTTCAGCGCCTGCAGCGTGGCTGCATTGCAAACCGTCGGCGCGATTCTGGTGATCGCCATGGTGATCACCCCCGGCGCGACGGCCTATCTTCTCTCCGACCGCTTCTCCCATCTGCTGATGATTTCGGTGGCGATCGGTGCCGTCACCAGTGCGGCAGGGGCATGGCTGAGCTATTACCTTGATGGTGCCACCGGCGGGGTGATTGTTTGCCTGCAAACCACCGTTTTCCTGCTGGCGTTTCTGTTCGCGCCGAAACACGGCTGGCTGGTGAACCATTTCCGTATTAAAAACCGGAGCCGCGCATGATGTCCTGGTTTGAAGTGCTGACGGAGCCGCTGAGCTTTGATTTTATGCAACGTGCGTTGCTGACCGCCGTGGCGACCAGCATTGTCTGCGCGATATTTTCCTGCTTTCTGGTGCTGAAAGGCTGGTCACTGATGGGCGATGCCATTTCGCATGCGGTGCTGCCCGGCGTGGTGCTGGCGTATCTGGCGGGGATCCCGCTGGTGATTGGCGCTTTCGGCTCCGGCCTGTTCTGCGCCGTGGCGACCGGTTTTATCAAAGAGCATTGCCGGGTAAAAGAAGACTCGGTGATGGGCATCGTCTTCTCCGGTATGTTCGCCGCCGGACTGGTGTTGTTCTCGCGGGTCAACACCGAACAGCATCTCAGCCACATCCTGTTCGGCAACGTGCTGGGCGTGACCGACAGCGAAATGCTGCAAACGCTGATCATCGCCACGGTGGTGACGCTGGCAATCATCCTTAAATTCAAAGATCTGATGCTGTTTTGTTTTGATCCGGTACAGGCTAAAGTTATCGGGCTGCCGGTTCGTTTCTATCATTATGCGTTGTTGTGCATGCTGGCGCTGACCATCGTGGCCGCACTACAGGCGGTCGGCGTGGTGCTGGTAGTGGCAATGCTGATCACGCCAGGTATCACGGCGTTTCTGCTGTGTAAAACTTTACCGAAGATGCTGCTGGTCGCGGTGACCGCGTCAATGCTGGCCGCCATCAGCGGCACCTTTATCAGCTTTTATATCGATGCGGCGACCGGCCCGACGATTGTGCTGGTGCAGGCGGCGCTCTTTCTGTTGGCGCTTGCCCTGCATTTATTACGTAAATCCGTCAAACCCCGCCATGCCGCACCGAATGCGTAGTACCGGCACGGCAGGTTTGTCATGCTGCACGCCGTGTTCCCTTCCTGAGAGATTCTGATGACTCAACACTTTGCGCCTGTCGAACTGGAAAAAGCTTACCGTCTGATTAACCACGGCACCACCGCGCTGGTCTCCGCGCACCATGCGGGCGTGGACAATGTGATGTCCGCTTCCTGGGTGTGTGGTCTGGATTTCAGACCAGCAAAACTCACCGTGGTACTGGATAAAATCGCCCGCACGCGCGAGCTTATCGAAGAAAGCGGATTTTTTGTGATTCAGGTGCCCACGGTGGCGCAGTTGCAAATGACCTATGACCTCGGTAACCGCACGCTGAGAAACGATCCGGAAAAACTGCAACACTGCGGCGCGGAACTGTTCCGCATGGAAGGGCACGGTGATCTGCCGTTTGTGGCGGGCTGTACTGCATGGCTGGCGTGCAGGCTGATCCCGGAACCGCATAACCAGCAGGCGCATGACTTATTTATCGGGGAAATTGTCGGAGCATGGGCGGATACCCGCGTGTTCCGCGACGGCCACTGGCATTTCGAAGAGGCGGATCCTGCGCTGCGTAGTCTACATTACATCGCGGGCGGCCAGTTTTACGCCACCGGTGAACCTCTGAATGCGAATACGGAATTGAGCTGACGGGCAGGGCATTAAAGAAAGGTCATATGGGGAAATAACAGGGCGGCGAGGCCAACATCCGCCCGAAATAATAAATGCTACAGAACTCTCATTTGTTGAAACAAATGCAATTCTGTAGCATTTTAGGTACTACACACGTTTAAATTTCCCTGGTGTTGGCTAATGTTGCCGCCTGACTCTGCTGGTCAGGTTTTTTTTTGCTAATTAATTGTTATGCGGTGATTATACGGGTGGAGGCGCATCCGGATAGTTGTACTAAGGTGTAATGGGATACTGTACTTTATGACAGAAACTCCACGAAAATCAAAAGGGAACGGGCTTTAGCCAGGGGGGAGACAGTTATGCATTCTCGTGTAAGAAATGATCAGAAAATAATAGAAACGTTGCGCGACTATATCGAGCGGAAATTAGTTTCGTACGGGCCTTTAAAATACACCTATATGGTCATCAATAAAAAAAATCCTACTAATATTTTTGTGGTGACCAGCTATCCGGATGAATGGGTCAATATTTATACCACGCATAACTATCACCATATTGATCCTGTGGTTCTCACTGCCTTCAAGCGTGTTTCCCCCTTCGCCTGGGATGAAAACCTGACAGTACTTTCTGACCTCAAATCGTCGAAGATTTTTTCATTGTCGAAGAAGTTCAGCATCGCCAATGGCTACACGTTCGTGCTTCATGACCATATGAATAACCTCGGCATGTTGTCTCTGATTATGGAATCCGGTCAGGAAAAAGGTCCGGAAAGTAAAGTGGCTCAGGACATGGATAAATTGCAGTGTCTGCTGATTAAAACCCATGAAAAAATGCTGATGCTTAACCAGAGCGCGGCGACGGCCTCGGCAAATACCACGATGAATACCAGCAAACCCATTTTCTCCGCGCGGGAAAATGAAGTATTGCATTGGGCAAGTATGGGCAAAACCTATGACGAAATTGCGCAGATTGCCAATATCACCACCCGCACAGTGAAATATCACATGGGGAATGTCGTCAGGAAACTGGGCGTGATTAACGCCAAGCAGGCCATCCGGCTTGGCGTTGAACTTGAGCTGATTAAGCCTGTACTGGTGTCACCTGCAAAGACATAGGCCACTCGCACAGGGCGGCGATATCTGACTCAGACTGCTCACTGATCCGCTTCGCCAGCAGATGCTGGTTGTGGCGGTCAATTGGCAGACGCAGAAGATAAATCGGTTCATTTTCAGCGACAAAGCCTTCTTTCACCACCTCGACTTCCCAGCCTGAGCGTTTGGCAATCGTCAGCATCGCCCGGCTGACGATGGTGTAAATCCCCGTATGGCCGTGATGACGCGCATAGTTGATCATCGACAAAAACAGCACATAACTGATGGGATAACGGCTGCCCAGCAGGTCTTTCGCCCGGTTCTTATCGACAAAAAAACGGCTCGATTCGATATAATCACCCTCAGGTAATGTCACGTCGCCAAATAAGGCGTGGAACGTGTGGGTGATCATATTAGGCAGCCGCAAATCAATAAAACGGACACTGCACACCAGCTGGTTGTCGTAAATTCCCAGCATGTAGCGCGTATCCGAATTATCGTATTCGTCGAACTCCATGCCATTGCTGCAATTAACGGCCCAATCCAGACGGTCCTTAAAGGTTTTCTTCCTCAGTTTATACAGGTCTTGCGAACGTCTTTCTGTCAGGTCGTTGTAGCTGACATCAAAAATTTCTAACATTTTTTTTCCTGATATTGAATACGGTCGAAGAGGAGGTTATTTGCATCTGCCCTGATTATTGCAATAAATAATCGGCAAATAAATCACAGACTGTAGGGGAATTGTGATTAGCAGGAAGAAAAACAAAAGCCATGCGCTGGCGCATGGCTTGATCTGGAGCAAGCAGGGCGGTTTAGCGGTAAACCGGCAGTAAACTGAAAGCCGACAGGATATGCACCACCGCGTTCAGAATGCCGAACAGCAACACCAGCACGATCATCTTATTGCCGCCCCACACGCGATACTGCGGGCTGCCGAAACGCTGGCGGGAGGCACGGGCCATCAGCGCAGGCACAATCACTGCCCAGACCGTGGCGGCGAGACCGGCAAAACCAATCGCGTAAATAAAACCATCCGGATAAATCACACCGCCAATCACCGGCGGCACAAAGGTTATCAGCGCTGTTTTAAAACGACCGGTACGGCTGTCATCGAACTTAAACAGATCGGCAAGATAGTCGAATAATCCCAGGGTCACACCGAGGAACGAGCAGGCGACGGCGAAGTTGGAGAAAATCGTCAGCAGTAAATCCAGACCGGCGCTGTTGAGGATCTGACTCAGCGACTGCACCAGCACGTCAATATTGCCACCCCGTTCGGCGATACCGATAAATTCCGGGCGCGGAATGTTGCCCATCGTCCCCAGCATCCAGATGATATACAGCCCCAGCGCCATCAGCGTGCCGGTCAGCAGACATTTTTTAATGATCTGCGGGTTCTTGCCGTAGTACTTCATCAGGCTCGGTACGTTGCCGTGATAGCCAAACGACGCCAGACAAAACGGCAGCGTCGCCAGCACATAAGGCGCGTAACTCGGGTTCAGCTCCACGCTGTTGAGCAGATTCACCGGTTTGATATGCCACAACAGACTGCCGAAGGTCAGGAAGAACGCGATGATTTTGGCACCCAGCACGATAGCGGTCATGCGGCTCACGGCGCGGGTACTCAGCCAGACGATAAACGCCACGGCCAGCGCGGTCAGCAGGCCGCCGAGGCGCGGGGAGAAACTCACCGACATTTCGCGCAACGTATGCTGGATCACCGAACCGCTGGCCGAAATATAGGCATACGTCAGGATATACAGCACGAAGGCGATGGTGATGCCGTTCAGCCGGTTCCAGTTTTTGCCCAGCAAATCACCGGTCACCGTATTGAAACTGGAGCCGACCGGGTAGTTAAGGTTGGCTTCCAGGATCATCAGACCGGAATGAAGCATGCAGAACCAGGTAAAAATCAGCGCGGCGACTGACCAGAAGAACCAGGCACCCGACATGACCACCGGCAAAGAGAACATCCCGGCACCGATAATGGTGCCTCCGATAATCATTGCGCCGCCCAAAACAGAACGTTGCGGGGCGGTCACGGAAAGCGTCGCCATAATGCGTATCCTCGCGTGGCTTTTATCACGATTCGGTAAATGAATTGCTGTAAAAGAAGTGACAGGAAAAACGGCCATCAGATGCGCGTTTATGCTGCGTCTTTGGCCTTGAGCGCCGCAATATAGTGGATCGCCAGCGGAATGTACACCGTTGAACTAGTTTGCTGGTACAAAAGGGGGCGTTAACCACCCACAAAGGGAAATAACGCCGAAAATGTGTACAAAATATTATTATTGTGCAATTTTCAGGTTAAACGGGTAATGAATATTCCCAGCGCAGATCACAGATTTCATTAGGGTTTATCCTATTACGCCAAATAAAAAAGCTGTTCGTAAATACAGGGTTGACAGCGAGTTTATTACGAGTAAATTAGAACTCAGCACCAGAGAGAAGTGGAATGAAAATTTTATTTCGCGGTGCATTTAGCAGGTTGATAAACTTGCAAGTAATGAGATGCGATAAAGGCCACGAAGTATTTTAGTTTGGGTGATTCAACACCGGGTGGTAATTTCAAACCCGTGAGATGACGCTTTAAGGCCACGCAGTAAAGCTGTGCAATCGCATGATGTGGAACACAACGCGATGATGTAACGCCTTGTTAGTCAGAGTAATGTTCGCGATTTGGGTACGTTAAGTCTGAAATCGAGAATATCGCGACGAGAGTAAGGTCACGCATCAAAGAGTCTATATCGCGAGGGTGATGTACTCATTTATCCCGACTGAAAACCGGCTTAAGTGAAATGAACAGGATACCGATGTTATTCCACGAAATTATAGGAGGATAGCGTTACCAGACAGCAAAATATATCCTGTGAAACGATGTACATCTTTAAAAGCAGTAATATGTAATTAAGTTGATGAATGTTAAATATTAATTTGATAGTACCTTAAAAGCCCCGGTTTAACGACTGGGGCTTTTTCATTATTAAGATGCCATTCTTTATGACAGCAGGTTATTACTTACCGCTGATGGTGCCTTCCAGAATCGCTTCTGCACCCAGACAAACCAGGAAACACACCAGTGTGGTCTCTTTCTTCGCCGTGGCGGCAGACAACGTACTTTCCTCATCACTGATCGCATCGCCTTTCGACAGGCTGACATCTGCGATATTGATTTCACCGTCCATCACATACAGCCATTGCGCAAAACCGGGATGCGCGGGGATTTCCGTGGTGCTGTCAGCGTCCAAGCGGATGTCGTACACATACACCGCCTGACGGATTTCCAGCGGTGATTCAATGCCTTCCGGCGCGGCCAGCAGCGTCCACGCGTTTTGTTTCACCCCGTCCGGTCGATCCATAAACTGCACGCGACCTTCAAGATTTGCCTTACGCGGGCGGATAAAAATCTGCAACATTTCGGCCGGTACCAGCGGCGTGGATTCTTCATGCCAGAAGCTTTCACCGGCATTCATCATCATCAGCTTTTTCGGCGAGAGCGGCACACGGTGACCCGCCGAATCCTCGTGCACCATCGATCCGCGCCACATATAGCTGAGGATCTCGTCATTGTTATGCTCATGCATCTTCACCAGCGTACCCGGTTCCAGATTGGCATGATCAATCACACTCAGCGGCCCGAAAGCATCATCGCCATTTTCAGGCAGGATTTGCCCGGGGCGAATACGGCGGATACGAAACGGGCCATATTCGAATGTGGTTTTAGGCTCAGCACGTAAAACGTTAAACATAATATCTCCGGCAGGGACAGGAATGCATTGCGTCAGTAAAAATTCGGATACCATTTCTTAACATATGTCTTCAGACCAGATCCAGCAACGCATTCAGTTGCGCAATCTTTTGCAACCATTGCTGCTGAAGTTCGGGCTTCTGATGTTTCGTTTTCCGCGCCCGGTCTTCTTCCAGCTTGCTTTCCAGATCCAGCAGCAGGGCGAGCAGCCGTTCCTCCCCGGTTTCCGCCACTTCCGCTGTTTCGGTTGCGGGTGCCGTTACCGTCAGGGAAGGGACGGAAGACGCCCCAGCCAGCAGGGCATACACCGGTGCCAGCGCGTGCCACTCCTCCAGACGCTGTTGGTCGATCAGCCAGAAGCGGTTGCAGCTTTCTTCGATCAGCGTCCGGTCATGCGACACCAGCAACACCGCGCCGCTGAAGGTTTTCAGCGTCTGCGCCAGTTCCTCTTTGCCTTCAAGATCCAGATGGTTGGTCGGCTCATCGAGCAGCAGCAGGGAATAATTCGCCAGCGTCAGGCCGATAAACAACAACCGCGACCGCTCGCCGCCGCTGAGGGTACTGACTTTTTGCTGATGACGGATAAACGGGAATCCGGCACCGATCAGGGCCATTTTCCGCTGTTCTTCCGTCAGCGGTGCAAACGGCGACAGCGCATCCGTCAGCGAATCATCATCCTGTAACTGATGCTGGTTCTGATCGTAATAGCCGGTCCGCACGCGCGGGTGAAAAATAATGCCTCCGTCATCGGGTTGCGGCTGGCTGTACGCCTGCCATAAAGCCTGTAAAAGCGACGATTTCCCGCAGCCGTTACGCCCGACCAGCGCGATGCGATCGCCGCTTTTCACCCGCAGGTTATCCAGGGAAAACAGCACATGGGCCTCTGCCGCCGGGCGTACCTGCAAACCGGAAAGTGCCAGCACACGGTCCGCCGCCAGCGCCTCGCCGTTCAGCCGCAGGGTCCACTGATTTCCCGCCGTGACCTCCGTCTGGTCGTCTTTCATCCGGCCGACCTGTTTTTCCATTTGTTTGGCCTTGCGCGCCAGCCCTTCGTTATCGTAAACGCTGCCCCACACGGCCAGCCGTTTTGCGCTTCGCGTGACGCGGTCAATTTCCTTTTGCTCGGACTTACGGCGCAGGGCGTCGGCGATATCTTTCTCATCCAGCGCCTGTCGCGCCTGCGTGCATGGCAAACGGATAAATTGCAGCGTTTTATCGCGCAGGATCCAGGTGCTGTTGGTCACGCTGTCGAGCAAACGGCGGTCATGGGAAACCAGCACAAAGCTGCCATTCCAGTTTTTCAGAAACTGTTCCAGCCATAACAGAGTGGGCAGATCCAGATGGTTACTGGGTTCATCAAGCAGCAACACATCCGGCTGGCGGATCAGCGCGCGTGCCAGCAGCAGACGGGTATGCTGTCCGCCGCTGAGGGTTCCGGCCGTCAGTTTCAGGGCCTGTTCATCAAACCCGAGGCTGGAAAGCAGCACCTGCGCCTGCCAGGCTTCCGGCTGATGCAGGCTGTCGGGCAGAAGGCTGAACACCGCGTCCAGCAGGCTGTGGTCATTGAGTTCAGCGGGCAGATGTTGCTCGACACGCGCCATCAGGCAGTGATTCGCGAGCGTGACGGTGCCGGCGGTGGCCGCCAGTTCACCGCTGAGGATTTTCAGCAGGGTACTTTTACCGCAGCCGTTATGGCCGATCAGGCCGATGCGGTCGCCTTTTTTCAGGCCGAAGGAAATCTCAGCCAGCAAAGGGCCGAAGGCATTATCGAAAGATAAGGATTGTGCAGATAACAATGTCGTCATGATGCTTACTCAGGTTTAAGGCATAGCAATGCCCATCGTCAAAATAGCCGACGATAACCGGTAAGCCGGAGGGAAGTTCTCAGGATGTCAGTTAGCTTCGCTCAGGCAGGTTATCGCGGCACGGAGCCGGAAACACCTGAGCAGTGACGATCGCTAAGGACGAGTGAAATTAAAAAAACTTCACGGGTCAGCATGGCAATCCTCCTTATATATAACGTTGGTGAATGAATGAGCTGATTATATTGGGGATTTTCGATTTGTTCCAGTGCCGAAAATCCCCGCAACATTATCAGGATGCGGCGATGTCATTTTCCAGTTTCTGCCGTTTACGCAGACCGGGGAACCAGGTCATCCATAATCCCACCACGATCAGCGTGCCGACACCGCCGATGGCCGCAGCAGGCACTGCGCCAACCCAGGCTGCCAGCAGGCCGGATTCAAATTCGCCGAGCTGGTTCGAGGTATTGATGAAGATGGAATTCACGGCGCTGACGCGGCCGCGCATGTCGTCCGGCGTATCGAGTTGCACCAGCGCGCCACGGATCACCATGCTGATCATGTCGAAACCGCCGAGGGCAAATAACGCCAGCATGGATAACCACAGCGAGGTGGAAAAGGCGAATACCAGCGTGGCGGCACCAAACCCGGCGACAGCGGCGAACATGATTTTCCCGACATTCCGGTTGAGTGCCCGATGGCTGAGCCAGAACCCGACAATCAGGCCGCCGACCGCCGGTGCGCCGCGCAATAAGCCCAGTCCCCACGGACCGGTGTGCAGAATATCATGGGCAAAAATTGGCAGCAGCGCGGTAGCCCCGCCGAGCAGGACCGCGAACAGATCGAGGGAAATAACGCCCAGCACGTCCGGCCGGGCGCGGATAAAACCAATACCGGCGAACAATGTTTTGAAAGTGGCGGGTACGCGGCGTGGCGGCGTCTGTTCATAACGTAAACGGCTGACCATCACGATCGACAGCAGGTACAGACAGGCGCATACCGCGTAAGCCACTCCCGCGCCCGCGACATACAGAAAACCGCCGAGCGCCGGACCGACCATGGCCGCCGCCTGTCCGGAGACACTGTTGGCGGCCATCGCGCGTGCCAGTAAATTCGGCGGCACCAGCGCGGGCAACATGGACTGCAACGACGGCGCTTCCATCGCTTTAGCGGTTGAAATCACAAAGATCAGGCCGAGCACAATCACTTCATTAACGTGATGCGTCAGCGTCAGATAAGCCAGTGCGGCAATCGCCACCCATTCAGCGATTTGCCCGAGCAGTACCACGCGGCGGCGGTCAAACTGATCGGCCACGTGTCCGGCGACTAATGCCAGCAACACGGAAGGTAAAAACTGCACCAGCCCGATAAGCCCGAGATCAAACGCGCGGCCTGTTATCGAATAAATCTGCCAGCTCACCACAATGGAAAGCATCTGGAAACCAAAACTGGATGCGGCGCGGGCGATCCAGAAAGCGACAAACGAGCGGTGCTGTAACAGTGAATCCGGACCGACGGCAGGAGCAGACATGACAAATCCCTGAAAAATGAAAGATGCCGTGTCTGCGGTCAGTGACGACTCGTTAGCGCGGCAATTATTGTGTATACAAATAATTAACAAACAATCTGAGTCGTCTTTTTATCATAAAAAGTTCAGCAAATCTTCATCTCACATTGTGAAGAAATTGTGCAGCTCGCGGGCTAAGACCACAGGCTGTTCTTCGGGGATAAAGTGGCCGCTGTGCGCAATGATAATGCCGGTGACGTTTTCAGCGAAAGCGCGCAGGGGAAGAGCCATATCCGGAATCGATCCCTGACTGGCGCTGACCGCCAGCAGCGGCATTGGCAGTTTTCCCCGCCGGTTCAGCTCGCGGTTCTGTTCAGCGGATTTCGTCACCGAGCGGTAATACGCCAGCCCGGCGCGCAGACCGCCGCTTTTGAGGAAAACACGCAGATACTCGCTGATATCGTCCTCGCTGAACGCATCCGGCGCGGCGGTTTTACGGCGTAAAAACCAGTCGAGATACACCCGTTCGTTGCCGGTGATCAGCGCCTCCGGCAAATCAGGCAGCGTATGGAAGGCGAAATGCCAGGTTTTCCACGAGGTATCCGGCGTCACCGGCAGGGCATCCGGCAAGGTAATTCCGGGGATCCCGGCATCCAGCAGCGCCAGCCGCCGGACTTCATCGCCATACATCGCCGCATACGGATAAGCCACCCATGCGCCGACATCGTGTGCCGCCAGCGAATAATGTGAATGCCCGAGAAGCTGCATCAGGCCGTGAATTTTCTGCGCCAGATTTTGCGTGTCGTAGCCGCTTTCCGGCCGGTCAGAATCCCCCTGACCGGGAAGATCCGGCGCAATCAGCCAGAAATCGTTCGCCAGTGCCTGCATCACGCCGCGCCACGCATACCAGGTTTGCGGAAAACCGGCCAGCAATAACAACACTTTACCTTCAGGATTGCCGCCGCTGACGTAATGCAGGCGCACGCCTTCGACGCTGGCATAGCGATGGGTAAAGCCGGGCAGTGTAGGGGCAGCCACGGCGAAAGGGTCGGCAGACACCACAGAAGAGCGCGTTTTATCAGTCATAGTCAGTCTCCGTAAAAAGGATGATTAGGAAATGATTGTTTCCTAAATGGGGAAAAATTTTTAATCGAGTATTTTCAGGGCCAGTTGCAATGTCGCGTCCATGTCCTGATTGTTTTCCACTTTACCGGCAACCCGCATGCCCAGTGCAATACACAGCAGCAGCGAGGTGGCGGCGGCAGCGTCGAGGTTGGGCGATACTGAACCGTCGCGCTGACCCTGTTCAATCAGGCCCGTGAGCAGGGACTTGTTGCGCATAATGGCCTGACGAACCCGTGTGGCGAGTTCCTCGTCCAGCGTGAGTAATTCGACGGCGCCGACAACCACCAGACAGCCGCGACGGCCTTCGATTTCATGGGAAGAGGTGAGGTAAAAACGCAGCAGTTCGGCGATACGTTCACGGCCGGTAGTGACGCGCTCAATCTGCTGGCGCAACTGCGCATTACGCAGCGACGTATAACGTTCAAATACGTGAAGAAACAGGGTGCGTTTATCGGTGAAAGCTTTGTAAATACTGCCTGCGGTCAGGTTCATCGCCTGACTCAGGTCACTGACGGAGGCGGCATGGAAGCCTTTTTCCCGAAACACCGTCATGGCGTTATCCAGCGCAAGTCCGGTATCGAATTCACGCGGACGGCCGCGATCTTTAGGTGAAGCGGATGTCATAAAAATGCCACCATTAGGAAACGTTAATTTCCTAATGGTGGCATTAACACAGAAACGGATCAAGCCGTTTGTCAGATCACGGCGGGTTTACCAGCGCAGTTCGCGACCGGAATATTCCACAAAGTGATGGCCGCCTTTGCCACGCCAGGCATCGAACTGATCGACAATCCCGGTGGCACTTTCCGTCACGGTCAGGGTGGCATTCTCGCCGCCCATATCCGTCTGTACCCAGCCCGGATGCACGGAAAGCAGCGTCAGTTCCTGCTTCTCTGTCTCCTCCAGCAAGCCACGGGTCAGCATGTTCAGTGCCGCTTTACTGGCGGAATAAAGCGGATAAGTCGCCACTTCGTTCTCATTCAGGCTGGACAGTTCAGAGGTCATTAATGCCAGCACACCGGTGCGGTGATTTAACAGCGGCAGCAACGCAGAGGCAATGCGCACAGGGGAGATGGTATTGGTCATAAACAGCTGAACAATTTCTTTATCGCTGGCCTGATGCAGATCCTGATGATCCGGCCCGAACGCCCCGGCGTTGACAAAAATCAGGTCAAAACGGCTTTCTGAAAGCGCGTCTTTAACCGCTTCGCGCTGTTCCGCTTCGTTGATATCCAGTTTCAGCCAGTCGGCAGAACCCGAAGCGCCTGCGGGAACCGCGTCACGCGTGGTGGCCGTGACCTTCCAGCCGCGTTCTGCGAGCGTTTTCACCACACCCAAACCGATACCGCGTGATGCGCCGATGATCAATGCTTTCTTAGAGTCAGTCATATTCATCCTTTTTAATCAATGCGTTAACTTCAGTTCGTTATTTTTATCAAACCGGTGAAACGTATTTCATGGTTAACCGCAGTATGTGACAGCCGGACGCCAGCAACAATGGGCTGGAGTCTGATTTTCCCAGCCGGGCTTTTTTGTTGAAAAAATCATCGTGACCGGACTCGCAAATTTGTCATGGGGCAGGGGATAATCAATGAAACGGCACCTTGCTGATCACGCTGCTGTTTGGTTACACCTTGTGTTATATGCCCCCTCTGGCGCTGACCAACAATATTATTGTGTTCCACAGCCTGAAAAACGTCGATAAGCGTTTCCGGTGTGCTGTATAACCCTCTGGTGGCGGTGCATCCGGTGTACAGACAACGCCGGGCTTTCGTTCATGCCGCCGGTAATTTGCCACGGCTCGTTGTCCAAAAATCTTTCAAAGGAGAAGAAAAGCATGCTCGCCTTTAAATGGATAAGTCTCGGATTTGTTCTCTTACTCTTACTGTCTTTCGGATACAGCTACGCCAAAGCTACGCAGACCCGGGAAGAACCCGCCGGAGAGAGCTGGTCCACGGCACGGCGGGATTCCGCCGGTATTGCGCCGGATCCGGTTAAATTCAAAAACACCGCCATTATCCAGGTCTATGCCGCCCCGACCTATGGCTGGCGCGGGCTGGTGGCCGTGCATCCGTGGATTATTTTCAAACGTGAAGGTGAAACGGAATTTACCCGTTATGACGTCATCAGCTGGGGCAGCACCAATGTGGTCAGGCGTAATTACACCGTCCCGGACGGTTACTGGTTTGGCTCGCGGCCGCGGGTGCTGGTGGATCACCGTGGTGCAGCGGCGCAGGCGATGATCCCGCAGATCACTGCGGCGATCAAAAGCTATCCCTATCCGCACACTTATCACGCGTGGCCGGGGCCGAACAGCAATACCTTTATCGCCCATATAGGGCGTGAAGTGCCTGATTTACATCTCGATTTGCCATCCAATGCCCTCGGGAAAGATTACCGGGCAATCACCCATCCGGTGGGGTTGCCACCCTCAGGGCGCGGCGTGCAAATTTCCGTGCTCGGGTTGCTTGGCGTGACGCTGGGCGTCGAAGAAGGGGTAGAGGTCAATGTGTTAGGGCTGAATCTGGGCATTGATGTGAAGGATCCGGCTTTGCGGTTGCCGTTTGTCGGACGCGTCGGATTTGATAATCCGGGTAACGCTGAACTGTGATCCCGTGTTAAGCATAAAATTCTCTTAACTGTTTATCTCTCCCTTGCCCTGCTGTTTTTTCACTTTCGCCTGAAGTCTTTCAGGTGAAAGTTCCGGGAATTTGTCTCAGAATAATCTCACCCCGTGCGTTCATCCCGCCCTGTAAAAAGCCACAAAAACGCAAATTACCCCGCATTTCTTTGTAAGGATTTTGCAAATTTCCCTAGGAAGTGACTGACTTTTGTAAGGCTAATGGGTCTGTTGTAATCAAATTGTCTTCATTTCCGCCTTCCGGGTGATCAGATTTTTCCTTTCTGGCAACAAAACAACGGCCTGATTTTTAAGATTTTTCCATTCACGCCATCAATGTTTTTAATAGGATATTTCGCCTTAAATCAATGTATTTCAAACCGTGCCCCTCTCTGTGGGCCACTTTTGCACAGGACAGAAGGTTGTAATAATACCCCTGCAAGTCAGAAGGAATGTGGGTTCCGGAAACTGCGTCAGCATGGCGCGAGGACGTTTCCGGTAAGGATAATGACAGGAGTGTCAGATGAAAAAAACGCTGAGAAAAGTCGCAGGTAAGTTAAGTATTTTGACAGTGTGTCTGGCGCTGCCCCTTGCCGGTCATGCAGATGTAACAAAAAGTGACGGGGACTGGGCCGCAGCACCTTCGATGAAAGGGCTGGACTCAGTGGATCTGAAAACCGCCATCCTGCAGGCGTTTTCACGCAGCCCGTCGGTCACCCAGCAGGCGTATCAGATGGGGATCGGCCAGGCGCAGATCCGCGAGGCGCAAAGTGCGTGGTTTCCGCAGATCGGGCTGACTGCCAATACCGGCAGCTCGACGCAACAGGATTTCTCCAACAGCATGAACAACGCGGCGGCTTACGGCCTGACGTTGTCACAGCTGATTTATGATTTCGGCAAAACCAATGCCAGCATCAGCCAGCAGAAATCTGCCCAGGAAAGTTATCGCTATAAATTACTGGCAACCCTGTCGGACGTCGCAGAGCAAACTGCCACGGCGTATCTGGATGTATTGAAATATCAGGATCTGACAGCAGCAGTGGAAGAAAATATTCGCGCACTGGAAGACGTGAGAAGAATGTCGTCCTTACGTTCCGATGCCGGATTAACGACGCAATCCGATGTATTACAGGCTCAGTCACGTATTTCCGGTATGCGTTCGACACTGAAACAATATCAGGCGAACTTAGCGGCGGCGAAGGCGCAATTAACGTCACTGACCGGCGTGAGGGCGAATAATTATAAACCTTTCGTGACAGATAAATTCGACACGCCGGTTGCGCCGGATAATATCGATTATTCGACCATACCGACGGTGTTATATGCGCAGGCGCAACAACAATCTGCGTCATTTGACGTGAATAAAGCCAAGTCCGATTATTTGCCGACGCTGAGTTTGCAGGCGAACCGGACGCGTTATGAAACCAAAAATGATCCGTACTGGAATAACCAAATCCAGTTACAAGTCAGTGCGCCGCTGTATCAGGGAGGGGCGGTTTCCGCCAGAGTCAGGCAGGCCGAAGGGCGCAAAAACATCGCAGGCACGGTGGTGGATCAGGCCAAGCTCGACGTTCTGCAAAAAGCTTCGGTGGCCTACGCCAACTGGGCTGGCGCGGAAGGACAGGCGCAGGCCAGTGCCGACCAGTTGCAGGATTCCATACGCTCCCGCGATGTGTACAAAAGCGAATATAAACTCAGTCAGCGCACATTGAATGACTTACTGAGCGTCGAACAGGATGTGTTTCAGGCAAAGTTTTCGCAAATCAGCGCGAAATACGACAGCCGTTATTCGCTGGTCAGTTACGCCACGGCGATTAACGATTTATTACCCCAGCTTGGGATCAGTCAGGGAGCCGGTCAGCCATTACCTGACCTTAAGTAATCTGCATTTAACAAAAAATCCAATCACTGACAACAGTATTGGAATAACGCCCCACAGGTATAACAAGGATTAAGGAAGATAGCATGCGCAAAACCATGGATATTATTTCTCGTAAAACATCGTTGAAAAATGAATTCACTGCACAGGGAAATACGGCTGTTGCCATGAATGAATCCGGCATTGTGGTTATTCATGACTCGGTGAAAAATGTCGCCAGTTATGAACGCAGCGGCAATGACCTGATTATTCATATGCAGGATGGCTCTGTCATTCGCTGTGTAGGATATTTCGAGAATATTGGTGAGAAAGACGAAAATAAACTGGTCTTTCAGGATGGCAAGCAGGAGCTGACGGAAGTCACCTTCACGGACGCTGCCGTTGCTCATGACGCACCTGTGTTTGCCCTCCATGCGGTTGAAACCCCGCTGGCTGGCATCGAATCGCTGTTGCTCAGCACCACGGAAGTCACGGTGGAATGGCCGTACCTGCTGGGCGGCGCGCTGGGCGTGGGCGCAGTGGGTGCACTGCTGGCGCACGGCGGAGGTTCGGACGAAAAAACGAAAGTCATTGATAACACCAAAGCGGTTGAAGTGGCGCAGCCAACGTTCCTGGTGACCGATACGCAGGGCGACAGTCAGGGCATTCTGGCCAATCAGGCGGTCACAGACGACACCCGTCCGACCTTTACCGGCACCGGTTATCCGGGCGCGGATATCGCCATCGTCGATGCCAGCGGCAATATCATTGCCACCGCCCTGGTCGACAGCAACGGACAATGGACCGCCCAGCTGGCGCCGCAGGCGGCCGGTTCGCATACCTACATTGTGGTGCAGGAAAGCAACGGTTCCACCACCAGCGCGGGTTCCATCACCCTGACCGTGGTCACCGCCAAAGCCTCGCTGAGCATTGATACGATGGCGGGCGATAACGTCCTGAATGCCGCCGAAGCCGGCAGCGATGTCGCGATTTCCGGTAAAAGTGACAATCTGGCCGCAGGCACCACGGTGACGGTCTCTCTCAATGGCACAAGCTGGCAAACCACCGTGGGCGCTGATGGCACCTGGGCGGTGAAGGTTCCGGCGGCAGACGCGCAGGCACTGGCCGATGGCGTGTATACCGTACAGGTCAGCGGCGTGGATCGCGCGGGCAACACCATTACCTCCAGTTCTTCTTTGGCGGTTGATACGCACGCTCCGTCGCTGACCATCGCCACTCTGGCGGGCGATGACATGCTTAATGCGGCCGAAGCGGGCAAAGACCTGACGCTCAGCGGCACCTCGGATGCCGGTGCCGGACGAGTCGTCACCCTGAACCTGAACGGCCAGACTTACACCGCGACAGTCGGTGCGGACGGCAACTGGTCGGCGACCGTTCCTGCGGCACAGGCAGGCGCGCTGGCGGACGGCAATGTCACGATCAGCGCATCCGTCAGCGATGCAGCGGGCAACAGCACCTCCACCACGCATGATTTGCGTGTCGACACTACCGTTCCGGTCGTCACCATCGATACCATCGCCGGTGACAATATCCTCAACAGCGCGGAACAAACCCAGGCGCAAATCGTCAGCGGCACCAGTACCGGCGGGGAAGCGGGCGACACGGTCACCCTGCTGGTTAACGGACAGACGTACACCACGACACTCACCGCCGATGGTTCATGGAGCATCGGTTTACCGGCGTCCGTGTTCAGTTCCGTGGCGGATGGCAGCTACACTGTCAGCGTCAGCATTACCGACAAAGCCGGAAACACCGGCTCGCAGTCAACGACAGTGCTGGTCTCTTCAGAAGTGCCGGAACTGGCCATCAACACCGTGGCAACCGACGACATCATCAATGCCCTTGAGAAAGGCAACGCGCTGGAAATCAGCGGGACCAGCAACAGTGCCGATGGCACGCCGGTATCGCTGACGCTGAACGGCGTGACTTACAGCGGCACCGTCAGCGGCGGCCACTGGTCTGTCACCGTCCCTGCCAGCGATGTTTCAAAACTCGGCGAAGCGACCTATACCCTATCCGCCAGCAGCACAGATGCCGAAGGCAACAGCGGTGCGGCCACGCATAACGTGGTGGTTGACTCCGTTCTGCCGACCGTCAGCATTGCAGTGACGGCTGGCGACAACATCATTAACGCTACCGAAATTGACACCGACCAGACCCTCAGCGGTAAAGTGGCCAACGCCGCCGCCGGGGATGTGGTCACTGTCACGGTGGGCGGCAATATCTACACCACTGCGGTTCAGGATGACCTGAGCTGGAGCGTCAGCGTACCGTCAGCCGACCTGAAAGGGTTCGGCGATGGCGACCTGACGATTTCCGCCAGCGTGACTAATCAGCATGGCAACACCGGCAGCGCCGATCGTGACATCGCGATCGACGCCGGTCTGCCGGGGCTGCGTCTCGATACGGTCGCGGGCGACGATATTGTCAACAGCATCGAGATCCAGCAGAACCAGATCATCAGCGGCACCAGCACCGATATCGCGGCAGGCAGCAGCGTGACGGTTACCGTTAATGGTGTGGATTATCAGGCAACGGTTGGGGCGAACGGCACATGGTCTGCGGCGGTTCCGGCAGCGGACGTGGCGAACTGGCCAGCGGGTCAGCTTGCGATTAGCGTGACCGGCTCTGATACCTCGGGTAACTCTGTCACCATTTCCAATAACGTGACCGTGGATCTGAGCAGCGTGGCGATCTCTGTCGACACCATCGCAGCGGACGACATGATTAACGCTGCCGAAAAAGCGGCGGATCTGACGCTGACCGGTACCACGCAGAACGTGGAAGCGGGTCAGACGGTCACCGTCAACTTTGCAGGTCATAACTACACCACAACTGTTCAGGCCAATGGCGGCTGGAGCGTCACCGTTCCGGCAGGCGATATGACCAGCCTGAAAGACGGCGACGTCACCGCAACCGCCAGCGTCACCAACGTGGCGGGTAACAGCGCGAGCGCGGCGAATACGGCGGAAATCGATGCGTCGGCACCGGCTATCACCATCAACACCATCGCCGGTGACAACGTTCTGAACAGCGCGGAAGCGGGCGCAGACGTGGTCCTGAGCGGCACATCGACGGCGGAAGCCGGTCAGGTTGTGACCGTGACGGTAAACGGCAACGATTACACCGCCACGGTCGGCACCGACGGCACCTGGAGCACGTCTGTTCCGGCAGCAGACGCGGCGGCGCTGGCTGACGGCACCTATTCTGTCATTGCAACTGTCCAGGATGTGGCCGGTAACAGCAGCAGCGCGACCGGCTCTGTGCTGGTCGACGTGACTGCGCCAACGTTAAGCATCAACACCGTTTCCACTGACGACGTGATCAACGCGCAGGAACTTCAGCAGAATCTGATGATCACCGGTTCGAGCACCGGCGTGCCAGCGGGCGGATTAGTCACCGTCGACATCGACGGCCACAGCTACACCGCCGCAGTGGATGCGAACGGCAACTGGAGCGTTGGCGTTCCGGCAGACGTGGTCAGCACGCTGACAGACGGTTCCTACACCGTCAGCGCAAGCGTCAAAGATGCCGCAGGCAATGACGGTTCGGTGACGCACGACGTCACGGTTGATACCGTTTCTCCGGTGCTGACTATTAATACTGTCGCAGCCGATGACGTGATCAACGCCATCGAAAAAGGCGAAGCCCTGACCGTCAGTGGCACCAGTGACGGCGCGGACGGCAGCACCGTGACGCTGAACTTCAACGGGACAAACTACACCGCCACTGTCAGCAACGGCGCGTGGACGCTGGACGTTCCGGCAACCGACGTAGCGAAACTTGGCGAGGCGGATTATACCCTGACCGCCAGCAGCACCGACGCGGCGGGTAACACCGGTAACACCTCGCATGTTGTTCTGGTTGACAGTGCGCTGCCAACCGTCAGCATCAGCCCGGTGGCGACCGACAATGTCATCAATTCGACTGAAATCAATGCCGATCAGCTGATTGGTGGCAAAGTCACCAATGCGGCAGCCGGTGACGTTGTCACCATTACGCTGGGCGGAAACACCTATACGGCTACGGTTCAGGATGACCTGAGCTGGGGCGTCAGCGTACCGTCTGCGGATCTGAAAGGCTTCGGCGACGGTGATTTAACCGTCTCAGCCAGCGTGACTAATCAGCACGGCAACAGCGGCAACGCCGATCGTGACATCGCGATCGACGCCGGTCTGCCGGGGCTGCGTCTCGATACCGTGGCGGGCGACGATGTTGTCAACAGCATCGAGATCCAGCAGAACCAGATCATCAGCGGCACCAGCACCGATATCGCGGCAGGCAGTTCCGTCACCGTGACGGTTAACGGTGTGGATTATCAGGCCACCGTGGGCGCGAACGGCGCGTGGTCAGCAGCGGTTCCGGCAGCGGACGTGGCGAACTGGCCTGCGGGTCAGCTTACGATTAGCGTGACCGGCTCTGATACCTCCGGTAACAGCGTGACTATCTCTAATAACGTCACCGTAGATCTGAGCAGCGTGGCGATCTCTGTCGACACCATTGCGGTGGACGACATGATCAATGCGGCTGAAAAAGCGGCGGATCTGACGCTGACGGGTTCGACACAAAACGTCGAAGCCGGTCAGACCGTGACCGTGAATTTCGCGGGTCACACCTACACCACAACCGTGCAATCCGGCGGTAGCTGGAGCGTCACCGTTCCGGCAGGCGATATGACCAGCCTGAAAGATGGCGACGTGACCGCAACGGCCAGCGTCACCAACGTCGCAGGCAACAGCGCAACAGCGGCGAATACGGCGGAAGTGGATGCGTCGGCACCAACGCTGACCATCAACACCATCGCCGGTGATAACGTGCTGAATCTGGCGGAAGCGGGCGCAGACGTGGTCCTGAGCGGCACATCTACTGCCGAAGCGGGCCAGGTTGTGACCGTTACCGTAAACGGCAACGATTATACCGCCACGGTCGGCACCGACGGCACCTGGAGCACGTCCGTTCCGGCAGCAGACGCGCAGGCACTGACTGACGGCACCTATTCCGTAACTGCCACGGTCAAGGATGTGGCGGGCAACAGCAGCAGCGCGACCGGTTCATTACTGGTCGACGTCACCGCACCAACGTTAAGCATCAATACCGTTTCCACTGACGACGTGATCAACGCGCAGGAACTCCAGCAGAACCTGATGATCTCCGGCGGTTCAACCGGCGTTCCGGCGGGCGGATTAGTCACCGTCGAGATCGACGGTCACAGCTACACCGCAGCGGTTGACGCGAACGGTAACTGGAGTGTTGGCGTTCCGGCAGACGTGGTCAGCACGCTGACCGATGGCGGCTACACCGTGACGGCTTCTGTCAAAGACGCCGCAGGCAACGACGGTTCGGTGACGCACGACGTCACGGTGGATACCGTGTCGCCGGTTCTGACTATTAATACTGTCGCAGCCGACGACGTGATCAACGCCATCGAAAAAGGCGAAGCCCTGACCGTCAGCGGCACCAGCGATGGTACCGACGGCAGCACCGTGACGCTGAACTTCAACGGCCAAAACTACACCGCCACTGTCAGCAACGGCGCATGGACGCTGGACGTTCCGGCAACCGACGTAGCGAAACTTGGCGAGGCGGATTACACCCTGACCGCCAGCAGCACCGACGCGGCGGGCAACACCGGCAATACCTCGCACACTGTTCTGGTCGACAGTGCGCTGCCAACCGTCAGCATCAGCCCGGTGGCGACCGACAATGTCATCAACGCGACTGAAATCAATGCGGATCAGCTGATTGGCGGTACCGTGACCAACGCGGCAGCCGGTGACGTTGTCACCATTACGCTCGGCGGCAACACCTATACAGCCACAGTTCAGGACGACCTGAGCTGGGGCGTCAGCGTACCTTCTGCGGATCTGAAAGGCTTCGGCGACGGCGACCTGACGATTTCCGCCAGCGTGACTAATCAGCATGGCAACACTGGCAGCGCCGATCGTGATATCGCGATCGACGCCGGTCTGCCGGGTCTGCGTATCGATACGGTGGCGGGCGACGATATCGTCAACAGCATCGAGATCCAGCAGAACCAGATCATCAGCGGCACCAGTACCGATATCGCTGAAGGCAACAGCGTGACTGTCACCGTTAATGGCGTCGATTATCAGGCGACAGTTGGGGCGAACGGCGCATGGTCAGCAGCGGTTCCGGCAGCGGACGTGGCGAACTGGCCAGCGGGTCAGCTTGCGATTAGCGTGACCGGCTCCGATACCTCGGGTAACTCTGTCACCATTTCCAATAACGTCACCGTAGATCTGAGCAGCGTGGCGATCTCTGTCGACACCATCGCAGCGGACGACATGATTAACGCGGCCGAAAAAGCGGCGGATCTGACGCTGACCGGTACCACGCAGAATGTGGAAGCGGGTCAGACAGTGACCGTAAACTTTGCGGGTCACAGCTACACCACAACCGTGCAATCCGGCGGTAGCTGGAGCGTCACCGTTCCGGCAGGCGATATGACTGCGCTGAAAGACGGCGACGTGACCGCGACGGCCAGCGTCACCAACGTCGCAGGCAACAGCGCAACAGCGGCGAATACGGCGGAAGTGGATGCGTCGGCACCGGCTATCACCATCAACACCATCGCCGGTGACAACGTGCTGAACAGTGCGGAAGCGGGCGCGGACGTAGTCCTGAGCGGCACCTCGACGGCGGAAGCGGGTCAGGTTGTGACCGTGACGGTAAACGGCAACGATTACACCGCAACGGTCGGCACCGACGGCACCTGGAGCACGTCTGTTCCGGCAGCAGACGCGGCGGCACTGACTGACGGCACGTATTCTGTCATTGCAACTGTCCAGGATGTGGCCGGTAACAGCAGCAGCGCGACCGGCTCTGTGCTGGTTGATGTCACCGCACCAACGTTAAGCATCAACACCCTTGCAGCAGACGACGTGATCAACGCGCAGGAACTTCAGCAGAACCTGATGATCACCGGTTCGAGCACCGGCGTGCCAGCGGGCGGATTAGTCACCGTCGACATCGACGGCCACAGCTACACCGCAGCGGTTGACGCGAACGGCAACTGGAGCGTCGGCGTTCCGGCAGACGTGGTCAGCACGCTGACTGACGGTTCGTACACTGTGACAGCTTCTGTCAAAGATGCCGCAGGCAACGACGGTTCGGTGACGCACGACGTCACGGTAGACACCGTTTCTCCGGTGCTGAGCATCAACACCGTGGCCGCCGACGATGTGATCAACGCCATCGAAAAAGGCGAAGCGCTGACCGTCAGCGGCACCAGTGACGGCGCGGACGGCAGCACTGTCACCCTGAACTTCAACGGGACAAACTACACCGCCACTGTCAGCACCGGCGCATGGACGCTGGACGTTCCGGCAACCGACGTAGCGAAACTTGGCGAGGCGGATTACACCCTGACCGCCAGCAGCACCGACGCGGCGGGCAACACCGGTAGCGCCTCGCACAGCGTTCTGGTCGACAGTGCGTTGCCAACCGTCAGCATCAGCCCGGTGGCGAGCGACAACGTCATCAACGCGACTGAAATCAATGCCGATCAGCTGATTGGCGGCACCGTGACCAACGCGGCAGCCGGTGACGTTGTCACCATTACGCTGGGCGGCAATACCTATACGGCCACGGTTCAGGATGACCTGAGCTGGAGCGTCAGCGTGCCTTCTGCGGATCTGCAAGGGTTCGGCGACGGTGATTTAACCGTCTCTGCCAGCGTAACCAACCAGCACGGCAACACCGGCAGCGCCGATCGTGACATCGCGATCGACGCCGGTCTGCCGGGTCTGCGTATCGACACGGTGGCGGGCGACGATATCGTCAACAGCATCGAGATCCAGCAGAACCAGATCATCAGCGGCACCAGCACCGATATCGCGGCAGGCAGCAGCGTGACGGTTACCGTTAACGGCGTGGATTATCAGGCCACCGTGGGCGCGAACGGCGCATGGTCAGCAGCGATCCCGTCAGCGGACGTGGCGAACTGGCCTGCGGGTCAGCTTACGATTAGCGTGACCGGCTCGGATACCTCCGGTAACAGCGTAACCATCTCGAACAACGTCACCGTGGATCTGAGCAGCGTGGCGATCTCTGTCGACACCATCGCAGCGGACGACATGATTAACGCGGCCGAAAAAGCGGCGGACCTGACGCTGACGGGTTCCACCCAAAACGTCGAAGCGGGTCAGATGGTCACCGTGAACTTTGCAGGGCACACGTACACCACAACTGTTCAGGCCAATGGCGGCTGGAGCGTCACCGTTCCGGCAGGCGATATGACCAGCCTGAAAGACGGCGACGTCACCGCGACGGCCAGCGTCACCAACGTGGCAGGCAACAGCGCGAGCGCGGCGAATACGGCGGAAGTGGATGCGTCGGCACCGACTATCACCATCAACACCATCGCCGGTGACAACGTGCTGAACAGTGCGGAAGCGGGCGCGGACGTAGTCCTGAGCGGCACCTCGACGGCGGAAGCGGGTCAGGTTGTGACCGTGACCGTAAACGGCAACGATTACACCGCAACGGTGGGCACGGACGGCAGCTGGAGCACTGCGGTTCCGGCAGCAGACGCGCAGGCACTGACTGACGGCACCTATTCCGTCAGCGCAACTGTAAAAGATGTGGCGGGCAACAGCAGCAGTGCGACCGGTTCATTACTGGTTGACGTCACCGCACCAACGTTAAGCATCAATGCCGTTTCCACTGACGACGTGATCAATGCTCAGGAACTCCAGCAGAACCTGATGATCACCGGTTCGAGCACCGGCGTGCCAGCGGGCGGATTAGTCACCGTCGAGATCGACGGCCACAGCTACACCGCAGCGGTCGACGCGAACGGTAACTGGAGTGTTGGCGTTCCGGCGAACGTGGTCAGCACCCTGACCGACGGTTCCTACACCGTCAGCGCAAGCGTCAAAGATGCCGCAGGCAACGACGGTTCAATTACACACGACGTCACGGTGGATACCGTTGCGCCGGTTCTGACTATCAATACCGTTGCAGCCGACGATGTGATTAACGCTATCGAGAAAGGCGAAGCCCTGACCGTCAGCGGCACCAGCAACGGCGCGGACGGCAGCGTGATTACGCTGAATCTCAACGGCCAGAACTACGCTGCGACCGTCAGCAACGGCGCGTGGACGCTGAACGTTCCGGCTTCCGATGTGGCGAAACTCGGCGAAGCGGATTACACCCTGACCGCCAGCAGCACCGACGCGGCAGGTAACACCGGCAGCGCAACGCACGATGTTCTGGTCGACAGTTCTCTGCCGTCCGTCAGCATCAGCCCGGTCGCCACCGACAACATCGTTAACGCCACTGAAATCAATGCCGATCAGACCATCAGCGGCAAAGTCACCAACGCCGCAGCGGGCGATACCGTCACCCTTACGCTGGGCGGCAAAACCTATACGGCTGAAGTACAAAGTGACCTGAGCTGGAGCGTCAGCGTGCCTTCTGCGGATCTGAAAGGGTTCGGCGACGGCGATCTGACCATCAGTGCATCCGTGACCAATCAGCACGGCAACACCGGCAGCGCCGATCGTGAGATCAACATCGACGCCGGTCTGCCGGGTCTGCGCATTGATACGGTGGCGGGCGATGATGTGATCAACAGCATCGAGATCCAGCAGAACCAGATCGTCAGCGGCACCAGCACCGATATCGCAGCGGGAAGTTCAGTCACCGTGACCATCAACGGCGTCGATTATCAGGCGACAGTTGGGGCGAACGGCGCATGGTCAGCAGCGGTTCCGGCAGCGGACGTGGCGAACTGGCCAGCGGGTCAGCTTGCGATTAGCGTGACCGGCTCCGATACCTCGGGTAACTCTGTCACCATTTCCAATAACGTGACCGTGGATCTGAGCAGCGTGGCGATCTCTGTCGACACCATCGCAACGGACGACATGATTAACGCTGCCGAAAAAGCGGCAGACCTGACGCTGACCGGTACCACGCAGAATGTGGAAGCCGGTCAGACGGTGACCGTGAACTTTGCAGGTCACACCTACACCACAACCGTGCAATCCGGCGGTAGCTGGAGCGTCACCGTTCCGGCAGGCGATATGACTGCGCTGAAAGACGGCGACGTGACCGCGACGGCCAGCGTCACCAACGTGGCAGGCAACAGCGCAACAGCGGCGAATACGGCGGAAGTGGACGCTTCTGCGCCGACAGTAACCATTCAAACTATCAGCGCCAGCGATGTGCTTAACGCCATTAATACGGGTACTGAGGTCACACTCAGCGGCACCAGCACCGCGCAGGCGGGTCAGACCGTCACCATCACGCTGGGCAGCGAAACCTACACGGCAACCGTGGCGGCCGATGGCACCTGGACAACCGGCGTACCGGACAGCGTGTTCTCCGGTCTGGGCGACGGGTCTTACACTCTCACCGCCAGTGTCAGCGATATCGCGGGCAATCCGGCGACAGCCACCGGTACCGCGCAGGTGGATCTGACCGCACCGGTCGTCACGATCAATACCGTGGCGGGCGATGACGTGATCAACAGTACTGAGCACGGGCAGGCGCAGGTCATCAGCGGCACCGTGACCGGTGTCGATGCAGGCTCTGTGGTCACGGTGACCATCAATAATGTCGATTATCGCGCGGTCAGCGATGGCTCCGGTAACTGGAGCGTCGGGGTTCCGGCGAATGTGGTCAGCGGCCTGAACGACGGCAGTTACACCCTCACCGCGAAGGTCACGGACACGGCCGGAAATACCGGTTCCGCGAACCGCGATGTGACGGTGGAAACCACTGCGCCGGTCTTTGTCATCAATGATATGGCGGGTGGGGATAACATTCTTAACGCCGCCGAGGCGCAGACCACGCTGACTGTCACCGGTACGGTGACGGGGCTGGCAGATGGCGCGACGGTTATCGTGACGCTTAACGGCCTGAACTATCAGGGCACCGTCAGCGGTGGCGTATGGAGTGCGGATATTCCGGCCAGCGATCTGGCGAATCTGGGGCAGGCGCTGTATCAGGTCAGCGTCAGCGGTACCGACGTTTACGGCAACAACGGGTCTTCCGCTAAAACGCTGCAAACGTCCTCCGACAGCCCGGCAGTGACCATTAATACGGTCGCCGGTGATGACATCATCAACGCCACTGAAATCACACAAGATCAGGTGATCAGCGGCACCGTCACCCATGCGGAAGCGGGTCAGACCGTCACCGTGACGGTGGGCGGTAAAACCTACACCGCAGAAGTACAAAACGATCTCTCATGGAGCCTGACCGTTCCGGCCGCCGATCTGGTTGCCATGGGCGACGGTAGCCTGAACATTGCCGCCAGCGTAACCAACACCAGCGGCAACAGCGGTTCCGGTGAGCGCGATATCACGATTGATGCGGCGATCCCGGGGCTGCGTATCGACACCATTGCCGGTGACGATATCGTTAACAGCATCGAAATTAATCAGAACCAGATTGTCAGCGGTACCAGCACCGGTCTGGCAGCGGGCAGCAGCGTCACCGTGACCATTAACGGCGTCGATTATGCGGCGACCGTCGGCGCAGGCGGCAAGTGGTCTGCGGCAGTTCCTGCGGCTGACGTGGCGAACTGGCCTGCCGGTGAGCTGACGGTGTCTGTGAGCGGCACCAGTTCCGCCGGTAACAGCGTGACGATCAGTCATGACATCACGGTCGATCTGAGCAGTGTCAGCATTGCCATCGACACGGTGTCCACGGACAACATGCTGAATGCGGCGGAGAAGGCGGCAGATCTTACCCTGAGCGGCACCACGCAAAACGTCGAAGCGGGCCAGACGGTGACGGTGATCTTTGCCGGTCACAGCTACACCGCGCAGGTGCAAACCGGCGGCGCATGGAGCCTGACGGTTCCGGCTGCCGACATGAGCAACCTGAAAGACGGCGACGCAGAAATTCGTGTTTCGGTCACCAATACTGCCGGTAACAGCGCCAGTGCGGCACAGGATGTGACGGTGGATACCGTTGCGCCAACCATTACCCTCAACACCGTTGCCGGTGACAATGTGCTGAATCTGGCCGAAGCCAGCGCGGATGTGATCATCAGCGGCACCACCACGGCAGAACCTGGCCAGATTGTGAAGGTCGGGAATTACGAGGCGATAGTGGCGGATGACGGCACCTGGAGCGTGACGGTTCCGGCCGCAGATGCGGGCGCACTCTCAGACGGCACCTTTACCATTACCGCATCCGTCAGCGATGTGGCGGGTAACAGTGCGTCGGTCAGTAATGATTTGCTGGTGGATGTGACGCCGCCAACGCTGACCATCAACACCCTTGCAGCAGACGACGTGATCAACGCGCAGGAACTTCAGCAGAACCTGATGATCACCGGTTCGAGCACCGGCGTGCCAGCGGGCGGATTAGTCACCGTCGAAATCGACGGCCACAGCTACACCGCAGCAGTGGATGCGAACGGCAACTGGAGCGTCGGCGTTCCGTCTGACGTGGTCAGCACGCTGACCGATGGCGGCTACACTGTGACAGCTTCTGTCAAAGACGCCGCAGGCAACGACGGTTCGGTTACGCACGACGTCACGGTTGATACCGTGTCGCCGGTTTTGACTATTAATACTGTCGCAGCCGACGATGTGATCAACGCCATCGAAAAAGGCGAAACCCTGACCGTCAGCGGCACCAGCGACGGCACGGACGGCAGCACTGTCACCCTGAACTTCAACGGCACAAACTACACCGCCACTGTCAGCAACGGCGCATGGACGCTTGACGTTCCGGCAACCGATGTGGCGAAACTGGGTGAAGCGGATTACACCCTGACTGCCAGCAGCACCGACGCAGCGGGCAACACCGGTAGCACCTCGCACAGCGTTCTGGTTGACAGTGCGTTGCCTTCCGTAACTATCAGCCCGGTGGCGACCGACAACGTCATCAATTCGACTGAAATCAATGCCGATCAGCTGATTGGCGGCAAAGTCACCAACGCGGCAGCCGGTGACGTTGTCACCATTACGCTGGGCGGAAACACCTATACGGCTACGGTTCAGGATGACCTGAGCTGGAGCGTCAGCGTACCTTCTGCGGATCTGAAAGGCTTCGGCGATGGCGACCTGACGATTTCCGCCAGCGTAACCAATCAGCACGGCAACACTGGCAGTGCCGATCGTGATATCGCGATCGACGCCGGTCTGCCGGGTCTGCGTATTGATACGGTGGCGGGCGACGATATCGTCAACAGCATCGAGATCCAGCAGAACCAGATCATCAGCGGCACCAGCACCGATATCGCGGCAGGCAGCAGCGTGACGGTTACCGTTAACGGCGTGGATTATCAGGCCACCGTGGGCGCGAACGGCGCATGGTCAGCAGCGGTTCCGGCAGCGGACGTGGCGAACTGGCCTGCGGGCGCACTGAATATCAGTGTGACCGGCTCGGATACCTCGGGTAACTCTGTCACCATTTCCAATAACGTCACCGTGGATCTGAGCAGCGTGGCGATCTCTGTCGACACCATCGCAGCGGACGACATGATTAACGCGGCTGAAAAAGCGGCGGATCTGACGCTGAGCGGTTCGACACAAAATGTCGAAGCCGGTCAGACGGTGACCGTGAACTTTGCAGGTCATACCTACACCACAACTGTTCAGGCTAATGGTAGCTGGAGCGTCACCGTTCCGGCAGGCGATATGACCAGCCTGAAAGACGGCGACGTCACCGCAACGGCCAGCGTCACCAATGTGGCAGGCAACAGCGCGAGTGCGGCGAATACGGCGGAAGTGGACGCGTCGGCACCAACGCTGACCATCAACACCATCGCCGGTGACAACGTGCTGAACAGTGCGGAAGCGGGCGCAGACGTGGTCCTGAGCGGTACGTCGACGGCCGAAGCCGGTCAGGTGGTGACCGTGACGGTAAACGGCAACGATTACACCGCCACGGTGGGTACCGACGGCACCTGGAGCACGTCTGTTCCGGCAGCAGACGCGGCGGCACTGACTGACGGCACCTATTCTGTCACTGCCACGGTCAAGGATGTGGCGGGCAACAGCAGCAGCGTGACCGGCTCTGTGCTGGTGGATATCACTGCGCCGGTGGTCAGCGTGAATACGGTGGCGGGCGACGATGTGATCAACGCAGCGGAACATTCGCAGGCGCAGGTCATCACCGGTGGCAGCACCGGCACTCAGCCGGGCAATCTGGTGACGCTGGTGATTGGCGGAGTCAGCTATTCCACAGTAGTGGATGCCAGCGGTAACTGGAGCGTCGGCGTTCCGGCGGACGTGATTAAGGGACTGGCCTCCGGCGAGAACACGATTTCTGTCAGCATCACCGACAGCGCGGGTAACACCGGCAGCAGCGATCATCTGATCACCGTGAATACCGATGCGGTCAGCCTGAGCATCGACACGATTGCGCAGGACGACATCATCAATGCGGCGGAAAAAGGCACCAGCCTGACGATTTCCGGCGGCAGCGACATGCTGGCGACCGGCACCGAAGTGACGGTGGTACTGAACGGGAAAAGTTACACCGCAGACGTGAACGCGAACGGAGACTGGACGCTGAGCGTACCGGCAACCGATCTGGCGGCTATCGCGGACGGCAATTACACCGTGACCGCCAGCGCGAATGATGCGGCAGGCAATCCGGCCAGTGCGACGCATAACGTGGTAGTGGATGCCACCGCGCCTGCACTGCTGATCAATCCGGTAACGGCCAGCGGCATGCTGAATGCGGCCGAACTGGGGCAACCGCTGACGCTGAGCGGGACCTCTACCGCACAGGCCGGTCAGACGGTCAGCGTTACGCTGAACAATGAAACCTACAGCACCACCGTGAATGCCAACGGCACCTGGACGGTGAATCTCCCGGCAGAGGACGTGGCAGCCCTGACGGACGGCACGCTGACGGTCACCGCCAGCACCACCGACGTGGCGGGCAATCCGGTCTCTGCAAACACTTCGGTGATTGTCGATACCGTTGCGCCAACGCTGACCATTAACACCATTGCCGGTGATGACATCATCAACACCACCGAGCAGCAGGCGGGTCAGACCATCAGCGGCACCACGTCGGCGGAAGCGGGACAGATTGTCACCGTGACCTTTAACAATCGCGAATACCACGCCACCGTCACTACCGGCGGCACGTGGAGCTTGAATGTGCCTGCGGCGGATTTCAACGGCGCGGCAGACGGCAGTTATACCGTCACTGCATCCGTGAAAGATGTGGCGGGTAATCCGGCGGCGACAGATTCTTCTGTCAGCCTCAGCGGTGCCGTACCTGAAATCACCATCAACACCTTCGCGCAGGACGATGTGGTCAGCGCGGCGGAACACAGTGGTCCGCTGGCCATTACCGGTACCTCAACCGCAGCGGCCGGTTCGACGGTGACCGTCACCCTTAACGGCGTGACCTACACCACGCAGGTCGGAAGCGATCAGAACTGGACGCTGAACCTCAGCGCCAACGCGGTTTCTGCGCTGGCGGATGGTGAGAATTACAGCATCACTGCCTCGGTCACCAACAGCATCGGCAACAGCGGTTCGGCCAGCCACGACATTGCGGTCGACACCACCGCGCCATCAATGACCATCACCATTGATTCGGTCAGCGATGACACCGGTCGCAGCACCAGCGATTTCGTGACCAGCGATAACACCCTCACCCTGAACGGCGCGCTTTCTGCGGCTCTGGGTAACAATGAGTCCGCGCAAATCAGCCTGGATGGCGGGGTGACCTGGAACACGCTTACCGTGACCGGAACCACCTGGAACTACGCGCAGGGAAGCGCGCTGGCGGATGGCAGTTACACCTATAACGTGCGGGTGATTGACGCGGCGGGCAACGTCGGGTCAACGGCGTCGCAGACGGTGGTGATTGACACCGTGGCACCGGACGCCAGCCAGACCATCAGTATCGACGCGGTTTCGCAGGATACCGGACTGAGCAGCAGCGACTTTATCACCAGCGACACCACCCTCAACCTGCGCGGCACGCTCGGCGCGGCACCGGGGGCGGATGAGTATGTACAAATCAGCCTCGACGGTGGCACGACCTGGAATGACGTCAGCATCAGCGGCCTGACCTGGACCTACATCGACGGCCGCACGCTGACCGACGGGGATTACAACTACCAGATGCGGGTGGTGGATCTGGCCGGTAATGTCGGCGCGACCGCCAGTCAGGTGGTCACGATTGATACTACCGCACCGGACAGCAGCAAAACGGTCAGCGTTGACGCCATCAGCAGCGATACCGGTCTGAGCAGCACCGACTTTGTGACCAGCGACACCTCGCTGACGGTCACCGGTTCGCTCGGCGCCACGCTGGCGGCCGATGAAGTGGTGCAGGTGAGTACCGACGGTGGCCTGACGTGGGCGAACGCGACCACCATCGGCACCGGCTGGACATTCACCGATGGCCGCACGCTGACGGACGGCGATTACACCTACAACGTCCGCGTGGTGGATACCGCCGGTAACGTCGGTAACGTGACCTCGAAAGTGGTCACCGTCGACACCGTTGCACCGGACGCCAGCAAAACCGTGACCATTGACAGCATCGCCACCGATACCGGTTCTTCTGCCAGCGACTTTGTCACCAGCGATACCTCGCTGACCGTCACCGGTTCGATTGGCGCGGAACTGAGTCCGGGCGAAGTGGTGCAGATCAGCGTGGATAACGGCGCGACCTGGACCACGGTGACGCTTCAGGGCAGCACCTGGACCTACGTTGACGGCCGCACGCTGACCGACGGCCAGACGCTGTATCAGGTCCGCGTGGTGGATCAGGCGGGTAACGTCGGGCAGACCGCGCAGCAGGTGGTCACCATTGACACCACCGCGCCGACGCAAATCATCACCATTGACGCTGTCAGCAATGACACCGGCGATTCCGCCAGTGACTTCATCACCAGCGACAACACGCTGACGATGACCGGTTCACTGAGCGCGGCACTCGCCACCGACGAAAGGGCGCAAATCAGCCTCGACGGCGGTAAAACCTGGACTGACGTGGTGGTAAACGGTGTGGGCTGGAGCTATGACGCAACCGGCACCGTGCTGGCGGATGGCAATTACAACGTGCAGGTTCGGGTCATCGATCAGGCGGGCAATGTCGGCACGATCGGCAGCCAGACCGTGGTCATCGACACGCTGAACCCTGAGGCGGTAGCGACCATCGTGCAGTATTCCGATGACGAAGGTGACCGCACCGGGGCGTTCGGTTCCGGTACCAGTACCGATGAAACCGCACCGACGCTGAGCGGCACGCTGAGCAAGGCGATGGCCGACGGTGAAGTGCTGAAAATCTACCGTAACGGCGTGTTTGTCGGCGTCGCGACGGTGGTCGGGCTGGCCTGGACCTTCTCGGATTCCGCGCTGGCAGACGGCACTTACGTTTACGTCGCGACATCGCAGGATCTGGCGGGGAATACCACGTCATCCACTGATTTCACGCTGAAGGTGGACACCTCGATCCCGACCACGATGGCGACCGTAACGGGAGAATCCACGCAGGACACGACGCCGGTCATCAGCGGGACGTTGTCCGAAGCGCTGGGCGAAGGCATGTATGTGCAGGTGGTGGTAAACGGCGTGACCTACACGTCGGAAACCGGCGGCGCCGTGGTGGTCGATCCGCTCAACAACACCTGGTATTTGCAGGTGCCGGGCGCGCTCGGGCTGGCAAGCTACGACGTCACCGCCCAGGTGAGAAGCAGTGCAGGCAACGGTAACGATGCCGGCATCAGCACCAGCGCGATTATCGTGTATGCCGAAACCGCGGTGGACACCAGCTGGGCGAGCACGGCGGGTGCCACATCGACCAATGCCATGGCCTTCAGCCTGAACAGCGGCGGTTTGTGGAATATTGTCACCGGTATTTCCGATTACAGCAGTTCTGATCTGAACAGTTATGCCGGTACCACGCTGACCAACTCACGCGGCAACATCGTGGTGAGTTACACGCTGGCGGATACCGACCGTAACGGCACGTCAGATATCTATGCCACGGAAACCAACTACGGCGGCAGTATTCAGGGCAAATGGACGGCGAACGCAGACGGTACCTATACCTACGGCCAGCAGGCCATCGGCACCACCATCTGGTACGGCGGCGTGATTGCTTACGATAAAACCGGTGACGGCTGGGTGGATCTGGCGTACGGCGATGCCGGGGGCGACTCGCGCAGCTATCTGGTGAATAACAACGGTGTGTTGTCAGCCGATGGTTCTGCGGGTGCCGCCGGGCTTGCAGGGGTCACGTACCGCGAAATCTCGGGCATCGATATTAACAACGACGGCACGGTAGACATCGTTCAGCACACTAACCGTAACGGCGCGTATGCCCTGACGGTAGTGAGTAACAACGGTACGGGCACGCTGTCGGAGACCCAGAATATTGCCAACGTCTTTGTAGTGAACTCAGCAGACTCAACGACGGCCGCGTCCATGACCTGGGCGGACTTCAACGGTGACGGGTATATGGATCTGTATATCTCCACCGGACGTAATACCACCACCTCCACCAACTATGGCGGGGTGATTTATTACAACGACGGCAACGGGAATTTACTTACCACGACCACACAAGTTGAGGCATCCACCACCAGCTCAGCGGCGGGCGGCTATCTGTCAGCTGCCGTGGACTGGGACGGTGACGGCGACATGGACATCATCAAGTTCAGCACCTACAGCGCCAGCCAGAAGGCCACGTTGTATCTGAACGACGGCACCGGCAAAGGCTGGAGCAGCAGTGCGCTGGCGTCATCACTGGTCAACGTGACCGGGATTGCGACCCTCGATTACGACTGGAACGGGACGCAGGATCTGCTGGTGTCACAGGCCAACGGCAAAGTGGTGTACGTCGCCAACAACAGCACCATTGCGGACGGCACAGCCATTCACCTGCGCATTCTCGACGGCGAAGGGATGAACGTGTTCTACGGCAACACCGTGCAGCTTTATAACGCGGCCGGTGAACTGGTGGCCTCGCAGATCATCAACGCCCAGTCGGGTATCGGGATCAACGATGCCTCGGCGCTGGTGAATTTCTACGGGCTGGATCCGAATGAAACCTACTCGGCGGTGCTGGTGCGCAACATCAACGGTGTGTCGTCCAATGCGACCTGGACGGATCTCACCGCTGGCGACGGTACCAGCAGCTACTCGTTAACCGCAGATGCGGCAACCGGCGGTAACAGCGGCACGATCACCGGTACCGGTTACAACGACACGTTTGTCGCGGAAAGCGGCACTTATGTCTACAACGGTTCCGGCGGCTGGAGCACCTCGTCCGACCATGCGACATGGAGCGCCACCGGCGGTCAGGACATTGTCGATTACCGCAACGCCACCAGCGGCATCACGGTGGATCTGAGCAGCAGTAACGCACAGAACACCGGGTTCAACACGTCAACCTTCAAGGATATCGAAGGCATTGCCGGGTCGGACTACGACGATGTCATCACCGGCAGCGCGGGCGATAACCTGTTCGAAGGGCGCGGCGGGAACGATACCTTCAACTTAGCCAGCGGCGGGCACGACACGCTGTTGTACAAGTTGCTGGACAGTTCTGACGCCACCGGCGGTAACGGGTCCGACACCATTAACGGCTTCACGGTCGGGACATGGGAAGGCACAGCGAACTCGGATCGTCTGGATCTGAGCGATCTGTTGCAGTCGGGCGGGTATACCGGCACCGGCTCGGCAAGCTACGTCAACGGCGTGGCGACCCTGGACGCCTCGGCGGGCAATATCACCGATTACCTGTCGGTGACCACAGAAGGCAACAACACCGTCATCAAGGTTGATATGGATGGCAGTGGTTCAGCACAGTCGATGACCACCATCGCCACGCTGACCAACGTGCATACCGATCTGGCGACGTTGCTGGCGAACCATCAGCTGATTGTCGGTTAATCAGTAGCGGGGGCGGAACAGGGGAAATGCTCTGTTCCGCTTCTCCGGATGGCCTGTTCATGTTCCGGAATGAGCGTGAAGGAAGAATGAATTAGGGAAGAATGAAGATGAAAAAAGAGACCATGTTAGATAAAGGCTACACCGCCTGGCTGAAAGCCATGCTCGATATCGCCAAGCACTATCGTCTGGACTATTCAGAAGAACACGTCAAAGCCACCATCGCGTGGGAGATGGGTTCTCCGGCCGACGTGGTGCTCGATGAAATGGCCAAAAAACTCGGGCTGGGGCGCGTGACGCGTGATTTCCACCCGCGTGATTTGGATCCGGTTTCCGTGCCGTTTGTCATTACGCTCGATAACGGGCGACTGGGCGTGGTGACGCATATGGACGCCAGCGGCCAGTGCGCCGTGCAGTTCACGGAAGATCAGGGTCTGGAAACCACCTTAACGGCTGAACAACTTGCTGAGCGGGCGCAAAGCACCACCTTGCTGCGGCCGCTGCACACCATTCCTGATGCGCGTGTTGATAACTACATCAAACCGTACAAGAAAAACTGGTTCTGGGATCTGGCGCTGAAAGACTGGCGTCGTTACAGCGACATCATGCTGGCCTCCATGATTGCCAACGTGCTGGCGCTGGCGGGCATGCTGTTTTCCATGCAGGTGTATGACCGCGTAGTGCCGTCGCAATCCATCCCGACGCTGTGGGTGTTATTTGGCGGCGTGATGCTGGCGATTATTTTTGAATTCGTGATGCGCATGGTTCGTGTGCATATTTCCGATGTGGTGGGGAAACGCGCCGATCTGCGCATTTCTGACCGCGTATTTGGCCGCGCGCTGCGCATTAAAAACAGCGCCCGCTCCAAATCCACCGGATCCTTTATTTCGCAAATCCGCGAGCTGGAATCCGTGCGGGAACTGATCACCTCGACCACCATCAGCGTGATGGCCGATCTGCCGTTCTTCCTGCTGTTTACGGTCATTCTGTGGATGATCGGCGGGCCGCTGGTGTTTGTGGTGTTGCTGGCGCTGCCTTTGCTGCTGATCCCCGGTTTACTGATCCAGAAACCGCTGGCGAAGCTGGCGAACGAAGGGATGCGTGAGTCGGCGGTGCGTAACGCCTCGCTGGTCGAAGCGGTGGAATCCCTCGAAGACATCAAACTGATGCGCGCCGAACAGCGTTTCCAGAACCAGTGGAATCACTGCAACGAAGTGTCGGCGGATATCAGTATGCGTCAGCGTTTTCTGACCAGCATGCTGATGACCTGGACGCAGGAAGTGCAGTCCATTGTCTATGCGGTGGTGTTGCTGGTCGGTTGCTATCTGGTGATGAGCGGCGACATGACCACCGGTGCGCTGGTGGGGACGACCATTCTGGCCTCCCGTACCATTGCGCCGCTGGCCCAGATTTCCGGTGTGCTCTCCCGCTGGCAGCAGGCGAAAGTCGCCCGCAAAGGGCTGGATGAACTGATGCAGCGCCCGATTGATCAGGAAGATGGCCGGAAGATGGTGCACAAGCCGCAGATCACCGGCGAATACGCGCTCAATGACGCGGTATTTTACTACGACGAAGAAGCCAAAATGGTCAATCTGGCCATTGCGCGTCTGAACATCAAACCGGGCGAGAAGATTGCCATTCTGGGTAAAAACGGTGCCGGTAAATCCACCCTGTTGCAGGTGCTGGCGGGCATGCAGCAGGTGCAGCAAGGTCAGGTGGTGCTCGACAACGTCAACATTAAACAGATTGATCCGGCGGATCTGCGCCGCGACGTGGCGCTGCACAATCAGCACGCGAACCTGTTCTTTGGCTCGGTGCGCGACAACATCACCATGGGGCGTCCGCAGGCCACTGACGAGGAAATCCATCAGGCGCTGGTGATCAGCGGGGCGCTGACCTTTGTGCAGCAAAAAGAGGACGGCCTGAACTTCCTGATCCACGAAGGCGGTGTCGGGCTTTCCGGCGGCCAGCGTCAGGCGCTGTTGCTGGCGCGCAATATCATCCTCCAGCCGCAGGTGCTGCTGCTTGATGAACCGACCGCGTGGCTGGATGAGATTTCCGAATGGAATCTGATTACCCAACTCACCACATGGGCAAAAGACAAAACGCTGGTGATCGCCACGCACCGTCTGGCGCTGTTGCAACTGGTGGATCGCATCATCGTGATGGATAACGGCCGTATTTCCCTCGACGGCAACAAAGACGAGATCCTGAATAAGCATTTCAGGCAAAAAGGACAGACCGCCGCAGCCAACACACCGCCGGTGAAACAGGAGGCTTCATGATGAACGGACGCAAAACCTTTCAGCGTCAGCGGGCGGAAAAAGCCCTGCCGCGCTCGACCATTCTGGTGTGGGCATTGTCACTGATGCTGCTGTGCTTCTTCCTGTGGGCGAACTTCTACACGCTTGATGAAGTCACCACCGGCACCGGCAAAGTGATCCCCTCGTCGCACGAGCAGATTGTGCAGTCGCTGGAAGGCGGCATTGTGCATTCGATTGATGTGCAGGAAGGCGAAGTGGTGGAGCGCGGACAACGTCTGGCGCAGCTGGATCGCACCAAAACCGAATCCGGGGTGCAGGAAAGCGTGGCGCGCTTACATGCGGCGCTGGCGACGGCGGCGCGTTTAACGGCGCAAATCAACAACACGCCGCTGACCTTCCCGGCAGAACTGGATGATGAGCCGGAACTGGTGAAGTCGGAAACCGAGCTGTATAACTCCAGCCGCACCAGTCTGGAAAAACAGTTATCCGGACTGAAGCAGGGCGTTACGCTGATCCGCCGCGAGCTGGCGATGACCACGCCGCTGGTGAAACAGGGCGCGGCCAGCGACGTGGAAGTGCTGCGTCTGCAACGTCAGATCAACGAAATGGAAAGCAAAGCCACCGATCTGGAAACCCAGTACAACGTGCGTGCCGGTGAAGAGCTGGCGAAAGCCAACGCCGAAATCGAAGCCCAGCGTTCGGTCATTTTAGGGCGTAAAGACTCGCTGAACCGTCTGGAATTCTTCTCGCCGGTGAAAGGGATTGTGAAAAGCATCGACGTGAACACGGTGGGCGGGGTGATCCCGCCTAACGGCAAGCTGATGACGCTGGTGCCGATTGATGATCAGATGCTGGTGGAAGCACAAATCTCGCCACGCGATGTGGCCTTTATTCATCCGGGTCAGAAAGCGAAGGTGAAAATCACTGCCTACGACTATTCGATTTACGGCAGTTTTGACGGCGAAGTGACCACCATTTCCCCTGATACCCTTCAGGATGAAGTGCGGCGTGATGTGTACTATTACCGCGTGAATATCAAAACGCACGCCAATTATCTGGAAAATAAGCACCACGAGAAGTTCTATATCTTCCCCGGCATGATTGCCACGGTGGATATTAAAACCGGCAATAAAAGTATTCTCGATTACCTGCTCAAACCGCTGAACAAAATGAACGAGGCGCTGAGAGAGCGTTAATCAACCCGTCATCCGCCGTACCGCAGATGAAAGTCTGCGGTACGGTTATGGGGTATTTCAGCGAAACGACCTGAAGCTATTCGCCAGACTGTACGCGGTCTTCTGGCCGTTGGTTTGATATTCCCCGGCAAGCGTTTCCCGCACCAGTGCCCGCAGATCCGTTCTTGCAGTGTTATCTGACACGCCCAGAATGTCGCTGATCTGTGCGGCCGAGAATTCAGTATCAGGCCAGGCTTGCATAATATTGAACAAGGCAAACTGACGGCGTGTCAGCCGGTGGAATGCACCCGATTCGAACAATATTTTCTCTGCCACGGCCCTGCGTTTTAACATCGTCTCGATATGTTCCAGATAATGATTTAATGCGCGTTTCACGATCTGCATCTGAAATTCGATAAAAAAGGTCAGATCCATGCCGTCGGATTCGGTGTACTGATAACTCTGCGCGTATTTTACCGGGGCGGCATAAAGCAGGCTGCTGATGGAAATATACTGAAAAGCGTCGTATCCGGACTTTCTCAGCGACCAGTAAAATAATGCGCGGCTGGTGCGTCCGTTGCCATCCCTGAAAGGATGCTCATGCGCCACCATAAAATGCAAAATGCAGGCACGGATCAGCGGATGGATATAACCGCCATTTTTCCCGTTGGCCCAGTCGCAAATAGCCTGCAAACGTGGGGTAATCTCCGCGGCGGGTGGCGGCTGATGGACGACATTGCCGTCATAGTCTGCGATAACCACATCGTCGGTGGTGCGGAAATCGCCGGGAACATATCTGGCATCATCAATACCTCCCATTCCCGTCACATGAAATTGACGGATAAGGCTGATACTCAGCGGCTCGTCAAGATGTGCGGCGATCTCCTTCATCAGGCGGGCATTCCCGGCAATCATGTGCTCACTTTCCGTGCAGGGTTTGCGACCTGATTCAAGCATTTTCCACGCCACCAATGTGGTGGTATTGGCCCCTTCGAGTTGCGAACTGGTGATGGGTTCTTCGTACTGCAAATGCACCAGTGCTGCGCCGATATCGGAAAGCCGTTTCTGCTGCTGGCTCAGCGCCAGTGTGGTCGCCAACTTGTCTGCCTGTTCGCAGACTTCCGTCATCAGCGCCGTCTGGTTGAAGCCCGCCTGCTGATTTTTAGTGTTGGCATAGCCGATAAACTGCATGGCGGAATGACGCGTCCGCCGGGTAAAACTCCAGGCCGTGACCGGATCCAGTCCTTTGGCAACGCGATACTGATACTTATGCCATGGCAAATAGCGACCCTGTTCATCGACCAGTCTGGCGCAGAATTGATATTGAACATAGTGTTCGCCATGAAGGCTCTCCAGCGGAACCAGCACGGGAGGAAATTTTATAGCCATAGGGAAACTATCTCAAAAATTAACGATATTGAGATAGTCTACGCGCATCTGACCGGGCGTCAAACAGACAGAAAGGTGCAGTGTGGGAAGGGTGATATTGATTCCAAAAAAAAGCCCGCCATTGCTGGCGGGCCTTTGTGTTAATCAGGCTTTCTTACTTCACGCATTTCGCGCAGGTACTGGCATGGATTTGCTGGAAGAAATCGTTGCCTTTGTCATCCACCAGGATGAAGGCCGGGAAGTCTTCCACTTCAATTTTCCAGATGGCTTCCATCCCCAGTTCAGGGTATTCCACACATTCCAGACTCTTGATGCTTTGCTGCGCCAGCACCGCTGCCGGGCCGCCGATGCTGCCGAGATAGAAACCGCCGTGTTTGTGACACGCGTCGGTCACTTGCTGGCTGCGGTTGCCTTTTGCCAGCATGATCATGCTGCCGCCGTGGGATTGCAGCAGATCCACGTAGGAATCCATGCGGCCAGCGGTGGTCGGGCCGAGGGAACCGGATGCGTAACCTTCAGGGGTTTTCGCCGGGCCTGCGTAGTAAATCGGATGATCTTTGATGTACTGCGGCAAGCCTTCGCCGTTATCCAGACGCTCTTTCAGTTTGGCGTGCGCAATGTCACGACCGACGATGATCGTACCGCTCAGCGACAGGCGGGTAGACACCGGATATTCAGAAAGCTGAGCCAGGATTTCTTTCATCGGACGGTTCAGGTCAACCTTCACCACACCGGCTTCGCCCTGCTGACGCAATGCTTCAGGGATGTACTTGCCCGGATTCTCTTCCAGTTTTTCGATCCAGATGCCGTCGCGGTTGATTTTGGCTTTGATGTTACGGTCTGCGGAGCAGGAAACGCCCATCCCGACCGGACAGGACGCGCCGTGACGCGGCAGACGCACCACGCGGATGTCGTGAGCAAAGTATTTGCCGCCGAACTGCGCGCCCAGACCGAGGTTGTTGGCTTCCACCAGCAGTTCCTGTTCCAGATTCACATCACGGAATGCCTGACCGTGTTCGTTACCTTCGGTTGGCAGGCCGTCGTAGTAATGGGTGGAGGCCAGTTTCACGGTTTTCAGCGTCGCTTCCGCCGACGTACCGCCAATCACGAACGCGATATGGTACGGCGGACAGGCTGCTGTACCCAGCGTGCGCATTTTCTCAACCAGATAATCTTTCAGCTTAGCCGGCGTGATCAGGGCTTTGGTTTCCTGATACAGATAGGTTTTGTTGGCGGAGCCGCCGCCTTTAGCGATGCACAGGAATTTGTACTCGTCGCCATCGACGCTGTAGAGATCGATTTGCGCAGGCAGGTTGGTGCCGGTGTTCACTTCTTTGTACATATCCAGCGCGGCGTTCTGGGAATAGCGCAGGTTATCTTCGATGAAGGTGTTGTAGACGCCCTGAGACAGGCTGGCTTCGTCGCCGCCGCCGGTCCAGACGCGCTGGCCTTTTTTACCCATGATGATCGCGGTGCCGGTGTCCTGACAGGTCGGCAGGATCCCTTTGGCGGCGATTTCAGAGTTACGCAGGAATTGCAGCGCGACGTATTTGTCGTTTTCGCTGGATTCCGGATCATGAAGAATTGACGCCACCTGTTGCTGATGCGCCGGGCGCAGCATGAAGGAGGCATCGTGGAACGCCTGTTGTGCCAGCAGGGTCAGCGCCTGAGGTTCAACCTTTAACACCTCTTCGCCGTCGAAATGGCTGACAGAAACATGGTCTTTGGTCAGCAGATAGTATTCGGTGTCATCTTTGGAAACGGGGAAGGGATTTTGATAATAGAACGGTTTGTTCGACATTGTTTTCTCACTTTTTCCGTTTTTGCCGCCACGGGTGGGACTGTTGACTCGGTAGAGCAGAGGTGTTCGGGGCGACGTTTATATTCGATCTGTATGTTGCCAGCCAAATACACAGGCTGGCAACGGGGTTTATATGTTTTCTTTCAGTAAATGCTCTGTTAATGCTTTGTGGGTGATTTTATCGCCACACTCAGAACATCATGACCATCCACGGATACCCGATCACCAGTAAGGCAATCAGGAAGATAGCGCCGAAGATGGTACCGAGACGCCAGTAATCTTTGGTCGGCAGGTAACCGCTGCCGTAATAAATCGGGCTTGGGCCGGTACCGTACGGGGTGATGATCCCCATGACGCCCAGAGACGTCACCATCAGCAGACAGAACACCTGCATGTTGATGCCCGGAATGGCAGCACCAATCGTCAGCATCGCGGGCAACAGCGCGGTGGTGTGCGCCGTGGTGCTGGCGAACAGGTAGTGCAGCAGGTAAAACGCCAGCAGCAGGGCGATGGTCGCCGCACCCGGAGAGATACCGCCCATCAGCGCCGCGCCTTCTTTACCCAGCCAGGCGATGAAGCCGGTGCGGGATAAGCCGTCAGCCAGTGCCACAAGCGTGGCGAACCAGGCGAAGGTGTTCCAGGCCGGTTTGTTGCTGGTGATGTCATTCCAGTTCAGCACGCCGGTCCACAGCATCAGCACCACGACCAGCAGTGCGGCCATTGCCGGTTCAATAAAGCTTGCCGCGAAAATCCACATTGCCAGCGCACAGCATACGAAGACCAGCAGCAGGATTTCATGACGGGACATTCTGCCCAGTTTTGCCAGCTCAGCGGTCGCCCAGCGCGGCACTTCGTCATTGATTTTCACTTCCGGCGGGTAGAACCAGTAGGCCAGCAGCGGCATGGTCAGCAGAAGCAGCAGACCGACCGGCAGGAAGGCGATGAACCAGGTGCCCCAGGAAATGTTGATACCGGTGACGCTGTTCACAATGCCCAGCGCCAGCAGGTTAGGGGCCAGTGCAGACAGGAACATGGAACTGGTGATACAGGCTGCGGTGATCGCCACCCACATCAGGTAAGAACCGATTTTACGCGCACTCGGGTCATTCGGTTTGGAGCCGTACAACGGCGGCAGGTTGGCGATGATCGGGTAGATCGTGCCGCCGCTGCGTGCGGTGTTGGACGGGGTGAACGGTGCCAGTAACAGGTCCGCAAAGGTGATGGCATAACCGAGCGTCAGGCTGCGGCGACCCAGATATTTCACCAGGATCAGCGCCAGACGGCGACCAAACTGGGTTTTATCGTAGCCCGCGGCAAACATGAATGCGCCGAAGATTAACCAGACCGTTGAGTTACCAAAACCGCTGACCGCCCATTTAAAGGACTGCGCCGCGGTTTTGAATTTCGGATCCGCCAGCTCAGCCGGGCTGAACAGCAGCCATTGACTGAACAGGGCGATGACCACCACGCCGGTTAAGCCGATCACCGCACCCGGCAATGGCTCGAAGATCAGACCGATAATGACACCGACAAAGATGGCAAAGAAATGCCATGCATGAGGTTCCAGACCGGCAGGGACCGGAACCAGCAGCAACAGCACGGACACCAGCACGGGAAGTACCATAAAGATCCAGCGATTTTTTTTGCCGGATCCGGCATTTTTCGCTGGCTCTTTCACCGCAGTTTTTGTTGTTTCGCTCATAATATTTATCTTAGGTAGTTAGGAATAATGTGATGATGCATAGGTAAGATGTTGTCTGGTTTTTTTAGTTACTTAATCTTTTTTTTAGTTATTCAATAGTGGCATGTTAATTGCCTCATTATTGTTATTTGCCATGAGTACTTCGTATTCCCCGTAAGAGGGAGGAAACATTTATATAATGCGATTTCCTTGTTTTTTACTGTTGATCTTGATCAACAAAATACAGCGATGAAACTCTTTTTAAATGAAATAAAATGACGACGAAGTCAGGTGCGGGGAAAATAAACGCCAACGGATGCGCGGAGGCGCCCAGCAGAAACATGACGGCAAAAATGGAGTAGGCGAAATGAGAGTGATTCACAGCGGAACAGGCCGGTCACTGACGACCCTGTGCAACTTGCCAGACGGCGAACTCCGTGATCTGCAGGGAAAAAAGGGTGCGCAGGATGTAATAATAATCCCATCAGTTAAATACAAATAAGCGCGGAGTTTGCATCCGTGTAATTATTTAATTTAACCGTTAACATATTTTTAATATAACAGGTGTTAAGTTAATAGATAAATAGTTAATTAACTAATGTAAGAGGTTTTGAAAGTAAAAATAAAACTATATTAAAAGTATGACATCGGCATCAAAATAAAAACAACGAATAATGATTCGACACTCCACAACGCTTAACCGAAATAGCGCGCCGATAACGAATTCAGAAATTAATAATTAAGTTTGGAGTCACGATTATGAGCAACAAAAATGTGTTACTGAGTCCGTTCACTTTGCCAAATGGCACCGTGCTGAAAAACCGTATCCTGATGGCGCCGATGACCACCTGCACCGGTTTTTATGACGGCACGGTGACCAGTGAACTGGTCGATTATTATCGCGCCCGTGCCGGCAGCATCGGCACGGTGATCGTGGAGTGTTGCTTTATCGATGATAAAGGTCTGGCCTTCCCCGGTGCGATCGGCATCGACAATGACAGCAAAATCGACGGACTGGCGAAAATCGCCGCCGCCGTGAAATCTCAGGGCTCGAAAGCGGTGTTGCAGATTTATCACGGCGGCCGCATGAGCGAACCGAAACTGATCGGCGGCCAGCAGCCGGTCGCGCCAAGTGCGCTGGCGGCGCCGCGTGAGGGTGCTGCCACGCCGGTGGCGCTGACCGCAGAAGAAGTGGACGCCATGATCACCAAATTCGGTGAAGGCGTGCGTCGTGCGATTGAAGCCGGTTTTGACGGTGTCGAAATCCACGGTGCCAATACCTATCTTATTCAGCAGTTCTTCTCGCCGAACTCTAACCAGCGTGACGACAAATGGGGCGGCAGCCGTGAGAACCGCGCCCGCTTCCCGCTGGCCGTTCTGGATATCACCCATGAGATGGCGAAGAAATACGCCGACGACGCGTTTATTATTGGTTACCGTTTCTCACCGGAAGAACTGGAAGAGCCGGGTATCCGCTTTGCCGACACCCTGTACCTGCTGGAACAACTGGCGGCACGCGGCCTCGATTATCTGCATTTCTCCCTCGGTTATTCGCTGCGTCCTTCCATTGTCGATACCACCGATCCGACACCGCTGATCGACAAATATGTCGCGATGCGTTCTGACACGCTGGCCAAAATCCCGGTGATGGGTGTGGGCGGGATCGTCAATACTTCCGACGCGGAGAAGGCGCTGGAACACGGTTACGACATGATCGCCATCGGTAAAGCCTGCATTGCTTATCCGGACTGGACTGACCGTATCGCCGCCGGTCAGAAACTTGAGCTGTTCATCGACAGCACCCAACGCGAGGCGCTGACCATTCCTGAGCCGCTGTGGCGCTTCTCGCTGGTTGACGCGATGATCCGCGACATGAGCATGACGTCGAAGAAATTCAAAGCCGGTGTGTTCCGTGAAAAAGTGCAGGACGCGAACCACGAGCTGGCGCTGAATGTCAGTCTGGACACCGACCGCATTGCCGATATCGTGCTGGAAGCGGGCGCGGATCTGGATGTGGAATTCACCACCCATTTTGACATCATCCGCAGCCGTATTCTCGACGCCAACAGCCCGCACGTCGATGCGGTCACCGGCGCGACTGAGCAAAGTGAAGCGGTGAAAAAAGCCGTATCGAAAGCCATCGCCAAATCCTGTAAAGCGCAGTTGCTGGAAGAGGGCGGCAACCTGAATGCGCCACAAAGCTATGACGTTGTGGTCGTCGGCAGCGGCGGTGCCGGTCTGGCCGCGGCGATTCAGGCGTGTGACGAAGGCGCGAAAGTGCTGATCGTGGAGAAAATGTCGACCATTGGCGGTAACACCATTAAAGCGTCAGTCGGCATGAACGCCGCTGAAACCCGTTATCAGCAGCTGAAAGGCATTGAAGACAGTAAAGCGCTGTTCTATCAGGAAACCCTGAAGGGCGGCCAGTTCAAAAACAACACCGTGCTGCTGAAAGAGTTTATCGAGCGCGCACCGCTGGCGGTGGAATGGCTGGCCGATCACCAGATTGAGCTGAGCGATATCACCATCACCGGCGGCATGAGCATTGACCGTACGCACCGTCCGGCGGACCGCAGCGCAGTAGGCGGCTTCCTGATCAGCGGTCTGGTGAAAAACCTCAACAAGCGCAACATCGATGTGATGCTCGACACTTCCGTCACTGAAATCCGTTACGCCGATGGCGCGGTGCAGGGCGTGGAGTTGCTCAATGACGACAATGAAGTGCTGACCGTGAACGCCAAAAGCGTGATCGTGGCGACCGGCGGTTTCAGCGCCAACCGCGACATGGTGGTGAAATATCGCCCTGAGCTGGACGGTTTCGTGACCACCAACCACAAAGGTGCGACCGGCAGCGGTATCGCCATCCTGCAAAACATCGGCGCAGGTACGGTGGACATGGGCGAGATCCAGATCCACCCGACCGTTGAGCAAACCACCTCTTACCTGATTTCCGAGGCCATTCGTGGCGGCGGTGCGATTCTGGTCAGCCAGGCGGGCAAACGCTTCTTCAATGAGATGGAAACCCGCGACAAAGTGTCCGCGAACATCATCGCGCTGCCGGAGAAATTCGCCTACGTGGTGTTTGACGAGCAGGTGCGCCTGAACAACAAAGCGGCTGACGAATACATCGCGAAAGGCTTTGTCATCAGCGGCAGTTCACCGCGCGAACTGGCGGCGAAACTGGAGATGGATTCTGACGCCTTCCTGGCGACGCTGGAAAGCTACAACGTGGCTGTTGATAAGCAGGATGACGTGGAGTTTGGTCGCCGCACCGCGCTGCGCCACCCGATCAATCAGGGGCCGTTCTACGCCATCCGCATCGCGCCGGGCGTGCATCACACCATGGGCGGCGTAACCATCAATACCGATACCTGCGTGCTGGATGCGCAGCAACAGGTGCTCGGCGGGGCGTATGCGGCCGGTGAAGTGGTCGGCGGCATTCACGGCGGTAACCGTATCGGCGGTAATGCCGTTGCAGATATCATTATCTTCGGTATCCTTGCCGGACAAAATGCCGCGAAATTCGCGATGCGGTAACCGTTCATCAGCAAGGATTTTCCATGACGCCAGACGATCGTATCTATGCTTATTCCGCTGTGTTGATGGGTTCGCCCATTCTTCTCAAGCTGTTTGAACATGACGAGAGTCTGGCGTCGCGCATTTTCAGGCTGATCAAATTGCAGGAAATCACCTTCACGGTGAACCGCCCGCACTCCGACATCATGGCGATTAACCATGCCGCCGGACGTGACCCTGTCACCGTCAGCGCGCCGGTGTTTGAGTTAATCCGCCGCGCCAAAGCCATCAGTTGTCTTCCTGACAGCAGTTTCAATTTCACCATCGGCCCGCTGGTCAAACGCTGGAAAATCGGCTTCAGCGGTCACAGCATCCCCGCCGCAGAAGATTTACAGACGCTGCTGACGCTGACCCATCCGCAGGATGTGATCCTCGATGAATCCGCGCGCTCGGTGTTTCTGCAAAAAGCCGGTATGGAAATTGATCTGGGTGCGATTGCCAAAGGTTATATCGCCGATGTGGTGCGCGATGCCCTGCGGGAAGCGCAGGTGGAGAACGCCTTAATCAATCTCGGGGGTAACGTGCAGACGCTCGGTGCCGGTGCGGAAGGCGCGTGGGGCATCGGCCTGAAAAAGCCGTTTGCTGTTGCCGATACGCTGATTGGCGTGATCGGTGTGACCGGCAAATCGGTGGTGACGTCAGGGGTTTACGAGCGGTATTTCGAGCTGGACGGCCACTGTTATCACCACATTCTCGATCCGAAAACCGGTTATCCGCTGGATAATGAACTGCTCAGCGTGACCATTATTTCGCAGGACTCGATAGACGGGGATATCTGGACGACGTTGTTGTACGGGATGGGCGTGGAGAAGAGTCTGGCGTATCTGCCGCAAATTCCGCATATCGAAGCGATTTTCGTCACCCGCGACGGGCAGATCATCGTGTCATCACAGCGGCAGTTTACCTTCACGCCGCTGGATGACAGTTATCAGATCACCACTTACTGACAGTATTGTTTGAGTAACGACGCGTGATCGGCCTGCAGACGGTAACGGTAGACCGGTCTGCCGGTGACGCCGTAATGAATACTGGTGAACAAAATGTTCATCTGCGCCAGCCAGATCAGGTATTTACGGCAGGACACCCGTGAGATGTTCACCGAGCTTGCCAGTTCATCCGTGGAGAACTCAATGGTCGGATGGGCATCAATCCACTGACACAGCGTGCGTAATGTCTGCGGCGTTAAGCCTTTTGGCAGCTTTTTGGTGTCCGCTGCCGCCGGATTGCTGCCGTGGATCAGCCGGTCAACGTCGGACTGTTCGTAATACTGCTGATTATCCATCAGCGTTTTCTTCTGCTGCCAGCCGGTCAGTGCTTCCTCAAAACGGGAGAACTGGAACGGTTTGATCAGATAATCCACCACGCCGTAATTGAGCGATTTTTTGATGGTCTCGGCATCCGCTGCAGAAGAAATCACAATCACGTCGATGGGGCGACGGGCGTTACGCAGTTCAGGCAGCAAATCCAGCCCGTTATCCTGCTGCATGTACACATCGAGCAAAATCAGATCGATAGACAGTTCTGAATTCAAAACCAGATCTTTCGCCTGTTGCAATGTCGACGCGGTGCCGCAGCAGGTGAAGCCATCAATCTGGCCCACATAACAACGGTTAAGCTCTGCCACCATGGCATCATCATCCACTATCAGCACATTGATCAAGAACGTGTCCTCTCCGCATCCCAGGGAAGTTGTACAAAAAATTGGGTATAAACGTCAGGCTCGGATTCTACATTAATCATTCCGCCGAGGCTTTCCACTTGCTGTTTCGCCAGGAATAACCCCATGCCGCGTTGATCGCCTTTCGACGACACACCCTTTTCGAATATTGCGTCAATATTTTCCGGCTGAATGCCCGGACCGTCGTCGCTGACAATACAGGCCAGCGAGCCGTTCTGGTAATGCAGCAACACGCTGACCTCACCATCAGGCTGATCGCCCAGCGCATCCAGCGCGTTTTCTATCAGGTTGCCCAGCACGGTGATCAGCGCCGCCACCTGATCTTCATTGTTATTATCCGGCAGCAGACTGTCATCGCTGAGCGTCAGCAAATGCCGGGTATCCGATGCGCGGTTGATCTTACTCAGCAGGAAACCGGCAATCACCGGAGACTTGATTTTCAGCAGCAGCGAACCGATTTCCGCCTGATAGTTATTGGCGGTTTTGAGAATGTAATCCTCAAGCTGCGCGTAGCTTTTCATGTGCAGCAATCCGAGGATCACATGCAGTTTGTTCATGAATTCATGCGAACGTTCACGTAACGAATCCGCGTAGTTTACCATGCCACTCAGACGCTGCATTAACTGGCTGACCTCGGTTTTATCCCGGAAAGTACAGATCGCGCCAATGATCACGCCGTTATTGCGTACCGGCACGGTGTTACTCAGCAGCAGGCGTCCCTTAAAGTTAATTTCTTCATCACGACGCGGCACGCCGGTATTAAGCACATCGCGCAGGTTGGCGATCAGCGGCAGTGATTCCTCGTGCGGCGTGACGTCCTGCGCGGTTTCCTGAAAGATCTGCCGTGCAGTCTGATTGATCAATGTGACATGAGCAAGATCGTCCACCGCGATCACGCCTTCTTTGATCGACTGCAACATCGCCTGACGCTGTTCAAACAGGGTGGAGATTTCGTACGGCTCCAGCCCGAACAGAATGCGTTTGAGCATTTTCACCAGACAATAGGTGCCCAGCGCGCCGACCATCATGCCGAATAACACGGTCCACAGAATGCTCCAGCGGCTTTTGTTGATTTGCTCGGTGACTTTGACCAGCGAAATCCCGATGGCGACCACGCCGATTTGCCTGTGATGATCGTCATACACGGGGGTAAACACGCGCAGCGCCTCATCGAGCGTGCCTTTGTTTATGGAGACATTTTCATTGCCGAGCAGCGCGGGATTGATGTCGTCGCCGATAAAATGATGACTGATCACATCGGCATTGGGGTGCGAGTAGCGGATGCCGTCCATATTGGTGACCACCACAAACAGCAGGTCGTTGCGCTTTTGCACCGCGCTGGCGATGGGCTGGATAATGCCGCTGTCCGGCGGCAGCGCCAGGGCATTTTTTATCTCAGGTAAATCCGCCAGCGTACGCGCCACCGCCAGCGCCTTATCTTTTACGCCGTCGCGCGTGGTATCGCTCACCTGCACGAAATACAGCAGATGAACCACCAGCAGGACAGACGCAATCACCGCGCTGATCATCAGAATGACAGAGGTACTGAGCTTCATGGGGTGCTTACGCACGGAAAGAGGTTGCTGCGAGTCGCTCATGGGAGCCCCGGAGAAAGAGAGCCAATAGCTCATGGGTGATGTCTGACAGTTCGCGTTGTTCGTCGGGTGTGATGAAGCAGAACACTGCGTGAACCATCCCTGTTCACGCATCATGATATGTCTGTTTGCCTGATACTTCCGCTCTTTATTACTTTCGAAAGTGAGAATGGCGGGGAAACACCCGTAAAAAAGGCCTGAATCGCTTCAGGCCTTTCTTTTCCATCACGATAACCCGTTACTGGAAGTAAATATCGCCGTTCTCGGCTTTGAGGATCTTGCCGTCGGTATCGGTGATCAGCGCGTAGCTGCCGCCGATGTAGGTCCAGTGGCTGCCCGCGTCCGGCGCAGGCAGGTGACGTTCCTGCCAGCCGACGATTTCATACGGCTTGGTGCGGTACAGCGCAGGCACCTGATCGCCAATGGCATAGAGTTTGGAATCATCGTAGAACGATTTGATTTCATGTGAATTCGACGCGGCAAAAGCCGTGTTCGCCAGCGGTAACAGGGAAGAAACGACCAGAGCTGACAACATTACAATTTTAGAATGACGCATAGATTATCCCGTTAAAACCATCAACTTAATGCCTGCCTCGGTGATATGCCGCCAGTCCGTTGTATGAGCAGTAAAGCCGAAGCCTGTGCTTTTTCTGTAGGACAGGATAATAGCGAGAAATGGCGCTCAGGCTGGGGGATTTTTTTGTGTCGAAATGCAAATGAATAAGGCAACGGTTTTGTTGCTTTCCACATTATTCGTCTGCTTTGTAAACTTTTGAGACAAATAAACACTGACGAAATGTGCCTGAAAATTAACGATTAATCCTGTTTGCCGGGATGAAATCTGCGCTCAGGCCGGAATGTCGCCTGACGTTACATATCCTTTAATCACCCTCTCTCACAAAAGAAACCATCATGAACAGTAAACGGATCTTTACCTGGTCGTTCATGACCGGGCTGGTTATCGGGTTGATCGGGCTGGCTTATCTGCTGCTGGGGATCTGGCTGGCGGCACTGGGCGGATCACCCTGGTATATCCTGTTTGGTGCCGGGTATTTACTCAGCGGGATTTTCATTGCGCGGCGCAAAGCCCGGGGCATCTGGCTCTATCTGCTGACGTTTCTGGTGTGCTGCGGCTGGTCGCTGTGGGAAGTCGGCCTGGACGGCTGGCAGCTGATGCCGCGTCTGTTTGTGATGGCGCTGCTGGGCGTCTGGTGCAGCCTGCCCTGGGTCACCCGCCAGGTAATGGCAGACGGGGATAATCCCCGTGCCGGTACGCTGGCCGGGCTGGTGTACATCGTGGCGATTGCCGGGATTTTTTATACCGGCTGGCAAGTGACCGCGTCACGTTTTGTTCACCATCAGGCGATCCCCGCGCAGTCGGGCGATACGCCAGCTGCCACGCCGGCAAGTAATGACTGGCGCTTTTATGGCCGGACAGAAGCGGGGCAACGCTATTCTCCGCTGACTCAGATCACCCCGGCGAATGTCAGTCAGCTCAAACCGGCATGGGAATACCATTCCGGCGATGTGATGAGAAAAGGCGAGGACAAGGGCGGACGTGAATTCAATTTCGAAGTGACCCCCATCAAGGTCGGTAATTCCCTGTTTATCTGTACGCCGCACCGCGAGGTGATCGCCCTTGACGCCACCAGCGGCAAACAACGCTGGAAGTTCGATCCTAAATCTGACACCTCAGCCAATGAATATCTGGCCTGTCGCGGCGTGGCATACAGCCAGAGCGCAGACGACAAAGTGTGTCCGGAAAAAATCATCGCCACCACCAGCGAAGCGCGGATGGTGGCACTCAACGCGCAGACCGGTAAACCCTGTTCTTCCTTTGGGCAGAACGGCTTTGTCAGCCTGACCGACCATATGGGCGACGTGCCGCCGGGCTTCCACTTTATTACCTCGCAGCCGATGGTGATGGATGGCCGCATCGTGCTCGGTGGCTGGATTTACGACAATCAGTCCACCGGTGAGCCGTCGGGCGTGGTGCGTGCTTACGACGTAAATTCCGGTCAGCTGGCGTGGGCGTGGGATATGGGCAGAAATCCGCCGAATGCGCCGCTGAAAGCAGGGGAAGTCTACACGCGCGGTACGCCAAACGGCTGGGGAACTTACACCGGCGACCCGGCCCTCGGGCTGATTTACATTACGCTCGGCAATGCGACGCCGGATTACTACGGCGCCAAACGCCGCCCGTTTGATGATAAATATTCCAGTTCGCTTGTGGCGCTGGATATCCATACCGGCGAGGAACGCTGGCATTTCCAGACCGTGCATCATGACGTGTGGGACTTCGATGTGCCGGTCGGCCCGACGTTGGTCGATCTGCCATCGCCGGATGGCAGCACGGTGCCTGCGCTGGTTCAAACCACCAAAATGGGGCAACTGTTCCTGCTCGATCGCCGTACCGGCAAACCGCTGGCGCAGGTGAATGAAAAACCGGTGCCGACCTCGCCGTCCTTGCCGGGTGAACGCCTTTCACCGACGCAGCCGGATTCGGTCGGTATGCCCAATCTTTCCCCTGCCGATCTGAAAGAATCTGATGCGTGGGGCGCAACCCCTATCGATCAGCTTTATTGTCGTATTCAGTTCAAAAGTGCCCGCTATCAGGGGCAGTTCACGCCGCCCGCAGAGGGCAAATCCATTGCCTATCCGGCCTTTGATGGCGTCATTGACTGGTATGGCGCGTCGGTGGATCCGATCCGCCATGTGCTGATCGCCAACACCAGCTATATCCCGTTCACCATGGAAGTGAAGAAATCAGCCGATGCCATCCGGGAAGGGCTGATGCAGAAATGGGCGGGCTGGACGAGCAGGCAACCGTACCCGAAACCGAAAGATTTCTCGGTCGGGCCACAATACGGCACACCGTGGGCGGCGATCGTCAAACCCTGGCTCAGTTTACTGGATGCGCCGTGCAGCGCGCCGCCGTGGGGGAAAATCGTGGCGATTGATCTCAATACCCGAAAAATTGCCTGGGAAAGACCGGCCGGGACCACACGCGACATGAACATTTTCGGTACGCACACCAATGTGCCACTGCCGACCGGGATTTTCATGATGGGCGCGGATGTGATCACGCAAAGCGGGCTGATTTTTACCGGCGCCACGGCGGATAATTATTTGCGCGCATTTGATGAAAACAACGGTAATGAACTGTGGCGCGCGCGGCTTCCGGCGGGCGGGCAGGCCACGCCGATGACCTATACCGGCGATGACGGCAGGCAGTTTGTGGTGATCGCCGCAGGCGGTCACGGCGGGCTGGGCACCACGTCCGGCGATGCGGTCGTGGCCTATGCGTTACCGGCCAAATAAGTGTTCCCGGTAACGCAGGATCTTCAGAAGTGTCTGATGATGCCCACAGGCCGCCAGTGATGTTCTATTTTTAAAATCCATTCATCAAAAAATAAGGAATGTTTATGAACAGTAAAACAATCCCCAAATCACTGAATGAGCCGCATGTGGATGCCTATCCGACGCCGCCGTTTGAGCATCAGAAACAGCCATTTCCGGGGCTGGCCAGCAAAATGAATCCGCTGCCGGATCACGGCGAGCTGACCTATAAAGGCAGTGAACGTCTGAAAGGTCGTAAGGCGCTGATCACCGGCGGTGACTCCGGGATTGGCCGCGCGGTGGCGATTGCCTTCGCCCGCGAAGGCGCACAGGTTGCCATCAATTATCTGCCGGACGAAGAGCCGGACGCGAAACAAGTGGTCGATTTGCTGTGGGCGGAAGGGCTGAAAGTCGTGGCGATCCCCGGTGATATCCGCGATGAGAAATTCTGTCAGCAACTGGTGAAAGAGGCCGAAGAAAAACTCGGCGGGCTGGATCTGCTGGTCAATAACGCCGGTCGTCAGCAGTTCTGCGATTCGATTAAAGACCTGACCACCGAAGCCTTTGATGCCACCTATAAAACCAATGTGTATGCGATGTTCTGGATCACCAAAGCGGCGCTGGAATTCATTCCGCGCGGCGGTTCGATCATTAATACCACTTCCGTGCAGGCGTTTTCACCAAGCGATAATCTGCTGGATTATTCGTCGACCAAAGCGTCGATCATGGCGTTCACCAAAGGGCTGGCAAAACAGCTGGCGGGCGACGGGATCCGGGTCAACGGCGTTGCGCCGGGACCGTACTGGACGCCGTTGCAGATTTCCGGCGGTCAGCCGCAGGAAAAAATTGAATCCTTTGGGGAACAGGCTCCGCTAAAACGTCCGGGACAGCCTGCCGAAATCGCACCGCTGTATGTGACGCTGGCCTCTTCGGAAAGCAGTTATTCTTCCGGTCAGATCTGGTGTTCAGATGGCGGGACAGGGACGGTGTAAGCTTCAGAGATCCTGTGAAAAATGTCCGCGTCATGTCGTCGTCTGAGACATAAAAATTGCGGATTATTCCTATTTTTCAACAGGCAGGGCAAGTCATCTCGCGGACGGGATAGAGGCAGCTATGATTGATTTATCTGTACCCCGCTACAGATAACCACTGCATTTTACCTTGTGTCTGTGTGTGCTTGCCCGCTCTGCATGCGGGCTTTTTTTTAACTGAAAATGCCCTGCTAGTGAATGACCTCAAAATTAGCAATGAGATTTATCCAATTGTGCTATATTTTAAGGATTCATTTCATCTTATGCAGAGCGCGTCACATGCCGGATATTAAAATTGTTTGCGAACAATGCGGGTCTGATCGTTTTGTTGCGGCAGCCAATACCCCGCTTGCCGATATCGTCCATTCCATTGTCTGTGCCCAGTGTCAGCACCCGGTCAGGGTGGATGACGTGGTTATTTTCAGAGAAGGCGTTTATATCAGCGGCACCTTTGATGCTTTTCCTTCCGCCGGAGCGGGCAGGTTACACGATTTTGATATATGAGGTATCAACGTATTAAAAACGCCCGAAACCCGCTGCGGTGGCGACGGAAACTTGTAACAATCATTTCAAAATCTCCGCGATAAAATCTGTAAAAGTAGACATTCCTCGACTTTTCCTCTAAAACTTCTGCGGTTAATACCAGACAATACCAGTATTCAGCAATCAAATAATAACCGCTGAATGTTAAAGAGCGGCTGCACGACAGCCGCCGGGCAAGCGTATTCACAACGATTCCGACAGACTTTCTCTGGAGATTTTATGCATTCCTCTGTTAATAAAAACGAAAGCCGGACTTTCTTCGGCCATCCCTATCCGCTGGGTTCACTGTTCTTCACTGAGATGTGGGAGCGGTTCTCGTTTTACGGCATCCGTCCTTTACTGATCCTGTTTATGGCAGCGACGGTGTACGACGGCGGTATGGGACTGGCGCGCGAAAACGCCTCGGCTATCGTCGGTATCTTTGCCGGCTGTATGTATCTGGCGGCGCTGCCGGGCGGCTGGCTGGCGGATAACTGGCTGGGGCAGCAAAAGGCGGTCTGGTACGGGTCGATCCTCATCGCCCTTGGCCACCTGTCGATTGCGCTGTCGGCATTCATGGGAGACAGCCTGTTCTTCATCGGCCTGATGTTTATTGTCCTCGGTTCCGGCCTGTTCAAAACCTGTATCTCCGTGATGGTCGGTACGCTGTATAAGAAAGGTGATGCACGTCGTGACGGCGGTTTCTCGCTGTTCTACATGGGCATCAATATGGGATCTTTCATCGCGCCGCTGATTTCCGGCTGGCTGATCAAAACCCACGGCTGGCACTGGGGCTTTGGTATCGGCGGTATCGGGATGCTGGTGGCGCTGATTATCTTCCGTCTGTATGCCGTTCCGGCCATGAAACGCTATGACAGCGAAGTGGGGCTGGATTCCACCTGGAACAGTCCGGTGGCGAAGAAAAACGGTGTCGGCGGCTGGTTGCTGGCGCTGGCGGCAGGCGTGGCGGTGATCGTGACGCTGATCGCGCAGGGCATCATTGTGATCAATCCGGTCGCGGTGGCCAGCGTGCTGGTGTATGTGATCGCGGCGTCCGTTGCGCTTTATTTCATCTATCTGTTTGTGTTCGCCGGGCTGAACCGCAAAGAACGCGCCCGCCTGCTGGTGTGCTTTATTCTGCTGGTGTCTGCGGCCTTCTTCTGGTCTGCGTTTGAGCAGAAACCGACCTCGTTCAACCTGTTCGCCAACGACTATACCAACCGCATGATCGGCGATTTTGAAATCCCAGCCGTGTGGTTCCAGTCGATCAATGCGCTGTTTATTATCCTGCTGGCTCCGGTCTTCAGCTGGGCGTGGCCGCGACTGGCGCAGAACAATGTGCGTCCGGGAAGTATCACTAAGTTTGTCATCGGCATTTTATGCGCGGCGGCGGGCTTTGGGATCATGATGCTGGCGGCGCAGAATGTGCTGAACAATGGCGGCGCAGGGGTTTCACCTCTGTGGCTGGTGGGCAGTATCCTGATGCTGACTCTGGGCGAACTGTGCCTCAGCCCGATTGGTCTGGCGACCATGACGCTGCTGGCGCCGGAAAGAATGCGCGGCCAGATGATGGGGCTGTGGTTCTGTGCCAGCGCGCTGGGTAATCTGGCCGCCGGTTTGATTGGCGGACACGTCAAAGCCGATCAGCTGGATATGCTGCCAAATCTGTTCGCGCGCTGTTCCATCGCGTTGCTGATCTGTGCGGCGGTGCTGTTTGTGCTGATCATTCCGGTACGCAGAATGCTGGCAAATGCGCAGGTAAAGACTGAGCAGGAAAAGGCCACCGAAGCCTGATTTTGCACGATGCGCGTTTAGACAAATGAGTCACACGAAGGCCGGTCTGATGACCGGCCTTCTTTATATCCCCAGGCTATTTCCCCAATTTACCGGCATGTTTCAGAGACTGATTCAAATCCTGAATACGTTTCATGGTTTTCATGGTGCGCGATGCGGTGGCGGACGCCACGGAGAGGATCAGCATTTCCAGACAAACCAGAACCGTGCCATGCAGCGGCATCCTGCCGTTTTCTCCTCCGCGTGGCACATTGATGACCAGCGCGGCTTCTTTGGCAAAATAGGAGTCAGGCGCATTGGTCAGCAAAATGACCGGAATACCCAGACGCTTCGCCTCCTGCAGGGTGGTTTTTCCCTCCCGATGGGCGCTTTTTTGCGCCATCATAATCAGCACATCCCCACGTTGCAGGCAGATCAGTTGTTCGGCCAGCGCAATCCCGGAACGGTTAAGTGACAGGGAAGGGATGCCAATCCGGCTAAAAAGGCGGGCGCTGTAATCGGCAAGAATACCCGACGCATTCAGGCCAAACAGCGCCACCTGCCGCGCGCCTATCAGCAATGCCACGGCCTGAGAAATGGCCTGCCGGTTGTGTGGCTCCGATAACGCATCGCAGGCGCGTTTATGCCCGTCGAGCACGAAATTGATCCCGGAATCAATATCACAGGCCAGCTCGCTGACGGTGGTGATCATCTTCTCTTCCGAATTGACCGCCGTACCAAACCAGGCTTCCAGCGTTTTTTTCATGTCACGTAAACCGGCAAAACCTAATGCCTGAACGGCGCGGATGACGGTGGCGTCGGAGACCTCCGTGGCGGCGGCGATTTCCATCGCGGTCGCGTCCAGTGCTGATTCACGGTTGTTCTGAATATAGGAGGCGACGGTTTGCAGGCCGGGCGGCAGGGTGGATATCCGCGCACGATAGCGTTCCCCAAAAACATCAATACGCTTTTTAAGTGGAATGGCAGCCATTGAATGATCTTGCTCCTTTGCGTGTTAAGCGTTTAACCGGGAGAAATTAACGGATTTAAGTTGTGGGCTATATTAGCAATGTAGTGTTTTTCGGGAAGAAAAAATTCATTTTGCAGGGTTATTCAGGCGCAGGTCGAAAGGCTTGAGAAGGGTTTTCGGGATATCTCATTAAAAATGAAAGGGTAATTATTTGGTGGGCTGTGTGATTTTGGCAAGGTCCGTCCGGCTGGCGTGTAGTGAAAATCATGAAGATATGATTTACTACTACATGCTTGCGTGATGGAATGATAATCAATTGCATTAAGGCGCGAGACAGTCGCCAGATGTTCTTCACTGCAAAAGATGTCATATTTCACACCAGGTTGAATGAAATGAATAATAACAGGCAGTTGGCTTTTAAAAGAAAACACCATCCGGCGATACTTGCGGCTCTCTGTGGTGTGGCGATGCTGTCGCCGAAGACCGGGTATTCCGCCGGGGATGGCGATACCCTGACCATTACCGGGCAGGAACAGGAACAAAACGATCAGGGATACAGCGCAGGCACCAGTTCAGTCGCCAGTAAAACCCCGACACCGCGGCTTAACGAAGCGCAGTCGGTCAGCGTCGTGACCCAACAACAGCTGGACGATTATCAGGCCACCAGCCTTTCAGACGCGATGCGCTTTGTCAGCGGTGTCAGCGAAGGCAACACGCTGGCAGGCACGGAAGATGGCTTTGTCCGTCGCGGTTTTGGTTCCAACTCTGACGGTTCCATTTATCGCGACGGCGTGCGCAGCAGTCAGGGGCTGAATTTCGATGCCACGACAGAACGGGTGGAAGTGCTGAAAGGGTCCGCCTCGCTGCTGTACGGCATCCAGAACCCCGGCGGCGTGATCAATCTGGTCAGCAAAAAACCGCAATACGACTGGCACACCAAAGTCAGCGGGCGCTACGCCAGTGAAGGTGGCGGAGCAGGGACCGTGGACGTGACCGGTCCGCTGGGGAATGGATTTGCATTCCGTATGATCGCCGAGAAACAGGATCAGGATTACTGGCGCAATTTCGGCAGTGACAAACACACGTTAATTTCGCCGTCCCTGCAATGGTATGGCGAAAAAGCCAGCTTCCTGATCAGCTATTCGGATTACCGCTACGACATTCCTTATGATCGCGGCACTGCCTTTATTAACGGTAAACCGATCGATATCGGCTATAAAGACCGGCTGGATGACAAGTCCAACCGTGCCTGGGGTCATAATAAAACGCTCAACGCGCATTATGACTGGCAGTTCAGCGACGACTGGAGCACCCGTCTCACGCTGGGCTGGAATCAGCGTCGTTACAACAATGATGAAGTGCGGGTGACGGCAGTGAACACCACCACTGGCGCTGTGACGCGTCGCGCGGATGCCAACCGGGGCTTTAATCATAAAACCAAATATGTTTCCTGGGATCTGCTGGGGTCGCAGGACATTCTGGGCATGAATCACGATATCGTGCTCGGCACCGATTATGAGATGAACCAGACCTATCGCGCCCATCAGTATCAGGGGAAGTCGGACAGCAGCTTTAACTACAATAATCCGCAATATGACATTCTCTCGCCGGTGGTGGACAGCAGCACGGAAAATACCGCCAACGGCAATAACCTCAACCGTATCCACAGCCGTTCGGTGTATGCCAAAGACAGCATCTCACTGACCTCCGACTGGATCGCCGTCGTCGGGGGGCGTTATCAGCATTATGAGCAACGTGCTTCAAAAGGGTTTGATCCGGTTGTTCAGACCATGGATTCCGAAGGCAATAAGTTTCTGCCTCAGGCCGGTCTGATCTATAAAGTTACGCCTGATGTCTCGCTGTACAGCAGCGTCAGTAAATCCTTTACGCCGTCCACCGATGTCGATGATGACGGTAACGTCGGCAATCCGGAGCAGGGCACCACCTGGGAAGTGGGCAGCAAATGGCAGATCACGCCGCGTATGTTTGCCAGTGTGGCGCTGTATCGCATTGATGAGCGGGATATGTCGCTCAGCATTAACGGTGAAACCCGAGCCATTGATAAAGCGCGCTCCAGCGGTGCTGAATTCGAACTCAACGGCGAGATCCTGCCCGACTGGGATGTCAGCGCGAATTACAGCTATGACAAAGCAGAAATTGTCGATGACGGTGTGAATTCCGCCAATAACGGTAACCGCCTGCAAAACGCGCCGCGCCATTCCGGTGCGCTTTATCTGAGTCATAACCTGACCGTTAACGGCCTGCCGGGAGATTTTCGTATCGGCGGGGGAGCACGGTATATCGGCACGCGGGCAGGGGATCCGGAGAACAGTTTTACCCTGCCGGATTATGTCGTGGCCGACAGTTTTGTGGCGTGGAATAACCGCCTGTTCGGTGAAAAAACGCAGCTGAAACTGAACCTGAATAACCTGTTTAACAAACATTATTACACCTCAAGCGGCGGCAATCTGCGTGTCCGTGAAGGTGAAACCCGTAATCTGATGGTACAGGCAAGTGTTGAATTCTAATCTGAAACGTATTTCCGGCCTGCGTCAGGGATGCAGGCTGAACGCGGTAAGGGGCATGCTGCTGATGCTGTTTCTGGCGCTGTTGAGCCTGAACGCGCAGGCGCGGACGGTTACCGATATCGACGGCAATCAGGTTGATATTCCTGATAATCCGCAGCGCATCGTGCTGGGCGAAAGCCGCATGCTCTACACACTGGCGATGCTGGAGCCGGGCGATCCTGTCCGGCGGATTGTCGGCTGGCCGCTCGATCTGAAGAAATACGACAGTCAGATCTGGCAAATATTTGCGCAGAAATTCCCTGATATGCTGGCGATCCCGTCGCTGGGGCTGGGCGGAACAAATGATATGAATCCGGAGAAGGTGCTGGCGCTCAAACCGGATCTGGTCATTCTGCCGAGCCTTGCGCGCTACGACGATGCCGATTTACGGCTGAAAGCGATGCTCGACGCGGCGCATATTCCGGTGGTGAAAATTGATCTGCGTGTTCATCTGCTGAAAAACACCACGCGCAGTGTGGCTATCCTCGGTGAAGTGCTTAACCAGACCGCGCGGGCGCAGGCTTTCAATCAGTTTTATGATACACATATGCAGGTCATTCATGATCGTCTGGCCGCGTACCGGGGGCCAAAGCCGACCGTGCTGCTTCAGTTACATCTGGGTCGCCGCAATGAATGCTGCGTGACGGCGGTGAAGGGAAGTCTGGGCGAACTGCTGAGCTTTGCCGGAGGAGATAACATCGCCAGCAAAACGGTGCAGGGTGTTTTCGGAAGGCTGAATGAGGAAATGGTGATCATGGCGCAGCCCGATGTATATATCGCCACCGGCGCGGGCGCGGCTGAGGATCAGAATGATTTGAAACTCGGCCCGGCCATCACGCCCGACATGGCGCTGCAAAGCCTGCGTGAGTTAACCGCCAGACAGAACGGACTGCGTGAACTGAAAGCGTTACATAATGGCCGCACCGGCATTTTATGGCAGAATTTCTATCTCAGCCCGTGGCATGTTGCGGCGACAGAGTTTATGGCCAAAACCCTTTACCCCGATTTGTTTGCGGATATCGAACCGGAAGACACCCTGAAACAGATTTTCCATGATTATCTGCCGATACCTTATAGCGGTACGTTTATGGCTACCGGAGGGAGTACGCCATAAACAGGTCTGGCAAAGATATTCATCTCCGTGGGGCATTTAGCTGAGCCTCCATCATTTCTGTCTGTCCCAGTCTGCCCATAAACCAGAATCTCACCGGCGAGCAAGGCCGCCGGGAAAATCACAGCGCCTCATAGAGTGGGGAAAGGGAGGCATGTCTAAACATCAAGCCTATGCTTAATATATCCACCGCCAAAGAGGGGGAGTATACTCACACGCCGGGAACTGGCTAATAAAAGGAATTAGCATGAGCAATTATGAGGAAATCGCCACACGCATTGCCGATGTCATTATTTCACCTGACTCAGTATTAGGTTTTGTTAACGGTGCGCTCTCCGTGCCTGTCGATCTGGGATATATGGCGTATGGCGTATTTAACACCGATTCATATTACTCTCACGAAACTGAAACAATCAGAATAACGCAGGCAATAAAAAACGGAATTCTTAATTACGACAGAATCCTGGATGCGATAGAGATTGTTTTAGCTAAGTTTGATCATTATGCGTCAGAAAGCCAACAAAACAAGGTATATAGCCGTGGCTCATTCTCAATAATAGGTCGCACCGTTACCAACTCTGTTATTTCATCAACGATTGCCAAGGCAATTGCACAGCGGGCTGGCTGGGCAGTCGCTCTGCGCGGGGGAATTGTAGGTAACATTTTGCTTATAGGAGGAATGAAGGAACGCTGTATAAGAACATCGGAGCAGCTTAGCATAGACGAACCTGAATTATATCAGGCGTTGCGCGGAAAAGATTATGACTTACTTTACTTTATGTTTGAACCTGCACTTAAACCATTTGTTGAGGCGTTAACTGTAAGGCAACAGCAGGGAATGCCTGCATTTAATAATATCTTGGAACGTGTTGAATCGAAAGTGAGTGGTTATCATGGGCGTCATTAAGGGGACATTGGGTGCGCTGATAGGCGCGGTTGCTGTCTGGTTAGGAATATATTTCATTTTCCACTTCGACACATGGACAGTGAGACTGCTTTCTATATGTACGCTTGCCGTCTGTATCTATCTTCTGGGAAAATTATTAGACAAATTTTTCCCGATGTAGTTTATTGGAGTAACTTAATTTATAAGGATGTAATATGTCAAACCCAGCATATTTATGGTTAACTGATGAAAATGGTTCCCCCGTTATAGGTGGATCTTTAGTTTCTGGTCGAGTCGGTGCCATAGAATTAAAGTCGCTGACTCATAATGTACAGATCCCAACCGACTCAAATACGGGACGATTAACGGGAACGCGGGTCCATTCTCCTTTATCCTTTCAAAAGGAATTTGATAAGGTTACACCGCTTTTATACAAAGGAATGAGCCAGGGGCTTACCCTGAAATCCGCAACATTTAAGATGTATCAGATCTTAGATGCAGGCATTGAATCCGAATATTTTAATATAATACTGGAAAATGTAAAAATAACCTCAATTACACCGAACCTTTATCAAGGTGGTCAGACGGGTACGCATTTTGAAACAATCCAAATGCGCTATGAAGTTATTACCTGGAAGTGTTGCGAAGGCAATATTATATTTAAAGATTCGTGGAATAACCGCTGTATAGCATAGGCATGCAAGTGGCTTGCCGTTGCGACGCAGCAGGCGTTTTTCAACAACTGCCTCGGATTACCGGCAATCGGTCATGTCAGCTGAGCTTATAACAGACACCTTAGCTTAGCCTCTGAAGTCTATGTCTATCCATTATTAAGATGTCGTCTTTATAGCTAAGTTAAAGTGTCATCTGTGACATGAGTGAGTCAGGCTGTTCAGAGCTTTTCTTTCGGGCGGGCTACCCAGGTACTCTCGGCAATCATCAGTTTCCTGACGGTTTCTTTTGAAATGCTCAGTCCAAAGCCTGAGCTCAGTAACCGCCATGCGCCGGTTGGACTCATGCCACGGCAACGGGTGCGAATCAGCTTCACAACCTGGGTCTTCAGGTCGTCATTCAGTTGATAGTTGCTGGGCCTGCCTCGGCGCCGGTTAATCAGTCCTTCAGGACCATCTTCGAGATACCGCTTAACCAGACGGCGGCACTGACGGCGGCTCACTTCCATTGACCCCGCAGCGTCCGCGAGCGAGATGTCACGAGTATGTAGGCTTCGATGAGCTCCGCACGCAACTGGTCACGCAGCAGCATTACCGGTTTCTGACCACTCATGTATTCACCTTTTTATCGTTGCCAACCGCAAGCGGGCAGGGGAAAGATGTCAACGTTTCAGGCTGGGAACAAAGTCTTCAGGGTTGACCAACACTGGATTCATTGCCCTCAGTTCCTCAAGTGCGCGTTCTTGAGCCCGCCTGCGAGGCATTTTTTTACTTCTCGACCGCTGTCCCTCTGCTTCCTGTTCATCCTGCTTTTCAAGTGCCAGTTGTTGCGTACGACATTAGCGTTTTGGAGTAACAATATCGGTGCGCATAATCATGATTATGTTAAATTAACGATCGTACTAATAACCACCCTAGTACCCTCTGCTTCCTCTGACTTGAGTGGTTTTTATTTGTGTCTTAAATTTTCCTGTTAATCACGTTTAACTGATTTTCTCCCAGTTCGATGATTTGCTGGATCCTGATATTCTCCACAACCTCGCTATTCATTTTTAGCTGGCTGGCGAACTCATCAAATCCACGAGCCGTTGCATTGCTTCCGGTGGAAAACCAGTATGCCAGTAACATTTTAACGTTTTTATTCTTAGATAAAAAATCACTGATAATTCCGGTACAACTTTCGCAGGGAATTCTCTCAGTAATCATAATAACAGTGTTAAAATTAAGGTGTCGGTTATCAAGTAACTCTTGAAAAACATTAACCAAAATTCGCTCACCATCATGAACACGATCTGGCTGACCGGGATAACGGATGTCCACCGCGTAAAAGTGAGAGTTTGGATAAGGTTCAGAAACCCAGATCTTGTCTGTTTCTTCATGCCACAATTTGGCCGACGGTTCGCCGGTTCCTATCAGCGAAGCAATATTACTTGGGATGATATTTCCGTCAAAGTAAGCATTTCGCTGCGCATTTCTCATTTCACTGGCAAAGTTAATACTGGCAGCGATAAGCCCGTTAGAGACGATATGATCACCTTGCATTAACGAACAGGTAGCCAGATTTCCAGATAAATATTTATTGTCAGCGAAATGTTCATCGCCCTTTCTTTGCGCTTCCAGCTGATGTTTCAGGTAAATGGGATGCGTTCTGTATTCTAAGAGATGATTAAAGCAGTTAATTAATTCTTGGTGCTGCGCGTAGGTAAACATAATAACTCTGCTGTTTTTCGGGCCGGTCCAAAATTCTACTGTATCAGCGTTCATGCTGTAAATGTCACCGGATGATGAACGCTAATATAGTGCGCATTTGCTTTTTAATAATGATGCTGGCTGCCTTAAACGCCGAAGTGATTGACTTTGCGCCGGATAATCAGAAAATGTTTCTTTTCGCGCGCCCACCAGAGATCACCGGAGTTTATCATCGCCTCTTCCCGACGCTTTTCCCCTGTATGGACACTTAAAAAGACTGGCGCATTGGCTGGCATGGCGTTGCTGCTGGCAAGCTGTTCTTCCACACCGCCAAAATCACTGGTGACACCGTTGCCGCCGGTGGCCAAAAATCCGCTGCCGCCGAAACCGGCTCAACCCCATGAACCCGTACGCGGCGTCTGGCTGGCGACCGTTTCCCGCCTCGACTGGCCACCGGTGTCTTCGGTCAATACCAGCAATGCGGCAAGCCGGATCAGTCAGCAGAAACAGGCCATGACTGACACACTGGATAAACTGAAAAGTCTCGGTATCAACACCGTATTCTTCCAGGTGAAGCCGGACGGCACTGCCTTCTGGCCTTCGAAAATTCTGCCCTGGTCAGATATGCTGACCGGCAAAATCGGCCAGGATCCGGGTTACGATCCGTTGCAGTTTATGCTCGATGAAGCGCACAAGCGCGGCATCAAAGTGCATGCGTGGTTTAACCCCTACCGCGTGTCTGTTAACACCAAACCTTCCACTGTGGCTGAACTGAACCAGACATTGTCGCTGAACCCGGCCAGTGTGTTTGTCCTGCACCGTGACTGGATCCGCACGGCGGGCGATCGTTACGTGCTTGATCCGGGCATTCCCGAAGCACGCGACTGGATCACCAGCATCGTGGCGGAAGTGGTGTCGCGTTATCCGGTGGATGGCGTGCAGTTCGATGATTACTTCTATTCCGAGACGGCCGGTTCCGCGCTTAACGACAGCCTGACGTTTAAACAATACGGACAAGGGTTTGCGTCGAAAGCGGACTGGCGGCGGCATAACACCCAGTTGCTGATCGAGCAGGTATCGCGCACCATCAAACAGCTGAAACCCGAGGTGGAGTTTGGTGTCAGTCCGGCAGGCGTCTGGCGCAACATGTCGCACGATCCGGCCGGTTCACAAACGTCCGGCGCGGCGGCGTATGACGAAGCCTACGCGGATACCCGTCTGTGGGTGCAAAAAGGGTTGCTGGATTATATTGCGCCACAGCTTTACTGGCCGTTCGCCCGCAAGGCGGCGCGGTATGACGTGCTGGCTCACTGGTGGGCCGATGTGGTGAAGCCCACTCACACGCGGCTTTATATCGGCGTGGCGCTGTATAAAGTGGGTGAACCGTCAAAAAGTGAACCTGACTGGATAGTCAGCGGCGGTGTGCCGGAGCTGAAAAAGCAGCTCGATATGAATGAATCCGTGCCGCAAATTAATGGCACGATTTTGTTCCGCGAAAACTACCTCAATCAGCCCCAGACGCAGGATGCCGTGCGTTATCTGAAAAGCCGCTGGGGAAGCTGAGGGTATGAAAAGAACAGGGGAAAACCTCCCCTGTTCTCTGTTAAGGAACACCTTTCACATCAGAACGCGTAATTCGCGCTGACCGAAACACTGCGCGGTTCGCCGTAAACGGCGTAATCGCTGAGCCATGAATAGTAGGTGCGGTCAAACAGGTTGTTGATGTTGGCCTGAACCGACAACTGTTTGGTCACCTGATAGCGGGTGAACAGATCGACAATCGCCGTGCTGCCCTGTGATACGCGATGAGTCTCCCCATCCGGGCCGGTCGCGTTCTGGAAGGTGCGGTTTTGCCAGTTCACGCCACCGCCGACCGTCAGATCCGGCAACATCGGCAACTGGTAACGGCTGAAGAGTTTCAGCTGGGTCTGTGGCATGTTGCTGTTCAGGCGGCTGCCGGTGTCGTCTTTCGCCACATAACGCGTTGCGCCGAAGGTCATTTGCAGATTGTCGGTCACCGCGCCGCTCACCTCAAACTCGGCCCCTTTGCTCACCGTGCCATTTGCCGCGACGTAGGCCTGCTCGCTGGAACCGTTGACGAAATTGCTGCCATCGGCCTGCGCGACATTATCCTGCTCGATGCGGAACACCGCCAGCGAGGCGTTAAGACGGCCATCCATCCACGCCGATTTCAGGCCGGTTTCGTAGTTTTTGCCGGTGGTCGGTGACAGATAATGGCCGTTGATATCGCGGTCAGTCTGCGGCTGGAAGATGGAGGTGTAGCTGGCGTAAGCCGACCAGGTGTCGTTGATGTCATACACCAGCCCGCCGTACGGCGTCACGTTGTTCTTCTGCATATTGCCGCTGCTGCCGTTGCTGGTCCATTCGGTGTAACGTGCCCCAAGGATCAGCGAAAGCGGATCTGCCAGCGAGAAACGGGTGGCGAAATAGCCGGCTTTCTGGCGAACTATATCGTCGGCGTTCAGGTACCAGTCGCCCCACTCCGGCTCGCTGACGCTGCCGTCCCAGCTGTTGCCAAAGCTGCCAAGGGTATCGCTGTCAATGGAGCCATCCGCGCTGTACGTCTGGTTATGCTGGCGGCTGTAGCTGAGACCGGCGACCATCTGATGCTGACGGCCAAACAGTTCAAACGGCCCGGTGGCATAGGTATCCACGGAATCCACTTTGCGCGTGCCACGGTCTTTACTGCCAAAACCGCTCAGCCCTTCGCCGGTGGCGTGATCCGGGAAATCCATCAGATACAGCAGTTTATCGTTGAAGGTCTGCTCGCCATGCGTGCCGTTGACGCGCCATGTCCAGCCGTTATCAAAGTCGTGTTTTACGTTGGCGAAAACCTTGCGTGACTGAATGGCGTAATTCGTCCAGTCGGCGGAGGTGTTGGTGCTGCGGTCGTAATGGGTTCGCGAACCGTCGGTGTACCAGGTCGGCAGGCCGCCCCAGGTCGGGTTGCCTGTATTGTTTTCCTGATAATCGTAACCGAGGGACACCGTGGTGTTGTCAGTCACATCGGCATCGACAACGCCGTAGAAGAATTTTTTACGCTTGTGATAACGATCCAGCCAGCTGTCCTGATCCTGATAGCCCGCCACCACCCGTCCGCGCACCGACCCTTCCTGATTCAGCGGGCCGGAGGCATCCAGCACATAACGTTGCTTGTTCCAGCTGCCATAGCTGGCGCTGATGTTGCCGGTGAATTCCTTGCTGTCGGCGTGCTTACGCACCATGTTCACCGACGCCGCCGGGTTGCCTGCGCCGGTCATCAGACCGGTTGCGCCACGCACCACTTCGATACGGTCATAAATCGCCGTGTCTTCTGCGGCATCGCCAAAGTTCCAGGTGTCGCTGACCGAGGAAGGAATATCGTCGTAGGTGTAATTGTTGATGTAAAAACCACGGGAGAAATAGGACACGCGTTCGCTGTCGATCACTTCCGTGGAGATGCCCGTGGTGTTGTCGAGCACATCGCCGACCGATTGCAGATCCTGATCCTGCATACGCTGTCGGGTGATCACGCTGACTGACTGCGGAATGTCGCGCGGCGTCAGGTTCATTTTGGTGCCTGCGGTGGTGGTTTTGACCGCGTAATCCTGCGCGTCACTGCTGGCCGCCGTCGCCGTGCCTTCGATCACCATATCCTGCGATTCGCCGGACGTGGCGGTGTTTGCCGTCGTGCTGGGTTCAGCCGCGTAAGCGGGATTCATCACCACAAGAATGGCCAGCGCCAGTGATGAAACGGTAAAAATCTTTCTTACATCCGGCGCGCAAGACTCCGCGACGTTTCCCCTGCCAGTAAAGGACATAACGCATTCCCATAGAATTTTTTGAGGACGCGACACTGTTTCTATTTTTTATTTTTACAAGAACAGATCGCAATGAGAACGTGAATAGTAATTATTAACATTAACCCTGTCGCGAGAAGGTTCAGATTTATTACGTAACAAATTATTAATTTAAGGTTTTCTGAAGAATAGAATGAATTTCCCGGTTTCCCGGAGCAAGTTTCAGACCATTCTGTCCCACTGCCTGCGCTCATCAGTCTGATGTCTTCTACCCTTGAAGTGTTCAACATAAGGAGACGCTATGAGACGAATCATGCTGGCCCTCACCGTGCTTATCGCGGGCACAGCTGCGGCCGAAGACACCACGGCGCAACACACTCCCGCCACCTATATCAATATTCTGTGCAGTTCCGCGCTGAATAAACCTGACGGTTCGGTGGATTATTTCCGTAATCAGATCAAGGATGTGTCGACACAATCGCAGTCGCCGTCAGCGATAAACAGAACGGAATTCGATGAGGATGAAACGGATAAGGTGATTGAAACCTGGACGTCGCTCAGCAAGGCTGAACGCGAAAAAGTGACGACGCAGCAGCAATGTCAGGACACGCTGACTAAACGCTATCAGGCCGGGTAACGATGCGGTGACTGATTAATGAATGCGGGCTTCCCTGCCCGCATTCCTGAGCAGGATTTTATTGCGCCTTACTGACGCGCCAGATCGTGTTTCCGGCGTCATCGGCGATCAGCACGCCCCCCTGTTTATCCATCGCCAGCCCGACCGGCAGGCCACGGACCTGTTTCTGATCATCCGTCAGGAAGCCGGTAACGACAGGCTGCGGCAGTCCCACCGGTTTGCCGTTTTCGAATTTCACCCACATCACCTGATACCCGTTCAGCGGTTTACGGTTCCAGCTGCCGTGTTCACTGATGAAGGCACCGTCGCGGTATTGCGGCATGTCATCGCCGGTATAGAACAGCAACCCGAGCGGCGCGACGTGCGAACTGATGGCGTAATCGGGTTTGATGGCTTTTTGCACCAGATCCGGACGCGGGGGTTTAACGCGTTCATCCACATGCTGACCGTAATAGCTGTAAGGCCAGCCGTAGAAACCATGTTCCTGCACCGAGGTCATGTAATCCGGCACCAGATCTGAGCCGATTTCATCGCGCTCATTCACCACCGCCCACAATTTCCCGCTCTGCGGCTCCCATTGCAGACCGGTCGGATTGCGCAGCCCGCTGGCATAAATCCGGCTGGCACCGGTGGCGGCATCGACTTCCAGCACTGCGGCGCGGTGGTCTTCCGCCCCGATGCCGTTTTCGGTGATGTTACTGTTGGAGCCGACGCCGACATACAGCTTGCTGCCGTCCGGGCTGGCCAGCAGGGATTTGGTCCAGTGATGATTGATCGGCCCGCCCGGCAACGCGGTCACCACTTCTCCCGGCGCAGTGATCTGCGTTTCGCCGGTCTGGTACGGGTATTTAATCAGGCTGTCCGCACTGGCGACCCACAGCGTATTGCCGGTCAGCTGCATGCCGAATGGCGAGTTCACGCTGGCGATAAACGGGTGTTTCTCCCATTTGCCGCCGACATTGCGCAGCAGCGTGATGCTGTTGCCACCCTCACCGCCTTTACCGGACGATTTCTGCACCAGCCCCATGATTAACTCTTTCGGCCGGAAGATCGGTTTTTTCGCCGGACCGTTGGATTCCGCCACCAGCACGTCGTTATTGGGCAGCACATAGACCTGACGCGGGTGTTTCAGGCCATCGGCGATTTTCTCGATCTTCAGCCCTTCCGCCACTTTCGGCATTTCGCCGGTTTTCCATGGCACACCTTCCGGCACTTTCATCGGCGGCATCAGGAAGTTTTGTGCTTTCGGCAGCTCAGGGTTTGCGCCGGTTTGTTTCTTCGGATCGATTTGTGAACTGTCATCGCAACTGCTCAGCAGCGCGGCGAGCGTCAGGGCGAGCAATGCCCGTTGGTGATTTTTCATCGCATGTCTCCTTATGCTGTGCGGTCGCGTAACGCGAGCTGAACGTTGGCCAGCAGCAGAAGCACCACCGTCAGCGTCGACAGAATGACGCCCGCAGGCACCACGGCGTAAGCATCGCGGCTGTGGATGAAGGCATTAAAGATGGCCAGCACGATGGCGACAAGATTCAGCCAGAAGTGCAGTCTGACAGGCGGGTTGTGGCGGTAGCGGCTGCCGGCCCAGACCTGAAACAGATTGATCAGGCGGGGAATGATGGCGATGATCAGCCCCAGCACAATCAGCCAGCTGGCGGCATCCGTCCACATATTGATAAAGGTTTTCATATAGAGAATGTCGAAGATCCAGGCCGCGACAAAAAAACCAACAGGAATGGGATTTAACAGTTCGTACAGCGCCACTGCAGCTCCCCGGCGCTCTGAAATCGGGTGCGTTTGCATGTCCGTCTCCTTTACTTATCCACGGTTACCGCGCAGGAAAAGCACGGCAACCCACAGGCGTACCTGTAATAGATTAGTAAACATGATGAATTGTGACGGAGTAATTGCGGGATTTTTGTATCTGAGGGTTATTGCTTCACCAGCGCCCGTGCCTTATCCAGCAGGAAAGGCCGCAGATAACCGACGGTGTTTGACAGCAAAATCACGTCGTCGGAAAGGCGAAGGTTCAGCACATTTGTCAGGTATTTCTTACGTGTCAGCATGCGCTGCCAGACCTCCGGGAAGCGGGTTGCCAGCTCCCGGCGCAGCGTGCTGTCCGCCAGTGCCACCGTATCCTCAATACTGCTGCCGCCATAACCGGCGACCGACGGAATAATGTCGATCTGGAAAAGCATGCCGCTTTCCAGCGGAATGGACGAACCGTCATAAACCGGTGAACACAGCCATTCTTCATCGGCCACCAGATGGCCGGGATTGAGATGCCAGTGGAAATCACGTTGAGGCAGCGTCTCTTCGACCTGCCGGTAAAGCTCCCCGCCGGTCATGCCGATCCGCAGCGTCTCCAGCCAGGTCACCACGGTGTGGTAATACGGCATCGCGACCCGCGCCAGCCAGTCCGAGACGGCTGGCGGTAACGCCGCTTCATTCGCCACGACATAGGCCGAACGGCTGGTCAGTCCGCCTTTGTAGCCGACGGTCAGGGAAAATTTATCCCCCTCGCGTATGATTTTATCGGAAGGATAAAGCGTCGCATGGGCAAAACGGTCACCGGTGGCGGCAATCATCACCACTGTGTTTTGCTGCCCGTCTCCTGCCAGCAACTGGCCGATCTGTTTTTCAGTTTTCCCCGGTTCAACGGCATCCAGCGCCGTCAAGACGCGGGTGGAGGCCAGATTCGCGCCGTACTCGTAAAACGCCACTTCATTGGCGTTGTTAATCCGCCGTGTGCCGCTTTCAGGGGAAATAAACAGGCCGGTGGCGTTAACGACCGCGTCATGTCCGGCGGCGGTGCGGACGGCGTCCAGCACAAACGCGGGCACATCGAAGGTGAATTTATCCGTGGCCGGATCGCAGCGGAAGAGTTTCCAGCCCGCGATGCCCGTCTGTTGCGCAGGCGCTATTCCGGCGCTTTTCAGCAATTCGTGCAAAGGCTGATGAGATTGCATCGGCTGGTTTGGCAGGGAAAATACCGGCGCATGCAGACATTTGCCGGGGTTGCGGGCATGCGGCACAAGTTTCAGGTTTTCGTTGCCCATGATGTAGGTCAGTTCGCCCGTGGCACGCACCACCAGTAAGGCTTCTTCAAAACGCGGGATAAATCCGGCGAGGTATTCAAAATTGCCACCGTGTTCCTTATCGGCATAAATCACCAGATGGTCCAGACTCAGGCGTTTCATGGCGGCAAGCACCTGCTGTAAACGTAAACGCAGGGTGTCATCTGACAACACCGGCGACGCAACCTGATGCCAGACGGCCGGAGCCGGGAGGGTTTGCAGCGAATACGGAAGTTCTGGTTTCATGGCCTTTCCTTTTGCATGACAGAGAAAAGCCGATTATGCCCCGTTCGCTCAGTACCTTGAAGGAATATGATTAATCGCTTTTAGAATGCCCTTTTCCATCGTGATATATCCGCCGGTTTTCAGTTGCGCCAGAATTTTCATAATACTGCTGCGTGATAAAAACGTCCGGTTCATGACATAAGACACCGTGCTGATACTCTCTCTTATTTCTTCCGTCTCATACATCAGTTCATAAAGCTGATAACAGATTATCTCGTAGGAAGATAATGCCGAAATTTTTGCACAATGGTCATAAACCCGCGTGGAGGTGAAAATTAAAAGATGCGCCAGACTTTTCCATAACTTTTCCCGCTCAATGATTTTATTGGCTTTTTCAAGGGGAAGATAACTGACCTCGGAGGATTCATGGATGCGGATAAATAAATAATCCGGTTCAGTGAGTTGCGTGCTCAACCCAAATACATAAGGGGCGGATTCCGAGTTTAACACCATGCCGTCAATTTTACGGTAAAGCAAAACGGTGCCTTTGTGTAATAAGAAGCAATGTCGTTCACCGCCTGACGTGTAGTTAAGTAACTGGCCGTCTTTTGTTTCTAATTTGTTAGAAAACGGATTCAGGTTTTTCATCAGTATATCGATATCACCGATCGGTTTTTTATCTCTCACGTTACAGTTGTCTGTAAAGAAAGGCTTTTTCCCGTCATGCATTCTGTTGCTCTCCACGAAATAATGTTACCGGCCGGCGCTGGATGACCGGTAATTTCTGCGTGGATTATGCGAATTACAGAAAGGTTATAAAGTTGTTTGTCGGTGTAAAATTACACTCATAATTCCCTTGAATCAGTAAGCCTGTTTATATCAGAATTGTCGTAAGCAATAAACGCCACGAAAATTGATCCCGGTCGTGATTTTATGAAAAGAGAGATTCTTAATATCCTGATTCATATTTTACGCTGCGATTTACGGCCTCCTGTTGCCCATCAGAACGTCATTTACTCATGGACATTCCGGTCGCGTGAAATCGTTATTCATCAATAACGAATATTCATTACGCCCGGCGTCGGAATAGTTTTACTCAAGGAATTGTTATGAAAAAGAATCTTATTGCTGCTGCTGTTGCTATGACCGCTGTGTTTTCTGCTTCTTCCGTTTTAGCAGCAGGTGGACAGGTTAATTTTACGGGTGAAATCATTGATGCGGGTTGTGACATCGTGAACACGCCTTCCAATCCGCTGAACGTTAATATGGGCAGTGTGGCGAAAACCGAATTTACCGGCGCAGGCTCTACCGCTGCGGCGACGAAATTCGTGCTGCAACTGAAAAACTGTCCGGCGACAGTCAGCACCGCGTCCGTCAAATTTGATGGCACCAATGTTCAGGGTAATACCGGTGTACTGGCACTGACGCCACAATCTGGCGTCGCCACCGGCGTAGGCATTCAGATTTCTGATGCGTCTGATAACGTGCTGCCGCTGTTCACAGATTCTCAGGCTTATGCACTGACCACCGCGCAAGATAACAACCTGGAGTTCGTCGCACGCTACATCGCCACGTCTTCTACCGTTAATGCCGGTCCGGCCAACGCGGCGGCCAACTTCTCGGTCACCTACAACTAATTTCCGCTTTCCCGACGGGTAAAGCCTGTTAATCCGGCTGGCAATGTCTTTGCCAGCCTTCTTTCTGTTTTCGGAGTTAACCAATGAACATGATCCCTGCCACCTTGCTGGCGGCATTACTGCTGTCTGCTGTCTCCGCACAGGCCGGTGTGGTCGTGGGCGGTACACGCCTGATTTATGACGGCAATAAAAAGGAGTCTTCACTGAGCGTCAGCAATCCGGACACACAGCCTTATCTGGTCCAGAGCTGGACGGAGACGGTCAGCGGCGGCGCTGAGAAAGCCCCCTTTGTGATCACGCCGCCGCTGTTCCGTTTAGGTAACGGCCAGACCAATGTGCTGCGCGTGGTGCGGGCCGGTGGAAATCTGCCCGCAGATAAAGAATCGCTGTTCTGGCTGAACATCAAAGCCATTCCTTCAGCGGAAAAAGATCACAGCCAGAACACCCTGCAGATTGCGGTCAAAACGCGCATCAAGCTGATTTACCGTCCGCAAGGGCTGAACGGCGTGCCGGAAGATCTGACCGACCAGTTGCGCTGGCAGCGCAGCGGCAATCTGTTGCAGGTGAGCAACCCGACACCTTTCTACATGAATTTTATGGAAATCCGCCTTGGCGGACAGGCGCTGAAAGAGGTGACGTATGTCGCGCCGGGAACCACCGCCAGTTTTGCCCTGCCAGCAGGCGCGGGCGGTAATACCGTGAGCTGGAAAATTATCAGTGATTACGGCGCTATCGGCGTGGCACACAGCAAAGCGTTGTAAGTCAAACGGCGTGGGATACCCCACTGGGCAAATGTTGAAAACAGGGATGTGGAAATCATGAAGAGCCAAAATAAACGGAGTCTGTGCCAGCCATGTCGGCGTTTCAGCCGTCTGGCCTGTTTCATCGCCGGGCAACTGACGCTGCTCGGCAGCTCATCATTACCTGCTTATGCCAGTGATTATTTCAATCCGGCGTTGCTGGAAAGAGACAATCCCGGTCAGGGAACCACGGATCTGACGGTGTTCGAACAAGACACCGGCCAGTTGCCGGGGGTGTACCGCGTGGATATTTATCTTAATAACCAGCAGCAGGACACCCGCGACGTGACGTTTTCCATGCGTAAAGATGCTCAGGGTCAGGAAAGCCTGCAGCCCTGCCTGAGTGTCGCGCAACTCAGTGAGATGGGCGTCAAAACCGATCTGTATCCGGCGCTGGGCGAACACAGCGCGCAATGCGCCGATCTGCGTGCCATCCCGCAGGCCAGTGCCGAATTTCGTTTCAGCGCACAGCAACTTCTTCTCAGCGTGCCGCAGATTGCCATCGCGCAAAAAGCCCGGGGATATGTGGCGGAAAGTCAGTGGGACAACGGTATTCCGGCGTTTTTACTCAACTACAACCTGAGCGGTGCTGCCAGCAGCGGGCGGGGAAATCACGCCACTGACGGGCAGTCGCAATACGCCAACCTGCGTCCCGGCATCAACGCTGGTCCGTGGCGTTTGCGTAATTACACCACCTGGAACCGCGACAGCAGCGGTCAGGATAAGTGGGACACGGTATATACCTACGCATCGCGCAGCATTATTGCGCTCAAAAGCCAGATGGTGCTGGGCGACAGCACCTCGCCCGCCGATGTGTTTGACAGCGTGCCGTTTCGCGGCGCGCAACTGGCTTCCGACGATGACATGGTGCCTGACAGCCTGAAAGGCTATGCGCCGGTGGTTCGCGGTATCGCGCGCACCAACGCTCAGGTGATTATCCGCCAGAACGGCTATGTCATCGATCAGCGATATGTGGCACCGGGCGCGTTTGAAATCACCGACATGTTCCCGACGGGCGGCTCCGGCGATTTGATCGTCACCATCAAAGAAGCCGATGGCAGCGAGCAGATTTTTGCCGTGCCTTTTGCCTCGCTCCCCGTTCTGCAACGTGAAGGACGGCTGAAATACAGCCTGACCGGCGGCCAGTACCGCGCTTATGACAACAGCGTCGAGCGTTCGTCCTTTATGCAGGGCACGGTGATTTATGGTTTACCGCAGGGGTTCACGGCGTACGGCGGCGGGCAATATGCCGGTCACTATCAGTCACTCGCGCTCGGGCTGGGGAAAAATCTGGGGGATCTGGGCGCCCTTTCCGCAGACGCCACCGTCGCGCGTTCGGCCCTGCAAAACACCTCACAGGAAACCGGACAGTCATGGCGGGTGCGCTACAGCAAAAACATCGTGCAGACCGGCACCAACTTTGCGATCGCCGGTTACCGCTATTCGACTGACGGCTATTACAGCCTGCAGGAAACGCTCGACACCTGGCGTGAGACACCGCTGACGGTACAGACAGAACGCCGCCGCAACCGCAGCGAGATGACCCTGAGTCAGAACTTGTGGGAAGACGGGGGATCCGTGTCCCTGAGCTGGGTCAGTCAGGATTACTGGAACAGCAGCCGCACACTGCGCTCTGTCGGCATCGGCTATAACAATGGCTGGCACGGTATCAGCTACGGGCTGAGCTACAGCTACAACATCAATTCCACGTCAGGCGACAGCGGCAACAGCGGATATCACGCCAGCAACGGGCGGATCTACAACAAAGATCAGGTCTTCGGATTCAACCTCAGCGTGCCGCTCGGCGGTGTCACGGGCAATACCTACGCCACTTATAACGTCAATACCAGCCAGCAGGGCAACACCTCACACAGTGCGGGCCTGAGCGGGACGGCACTGGCGGATAACAATCTCAGCTGGTCCGTACAGGAAGGCTACGGCACCGGCGGGACCGGCAACAGCGGCAATATGAACGCCGATTATCGCGGCACCTACGGCGAAGTCAGTGCCGGTTACGGCTATGACCAGAACAGCAAACGGCTGAATTACGGTTTGCAGGGCGGCATTGTGGCTCATCAGCAGGGGGTTACCTTCGGTCAGCCGATGGGCGAAACCGTCGCACTGGTCGAAGCGCCGGGCGCTAAAGGCGTGGGTATCAGTAATCAGACCGGGGTGAAAACCGACTGGCGCGGTTACGCCATCCTGCCTTACACCACGCCTTACCGGCAAAATCAGGTGCAGCTGAACACCGAAACGCTGCCGGAAGACGTCGAACTGACGCTCACCAGTCAGAACGTGGTGCCGACCCGTGGCGCGGTGGTCAGGGCCAGTTTCGACACACACGTCGGCCAGCGTGTGCTGATGACGTTACTGCGCGCAGGCGGCGCGCCGGTACCTTTCGGTGCGACGGTGGACGATCCGGCGCAGGCCAGCGTGCAGGGCTTTATCGTCGGCGATGGCGGTCAGGTGTACCTGACCGGACTGGCAGACAGCGGCCTGCTGAATGTGCAGTGGGGCAAAAATGCGGGTGAACATTGTCAGGTCAGATTTAGCCTGACAAAACCAACGACCGGCAGCGCGGGCGTTCAGATGCTGAACGTGCCTTGTCAGTGAGGGAATGATGAAGATAACGAAATGGATGAAAAGGATCCTGTTGCTGGCGGGTCTGGTGTCGGGGCTGTGTTTTCTCTCGCCTGCGGCGCAGGCGGCTAACTCGGGTTGCACCAGTTCCCCCGATATTCCGGGGAAGGCGACGTTAAGCGCCGTGGCCGTGGATGCCACATTGCCGGTCGGCTCCGTGATCCCCGGCACCGAAAGGGCATTCAGTTTTGCAGGTAACTGCGCCGCCATCAGCGGCGTGCCGCAAGGGGCGGTGATCATCACCTGTTACTATGGTTCAGGGACTGAAGTTGCCGGGATGCCGGGTGTGTATAACACCGGCGTCAGCGGGATCGGCATCGCGCTGGTGAACGGTGCCGGGCAACGGGTGGCTGGCGGAGGTGCCGGATGTGACACGCGAAATACCCCGCTGGGGTATATCTCCAATACGCCTGCGAAAACCTTTTCCATCAACATGACGCTGGAATTAGTTAAAACCTCGGCCACGGTGGGTTCCGGCTCGCTCCTGCGCGCACAGACTATCTTTGGGATTGGTATGTACAACACCGGCTACGGTCTGGGGAGTAATGCGGACAGTTCGGTGTCTTACTCAGGGAACATCATTTATAAAAGCGTCGCCTGCACGACCGGCATCACGGTGCCCGTGCGGCTCGGGCGGATCCCCGCTTCTGACTTTCGGGGCGTCGGTTCAACCTCAGCACAAACCCTGTTCACCGTGCCGGTCACCTGCGATACCCCGGTTAACGTCAGCATGTCGATGTCATCGCCGGTGTATGCGTCTAAGCCCGCCGGGGTTATCGGTTTAACCCCGGCGGCCGGTAATGCGGGGGGCGTGGGGATCCAGATGTTGTACAACAATTTGCCGGTGGTATTTGACAGCTATTTCCCGGTCGGTGCGATCGCCAGCGCAGGCGCGACGCTGAATGTGCCATTCACGGCCCGTTATTATCAGTCAGCGGCCACCGTCACGCCGGGTATCGCCAATGCTACCGCGACGTTCACGCTGGCCTATCAGTAAAGAAAACTCACATTTTTACCTGCAGGGAAGCCGGGTTTCTTTGCGTATAGTGGCAGGGAATTATGCTAAATTTAAAGCAATTCCCTGCCATTATCTTCTGCACAGGTACATGAATATGTCTGCTGAGAATGCCCCGGGCAATGCCCTCGATCAGGCCACCGCCGAGCTTTTCGAGAAACTCAGCCCCTGTGTTCAATTCAAACCTGTTCCTCCCGGCTCACGTTTTTATCTTCATGAAAACGGGGAGGTCTATTGTTATTTCATCCGCAAAGGCTGGTTCAAGATATTCCATAACCCTGAGCCGGTACTGATCGGCACCCTCTCCGTTCCGGGCATTATCGGTCTGGGTGGCGCGGTGCCGCCGGGATCGCGCATGTTTATTCAGGCACAGGACGAATCAGAAATTGCGGTTGCCACCGTAAAAGAAATGCGCGAAGTGATTGAGCGGCTGGATTTGTGGGAACTGATGACGCGGCATCTGATGAGGATGAGTCAGAAACTGTATGTCAAAAGCAGTCTGCTGATGGCCCCGACCTCTTATGAAATTCTCCGGCACCAGCTTCTGGAACTGATCAGTGAACCGCCGGAAATTCGCGAAAACATTCCTGCTGCTCAATATATTCAGCTCAAGACGCAACTTTCCCGCAGCACGATCATGAAAGTGCTGTCGCAACTGAAACAGGGGGGATATGTGACGCTGGATAACGGCATTCTGAAAGAAGTGATCCGCCTGCCGCTGAAGTACTGAACGGGCAATACGGTGAGGAAGAAAGCGCGCGGTGAAGCGCGCTGTGCTGACCGTTACGCGGCTTTGACGGCGCGCACTTTTTTGGCCGGTGCCGCTTCTTCAGCCACAACGTCTTCAGAAGCCACGTTTTCTGCTTCCTCAGCCGCCGGGGTTTCTGCAACAGGAGGTTGTACTGTGTCGGTTTCCGGCAGTTTGCTGGTGCGCAGGATGTGCTGAACCGCGTCTTTCTGCTCGGCAAGGTGAAGCGCAATGTTTTCGGCCAGCGCTTCATCCATTTCAAGATTGCTTTGTAACAGCCATTCCGTGAAAGCATCTGCCATGTCGAGCATTTTGTCGTAAGCGTCCGCTTCTTTCTTATTGGCAAATGTCATTTTCTCTTCACCTTTTCTGACGACAACAAATTTTGTTTCAACAGCCATGATTCGCTCCTTATACTGTAATTATATACAGCATACCAATAATCAGTGCAGGATACATCATCCTGACTGTTTTTTATAGTCCGGTGCAGGCGTGAATTTCTCACAGATAACCGCTAAGGTAGAAAACAGCCTGTTTTATAACATTATTGTGAGGATCCCGTGACAAACCTGAAAGATGTATGCAACTGGACCAAAGACCGCTATCTGATCACCACGGACATTGAGAAACTGGATATTCCGGCGGTTCACGCCTATCTGACCCGCTCCACCTGGGCGCCGGGCATTGACGAGCAAACGGTGCGTGCAGGTGCCGAAAACAGTCTGAACTTCGGCTTGTTCGACGGCGGAAAACAGATCGGTTACGCCCGCTTTATCACCGATTATGCCACCTTCGCGTACCTGTGCGATGTGTATGTGCTGGAAGATTATCAGGGGAAAAATCTGGGGGCGTGGCTGATAGAGTGCGTACAGTCGCATCCGGTGACGGCAAAACTGCGGCGCATGGCGCTGTTCACTTCGACCGCGCCGTGGCTTTACGAGAAGTTTGGCTACACGCCGGTGAATGAACCCAACTATACGTGGGCCATCACCCGGCCGGGTATTTATTTGAAGAAAGAAGTGTAAAGCATACGCCGGAATAATAAGGTAAGGCTCCTTTCGGAGCCTTATTCTTTATCCGGCAGCGATGTGCCGCAGGAATGATCAAGGGTACACAGCCAGCGCCCGTCCGGTTCATGACGGAAAACATAAGGGCATTAAAAAGAGTCCCTTAATTAATCGTAATTCTCGCCATACAGCCCGATCAGCCGCCGGACGACGCCGTTGGTCCAGCCGAAGCCGTCCTGAAGCGGATATTCCCCGCCGCCCCCTTCCCGCGGTGCGCCGCCGGAAATATGGTATTTCTCGATCAGTTTGTGGTGCTGCTGATAGAACTGATTCACGGTTTTCAGCCAGCTGCGTGCGATGAGATCGCCCAGCGCATCGTTGCCGTATTGTTTAAAGCCCTGGATCGCCATCCATTGCAGCGGTGCCCAGCCGTTAGGTTTATCCCACTGCTCGCCGGTTTCATACTCGGTCGCCATGATACCGCCCGGTGTGAGTAAGCGGCTGCGAATGGCTTCTGCCAGCCGTTCCGCCTGATAATGGCTGGCGAGTCCGACGTAAAGCGGTACGACGCTGGCCGCAGAAAACAGCGCCATTTTCTGACGATGCCAGTCGTAATCGCGGAAGCACCCTTCGCTGTCGTCCCACAGATACCGGTTGATGGCTTCACGGCGGGTTTCCGCTTTGCGGCGAAACTGCGCCTCGACGCCCCTGTCGCCTTTCAGCCCGGAAATATTGGCGATGGCGCTTTCCAGTTTGTAGAGGAAAGCATTCAGATCGACCGGGATAAATTGCGTGGTGCGGATACTGGCGAGGCGATGGCCGTCGCGCAGCCAGCGTGAGGAGTAATCCCAGCCGGATTCCGCACCGGCACGCAAATCACGGTAAACCTCGTTGGCCGGACGGCTGGACAGTTTCGCGGTTTCGACATCTTCCCGCCAGGATTCATCGCGGGGCGTATCCCTGTCATCCCAGTAACGGTTGAGCAGCGTGCCATCCGGCAGACAAACCGCGTGACGGTAAGCCTGATTGGGGGAAAGCGATTCTGCGCCGTCCATCCAGAATTCATATTCCATTTTCAGGTGATCGAGATAGCGCCTCGCCCCGCGTACGCCATCTTCCTCGAACAGCTCCACCATCAGCGCAAACACCGGTGGCTGCGAGCGGCTGAGATAATAGGTGCGGTTACCGTTAGGGATGTGGCCGTACATCTCGATAATCCAGGCGAAATTATCCGCCATGGTGCGCAGCAGATCGTTGCGGCCACTTTCAGCCAGCCCGAGCATTGAGAAATAGGAATCCCAGTAATAGGTCTCGCTGAAACGCCCGCCCGGCACGACATACGCCTGTGGCAGGGGCATCAGGGATGACCAGGGCACATGATCTTCCGGCTGGCGCGTCAGCACCGGCCAGAGTTTGTCGATGTGTTCTTTCAGCGAATCGCCGGGATCAGACACATATTCGTCGCCGTGATGTTCCGGCAACCAGAAATGGGCGTCGACAAAACGTTTCAGGTTAAAGCCGGGATGGTTTTTTATCCGGCGGTAACGCAACAGGATATCCAGCGGATCCATCTTCGGCGGGCAGTCGGGAAAGGTTTTACTGTCCTCAAACAGCCCGGAAGACTGGACACTGGTAAACAGTTCCATATAACGGTCAGCAGGTGTGAGAGCATCGGAAGGCGGCAGCCCTTCGATCATCTCCGGTTCCGGTTCCGCATCCATCATGCGGTCCAGGATCAGTTCAATCGGCTCGTGTTCGCACAAACGAAACTCTTCGCCGTTAAACTTATCGTTTTCCATCCCGGCGTTTTCGTTCGTCTGGTAGTTTGCATTTTGCATATGCTGCAAGCCTCATGCTTAGAAAATGTTACGCGCCGGTGCTGTGTTTCCCGCCTGACTGCGGCGTTTCACCGTGCGGCGAAATGGCGTAAAGATCCCGCAAATACGTTTCTCCCCAGTGCGCGATATCATTTTTGCGCAGCACCGACATCATGTCGTTATACCGTTCAAGTCGTTCTTCCAGTGGCATGGTCAGGGCTTTATCCAGCGCCGCCGCCACGTCATCACGGTCGTAAGGATTAACAATCAGCGCAGAGGTCAGTTCATTGGCCGCACCGGCAAATTGCGACAGCACCAGTACGCCCGGATCTTTCGGATCCTGCGCGGCGACATATTCTTTTGCCACCAGATTCATGCCATCACGCAGGGGCGTTACCAGTCCGACATCGGTCAGCCGGAACAGTTTCATCAACAGGCTGCGCTGGAAATGCTGATTCAGGTAAAACAGCGGCGTCTGGTTAAAGCTGCCGTATTTGCCGTTAATCCGCCCCACTTCGGTTTCCAGCTGATGACGCAGTTCCTGATAGGCCTGCACATCGCCGCGTGACGTGGGTGCAATTTGAGAATAGCGCACCTTGCCACGGTGCTGCGGGAATTTCTCAAGCAACGCCTCAAAGGCCAGAAAACGCTCCGGCAGCCCTTTGGTGTAATCCAGACGTTCACAGGAAATGATGTTCTGGGCTTCGCGCAGTTCGCGTTCCATGGCCGCCATTTTCGGTGGCAGCGGCCCTTCGGCCATTTCCTTGATGCTGTCCGGCGCAATACTGATCGGATAGACGCCGGTGGCAAAGGTGCTGCCGAAAGCCTGATGCTGATTTTCGCCGCAGTCTTCAATGTCGGTCAGTGCTTTCAGGTTATCCAGAAACGCCAGGCGGTCGCCCTCGGTCTGGAAGCCCAGCAAATCGTATTCGCACATCATTTTGAGCAGTTCATCGTGCGTGGGAACGGCGTTGAAAATTTCCGGCGTCGGGAACGGAATATGCAGGAAGAAACCGATGCGGTTTTTCACGCCCAGTTTGCGCAGCGCGGCAGCAAACGGCAGTAAATGGTAATCGTGGATCCACAGGGTATCGTCGGGTTTGATCAGCGGTTGCAATCTTTTCGCCAGCATATCATTGACCCGGCAATAGCCTTCCCAGGCTTCACGCTGGAAATCCACCAGATCGATACGGTAATGAAGCGCTGGCCAAAGTACGGCGTTGGAGAACTGACAGTAATAGAGATCGTAATCGTTCTGATTGAGCGGCACGGACGCATAGGTGATGCCGTCATCTTCCATCAGGCTGAGATCATCCTCATCTTCGCCGGAAAACTCGCTGATTTCCCCGTTCCAGCCAAACCAGACACCTGACGTGTTTTTCAACGCATCCAAAATCCCTACAGCCAGCCCGCCCGCCGATTTCGACCCGTCAGGAATGGCAATCCGGTTAGACACAACAACCAGGCGACTCATAATGTTGACTCCTTGTTCAAAGTGATAATGTGACGTTGTAACGCTTCGATCCACTGGTAAACATCGCTGACGCGGTTAACGCGGTAACGGGCCAGGGTTTCTCCTTCACCGACCTTCACGGAAATACCGTTCATGGCGTTGACCACTTCAAAGCCTTTTTCGTCGGTCAGGTCATCGCCGATAAACACCGGCAGACGACCGGCAAAAGGCGGCTGTTGCATAAAGCTGTAAATCGCTGCGCCTTTGTCCTTGCCGCGGGGTTTAATCTCAATAACGCATTTACCGGGCTGAAGCACCAGTTCCGGATAGTTCGCCACCACGGATTCCGCCAGCGCCAGCACTTTTTGCTGATGCAACATCGCCTGACGGTAATGCAGCGCAAAGGCCATGCCTTTGGTTTCCAGCAAGGTGCCCGGCAGTTCAGCCATGCCCTGTTCCAGCTGGTGCTGCACCCGGGCTTCGACATCGGCCGGTAAGGTGACGCGATGCAGTTTACCCGCACCGTCGCGCATCTCCGCACCGTGTACGCCCGCCGCAGGCAGAACCAGCGGTGCCGCCAGTTGATCAAGCTGCTCCACGGGACGGCCTGAAATCAGCGCCAGTGCGCCGGATGAGGCGGCAAAAAGGGTTTTCAGGTGATCGCGAACCTCTGCGGGAATAGTGACCGCATCCGGTTCATCACGGATTTCTGCCAGAGTGCCGTCGACATCGAAGAAGAAGGCGTAGTTGTCGCCAGTAATGGCGGTAATGGGGGGAGTGGTTGAAAGCGTTTCCTTCATCGTTGTAGCCAAAGTAATTCTCCTGTTTGTGGGGGACTTCACAATAAAATACTGCAGACCCTCTTTACACCATCGAATAAATACTAGCTTAAATAAAGGACTTAGCAGGAATATCAGATTATTCCAAAAACCAAAACACGCCGGTCAGCGTGAACTGAACGGCGTGAAACGTCATGATGTTACTCATTACCACACGGCGTGCGGATCAGAAATTATACTGGATCCCCAGACGGAAACGGGTCTGTCTTTCATCCGTGGTTTTGCGCACGGAAACATTACCGACCTGAACATAAGGCGTCCATTGTTTATTAATATTATAAGCCACTTTCAGATCCTGTTCGTAATCCCATTTATCATTGTCATACAGGATCTGATCGCTGTGTTTATAAATATAGTTATATTCGAAACGCCAGTCGGCAAGACGATAACCCAGCCAGATTTCACCGCGATTGGTTTTACGGTCTTCGGTATTTTCTTTGGTATAACGGGTATATTCATAGCGGTAACGTGCATTGAAATATATCCCGCTGTCAAAAGTATATCCGGCGGTTAAAAACGGCTTGTAAATACTGCTGTCAGAACTGGATTCCAGCGTAAAGCCCGGCTGCACAAACACCTTTGGCGTTATTTTATACTGATAGCTGACGGTGCTTTCAGTGCCATTATCTACCAGATTATTAAAGGGTTTATTCGGGTTGTCACCGCCGGATTTCCATTTAGCTTCCAGCGAGAAACCAAAGCCGTTGGCAAAACGGTGCGACACCATCGCCCTGTCTTTATGTTGTTTACTGTCATCCAGCCATTCATGGCGAAGGTCAATCGTCACGGCCTGGCTGCCGGCGCTGGCCAGCAGTAAGCCGCAGATCATCAGTCTGCTCTTTTTCATTATGTATAATCCCAGAGATATTGATTAATATTTTTATTTAATAGAGAAACGTCCTGTTTCAGGTTGCGCTGAATAAATTATTTCGCGCTATGGGTACTGTTACTGCCGGTATAAAAATGATTACTCTTATCTACATTGCCGGTAACGGCGTCATCATATTTGCCGGGCACGGTGCGCACGGAAATATTGTTCTTAAATATGCCCTGTTTATCTGCCGTGGTGTAAGGCGAAGGCCGGAACAGGAAATTGAACCGTTTATTGTCCACCGCCCGGTTGCCTTCCACGATCAGCGCACCCGGATTAAAGTTATCGGTAAAGCCGTCCATGCCATTTTCCTCTGCCACGCTGTTAAGCACTTTATGCGCGACCGGCAATCCTTCACCGCCCAGTTTGAAACCGTTGCTGCCGTTGTGTACTGAACGGCTGTTTTCAATGGTGACGCTGCCGTTCGGGCCGTCCTCAATCTTGTTGAACAGGTCAAAACCGTCGTCGATATTGTCGTGGGAATAACAGTTCACCAGCTGGTTACCCTCACCCACGCGCATTTTCACCGCGAAACCGTCCGCGTTTTTGCGTCCCGGATCCTGATTGCCCCAGGATTCTGAGTTACTGATCAGGTTTCGGCTGGCCCATAACGCGCGCCCGATGCCGTCCGGCGACGCCACCCAGATGCCGGTATCGTCGGCATGATGTGCCTTCACCTGATCAAGATGGTTATCGCTTCCGGCGATATGGAAACTCTTTTGCGTGACGGTAATGCCCTGCACATCCCAGTAACTGGCCTGCAGTTTCAGGCCGTTAAACACCACATTGTTGCCCTGCGGACGCAGCGTTTTGCGCTGTGGCGCGGTGCCGCTGGCGGTCGCCGGGATCACGGACGCCGGATATTCGCCGTCTGCCAGCCACAGGGTGCCGCCCGGTGCCAGCAGATTGACTGCACTGGCGAAATCCAGCGGATGTGCCTGCGAACCGTCATTATCCGCCGCGCCGCCGGGTGACACATACAGCACATCAGGATTGCTTACCAGCGCCATGCTGACCGGGAATGTCTGCGTCAGCGGTGTGCCGTTTTCCGGCGTAAACGTGATGTTCATTGTGGTGGCAGGCTGTTCGGCATGGAACGGCACGGCGATCACGTCACCGCCCTTCACGGCTTTCTCACGCAATAACGCCTTGCCGCCCTGTTCGATAGTTACCTTACCGTCGCCATTGGTGCGCAGTTGGAAAACGCTGTCACGGCGGGTGATCACCGGGGATGACATGATCTCAATGCGGGGTTTAAGTGACGGCGTCACGTAAGGCGCGGACGGCAATGTATGCGCTTCGCTGAGCGTCAGCTTTGCGTGATGCACGGTGATGCGGGCATTGCGTGAGGCGAAGAAGCCGACGTAATAGCCGGTCTTGTCGAGCTGCGTCACGCGATCAGCGCCCGCTGCCGACTGGCTGACCCACTGATCGCTGCCCTGCGGCGCATAGGCGACGTCAAAACCGCTGTCGGTGCGGGTCATTTTCAGCAGGAAACGGGTCGGCGTGGTCAGCGGATGATAGCTTTCACGCACGATGCTGATCCCGGTATTCCCCCAGGGTTGCTGCACGCCCTGACGGGCAATCAGCGCCACGACTGGCGGTGTGTCCCCGATGGCCATCACGCTGTTCATCACCATGTTCGAGGCGGCGGGTAATTCCTCAATCCCCGGTTTGGTCACCGGTTCACGCGGGTTGCCCAGAATATCGCGCACCAGCAAGCCGGCACCTTCCTGCCCTGCCGGTTTCGCGCCGTTTTCCGGCCCGAACTGATTGAGCGTGATATCCGCTTCAAGCTGGAAATTCACATCAGCCGGTAAGCGGGTATAAAAATAGGTCAGGCCGTCGTGGCTGTTGCCCACTTTGCCGCCACGGCTTTCCAGCGTAAACGGCGTGGTCAGCAGAGTGCCTGCCGCCGCAACGGGTTTACCCTCCGCCAGCAGCGTTTCGTTCATGCCGGTTTTCTCCGGCAGGACGTTGGTGGCGAAGTTGACGTCGGTCGACTGACCGAACGTGATGCTGTGCCACACCAGTTTGCCGGTATCAGGCAATGCAGCGGCAACGCTTTGTGCGCTGATCCCGAGGGACAACGCGACAAAAAACAGTTTTTGTTCCCACATGTTCGTTCTCATCCTAAAAACGTAGCTGGTCGCTGGCCGGTTTCCCGGCCAGTCGGTGATATGAAAAATAACGGAGAAGATCAGGTATTACGGTTGCTGCGTGGTACTGACCATGGGTTTAGGTTCGTCAACTTCCACGGCAGGGGTATCGAAGATTTTGCGGCACACCACGCTGTTACCCCAGCATTGTTCATACGGGTAACCAATCAGTTCTTCCATGACCGCGCGGACCTCGGGTTGCACCTGGCTGATCTGGCCGCCTGCTTTAATGCGCGCCACTTCGCCGAGGACCACTAAGTGCGTTTTACGGTTCAGTTTCATCTGGTTACTGAAGACAATCGCCATCAGCGCCAGCGCGATAACCCCGATGCAGAACACCAGCGCAATGGCGGTAACGGCACTTTCGGGCTGAGTGTGCGATTTGGACTGGAAGCCGTAGAAACTCAGGATAGCGCCCATCACGAAGACGATCACCGAACGCATCAGCTTACCGGAGAAGGTCATGGCCCCGGCGTAAATCCCCTCGCGGCGGCGGCCGGTGAAGGCTTCATCGATATCCGCCAGGAAGGTGTACACCGTCCACGGAATGTAATACACCCCGCCGGTACCGATACCGAACACGACGGTGATGGTCAGCATGGCGACGGTGGCGTATTGCTGCGGCAGATGCAGGAAATGCAGCAGGCTGTAGCAAAGCACAGAGAAAATCACGATGCCGAGCGCCAGGATGTAAGGCTTGCTGAAACCGTGCTTCACACAGATGCCGATAAAGATGGCGGTTGAGAACAGTTGCAGGATGGAGTTCAGACTGCTCAGCCCGGCAACCATGCTCGGGTCATATTGCAGCACGAAAATGATGAAATAGGTGAAGACCGACGCAAACAGCCATTCCGCCCCGAAGCCGCACAGATACATGCCCAGGTGCTTGCGGAACACCTTCAGATGGAAGGTCGATTTCATGTCGCGCACCAGCGTCAGCATGGTTTTGCCGAGACTCATTTTCTTCTCATCGGCTGGCGTGGTTTCTTCTACCGGACGCTCCCACGACGAGAGGTACAACATGCCGATGGCGATAAACAGGATCACGCCGTAAGTCAGTGCGGTGAAGAAGAACGGCTGCGCCGAGTCTTTGCCGTAAATAAGGATGAACTGGCCGGGAATGAACGCCGCTAGGAAGTTCGCCACTTTACCGAAAATGGCTTTATAGCCGGTCAGCTTGGAACGCGCGGAGAAGTCGGTGGTCATTTCTGTCGCCAGCGTCTCGTACGGCACCATGACGGAGGTGTAGATCAGCTCGAACAGCACGTAGGTGGACAGGTAATACCAGAAACCGAAGCCCTCTACCCATAACAGCGGGTAGAACATCATCAGCGGTACGCCGAGCAGGATGAAGAAGCGGCGACGCCCGAAGCGTTTACCGAGGCGTGTTTTGCCGAAATTATCCGAGAGATAGCCCATCAGCGGGTTACTGATGGCATCAATGATACTGGCCACTGAGAAGATCGCCGACGCCTGTAACAGCGTCAGGCCGCAAAAGGTGGTGTAGAAATACAGCAGCCAGATCCCGGCGATCGCCAGTGCCCCGCTGCCCAACAGGTTCCCACCGCCGTAAGCCAGCTGATGTTTAAATAAAATAGGTTTTTCTGCGTTCATGAGTTTCCGCCCAGAGAGATTTTTATAAAATGAACCGATGTTTCGTTTTTATAGAGATAGCGTTTTATATAGGCGGGATGAATGAATTGATGTGAATAGCATCACATTTAAAACAGCGCGGGGGTTTTGAGCAGCGATTTTGCGATACGTGTAACATTCCTCGCCATCATTTATCCACATTTGGCGAAAACGTTCGGATTGCATTAGTTTTAAATCGAATGATTACCTGTCTATTGCTTTACTAAACCGACACTTAACCTGCACGAGAATTTTACATCCTCTTCGGAATTTTCAGTGAAGGTCATGCATAAAGAAGGAATAAACGAAGGGAAAGGCCAGTCCCTGGCCCTGTTGCCTGCTACAGCGGGAAAATACGGGGAGTCTGCGATCAGGCTTCCAGTAACGATGCGGTGCTCTCATGCAGTTCATCGAGCAAGGCATAACGCTTGCGGTATTCAGAGCGTTTTTTACTGGCGATCTCATCCATTGGTTTGCGCGGCAGTTCCGCCGGTACCTGATACAACGCCGGGGAACAGCGGGTGGCGCTGATGGAATCCCAGAATTCGTTATAGCTGGCGACGAAGACGTTTTTCTTACGATGACGGTAACGCAGGCTGCGGAATACGTGCCCGGTGTCGCTGACGGCCAGAATGTGTTGCACGCCGGTGTGTGCCGCAAGACGTTGCAGGCTTTCCAGCAGCAGCCGTTTCGGGAACAACCCGTAACAGGATTTGGTCGCCTGCTTAATCACCTCATGCGGCGTCGACCGGTGTGCGCCCTGGAACCCGCCGACGATCAGGGTCAGCCCTTGCGGACGCTGCACCACGCTGAAGGTCAGCGCGGCGAGCAAGGTCTCCTCCATATAGAGGAACATATTGGCTTCACCTTCCCGCTCCGATTTACCGATCGATCCCAGTACCACATGGAAAGCTTCGCCGTCTTTGCCGGTAAAGCGGGTGATGGTGTTACCCGTTGCGCTCAGAAAGGTGTTGCGTAACGCCACACTGTCGAGACTTTTCACAAAGTCATAGTGATCGACCAGCGCCGCCGCACGTCCGGCAGAGGGCAATCCGAGATACAGATAGGGTTTGTGAATTTTTCCCGGCAGCTTGGTCTGCACGGTGAAAGCTTCGTGCCACAACGGCTCGGCGGCCATTTTATCCAGCACTTTTAAAGTATCCAGCGGATGCAGCAAGGCGCGCACGGCGTACTTCACGCGGTACATGCGGTCGCGCCACAGGTTATCCGGCACGCACGCCCCGCTCAGCAGATCCCTGAAAAGGGTGAATCCGCTGCTTTTTTTGCTTGTCTGTTCAACGGGGAAATTGCCGCTGAGGGATTCGGTGTCGTTGAGTGGTGAGTGTTCCATGATGTCTTCCCGGTGCCAGAAATCATCACGTTATCACCGGATTTTTAAACATCTTTACAACGTGGTTTTAATGAGAAGCGAGGCTGTCAGATTAAGTGCAGGCTGTTTAGCTGCCGTTTATCCGCACGACAAAAAACCGTGGCAGAGCCAGATAACTATTCATAAAAGTGATGAGTTTCTCGTTTTCAGACATCGTCCACACACCGCAGGCGATAATTTGGTTTACTCAGATGTGTTGGGAAATGTTACGAAAATGAATTCGTAATGATCATTCAGCAGTTGTAAGGAAACCTTGATGAAAATTATTTCTACTTTTTGCCTCGCCAGCCTTTTCTCTGTCAATGCATTCGCCCTGACCGGCAATGACGCGACCACCAAACCAGACCTTTATTACTTAAAAAACGATCAGGCGATTAACAGCCTGGCACTGCTTCCGCCACCGCCAGCGGTAGGCAGTATCGCGTTTCTGAACGATCAGGCCATGTATGAACAGGGCCGTCTGTTGCGCTCAACGGAACGCGGCAAACTGGCGGCAGAAGATGCCAACCTGAGCGCCGGCGGCGTAGCCAATGCCTTCTCCGGCGCATTCGGCTCGCCGATCACCGCCAAAGACACGCCGGAACTGCATAAATTACTGACCAATATGATCGAAGATGCCGGTGATCTGGCGACCCGCTCTGCCAAAGAAAAGTACATGCGCATCCGTCCGTTTGCCTTCTACGGCGTCCCGACCTGTAACACCACCGAGCAGGATAAATTGTCGAAAAACGGCTCGTACCCGTCCGGCCATACCTCTATCGGCTGGGCCACCGCGCTGGTGCTGACCGAAATTAACCCGCAACGTCAGGATCAGATCCTGCAACGCGGTTTCGATTTAGGCCAGAGCCGGGTCATTTGCGGCTACCACTGGCAAAGTGACGTCGATGCCGCGCGCATTGTCGGCTCCGCCGTTGTCGCCACCCTGCACACCAATACGGCTTTCCAGCAGCAACTGCAAAAAGCCAAAGAAGAGTTTGCGAAACAGCATCCTTAACAGGGTCTGACCTCTCCGGCTTTTGCCTGTACAAAAGCCGGGGAATTTCAAAAAAATCACTTCCCTTCTATACTAAATGTCTGAAAATCATCATTTTTACAATGACCGCTAATTGCCAACTCTTTGCCACAGGCATAACGTAATCCCCTCACATAAAACAAAGGGATTGCATTATGGCCGTACCTGCTTATTTGTGGTTATACGATTCAAAAGGGGTATTAATCCACGGGGGTTCTGAGATTTTAGGTCGTGAAGGTGCCATTGAAGTACAAAGTTACACGCATGGGCTTTCTGTTCCTTTCGATGGTAATACCGGGCGATTAATGTCAACCCGTGTCCACCAGACGATGGGACTTGTCAAAGAGTTTGATAAATCTACGCCTTATCTTTATCGCGCGGTGGCGACCAATGAAAAGCTGCAAACAGCAGTGGTCAAATGGTATCGGATTAACGCAGCCGGGATGGAAGAGGAATATTTGAATATGACAATGGAAGGCGTCCGTCTTCTGCACATCAATCCTCATATGCACAATTTCAAAAATGCAGACGGACAGGCCAGTATTCCCACTGAATCAATTGGTCTTGGATACCAGAAAATCACATGGTTATACCTCGATGGATATATCAGCTTTACCGATGAGTGGAATTCAAGCCTGTATGCATAATATGGAGTTCAGGGATGATTTCGTGCAAAGTGGATTTTAATCGCCTTTATGAGGGCGGAAAAATTGCGAAACTTTATTGTGCCGGGGTGGGGATCTTTCCTGTATTTTCCGGGCTGGATTCTTTATTAAACAGGCAAGGATGTTCAGACATAAAGAATGGCCCTATTCCACCAGGAAAGTACTGGATTGTTGAACGCCCTAAAGGCGGCCTGAATTCCTGGATTGAGCAAATGAGAAAGGAATGGAAAACGGGTAATGATTATGATTCATGGTTTGCGCTTTATCGGCAGGATACGCTGGTGGATGATTGGACCTATCTTGGGACAAAAAAACGCGGTAATTTTCGACTTCATCCTCTGAGGCCCGACGGTACGGGGGTTTCTGATGGATGTATCACCTTCTACAACCATGCTGATTTTAATCTTTTGCGTGTTCGGCTTCTTCAGGCTCACACAATGATGATTCCCGTCTTAGGCCAAAAAGCGTTTGGAGAGGTTGAGGTTTTTGGAGATATCAATGCGCCATGCATACATTTTTAAAACATTAAAAATTGGGTGCCGGTTGCTATTGTTCATTGCAATAACCCGCTTTTTGACGCCTTTAAACGGCTCATTCATTCACTACATTTATTTGATAACAGATCCTGTTGTGGCATTTTACCGGACTGAACTGGGGTTCGATTTCGGTGATCGCTGGGATATGGAAGAACTGACTTTTCTGATTTTCGCGGTGACTGTGACGTCAATTATCGCTGTGTGCAGTATTGCAATTATCGAAGCCGTTTTAAAAAAACTGATGAACATTTTCCACAGGACGTAAATGAACAACACAGTATTTTTTAAGATAGCGGTGCGGCTGGCGCTTTTTATTTTTATAGATTATTACCTTTTGTCGCCCTTCCCCGGCTGGCTGATTGATTTTGAATACATCAAATCGATAGCCATCGCGGATTATTTCGATCAACTGATGAAGCCAGATTACGGAGAGCCGCCGTGGCCTGGATTGCAGGATGATACTTTTGTCCTGTTGCTCTTCGTTACCGGGTTAATCCCTACTTTATTGATAATGGTTATGATTGAGGCAATGGTGAAGGCAGGCATTAAGGTCTTGAAACGTGAAAATAAACAGTAAACCCGGCTGATGCCGGGTTTACTGTTCAGGGAATTAAACACCCGATGTCTTATTTATTCTCCACAAATTCAAACGCCAGCCGCAGTTGTTCGGCGTCAGGATTTCCCGGCAGCAGATGGATGGATTCGCCCGGTTGCAGGGTGCGTTCAATCAGGCGGGAAAGCTGTTGCTCATCATGAATATCCACCTGTAACGCCGCCAGACTCACCGGCAGATCCAGCACCTTGTACAGTGCGGTTAACTGCGTCACCACTTCCGGCTGATTGAGCAAGGCGCTTTGCACCAGAATGCCGTAAGCCACTTTCGTGCCGTGCAGGAAAGCATCGGTTTGCGGCAGCGCGGTCAGACCGTTATGCACGGAATGCGCGGCGGCAATGCGTGTGAAACGGTCGCCCAGACCACCGACTAATCCGCCCCCTGCAATGATCGCATCCAGTACATTCAGGAAAGACTGCGTCAGCTGGTTATCGTCCTGCGCCTGCAAGGCAGCTTCGCTTTCATTGAGTAACACGTCGCGGATCGTCAGCGCGGTATTCAGACCGAGCTGCACGGTTAATGGCAGTTTTTCCGGCTGCGGACTGAGTACGACCGCTTCGTACCATTTCGCCAGCGTGTCGCCGATCCCGGCCAGCAGATACGCTTTCGGCGCGCGCAGGATAATGCGCGGTTCGACCAGCACCAGATGATTGGCGTCGTTAAAGATTTCGTAACGCAGCGCCTGCCCTTCGTCGTTATACCAGACGGAAAGCGGCGTCCAGGCCGCACAGGTCGCGGCGATGGTCGGGATAGCGACAACCGGCAATCCCAGACGTCGCGCCACGACTTTGGCGGTATCCAGCACCGCCCCGCCGCCGATACCGATCACTACCTGACGGTCATGGCCGCCGATATCCACAATGCGCTGCACTTCGGTTTCGCTGCAATGGGCTTTGAACAACACGCGCTTTGCCTGCGATGCGGTAAAGGCTTCCGGAAGAAAATCCTGTGCGGCCACCAGGGCGCGCTCGCCGTAAATCCACAGGGCTTTATCCAGCTGTTCCGGCGTATAAAATTCTGCAAGGCGGTCGATCGCACCGGGGAAAGAAAAATAGTTGGCGGGGCCGGTTACCACGCGGATATCAGTATCACTCATGGGGAAATCCTTAATTTAGAAGCTGTTAACATCCTACGCCCGGACATCCGGATGGCTAATACTCTTTGGCATTAACTTATGCCTTTTCGTTCGTTGCCAAGTGTTACCCGGTCATGAAAACTCGGACAATCAATTCATTAACCCACTATAAAAGCCTGCACAAAGGGCTCGCGTGAATTGTCCTCCCGTTAAATGATGATTAACCACACAGGGTAATAAACATGAAACTGTTTTCTGCTTCACTGCTGGCATTAAGCCTGCTCTCCGTTTTTCCTGCTTTCGCGGCAGACACCGCGCCGGTGCCGAAAGCGATAGCCGACCATAAAGGGCCGGTCCGCATCGCCGTGATCCGCAATCTCGGCTCCGATGACAACACCACGCAGTTTGTCTCCGGCGCCATTCAGGAAGGCCGCAAACTGGGTTTTCAGGTCAGCACCTTCCTCAGTAACGGCGACGACGCCAAATTTCAGGATTTCGTCAATCAGGCCATCAGCCAGAAATATGATGGCATTATTTTGTCACAGGGGCGTGATCCTTATTCCACCGACCTGCTGAAACGCATTACGGCCAGTGGCATCGCGGTATCGGTGTTCGATACGGCGGTGAACGGTGACATTCCCGGTGTGACCGTTACCCAACAGGACGACGCCTCGCTGACCGATCTTTCCGTCGGGCAACTGGTAAAAGATTTCAACGGCAAAGCCAATATCGTCAAACTGTGGGTGGCCGGTTTCCCGCCAATGGAACGTCGTCAGGATGCCTATAAAAAAGTGTTAGCCGCCAGTCCGGGCATTCATGAACTGGAATCGGTCGGCGCGGTGTCTTCGGATGTTCAGGGCGATACCGCCAATAAAATCGGCGCACTGCTGGCGAAATACCCTAAGGGCAAAATCGACGCCATCTGGGGAACCTGGGATGCGTTCAGTCAGGGCGCGTACAAAGCCTTGCAGGAAAATGGCCGCACCGAAATCAAACTCTACAGCATCGATATTTCCAATCAGGATATCGGCCTGATGCGCGCCGCAAACAGCCCGTGGAAACTGAGCGTGGCGGTAGATCCTAAACTGATCGGCGCAATCAACCTGCGTCTGGTGGCCAACAAAATTGCCGGTGAGAAAACCCCGGCGACCTATGAGTTTAAAGCGGCGGCCATTCCGCAGGCGTTGCTGATCAGTCATCCGGATGCGGTGAACGTCGCGTCGCTGGCGAAAGTGATCCCGGGCTGGGGCAAATCCGATGATTTCATTGCGCCGTGGTTCGCCACCCTTGAAGCGCAGCATAAAAAATAAGGCCGGATTATGACAACGCAATCTCTCCCGACCCCGGAGTACAGCCGTAATATGCGGCTGATCGGTCACAGCGATCAGGGTGGAAAACCGGACGGCGTGCAGGTGATGGTTCACCGTGGCTACGCCTATATCGGCCATATGGTGTCGCAGGGTTTCTCCATTGTGGATGTACGCGACCCGAAAAATCCGCGCCCTGCCGGTTTTGTGGCGGCACCGCCGGGCACCTGGAATGTGCATTTGCAGGCGCACGACGATTTACTGCTGGTGATCAACGCCCGTGATTTGTTCGCGGATGTGCGGTTCGCCGATGAAAAAGTCTATTACACCCGCTCCGTCAGCGAGACGGTGCAGGGTACGCAGCAGCGTGGCTGGAGCGCGGGTGTGCGCATCTTCGATATTTCGGTGCCCGATCAGCCAAAAGAAATCGGTTTTCTCGGGCTGGAAGGCATCGGCGTGCATCGTATCTGGTATGTCGGCGGGCGCTGGGCGTATGTGTCCGCGCTGATTGACGGCTACAGCGATTACATCTTTCTGACCCTCGATCTGGCTGATCCGCGCAATCCTCAGGTCGCAGGACGCTGGTGGTTGCCGGGTATGCACACCGCTGGCGGTGAAACGCCGGACTGGCCGGAGGGCAAACGTTACGCGCTGCACCACGCGATCATCAGCGGCGATACGGCGTATGCCAGCTGGCGCGACGGCGGCCTGACATTGCTGGATATCAAAGACCGCACTGCTCCGCAGCTGATTTCGCACCGCAACTGGAGCCCGCCATTTGGCGGCGGCACGCACACCGCGCTGCCGTTGCCCGACCGTGATCTGCTGGTGGTGCTGGATGAAGCGGTGCTGGATAATCAGGAAGATGGCGAGAAACTTATCTGGCTGTTCGACGTGCGCGAGCCGTCGAATCCGGTCAGTATTTCGACCTTCCCGCAACCGGAAGAACGGGACTACGTCAGCAAAGGGGCGCACTTCGGACCGCATAATCTGCATGAAAACCGGCCGGGGAGTTTTATCAGCTCAACGCTGATTTTCGCCACCTATCAGAATGCCGGTGTGCGGGCATACGACATCAGCAATCCGTATCAGCCGAAAGAAACCGGTGCGCTGGTGCCCGCCGCGCCCGCCACCATGATGGATAAACGTCCCGGCAGGCCGCAGGTGATCCAGTCCTGTGATGTCTTTGTCGATGCACAAGGCATTATCTACAGCACCGACTATAACGGCGGATTATCCATTATCGAATACCTCGGCTAATCCCCTGCCCGCGCCTGAGATTATTTGGTTTCAGGTGCGGGTGTTTTCGGTTTTCCGGCCAGCGATTTTCCCGGACTGAGTACCAGCCAAACCGCCAGACAGATCAGAATGCCACCGGCAAAGAACCCTTCAGACAGCGTTTCATTCAGCAGCAGATACCCCCAGAGGATGCCGAACGGCGGGATCAGGAATGTCACGGTCATGCTGCGCAGCGGGCCGATATCGGCAATCAGCCGGAAATACAAAATGTACGCCCACGCGGTGCAGACGAAACCGACTGCCAGCACACAGAGCCACACCAGCGGCTGCGCCCAGGTCACCGGCGCTTCGGTAGCCGAGGTATAGAGGAAAAACGGCAGCAGGAACAATGTGGCACCCAGCTGACTGCCGGTAGCCACCAGTTTAGGATCCAGCCCGCCGCGTTCGGTGATCCAGCGACGGGTGAGGAAACCGGCGACAGCATAACAACCGGTCGCCACCAGACAGGCTATCACCCCCGCCAGCAGTTGCGGGACTGATTCTGCGCTGCCGGTGGTGGTCAGCAAGGTAATGCCGAACAGGCCGGTCAGCACGCCGAGTGCTTTTTTAAGCGTCACAGTTTCATGGAAGAACAGGCCGCCGAGCACGACCCCCATCAGCGGCGTGGTGGCGTTGAGAATGGCGGAATACCCCGCCGGAAGCCAGCGCGCGGCCAGACAATACATCAGGAACGGCAAACCGGAGTTGATCACCCCAAGCAGCAGCGAACGGCCGAATTTTTGCTGATAATCGCGCGGTGTTCTCATCACCGCGAGGATCACCACCAGCCCGATAAATCCGAACAACACCCGGAGAAACGCGGTATTAATGGCCCCGAACGCCGGAGACGCCACCCGCATAAACAGAAAGCTGCCACCCCAGATCGCGGCTAACAGCAACAGACGGCAATAATCACCACTTTTCATTCACATCCCCTATTGAACATTATCTGATGTCTTGTTTTATTGATGTATGCAGACCGCTAAAATTGTGTTGTTCAGTGTAGTTAATTTACTTCCTGACAAATCCTCTTTTTCTTGCTTTGTTATTCTCACCAGGGCGCTTCAATGACTGATTTTTCGCAAACTGATTTTGATGTTCGTCTGGAATGGGGCGCGCAGGCGGTGGAGCATCTGGCGGCGGACGCCGACTGCATCGTGATTATCGATGTGATGTCGTTTTCCACCTGCGTCAGTATCGCAACAGACTCTGCCGCTACGGTGTATCCGTATCCGTGGAAAGACGCCAGTGCGCAGCAGTATGCCGTTGCGCGGGATGCGCAATGCGCGCAGTTTGACCGGCGTTTTCAGGGGCCGGGTTTCACGCTTTCGCCCTGCTCTTTGCAAAATATCTCCGCCGGAACCCGGCTGGTCCTGCCTTCCCCCAACGGTTCCGCATTGACCTTTGCCGCCAGAACCCATGACGCCGCGATTTTCACTGCCTGCTTTCGTAATCTCACTGCCACTGCCCGCGCCTGTGAAAAGTATCAGCGCATTCTGCTGATCCCCGCCGGTGAAAAATGGCCGGATAACAGTCTGCGTCCGGCGATTGAAGATCTCGCCGCTGCGGGAGGATTGGTTGCCCGTTTGCCACATCGCGTTGTTTCCCCTGAAGCCCGTGCGGCCCGTGCGGTGTACGACAACCTGCCGCTGGCGGAACTTGAACAGTGCGGCTCCGCAAGGGAGTTGTTACGCCGTGGTTTTGCTGCTGATGTCGCCCTGTGTCTGCAGGAGGATGTGAGTGATTTTGCCTGCCCGTTACAGGGTGAGTTTTTTACGGCGGTAAGCGGCGCGTAAAAAACCGCTCTTTTTGATCCTCGTCTGATCTATAACCCGCATAAAGGTGTGTGATAGGTTTGATACTTATCATCTATCTTTTGCTGCATCTTGCAGCGACGTCGTTTTATCCGGGACAGAATACATGAGCCAGAGTAAATCGGATGCGTCAGAACATCCGCAGGAAGAGTCCGCCGTCAGTTCGGGTCTCTCCGTAATTGCTTTATTGGTGGCAGCGGCTTTTTTCATGGAGTTCATTGACGGCACGGTGATTGCCACCGCGCTGCCGCAAATGGCCCTGTCGTTCGGGGTTTCCGCTGTAGATCTGAATGCCGGGATGAGCGCCTATATGCTCACGCTGGCGGTGCTGATCCCGGCCAGTGGCTGGGCGGCAGAACGGTTCGGGGCGCGGAATGTGTTCACCTTCGCCCTTGCCGTGTTTACGCTGGCTTCCCTGTTTTGTGCCATGGCCAGCAGCGTCAGCGAATTTATTATTTTGCGCATCATTCAGGGGATTGGCGGTGCGCTGATGGTGCCGGTCGGGCGTCTGACCGTACTGAAAACCACGCCGAAACCGCAGCTGATTAAAGCCATCGCCACGCTGACCTGGCCCGCGCTGGTCGCGCCGATCCTCGGGCCGCCGCTCGGCGGGTTCATCACACACTACGCCTCCTGGCACTGGATTTTCTATATCAATGTGCCGCTCGGGATCATCGCCATCATGCTGGCGTGGCGGTTGTTTCCGCAGGAACCTGCCGAAGAGCCGAAGCATTTTGACAAGCCGGGGTTTGTGCTGACCGGGCTGGCGATGCTGTCGCTGGTGACAGGTCTGGAACTGATCAGTCAGGACCATATTTTATGGACCACTGCGGTGCTGTTGTTGCTGGCGGGCGCGGTGCTATCGGTGCTGGCTGTTCGTCATTTGTACCGCGATCCTGCCCCGATGGTGCATTTAGGTGCGCTGGTGATCCCGACGTTTCGTATCAGTATGGGCGGCGGTTCGCTGTTCCGGGTAACCATCAGCGCCGTTCCTTTCCTGCTGCCGCTGATGTTGCAGGTCGGTTTCGGGCTGGATCCCTTCCATGCCGGTTTGCTGGTGCTGGCGGTGTTCGCCGGGAATCTGGCCATGAAACCGGCGACCACGCCGCTGATCCGCCGTTTCGGTTTTCGTCCGGTGCTGGTGGTCAATGGCCTGCTCAGCGTGTTTTCGCTGCTGTTCTGCGCGTTCCTGACGCCCGGCACGCCTGACTGGCTGGTGATGATATTGCTGTTTCTCGGCGGTCTCAGCCGTTCGATGCAGTTTACGGGTATCAGCACGCTGGCGTTTTCCGACGTACCGGCGAAACAAATGGCCGACGCCAATACCCTGTTCAGTACGGTCTTGCAGCTTTCCGTGGGGCTGGGGATCACGGTGGGCGCGCTCGGGACCCGTCTCGGTGAACAACTGGTGGATGCACTGCACTGGGGATCGGTACCGGGCATGAGTTTTAAAGTGGCCTTTATCGTGATTGCCGTGCTGACGCTGATCGGCTGGCTGGATATGTTGCGCCTGAAACCGGATGCCGGATCATCGGTATCCGGCAAAAAGTAAATCACTGCTCTATGATAAGTCTGTTCATTCACCCTTCCGGAGAACCCGATGTTCACAGGATTAAGTGCGTTTCCTCTCACACCGCTGACAGATAAAGGCATTGATGAGAAAGCCTTTGTCAGACTGATGGAAAGGCTGGCAGAGGCCGGTGTGGATTCGATCGGCGCGCTGGGTTCGACGGGCAGCTATGCCTATCTGAAACACAGTGAACGCGACCGCGTGGCGCGACTGGCGGTGGAACATGCCAGAGGGATCCCGGTGATGGTCAGCATCGGGTCGGTGCGTACGTCCGATGTACTGCATCTGGCGGAAGATGCCCAGCGGGCGGGCGTCAGCGCGGTGTTACTGGCTCCCGTGTCTTATCAGAAACTGACGGAAGACGAAGTGTTTACGCTGTATGAAACCGTCAGCCGACATCTTTCCGTGCCGCTGTGCGTTTACGACAATCCGGCCACCACCCATTTTGATTTTTCCGATACGCTTTATGCGCGTATCGCGCAACTGCCTCACGTCGGCAGCATCAAAATCCCCGGTCTTTCAGCGGATCCGCTGACCACGCGCCAGCGGCTGGCAGCACTCCGCCCGCAGGTGCCTGCGCATGTGACGCTGGGCGCGGCGGGCGATCTGGCGGCGGCAACGGTGCTCACCGAGGGCGGCGATGTGTGGTATTCGGTGATTGCCGGATTGTTCCCGGAAATTCCGCTGGCGATCACCCGCGCGGCGCAAAGAGGCGATGCGCAGACTGCGCAGGCGCTGTCTGCTCAGCTGGAGCCGCTCTGGGCGCTGTTCCGTTCACACGGCAGTTTGCGTGTAGTGGCTGCCGCGGCGGAGATCCTCGGGATAGTGTCTGCGCCTTGCTTACCGTTACCCCTTCAGTCGTTGTCGGGCGATGCGCGTCAGCATCTTACTTCCGTGCTGGATACCTTATTTCAGCACTGAAGCACGGACTGAAATACGGGGGGATTATTAACTAAGTTCCTTTCTAAATCTAATGACATTCACAGCGTGAATGTCATTATCTTACAGCCTGTTACCCTGCCGTTTTATCCTTGCGCCATATCACTTTTTTCTGATTTTCAGGGGTCGGAATAAACGGCTTTCTATTATTATGCGTCGCGGCGGAAAGGCTATTTTCCGCCGCGCGGAGAGGTTTGTTTTTAACTGAAAGTCAAAAGGAATGATAATGCCATACGGTGATAATGGTCAGGGACTCTTTCGCAGAGGGCAGCTTGAGCAACAAATAATCAGAACCACCAAATTCTCGATTTACGCGCAGGCGGTGTATTGCGTTAACAGAATGCTGCGCGAGGCCAATGTGGGTATTTCGGAGCAGGCGTATCAAAGCATCTCACGCAATATTACTGCGGTGACAAACGGACGCCTTTACGAAACATCGGCTTCACTTTCAGAAGCGCGGGTATTTGCACGTGATACTGTGGGGGCGATAAAAGCCGGTGATTTTAAATCGGCGGCGATCACCGCCAGCGGCGTGGCGATCAACGCCATTGGCGGGCCGCTGTTTTTTGGTCATTATGACCGTAACAAACTGATCGCAATAGAACGCCATCTGTACGATAACTTCCACCTGTAATTTTCTGACCACCACATGGGGGCTGACAGCGCGTTTTGCCCCCGTACGGGTTTCCCTTCTTTTACATCGCGCTCACGCCCTAAACAGCCACCCTTTTTGTCGCTTATTCCGCCGTTTGATTTCGCTTAAATCGCCTAGAGTGGCAGCATCATGAACCTTTTCTGCCTGTGCGCTGATGCCGGGCAAAACCAATAAAGGCTATTCAGGCGTGGCAAAATCATTTTTACGCAGTGGCAGTCTCAATGACATCCTTGCGCTGGGCGAAAACGGGCAACCGGTTTACGCCTCAGCCCTGCAATTACGCGAAACCTTACGTCTGCGTAAACACCCTGTGATTGCCGATTGTCTGGCGATCCCGCAACTTAACGAGGCCGGTGACCGCCTCGACTGGTATTCCCCCCGTGAAGGCAAAGTGGTGTCCTGGGCGGCGGCGACAGATGCTGCCCGCGCTTCGGCCTTGCGTCAGCTGGAAAATTGTCTGGAAGTGGTCGCGCAAATCAGCAAGGCAGCAAAATCCTCTGAAAAATCCGCCAGTCAGTTCTTCGGGTCCCTGCTGGAAAAGGCGTTTCGTTTCCCGGACCAAAACCATGTCTATCTGGTCGGTGGTCAGCCGGTGCTGACGTTCTGGGGCTTTGTCAGTCTCGACAGCACCAGCAATGCCGATCCTTTTGCCGCCCTGCGTGACACCCTGAAAGCCGATGAGCCGCTGCCGACCTTGTCGCTGATGGCTGAAAAAATCAACGCGCCGGAACCGGTGGTTGAAGCGCCGGAACCGGTACGGGTGATCAAAACCATCGAGGCCCGTGCGGCTGAGCAGGAGGAGATGAAACCGGAACCGGTTGCCGCCCCGCGCCGCACATTATCGCCATTAATCTGGGCGCTGCCGGTGGCGGCGCTGGTGGTGGCCGGTTCGGCCGCAGGCTGGCTGTATTCGCGCACGCCTGCGCCAGCAACTGACACGGTGAAAGCCGCCGTGCCGAAACCTGAAGCGGTTAACCCGCCGGCAGCACAGCCTGCGGTGATCGCCCCGCCGCCGGTGGCGGCAGAAATCAACGCGCCGGAAGTGAAAACACCGGAACCGGTGACATTGCCGGTCGCGCCTGCGGCGGTTGTCCCTGCGCCGCAACCGGTAGCGGAAGTGGAAAATACACCGGTTGTCGCCGAACCGGCCCCTGCGCCGGTCAGCAAGAATGCGCTGGTGATGCCGCCGGACGCGGTAAAAATCGGTTCCACCAAATTCCTTAACGGTAACTGGAATGTGGTCGTCGATATCAAAGATCCGGTGACCGGCAAACCGCCGGTGCTGCGTTATCAGTTCAAACAAGGTCAGGGTACGGTGAAAATCACTTACGGCGCGGGCGTGACCTGCCGTGCGGCGGCCAATGCCGGTCTGATGCAATCAGGCAATCTGGTGATTAACAGCCGTTACAGGGCGAAATGCAGCGACGGTTCCCGCTATCAGATGCCGGAAATCAGCTGTACTCAGGGCGCGACCGGCGCTGCCGTGTGTCAGGGCCGTTATACCGGCGACACGGTTTACCCAATGACGATTAAGCGCGAAGGTAAATAACAGCATGCTGGCAACGATTACTGATTTTAAACAAAAGATTACCCTGATCCAGGACAGCGGCATTCAGTTCCTCGACTTCGCGCTGAAGCCGGTCTGGGATGACGGACTGCCTGCCAAATTTGTGCGTAAAAGCGCCAACGGCCCGTTATTGCGTCTGGATTATAATCCGCAAAATGGCCGTCATTTTTTACCGGGGCTGGACGGCGGCGCGCCTGAAGTGGTACGTCCTGAGTTCAGTTTCCCGCTGGAACAGTCGCTGAAGTTGCTGGATCAGATCTGGCTGCCGTTGCCGTTCCTGCGTTTCAATCCGCCACGGACGTTTATGGCCGGGCCGGACAACTGGGCGCGGGTGCAAATCCGTGCACTGGATAAACCGGAAGCCGATGGCAGCACGCACCGCGTGGTGATTGCTTTTGATACCCGTGTGGCGGAAGGCGATGAGGAACACACTCAGCTGACGCCGGTCACGGATGACGTGAAAAACGGCATCAGTTTTGCGCTGGCGTGGCATAACGAAGAGCTTCTCGATTTCCTCGATCAGACCTGGGTTGACGGCTGGCTGCGTGAAGTCTTTACCGAGCAGTCGGCCCTGCGGGAGGCTCGCGAGGCGCGCAATATCAAAGTTGCGCTGCGCGAGTTTGAATATCAGGCGCATTACCTGAATCTGCTGGAAATGCTCGGCAGCCAGCTGGGTATCCCGGAACTGAAGATCAACGGTGCCACCTTGCAGGAACCGGCGATCAATGTGGATCTGATCCTCGATGTCGGCAACTCGCATACCTGCGGCATTCTGGTGGAAGACCATGTGGGGGAAACCGATGGCCTGAAACAGACCAGCGAACTGCAACTGCGCGACCTTTCGCAGCCACATTTTCTCTATAACGAACTGTTCGAAAGCCGGGTGGAATTCGCCGAGGCGCGTTTCGGCAAACCGAATTTCTCGGTCGAAAGCGGTCGTGATGACGCCTTTATCTGGCCGTCTATTCTGCGCGCCGGTCGTGAAGCCAGCCGTCTGGCCCTGTTGCGGGAAGGCACGGAAGGATCGACCGGGATTTCCAGCCCGCGCCGTTATCTGTGGGATGAAGACAGTTACACGCCGGGCTGGCGTTTCAGTCAGGGCGGACACGGCGCAGTGCAGGAGCCGGTGGCGGCCGCCATGCCGCTGACCTTCCTGATCAATGATGATGGCCAGCCGTTGTCTGATTTAGCGCCGGAAGACCGTCTGCCGGTATTTTCTGCCCATTACAGCCGCAGTTCGGTGATGACGCTGATGCTGTCTGAACTGCTGGCGCAGGCGCTGATGCAAATCAACAGCCCGGCGCAGCGGACCAAAATGCTGCGTTCTTCAGCGCCGCGTCAGTTACGCAATATCATTCTGACCCTGCCGTCGGCGATGCCGAAACCGGAACGCGAGATTTTCCGCCGCCGTATGCAGGAAGCCATCGGTCTGGTGTGGAAATCCATGGGCTGGCATCCGTCGGATGACGGTTTTAAATCGCAGGCCGACAAGGCGAAAAGCCGCATGCCGGTGCCGGATGTGCAGATGGAATGGGACGAAGCCACCTGCGGACAAATGGTCTATCTGTATAACGAAACCCAGGTGAATTTCGGCGGTCATACCGGCGAATTCTTTGCCAGCATGGCGCGTCCGGATCGTGAACTGGCCGATGACGAGCCGGTGGGCAAAACCCTGCGCATCGCCTCGATTGATATCGGCGGCGGCACCACCGATCTGGCGATTACCCAGTACTGGCTGGATGACGGCATGGGCAATAACGTCAAAATCACCCCGCGCCTGCTGTTCCGCGAAGGTTTTAAAGTCGCGGGCGACGACATTCTGCTGGATGTCATTCAGCTTTATATTTTACCGGCGTTACATGCGGCACTGAAAAAAGCCGGTCTGGCGAACCCGGACAGCCTGATGACGCGCCTGTTTGGCAGCGAAGGCCGCATGGACGGTCACGCCACGCTGCGCCAGCAAAGCACGTTACAGATTTTTATTCCGCTGGCGCGCGCGGTGCTGGAAGTCTACGAGCGGTTTGATCCGCTGGATACTCACGCAGAAATCGATGCGCCGTTTGGTGAACTGCTGGAACAGGCGCCGACGCAGAAAGTGCTGGATTACCTGCACGGCGAAATTCAGCGCGTGCTGCCTGCCGGTTCGGCGGTGTTTGATATTTTGCAGGCACCGCTGGTGCTCAAACTCAGCAAGCTGCACAGCGAGTTTTTATCCAATCGCATGAGCATCACGCAGAACCTGCGTTCGCTGTGTGAAGTGGTGTCGCTGCATGATTGCGATGTGCTGTTGCTGACCGGCCGCCCTTCGCGCTTCCCCGGCATTCAGGCGCTGTTCCGCCATCTGCAACCGCTGCCGATCAACCGCATGTTATCGCTGGATGGTTATCACACCAGCGGCTGGTATCCGTTTAACAAGCTCGGTCGTATCGACAACCCGAAATCAACGGCGGCCGTCGGCGCGATGCTGTGCCTGCTGGCGCTGGATCTGCGTCTGCCGGGGTTCTATTTTAAAGCGGGCGATTTCCAGCCCTATTCCACGGTGCGCTATCTGGGCATGCTCGATGGTAACAAGGCGCTGAACGACGACAATGTGTGTTACAGCGACATTGACCTCGATGCCCACGATTACAAACTCGACAGCGCGGCCAGCTTCCGCATCCGTGGCGCTATTTGTCTCGGTTTCCGTCAGCTGGAAAATGACCGCTGGCCTGCGTCACCTTTGTATACCCTGTCGATTGCCGAGCCTGAACTGGCGCGTAAAGTGGCGGGCGACAGCGTGCTGCGGGTCAAACTGGCGGTGAAAAAAGGGGAAGATCACCCGACGCCGGAATTTTTCGATATCGCCAGCGCGGTGCTGGATAACGGCACTAAGGTGCCGTCTCATCACCTGCGTCTGCGGTTAAACACACTGGGCGAGAGCCATTACTGGATCGACAGTGGGAGCGTATTCGTCTCATGACTACCCGCATAACAGCAACTATTCCGGTGCCATCACTGACCACTAACGCGCTGCAACGTCAGTTTGCGGCGACGTCTGCCACCCTCACCGACGCGCTGGACTGGGTGGAATCCACCCGTGCACAGGCGCCGCGTCTGGATCTGGAAGCTGACCGGCTGAATCTGCAGTTAAAGCGTTGCCGCGATCAGGCGCAGCGTCTGGCGCTGGCCTGTGAACTGCCGCCTGCACTGGGTTTTTACGGTCATTCGCAGGCCGGAAAATCCTATCTGATCTGTTCGCTGGCCGCCGGAAATTACGGCCGCCTTGAAACCCGTCTGGGCGGCGTGACCCTCGATTATCTGACGCAGATTAATCCCGGTAACCGTGAGGCGCGTTTTGCCACCCGCTTCACCCGTCAGGCCGACGTGCGTGACCGTGCGTTTCCGGTGCGCGTATTACTGCTCAATGAAGCGGATCTGGCGCGCATCGTTACCCGCGCATTCCGGCCGGACAGTCAGTATCACGTACCGGATGCGCAGCAAATCACGGAACACCTGAATCAGCTGATGATGCACCGCCAGCCGGAACCGGTAGAAGGTTTTACCAGCGAAAAGATGATGGGATTATGGGATTCCATGATTCGGCTGGATCCCCGCCGTTTCCGCCATCTGAATGCGCATTACTGGCCGGTGGCGGTGAAGCTCGCGCCTTATCTGAACATTGATGACCGCGCGCGTTTGTTCTCGCTGCTGTGGGGCAATGATCCGGTGCTGACCGCTGCCTATCGTCATTACGCGCATACGTTGCAGCATCTGGGCGGCGCACAAAGCCTGCTGGCTCCGCTGAGTATTTTAGTGGACGACGCGATGCAACCGGCCGACGGCATGTTCAGCCCGTCGCCGACCTGGGATATTCAGATCCCGGTGTGTCCGCAGTTTAGCGAGGAAAGTGCGGCACCGGTGACGTTGTCACTGGCAGAGCTGACGCTGCTGGCGTCTGAAGTGCAAATTCCCCTGCTGTCTCCGCCGCGTGAAGCCTTGTTTGAGCAGATCGACCTGCTGGATTTACCGGGACACGGTGCCCGTTTCGATGACAATCAGGGTGATGAACTTGAGCGACTGTTCCGCGCCAAAGTGGCGTATCTGCCGGAGCGGTACACCGATCGCCATGAAATGAACATGCTGATGGTGTGCACCGCCGCAGATAACCGTGATGATGTGGTGGCCGTAGGGCGCACGCTGGAACACTGGGTGCGGGAAATGCACGGCGAAAACACGCAGGTGCGTGGCCGCCGCAAACCGGGGCTGGTCTGGGTGCTGACGCCGTTTGACCGCCGCATGACTGAATCCGTGCATTATGACGAAGCCGTTCAGCGCCATGTCGGTAATCCGGGCGATGCCTGGGGCGCGTTGCTGGCGATGGACGAACGCGGCCTGCAACGTATGGCGGATTATCTGGTGGCGGAAATCCGTCCTGAAGTCCGTCTTAACCGTCTGTGTGAATTACGCGACGAACTGCACCGGGAACTGACGGATAACCTGCTCGGACGCTGGTATCAGGAAGGCGACGTGGCGGATCCGGCACAGAAACAGCGGACGGTGCAGACGGTGATTAAAGCCCTGCAAACCCGCACCGGTGTGCACGGTGAGTTGCTGGAAAAACTGCTGCCCGGCCGCGAGGAACTGCACCGTATTTATCACGAACATACCGCTCAACCGGCAGACACCGGCGAAACGGATGAGGCAGGCGCAGAGAGTTTCGGCATCGGTATTGATATCGATCTGTTTGCCGAGCAGCAACAGGATGTTCAGGCATGGCAGGAAAAACCGGACGACGGCACGGCGTTTGCCCGTCAGGTGCAGCGTTACTGGATCAACCATCTGCGCAGCCTGCCGGAAAACGAACCGCTGATTGCCCTGCTTGGCGTGGCAAAACCGACCGTTGAACTGCTGATGGAAGAGCTGATCACCGCCAGTTTCCGTCTGAATATGGGTGAGGCGCTGGTTCGCTCCCTCGGCGGCGCGTTACCGGCGGGCGCGCGTGAACATGAGCATCACGCGGACCGTCAGGTTTCCCGCGCGCTGACCGTGCTCGGCGATTTCGTTGCCTGGCTGGGCTTCGAGAAACAAGCGGAAGCGGAACGGCCTGAAAGCCGCATCAACAAAGGCAACAAGATTTTTGCCAAGCCGCAGAAAAGCGTCGCCAGCTGGAAATCCTCCCGCCGTCTGACCAAACTTTCCGCCACTCCGACCAATACCACGGCGTTTTATATTTACGACTGGCTGGTGGGGTTGCAGGAAAGCATTATGCGAAATGCCGGATACGCGGCAGGCGGGGAAATCCCGGCCAAAGCGCGTGAAACGCTGATGCATTTGCTGAAGGCGCTGAACGCCGGACACTAAGGGTAAACACACGGAGCCGCAAAATAAGGCTCCGTTTTTTTATCCCGATTTTCTGTGCATGACCGGTAAAATCAGACTCATCACCGCAACATGCGTTACACAAATCTGGCGTAATCCGTCTATACCTAGTGGGGTAAGGAAATATCATTCACCGTTTTGTGCCTCTGCACAGAACAGAAACGGAGTCCATTATGACTGATATCGCAACGTTACTAGGCAAAGAAGCCGATTCACTCCTTCAGCATCAATGTTCCACCATCACCTCCGATCAGCTTTATCTTCCCGGTGCCGATTTTGTTGATCGCGTGATGATCGACAACAACCGGTCGCCGCGCGTGCTGGCCGCGATGCAAAATTTGTATAACACCGGACGTTTAGCCGGCACCGGTTATCTGTCGATCCTGCCGGTCGATCAGGGGGTTGAGCACTCGGCGGGGGCGTCGTTCGCCGCCAACCCGCTGTATTTCGATCCGAAAAACATTGTCGAACTGGCCATCGAAGCGGGCTGTAACTGCGTGGCGTCAACCTATGGCGTGCTGGCCTCGGTCTCCCGCCGCTACGCACATAAAATTCCATTCCTGGTCAAACTTAACCACAACGAAACCCTGAGCTACCCGACGCAATATGACCAGACGCTGTACGCCAGCGTGGAACAGGCGTTTAATCTTGGCGCGCAGGCCGTGGGGGCAACCATCTATTTTGGTTCCGAACAGTCCCGCCGCCAGATTGAAGAAATCTCTGCCGCCTTTGAGCGTGCGCATGAACTGGGCATGGTGACCGTGTTGTGGGCGTATCTGCGCAATCCGGAGTTTGTGAAAGACGGTAAGGATTACCACTCCAGCGCTGACTTGACCGGACAGGCCAACCATCTGGCCGCCACCATCGGGGCCGACATTGTTAAACAGAAGATGGCGGAAAATAACGGCGGCTATACGGCGGTTAAATTTGGCTATACCGATGATCGCGTCTATTCGAAACTTACAACCGATCATCCGATAGATCTGGTGCGCTATCAGCTGGCGAACTGCTATATGGGCCGTGCCGGGCTGATAAACTCCGGCGGTGCGGCGGGTGAAAATGATATTCAGGAATCCGTGCGCACGGCGGTGATCAATAAACGCGCTGGCGGGATGGGGTTGATTCTGGGGCGTAAAGCCTTTAAGAAATCGATGAAAGAAGGCGTGGCGTTAATTAACGCCGTTCAGGATGTGTATGCTGACAAGAAGGTCACGATCGCCTGACCCTGAATTTTCATCATGACGATGGCCGGAAGATTGCGCTTCCGGCCATTTTTATGACACCCGGTTATTTGTTCAGTTGTTCAGTTAGCAGGACGGCGGCTTCAGCGGAAGACCCCGGATTCTGACCGGTGATCAGCAGACCGTCGCGTACCACGTAAGATCCCCAGTCGGCCCCTTTCGAATACACTCCGCCCATCTGTGTCAGCTAACGGCTAAATGTAAGTTTTTTGTGAGGATTTAATTCGCAGAAACGCTAAAATCTCCTCAACTTTCTGTAAATTCGGCCGATGAAAGTTCTTTCGGTTGTATTCAGACCCCACTTGCGGAGTGATACGGATGTTAATTGGGATAGATTTAGGTACGTCAAACTGCGCAGTCGCCATCTGGCAGGACGGTCAGTCGGTTCTGGTGCCTAACGTCTACGGCAAAAACCTGACGCCTTCTGTGGTCGGACTGGATGACGACGGCCATATTCTGGTCGGCGCACCCGCGCATGCGCGTTTATTTACGCATCCGGATCTTACCCTTTCCAGCTTCAAACGTTTTATGGGGACGGAGCATCCGTTCCGTCTCGGTCAGCAAACCTTTCGCGCAGAAGAACTCTCCGCCCTGCTGCTGCGCAGCCTGAAAGCGGATGTCGAGCAATACTGCGGCGTGCAGGTGGATCGCGCGATCATCACCGTCCCCGCCTATTTTAATGATATTCAGCGTAAAGCCGTGAAAGCCGCCGGTGAACTGGCCGGGCTGCACGTCGAGCGTCTGCTCAATGAGCCGACCGCTGCCTCGCTGGCGTACGGGCTGGTCAATCAGCAGGAACAGAAATTCCTGGTGTTCGATCTGGGCGGCGGCACCTTTGATGTGTCGATCATTGATATGTTCGAAGGCGTGATCGAAGTGCGCGCCAGCAGCGGTGACGTGTTCCTCGGCGGTGACGATTTTACCCGCAGTCTGGTCAGCTGGATGCTGGCGCAATATCCGCAACTGAATAAAGACGATACCGCGCTGTTCGGGCAACTGGTGACGCTGGCGGAGAAAGCCAAATGCCAGCTGACGACTGAAGAGAGCACCACGATCAGATACCAGTGGAAAGGCCAGTCGCTGAACTGGACGCTGACCAGCGGCGTGCTGGCGCAGTGTTGCGAAAGCACGCTGGAACGGATGAAAAAGCCGGTGATTCAGGCGCTGCGCGATGCCAAATTCTCCGCCGATGAGGTGGATCACGTGGTGCTGGTCGGCGGCGCGACGCGTATGCCGCTGGTGCGTCAGGCGGTCGCCCGTCTGTTCGGACGCTTCCCGCGCAGCGAACTGCAACCGGACGAAGCCATTGCGCTCGGTGCCGGTATTCAGGCCGGTCTGGCGCTACAGGATCAGGCGCTGGACGATATCGTTCTGACGGATGTGATGCCCTTTACGCTCGGTATCGGGATTTCGCGTCCGAAAGGCGACGGCTACGAAGACGGTCACTTCCTTCCGCTGATCGAGCGAAACAGCTTTGTGCCGGTCAGCCGGGTGGAATCCATTGTGACGATTTCCGATCAACAAACGCATCTGAATCTGTCGGTGTATCAGGGCGAAGCGCGGCGGGTGGCTGACAACATTCTGCTGGGGTCGCTGACGGTGGATGTGCCGCCGCGTCCGGCGGGTGAAATGACCGCCGACGTGCGTTTCACTTACACCCTTGACGGTATTCTGGAAGTGGAGTGCAAAATCACCAGCACCGGTCTGGTGGAAAAACTGGTGATCGAGAAAGCGCCGGGCAGCCTGACGCCTGCGCAAATCACGGAAAGCCTGCTGAAACTGGAAGCCATCAAACAGCATCCGCGCGATCAACTGGTTAACCGCCAGTTAGTGGCGGAAGCCAACGCCTATTACGAGCAAAGCCTCGGCGATCAGCGGCAGTTTATCGCCGATCAGTTGTATCGCTTTGAGCATGTTCTGGATACCCAGGATGCGCGGCTGATTGCCGCAGCGCGCAAGGAGTTTGAGGCGCTGCTGGTGCATATGCGCCGGGAATGGGAATAACACGATGGGCATCTGGACGGTTCTTGGCATTGAACCCACGCAGGATCTGACGGTGATTAAGCGTGCCTATGCCCGTCAGCTGAAAACCACCCGGCCCGATCAGGATCCCGATGCCTATCAGCGTCTGCGTGAGGCGTTTGAATCCGCCAAACGTGGCGAACAATTTTGGGGTGTCAGTGACGTTGTCACTAATCCCATCCCGCTGATGATTGTCACCGGTGAGGGATTAATCCGCCGGACGCAGGTTCACCATCAGGTTTCTGCCACGGCCAGTCTGCTGCTGGAGAATGAACTCGCCGGGCTGAAACAACTGGCGGACTGTCTGTCGGGCGAGTTGCTGCAAAACCTGCAGTTGCGCGAGATGTTCAGTCAGCAACTGGCCTGGGAACTGGCAGAGCGCGAAGGCCTGACCCCGGCGTTGCTGGAAAGTGTGGCGGCCCTGATGGAATGGGGGATCAATAATTATCAGCCTGACGGGATTTCAGGCTATCAGCTTGACGCGATGTATCAGCAGATTGAGCATACCGGCGCGGGGCGTCACGGACAGGTACTGAAGCCATGAAGCCGGTGTTAATCAGGGCGCGGTTTCACTTCCGGGAGGGGAAATGAGTCATCAGGGAATATGGGCTGTGTTGGGCATTGCGCCGACGCAGGATCTCAGCCTCATCAAACAGGCCTATGCGCGTCAGCTGAAAAACACGCGACCGGATCAGGACCCGCAAGGCTATCAGCGCCTGCGCGAAGCGTTCGATGCGGCCAGAAACGGCAGCCCTCCGTCCGGAAGGACCATGCCGTTGCCGCAGGGGCCGGCGGGCGACACTGAAGCGCCCGCCGCCGCGCCGGAAGCGGTTTCTCCCGCACCGGTGGTCGTGCGTGAAGATCCCGCCAGACTGGCGTTTAAAGCCAAAGCCCGGGCGAACCGGGTGGCGCTGGCGCAAATTCCGCAGATTATTGATGCGATGATGGACGATGAAACGGAAGGTTTACAGCAACTGGTTGCCTGTCTGGCGTCTGATGCCCTGCCCACGCTGGATCTGCGCGAGCAATTCAGTCAGTCGCTGGCAAAACAACTCAGCGAGCGTGAAGGACTGTATTCCGCCCTGTTGATCAAGGTTTCCGGCATCATGGGCTGGGACGTTGATCACTATCAGCCGGGCGGTATTTCCGCTCAGCGTCTGGCCGCGCTGCACCGGCAGATTGACATGACGGGCGCGAATTATTACTGGTCGGTGCTGGCACGGGAATATCAGGACTCCGCGTTAAACCGTTTACGGCTGCGGTTGCTGACGGTGGAAGGCGCGACGCTGCCCTGGTGGGCGAGACTGGTGCCGGATTTTCTGACCTCGCTGCGCGATAAACTCCGGGACATCAGAACGCATTATCCGGTATTGCTGCCGCGCGTGAATCCGGTGTTACTGAAAACCTTGTCTGAAACCCGGCTGGCCCTGAGCTGGGGCACCGTTTTCCTGACCGGATTCTGGTTACTGCTGATCATGCTGGCGACCCGCGAGCACGCAAATCCCTGGCCGGTACGCGCAAGTCTGATCCTGCTCGTCGGGTTATATATTCACGGGTACAGTTTTCTCGATCAGAAACTGCGACACAAGCCGCGTCTTTGGTGCGCCACGGTGAGTGCATTCTCCGTGCTTTCGACCGCCATTATGGTGAAAATCTTGCTGGGCTTTTTCTCGGTATTTAAGCCCGATGCCGGAAATCTGGCGATGGCAGTGACCAATTACGGCGTACTCAGCGCCAGCAGTTTTTGCGTATTGTGGATGATGGCGCCAAAACACTGGAAATGGTACGGCGTGCCGCTAAACGCCATGATCATTTTACTGATTTTCCCGTGGCAACTGATGAGAAGAACCCGGGGCGTGGTCGGGATCGTCGCTTTTGTTTTCTTACTGTTTATTTACGCCCTGCTGCTCGCCTTCGGATTATCTTAAAAAACTTTATTTTTTATAAACCGCAGACAGGTTAATAATTCAGAATCCGAGTTAAGGCTGAATTTAGACATGATTTTTCTTTTATGTGCGCTGACGCATTTCACCCCGATGCGCATTTCGCGGGCAATCTGGTCCACGTCATTTCCGCGATGAAAATGTTTGGCGACATTAATTTGCATCGGTGACAGCATCTGATGATTGCATTGAGAACAGTTGCGCGGAAGCTGACCGGGCATGCCGCTGGTGCGGTTCACCCAGCCATTAAATATCAGTTTTTTCATGCGGTTCAGGGAACATTGCCGGTTGATAAAAATAATGTTGCTAATGCACAACGGGAGTTCTGCCGTAAACGGCACGGTCCGGCAATCATAAACCCCGATGATCAGGCTGTGCGCGTGGCGGGCCTGCAACAGCGGCGGACACACATGGATTTCGCCCGCGCTGAAATGTTTCACGATAATGTCAGCATACGGGATATTGCTTTCGTCCATATCCTGTATCTGCACCTGCATATTCTTTTCCGTCTCAAATATCTGGGTCAGAAAATGCGTCATGCCGAGACGATACGCCATATTAGGGTCTTCAAAAATAATATTGATCATGACATCCGTCTGTTATTTAACATATAAAACGCCGCGTAGTGCCCCTGCGTTTTATGGGGAGATGTCAATTTTGTTAATATTCCTTTTTAACCTCAAGAAATTTTAAGGTGTAATTTTACACCGTCGGGATCAGGGGCGGCACGGCATCATTTCCGCCCCTGAGAATTTCTTTACTCTGTCAGCACCCAGACGCTGACACTGCCGCCATCGCAATAAAATAACGCCTTGCCCTCTCCGTCGCTTTCAACGATATCCTGGCGGTTTTCCAGCAGGTCACGCCATTTTTTGTGGGCGAAATGCTCACCGAGTTCCAGCGTTTTCTCCCCCGTTTCGCTGTTGGACATCACCACCACGCAGCCCGGATGTTCTGCGGTGCCGCTGCGGGCAAACGCGATGCAGTTCGGGTGATCCAGATAATCAGTTTGTGCGCCCCAGGCGTAGGTCTGCCGTGCCCGGATTAAGGTTTCCAGCCCCGGGATCACCGGCATATCGATGGTGTAACTGTTGCCGTCGTCACCTTCGTCTTCATAGGTCGCACCCAACAGGTCCGGATAAAACACAATCGGTACGCCCTGCTCGCGCAGTAAGATCAGGGCATAAGCCAGCGGTTTAAACCACGGCTCAATGGGTGCTTCCAGTGACTGCAACGGCTGAGTGTCGTGGTTGGCGACCAGCGTCACCGCATGTGCCGGATCGGCGGCGACCAGCGTATTGTCGAAAACAGTGCTCAGGTTGTAATCCGCCCCCTGTTTTGACGCATGATGGAAATTCAGTTGCAGCGGAGCATCAAACAGCAGGGTTTTGCCCTCGACCTGATCAATGTAATTTTGCAGGGTCGGCACATCGTGCGACCAGTATTCCGCGACGATAAACATCGGCTGTTCCGCGACCTCCTGAATATGGTCGATCCAGTCTTTGTAGAACCATGCAGGAATGTGTTTGACGGCGTCGAGACGAAAACCGCTGCACTGCGTTTGCTCCATCAGCCAGCGCGCCCAGTATTTCAGCTCTTCATCCACCGCCTTGTTGCGAAAATCAACGTTGGCGCCCATCAGGTAATCGTAATTACCGAATTCGTCATCCACCTGATCGTTCCAGCCACCGCCGGTATAGTCGTTAATGATTTTGAAGATGCCCTGTTCATCCGGATTTTCGATGTGATCGACACCGCTGAAACAATGGTAATCCCAGATGAATGCAGAATGCTGGCCGTTGCGGGCGGCAAAGATAAAACGTGTCCAGGCATCGGCTTCGATGATGTCATCGCTGATGTCTTCGCGGTTGTCGATATTGACGCGGTTGACCTGTACCCGCTCTTTCTCATCTGCGCCCATTTTGTGATTGAGCACCACGTCGAGGATCACGCCAAGCTGATGCGTTTTCAGTGCACTGATGGCCGCCAGTAACCCTTCTTTATCGCCATATTTGGTGGCGCGGCTGCCCTTCTGGTCAAACTCGCCGAGATCAAACAGATCATAGGTGTCATAACCGACCGAATAGCCGCCGGAATCGCCTTTATAAGCGGGCGGAAGCCAGACGGCGGTGATGCCTGTTTCGGCCAGCCATGCCGCCTTTTCCGCCACTTCTGGCCAGAGTTTCCCGCCATCCGGGTAATACCAGTGAAAGAACTGAAACAACGTAGGATTCTGCATACAGGCTTTCCATTCGAGTGACCGGGAAATGAAGTATGGAGCAGGAACGGGAAAAATGTGGCGGCAGCCGGTCTTCAGGCAAAAAAAAGCCGGTCAGCAAGGTGACCGGCTTTGTGTGTGCGTCAGATCTGAATCAGTTGATATCAGGATGCTGCGCGATCAGGTTTTTGCGTTTGGCTTCCAGTTCGATGATCTGCGCGTCAATATCTTCGATTTTATGTTCGATATTGTCGTGATGTTCCTGCAGGATCTCACGGGCTTCGGCGCGGTCAGAGGCCGCTGGCGTCGCGCCTTTCAGCGGACGGTTGGCGGTTTCTTTCATGAAGATACCGGTCACCAGACCAATCATCGCCACCACCATCAGGTAATAGGCAGGCATGTACAGGTTATTGGTCGCTTCCACCAGCCAGGCGGCGATGGTTGGCGTCAGACCGGCAATCAGCACCGACACGTTAAAGGCAATCGCCAGCGCACTGTAGCGGATATGCGTCGGGAACATCGCCGGTAAGGTCGAGGCCATCACGCCGATGAAGCAGTTCAGCAATACCGCAAGGATCAGCAACCCTAAGAAAATCAGCCCGATCACATCACTGTTAATCAGGATGAAGCACGGGATCGCCAGAATAAACAGGCCGATACTGCCGATGATCACGAAGGGCTTACGGCCAAAGCGGTCACTGAGCATCCCCATAAACGGCTGGACGAACAGCATACCGACCATAATCGCAATGATGATCAGCACACCGTGGTCTTCCGAATAATGCAGGCTGTGCGACAGGTAGCTTGGCATGTACGTCAGCAGCATGTAATAGGTGACGTTGGTGGCAATGACCATGCCCACGCAGATGATCAGCGGACGCCACTGTTTGGTCAGGATCTCGCGGAAAGATACGCGCGGCGGTTCGGCAATGTCCTTACGCGAATCGCTGTCGATTTTGTCCACGTGCTGCTGGAACGTCGGGGTTTCTTCCAGCGCATGACGCAGGTAAATACCGATCAGCCCCAGCGGTGCGGCGATGAAGAACGGAATACGCCAGCCCCATTCGAGGAAGTTCGCTTCACCCACAATGCTGGAAATCAGCACCACGACGCCCGCACCCAGGATAAATCCGGCGATAGAACCGAAGTCCAGCCAGCTGCCTAGGAAGCCGCGTTTTCTGTCCGGCGAGTATTCTGCGACGAAAATCGCCGCACCGGTGTATTCGCCACCGACCGAGAAACCCTGCGCCAGTTTTGCCAGCAACAGCAGGATCGGCGCCCAGATGCCGATCGAGTCATAACCCGGTATCAGCCCGATACAGAAGGTACTGACGGACATGATAATAATGGTGACGGAGAGCACTTTCTGACGGCCAAATTTGTCGCCGAGCGCCCCGAAGAACAGACCGCCCAGAGGCCTGACCAGGAAGGGAACCGAGAAGGTTGCCAGTGCGGCAATCATCTGGATACCGGGATCTGCGCCGGGGAAGAATACCTGACCTAACGCGAAGGCAACGAAACCATACACACCGAAATCGAACCACTCCATGGCGTTACCGAGTGCGGCAGCGGTAATGGCTTTTTTCAGCTTGGTATCATCGATGATGGTGATGTCGTTGATTTGCATCGGTTTAACACGTTTTTTTCTTAATCTCATCCTTTACATCCCTTTTCTAAAATACTCCACATTTCACCGTGAGATATTTTTGTTCGTACCCTTTAACTATTTCAGGTATCAATAATTTCTAAGCAAGCCATATCATTATAGGATGCTTTTGCGCTGGAGCAAAAGTCTGCCATTTTGTGATCAGCCTTACATTTTTGTTTTCCCCTGCCGCCGTTTTGCTTCGCTAAGTGGTAATGTGTTTTCAATTTAATGAAACTGCATTTTAATTAATGAAAAGGAAGCCGGAACAACGGCTGATTTCATGCTACTTATGGGGTGAATCATGGCAAAAGGTTCTCAGATTCAATTTAGTTTCCACACCGTTCAGGATCCGCAGACCGGTGCCCGCGTTACGCGTCTGACGCCGCCGGATGTGTTGTGTCATCGTAACTATTTCTATCAGAAATGTTTTACCCGCGATGGCAACCGGCTGTTGTTTGCCGGTGAATTTGACGGCAACCGCAACTATTACCTGCTGGATCTCAAAACGCAGAAAGCGGTTCAGCTCACCGAAGGCAAAGGTGATAACACCTTTGGCGGCTTCCTGTCACCGGATGATCAGTCGCTTTATTACGTCAAAAATGAGCGCAGTTTGCAGTGCGTAAAACTGGCTGATTTCAGCGAGAAAACCGTCTATACCGTGCCGGAAGAATGGGTCGGCTATGGCACCTGGGTGGCGAACAGCGAATGCACCAGCCTGGTGGGGATCGAAATCAGCCGTGAAGACTGGACACCGCTGTCCGACTGGAAAATCTTCCAGGAGTTTTATCACAGCAACCCGCATTGCCGCCTGCTGCGTGTCGATTTACTCAGTGGCAAATCCCGCGTGATCCACGAGAAAAACGAATGGCTGGGGCACCCGATTTATCGTCCGTTTGATGACAGCACGGTGGCATTCTGTCACGAAGGCCCGCACGATCTGGTCGATGCGCGGATGTGGCTGGTGAATGAAGACGGCAGTCATGTGCGCAAGGTCAAAGAACATGCGCCGGGTGAAAGCTGCACGCATGAATTCTGGGTGCCTGACGGTTCGGCGCTGGTGTATGTTTCCTATCTGAAAGGCCAGCATGACCGGCATATCCGCCGTTTCGATCCGCAGACCGGCGAAGATATTTGCCTGATGACCATGCCCGCCTGCTCGCATCTGATGAGTAACGAAAACGGTACGCTGCTGGTCGGCGACGGTTCGGGAACGCCGGTGGATGTCAAAGATACCGCCAGCCATACCATTGAAAACGATCCGTGGTTGTATATTTTCGACGCCGAAACCCGTCAGCATGCGCCGCTGGCCGCGCACAACAGTTCATGGCGTGTGCTGGATGGCGACCGTCAGGTCACGCATCCGCATCCTTCCTTCTCGCCGGATGACCGTCATGTGTTGTTCACCACCGATTACGAAGGAAAACCCGCGTTGTATCTGGCGGAAATCCCGGATGCCCTGCTCAGCTCATTAAGAAAGGATTAAGTGATGTTTACGTTTAAAAAAGATATTCCCCTGCAGGATCTGGGCGACGGTGTAAGCCGTCGCGTTCTGGCGCATGACGGCACCATGATGGCCGTCGAAGTGTATTTTGAAGAAGGTGCGGTAGGTCCGATGCATAACCATGTGCATGAACAACTGACCTACGTGTTGTCCGGCCGGTTTAAATTCACCATCGGTGAGGAAACGCATGAAGTGAGCGCAGGCGATACGCTGTATAAAAAACCGTACATCATGCACGGCTGCGTATGTCTGGAAAAAGGGGTGTTGCTGGATACCTTCACTCCGCAACGGCAGGATTTCCTTTAACCCGTCATCTTTTGATTTGCATAAAAAAACCGGTGCCACAGGGGCACCGGTTTTTTTGTCACGCTGAAAACGAAATCTTATGCGAGGATTTCACGCACGAAGTTTTCGATCTCTTTGTTCTGGCAGTTCTCGAAGAAGCATTTCTGGAAACGTTCACCGGTCACGGCGGTTTTCACCAGCTCAGGATCGATGGCACGCAGGGTATCCAGATAGTTTTCTTTCACCACCGCCGCTTTGACCTGATTCAGAATGCCGGCATTGCGCACCTGAGGTTCTTTACGGTCAGCCGGATAACCTTCGCCTTTCACGCCGGTAAAGGCTTTTTCGAAGATGAAACGCACGTTCAGTTCTGCGCCCCAGCCGAAACCTTTGGCAAACGGCAGGGATAATGCGTTGCCGTTGTTAATTTGCGCAAACAGGAAAGCATCCGCAGGGTCGATACAGTAACCGCAGTTCACACCTGGATGAATGTTCAGGGACATCAGCGCGCCCTGCCCGGTGCCGCAGCCCGCGACCACAAAATCAACCGCTTTGGAATTGAGCAAAATGCTGGCCATGATGCCGAGATGAATGTAAGTCAGGTGGTGATCCTGTTCGTCAGACATGCCCACGTTGTACACCGGATACTCTTTTTCCGATGCGACCGCGTTGAGTTCTTTCAGGATGATCGCGTTTTTCGCGGCCTGGCTGTTTTCCATCATCAATGCAATTTTCATGAGATTTCCTCTTTGGGCAGCGGTGTCACCCGCTGCTGTCTGTAAATAGGTAGGTTATCAACCGGTGGCGGAATTAACGCGCCAGCCAGCCGCCGTCAACGGCAATGGTGTAACCATTAATATAGTCGGAAGCCGGGGAAGACAGGAACACGACCGGCCCCATCAGGTCGGATGGCAATCCCCAGCGACCGGCAGGAATACGGCCGAGGATCTCTTCGCTACGCGCTTCATCGGCACGCAGTTGCTGGGTGTTGTTGGTGGCCATATATCCCGGCGCGATGGCGTTCACGTTGATATTGTGTTTCGCCCATTCGTTTGCCAGCAGACGGGTGACACCCATCACGGCACTTTTCGACGCGGTGTAGGAAGGCACGCGGATACCGCCCTGATAGGACAACATCGAGGCGATATTAATGATTTTTCCGCCGGTGCCTTGCGCAATAAATTGTTTCGCCACCGCCTGTGACATAAAGAATACGGACTTGATGTTCAGGTTCATCACGTCATCCCAGTTCTTTTCACTGAACTCGATGGCATCTTCACGACGGATGATCCCGGCGTTGTTGACCAGAATATCCAGATGACCCATTTCTGCGACCGCGCGCTCAAGCAATGCCGGGATCACTTTGGTGTCGCTGAGGTCGGCTGTCAGGCTCAGGAAGCGACGGCCAGTGGCACCCACGCGCTCGATAGTTTCTGTTGGCTCGACAATGTTAATCCCGACAATGTCACAACCGGCTTCGGCGAGGCCGAGCGCCATACCCTGACCTAAACCGGTATCACATCCGGTCACTACCGCAACTTTCCCCTGAAGAGAAAAATTATCCAGAATCATGATGTTTCCTTTATTCATAAAACGGAGGCAAATACGCTTTTCCGTAGGACTGATGGTTGTCGGGCATGGCCCGGCGGCGAACTGATGAAAGGAAGTTTAACGATAAAATTCGCGCAACTCAACAAATTGAAACATCATTTCAATTTATGTGAACTTTGGTGTCGGTTTTTGTTGGGTGGATCACGTCCTGACGGTCGTGAGCTTTTCAGTCGTGAGAAGAATTTCGGAAGCATTGATGGTGCTCAGGTTCAGCGAACCCGCTGTTCTCATCATCTCATGCCACTGATTTTCTGCCTTCGACAGATCGGCACATCCACGGGCCGGCTCATCAAGTGTTCTGTAATTTGTCGATTTATCCACCCGCCAGAATATCGCTTCACTGGCATCAGCCTGGCGGGGGGCGACCTTTTTTCTTCGCGGGGGCGCTGAGGTGGAGAAATATCCGATGCATGATTGCCTTGAATGGGCATCACAACTTTTGCTGACTTCACTCTATAAATGCGACACAACTTTTACAACCCCAGGCGCCTGGAAACATATCCCTTTGTTATCTCTTGGCTAACAACTTCTTGTGCTCCATGTGCTCTTTGTACTTATTTTCCATATAGTCAGTTTTAACCGCGACTACGCGCCATTTAATATTTCCGCGAGCTAACATATTATTGAAAAGTAACCCGGCCTTACCTTTTATGACTTCATGTCCTAAATGATTCGTTCCTTTAGGTCCTAATCCATAACTTCCGCCATCGCCCTCTGGTTTAGGTGCTACAATATTCTCCGCAGTAAACATTTTATATAAATACCCCGGAGAAGGCGTTTCGAACTCAACAATGTAAACAGCTGGATGGTGGGCGCCAAAATAACCTTTTGAATTGGAAACGTAATTGTAGTTTGTAGCAATCCCACCATATGATTCACTTTTTGCAGGGTTATCCATAAAGTAAAGTCTGTTTTTAACTTCAAGCATTTGGTATTCATCGGTTGGCATTGCTCTATACCAATATTTTGCAATATCGTACTCCAAAGGCCCTTTTTGCTTAATATCTATAGCTTCAAATCGATCGTGCTTCAGACGCAGCTTATCCAGGTCGCACAACAAGGGCTTGGTCAACGCGGTGTTAAAAAGATAATTATTCATTTCCTATTCCTTTATCATATGGCTAACAATTTATTAATTTAATAACAATAAAATGGCACAACTTCTGTCGCACTAAGCCAGTAGCTGTATTACTACTCCAGTGATACAGCCTTAATTTATGCACGTTTTTCTGATTCTTTAATATCTACATCTTCCGGTTTAATTTTTCGCTCTATGACCGCTGTAAATGCGACTCAGTCACCATTGAATACAAAATCTGGGTTGATGAAATACCAGCCTTGCCTCATATGTTTGGCAATAATTTGAGCGGCTTCTAATTCTGCTAATCCTGGAAAAATGTGGCACTGAAGCCCAACCGTATGAAACATACGCCAGGTACATTTTTTGAGCTAAATGCGTGACAGCGTCATGTTTTGTCAGATTATACCTAATTCAACTTAGGGATTGATTTTTTGTGCTGGAAGGGCTAGCTGAGAAGCAACAGGACTAAATCCGACTGGGATAATGAGAGAAATGAAGAAGATGAAGGCGGTAACAGAGAATTCACTGCCCGGCAGGCAAGCCGGGCCAGCGGTACACACTTATTCAGGGGAAGAATGAATAAGTGGAGGCAACCTTTAGTGCAGGCAGCCCTGACATTCAGTGGCAAGCGACAAACCACGGCGCCAGTCGCCAGGCGTCTGACCAAACTGTCGTTTAAAGCTGCGGGTGAAAGACTGCTGAGAGTCGAAGCCCAGCGAAATCGCCACGCTGACGATCGGTTCGCCGCTGCTGGCCAGCATATCGGCAGACTTTTTCAGTTTTTTCTCTCGGATGTATTCACCCATCGGCAGGCCGGTGTGCTCTTTGAACATGCGTTGCAGATACCAGCGTGAGTAGCCTGCCCGCTTGGCGACGGTTTTAATGTCCAGACGTTCTTCCAGATTGTGATCGATCCAGTCGATCAGGTCGTGAATGAAATCCTCGGTTCTCATGGAGACTCTCCTGCTTTTTTATTGTTTGCGCCCCCCGAGGGCGACTCGTCTTTTAATACGTTGACGCAGTTTTCGGTTAAATGCAAGTTTTACTATTGCATTTAATTTCCTGTTACAGGATAGTCTCGTTCCCCGACGTAAACGTTCTGTAAAACAGCACAGAAAGTGTAACAGTAATTCTTGCACTTTAGTAGGCGCATCCCTACAATCCCCTCGAATCAATTGTATCAGTATTTGATACATTATTGTGCTGATGAACGGCACAAGTCCCAAAAAAGTCGGATCAGGCAAAGGACGTTACCCGGCGGACAGGCCGGTGTATTGCCTGACAGCACTTACTCACTGGAAATAAAAATAATGATGAACCTGCAAAAATCACAGGTTGTTGTACGCGGCCGCTCCGGCGGTACGCATTTGACGTTGCGCCTTTCAGGGGTTGCGCTGATGGTCGCCCTGCTTGCCGGGTGTGATAACAGCGTGGCGCAAAACTCGGCACCGCCTGCTCCGCAGGTCAGTGCGGCAGATGTATTAATCAAACCTATCAGCCAGTGGGATGCTTTTAACGGGCGTGTTGAGGCGGTGCAAAGTGTTCAGTTGCGCCCCCGCGTGTCCGGCTATATCGATAAAGTGAATTACCAGGAAGGCGAGGAAGTCAGGAAAGGTCAGGTGCTGTTCACCATTGATGACCGCACCTACCGGGCCGCGCAGGAGCAGGCTCAGGCTGAACTGGTGCGTGCGCGCAATCAGGCCAGTCTGGCAAGAAGCGAATCTGCCCGTACTGAAAAACTGATCGGCACCTTTGCCGTATCGAAAGAAATCGCCGAACAGCGCCGCTCTGCCGCCTCTCAGGCGCAGTCGGATGTGCTGGCCGCACAGGCTCAGCTCGATATGGCGCAACTGAATCTCGATTTTACCCGCGTGACCTCGCCGATTGATGGCCGCGCCAGCCGCGCGATGATCACTACCGGCAATCTGGTGACCGCCGGCGACAGCGCGAGTGTGCTGACGACGCTGGTGTCGCTCGATACCGTGTATGTGTACTTCGATGTGGATGAAGGGACTTTCCTGCGTTATCAGGCCATGGCCCGCGGCGCCAAGCTCAGCGATACGCCACAAAGCCGTCTGCCGGTGCATGTCGGTCTGGTGAGCGAAAATGGTTATCCGCATCAGGGCGTGGTGGATTTCACCGATAACCAGCTGAATTCCGGCACCGGCACCATCCGAATGCGCGCCCTGCTGGATAACCATGACCGCACCTTTACGCCGGGTTTATTCGCCCGGGTACAGATGCCGGGCAGCGCGCAATTCAACGCCATGCTGGTGGACGATAAAGCCGTGCTGACCGATCAGGACCGCAAATTCGTCTATGTGGTGGATAAAGACGGCAAGGCTCAGCGTCGCGATGTGGAAGTCGGCCGTATGTCCGGCGGATTGCGTATCGTGCAAAAAGGCTTGCAGGCGGGTGACCGCGTCATTATCGACGGTGTGCAGAAAGTGTTTATGCCGGGTATGCCTGTCAATGCCAAAACAGTCAGCATGGCCGCCAATACGGTGACTTCCGCGCCTTCTGCCGTTCAATAAAAGAGAATTCTGACTCATGGACTTTTCCCGCTTTTTCATCGACAGGCCGATTTTTGCGGCTGTCTTGTCGATTTTAATTTTGGTCACCGGGGCGATCGCCATTCCCCTGCTGCCGGTCAGTGAATACCCGAATGTCGTGCCGCCGAGCGTGCAGGTCCGCGCTGAATATCCGGGTGCTAACCCGAAAGTGATTGCTGAAACCGTGGCGACGCCGCTGGAAGAAGCCATCAACGGCGTTGAAAACATGGTGTACATGAAATCTGTTGCCGGTTCTGACGGTGTGCTGGTGACCACCGTCACCTTCCGTCCGGGCACCGATCCCGATCAGGCACAGGTTCAGGTGCAAAACCGCGTGGCGCAGGCCGAAGCGCGGCTGCCAGAAGATGTGCGCCGTCAGGGTGTCACGACGCAAAAGCAATCGCCAACCTTAACGCTGGTGGTGCATCTGGTGTCTCCTTCCGGCAAATATGACTCGCTGTATCTGAGCAACTACGCGACGCTGAAAGTGAAAGACGAACTGGCGCGTTTGCCGGGTGTCGGGCAGATCCAGATATTTGGTGCCGGTGAATATGCCATGCGCGTCTGGCTCGATCCGAACAAGGTCGCCGCGCGCGGGCTGACCGCGTCAGATATCGTCAAGGCGATGCAGGAACAGAACGTGCAGGTCTCTGCCGGTCAGCTGGGTGCGGAACCGATGCCGAAGGACAGCGATTATCTGCTGTCCATCAATGCCCAGGGACGCCTGAAAGATGAAGATGAATTCGGCAAAATCATCTTGAAAAGCGGTGATAATGGCGAAATTGTCCGTCTGCGTGACGTTGCCCGTATCGAAATGGGATCAGGCAGTTATGCCCTGCGCTCTCAGCTCAATAATAAAGACGCGGTAGGGATTGGTATCTTCCAGTCGCCGGGCGCCAATGCGATTGATTTGTCCGACGCTGTACGCGCCAAAATGGCGGAACTGTCGACCCGTTTCCCGGAGGGGATGACCTGGCGTGCGCCGTATGATCCGACGGTGTTTGTCCGCGATTCCATCAGTGCGGTGGTGCATACCCTGCTGGAAGCCGTGGTGCTGGTGGTGCTGGTGGTTATTCTGTTCCTGCAAACCTGGCGTGCGTCGATCATTCCGTTGCTGGCCGTGCCGATTTCGGTGATCGGCACCTTTAGTATTCTCTATTTGCTCGGTTTTTCACTTAACACGCTCAGTTTGTTCGGACTGGTGCTGGCGATAGGTATCGTGGTCGATGATGCCATTGTGGTGGTGGAAAACGTCGAGCGAAATATTGAGGAAGGACTCGCGCCGAGGGACGCTGCGCATCAGGCGATGCGCGAAGTGTCCGGGCCAATCGTGGCTATCGCGCTGGTATTGTGTGCGGTGTTTGTGCCGATGGCGTTTCTGTCCGGCGTGACCGGTCAGTTCTATAAACAATTTGCGGTCACCATCGCCATTTCAACGGTGATCTCGGCCATCAATTCCCTGACGCTTTCCCCTGCCCTGGCGGCACTGTTGCTGAAATCGCACGGCGCACCGAAAGATATGCCGTCACGTTTAATCGACCGTCTGTTTGGCTGGATTTTCCGTCCGTTCAACCGGTTCTTTAACGCCAGTTCGCACCGTTATCAGAATGCTGTGTCGAAAACACTGGGACGCCGTGGCGCTGTCTTTGGTGTCTACATTCTGCTGCTGTGTGCCGCCGCCTTTATGTTCAAAGCGGTGCCGGGGGGCTTTATTCCGACGCAGGATAAACTGTATCTGATTGCCGGGGTGAAAATGCCGGAAGGCGCGTCACTGTCGCGCACGGATGCGGTGATCCGCAAAATCAGCGCAATGGGGCTGAGCACCGATGGCGTGATTGACGCGGTGGCGTTCCCCGGTCTGAATGCGTTGCAGTTCACCAATACGCCTAATACCGGCACGGTGTTCTTCGCGCTGAAACCGCTGAGCGAACGTACCCGTACGGCGGCGGAGATTAACGCCGAAATCAATGCCAAGATCTCGCAGATTCAGGAAGGTTTCGCCTTCTCTATCATGCCGCCACCGATCCTCGGCTTAGGTCAGGGTTCTGGTTATTCGCTGTATGTGCAGGATCGTGCAGGGCTGGGATATGGCGCGTTGCAAACCGCGATAAACACCATGTCTGGTGCCATCATGCAGACGCCGGGAATGGGGTATCCGATTTCTTCGTATCAGGCGAATGTGCCGCAGCTCGACGCGCATATTGATCGTGACAAAGCCAAAGCTCAGGGTGTATCGCTGGATGAACTGTTCAGCACATTGCAGGTGTATCTCGGCTCGTCCTATATCAATGATTTCAACCGTTTCGGCCGTACATGGAAAGTGATGGCGCAGGCTGATGGTCAGTTCCGTGACAGCGTGGAAGACATTGCGAATCTGCGTACCCGCAACGATAAAGGCGAAATGGTGCCGATTGGCAGCATGCTGAATATCACGACCACCTACGGCCCTGATCCGGTGATCCGCTATAACGGTTATCCTGCGGCAGACTTAATCGGTGATGCGGATCCGCGTATTCTTTCTTCAGCACAGGCGATGACGGAGCTGACCGCGATGTCGAAGAACCTGCTGCCGAACGGGATGAATATCGAATGGACCGACCTGAGTTATCAGCAATCCACGCAGGGGAATGCGGCGCTGATTGTCTTCCCGATGTCCGTCTTGCTGGCGTTTCTGGTGCTGGCCGCCTTGTACGAAAGCTGGACGCTGCCGCTGGCGGTGATCCTGATTGTGCCTATGACCATGCTCTCGGCGCTGTTTGGCGTGTGGCTGACCGGAGGTGACAATAACGTGTTTGTGCAGGTCGGGCTGGTCGTCCTGATGGGACTGGCGTGTAAGAACGCGATTCTGATTGTTGAATTTGCCCGCGAGCTGGAATTGCAGGGTAAAGGCATTATCGAATCTGCGCTTGAGGCATGTCGCCTGCGTCTGCGCCCTATCGTGATGACCTCCATTGCGTTTATCGCCGGGACCATCCCGCTGATCCTGGGCCATGGTGCCGGTGCTGAAGTGCGCGGTGTGACCGGGATTACGGTGTTCTCCGGGATGCTCGGCGTCACCTTGTTCGGTCTGTTCCTGACGCCTGTTTTCTATGTTGCACTGCGTAAGCTGGTAACACGTAAGAAAGAGGTATTGGAAACGCAAACCGCGTAAACCGTAAAAAGTTAAGATAAGTAAAACGCAAAAAGCCGGGAGATTATCCCGGCTTTCTTATGTGCTTTTTTCTGAAAAGTAAGTAACCAGACGTCCTGGTTTTTTCAGTGGGCTATTTAGAGCAAAGCGAACTGTTGTCG
>NZ_SJOJ01000058.1 GCF_004330295.1 Rahnella victoriana
GCGGCGAGCGCCGTGGCGACTTCCAGATTATCCAGACCCGGCACGCCGAGAATGCGCGGCTTCACGCCGAGTTCGGTTTGTGCCGACAGCAGGGCTTTCATGCCGGTATACATGCCGGTGGCATCGGTGCCACCGATGATGTTGGAGGTGGTTTCCGCGTCGTCTTCGCCTTCTGCGACGCGCACGACGACGATAACGGGTTTCGCCTGGTTGGCAATTGCCATCAGGGACTGATACAGCGTGCCTTCTTTGCCCGCCTTTCCGGCGGCGGTCAGCACATTGGTGATAAGTACCGGCGTATCCAGCGGGAACGCCTCGGCGTCAGCATCGGATGCGGTGCAAACCATCCCGATGATGGCGGTGGAAACGGTGGAGATAACGCGGGTGCCGTCGTTGATTTCAACAACGCGCACACCGTGATGATAATCAGCCATGGTGTTTTTCCTGTGATTGGGGTGAGGTCAATCATCGCGTGTTGTGTACGCGCAGGCACGGCGGGAGGGATGTTTGAGGAATGGCACAACGCACCTGCAGCACAGTTATATCTGTCTGTGCGGTACCGAAAACGCTATGGCCAGCACGGTCAGATATGACTGTGCTCGATACAAAAAAGCCCCTTGCGGGGCAATAGTCAGGAGGCAATCAGACGGGAATTTGAGGCCAGTCGATATCCGGCGCGGCGGTATCAATGCGGCTGATCAGAAGACGAAATGTTTTCCAGGCTGTCAGCCGGCGCACTTCCTCATCCGTGGCGACGTCCAGATCGGCGGCATCCTGTAAAGGCGAAATGGCTTCCTTAGCCTGGGCGAGATAGCTGGCTTTGAAAATCTCCGCACGCTCCTTTAACACCTCAGCCGTCGGCGCGGGGGCATCCACCAGCGCGGGCAACCCGTCAGCCCCAAGCCCGACCTCTTTGCCGGAGGACTGGCCGTTAAGCAGTTCAAAATACTTTTCTTCGCTGATTTCCAGCGCGTCAGGAGGGATCTCCGCATTCACTTCCGAATCAAAAAAGCCCTTTACCGCATCTGAATAATAAATCTCCATAACGTCCCCTTAGTATCCGACGGCAAACCATGAAATTGACCGGCCAGTGGCGGCAGTATTTGACAGCGAGAACTGGGATGTAGATTTCAAATATCCCGTCATCGACATTTCACCCGCCGTTCGTTCGATATTGTTTGAAACTAACAGTGACGCGCATCCCGTAGGGAACGTCACCGGAAAGCTAAAGTTTTTAATGGTCGCACCGTCCACACTCTCGATGCCCCACTGATAAATCACCCCGGTGTCGCCACACTTCCACCATCCGCGGGCACTTTTAGACGCCGTGTTTTTTGCCCCGCGCGCATTCACGCGATCGGTGATTTCAGCCTGCGTATAGGTGCCAACGTCGGCCGCCGAGGGTTTTCGCAACGTGGTATAAATCTCACCATATGACCAGGTTTTGCCGCCATAAAAACTTAGCCATGCGCGCTTTTCGTCATACTTCATGTGAATACGACACGGACGACTTCCGCGATTCATGGTGAACGTCACAATGTCCCCTGATGTCCCTAAAACGCCGTAACCATCACCTTCTGAATAACTGATGCCGGAATAAAGCGCGCCGGTCTGCGCATCAATGCCCCCGCCGTCAATGCGGGTTGCACTTTGCGAGCCAATCCCGCCCATACCCACCAGTGCGGCGCGTCCTTCCGTGTAATCGTTGAGGGATGCCTGGGTGTCAACTTTTGCAGCCGAACCCAGTCCATCAATGTTATCAGCGGTCAGTTTGATATCCGCCGTACCATCAAATACCACACCGGCAATTTTCCGCGCCGTGGCCAGTTTGCCCGCAGCAACGGCGGTGCCATCAGAAGCCAGGGCACCGACGTTTGCATACGTGATGGTAATATCCGAGGTGCCATCAAACGCCACACTGGCAATCTTCCGCGCCGTGGCGAGCTTGGTTGCGGCAACGGCGGTGCCGCCGGAAGGCAATGCGCCGACGTTATCCGGCGTCAGGTTGATATCTTTTGTTCCGTCAAAGGCGACACCGGCAATTTTTCGCGCCGTGGCGAGTTTGGTTGCAGCGACTGCCGTCCCGTTCGCAGGCAGTGCGCCGACATCTTCCGATGTCGGTTTAAAGCCTTCGTGATACACGGCTTTGTCATCATATTTCAGCTCGCCGGTATGTTTAAGCTGGAGAAATTTATTGGCTGCGCTGTTGGAAATGTAAACATCATTGGTGCCAATCCCGACGGTGATTTTATTCGCACCGCTCTGGATAGCTAACCCACCGGAAAGCGTGCCGCCGGTCAGCGGCAATCGCCCGTTGGCATTATCATTTGCCGCCTTCACGGCTTTGGGCGTCGCCGCCAGGGTTTCGCTGTCGCTGGTTACCGAGCTACTGAGCTGGACGAAACCTTTTGCCGCCGTGGTGCCGTCCGGATGATTGCGTGATTTCTCATGCGCGGCCAGCAGGTCATTCACATAACCCTCGGTGGCGACAATGATCGAATCATCAATGATAAGCGTGATGGCGTCCGTGTCAGAGACGGTGATCACCATGCGCAGGGTTTGCGTGCGGCC
>NZ_SJOJ01000059.1 GCF_004330295.1 Rahnella victoriana
TATTCCGCCGCTAAATCTTTCGTGCACTTGTACTTGCCGCCGCGTTCAAATTCAGCCAGTGCGTCAGCAACCGTGTGACGCGCTAACACCTGAAATGATGCCTCTTCTGCTTCGCTGACGATATTCTTGAAGTAAGTGCAGGCATTGGCGCTGACGACACAACGAGCAGGCACATCAGGGCGCGCGGCCCACAGACGTTTATCTTCAATGACGGCACAATAGATGTCGCGAAGGGAGATGTCTTCCGCCGGGCGGCCAAGGGTAATCGAGCCGGTGCGTCCAAGGGTGGAGACGATAATGCCGTGCTGCGTGAGCGGCACCATCAGTTTGCGAATAAAGCTGGAGTTGGCTTCCAGACCCGTTGCTAAAATCGCACTGGTGCAACGCTGGCCAGCCTTTTGGGACTGAGCGATACAAAACACCATCTGCATAGCTGTCGGAAAGCGATAATCTAACATGTCATTGTCCTGAGAAACCAAGTCTTAGGTTAAGCACCGTATCACAGAGGAAATGCCCTATACGTGATCTGGTCAATAATATAACAAACACTGTTGCATTATTGAAGGCAGACACTTCTCAAAGGCACATAAAATCACGGGTTGGGCACAAAAAAACCCATCCGGAGATGGGTTTTAGTACTCAGATTCTTCAGTAAGAAGTTTCAGAGATTAGAACTGGTATTGTAAGCCTACGCCAACAACATCATCGGTAGAGATACCGTGATTTGTGTAGAACTCATCATCGTTGTCCAGCAGGTTGATTTTATAATCAACGTAGGTAGACATATTTTTGTTGAAGTAATAGTTCGCGCCAACAGAGACGTATTTAACCAGATCTTTGTCGTTATCATCGCCGCCATTGTTGTTATTCAGATCTTTACCCTTTGACTGCAGGTAAGAGATTTCAGGACGCAGGCCAAAGTCAAACTGATATTGCGCAGTGACTTCAAAGTTCTGAGTTTTATTTGCAATTTCTGAGTCACCGTACATGGTCATATTACGGGTTTCAGCATACATGGTGGCCAGATAAACATTGTTTGCATCGTATTTTGCACCAATGGTCCAGACATCTGCTTTGTCACCACGATTATCGGCTGACTGATCATTTGTACGGTCAGATGACGCATAAGCTGCACCAGCGCTAATACCCATTCCGAAATCATAGGTAGTAGATAAACCATAACCGTCACCATTCTGATGACCTACATCGCGATGGTTGTTTGTTCCTTCAGAATCGTTGGTACCGTCGTTTGCACCCTGATATTGCAGGGCAAAGTTCCAGCCTTTTACTTCGCCGAAGAAGTCAGAATTACGGTAGGTTGCAACGCCATTTGCACGGCCAACCATGAAGTTATCCGACGTGGTATAGGTATCGCCACCGAATACTGGCAGCATATCGGTCCAGGCTTCAACGTCGTACACAACGCCGTAGTTACGGCCATAATCGAATGAACCAAAATCAGCGAATTTCAGACCCGCGAAGCCCAGGCGGGTCGCGTTGCCTGCTGTGCCGCGATTCTCTGAATTATTCGCCTGTACGTTATATTCCCACTGGCCATAACCGGTCAGTTGATCAGAAATCTGAGTTTCGCCTTTAAAGCCGACACGCACGTAAGTTTGATCACCATCATCGCCTACGTTATCGGAGAATTGGTGACGCGCATCAACTTTGCCGTACAGATCTAATTTGTTGCCATCTTTATTATAAATCTCAGCGGAATT
>NZ_SJOJ01000060.1 GCF_004330295.1 Rahnella victoriana
GGTCAGATCTGCGCCCATTTCAGCGGCAAATTCCAGTTGCTGATCATTAACATCAATAGCAATAACTTTGGCATTGAATACATTTTTCGCGTATTGCAAAGCCAGATTCCCTAAGCCACCCAGACCGTAAATCGCGATCCATTTGCCCGGCTGAATACCGGAGACTTTAACAGCCTTATAGGTGGTCACGCCCGCGCAGGTCACGCTGCTCGCTGCTGCAGATTCCAGACCATCCGGCACTTTCACCGCATAATCGGCGGACACAATGCACTCTTCTGCCATGCCGCCGTCAGTCGTGTAACCGGCGTTTACCACATCGCGGCAGAGTGTTTCGTTACCGGTAGTACAATATTCACAGTGCCCGCAACCTTTGAAGAACCAGGCGACGCTGGCGCGGTCGCCAACTTTCAGAGCCGTCACTCCGGGGCCGATTTTCTTAACGATACCAATCCCTTCATGCCCCAAGATGACGCCTGTTTTGTCACCAAAATCGCCGTTTTTCACATGCAGATCGGTATGACAAACACCACAGCACTCCATTTCTAAAAGTGCTTCACCATGTTCCAGGTCACGCAGAGTCTTCTCAACGACGCCCACAGAGTGGTCTTTATTAACAACAGCAGCTTTCATTTTCCTTTCCTCATCATTGTGGCGGAGCCTCAACGTTACAATGCTATCCGTCAGCCTGCAAATGAGAAGGAATCGCTTTTACAACCATGATCAAGAAGATAGCGGAAAGTTTTATTGCCATACGTACGTCATCACTCAACCCGTTTCACATCCGGAAAGCGTTCACTCGCTGACTCATGAAAGATATCGCCGAACCAACCGGGGATCTCTTCCTCCGTCATATCATCGGGAATGATGATGTCGTAAAGCCGTGAAAATTTTCTCTCGGCCATATCGGCACGGAAAACCTGCCAGCCATCAGACACTTTCTTAACGCCGAGATAACGGCCAAAAACGTGATAAATCAGCATATGTCTCCTTTCGTAGGCGGCATGGGGGTTAAGGGGAATCAGGGTGACAACAATCAGGCATGTTCAATGCCATTGCCAGATCATGGGACGGAACATGCCTTCGGATGGGGAAATTAAAGGATCTTTTTCATTGAAGGAGAAGCGTGGAAAATGAAATCGTTCCTTTCATAGAAGGGAATTGCTTCTTTCCTTGCATCAAGAAAAACAAAATTCATCTCTCTGCTTTTAGCCTCACTGACAGCGAAATCGAGAAGCAACTTACCGGTACCCGAGTGGCGATCCTTCTCATCCACGACCAGATCATCAATATGCAGATGAGAACCTCGTGCCAGCGTGTGTACGGGTCTTATGCCCATCACACCGATAATTCTTCCTTCAAGGGTAGCGGCAACGAGCTCATATCCATTCAGAGTTTGAACTCTCACGCTTCTTAAAAATTCGTCTTGGGTGAGGTTTCTTAGTTGAGCAATGATCGGGAATGCGCTTTCCCACTCTGAAGGGAGTAACTTTTTAATCAGAACAGTCATAAAACATCCAATTCAATAAGCAGAGCTATTATTTATAGGATTATTATTATTATGTTGCAATGCAAATCGCTGTAATTGCAGGCATCGGCTCTCACTGAATAGGCACTCTCTTCTT
>NZ_SJOJ01000061.1 GCF_004330295.1 Rahnella victoriana
AATGAAATTAGGCATTGATGGGTTGAAATTACCCGAAGTGAAAAAACGCGGCCCACTCGCTAGCCTCGACCACGTAAAGATGCTCGGTTTAGGCGGAATTTTCTTTAGTACCGTTTTGGATATGAGTCCGACACTCGACCTCGGGCAGCTGCGAGAAATACGCAGTAAAGCCGACGAGCTGGGACTTTATCTGGAGAGCGGACTCGGCAAAATTAACCCTTATTGCAGCGCAGAGTCTCCGGAGCTGCGTGCGATTGGCGAGGGCGATATCATTGCAGGTCTCATCAAAATGATGGAGGCCAGCGCGGCAATTGGCTGTCATGAACTTTGGGTATCGCCGGGAAATTTTAAGCCTGCCTATCGGGGGCGATTGGCGGTGGATAGATTCCGCACCGATGTCACGTGGGAAGAGCAGATGCTCGCCACCGAAAAAGTGCTCAAGAAACTTGCACCCGCCGCACGTGCGCTCGGGATCCACATGAATATCGAGACGCATGATGAAATCACCTCGTTCGAAATTCTACGGCTGATAGAAGCCGTGGGTGAAGATTGTACAGGCGTCGTGCTCGACACGGCAAACATGCTGCAACGCGCTGAGCACCCTGTGTGGGCGACCAAACGCCTTGCCCCTTACGTTCGTCAAACACATATAAAGGATGCATATATCGGAAGGGCGGCCGGTGGCTTTGACTTTCAGCCACGACCTTGTGGGGAGGGTATTGTTGATTTTGCGGCCATTTTGCCTATTTTGTCAGCAGTAAAACCGCAACTGAATCTTTCACTGGAGATTGCACAATCCACTGCAGATAATCCTCGACGTGCGTATCCAAGACAGTGCATTCAGCTCAACGATCCGTTATGGCGTGCCGGCCATCCTGATTTATCGACAGACGAGGAGCAGGCTTACCTGTCAATGGTCGATGCGTTCGAAGCGAGAGTCATCGCCGGTGAGATAGTCGATTGGGAAGCCTACGAAAGGGATAATTACGGATATCCAGACTACCAGCATCAACCTTATGGTTTTCAGGAAGCCATAAATTTCATCAACAAATCGTCCCGCCATGTTCGGCATATTTGTAATAAACAAGGCATTGGCCTTTCGTAATGGAACGGATCACATGGAAGGGGCGCAAAGTCTGAAGCTGTAGCATAATGGCGCGAATACTCGCGTCAGTCAGCGTGAAAATTCACCGCCGCTATCAACATTTGCGTATGAATATTATTATCGAGATAATAAAAACCCCGTTGTTATCTGCATGTGTGCTTAAGAGGTTTGTGGTGGAAAAGATAATCAAAAAATCGCGCGGCACGAGCAATAAAGCGACGTCAGCCGCCAATAAGGCGATAAACAGCGCTGACAGTCACGATGATGTTTCAGAACGTATTCGTATGACATTAGCCGCCGCGATTGGAGAAGGCGC
>NZ_SJOJ01000062.1 GCF_004330295.1 Rahnella victoriana
AGCGGGTGGTCACTTCTGTCTGCTGATCGAGCGACGTGCATTCGCCCTGATGCCACAGCGTCAGCTTCTCGCGGGCAGCCGGGGTCAGGTCGAATTTGTCCACCAGCGCGGGCGGCAGACAAAGGCGGCTGTCCGGGTTATTTTCAGCGGAAATGTACTTAATCAGGCTTTGATCGCCGAGCGTGCGGCCATTGAGCACCACATCCAGCAGGTATTCACCGGGCGCGATATAATGGGCTACCTGAAATCGTGACAGATCGACATTATTGCGATCGGCAGAATCAATGAAATTAACGTTAAATTCTACCGCAAGGCTTCTGACCGAAATAAAGCATCCCGACAGAAGGAAAATAAACCACAGGGTTATTTTCTTGTCTGCCGATGTTCTATCCATCACAAACGACATAATAAAATCACTTTGACTAAGCAGTAATAAACACAAATCCCCGGTGCATTCACACCTGAAAATAAAGGGGAGAAAACTCCCCTTAATCACAGCAATAATTATTTATAGTTAAGGGCGTAGGTCGCCTGAGAGACGATCGTACCGGTAGAAACTGGTTGAGAGTTGGCTTCAACGCGTGCAGCAAAGACCAGTTCGTTGTTGCCAGTAACCAGGTTGATATCTTTAGACGTGTCACCGACTTTCAGCAGGTCGCCGTTGGCGTCAATCAGGCGAATGCCCGCGCCTTTTGCACTGCCGGTGTTTGCCAGAAGTTCCGCTGCACTGCTGTCAGGTGTGCCGGCAAAGGAGACGGCAACTTTAGACATGGCCGGATATTCAACCGTGCCCGCCGTTTGTGCAGTCAGATCACAATCCTGCAGGTGAATGGTGTAGTTAACGTTTTGAGAGTATTTATTGCCACTCTCCAGCACCTTATTCGCCACCTGCCCCATATTCACGTTAATGTCTTCATCACCCGCCGCAATGGAGCAAGGTGCATTAATCACCGTACCGGTGAAATGAATACGGCCGGAACCCTGATCGGTTCCTGTCGGAGGCGTTGTATCATCTGCAAAAGCTGATGAAGAAATAAGGGCAGATAAAGCAATAACCAGTGTCTTGTTTTTGGCGTTAAACATAATAAGTCCTTGAGATTTAACGGTAGCTATTAAGCGTTGCATAAGCAATTAAGCAGCTGTTAAGCGATATATTTCGCTGTACCGAAGAGAGCACCCCTCTCTTGCCAGATCAATATACTGATATTTTAAATTTAACGTTATAATAATTTGCTTAATGCAAATATTAAGAGTTTCCATCTCAGATTAATCTTTAAACATTATCTTTATGAATGTAAATTAACTCAGAGGTTAAAATATTTGATATTAAATATGCCCTCTCAGTTAAGAAAATCGCCGCCCCTGCTCTGTGA
>NZ_SJOJ01000006.1:0-203071 GCF_004330295.1 Rahnella victoriana
TTAATAGACCATGCGAGACTTATAGCCTGAATTACGCATATAAGAGCAAGAGTAAACAGAATTTTTTTGTTTTTTAATTTTATAATAATACCAGCAGTAGCTGGAATCAGGGTAAGTGCACATAATAGAGCATTAGGTATGTCAGCGCCTAAAATTTGAAATATATATAATTGTGGCACAGACAGCACTAATGTGAAAAATAATCGCCAATGAAGTGGCAGCATGAAGAATATCACAGCCAATGGTACAGCAATGAGCAATGCCAGGAATATCATTTAATAGTCCATCGTTTTTCAATGTAGATATGAAGGAAGTGATTTACATTAGTGTTCATTTACTTTCGTGAGGTATTAGCTATTCCTATTCTAAATACGCCACCCACATTAAGAGGGTGACGTATTTACTTTCAGATTAAATCAATAACAATTATTAACTACATTGCAAATCGTTTAAGACAACGCCATCAATATTAATGCCATTTAATTCAAAATATTCGAGAGATTTGGAAACTTCCTTAATAGAGTTATAATTACTTCTAGCGAATAAAAGTGAATAACCTACATGCTCACCGACAATCGAAGCATCTGTATAATGTAAAATTGCAGGTGTGTTAATGATGATGTAGTCATATTTTTCATTACACCAGTCTATTAATTCTTTGAATTTACTTCTGGAAAGCAACTCCGAAGAGTTATCGGAAAAACTGCCAGAGGAGATGATATCAAGACTTGAGGTCTCATCCTTGTTGATAAGGCTCTCTACTGAAATTTCGCGTGATAAATATTCCGCCAACCCCGTCGTTTGGCTAAGCGAAATATATTGACCTACATGACCAGTTTTCAGATCAGCGTCAATCAGTATCACCTTAGAATCTGCTAGAGCAAATAGCCTTGCCAGGTTGACAGTTAAACATGTTTTGCCGGAATCATCCGTGGCACTGGAAACCATTAAAGCTCGATTAGCTTGGTTTTTCATGGAAAACTGTAATGTTGTCCGCAGACTTCTTAATGCTTCAAGGGACGGACTGGTTCCGGATAGTATTAAATTACCCAGACTGAAATACTTACTGCCATAACCATTATCTGCTCTGGGAACAGAGGCAACGACTTTGATGCCTTTGGCTTCTAATTCATCGGATGACTTTAATTTTTTGCTAAAGGTTGCCTTAATTATAATCGGCAACGTTGAAAGTAACAGTCCGATGAACGCAGCAGCAATCACTATTAACTTGCGTTTTGATGGCAGCGGAAGGTTATCCAACATTGGCTGGTCTACGACCTTAACATCAACCAAATTATTAGTAAGAATGGTATTAATCTGTTGCTGCTTATCAAGCAGGCTGATGTAGATCTCCTGCCCTGTCATGATATTTCTGCTTAACCTGATAATTTCCTGTGCAGAATTATTATCATTAACTGAGTTCAGGTCATCATTTTCGACACCTAATTCATTTGTCTTTTGGTTCCCTTCAGTTGCAACTTTATTTTTTCCATTACCTGGATTCGCAAGAGCTGGCAATCCAGAATTTACGATGTTAGCCCCCCCCATTTTATTTATTGATGCCTCAGCATCGTCTAAATTATCGCGCAACTGACCAATTCTGACTTTCAGATAGAGCAAATTCTCTTCCGCCTCAGACTTTCTGCGTTCTGTTCTATTCGCCACATAATTGTCTAAAAGTGTCTTTAGGGTTAACTCAGTACTTTCAGGCGTCTCACCAACAAGAGTGACTGAAATCAGCCCGCTGCTTTTAGCCGTTTCAATTGCCGTTAGCCCGGTTTGAATTTCATTAATAACACTTCTGAAATTTCTTTTAACAACGTCAAAGCTGGTGCCAGCCAATGCATCCGTTGAAGCGACTTTAATAGCAAAGCCATTTGATGATGCTTCCTCTCCAACTTTGCCTTTTAAAACTTCTTTACCATCGAAAGATAATGTGAAATTTTCAGCATCGATGAAGTTAACTTTCATCTTTTGATCTAAGACTTCTTCCGGAACGCTCAAGCTTTCAATTTTTAGATTTTTTTCATTACGATTTGAAAACTGGTTTTCTAACTCACCGATAATTGGCAGTGAAGATTCTTTAGTAAGAACTGTTAATGATAAATCCTTAATTGTCTTATCAATTACCGCGCGTGATTTTAACCATTGAATTTCTTCGTCAGAGCTCGTCGCTGATAATGTCATATCATCAGGATTACTATTTAACTGGACCAATGCGTCCGCTTGATATTGCGGACTAAAATATAATGAAATGATGGCACCGAGAACTGTTGCAAATACTACAGAGGAAAAGATTAACCACTTTTTTCCCCAAAGTAACTCAAACAGATAACTTACTTTTAGCTCATCGTCAGTGTTACTGGTAAAGACAGTGGACTCGTTCTTTTTGGCCATATTTATCTCTTATTAGGTTGTGAAACATCTCTTAAAAATTTTATTACTCAGCGCACTTAGGATTTTTTATGTCCCTAAATGAGCTCATGTTTCCCTACGTCAGACATAAATCCTTAAGGTCAACAACATCTCGTTTAAAGCATTTAAGCCAGGTTGCTCACTACTAAGAGTGTTTTTCATACAAAAATCTTGAAATTGGCACGCTACCGCCCTTGGCTTGTAGCTACCAATGTGCCTTATGTTACCTGCTAAATGTCTAACGGAACATTCCCGTCAGGATGTCCGGAAACAGCAAATTTTAAGCTAACAAGAAAATTTTTGAACAGCAAAACTCTTAAAATCACGATTTTCAGACTGATACTTGAAAAGCTTTATTTTTTGTCAAATATTGAGCTTTTTCGGACTGTGAATCATATAACCTTACAAAATCTGATTATTTTATGTGCAAAGTCGAATAAAATTAGCGGCTTAGCCCTTAAACTCTTACCATATTGTAGCTCTCTCACCGACATGACGCCATTTTTAACCGCATTATTATAGGGCATAAATTTTAGTGCTCCTTTCTTGTGTTGGCCCTGATACCGTCACAACATGTTTTAACTACCACGCTGATTTAAATTTGAAATTTCACCCTCTCCCGCCCATTATTCAACGTGCGGCGACCGCCGTGTAACCTAAGGTGAAAAACGCAATATGGAATGGATCGCCGATCCGTCGATTTGGGCCGGGCTGGCCACCCTGGTCGTTCTCGAAATTGTTCTTGGGATAGACAATCTCATTTTTATCGCCATTCTGGCGGAAAAACTCCCACGCCAGCAGCGTGATAAAGCACGGGTTACCGGGCTTCTGCTGGCACTGGTGATGCGTTTGTTGTTGCTGGCGTCCATTTCCTGGTTATCAACTCTGACCCGCCCTCTTCTCAGCCTTCTCGGTCATCCGTTTAGTGCGCGAGATATGATCATGCTCGCGGGAGGGATATTCCTGCTCTTCAAAGCCACGATGGAGCTGAACGAGCGGCTTGAAGGAAAGGATGAGGAGCAGAGTCACCAGCAAAGTGGTGCTAAATTCTGGCCGGTTGTAGCGCAAATCGTGGTGCTGGATGCCGTATTTTCACTCGATTCCGTGATCACCGCTGTCGGCATGGTGGAGCATCTTGCCGTCATGATGGCTGCCGTCTGTATTGCCATCGGGCTCATGCTGCTGGCGAGTAAACCGCTGACCCGCTTTGTGAACGCACATCCCACCATAGTCATTTTATGTCTCAGCTTCCTGCTGATGATCGGCTTTAGTCTGGTCGCTGAAGGTTTTGGCTACGCCATCCCCAAAGGCTATCTGTACGCGGCTATCGGCTTCTCTGTCATCATCGAGGGATTGAACCAGCTGGCGCAGTTTAACCGTAAACGTTTTTTATCCTCGCGCCGGTCTTTGCGTGAGCGTACGGCAGAGACGGTATTGCGTGTATTGCGCGGTAAACATGAAGAAGCTGAGCTGGATGCCCATTCTTCCAACCTGATCGCAGACAGCGCTAACGAAGAAGACGCAATTTTTAACCATCAAGAGCGCCATATGATTGAGCGCGTACTGGGGCTGGGACAACGGACCGTCAGCAGCGTGATGACTTCCCGTCATGACGTCGACAATCTGGAGCTTAATGATCCGCTCGAAGTGCTGACCCGCCAGATTGCCGAAAATCAGCACACCCGGCTGGTGGTGACGGAGGACAGTTCGACCGACGAACCTTTGGGCGTGGTGCATGTTGTCGATCTGCTGAGACAACAGCTTCTGCAGAATGAATTAGATTTGAAGGCACTGATCCGTCAGCCGCTGATTTTCCCTGAGCAACTTTCGCTGCTGATGGCCCTCGAACAATTCCGGCTGGCGAAAACCCATTTTGCCTTTGTGGTGGATGAGTTTGGTTCTGTCGAAGGGATTGTTACCCTGACCGATGTGATGGAAACCATTGCCGGAAATCTGCCGGAATCGGATGAAACGCCGGACGCCCGTCACGATATCCAGCAACAGGACGACGGCAGCTGGATTGCCAACGGCTATATGCCTCTTGAAGATCTGGTGATGTATATCGCGCTGCCGGTGGATGAAAAGCGGGAATACCATACCCTTGCCGGTCTGTTGATGGAATATACCCAAAGCATCCCGCAGGTTGGCGCACAGATAGAGATTAACCATTATCTGTTTGAACCGCTGGAAGTGAGCAGTCACCGCATATTGAAAGTGAAAATCACCCCGCCTAAAACCGAATCAGAAGACGATTACGAAGTCTGAGATGTTACGATTCACCGATAAAAAAACGGGATGCCTTTGCGGGCACCCCGTTTTATCTTTTTGGTTTAACAGCAATTACTTATTCAGATATTTCTGCACATCATCGTTTTCTTTGCTGTCTTTCCGCTTGTCGATCCAGTTCTGAATAGCGCTGCGGGCACTTTGCTCAAGTGTTTTGCGCAGCACCTGATCGACCTGCAACTGATAACCCATTTGCGCCCACGGTCCGTAAACACGCAGCGGGATGTCGGTGGTTTTCAACGTATTGATCAGGTTACTGTCGCCTTTCCAGCCGCCGGTCACGCGGATCAGCAGGTTCATATCCACTTTCTGCGCGGCCAGATCAATCGTGCCATCGCCTTTTGCCGACACCATCGGCGACTGGCCTTCCAGATTACTCAGCGTCAGCTTGCCGCCGGCGAGTTCCCCTTCGGCTTTCAGGGTATCGATCTGGCTGTAATGCTCATAACGTTCAAGCCCCTGAACCTTATCGCTGTTGCGGGAGACCGCCTGCTGGATAAGTTGCTGGATATTCAGGCCATTCAGGCGTGCATTATCCATCGATAACTGGCCGTTGCCCTTCCAGCGACGGGCAAAATCGGCTGCTGACAATCCTTCGCCGTTCACCTCACCTTTCATGGAGAAGCTGCCGGTCAGCGCCTGCGGTAATCCATACGCGGTCAGCAGATTACCCAGCTCAATTTTATCGACGTCCGGGGTCATATGAACCTGGATATTTTTCCCGGAGGCATCCATATCACCCGGCAGGGAGAAATGTCCGTTGCCCATTGTCCCGCTGAACGTCGCGAGAGAAACCTTGCCTTGCCGGTTATCTGCGTTCAGCGCCAGATCGTGAATTTTCATTCCGCGATAGGTCAGATCCGCGACTTTCAACGCCAGACGCGCATTGAAAGCTTGCAGGCTGCTGAGGCCGTTAGGCTGCTCGTCCACATCGCGCGCAATAACAGGGGCTGATGTCATCGACTGAGCGGTCTGATCTGCCGGTTGTTCCGCAGCCAGCGGCTGCCAGCCGGAAAGTGCATCAAGGTCGAGTTTATCGGCATTTAAATTCAGCTGATAATCCGCAATATCGCCGCCCAGCCTGGCAGACGCGGTGCCTGAAATCTGATTGTCATTCGCCGTCAATGCCAGCTGTTCCAGGGTCAGGGAATCATTATCACGCTCATAACGGGCCTGCATAGCGCCCTTGCCCTGAATGCCTTTGACCGGAATATCGGCACCGCTGAGCTGATAGCTGAACTGACTGATATTGGCAGAGACAGCCTGTGGATAATGTTGCATATCCAGATCCGCCTTCATCGTAAAGGCAAGATCTCGTTGATTACGGTTGATGCGGGTGGAAAGCTGGATCGTCGCCTGACGGCTGTCGTCTTTTTCCATTTCCAGATTGATATCACGCACATTGATTTGCTCATCATCGCCGCGCTGCCAGATAAGCAGACTGTCGGCGACCGTGATCTTATCGATATCAAATTTCCATCCGGCGTCGATGCCGGTGGCCACAGGGGCAATCGGCGTCGGTGTGGAAGGCGCGACCGGCGCATCCGGCTGATTCTCTTCAGTATCGGGCGTTAAACGGATCACCGCGTTTTTGAACAGAACTTCTTTCACCGCAAGCTGATGAGACAGAAGAGGCCAGAGTTTGACATCCAGCCGCATGTTTTCAGCACTGACAACCGGTTCTTTAGCACCCGGTGCGGTCAGGGAGGTTTGTCCCGCAATGATGCTGAGCTGCGGCCAGACATGCCAGCGCAGGGATCCGTTAATGGCTAAATGATAGCCACTTTTGACCTCAACGCGTTCCACCATGTACTGGCGAAAATCATTGGGGTTGATCAGGAACACCAGCGAAGTCATGCCGGCAATGATAACCACCAGTAAAATCACCAGTGTTGTCAGTAGTCTTCTCATGCCTTCCTCACGTTTTTATCCCAATGAACGGATAAAAAACAGAATCAGTCTTTATCAATACGACTGGCAATTGCGCTTTGCTGGTCGCGGTATTTCGCGTCCTGACGGCTGTTGTACGGGCGCGCCGCTGAACCGGATAACGGTTCAAAACTCAGTGCACCAATCAACATTCCCGGGCGCAACGCCAGCGGAAGCTTACCTGAATTATAGAACTCCAGGACAATACGCCCCTGCCAGCCCGGATCAATACGGTGTGCCGTTACGTGCACCATCAGCCCGAGACGTGCCAGGGATGAACGTCCGTCCAGCCAGCCGACCAGATCGTCAGGAAGGGTGACAGACTCATAGGTGACCGCCAGCGCCAGTTCGCCCGGATGCAGGAAGAAAGCTTCGCCTTCCGGCAAGACAATCTCATCGCTCATCACTTTATCGAGCGCGGCGCTGACTTCATCTTTCGGGCCACTCAGGTCGATATAACCCGCGTTATGCCCCAGAAAAACGCGAAATCCGTTACCCAGACGCACATCTACCGTTGCGCCGTTAATTCGTTCAACCGGCGGACGGGGTGAAATGCCTAATTTGCCGCTGTCGAGCCAGGCTTCTATATCTCGGTCGCAAAGTCTCATCGTTTCTCCGGTATGGTTTTTACGGATTGTTCCGCGATTAATTGAAGAACTGGCTGATTTTCGCCTTGAGGATATCAATCGCAATCCGGTTTTTGCCGCCGCGCGGCACAATGATGTCTGCGTATTGTTTTGAAGGCTCGATAAATTGCAGGAACATTGGACGTACCGTTTTCTGATACTGCGCCATTACGGAGTCCATCGAACGACCACGTTCGTTAACGTCACGCTTCATGCGGCGCATCAGACAGATATCCAGCGGGGTATCAACGAAGATGGAGAAATTCATTTCATCACGCAAGCGCGCGTCGGTCAGGAGCAGGATCCCTTCCAGAATAATCACTTTCTTCGGTTTTAACGTCACTGTCTCAGGCAGACGCGTGTGCTCAATGAAGCTGTAGCTCGGCAATTCAATCGCCTGACCCGACTTCATGGCCTGCAAATGCTGGAACAGTAAATTATGATCCATCGCACTTGGATGGTCGTAGTTGGTTTTGACCCGCTCTTCCATGGTCATGTGACTTTGGTCTTTATAGTAGCAATCTTCCGGGATCACCCCGATATGCTCATCACCCACCTGATCACGAAGTTCACGGTATAACGTACTGGCGATAAGGCTTTTTCCCGAAGCAGATGCGCCAGCGATACCCACGATGACACACTGATGGAATTTGTCAGACATAAAATTAAAGACCTGATTTGGAAGTTGGAAGGCAAGCACAAGGCATGTGCTTTGAACGCGCCAATTATAAGTACAAGACACTGCCCGATGCCAGCGTTAAGGCTGTGTAATCGCTGACATCAGGCAATAAATCGCGGAGTTGGGAGATTAAACGGCCCGGAATGCAATTTCTGTCGGGATGGCGTCGCCTTTCCAGAACAATTGTGACGCCACTTTTGCCGCCAGTTCGCGGTAAATCGTGGTGAATTCACTTTCCGGATTCGACACCACCGTCGGTTCACCGCGATCCAGATCTTCACGCAGTGAAATATGCAGCGGCAATTGCGCCAGTAATTCGCAGCGGTATTTCTCCGCCAGACGTTGCGCACCGCCGGTGCCAAAAATCGGCTCATGATGCCCGCAGTTGCTGCACACATGCATGCTCATGTTCTCGACAATGCCCAGAACCGGCACATGCACTTTCTCAAACATCACAATGCCTTTCATTGCATCCAGCAATGCGATGTCCTGCGGTGTGGTCACAACAACGGCACCGGTCACCGGAATGTTTTGCGAAAGCGTCAGCTGAATATCACCGGTACCCGGTGGCAGGTCGATCACCAGATAATCAAGATCCGGCCACAGCGTGTCGGAAAGCATCTGCATCAGGGCTTTGCTGGCCATCGGCCCGCGCCACACCATGGCGTTTTCATCAGTGACCAGATAACCAATCGAGTTGGTAGCCAGTCCGTGCGCCATAATCGGGGACATATGCACCCCGTCCGGCGAGGTCGGACGTTCGTCTTCGGTACCCAGCATATTAGGCACTGACGGGCCATAGATATCGGCATCCAGAATACCGACTTTGCCGCCCTCTGCCGCCAGCGCCAGCGCCAGATTCACCGCGGTGGTGGATTTACCCACGCCACCTTTGCCTGAACTGACCGCCAGAATATTACGGACACCTTTGATGCCGGGCTGATCGTTGGCCCGCTTCATCGTGGCGACATCGTGACGCAGGTTCCACTGAATCGCCGAAGCACCGGTAACCTGCAACAGTTCATTGCTGGTTTCTTCTTTTAATGCGTCAAATCCGCTGTTCCACACGAACGGCAACGTCAGATCGATGTGCAATACGTCGTCCATCAGCACGCACTGATGCAACGCTTTCATCGCGGACAGGTCTTTTTGCAGTGTGGAATGGCGGAAGGTGGCCAGTACGCCGGTCACGAGTGCGCGCAGCCCTGCGGGGGTGGTCTGCTGTGGGGATTGAGATGTCATCCCGGCTCCTTGAAAGGTGTTATCAGACTATGTATCTGCCTTTAAGCATAACAGAACACGCGTAAGGAGATCCCCCCGTTTGTTTACGCGGGGCGGCGGTTTCGGTTAACATCAATACCCCTGATTTCAACTACAGAAAGCAAGCTCTTACTATGGCTCAAGTCGCGAAAAAAATTTTGGTAACCTGTGCACTTCCGTACGCCAACGGATCCATCCATCTCGGTCACATGCTCGAGCACATCCAGGCTGACGTCTGGGTTCGTTACCAGCGAATGCGCGGCAATGAAGTGCATTTCATCTGTGCGGACGATGCACACGGCACGCCGATCATGCTGAAAGCGCAGCAACTCGGGATCAAGCCGGAAGAGATGATTGCCGAAATGAGCCAGGAGCATCAGAAAGATTTCGCCGGCTTCGGCATCAGCTACGACAATTATCACTCCACGCACAGCGACGAAAACCGTGAGCTGTCCGAGCTGATTTACGGTCGTCTGAAAGAAAACGGCTTCATCAAGAACCGCACCATTTCCCAGTTGTACGATCCGGAAAAAGGCATGTTCCTGCCGGATCGTTTCGTCAAAGGCACCTGCCCGAAATGTAAATCGCCTGATCAATATGGCGATAACTGTGAAGTGTGTGGCGCGACCTACAGCCCGACCGAACTGATCGAACCGAAATCAGTGGTTTCCGGCGCGACGCCGGTACTGCGTGATTCCGAGCACTACTTCTTCGATCTGCCAGAATTCAGCGCCATGTTGCAGGCGTGGACACGTTCCGGCGCGTTGCAGGAGCAGGTGGCGAATAAAATGCAGGAATGGTTTGAATCCGGTCTGCAACAGTGGGATATCTCCCGCGATGCGCCGTATTTCGGTTTTGAAATTCCGGATGCGCCGGGCAAATACTTCTACGTCTGGCTGGATGCGCCGATCGGCTACATGGGGTCATTCAAAAACCTGTGCGACCGCCGCAGTGACCTGAACTTCGACGAGTTCTGGAAAAAAGATTCCACCACCGAGCTGTATCACTTTATCGGTAAAGATATCGTTTATTTCCACAGCCTGTTCTGGCCGGCGATGCTGGAAGGCAGCGGTTTCCGCAAGCCAACCAACCTGTTCGTGCACGGTTATGTCACGGTTAACGGCGCGAAAATGTCAAAATCACGCGGCACCTTCATCAAGGCCAGCACCTATCTGAATCACCTGGATGCGGACTGCCTGCGTTATTACTACACGGCGAAACTGTCTTCACGTATCGACGATATCGACCTGAATCTGGAAGATTTCGTGCAGCGCGTTAACGCAGACATCGTGAATAAAGTGGTTAACCTGGCGTCACGTAACGCCGGTTTCATCGCCAAACGTTTTGACGGCAAACTGGCTGACAAACTGGCTGACGAAGCGCTGTACAAAACCTTCACCGATGCCGCTGAAAGCATCGCTCAGGCGTACGACAGCCGTGAATCAGGCCGTGCAATCCGTGAAATCATGGCGCTGGCTGATCTGGCTAACCGTTATGTCGATGAGCAGGCCCCGTGGGTGGTCGCAAAACAGGAAGGCCGCGACGCCGACCTGCAAGCGATTTGTTCAATGGGCATCAACCTGTTCCGCGTACTGATGACCTATCTGAAACCGGTTCTGCCTTCCCTGTCAGAGCGCACTGAGGCGTTCCTCAACTGCACGCTGGACTGGGACGCGATTGCGCAACCGCTGCTCTCGCATCAGGTGAATCCGTTCAAGGCGCTGTTTAACCGTATTGAAATGGATAAAGTGACCGCGATGGTTGATGCCTCGAAAGAAGATATCGCTGCCGCCAACGCACCGGCAACCGGTCCGCTGGCAGATGATCCGATTCAGAAAACCATCACTTTTGATGATTTCGCCAAAGTGGATATGCGTATCGCGCTGATCAAGAGCGCTGATTTCGTGGAAGGTTCGGACAAACTGCTGCGTCTGCAACTGGATCTGGGTGGCGAAACCCGTCAGATTTTCTCCGGTATCCGCTCAGCCTATCCTGATCCGAAAGCACTGGAAGGCCGTCTGACCATCATGGTCGCCAACCTCGCCCCGCGTAAAATGCGCTTCGGTATTTCTGAAGGGATGGTAATGGCAGCAGGCCCGGGCGGAAAAGACATCTTCCTGCTCAGCCCGGATTCCGGCGCACAGCCAGGTATGCAGGTTAAATAAAACTCATGACTGCTCCTCCCCCTGCGAAGGGGGAGGTTGGGAGGGGGTTTTACAGACAAAATTAAGGGTTGGAGAAAACTTCAGCTTATTTTTTTGACCTTAATACCCCACCCCAGCCCTCCCCTTCGCAGGGGAGGGAGCATAATTACTTCGGCCAGTTCGGCCACACGCTGCGCGGATACTCCCTGTCGATATCCGATTTCGCCAGCCCGATATCCTTCAGTTGATCTGCACTCAGCGCATGCAAAATCTTGCGACTCACGCGCCGCTCATTCCAGCCATGTACTGCGGCAAACAACTGTTTCAACCATCCGACCTTTTTCTGCGGCATCTGTACTGCCCGCTCATGCACTGCGATTTCTGCACAAACCCGTGTCTCACATCCGGCAAACTGCCGTTCTTCAATGATATTTTTCATATTCTGCTCCCGTTGACGACCTGACATCAGGATCTAACAACGGGCAAAAACATTACAGATTCAGTTTTTTTGTATTTCAACCATACAGATCTGGATCTGATGACAGATTCAGCGTTAGATTGTGTCCATCTGTACTGCTTTCTTTGCACAGGCGTTGAGGAAAAGATAATGAATCGTTACGAAAATCTGGCAAATGTCCTGAGTGATCGTATTGAACAGGGGCTGTATCCGGCGGGGATCCGTCTGCCTTCAGTGCGGGTGTTAAGCAGTGAACACGGCGTCAGCGTCAGCACTGTTCAGCAGGCGTACCGCGTACTGGAAGAAAAACAGCTGGTGGAAGCCCGGCCGAAATCGGGTTACTTCGTGAAAGATTCCCGTATTCAGGCGGCCCTTCCGGCGGTTTGCCGCCCGACGCAGCGTCCGGTGGATATTTCCCAGTGGGATCAGGTGCTGGAACTGATCACTTCCCCGCATCGTCCCGGCGTCATTCAGCTGGGACGCGGCTCGCCGGACGTGACTGCTGCCACGCTCAGGCCGCTCAGCCGCCTGATGGGGCGTGCCGGGCAGCATCAAAACCTCAGCGCGTTTCATTACGACAGCATTTACGGTTCAGAAGATCTGCGCGAACAGATTGCCCGCCTGATGATCGACAGCGGCAGCCATATGGATGCCAGCAATATTCTGATCACCACCGGTTGCCATGAGGCGCTGTCTATCGCCATCCGTTCGGTCTGCGAGCATGGCGATATTGTGGCGGTGGATTCCCCCAGTTTTCACGGCGCGATGCAGACCCTGAAAGGCTTCGGCATGAAGGCGCTGGAAATCCCCACCGACCCGGTGACCGGCATCAGTCTGGAAGCGCTGGAAATGGCGCTGGAGCAGTGGCCGGTCAAAGCCATACAGCTGACGCCCAACTGCAATAATCCGCTCGGTTACAACATGCCGGATGACCGCAAGAAAAGCCTGCTGCGTCTGGCGCAACGCTACGATATCGCGATTATCGAAGACGATGTGTATGGCGAACTGGCCTATCAGTATCCGCGCCCCGCCACCATTACCTCGTTTGATGAAGATGGCCGCGTGCTGCTGTGCAGCTCGTTTTCCAAAACGCTGGCGCCCGGTCTGCGCGTCGGCTGGATTGCACCGGGTCGCTATCATGACCGCGCCCTGCACATGAAATACATCACCACCGGCGCATCCGCCACCCTGCCGCAAATCGCTATCGCGGACTTCATCAAACAGGGGCATTACCTGCAACATATGCGGCGGATGCGTAATCAGTATCAGCGAAATCTGTGCACCATGACCGACTGGGTGATGAAATATTTCCCCTGCGGCTCGCGGGTCAGCCGTCCTCAGGGCGGATTTTTGCTGTGGATCGAACTCGATGAACGTGTGGATACGCAGCGCCTGAACCGGTTGCTGGAAGAACATTTCGTGCAAATTGCCATCGGTTCGATATTCTCTGCCTCTGGCAAATACCGCAACTGCCTGCGCATCAACTATGCCCAGACGCTGACGGCCAAAACTGAACGTGCTGTCCAGCAGGTGGGCATGACGATTTCACAAATGCTGGAAAACTGCTAAACGTCATCCGGAGAGACTTTTACCGTGCAGATAGAACCGTTACCGCCACTGAACACACTGGTGGCTTTTGAATGCGTGGCGCGTTATTGCAGTTTTTCGCGGGCTGCCGATGAGCTGAATCTGACTCAGAGCGCCATCAGCCGCCAGATTATCCAGCTGGAAGACATGCTCGGCTGTAAGCTTTTCCAGCGCGCCCAGCGTAAAACCACGCTGACACCGCGCGGTGAAACCTATGCGCAACAGGTACGTAAACTCCTGGGCGATATTTCGCAATCCACCGCAGAAGTCATGGGCTGGAATGGCCTGCCACAGGTAACCCTGGCCTGCACCAGCGCCATGAGCGGGCTGTGGCTTTCATCCCGCCTCTCCTCTTTGCGCCAGTTACTGCCTGACCTGCAAATCCGCATGAAGATTTCTGACAGTTTTTCAGACCTCAAGTCATCAGAATTTGATCTGGCTATTTTCTATCTCCGCGAGCCACCGTCCGGCTATCACGTTCAGGCACTGTTTGATGAAGTGTGTTATCCGATGTGTTCGCCGGAATTTCTTACCCGGCTTCCGCCGGACGCGTCTGCGGCTGATCTGCTCGAACAGACGTTGCTGATCCAGGACGACCCGCAGCGGGAATGGACCGGCTGGCGCGACTGGTTTGCCTCACAGGATGTCAGTTTCGTGACGCCACGCAGAACCTGGCGTGCCAATAACTACCCGTTTCTGGTGCAGTCGGCGGTACTGGGGGATGGAATTCTGCTGGGCTGGGAAGGACTGGTACAGGATTATATTAACAACGGCCAGTTAGTCGCCGCACACCCCGGAAAACTGGCCGCCGCCGGAAAATGCTACATGCTGACCCCGCAGGACAGATTCCTGAAACCGGTGGTGCACAAAGTGATTAACTGGCTGAAACAGCCATAATAAACGCCTCCCCCTTCGCAGGGGGAGGCGTAAAATAATAATAATCTTATATGTTAATTATATATCTGCAGGCGGGATTTTATTCCTTTCCAGATATCTTCGTTTTCTCGCAGAATTCATACCAATTAATGTAAACAACAGCCAGCATGACTGTGAAATACAGGATGCAAGGTTAAAATCATGGCTTAACGAATACAGCCCAAACACACCGCCGATTATATTAAGATAGGCGTAACTGTTAGCATCAACCGCTAGCCTGCGCATCTGAACCAGCGCATAAGCCAGAAGATAGCAAAACACGCCAATTAAGCCGACAACCGTATGCAGTTCCACGGGTCCCTTTCCTTTCCTCATAGTGATTAGCTGGAAAAATAAAGCTTTTCAGGGTGTTCTGCCGCGTCTTTTTCGCATACCCTCATGATAAATTCTCATGCAAGTTCAACAGGGGGTTTTGATATAAATCATCAAGGCAATCCATTGCGCCATTTAGAAACACCCGGGGTATTTCGCCTGCACCTATAAAATTCCAGCACGTACTATGGAGAAAATTAATGAAAGATAATAATTCCCCTTTGACGAAATTAATGCAGGATGCACAACTTAGCCGTCGCGGCTTTATTACCAGCGCTTCCGCTGTGGGTATTACCAGTGCCATGGGCTTTTCACCGTTCTCTGCGTTCGCGGCCGGACCGAAAAAAGGCGGTGTATTAAAACTGGGTATGTCAGGCGGAAATACCAGTGATACGCTGGACCCGACATTATTCAGCGACTGGGTGCCCTTAAATCAGGCGTATATGCTGATGAACGGCCTGATTGAAATTGATGAAAATAACAAAGCCACGCCGGAATTGTTCTCCGCCTGGGAAGCCAAACCGGGTGCCGCCGAATGGGTGTTTACCGTTCGCGATGGCGTGACCTTCCATAACGGCAAGAAACTCAATGCCGAGGACATCCTCTACTCCATCAACCTGCATCGCGGCGACAAATCGAAAAGCGCCATCAAAACCCAGCTGGCACCGATTACCGGCCTGACCAAACAGGGCGACAACCAGATCCTGATCACCCTCGACAGCGGCAACGCCGACCTGCCGTATCTGCTGGCGGATTACCATCTGGTGGTGGTGCCGGACGGCTTCACCGACTGGTCGCACCCGATTGGTACCGGCGGGTTTATCTTTGATCAGTATGAGCCGGGTGTACGCTCCCTGTTCAAACGCAACCCGAACTACTGGAAGCCGGATCGCGCGTTTGTCGATGCGGTAGAAGTGCTGGTTATCAACGACCCGACCGCGCGTACCAACGCCCTGATTTCCGGTCAGGTTCATGCAATTAACCGCGTCGATTTCAAAACTGTCGATTTCCTTAAACGCAGCCCGGCGCTGAACATTGTGCGTTCTTCCGGCGGCCAGCATTTCACCTTCCTGATGGATTGCAGCGTCGCGCCGTACAACAACAACGACGTGCGCATGGCGATCAAACACGGCATCGACCGCCAGAAAATCCTCGATACCGTGCTGCGCGGCTACGGCTCGCTGGGCAATGACCATCCGATCCCGAAAACTGACCGCTTCTTCAATCACAGTCTGGAACAACGCGTTTACGATCCGGATAAATCAAAATTCTACCTGAAAAAAGCCGGTCTGACGGATCTCAAAATCGAGCTGTCTTCCTCTGACGCCGCCTTTGCCGGTGCGCTCGACGCCGCTGCCCTGTTCCAGGGACAGGCGCAGAAAGGCGGTATTCAGGTCAACATCAAGCGCCAGCCAGCGGACAGTTACTGGGATGACGTGTGGATGAAAGCGCCGTTCAGCATGGGTTACTGGGGCGGACGTCCGACGGCGGACCAGATGTTCTCCACCGCCTACCAGTCCACCGCCAAATGGAACGATACGCACTGGAAAGATGAGAAGTTTGACGCCCTGCTGTTACAGGCCCGTTCCCTGCTTGATGAAGGTAAACGCGCGGAAATCTATGGTGAACTGCAAAGTATCGTGCGCGATAACGGCGGCGCGATGATCCCGCTGTTTGGCGATTATCTGGATGCGGCCAGCAAAAAAGTCGGCGGTATCAAACCGCATCCGATGTTCAACTTTATGGGTGGTCGTCTGGCCGAGCGCGTCTGGCTGGAGGCATGATGAAAAAACGGATTTTACAGCGGGTCCTGTTGGGCATCATCACGCTGTGGCTGGTTTCCGTGCTGATTTTTATCGGCACGGAAATGCTGCCCGGTGACGTCGCCACCGCCATTTTAGGCCAGAGCGCCACGCCTGAAACCGTGGCCGCATTGCGCCTGCAACTCGGGCTGGATGAACCCTCTGTGTTGCGTTACCTGCACTGGCTGGCGGGCATTATGCACGGCGATCTGGGGCATTCACTGGCGAACGGTCGCGCCATCAGCGACGAACTGCTGCCCCGTCTGGCAAACACCTTGTTCCTCGCCGGATACGCGGCAGTCATCGCCATTCCGCTGGCGGTCGGTCTGGGTATCGCGTCAGCTATCTGGCGCGGTTCCGTCTTTGACCGGCTGGCCAATACCCTGACGCTTATCAGCATTTCGGTGCCGGAGTTTTTCGTCGGCTACATTCTGGTGATCGCCTTCGCCATCCGCCTGACCTGGTTTCCGAGTCTGGCGATGGTCGACAGCAGCTCGTCGTTCATTGACCGTCTTTACGTCTGCACCCTGCCGATGCTTACCCTGACGCTGGTGGTGCTGGCGCATATGCTGCGCATGACGCGGGCCTCGGTGACGGCGGTCATGGCCAGCCCGTATATCGAAAGCGCCGTGCTCAAAGGCATTCCGCGCTGGCGCATTGTGGTTTCTCACGCGTTGCCGAACGCCCTTGCGCCAATCATCAACGTGGTGGCGTTTAACCTCGCGTATCTGGTGGTCGGCGTGATCCTGGTGGAAGTGGTGTTTGTCTATCCGGGCATCGGGCAATACATGGTAGATGCCGTGACCAAACGCGACCTGCCGGTGGTTCAGGCCTGCGGTCTGCTGTTTGGCGGCACTTACATTTTTCTCAACACCACTGCCGATTTACTGGCGATCTGGTGCAATCCACGTCTGCGCCATGCGCGCTAAAAGGGGGAACACATGAACCGATATTTCATTAACATCCCGCTGTCGGCCTGGATTGGTATTGTGATTATTGCGGTGAACCTGCTGGCGGCTATTTTTGCGCCCTGGCTGGCGCCGCACAGCGAAACCGAGCAGGTCGGCGACATCTGGCTGCTGCCTTCCGCCGCCACGCCCTTTGGCACTGACAGTCTCGGGCGCGACATGCTGTCCCGCATTCTGTTCGGTGCCCGCACCACCATTGCCATTGCGCTGACCATCACCTTCAGCTCCTTCATCATCGGCATTGTCACCGGCTTCACGGCGGCGATTTATGGCAAATGGGTTGATGTGGTGCTGTCGCGCATCGTCGATACCGTGATGTCGATTCCGGTGCTGATTTTCGCGCTGATCGTATTGTCCGTGATGGGCACCTCGATTCCGGTGCTGGTGCTGACCATCGCCCTGCTCGATGCCACCCGCGTGTTTCGTCTGGCGCGCCTGGTGGCGCAGGCAATCGTCTGTCAGGAATACGTGGAAGCGGCCCGTCTGCGGGGTGAAGGCTTGCGCTGGGTGCTGATGAAAGAAATTCTGCCCAACGCCCTGCCGCCGCTGCTGGCAGAGTTTGGTATGCGCTTCTGCTTTACCTTCCTGTTTATCGCGGGCTTAAGTTTCTTAGGGCTGGGTATTCAGCCGCCGTATGCCGACTGGGGCAGCATGGTACGTGACAACGCGCAGGCGATTAACTTTGGTCAGTTCGCGCCGTTGTATCCGGCGGCGGCCATTGCCCTGCTGACGATCGGCGTCAATCTGGTGGTCGACTGGCTGCTGGCACGCAACAGCCTGCCGCATGGAGATGAAGCATGATACGCACGATTTTAGAAATGCGCGGGTTGCGCATCGAAACTCTCGACGGTTCGCCGCTGGTGCAGGATATTTCCCTGACGCTGGCTGCGGGCGAAGTGCTCGGCCTGATCGGGGAATCCGGCGCAGGCAAATCCACTATCGGGCTGGCCGCGTTAGGCTATGCGCGGCAGGGCTGCCGGATTGCCGGTGGTGAAGTCTTCCTCGATGGCACCGATATCGTTTCGCAGCCCTCACGCATCAAGCGTGAATGGCGCGGCAGGCGTGTGGCCTATGTGGCACAAAGCGCGGCAGCTTCGTTTAATCCGGCGCTGACCATTGAAAAACAGGTCTGCGAAGGTCCCATCCGCCACGGGCTGATGAACAAAGAAGAAAGCCGTCAGTGGGCGATTTCACTGTTCCGCTCGCTCGATTTGCCGGATCCGGAAAACATCGGCAAACGCTATCCGCATCAGCTTTCCGGCGGACAGCTTCAGCGTGCGATGGCTGCAATGGCGATGTCCTGTAAACCTGATTTACTGATCATGGATGAGCCGACCACGGCGCTGGACGTCACCACGCAGATTGAAGTGCTGGTGATGCTGCGCAAACTGGTGCGCGAATTCAACACGGCGGCGCTGTACATCACGCATGATCTGGCGGTTGTTGCGCAGCTTGCCGACCGCATTATGGTCCTGCGCCACGGCAAAGAAGTGGAAACCGGCGACACACAAACCATTCTGGAAAATCCACAGCAGGATTACACACGGCGTCTGGTGGCGGAGCGCGAACAGGGGCTGAAGCCGCTGGCAGACGACCATGACACTGCCGGTCAGCCGTTGCTGACGATGCGTAAACTGAGCACCGGCTACAATGGTAAACGGGTGGTGCACGATGTCAGCCTGCAACTGCCGCGCGGCAAAACGCTGGCGATTATCGGCGAATCCGGCAGCGGGAAAAGTACGCTGGCGCGGGCGCTGGTCGGATTGCTGCCCGACACCGCAGGTACGGTGGATTTCGACGGCATGTCGCTTTCGCACAATTTCCACCAGCGCAATAAAGAAACGCTGCGCCGTATGCAGATGATTTATCAGCTTCCCGATGTGGCGCTCAATCCGCGCCAGACCCTGCTGGACATCATCGGCCGCCCGCTGACCTTCTACTTCGGGATGAACAAAAAGCAGGTGCGCGAACGCGTGGAAGAGTTACTGCGCCTGACCGAACTGCCGGTCAAACTGATCGACCGTCGCCCCGGCGAACTTTCCGGCGGACAGAAACAACGCGTCTGTATTGCCCGCGCGCTGGCCGCGCAGCCGGAACTAATTATCTGCGATGAAGCCACCTCGGCGCTCGATCCGCTGGTGGCGGAGGAAGTGCTGAATCTGCTGCGTCGTTTGCAGGAACAGCTCGGTCTGTCCTATTTGTTCATCACACACGATCTCGGTACGGTTAAACGTATCGCTCATCAGGTCGCGGTGATGTATCAGGGGCAGGTGGTCGCCAGCGGCGATACCGACGTGGTTTTCAGCGCGCCAATGCACAGCTATACCGAAAAACTGCTGACCTCCGTACCGGAAATGCGCACCAGCTGGCTGGACGAAGTTCTCGCCCTGCGCGGCACGGCGCTTCCGGCGGCAGCCATTTCTTCGACAGGAGTCTTATGAGCACCAAACGTATCGTGACCGAATTCCCTCACGCCGTCACCGTGACCGAACATCTGTGGATCCCGCTGAGCGACGGCACGCGTCTCGCCGCCCGTCTCTGGCTGCCGGATGACGCTGAACGCCAGCCGGTTCCGGCCATTCTTGAATACATTCCCTACCGTAAACGCGACGGCACCCGCACCCGCGATGAACCGATGCACGGCTTTTTCGCCGGAAACGGCTACGCAGTCGTACGTGTGGATATGCGCGGCAGCGGCGAATCCGACGGTCTGCTGGCCGATGAATACCTGTTGCAGGAACAGGACGACGCGCTGGAAGTCATTCAGTGGATCACCGAACAACGCTGGTGCAGCGGTAACGTCGGCATGATGGGGAAATCCTGGGGCGGCTTTAACGGCCTGCAGGTGGCCGCCCGCCGCCCCGCCGCGCTGAAAGCCATCATCACGGTGTGTTCAACGGATGACCGTTACCGCGACGATATTCATTACAAAGGTGGCTGCCTGCTCAACGACAACCTCTGGTGGGGCGGCATTATGCTGGCGTACCAGAGCCGCCCTGCCGACCCCGCACTGGTCGGCGAAAGCTGGTATCAGGACTGGCTGAACCGTCTGGAAAACATGCCATTCTTCCCGGCGCTGTGGATGGAACATCCGTTGCGCGATGCATACTGGCAGCACGGTTCGGTGTGCGAAGACTGGTCAGCAATCCAGTGTCCGGTGATGGCGATCGGCGGCTGGGCGGATGCCTACAGCAACGCCGTGTTCCGCCTGATGGACAACCTGAAAGTCCCGCGCCGCGCCATTCTCGGCCCGTGGGCGCATATTTATCCGCAGGACGGCACGCCGGAACCGGCGATAGGTTTCTTACAGGAAGCCGTCCGCTGGTGGGATCACTGGCTGAAAGGCGAAGACAACGGCGCGATGGAAGGCCCGATGATCCAGACCTGGTTGCAGGACAGTCAGCCGCCTTCGGCGATGCGTCCGGTCAGTCGTGGCGAATGGGTCGGATTTGATCGCGGCACCGCCAGCAACATTAATCACAGCCCGCGCTGGCTGACACGCGGCCAGCTGAATACCCAGCCGGACGTTGACGCAGGCGTGCTCAATATCTGTTCGCCGCAGAATCACGGTCTGATGGCCGGAGAATGGATGGGCGCCGGTGTGCCCGGCGAAATGCCGCCGGATCAGCGTGTCGATGACGGCATGGCGGAAATCTTCGACGGCGAACCGCTGGCCGAACCGCTGACCATTTTCGGTTTCCCGGAATTCACCGTCGAACTGAGCAGCGATAAACCGGCGGCGATGTTGTACGTCCGGCTTTCAGACGTTTCGCCGGACGGCGCAGTAAACCGCGTCACCCACGGCTGGCTGAATCTTTCCCATCTGCACGGTCACGACAAGTCTGTGCCGCTGATCCCCGGTCAGAAAGTTAAAGTACCGGTACAACTGGACGGCATCGCGCACCGCTTTGCCACCGGCCACCGGATGCGACTCTCGCTGGCGACCACCTTCTGGCCGATGATCTGGCCGATGGCAGAAGCGGCGACGCTGACGTTAGATTTGCACAGTGCGCAACTCAGCCTGCCGGTGTGCGAGCAGCCGGTGGCGATTGAAGGCCCGATCAAAGAACCGCAAAGCGCGCCGCTGACGCCGCAAACGGTACTGTCGCCGGGACGCGTTGACCGCAACATCACTTATGATTTCCTCACCGACAGCTGGACCAGCGTCACGCACGGCGTGGGCGGCGTCTTTGGTGAAGGGGTTTACCGCTTTGATGATATCGATACCACCGTCGATCACGGTCTGCGCCGCGAACTGACGGTGAGTAACAGCGATCCATTATCCGCCCGTTATCTGCTGACGCAGACCATGAAAATGGGACGTGAAGGCTGGTGGATGGAAGCGGAAATCACCCTCGAACTGCGCAGCGACCTGACGCACTTTATCGTCAGCGGCGATATGGTGGTGAGCCTCAACGGCGAGGAAGAGTTCACCAAATACTGGCACGAGAGGATTGCGCGGTAATCGTGCTCCTGCCCTTCGCAGGGGTGGGAGCCGATCGAGCCATTGCAGGTTTCGCTTTTAGCTCCTCCCCTGCGCAGGCGCGGGAGCCGATCGCGTTCAAATTTTAAATCTCAGGAAAAATCGCCGTAATATCCTGGCTTTCCAGTACCCGCCCGTCCTGCGCACGGATTTCCAGTTTGCGCAGCGGCTGGCGGTTTTCACTGTCCACCAGTTGCGTACAGGCTTCGCCTTCCTCAAACAGGTATTCACTTCCCCACTGCCCCAGCGCGACCAGCACCGGTTGCAGCGCCAGCCCTTTTTCAGTCAGCACATAATCCTGATACGCCGAACCATCGGCCGCCGGTTCAATTTTCAAAATGCCTTCCGCCACCAGTGCTTTCAGACGGGTACTGAGAATGTTTTTTGCCGCGCCCAGACTGCGCTGGAACTCGCTGAAACGCGAGATGCCACGCATGGCGTCGCGAACGATCAGCAGCGTCCACCAGTCACCAATTAAATCCAGCGCGCGGCCAGCCGGACACGGCGTGTTTTCCAGACGGGTTCGTTTCATGGCACGTCCTGCTCATAGGGTAGGAAAGAATCTGGTTGCATTATAAAACCACTGGTGCTAAAAATCATCTGGTTTCATTATTAAACCACTTAATCAACCCAGAGGTCTTCTCATGTCAGATTCAATTCGCTCTCAGTCTGTAGCCTTAATCACCGGCGCTTCCAGCGGCATTGGTGCCACTTATGCCGACCGTCTGGCGAAACGCGGCTATGATTTGGTGCTGGTTGCCCGTGATGCGGCGCGTCTGAAAACGCTGGCTGAACGCCTGCAACAGGAAACGGGCGTCAATATCACCGTGCTGCCTGCCGATTTAACCCGCAGCGAAGAGTTAGCCCGGGTTGAGGATTTTATCCGCGCCACGCCGCAGATTTCCCTGCTGATCAACAATGCCGGGGCGTCCCTCAAAGCCGGTTTTGAGAACAGCGATGCCGATGCCATTGAGAATCTGATCACCCTGAACGTGACCTCCGTGGCGCGACTTTCCCGCGTGGCGTTTGATGGCCTGATCAAACATCCGGACGGCGCGATCATTAATATCGCGTCCGTGATGGCGCTGACGCCGGAACTGCAATCGGCGGTGTATTCCGCGACCAAAGCGTTTGTACTGACCTTCAGCCAGACACTGCAATTTGAAATGGCTCAGCGCGGCCTGTACGTTCAGGCGGTGCTGCCTGCCGCAACACGTACGGAAATCTGGGAACGTTCAGGCAAGAATATCGATGAAGTGCCGGGCGTGATGGAAGTGGGTGAACTGGTGGACGCCGCCCTGCTGGGCTTTGACCGCAAAGAGAAAGTCACTATCCCGCCATTGCAGGATGAAAAACAGTGGGACGATTTTGATGCCCTGCGCGGCGCGATGGTGCCGAACTTCCTGCAGGCTCACGCGGCACCGCGTTACAAAGCCTGACACTGACACATTGACCAGTAACATAAATTTACTGGTCAATGTGGATTCGCTTTGCAAATATGTTAATTCGACAACTTTGTGAAGTGAATACGATGACTGACTATGTAATTGCTGCACCCGAAGTTCCCTCTCTTGCCGTTGCTGGCCAGAGCGCCCGTTTTCCTCTGCGCCGCGTGTATTGCGTTGGCCGCAACTATTCCGAACATGCCCGCGAAATGGGCCATGATCCCGACCGTGAACCGCCTTTCTTCTTTGGTAAACCGGCTGATGCGGTGGTTCCCGCCAGCGGCAACGTGCCTTATCCGACGCTGACCGAAGATCTGCATTACGAAGTGGAACTGGTGGTTGCGATTGCCAAAGGCGGCAAAAACATCGCGGCTGAAGAGGCACTGTCGCACGTCTGGGGTTATACCGTCGGCGTGGATCTGACCCGTCGCGATATTCAGGCGCAGGCCAAGAAACAAGGGCGTCCGTGGGATTTTGCCAAAGGGTTTGATGCGTCCGCACCGGCCAGTCCGCTGCTGCCTGTCAGCCAGACCGGACATCCGGCGGCCGGTAAAATCTGGCTGGATGTGAACGGAGAGAAACGTCAGCGCGGCGATTTGAGTGACCAGATCTGGCAGGTGGCGGATGTCATCAGTTATCTGTCGCAGGCGGTGGAACTCAAGGCAGGCGATCTGATTTACACCGGCACCCCGGCGGGCGTCGGCCCGGCAGTGCGCGGTGATGTGATCACCGGCGGCATCGACGGTCTGAGCGAGTTCAGCTTCACCCTCGTGTAATGCGCACAGGACGCCTTTCTCAGGCGTCCTTTTCAGCCGGTTCTCCCCTCATCTCTTCCTCAACCTGTGGGATCAGCTTCTCAAACGCACAGGCACTTGACGGATCAAACAACGACAGCGTTTCGATCTGACTCAGTAAAATCACCTTGCGGAATTTCAGCGCATTCACCGGATCAGAGACCGGCGTGACGCCGTGTTCCTGATAATAACGGGCATAATTGTGCTCAACGCGCAGTTCCAGCGTGTCTTTATCGCGATAGCCGCTGACCATCGGGATCACCACCACGTTGTCCGACGAACTGGTTTCACAGCGTGCGGTATGCACCATGCCGATATAAACGCGACGTGACTGTAAGGTGATAAACACCATGTCGCCCTCTTCCATGCACTGATATAACAGCCCTTCTACCCCGTTGGCGCGGGTGAGTTGTTTGTACAACTGTTTGCGTCCGGCGGTATTGAGCCGTAGCCCCGGCGACCACGTGGTTCGCACCAGACACAGCATCACGGACACCGCGAGCATAATCACCACCGGCGCCTGAATGCCCAGGAAACTCCAGTTGATGAAATCGCGATGATAATGCACATCCTGATGCAAGTGTGGCAGCGCGGGCAGCCAGTTGATCACGCCGGAAATCCCCCACAGCGCCATATAGACCAGGGCGATGACCAGTACGCCCTGAAGGACAAAAATGCAGCCGTACAAGGCCACCAGAAAATAGACGTCCCAGCCGAAAGTCCGTTTAAGTTTGAAACGTGATGAGATGTCGCGGGTGGTATACCAGTAGCCGCAGACCATTAACACCATGAAAACCGCTGTCGCCATTACAGCACACTCATGCGTTTTACGTGGCGGGCAAAGTCTGCCTGCATACTTTGATTGGCCGGGTTCACCGACGCTGTACCATTCTCATCAATCAAAATACGCTCGCCCTCTTCCAGCGTATTTTCCATATCCGCAGCACTGAACAATCCGAGGAATTTTTCCGGGCTGGAAAAAATCTGCAATACAATCTTAAGCATAGGTTGGCCTCCATAACCAAAGGCTAAGCCTAGTCAATCCACAGGGTCACTCCGGCGGTTTCGGATTTATTACACATGCGGATATAAAAAAGGGCCGCCATGACGGCAGCCCTTTACGGATATTCCACGAAATAGGTTATTTCGCTTCTATGCTTTCCTGATGCGCTTCTTCCTGCGCAGCCTGTTCGGCGTGCACTTCAGCGGCGCGTTTGCGCAGGCCAATCCAGCCCAGAACCAGCAGGATAATCAGTACCGGGATCGTCGCCACAGTGAACGTACCATTCGGGTAGTCAAACGCCATCAGGATCAGCACGCCCGCGAGGAACGCCAGCGTCAGCCACGAAGTGAACGGTGCCCACGGCATTTTGAAGGAGACGTCTTTCGCGCGGCCTTCTTTAATCGCGGTACGCAGTTTCATCTGACAGACGATGATGAAAGCCCAGGAACTGAGGATGCCGAGTGACGCGACGTTCAGGACAATTTCAAACACCTGCGATGGCACGTAGTAGTTCAGTACCACGCCGATCACGTAAATACCGACCGTCACCAGAATACCGGCGTAAGGCACCTGTTGCGCACTCATCTTCGACATGAATTTCGGTGCGGAACCGCCCATCGACAGCGAGCGCAGAATACGGCCGGTGGAGTACAGCCCGGAGTTCAGGCTCGACAGCGCGGCGGTCAGCACCACGATGTTCATGATGGTACCGATATAAGGCACGCCCAGCTTGCTGAAGAAGGTCACGAACGGACTCTGCCCCGCCTGATAGGCATTCCACGGCAGCAGCAGAACCAGCAGCACCACGGAACCGACGTAGAACAAGGCGATACGCCAGATCACGCTGTTGATGGCTTTCGGCAGCACTTTCTCAGGATCTTTGGTTTCGCCCGCTGCGGTACCGACCAGTTCGATCGCCGCAAAGGCAAAGACCACGCCCTGAACCAGAACCAGCGCCGGTAACAACCCGTGCGGGAAGATACCGCCGTTATCGGTGATCAGATGCAAGCCGGTGGTGTTGCCGTCGAGTTGTTTGCCGGTGCCGAGGAACACCACGCCCACCACCAGGAAAATCGCAATCGCGGCAACTTTGATCAGCGCAAACCAGAATTCCATCTCAGCGAACCACTTCACGCCGATCATGTTCATGGTGGCGACAATCGCCAGCGCGCCAAGGGCAAACATCCACTGCGGGACATCACCAAACGTGCCCCAGTAATGCATATACAGCGCCACTGCGGTGATATCGACAATGCCGGTCATCGCCCAGTTGAGGAAGTACATCCAGCCTGCAACATAAGAGGCTTTTTCACCCAAGAATTCACGGGCATAGGATACGAAGCTGCCGCTGGTCGGACGGTGTAACACCAGTTCGCCCAGTGCGCGCAAAATAAAGAAGGAGAAAATACCGCAAACCGCGTAGACGATAGCCAGCGCCGGACCGGCCATCTGCAATCGCGCACCCGCGCCGAGAAACAGACCGGTACCGATAGAACCACCAATGGCAATCATCTGAACCTGACGGTTGCCCATACTTTTGTGATAACCATGATCGTGCGAGTCCAGCCAGCGTCGTTTCGCCGCGTGCTTCGCCTCTGCCGTTTTCTTATGAGACTTCATTATGACTTGTTCTCCAAAATAACCTTCACCTGACGCCGGGTGCTGCAAGCAAACGATTGCAAGCCTCGCCGTTTATGGGGTTTACCCACTGTAATTTTTTTAGCCGGAACTGTTTTGGTGCAATAACGGCGAGGGATGCTACCTGTTCTCATTAACCGTGGCAAAAAAAACCGTCATTAAAAATTGTGAGCAGTCATATTTCGCGCAGAGAATTTTGCCCTTGCGTGCGGTCAGGCCGTTCCTTTCGGTAAACACTCTTTTCTCACCCGTTCAATATTAATCGACAGATACATGATCTCTTCGGTGGTCAGTTCACGCTGATACTGCGCGGTCAGGTAATCGCCGATTTTTTCCGAGCACAGCCACGCCTGCGGGTAATTTTCTTTCACCGCCACATGCAGGGTCATGTCGTCATCCGCCACTACCGTGCGGCTGAGCATCCGCTGGGCGAAAAATTTAAGATGGGTGACGAAACGCTGATAGCTCAGCGACTCTTCGTCGTATTCGATGCGTAACTGGTACTTCACCAGATTGAGGATTTCCTGCATCACGCGGGTGATTTGCGCCACTTCCGGCATTTCGCCGTTGAGCTGCGCATTGACCAGATGCAGGGCAATAAAACCCGCTTCATCCACCGGCAGACGCACGCCCAGACGGGAATCGATAATCTCCAGCGCCTCCAGCCCGAGCGCATATTCCTTCGGGTACAGACGACGGGTTTCCCACAGCAAGGCATTGCTGATCGGCACGCCTTTCTTTTGCCGTTCGATGGCAAAATTGCAGTGATCGGTCAGCGCGATATACAGATTTTCCTGTAATTTCCCCAGCCGTCCCCGCGCCAGCGAAATGATCTGATCGCAGGTGGTCATCACTTCCATCGGAATATGCGACAGCAGTTCCGTCAGATGCGCCACCAGTTCGTCATTTTGCAGGGCGAAGATTTTCTCGATCTTGCTGTCATCGAGTTCATCCCCGGCTTTTTTCATAAACGCCAGCCCGCGGCCCATCACCACCTGTTCGCGCTGCTGTTCGCTGACAACCACCACCACATTATTATTGAGTATTTTGGCGATTTTCATTGTAACTCCCTGAAAAGAAAAACCCGATCGTCCGTACGGATGATCAGGTTTTGTCTGCCGCAGTCTTGGGATCTGCCTGATAATTTTACCAGATCCGATCCTCAGTCAGACGTAAATTTTGCACTCAGAACGTGACGATGGCTTTCAGTCCCGTCACCCAGGCATCCTGCGTTTCCTTCACCCCGCCCGGACGGTACCAGTATTGCAAATCCGGTTGCAGAATCAGCCATGAACGCACTTTGATCTGATAATACAAATCGGCGTTCACCGAATGACCCGACAGCGGCGTATACAGCGGATTCCCGTAATCATCCACCTGATAAATGTCATTCAGGTTTTCCTGATTCTGACGGTAGTGATTGCTCATTTTAATGTACGTCATGCCAAAGCCCAGCCAGTCGTCAGGACGGGCATCAAACAGCCCGCGATAACGCATAGACGCCGCCTGCGAGTAATGAATGCTGTTGCTGCGCTGATCGCCCAGACCGAGGCTGTAAGAGACGCTCATGCCACGGTTCGGATCGTCGCCGCGCTGTGTCACCTGCTGGTTGAAGCCGGTGTACATAAACCAGGTGCTGCTGTGTTTGCGATACCCTTCAGGATCCGTCGCGCCCACGCTTTGCGTTTTGCCTTCTGACAAATCGGTTTGCGGTGAGTTGGTATACAGCAGGCCAAGGTTATAAATCCCCGGCAAACCATTCACTTTAGTTTTCAGCTCAGCTTCCATCGGCAGCAGGATACCGCGCGCGCCTTTCAGGGAACCGCTCCAGGCGTATTTGCGATCCGACGCGTCGGGGTTTTGTTCCATGATGCCGGTTTTCAGCGTCAGTTCCGGCGTCAGTTTGTACTGGATCGTGGTGCCCCAGTAATGTTTGTTCCAGTTGTACCAGGTCATGGAGTTAGCCGATTTACCGCCGCACTGGCTCAGCAACTGGAAATCGCAGGGAATGATCTGATCGAAATCCTGATTCTTGTTCATCATGCCGATACGCCAGTGCAGCTTGCGGTCATCAAAGCTGCGGCCAAACGTCAGCCAGCCCAGACGGGTAATCGACTGCCCGCCCCAGCTTTCCTGCGCAATGTCGTTAATCCCGACGCGCGGATCCTGCGTCCGTTTGGTGGTCAGGTTATCATTGTGGTTACGGTTAACAATGTTGCCTTCAATGGCGGCGTCGGGAATGCCGGTGTACATCTCCAGATCCTGGGTAAAGGTCAGCGAGAATTGATCGATATACGCCAGATGTTTATCGTGGTTATACCCGCCACCGGCGTTATAAGAAGATTCACTCAGGTAGCCCAGCTGATAATGGAAACCGTGATCTTCAATAATCGGCCGGATGCCCATCATATCGCCGAGCATCCCTTCGCCGGGCGCTTCAAAACCCAGAACGGTACCGTTCCAGTTTTCGGCAGCCTGCGCTGAATAAATACTTGCCGTGGTAAAACACAGCGCCAGAAGGCTGCTTTTCAGCAGCCGGATATTCTTATTTACAGGTGTAGTGGTAGGTGTTGCAGAAGTCTGAGAAATTTTCATTATTATATTTCCGTATGATTATTAACATCATCATTATTGTTATCGGGCAATACAAGGCGAACAGGCGGCTTATAATATATAAGCCGCACGGGTTATTGATAATTAGCGGGAAATTCAGATCAGGATGTTAACGCTGCACCGTTTGAATTAATCACTTCTTTATACCAGAAGAAACTTTTCTTACGGCGGCGTTCCAGCGTGCCATTACCCTGATCGTCACGGTCAACGTAGATATAGCCGTAGCGTTTGGAGAATTCCGCTTTCGAGGCGCTGACCAGGTCAATCGGCCCCCAGCTTGTGTAGCCCATCACGTCGACGCCGTCTTCAATGGCTTCGCGGACCTGCACCAGATGGTCGTTGATATATTGAATACGGTAATCGTCATTGATACTGCCGTCTGCTTCGACTTTATCCCGTGCACCCAAACCGTTTTCCACAATAAATAACGGTTTCTGATAACGGTCATAAAGTTCATTCATTAAGAAACGCAAACCTTCCGGATCAATCTGCCAGCCCCATTCAGAACTTTTCAGATGCGGGTTGGGCACCATATTTAATATATTGGCGCGCGCCTTAATATTTTGTTCTTCATCTGTCGTCACACAACCGGTCATGTAATAACTGAATGAAATAAAGTCGACCGTTTCTTTTAATGCAGCTTTATCTTCAGCGGTAATAATGATCTCCATTCCGCGATCTTTAAAGAATCGTTGCATATAGGCCGGATACGCGCCGCGCACCTGCACATCGCCGAAGAATAACCAGTCGCGGTTTTGCTGCAAGGTTTCCATCAAATCGGCCGGTTTGCAGGTCAGCGGATATAACATGCCGCCGAGCAGCATATTGCCGATTTTGCCGTCAGGAACGATCTCGTGACAGGCTTTGACTGCTTTGGCGCTGGCGACCAGCTGATGATGGATGGCCTGATAGATTGCCTGTTTGCTGCTGTCTTCCGGCAAGCCGACGCCGGTGAACGGGGCGTGCAGCGACATGTTGATTTCATTGAAAGTCAGCCAGTGTTTCACTTTGTCTTTATAGCGCGTGAACACCGTGCGGGCGTAATTTTCGAAGAAACCGATGGTGTCGCGACTGCCCCAGCCACCGTGTTTTTTTACGATGCCGTACGGCATTTCGTAGTGAGAAAGCGTGACCAGCGGCGTAATGCCGTATTTCGCCATTTCATCAAACAGGCGGTCATAGAATGCCAGACCCGCTTCGTTCGGCTGCGCTTCATCGCCCTGCGGGAAAATGCGCGTCCAGGCGATGGAAGTACGCAGGACGGTAAAGCCCATTTCGGCGAACAACTTCATGTCTTCCGGGTAACGATGATAGAAGTCGATGGCGACATCTTTCACGCCGAAATCCCCTTCCGTACGTTCCTGCACCGGGCCGAAAACGCCCTGCGGTTGCAGATCCGAAGTAGATAACCCTTTTCCGTCAGTCAGGTAAGCCCCTTCAACCTGATTAGCGGCAACAGCACCGCCCCATAAGAATCCTTTTGGGAATTGCTTGTTCATGTGAACCTCCAGGCTCTGGTCGTTATCGTAATAAAGTCAGTAAAGGTGTCTGTTCGCTGACGTCCTGACCGACACCGGCCGGAATGACGTCGAGATAATCGTCGCTGTTGGTGACCAGCACCGGCGTCGTCAGGTCGTAACCGGCATCCGTGATCCCCTGCACGTCGAATTCCAGCAACAAATCGCCCTGCTTCACCACCGCATCGACGTCAACGTGTGGCGTAAAGAATTTACCGTCGAGCTTCACCGTATCGATGCCGACGTGGATCAGGATTTCTGCGCCGTCCTCCGATTCAATCCCGATGGCGTGATGGGTTTTGAACAGTGACACTACGGTGCCGTTCACCGGGGAGACCACCCGTCCTGCCGTCGGCACCACCGCGACACCTTTGCCCAGCAGGCCGCTGGCGAAGGTCGGATCCCCGACATTCTCGAGAGGGATACAGGCACCGGTCATCGGGCTGGCAATCAGCGTTTTTCCTCGCGGGGCCTGTACTGCGTCGGCTTTGGCCTTTTCGCTGACTTCCGGCGTTGCTTCTTCTTTCATGCCGAAGAAATAGGTCGCCAGTGCCGCAAATAACAGGGCAATCAATGTGCCGGCAATCGCGGCGGTGACGGTCTTATCGAAGCCTGTCGGTGGAATGATTTGGGTGAAGGTGAAAATGTTGGCGAAACCAAAGGAATACGCCGTGGTCTGGAAGTAACCGAGTACCGCCGCACCCAGCGCACCACCGACGCAGCCGAAGATAAACGGACGACGGCGCGGCAGGTTGATACCGTAAACCGCCGGTTCGGTAATGCCGAAAATACCGGCGCTGATGGCGGAACCCGCCAGTGCCTTTGTCCGTGCATCTTTGGCGCGCAGCATCACACCGGCGACCGCACCGACCTGGCCCATTACCGCAGGCAGTAACAGCGGCAGCATGGTGTCATGACCGAGCACACTGAAGTTGTTGATCATCAGCGGCACCAGCCCCCAGTGCAGACCGAAGATCACGCATACCTGCCACAGCGCGCCCATAAAGGCACCCGCGACCATCGGGCTGACGTGATAAACGAACTGATAGCCATTGGCCAGTTGCTGACTCGCCCAGGTCGCGACCGGGCCGATGACCAGGAAGGTGAGCGGCACCACCACCATCAGGCAAATCAGCGGGGTGATAAAGTTGCGCAGTGAAGAAGGCAGAATTTTCATCGCGCGTTTTTCCAGCCAGCTTGAAACCCACGCAGCCAGAATCACCGGGATCACCGATGAGGCGTAATTAATAAACACCAGCGGGATACCGAAGAAATGTTCGCTCTGCGCGCCGGGCTGCTGTGCCTCGAAGGCGGCAATCATCAGCGGGTGAACCATCGCCCCGCCAATCATCATGGTGACGAACGGATTCCCGCCGAATTTCTTACCGGCGGTGTAACCGATCACCAGCGGGAAGAAGTAGAACATTGCATCGCTGGCGGCGAACCAGACTTTGTAAGTGCCGCTTTCCGGCATCAGCCAGCCGCAGGCCAGCGCCAGTGCCAGAAAACCTTTCAGGATCCCCGATGCCGCCATGATGCCGATAAACGGCGTGAAAATGCCGGAGATGACATCTATCGCCCGGGCAAACAAACTGCCTTTATCGCCGGTGTCATCCTCACTGTTTTCAGAAAGCGCGCTGCCTTTGACCAGTGCGTCATACACCGCGCCAACATGGTTGCCGATCACGACCTGAAACTGACCGCCGCTTTCGACCACCATGATCACACCCGGATTTTCTTTCAGCCCGGCAGCATCGGCTTTGCGGGTATCTTTCAGTTTGAAGCGTAAACGGGTGGCACAATGCACCACGCTGTTGACGTTGTCTTTTCCGCCCACTCCGCGGAGAATTTCATCGGCTAATGTTCTGTATTCCATGGTGTTGTCTCATCAGAGTAAGGGCGTCGTGCACGACATTGCCGTTGTATTTCAAAGGGGCGGCCTGCCCCTGAATTCAGGCCAAAAAAAAACCTAAACGTCCGGTCTCTTCGTCATACACGAAGAAACGAGAAGTTTAGGTTTTGCCTGTCAGACAGTAACAATCCTGCTTTCTGAAACGGATTCTCTGGCGAATCGGAAACAGAAACAAGTCGTAATACTCGCCGGATGATGAAACTGTGATCGGCTTCAGACTTTGTGCAGACCGACACTCATCCCTGAGCTTCGGTTATGCGTTTACGGCTCAGACGGGAGTGGCTTCTGCGCAAATCAGGCTCTGCGCCCATTCACCGCAAACGGCATCCAGCTCACCGCGTGCTTTGGCTAAACCGGCTTCGCGCGCGGCTTCATCGGAAAATTGCAGCGGCTGCGCATCCACAAACCACGGGTTTTCCACGCCGATAAAACCAAACGCATTTTTCAGTACCGGCGTCATCGCATCCATATTGGCGAACGGGCTGCCTTCACTGAGATCCGCGCCGCGCGTGGTGATAAACAATACTTTCTTATCGCCCAGATTGCCGGTAATGCTGCCGTCGGCGTGCAGGTCATAGGTGATGTTTGTGCGGATAATATTGTCGATGAATGTTTTAAACGTCGACGGGATGGTCCAGTTATACATCGGCATCGCACAGACCAGCGCATCGGCTGCCATCACGCGCTGACACAGGGCGTCGGACTCCGCCAGCACGTCACGCATGCGGTCCGTACGTTGCGCTTCCGGCGTGTAGGTCGCCTGCACAAATTCCGCTGACACGTGCGGCTGCACATCTTCCGTCACATCGAGATAGTCGATCTCGATATCGACCCCTTTCTGTTCCAGTTGCTCAATAAAGTAACGCCCCAGTGCCCGGGAATTTGACCATTGGTGAAATTTTGAACTGGCATCGACGTGTAGAATTTTCATGTTTTTCCTTCCTGATCTTCGCCGTTAACGGCGCGCATTTAAACTAGGACTAACTTTGTCGTAGTTAAAAATACGCGCAATGCTATCCCGCTGGCAAGTGCCAGTGTGAAATAAAAAAAGACAAGGAATCAGATAATGCGGCGGGAGCCTTTATCACCTAACCAGCGGGTGATCTGCTGTTCGAACTCCGGAGGCGCTTTACGGCCAAATTGCGAGGCCAGTCCGGCCAGGGTTTGCGCAGCCAGCACATCGCGCATTTTGTTGTCGGCGTCGATCATCAGGGAATGGATCGCACACAGGCCCGAACTCGCCCAGGCAGGCGGATCGTTGTCAAACACGGCGCAGCGGTTGCGGATTTCCTTGCAGTCGAACAGCTTTTTACGCCCGTCGATAGCATCAACCACATCCAGAACAGTGATCTCGTGTGGCGGTTTCGCCAGCCGGATGCCGCCCTTCGCACCTTCGGTGGCGATGATCAGTTTCGCTTTGTGCAGTTTGGTGAACAGTTTGGCGACGTAATCAAAGGGCACGCCCTGAAGTTCAGATAAATCGCGGACACTGGCTTCCGTCACACTTCCCTGCGGATGGGCGATAAACAGCAGGCAATGCAGTGCGTATTCCACGCCAGCGCTGATATGGGACATACAACCTTTAACTCCAAACTAAGACGGAATGACTCTTAATTAAACACCAGTTGCCCCGAAATTGACACCAAAAGCAGGGATTTCTGCAAGTCAGGCCAAAAGCCCGCGCTCAGTTTGAACCCGCTCACAAATAAAAAACAAAATCAAAAAACGTAATTTGTATATTCGTTTCCTCAATTGTCTGACTCGATTCTATTCACAATACTTCTGGCAACATTTTACTTCTCCATGCTGTTTATCTTTCTTTTCGTCAAAGACATTAATTAATTTCAGTCGGTTATCTCTCCTTACCCAAAGCAGGTAACAAATAATGATGATCACTCCGGTTCTTTCAGTAAAAGATAAGATTGGCTACGGACTCGGCGATATGGCCAGTGCGCTGGTCTGGCAAACTGCGACCTTGTTTCTGGCATATTTCTACACGGATGTTTTTGGTTTACCCGCCGCGATTATGGGCACATTATTTTTAGTCGTGCGTGCCGTGGATGCCTGTGTGGATCCCTGTATCGGCGCACTGGTAGACCGGACAACCTCGCGCTACGGGAAATTCCGTCCCTGGCTGCTGTGGTTTGCGATCCCGTTTGGTGTCTGTTGCCTGATCACGTTTTACGTGCCGGATGTCTCCCCGACCGGAAAAATCATCTACGCGACAATCACTTATACCTTATTAAGCCTGGTGTATTCCGCCATTAATGTGCCGTATTGCGCGATGCCGGGGGCGTTAACGCTGGATCCGCGCGAGCGTCATTCGTTGCAGTCGTGGCGCTTTGCGCTGTCATTTATCGGCGGACTGGTGGTGACGGTGATTGCCCTGCCGCTGGTGGCAAAACTGGGCGCGGGCAATCCGCAAAAAGGCTATTTCTACGCCATGAGCCTGATGGGATTACTCGGCATCGTATTATTTTTCTGCTGTTTCGCCATGACGCGCGAGCGTTATCATCCGCGCAATGACACCTCCGGTTCGATGCTGAGCGATCTGAAATTACTGTGGAATAACGCACAATGGCGCATCGTGTTTATTTTTAATATTCTGCTGTTGTGCGCGGTGGTAATCCGTGGCTCCGCGACCATGTATTACGTGAAATATGTTCTCGCCCGCCCGGATCTGATTTTCAATTTTATTGTTTTTGGCATGATCGCCTCATTATTTGGCGCGTTACTGTCTGAAAAATTATTAGGAAAATTCGACCGGGTTAAATCCTATCAGTGGACGATCCTGACGTTTGTGGTGTGTAACGCGGCTATTTTCTTTATCCCGTCTCCTTCCATTGGCCTTATTTTCGCCTTCAATCTGGTGTTCAGTTTTATCCAGAATCTCACGACGCCGCTGCAATGGACGATGTTCTCCGACGTGGTGGATCACGAGGAATCCCGTACCGGCCGCCGTCTTGACGGCCTGGTGTTTTCCACCGCGTTGTTTGCCATCAAATTCGGACTGGCGCTGGGCGGCGCCATCGTCGGCTGGGTTCTCGGCATGGTCGATTATGTGCCGAATGCCGTCACGCAAAGCTCTGGCGTGATGCTGACCATCAATTCGCTGTTCACGCTGGTGCCGTGCGCCTTGTTCCTGCTGATGGCCGCCCTGCTGTTTGCCTACAAACTTAACAGCCGCACGATGCAGAACATCGCGGCATCCCTCGCCACCCGCCGTTCTTTCGGCGGCGAAGAGGAACCCGTGCTCAGCGGTACCCGCCCTTTGATTAATCAAGGAGATGCAAGATGACTCACCTTTATCAGGATGCTTCACAACCCGTTGCCACCCGCGTCGCCGATCTTCTGGCACGCATGACGCCGGAGGAAAAATTCGCCCAGATGCATGCGTTCTGGCTGATCCTCGACAGCAACGGCAATCATCAGGAGCGTACCGATCTCAGCGACGATTTTGCCGGTCACAAGCAGAGTGACGCGCTGGAACAACAACTGAAGTCCGGCGCGGGGCAAATTACTCGCCCGCTCGGCACGCATGTGGTCAGCCCGGCGGAAGGCGTACGGGCGCTGAACCGGCTGCAAAAAACGCTGGTGGAAGACACGCGGCTGGGTATTCCGGCGATGTTCCACGAAGAGTGTCTGGTCGGCCTGTTGTGCAAAGATGCCACGCTGTTTCCCTCATCACTGAGCTATGCCTCCACCTGGGATCCGCAACTGATGGAGCAGATTGCCGCCGCGATCCGCGACGAAGCACAAAGTGTCGGTTGTCATCAGGGGCTGGCGCCGGTGCTGGATGTGTCGCGCGATGTGCGCTGGGGACGTACCGAGGAAACCTTTGGCGAAGATCCCTATCTGGTTGGTGTCATGGCGACGGCTTACGTGCGCGGTTTGCAGGGCGAAAAACGTGACCTGCTGGCAACGCTGAAACATTACGTCGGGCATTCTTTCAGCGAAGGGGCGCGCAACCATGCGCCGGTGCATCTCGGTTTCCGCGAGCTGAATGACACCTTCCTGCTGCCGTTTGAAATGGCGGTAAAACTGGCGAATGCCGGTTCGGTGATGCCTGCCTATCATGATATCGACGGCCAGCCGTGCCACAGCGATCACTTCCTGCTGACGGAAGTGTTGCGCGAACAGTGGGGATTCGATGGCCTGATTGTCGCCGACTACGGTGGCGTCAGTCTGCTGCATCAGCATCATGGCGTCAGCCATGATGATGCGGAATCTGCCGCGCTGGCGTTTAATGCCGGTCTGGATATCGAATTGCCGAAAGGCGACTGCGCGCAACATCTGGCCGATGCGGTGTCGCGGGGGCTGATTGATATGGCGAAAATTGACGAGATTGTCGCCCGCGTGCTGACCGAAAAATTCCGCCTCGGATTATTTGAGCAACCTTACGCCAGTGTGCCTCAGCCGCAATTGCAGCAACCCGCCACGCGGGAACTGGCCTGGCAAGCCGCCGTCCGCTCCATCACCCTGCTGGAAAACAATGGCATCCTGCCGCTCAGGCCCCGGTCCGGCCAGAAAATCGCCGTCATCGGCCCGACGGCAGATGATCCGCTGGCCTTACTCAGCGGTTACAGCTTCCCGGTGCATCTGATCATCAGCGAAATGGAAGCGCAGACAGAACAGGTCATCACGCCGTTACAGGCTTTGCGTGACGCTTACGGTGAACAAAATATCCGTTATGCCAAAGGTTGCCATATTCTCGAAAAACGCACCGCCGGTGCGCCGGTATTCCCCGGCGATGCGGGAACCCCGATGCAAAATTCACCGGTCTCACAAAGCACCGCACTTATTCCGCAGGCGGTGAAACTGGCGCAGGAGAGTGACGTCGCACTGGTATTTGTCGGCGATCTGGCCGGATTGTTCCAGAGCGGAACGGTCGGAGAAGGTTCTGATACTGACAGCCTGCAACTGCCCGGCGTTCAGCAGCAGTTGCTCGAAGACATTGTGGCGACCGGCAAACCGACCATTGTGGTGATGACCGGAGGCCGTCCGTATTCTCTCGGCGGGCTGGAAGACGACGTCGCGGGATATCTGATGGCCTTCGCGCCCGGTCAGGAAGGCGGACGCGCGATCAGCGATATCATCAGCGGCAAACAGGCACCGTCGGGACGTCTGGTGGTATCCGTGCCGAAAAGCGCCGGGGCGATGCCCTATTATTACAATCACAAACTGAAAAGTGGCGGCACGCCGATTGCCTTCCACTTTGGCGCACAGTACACGTTTGGTTACGGGCTGAGCGGCACCACGTTCCGTTATCATGATTTTCAGCTCAGTCAGCATCCTGTCGCCATCGAAAATGGCGACATTGAGGTGCAGATACAAGTCACCAATACCGGTAAGCAGGCGGGCAGCGAAGTGGTGCAGGTTTATCTGCGCGACTGCGTGGCATCACTGGTGCGTCCGGTGCAGGAACTCAAGGCTTTCGAACGTGTTGAACTGGACGCCGGACAAACCGCGACGCTGAGTTTCAGCATCCCCACCGACATGCTGAATTTCACAAATCATGCGGGTAAACGCATCGTGGAACCGGGTTTTGTCGAGGTACAGGTAGGGTCGTCGAGCAGGGATATTCATGCGCGTGGCAAGATCACGCTGTCCGGCGAAGTGCGGGAGTTGCCGCGTCACTGGCGGATGGTCAGCCGCTGTGAGGTCAGTCAGTAATTTCTGCTGGCTGAGATAAGCAAAACGGACGCTCAGGGCGTCCGTTTGACTTTCTGGCACAGAACCCTGCGCAAAGAACCGGTTATTCCGTTTCTCTCGCGATACCAAAGTGCTTATACGCATGATTGGTTGCCATGCGACCGCGCGGTGTGCGCTGAATAAAGCCCTGCTGGATCAGGAAGGGTTCGATGACGTCTTCAATCGTCTCGCGTTCTTCGCCGATTGCCGCCGCTAAGTTATCCAGTCCGACCGGTCCGCCGGTGAACCTGTCGATAATCGCCAGCAGCAGTTTGCGGTCCATGTAATCGAAGCCTTCGGCATCCACGTCCAGCATATCCAGCGCGCCGTTGGCCACATCACCGTTAATGGTGCCGTCGCCTTTGACTTCGGCAAAGTCACGCACACGGCGCAACAGACGGTTGGCGATACGCGGCGTACCGCGTGAACGGCGGGCAATCTGATGCGCGCCCTCTTCCGACAACTCCAGCCCAAGGCATGACGCACTGCGCCCGACAATGTGCTGCAAATCCGCCACCTGATAAAACTCCAGACGCTGCACAATCCCGAAACGGTCACGCAAAGGAGACGTCAGGGAACCCGCGCGGGTGGTGGCACCAATCAGGGTAAAGGGCGGAAGATCAAGTTTGATGGAACGTGCCGCCGGGCCTTCACCGATCATGATATCCAGCTGATAGTCTTCCATCGCCGGATAAAGAATTTCTTCAACGACGGGCGAAAGACGGTGGATTTCATCGATGAACAGCACGTCGTGCGGCTCGAGATTGGTCAGCATCGCGGCCAGATCACCGGCCTTTTCCAGCACCGGCCCCGACGTGGTGCGTAAATTCACGCCCATTTCGTTCGCCACAATGTTAGCCAGCGTGGTTTTTCCCAGTCCCGGAGGGCCGAAAATCAACAGGTGATCGAGCGCATCTTTGCGTTGCTTAGCCGCCTGAATAAAGATTTCCATTTGCGAGCGCACATGAGGCTGACCGACGTATTCGTTGAGCAGCTTCGGGCGGATCGCACGGTCAATGACCTCTTCTTCACTGAAGACTTCGGAAGAAATCAGGCGGTCAGCTTCAATCATCGTTTACCTCACAGCGCCGCGCGCAGCGCTTCTCTAATTAACGTTTCAGATTCGGCGCCCGGTTTGGCAACCTTGCTGATCATGCGGCTGGCTTCTGGGGGTTTGTATCCGAGGGATATCAGGGCTGCAACGGCCTCGCCTTCGGCGTCAGATTCTTTAGCTTTCGACGACGATGCAGGTAGCGTGATATCAGTATGACTGTTAAATAGATCACCGTTTAATCCTTTAAACCGGTCTTTCATTTCGACAACCAGGCGTTCTGCGGTTTTCTTACCGACGCCGGGTAACTTGATTAATGCGGTGATTTCTTCCTTTTCGACCGCACTGACAAACTGCTGTGCCGACATGCCTGACAGGATCGCCAGCGCCAGCTTTGGCCCGACGCCGTTCACTTTAATCAGTTCCCGGAACAGCGCGCGCTCTTGCTTATCGTTAAATCCGTAGAGCAACTGGGCATCTTCACGGACGATAAATTGCGTGAATATGATAGCTTCCTGGCCCAGTTCCGGCAATTCATAAAAACAGGTCATCGGCATATGCACTTCATAGCCCACGCCGTTGGTTTCAAGCAGCACCAAAGGGGGCTGTTTTTCCAGAATAATGCCTCGTAGTCTGCCTATCACGTTCATTTTCCTTATCAGGTCAAAAGCAGCGATGTTTATATCATAAAAAAAGCTGGATGGATATCCAGCCCAATGGGCTTGCGGCGTCTATCGCATACGTCCGCGCGCCATCTGCAATTTATCGCTGCTGAGCCGGATGGCATTCTGGCTCATGTGACAATGGGTGATGGCAATCGCCAGCGCATCGGCGGCATCCGCCTGAGGGTTCGCCGGTAATTTCAGGATCGAACGCACCATATGCTGCACCTGCGATTTTTCAGCAGCACCGGTACCGACGACGGTCTGTTTCACCTGCCTCGCCGCGTACTCAAACACCGGCAAATCCTGATTTACCGCCGCGACTATCGCCGCACCACGCGCCTGTCCCAGCTTTAATGCCGAGTCGGCATTCTTCGCCATAAACACGGATTCGATGGCAAAAAAATCAGGCTGAAATTGCGTAATGATTTCCGACACACCGGCGTAAATCAGTTTCAGACGCCCCGGCATATCGTCAACCACGGTGCGGATACAACCGCTGCCGAGATAGCTCAGCTGACGCCCTGTCTGGCGGATAATGCCATAGCCGGTAATACGCGAACCGGGGTCGATCCCCAGAATAATAGCCATAGCCAGTCAACGCCTTGTGTTGTCGTTTTTTTTGGAAAGTTGGGGAGAGTATAAACTGCTGAGGCACAACAGGATAGCCAGCCGGTGGCAGCCACCGGCGGCACTGAGATTACAGAGTTTCTGCGATCTCGTCGGAGATTTCACCGTTGTGGTAAACCTCCTGCACATCGTCACAATCTTCCAGCATGTCGATCAGGCGCAACAGTTTCGGTGCAGTTTCTGCATCCATGTCGGCTTTGGTCGATGGGATCATGGTGACTTCTGCGGAATCAGCTTTATAACCTGCCGCTTCCAGCGCGTCTTTCACTTCACCCAGGTTTTCCCAGGCGGTGAAGACGTCGATAGCGCCGTCATCGTAAGAAATGATGTCTTCAGCGCCCGCTTCCAGCGCGGCTTCCATCAGCACGTCTTCATCCAGGCCAGGAGCGAAAGTGATCACGCCTTTTTTGGAGAACAGGTAAGCCACGGAACCGTCGGTACCCAGATTGCCACCGGTTTTGGTGAAGGCATGACGCACTTCTGCCACGGTACGGTTGCGGTTATCACTCAGACATTCAACCATGATGGCTGAGCCACCCGGACCGTAACCTTCATAAATGATGGTTTCCATGTTGGTGTCTTCGTCACCGCCCACGCCACGTGCGATAGCGCGGTTGAGGGTATCGCGGGTCATGTTGTTAGACAGCGCTTTATCAATTGCCGCACGCAGACGTGGGTTTGAACCCGCATCGCCGCCGCCCAGACGTGCCGCTGTCACCAGCTCACGAATGATTTTTGTGAAAATTTTGCCGCGTTTAGAATCTTGCGCCGCTTTGCGGTGCTTGGTGTTGGCCCACTTACTGTGACCTGCCATAAATATCTCCAAAAAGTCTAAAGTCTTAACAGACCGAATAGTTTACAAATTCTTCAATCGCCTGCTGGTTGCTCGGAGACACCGTCAGCGCAGCCGCTGCGGATTTATCGAGCCACCGGTATGCATGATGTTCAGTAAGAACCACATCACGCTCGTCGGGTAACGCCAGACAGAACCAATGTTCTTTGTTACGGGTCACGCCGGGAGCATAGCGATGGCGCAAATGCGCAAATATTTCAAAGTCCTCGCAGCGGTCGCAGTCCTGCAGAGTCAGGTTTTCACCTGCAATGTCGATACCGACCTCTTCCAGAACTTCACGCTGCGCGGTTTGATCCGGGGATTCCCCGTCCTCCAGACTGCCGGTTACCGACTGCCAGAAGTTCGGGTCATCCTTACGTTGGAGCATCAGCACCCTGCCGGTGTTGCTGGCGTAGATGACGCACAGTATCGACTCAGGACGCTTATAGCTCATTAGTTATTCTCTGTATTTGTGTCTGGTGTCACTTCTTTTTTCGCGACTACCGCAATGCCCAGCTCCAGCAGTGATGCCGGATTGGCAAAACTTGGGGCTTCGGTCATCAGACACGCCGCAGCGGTGGTTTTCGGGAAGGCGATCACGTCACGGATATTATCCGTACCGGTCAGCAACATCACCAGACGATCCAGACCAAATGCCAGACCGGCATGCGGAGGCGTGCCGTATTTCAGGGCGTCGAGCAGGAAGCCGAATTTCTCGCGCTGTTCGTGCTCGTTAATCCCCAGAATGCTGAACACGGTCTGCTGCATTTCGCTGCGGTGGATACGCACGGAACCGCCGCCCACTTCGTAGCCGTTGATTACCATGTCGTAGGCGTTCGCGATAGCGGAAACCGGGTTCGCCGCCAGTTCTTCTGCGGTCATGTCTTTTGGCGCAGTGAACGGGTGGTGCATGGCACTCAGGCCGCCTTCGTCGGTGTCTTCAAACATCGGGAAGTCGATGACCCACAGCGGAGCCCACATGTCTTCTTTGGTGATTTTCAGGTCACGGCCAACTTTCAGACGCAGCGCGCCAATCGCGTCGGTCACGATCTTGGCGCTGGCTGCGCCGAAGAAGATCATGTCGCCGTCTTGTGCGCCGGTGCGTTCAATCAGCGCTGACAGCAGGTCTTCATTAAGGAATTTCGCCACCGGGCTCTGGATACCTTCCAGGCCTTTCGCGACTTCATTCACTTTGATGTAAGCCAGACCTTTCGCGCCGTAGATTTCGATGAATTTAGCGTATTCGTCGATTTGCTTACGGCTCAGGGAAGCCCCGCCTGGCACGCGCAACGCGGCCACGCGGCCTTTCGGATCGTTAGCCGGATCGGCGAACACTTTGAACTCGATGTTTTTCATCAGGTCAGCGACATCGACCATTTCCATCGGGTTACGCAGGTCCGGCTTATCGGAACCGTAACGACGCATTGCTTCTGCAAAAGTCATGATAGGGAAGTCACCCAGATCCACACCTTTCACTTCCTGCCACAGTTCGCGGGCCAGTTTCTCCATCACTTCACGCACTTGTTCGGCGCTCATGAAGGACGTTTCCACGTCGATCTGGGTAAATTCTGGCTGACGGTCAGCACGTAAATCTTCATCACGGAAGCATTTTACGATCTGATAATAACGGTCAAAGCCGGACATCATCAGCAGCTGTTTGAACAGCTGAGGGGACTGCGGCAAGGCGTAGAACTTGCCTTTGTGCACACGGCTTGGCACCAGATAGTCACGCGCACCTTCCGGCGTGGCTTTGGTCAGCATCGGGGTTTCGATGTCGAGGAAGTCATGGCTGTCCATGAAACGACGCACGAAGCTGGTGATTTTGGCACGCGCTTTCAGGCGGTTCGCCATTTCAGGGCGGCGCAGATCCAGATAGCGGTATTTCAGACGCGCTTCTTCGGTGTTGACGTGGTTGGAGTCCAGCGGCAGCGATTCTGAGCGGTTGATGATGTTCAGCTTGCTGGCGAACACTTCCACTTCACCGGTCGCCATGTCTTTGTTGAACTGGCTTTCCGGGCGCGCACGCACGGTGCCGGTTAACTGGATACAGAACTCGTTACGCAGTTCAGACGCCAGTTTGTAGGCTTCTGCCTGATCGGGGTCGAAGAAAACCTGAACGATGCCTTCGCGGTCACGCATATCGATGAAAATCAAACCACCCAAATCACGGCGACGGTTAACCCAGCCACACAATGTTACTTCCTGGCCCACATTGGACGCATTCAGTTTTCCACAATATACAGTACGCATAACGGTATCCTTTTGATCCCACTACCCGGCCTCATGGCTCACAGGCACAGAAACGGTTATTGACTCTGGTCGCCCGCCGCAAAACTCAGCAGCGCGCGGAATGGGTTTTATTCAGGTCGAAAAAAGGCGGCTATTATAAAGGAATTTCCGACGAAGGATAAGTGCGAACACGTCAACGCAGGCGCGGAAATTCACACCTGTTGCTTGCTACACATAATTTAACAAAATTATCCCCAATTTGATCCGCCCGTTAGCATAGACTCGCGCAATCCCCTTTGTACACGCAGTAAATGATTCCTTTCTCTCATTACCCATTTTGAAAACCGGGAGCTAAACATGAAACTTGACCCTAAAACCACCGCGCTGGTGCTGATCGACTTACAGAAAGGGATTTTACCGTTCGCGGGTGGCCCGCACACCGCACAACAGGTGCTGGATAATGCCACTGAACTGGCAAACCGTTTCCGTAAGCTGGGCGCACCGGTGGTGATGGTCCGCGTCGGCTGGTCTGATTCCTTCGACGAAGCGCTGAAGCAGCCTGTCGATATTCCTGCGGCTGCGCCGGAAGGCGGTTTACCGGCAAGCTGGTGGGAATTCCCGGAACAACTGGGCGTGACCGACAGCGATCTGCTGGTGATCAAACGTCAGTGGGGCGCGTTTTACGGCACCGATCTGGATTTACAACTGCGCCGTCGCGGCATTAAAAGCATCGTGCTGGCGGGTATTTCAACCAATATCGGCGTGGAATCGACCGCGCGTAACGCCTGGGAACACGGCTATGAGCTGGTGATCGCTGAAGATGCGTGCAGCGCGCACAACAACGATCATCATCAGTCAAGCATGCAGTTTATTTTCCCGCGTATCAGCCGCGTACGTTCCACTGCCGAAGTGCTTGCCGCTCTGCCAGAGTAACGTTACCCTGATTTTCATGCCTGAACGCCGCCCGCTGAGGCGGCGTTTTATTTGGGAATTCCGGCTCAGAAAACAGGGAACAGCGATATGTATATTGGCTTACCGCAATGGCACCACAACGCCTGGACACAGGTGGGTTTGCGTGATCTCCTCCCTGAAAACAGTGCCAGTCTAAACTGAAGTATCCGGTCTTTCTTTCATCTCACTGAGAGGCATATCAACCATGAAAAAGACCCGTTATACCGAAGAACAGATAGCCTTTGCCCTTAAACAGGCTGAAATCGGCACTCGGGTGGAGGAAGTGTGCAGAAAGATGGGGATTTCTGAGGCTACTTTTTACAATTGGAAGAAGAAGTTTGGCGGCATGGGCGTGACAGAACTGCGTTGGCTGCGCCAACTGGCGGAAGATAATCACCGCCTGAAACGGCTGGTCGCCGATCTCAGTCTGGACAAGGAAATGCTGCAGGACGTCATCCGAAAAAAGTTCTGAGGCCGGTGCAGAAACGCGAGGCGGTTGAATACCTGCTGGCGGCGTACCGCATCGGGGTTCGCAGGGGATGCCGGCTGATGATGCAGAGCCGAACGGTCTACAACTACTGCAGCTGCCGCGATGACCGGGCCCTCACGCAGCGGATACGGGAGATTGCAGAAACCCGCATTAATTTGTGTCAATTTTTATGAATTTAATCCCGAACCATGCCACAACACAGGCCGGGAAGCCCCTAAACAAGCCGTATTAAATGCAACTTAAAAAGACTTCTCTGCGTATGCTTCGCTAACATTAGGGTGATTTTGAGCACAGATTTTTAGGATGGTTAGCGCATGTTGCATTAGCGCCTCACTGCGCTCTGGTTCAAACCATTGACCATTAAACTTACCACCATGGAAAAGGTTGTTTCTCACGCGACGTATTAATACAAAAATCTTTAGTGCTACGTTCGGTTCTTCTAGCGGAGTGGCATCCCAAGCAAGAGCACCATCTTTAACAACCTGCTTTTTTGGCGGGTGATTAATAAAATAGTCAACAGCGGCAATGAATGCAGGGTCTTTAGGTGAGGTAAAGACGTGCTTAACATCTTTTGCATACCAATCCCAGTTTGCCTCTGCTTTTCCATCTTTGGGCTTTGGCTGAGTTGCTTTTAGGCAATACTCATAGCGTGAAAACTCACGAAAGAACTCAAAACTAAGATTATCTATGTTGGATTTTTCCATGCTGGCTGCCTACCTTTTTTATTTGACCACTACATCTGACCATCTGGCAATTGTTGCTAAAAACCTGAAAGAAGCATTAGAGACTGGCAAGAAGGCACCTTCATCCACTTATACCAAAGAATTCAAAGATGACCTTGTGTCTGCTGGCGTGTTCAGTATCACGGACGGCGTGGAAGCGTTAAAAGTAAAGGGTGGCAACCCTGCTGTGTACAAGAAAATCGCAACACTGGCTTTCCATGAACTGACAGGTGAAGACTTGCCGAACTACAAAACATGGCAGAAATGGACTGATGAGCAGGCCGCTAAGAAACATGCTGAATGGACTGCTGCGCTTGAAGCGAAAGGTTTCTAATAATGACACCTGCACTTACTTCAAATTGCTACGCCGTAATAACTGGCGGAGGCTTCAGCAGAACTGCCAGATTACCAAGACCACCAAGTGATGAAGTCTATGAAGTCTTTAAAAACGCCCCGCTAGACTTTAGACCGTAGGAGTTAACAATGATTGATGATGATAAGCCACGCCGCCACCAACGCTGGCTGATGGTTCTCGAAAGCGTCAAAGGTGCTGAACATCCGAAACTGGATAATTTGGAAAGCTGGCACACAACACTGAAAGCTGTCGGTGTACCTTCAAAGGTTCTGATAGGCACCAAGAGTAAGCGAACGAAAGCCATAGACCTTACGCTACAGGATTCAAAGCACGTCGCTTTGTATGAGTGGGAAGGTATCAGCGTTCGTTATCACATGAAGCGGGAGAGTTAGAAAATGGGGCATAACAGCAGTTACACGAAAGAAGAACTGAACGCACAAGTTGAAGGTTGCGGTAAGCCGGTACAAGGGTCAACAGCTAACTGTGGAGACCGTCAGCCTGACGGTGAAGCGTGGTACTGCCCTGATTGCCGACGTAAGAATAACGCCGCCCTGAAATCTCTACGCTAAAGACTGATTCCAAGAGCCTCCTTAATCTGGGGCTTTTTTATTGACGCTTCTATGTGAAATCTACCGTACCCACCCACCCTGCCCAATTTTCAGAAATGACGTACATGCACCAGTACTTACCAGCTACTGACCCAGATAATGAAAACCCGCCTCTCAGCGGGTCTGTGCAATCAGTCATAAAGCCATTTTCCAGCCCTTGCAGAATCTGCCAACATCTTGAGCGTTAACGGTTGCGGTTCATCATCATCAGCGCCACACGTGCACAGCGCAAATAAGATAAAGGTCTCTACAGGCCAGTATTTATAGAAATCGAATCCAGCAGGGTCTACCCCGAATTTCTCAAAATACTCATCCATAATCTCAGCACCCGTTTCACTTGCCCAGACATAGCGACCAGTTGACAGGCTGGTGTCAATCGTGACCGAAATCCGTTTCTTAGAAAACAGCACGGGCTTGTTGAATCGCTGGCTGTACCACTCTATGACATCCTCATTGCTTACCATAGTTTGTCATTACCTCGAGCTATGGTGTTGTACTTATTCGTAGCTTTGTACGCTATCGTAGAGACATCAGCAGCAATGATGATAATCCCCAGAATTGGAATCCACCTACCAACGAAAGCCCCCAGATTTGTCACATAGCTGAACTTGAGCCGCTTGATACTCCCCGATGTCAGCGTGGGTAAACGTCTGGTTTTGACGTCGAGTAAATGACGCAACTGTGAACTGAGTGGTGACGTTCCAAGCGTGGCGCCTACTGGCTTCCCTCTTGTTGCAATCTCTGGCTGACCAAGCAGAATTAAGCCAATCGTCAGGAAGTCATCAACACCGAAATGTTCAGCGGTAGTGTCCAAGAAAATCCAGAACAGCAATTCACCCGATGACAGGTTAGAGAATCCCCGATAGAAGTACGTTCCGTTTAGCTCTTCAACTGTATCCATGTTGCAGCACCTATCCGGTTACGCGCTCATTCCACGCATCACTGTACTGAATGTTTCCGTCAAGATACGACCATGTGATTTTGTCATACCTGACCTGCACCTGTTCAAGGTGTCCTACGTTTATGACTGTTTTGCAATCATGCATCATCGGCGTTACTGACACGATTTTAACGTTTTCTAGCGTCATGTTGTAATACTCGACTTCCTCACCAGCGTCATTGATTCGATACCACTTGAATTCAGCGGATTTGAGACTTTGACCCGTGGCAACTGCTTTCATCAGGTAGGGCGATGAGCTATCAAATTCTTTCTCGAAAATAAGTGCACCGTGGACACGTGTACCGGTCAACTTGCCGGTGTTGCCATCCGTGGGAATGTAGAGGTTATGGCTAAATGAGGTGATTTCTATTGAATGCTCACGATTCAGAACGTCAACCGAACCCTTGATAAGCGCCCCACCATCGTCTTTGAGCCATAGGTAAGCTGGTATAGCCATCTTTCAAATCTCCTTTTGAAAATTGTGGAGATAAATTATTCACGCAAGAATGACCAATAACAAGAAAAATTCATAAATTTGACTTATAGGAAGATTTTATTCCAGACACTAAATAGCCACCTTATGAGCGGGTCTGCTTGGTCAGTCATTCAAATTCTTCTTCACCGTCCGTCCAGTCTCTCCTGTCGGTGGAATCATGCCAGCCTTCACGGTCTACTTCTGCAAACTCGTTGTGCTCATTCATCGGCTCACGATGTCTTACGGGGAACGGAAACGGGGCAGATTCTTCATCACGCCAATCACCTGACGGCAAACTAAACACATGATTCATTGCTGCAAACTTTGCGTAAGGTTTCCAATCCTCTACCGTGTCCCATTCTTCAGGCTCGCGTTTGCGCCAGCCAACAATCTGCTCTGGCATAACAGTTGAGAACATCTCTTTAACGTCTCCGTGGTTTGGAGAATTGCCAATGAGACGCTTCACTTCAGGCCAAAACTCAGCAGGTATCAGGGTGCAAAGTTCATCCTGCTTCTTGGTTACTTCAAGGTAAAAATCTTTATGTGTTATTTTCATTCGTCACCGGTCGTATTTGTATAATCAGGTTCAACCTCTGGAAACAAACGGTCATCAACCTGACAGCCAGACGGCTTACCCTGCACAAAGTCAGTAACACGCTCAGTGATACCGGTGCTGACGCCCTCCGCCCCCGTAAACGTGTATTCCTTCTCTCCCAGCAACAGGAAAAAATTCACCCAACTTGCTCCGTCAAAATCTTCACGCCATAACGGATAATTAAAGAACTTATAGCCATTGTGAAATTCGATGTCACATTGCTTCATGTTGGTATTGATTATGATTTCTTTGATAAGGCGTTTAATGATGATTTGTGCTTCGATGCGGTCGGGCTTAGTTGTTAGGTCAAGATGACTTATAGTTTCGAGTTGAGATAAGGATTCCCGCTGGTGACTCTCTGCTACAGACCTTTCAGCATCCTTAATTTGCGTATTGAGTTCACGTAGTCGTTTTGCTGATGACTCTATGCCACCTGATAACTCAGCCAACTTCAAAAGATTTTCTCTTCTCTAAATAAATTCAGTAAGTTGAGACTGTAGTTTACCCATCTCTGAATCCTTCGGCTGTTTCAAAGAAAAGCGATTGGTGTTGTAGAGAAGTCCGTGAACCAATGCGCGGTCTGTTTGAAGGCGACTAAGACCTTTTGTGTTACACCGCCCTCCAGCTTTCATCGAACATTTGTAGATTCCGTTCCGTTTCGCTGTTACGCCTGCAATCACCATGATGAAGCCGCATTCTGAACAACGCATAGCTCTTTTGAAAAGATTTGTTAGCAGTAATAGGTCAGCTAACGGTTTACGCCTTAAACCCTGCTTAAACAATTGTAGAGCTTAAATTTTCTCATCGGTGATAATGGCTGATAGTGGTTCTATATCTTGGTGACTCCTTTGGCGCAAGTTTGTTTGAAGTGTAAAACCAATCACAATCACCGTGTTATTACTTAATAGTTAAATGGCCTAAGTCTGGGATCATAATATTTAACGGCTATGAGCTGGTGATCGCTGAAGATGCGTGCAGCGCGCACAACAACGATCATCATCAGTCGAGCATGCAGTTTATTTTCCCGCGTATCAGCCGCGTACGTTCCACTGCCGAAGTGCTTGCCGCTCTGCCAGAGTAACGTTACCCTGATTTTCATGCCTGAACGCCGCCCGATGAGGCGGCGTTTTATTTGGGAATTCCGGCTCAGAAAACAGGGAGCAGCGATATGTATATTGGCTTACCGCAATGGCACCACAACGCCTGGACACAGGTGGGTTTGCGTGATCTGGCGGATTACGCGCGGTACTTCAATTGTGTCGAAGGCAACACGACTTTTTACGCCCTGCCCAAACAGGATGTGGTGATGCGCTGGCGCGACATGACGCCGGAGACCTTTCGTTTTTGTTTCAAATTTCCTTCCGCCATCAGCCATAAAGCCGCGCTGTCGAACTGTCAGGAAGAGGTCGATATGTTTTACCGCACACTCGCACCGCTCGGTGAACGTATCGGGCAACTGTGGCTGCAACTTCCGGCCACCTTTGCCCCGGTGCACCTCGACCGTTTATGGCAATTTCTGGATGCCCTGCCCGCCGGTTTTGATTACGGCGTGGAAGTGCGTCACGGGGAATTCTTCAATAAAGGTGACGCAGAACGGGCGCTGAATCAGGGATTACATCAGCGCGGCATTAACCGTGCCATTCTCGACAGCCGCCCGGTTCACAGCTCAAAATCGGTGACAGAAGCGGTACGTGAAGCGAAGCGGAAAAAACCTGTCCTGCCAGTGCATGCGCTGGCGACCGCCTCGCGGCCCATTGTACGGTTTATCGGCGGGGACAGCCTGGATGCCAACCGCCCGCTGTTTGGCCAGTGGATCACTAAGCTCAGCGACTGGCAATCTCAGGGGCTGTCGCCTTACCTGTTTATTCATACGCCCGATTGTTCCGACGCGCCTCAGCAGGCACGCAGCCTGTGGCAGGATCTGCGCCAGCGTTTGCCTTCCGTTCAGCCCGAGCCAGACTGGCCGGAACAGGATGCGCTGTTCTGAGAATTTTCGTGTTTTTCTGACGACAGTGTTGCCCCGTCCCGTTATCATAGTGGCGCTGCGGAACCGCCGTATTGTTCCGCCGGGAAACAGGGATTAACCAAGGAAGTCAACATGATTAGCGCGTTATATGTCGTGCTTGCCGCCATACTTTTAATCAAACTCTCTTTCGATGTTGTCCGTCTGCGGATGCAATACCGCATTGCCACCGGCGACGGCGGCTCCTACGAATTACAAACCGCCATACGCGTTCACGGCAACGCTGTTGAATATCTGCCGATCGGCTGTTTATTACTGCTGTATATGGAAATGAACGGAGCGGCCATCTGGACCGTGCACGCCTGCGGTTTATTACTGATCCTTGGCCGTTTATTCCATTATTACGGATTGAAAAACCGGGAGTTTGCCTGGCGCCGCAATGGCATGGCAGCCACGTATATTTCGCTGGTGCTGATGGTGGTGGTCAATATTATCTATCTGCCGTGGTCTCAATTTCTGAATTTTGACTGATCGCTGCCCCTTTTCCCCACTGTTCTGATGCCCTTTTGACGTAACTCCCGGGCGCGCAGGTATCTGCCTGCGCCAGTATCTGCTAAAATCTGCCCTCAACTTTTTACCCACAATCTTTTTGGCCTGACTCACCGCTATGGCAAACCACGATACGCTGTTTTCTGCACCGATAGATAAACTTGGCGACTGGACGTTCGATGAACGTGTCGCTGAAGTCTTCCCCGACATGATCCAACGCTCTGTTCCGGGGTATTCCAACATCATTTCGATGATTGGTATGCTCGCCGAGCGTTTCGTACAACCCGACTCCAATGTCTATGATCTGGGTTGTTCGCTGGGTGCTGCCACGCTGTCAATGCGTCGCAACATTAAGGTGCCGGGCTGCGAAATTATTGCTGTCGATAACTCCCCCGCCATGGTGGAACGTTGCCGTCGCCACATTGATGCTTTCCGCGCGGACACACCGGTAAACGTCATCGAAGCGGATATTCTGGATATCGAGCTGAAAAACGCCTCGATGGTGGTGCTCAATTTTACCCTGCAATTCCTCGAACCCGCTGACCGTCAGCGTTTGCTGAATCAGGTGTATCAGGGCATGCGTCCCGGCGCGGCGCTGGTGCTTTCCGAAAAATTCAGCTTTGAAGACAAAGATGTCGGCGAGTTGCTGTTCAATATGCATCACGATTTCAAACGGGCGAACGGTTACAGCGAACTTGAAATCAGCCAGAAACGCAGCATGCTGGAAAACGTCATGCTGACCGATTCCGTTGAAACCCATAAAGCCCGCCTCCGTCAGGCTGGTTTCCAGCACACGGAAGTCTGGTTCCAGTGCTTTAACTTCGGCTCACTGATTGCGCTGAAAGCCGGAGACGCACAATGATTGATTTTGGTGATTTTTATCGCGTTATCGCCAAAGGGCCGTTAAGTCCCTGGCTCAATACCCTGCCTTCTCAGCTGACTGCGTGGCAGAAAGAATCCCTGCACGGCAAGTTCAAATTGTGGTTTAACTCCGTCGATCGCCTGCCGTTGTTGCAGCCGGAGCGTCTGGATTTGCTGCACAGCGTCAGCGCGAATATGGAAGTGCCTTTGCCAGCCGGTCAGCGCGAAGGGATTGAAAATCTGCTGCGCAACATGATGCCGTGGCGCAAAGGGCCGTTTTCGCTGTACGACGTGGAAATCAATACCGAATGGCGTTCAGACTGGAAATGGGATCGCGTTCTTCCGCACATTTCCTCACTGGCGGGGCGCACCATTTTAGATGTCGGCTGCGGCAGCGGTTACCATATGTGGCGCATGATTGGCGCAGGCGCACATCTGGCGGTCGGTATCGACCCGATGCAGCTTTTCCTGTGTCAGTTCGAGGCCGTACGTAAATTACTGGGCGGCGATCAGCGTGCGCATTTACTGCCGCTGGGCATCGAGCAACTGCCTGAACTGAATGCGTTTGATACCGTTTTCTCCATGGGCGTGCTGTATCATCGTCGTTCGCCCCTGGATCATCTTCTGCAGCTGAAAAATCAGCTGGTCAGCGAAGGCGAACTGGTGCTGGAAACCTTAGTCATCGAAGGCGACAGTGAACAGGTGCTGGTGCCGGGGGATCGATACGCGCAGATGGGCAATATTTACTTCATCCCTTCCGCCGCCGCACTGAAAAACTGGCTGATCAAATGTGGGTTTGTTGATGTGCGTATTGCGGACGTCAGCGTCACTACGCTGGAAGAGCAACGTCGCACCGACTGGATGACCAGCGAATCACTGGCGGAATTCCTCGACCCGAACGATCCGGGCAAAACCATCGAAGGCTATCCGGCACCACGCCGTGCCTTGCTGATTGCACGCAAGCCATAACCTGCCTTTTTGCCGCCGGAGATTTTTCTGGCGGCATGTGCCCTGTCAATCATCCTCACACTTTATCCGTATATTCTCTCACGCTGCGCTGTACATCCTGCGTTAAAAAGGTCTAACCTTTCAGAAAGCTATCGGGGTTTTCTGGCGGAGATCGTCGTTGACGTTACGGGAGGATGTATGAAGTTCCCTAAAGGCAGCATCGTGAAACACAGATCCGGTGAAATCAAAGGTACTGTCATGAATACTTTTGAATCACAAGCGGACAACGTGTCATATTACGTTTCCTGGGAAGATGGCAGCAGCAGCCTGCATCAGGAGAACGAATTACACTGGGCAAATATCGACGTCGCCATCAGAATTAAAAATTTCTACGAGAAGTAGCCTCCTGCGCTCTATCACAAGCCTTTGTAAATCTTCCTCTCTGTATGCTTAATCAATGGATTGATTCATATCATTTCGTGTATAAACTCGGCAAAACCTATTCACCAGTACGCGAATATTTCGTGGGGAAACCAATGCGCAGAAGGATCCGATTCCTGTTTGACCGGGCCGTGATTGTTTTAGGCCTTTTTGTGATGTGCCTGGTCGTGAAAGCAGGAATGTTTGGCGTGGCATTGCTCACCTGGGGCTGAGCGCATAAAAGAAGCCCCGCCAATGTGACGGGTGACGCGGCGGGCTGTATAATTTTTTACTCTTTAAAATCATTGAGTTATACATTCAACTGTATATTTATACTGTATATTATTGTCGATTATAGAAACGTTTTAGGCTATTTTATTCTCCTCGGCACCCCCTGCAGCACCCCCTGAGGCAGTTTGATATGGCCTATTATAGTATTGAGAAAAGACTCACCGCTTCAGGTGAATTGCGTTATCGCTGCACTGTCGGCGTCAAAGAAGATGGTGTTTATCTTCATCGTGAGAGGAAAACTTTCCCCAAGCAAAGTTTAGCCAAAGCATGGGGGATCAATCGCGTCGCTGATATTGAGCAGAACGGATTGCCACTTACTGCCAAACCTTCAGAAAAAATACTGACCTTGGGTGAATTGATTCAAAAGTACATGGATCATCCCCATGTAAAGTTTGGACGGTCAAAAAGAGAAACACTCAACCTGGTCCTAAGGTCTTATATTTCGTCCATTCCCTTAAACGAGCTAACCACAGCTTCGTATATTGATCATGCAGTTATGAGGCGTACAACCGTACAGCCTTCTACTGCGGCCCATGACATCAATTATATTGGTAAGGCACTTAGTTCAGCCAAACCACTTTTCAATATTAATGTCGATTATGATGCTTTTGTCACCGCAAGAGAAACCATGCGCCAGATGGGGATCATTGGGGCCGGCAATACTCGCAGTCGCAGACCTACGGGCATTGAACTCGACAAAATCATTGAGCGGTTGAAGGAAAAAACGCTCACATCCTATTCAGGTGCCCCCTTCGCCGACATTCTAATGTTCTCCGTATTGTCATGTATGAGGATTGGTGAGGTCACCAGAATACAGTGGTCCGATGTTGATAAAAAAAACCGGGCTGTTCTGGTTCGTGATCGGAAAGACCCGCGCAAAAAAGAAGGAAACCACATGGTTGTCCCTCTTCTTGGTCAGGCGTGGGAAATATTGGAAAGCCAACCTGAGAACAGCGATTGCGTGTTTCCATACAAGGAGCGTTCTCTTACTCAAACTTTTCGGCAGGTCACTAAAGATCTGGGTGTTGAAGACCTACATTACCATGACCTCCGCAGAGAAGGTGCGAGCCGATTATTTGAGGCTGGATTTAGCCTGGAAGAGGTTGCACAGGTTACTGGACACAAATCATTAGACATTCTGTGGAAGGTGTATCGGGAAATCTACCCTCAGTCGCTCCACGATAAATTTGCGTCGCTTAAACTGAAGTCATCGGTTGATCAGTTGAAAATTTAATTATACTGTACATGCAACCAGTGTTATTAAATGAGGTGTTTATGTTTGTTGAGCTGATTTACGACAAAAGAAATATGGCCGGTGTGCCGAACGCCAACGCACTGATCCTGGCTGAACTTACCAAGCGCGTACATGGCACCTTCCCTGATGCTGACGTGAAGGTTAAGCCAATGGTGACGCTAAGCAGTATCAACACGGACGCCAGCAAAGCGCAGAAAGCGATTCTGTCCGGAATAGTGGAAGAGATGTTTGATGATGCGAATGAATGGCTGGGAATCGAATGAGGGGGTTTTATGCACGTTGAATTGCTGATCGATAAAACCAAGCAGCTGCCCGTCGGCGCGGTCGAGGCTTTCAAAGTTGAGTTTGAGCAAAGGCTTGAAAGGAATTACCCGGGCGCTACGTTCAGCGTTCGCCGAGCTGGCAGTGATGGGATGTCGGTGATGGGCGGTACGCCTCGGGATAAGGAGGTGATCGACGTGATGCTGCAGAATACGTGGGAAAGTGCGGATGACTGGTTTCACCCTTGAAATAACACGGCTCTATCTTACTCCCTGATATATCCCCAGTATTTGTATTCTGCCCTTTTCGCCATATGATGCTGGGACAGATTTTCTCCCTGCGGCTTAAGAGACCTTCGCCAAATAATTGGATTATCGATGAAATTTAAATTTATACCCCCAGTTATCATACTGGCGGGTGCTGTAGGGTTTATGGTGTGGTTTTTTGCTAGCGGCGCCGCAACGCCTGGTGGTTGAGTTGCAAATGGAGTGTTAATGTCTATTTACTCAATGATTGGACTGGTTCTCATAATATCATCGCTTGTGAATTTGATTTTTTCTATGTGGAGAAGAGATCAGCAGCAGATAATTCGCGCGCGCTGGGTAGCAGTCCTTGCCATCGTGATCATTATTTTGGATCAGATTAGCGGGTGAGAAACTAGGCGGAAGAAAGATTCGGAGGAATTTTGAGCGAGTTACAAGTCTGGATTGCGATGGCAATCGTAACTGCTGTGGCAGTCTATCTGGTAGTAAAGGATATCTACTTTTTGTAAGTGGTGAGTCGGGTGAGGTCGCAGAGATGCGGCCTTTTTTATTGGAGTAAATCAGGCAAGCATTTAGCCAACAAATAATGCTTGCTTGTATAAAAACACAGTATTTATAATGCAAGCACATTTCACAAAAAGCGGTGCTTGCATATGTCAGAAGATAAAGATAACTCAAAAGCTAAAGGCGGCCTTGCCAGAGCTAAGTCTCTAACCAAAGAACAGCGTTCTGAAATAGCTAAGAAGGGAGCCGCAGCAAGATGGAAGAACAAGCCTCTGAAGGCGACTCACAAGGGTAATTTTAAAGATTACTTTGGAATTAATGCTGAATGCTACATTTTGGATGATGAAACAAAAACACCTGTTGTTACTAAAACTGGATTGGCTAGGCTTTTAGGGATTGGAGAATTAGCTCGTGATATTGACAGACTTCTTGAGTCTCCATATATGCGAGAATATGGTGATCCAGAATTGAGGGCTAAAATGAAAAAAGCCTATAATTTTCAGTATAGTGGTCAATCCAAAAACATCCCTAACGCCCACGGATATGACATCACAACCATAGTAGATATTGGCAAGGCACTCATTGATGCCAAGGCTGCAAATGCACTGCCTGACTCCAGAATCAGCTCCGCAGAGACAGCTCAAAAAATAATAAACGCTTCTGCAAAGTCAGGTATTCGTGGTCTTGCGTACGCCCTTGCCGGATACGAGCCTGAAGCTCAGGAGGTTATCGAAGCCTTCAAAGTTCACGTTCAGGAAGAAGCCAGGGCTTGGTCTAAGGTTTTCCCTGATGAACTTTACTATGAATGGTACCGATTATATGGCCTGAATAAGCCTGAGAAAGGCGGACATCCTATTGCGTTTAGATGGTTCACTGAACGTCATATTTATAAACCTTTGGCAAAAAGCAAAGGAGTTGTATTCGAATTAGCCAAACAGAGCCGAGATGAGAACGGATCTCGCAGTGATAAAATCCACCAGTTTTTATCAGAGATTGGGGATAAAGCATTAAGGCATCATATCGGTAAGGTCGTCGGCATGGCGTCCATGTCTGAAAATAACGAACAGTACGAATCCGGCCTGAAGAGGGTTTTCGGAGAAATAGATTAATAAACTTCCCAACCCGGCCAACGAGCCGGGTTTTTTGTGCCTGTCGTCAGATAAAGCGACCACAGTCACATTTTATCCCCTCCCCTGCCTCCACCGTTTGGCTTACACAAAAATTATGTTCTAGCCTAAAAGTACGGTCTGAGACCCCTCATATCGTAAGCAAGCCTTGGAAGACTTATTCTGCCCACTCTCTCCCGAAAGTGGGCTTTTTTTTTGCTTTCAATCTGGAAAACACGAGGCACCAGACTATTATTAGAAAAGCTGACAAAAGAGCAGCAAGCCTGCCAAGGCATAAAGTATTCCTATCCTTGAATCTGCCCGCCTACAACGCGGGCTATTTTTTTTCCACACAGTGGTGTTTATGTTGCATTCCTCTATTCTTACTATGTGAGGGATGCCTACCTCATGCTCCAGTAATGTTGAAAACTTGTGTTTCGCCCGCTGTCCGAGCGGGCTTTTTTTTATTGGTAAAACATCCCAGAGTTTCTTTAATTACGAAACCTTTTTTCTTAAGCTAAATTCATTAAAACCACTAATATCTCTTCGGGAGCATAGCTCTCGTTCCGAAACTAAATTTGGTGATGTTCACTGGCCCTCTTGCGAGGGCTTTTTTATGACATTGAGATCAGAAATTCGATGGCGTGCTTGAACCTATCTTTATGATGCAGATGAACTACTTTTTGCTGTTTCCGCTCCAGCTGCGTAATGATTGTTTCCACACTCACTATCTTACCTTGTTCAAGGACAACAGCGACCGCATCACCGATCTCCTGACGTATTAACAAATGTTCTTCGTCTGTAAGCATAATAACCTCTCAATTTTCTTTGAGATTATCACACCTATACAAAAATGAAGCTCAATGCTTAAGAGTCAGTTTCTTCTTCGCTGATCACACCATCAACAGCAACTGGCGGCATCAGCATACGGACATCAATCCAGGAATTGGCTGGTACATCCATCGATGCGCCAGCAATCAGATCAATATCACCAGTTTCCTCATTCAGCTTATAACGCTTTTTGAACAGCTTAATTGTCAGCGTGCCATCTTCTGCCTGTTCGCCTTCAACGATTGCTAAATCCCCATTCCCAGCAGGGTCAGCAGGTGCTTTTAGATGCCAGCTGTCCTCTGCAAAACCGAGGCTACCAGCGACCGTATAAACGCCGACATCAACCCGAGTGATAGTGATGCCCCGGGCTTCTTCATTCGCGACCCCTGCACCGCACCATTCAAATGAGTCTTCTGCAATATCAGGGCGAGTACATGCTGATTTTGACTGCACTACTCTGGCCACTGGCGACGCAGCGGAGAGGACACCATTAGAAGCTTTCGTCGTGTTTCCGGTTGTGTACAGTTCGTGGTAAGTCCATGCCGTACCATTCGAATAACTGACGAAGGATCGTCTTAAGTTATACGCTTGAAGTAGTCGGGTCGGGCGCGATCCGCGCTGACATACAAAATAGGTAAAGTCAGTTGTTAAACCAATTTGGGGCATGTAGCCGTTAGGGACATTATAGAACCCTGACGGTCTGCTATGGCTGGCCGTGGAGTCTATCGGTTCCATTATGCTATCACCGCCAAGCCCCCACGCCCCGTTAACCATAAGACGCCCCGTGGTAGCGTCTTGAACACCTGTCTGGCCATCCATTGTGCCCGCGGTTTTAATGCCCAAATTATTGCGGGCGCCCGTGTCACCATTAGCACCGGTACCGCCCTGCTGTAGCGAAAGTGGCGTCGTCAGCCCACCAAGTGAGGTTATGTCTGAGTTTGCCCCTGATGCTGCTCGCCCACCCAGTGACGTTTTGAAATAGGTGATAGCTTCCGCAACCTGCGAGCCAAGGCCATCGACCGAGAGCGCATCTGTTGTCAGAATTGCATACGTGGTTCCGGCTGGAATTGCTGCGGCAGGTACTGGCGACAGGGTTAAACTCGTCGCGCTATTGATGGTCTGAATAGTGAACTGCTGCGCCGGGTTGGTATTCACCAGGATAGTCTGCCCTGTGCGGATCCCCGTGCCTGCTGTCGTCCACGCTGTTCCGGTACCGGTGGCCGCGCCAGCGGTGGAAATTGCGATTGTACCTGCTTTGTAAAGTCCCATTCATTTTCTCCGGGCATAAAAAAACCCGCCGAAGCGAGTTTATATGAGTTTGGTTAAGTTATTTACCGCACGTTGTGCGTCTGAAATTTGTTTTACTAATCCATCGCCAGCCAAACGGATCGCCTGCCTTATACTGGGTCTGATTGGCTACATGGCGCACACCATAAATTTGTACTGACGTTTCCTGCCCGCCGATCATGGCGGTGCCAGTGCAAACGGGTTCCTGTTTTTCAAAGACCCCGGCACACGCCGTTACCATTGCGATCATTCCCAGCAGCACGAAGATTCTCATCATTTTTATGTTCCTATCAACTAGATTAAAGGACATTAACAATGAATATGGTGTGGGGATAAGTGGTTATATAGATCAATTATTTGAGATTGATCGTTTTTAACGATCGTTCTCTTTATTTATTGATTAATAACGTGAAACATCAATTGCAAATATCTGGTCTCTCGAGTTTGAATAGCCAACATTATGTAGTTCTTCACCTGGTGCATCACGCTGACCAGCCCTAATCCGAGTGGATGAACCGTTGTAGTATGCTGAAGTATCAATGGGTGAAGACCATGGGCGTGGCTGTGTTGTTCCCAAAACCCCCACCACAATACCCATCACTCTCGGCAGAACCGCCCACTTTCCTGCAACGGTCTTATCAACGAGATAGCCAATGTCCGTGGTTGACCCAATCGTTCCGTACCCAACCGGCGGATTCATCACCTTTGTTTCATTGGTTAAAATGCATTGCCCGGCAGCGTTCCATATAGCAACGCCCCATTTCGGTAAAGGCTGCGGAATGACGTATCCAAAAATATAAATTGTCACCGTGCCCGGACTTCCGCCGACACCTGATACTGAGTAATTTAGGGTATAAGTCGAATCAACCTTTCTGATATAGAAAAGCGTATTTGCCACCGTGGCGTGGCAGGCAATAATAAACGGCGAAGATGAGTTCACCGGCAAATTGTAGGATCCCCCCGTCGACGGTGTTAAAACAATCTTCTGCACAAGACACATCGGCGTTGTGTCCGGTGTAATCCACGGATTTCCGTACTGATCAGTAAATAGTGCGCCCCAGGTTGCCATTATACTTTCACCAAATAAATGATTAACCAGCACTCATCAGCGGTATATGTCCCGGCTGAATAGTCTCCATTCGCATCGCTGATTGTTATCGTGCCACCAGTGCCAGTAACTTTACGGCGTGATCCAGAATATGCATCACCAGTAATCGGTGACTGAATTGCGGCAACTTTAAATCCTGCCGGCACGCTGTAAGAATACGTGCCGGAAACCTGCCCGGCACTCAAATACACGGTGGCCACAACTAACACCGGCACAATACCGGTGTTATTCGGATTCCCGTTAGCGTCCCAAGTCTGTATCCCCCAGTTTGCCATCAGAAGACCCCAGTGATTAAACCAACCTGAACACGAAGCACACCGTTTTCATCTTTCACGCTGTCCGTAACGTTCGTCGACTTTTTAGCCCCATTACCTGACGTCCCCATATTGATGAACGTCCCGCCTTTATCCAGCCGCCAGCCTGAGACGTTAGCCACGTAGTTAGTTGACTGAATGTAACTACCGATCATGGCATTGGTGATAAACCCATCTTTGATAACCGCTGAGTTCATGATCACCTGACCGCCGTCAAGAACGAACGGAGCCACAGCACTGCTCGCGCTTCCCGTTGAGCCGGGGAGGATTGCAAACCGGTCAGTGGAAAAGAGCACCTGAGACTGTACGGTGCCGGTTTCGTTGCTCAGACCGATCGCCATCCCTGCACCGTAATATGCACCGCCGGAGGTAATCCCGACCTTGATATTGTAGCTCGCTGTGACCTGCCCGGATAACGTGGACACGGCAGAGGCATTTGTCTGAACCTGCGCCTGCGTATCATTCATCTGTGCCGTCAACGTTTCAATCTTCTGAGCAGACGCAACCTCGTTATTGGCTACCGCTTTTGTCAGGGTCGTGACGCTGGCGTCGGCCAGCACTTCTGATACTGCCTGGAACAAATTGGCTTCGGCATTGTTGTGGTTCGATGCATTTACACCATCCAACTGTGTGGCCACCGAACCGCTGATATCACTAACCACTTCACTGAGATTGGTGATCTGAGCGGTGTTCTGCCCAACGGTTGTTGAAAGGTCAGTGATCGCCTGAGCGTTGGCAGTGTCCCCTTCCACCCGCGCAGTTTGCTCGGCCAGAATAGCGGCACTGTTGTCTCCCACGGATGTATCCAGCAATGTGATGCGGGAAGCTAAAGCCAGATCGCCCTCTACCCGAGCGGTTTGCTCAGTGGTGATCGCCGCGGTGTTATTCGCCATCTGTGCGCCAATAACATCCAGCTGCTGTGCAAAGGCGCTGTCGGCGGACGTAAGCACCTGCAGTTTCTGGTAGATGGTCGCAACGTTCTGGCCTGTCTGTGCAGACAGCTCGCGGATCAACTCGTCATTGTCTTTTATGGCAATGATGTTATTCAGGACACCTTCAGCCAGAGAACCAAGGCGGCCTTTCGTTTCCCCGATATCGCTGCGAACGTCAGCCAGCTCCTCCTTAGTGATTGCGTTGTTGATTTTAGACAGCAGATCCTGAGCAAGTTGAGTCTCATTAATCTGCCCGGTGAGGTAAGTAAGAATTGCCTCAGCGTCGGTCGAAGACATCCCGGTAACAAAATCAGTCCAGCCCCCAACGTTACCAATCCTGTCAATGAGCCGGGCGCGATACCAGCGCCGTATTCCGGCGGCCAGTGGCCCATGCTGATAACTTGCCGAAGGATACGGCACCAACGCCAGAAGTTGTGCATTCTCATTATCAGCCGTTGTGGATTGCTGGATTTCTGTATAAGCAGTATCTCCGGAACCTTCCGGAAAGGCCCAGGTTACGTTGATATTGAAAATGACATTGTCGCTGGCCAGCAGATTGGTAGGTGTTCCGGGCCTGCCCACTTTGCCGTTTAAAGCTGTGGAATCAGCGTATCCCCACGGAGAAGAAACATCTACGGCATTAACAGCACGCACCCGCACATCATAAACACCGGCATAAATCCCCTGAATGGTGAAGCCCTGAGCACTGGTTTTTCCTACGTTTACCCAGTCGCCGTTGTCTTTGCGCCACTGCGCGGTGTAATTGATTGCCCCTTCCACTTTGTCCCAAGACGCCTGCAGCGACGCAACGGTAAGCCCCTGCGCGATATGGTCAACTTCTGTGACCACGATATTGGCAGGTGCTTTCATGACGTTGGTAGGCGTCACAGTGATCGGCGCAGAGTCGACTTTTACGCCGTCATCGATATACCGGTATTTATTAGGGTCGTGCTGAACACCGGCAACCGTAAAGGTGCCGTCATCATTCGACGCGATGGACGTGATCCGGAAATATTGTATCGCTAAGTTATCGCTGTCGATGGCCCATACAGCGCCAGCGACCGGCGTCATCCGATATGCTGTTGCCACCGTGAACGTTTTCTTATCGGTGCTCACGGCGCTGATTGTCCGGGTCTGCGCTGTACCATCCGGTAAATTCACCACAAGACGATCGCCGATCCCATAGTCAGCTGTACGATCAAGCGTGACATTTCTGCCATTCACCGCACTGATGCGGCCACCGTTGGCTTTCCCGGCTCTGAACGGATCGGCAATCCCGATAATCTCAGCGGGCATCGGAATGTAACCATCAAGACCGACGCCGAATGAGACCGTGCCGTCTTTCGCATTTGACAGGATCACCCAGCGACCGCGACGGTGGGCCTCACTCTGAGAGGTGCACCCAATTGCCGTCAGCTGAGTTTCATTCCAGTTATAACGCTCTACCAGTTCTGGCTCGTAAACACTTTCAATGGTGTCGGAAAAGTGATTACCCGGATCAGACCAACTGACCTGACAGGATGAAAACCGGTTTTTATACGAACCACCTGCGTAGGTGAACAGGCCTTCGACTACGTTAGAGCTGTGGTATGTGAAATCAACATCATCCTGTGGCACATCAGCGCGCACAAATATCTGGTCGTTTCCCCAGAAAGTGATCCCACGGAAGATGGCGGCCAAATCTCGCAAAACGGTATAAGCGTCCTGCTGGCTCTGAATAAAAACGTTACAGGTAAAGCGTGGTTCGGTGCCGCCGGCGCCGTCGGACACTGCCGCGTCGCAATATTGCGCGATGCTGTAAAGCTCCCATTTGTCGATCATGGTTGCGTCTACGCGGTTGCCCATGCCGTAAATTTCATCCAGCACCAGGTCGTAAAAAATCCATGCTGGATTATTGCTGTAGGCAATTTTGAAATCACCTGCCCACGTCCCGCTGTAGGTTCTGGTTACCGGATCATAGGTGGTGGGCACCCGGATCAGTTTCCCCTTTGGCTTGCAGGTTGTTTTCGGCACGCTTCCGTTGAACTGGCTGGAATCCAGTTCGATATAGAGCAGCGCAGTATTGGGGTACCGCAGCTTGCTGTCGATCACCTCAGCAAATGAAAATACTTTGAAGGCATTGATGAGTTTGGTCGAAGTCGAATCGGCGGTGATGCGCCGGACACGTATCGTCCAGCCAGTAGTGGCGGAGGGGAGATCAATACGGTGATCTCGCTGATACTCTGATGTGGTTTTCCCATCGAATTTGCCGTTTACCACTGTCTTGTAGGCGGCGCCATCAGTAGAAAGGTCAATTGCATACTGGGTGACGGTCCCCACCATGTCACCGTTGTCTTTGTACTGATACTGAATAGGCAGGCTCAGCTTGATACGGATGGCATCGAGCGTCAGGTTTGAAAACTGACGTGTCCACGGCGAGGTTTCTTTGACTTCAATACCTACGGAAGATTCGTTGTCAATTTCCGGCATGCCTTGCAGATAGGTCTGATCCTGCGTTCCTTTGCGATAATCCCACTTTACACCGGTGAAGTTATATGTACCGTCGTCGTTGGCCAGTTGGGTATCGTTAAGGAAAATTTGCTGAGCAACCAGGTCACCCTGAATCTCACCCTCTGAAAGGGCGATAACCATTTTTAGTTTTGCTTCAGACAACAGATCATCGGCCTGCTCCACCGGCGTATGGGCACTCCCGCCGCCGCCTTTTGCACCCCGGATAATGGTCTCACCTTGAAGTAATTGCATATTTCGCCCATAAAAAAGGCCGCCACGTGGCAGCCATTGGATGATTACTGATCGAATATCAGGATGTTGCTGATTTACTGATAGATATATGGTGAGTATTCAGCCCGGCCATGTTTGGAGCATGGCCGTTATTCACTGGAGGGATGGCTGATTAACTCTGGGTAAGGAAATAAAATGGATATTCAAACGACTGCAACTGATGATGGGAGAATAATTGCTCTTCAGGTTGCTTTATCAGCTCTGGTAGAACTAATTGGTCGGGATAATGCCACCCTGCATAAAAACTTAATTAGCTTTCTTGAACGGACTGGGATGGACCCTGTGAATACTCGCTCTTCGGCGGCTTTTCATGAGTTAATTCAGATAATCCAAGCCATGGAAGATAGACGCGAATAGTGCCATCGGGGTTATAAACCATAGCCCCACCTTTAGCATCTTTAATAACCATAGTCATAATTCACTCCTGCCTTTCGGCGGTAATTAATTACTGCTGATCGCTGGAGAAAATCCCCGCGCTGATTATTGCACCGCCGATTTCACGCTGACCATAAAGCAGCGGTACCGGATAACCCATAGCCACCGTATTCACTGGCGAGCCGAACGCATAGTTGGCTTTGTTATCAGTGCTTGAGGAAGATCCAACATTGAAACCCGGCTGCGGCGTCAACATTTGAACTACACCACCGAGCATCATGCTTAAACCAACCCCCGATAAAATAGTCGCCGCAGCCATAGAAGCGGTCGCGGTGCCCGCTGCTGTGGCCGACACTGCAGCTCCCCACGCAGCCATAGTCGTCCCTGCTGTAAAAAATGCTGCAACTAAAGCCACTGCACCAATGACGAGTTGTAAGGTCCCTCCGCGCTTTGCGCCTTCAATGACTGGCACCATGGTGTATTCGGTAGCTGCCGCTGACATGTCGAATTCTTCGATCGAGATGTTGTTCTTGCCGTTATAAAAAGCGAATTTCACCCCGTTGAGGTGAGCATTCGATACGTACTTTTTGAATCCCTGCACCTGCGAGCACATCGCGCGCAGAAACTCGTTTAGATCCGCCACGTGGAACCGGTGAACTTTACCGAATTTCTTCGCAAGACCACCTTTCAGCGTCATTGTCTTAAACATGCATTAACTCCTTACGGCGGACGACGCGCACCGTCCGGTCACGATAATATTTGCCGTACGGAACGCGGGCAGAAAGGTTGCCAAACAGGTGGTGAACCATGATGTTTTCGCCAAGATAAATCGCCGCGTGATTGGTCACCGGCGCCTGAACGCTCATCATGATCATGTCTCCCGGCCGCATGCCGCTGGCATCAACCTCTACGAACCCCTCCGCCTGCCAGTTATCGTCATAAAGATTTTCCTCTCCATTAACCCACCATTCACGGTCAACCGAGTAGTTGTTTACGATAATGCCGTGTTCCGTCCGGTAGTAGTCCATGATGAGTGACCAGCAGTCAGCATGCCCCAGCACCCAGCGCCGCCCCGCGAGCTCACGATCGCCGCGCGGTGACAGCGTACAGAAATCACCGTCCGGCCACGACATGATCCCCCACTCAACGCCGGAGTGGTCGCACTGGATGCGGTCCATTTCTGACGGCACCAGCTGCACCACATCGGGGTGCGAGTGGATCACCATAATGACATCACCCAACTCAGTGGCTGCCAGGTAGTCATCGGGCGAAAGCGTGAAAGTATCAGAAGGTTTATCAGCGATATTTCGGCTGGGTATGAACCGCTGACCGGTACCGGTTTCAACGATCAGGCCGCAGGCTTCGTTTGGATATTCGGCTGATACATGCGCACGGATTTCATTCATCAGTTTTTCGCGCATGGTTATTTACCCTGTAAGTTTGCCGCCGGAAACCCGCCGAATGGCAGCGGATTTTCTGTACCGAAACGCAATTTGCAATCTGACATTCGCCCACCACAAACGTCGAGCGCCGGATTATTTGTTGGCGTGCCGTCTTTGAGGAAGTAATTTGAACCCGCGTAATCACACCCGGTGCCAGTGCGGTACCAACCTCGCATGCACCAGGTGCACACTGGGGTTATCTGGCGGGTCGGCAGTTGTAGGCTCTGGACATCGAAAGGAGAACACAGCTCGAAGTCGACCTGAATGCGCGTCTCGGCTTTTTTGGCGTTGATATAAAAGAGTTGAACCCGCTCTTCCGTCTGGCTGGCTGTGGGGTTACCGGATGTCCAGTTAGCCGCATCGAGGTATTTCGCCAGCGTCGTGTGAACTTTGACTTTCGCCTTCACCATATCGTCATACTGCAGGCACAGCGCCGTGACGTAATTGCCTACGTTACCGATAGAAAGCGTGGGTACAGGCTGAGAACCCGTACTGGTCAATTCAAGACCGGTAAGCTCATAAGGATGGGGATCATATTCATTGCCCTGCCAGATAATGGAGGGCAGGTTTTCCGAGGCAAAAGCATTCCAGCCTTCGAAGTCGATATTGTGCGCATGGAAGCGCAAAACAGTATCCAAACCAAATTGAGTACCATCAATCTCAATAAGCTGGATCAGCTGCCCCGGCTCAAGCGCCTGTACATCCTGCGTAAAGCTCATGGTTTCTCCCAATAAAAAAAGCCGCCCGCAGGCAGCCTTTCAGGACTGTATTAATATTAAGGCGCAAAGGCCCTTTCAAAGGTAAAAGTCAGCGTGGCTTTATTACCGGCGGGAAAACTGACCGAGAGGGAGTCAGATTTGACACGCCATAAATATTTCTCTCCCCAGGGATTTGTCCACCAGAACGATGAAATTACGTGGCTCAGTAAGAATTTCCGGATCGTAGCCGCATCCGTTTTTTTTCCGGTCCAGCTCAGGCTCCAACTTTCGTCGTTCACGTTAATGCCGCTTTCGGCAACCTGCTTATAGCCATCGCCAAACTGTGCCTGCAGCGTTCTGACCGTGTCGGTACCCTGTGCACTTTTTTGCGTTCGCCAGGTAAAGGTATCAGTCGCCATATCTCACCCATAAAAAACCCGCCGGAGCGGGTTGATGATATTGAATAGGTTTATTTAATTATCTTTATCAAGTTGGAAATGCAAACTAGAATACCATCTCACTTTTACAACTTAGGAATAAAAAGTATTGAAATTATTACAACAAAAACGACGCCAACTATAATAAAAAGATATTTTGGATAATTAAAATCAGGCATCCCCTCTTTGTTAACCACCTCTTTTTCAGAGATCTTCTCTAAAGATATTTCACTCCCGCAATGTTTGCATTTTTTAGCTTCGATATTAACTAGCTCAGCACAATATGGACATTTCTTAACACTTACCGCATTGATTTTTATTCTATCTCCAAATATAGCCAACAATAGGCCACAAAGAGTAATAAAACCACCTGCGATTATTCCGTTCTGCCTGGTTGAAATCAGGCCTATATTATTCACTCTATAACCAGCCTCAGTGGCAACGCTAACGTCCATTAAGGTGGCTGAAATGATAATAACCATGCCAATAACAAATGCTACGAACCCTATAATTTTCACAACAATTCCCCAATCCTTTATGAATAATCACATCCTACCACCAGGGAAAATCAAAACAATTACTTTCAAAGCATCAATAATTCATTCACTTTTTATACAACAGCCCCCCCGGCGACATTTCCTTCCTGAGCCTTTCAGACAGAACCTGCTGAACGATGCCCTGCAGCTGTTTGGCAGTATTTGTCGTATCACTGAAGCTGGTTTCACCCGCAGCTGACTGTTGGTCGATGGTCACCGGCGCATAAACGCTAATGCCGGAAGATCCAAATCTTCCCCCACCCAACTCTGAATTACCAACATAGCCACCCGTTGCATACCCTTTCATCAGGCGATAAAGATTGGCTATGCCCAGACGGCTGGTCGCCTCCTTGGTGAAAACGAACTCTCCGCCGTGAACGATGCCTTTAGGTTCATACTTACCGCCGTGCCCGGTGTAGCCGCCCACGTCAAACTCCCGGATGTAGCCGCCGTTATAAGCCAGCTGTAAATTACTGTAGGCGCCCGAGGAAAAGGATGTGTTTGAGGAGGATTTGACACTGCCTGCACTTATCCATCCCATCGCAGACTGAATCGTATAGGCAACAATCAACCGGCTGATAACCTGACTGATCATTTTTAAAATTGAGACGCCAAACTCTTTAAAGCTCGCTTTACCGGTAGCCGTCAGACTCGTCAGGCTGTCAGCAAGACCATTGAATCCCGCCTGTGCGACCTGCTGAACGGAAGTGAAAACATCCGTTGCTGATTCGGCATATTCTGCCCAGCCCTGTTTCGCGCCAGCCACCCAGTTTGACCGCAAAGCGTCCTCTGCATCATACGTTTTCTGTTGTTCCTGCAGAACGCGTTGCTGGGCAGAGGGATTAAACACATAGGTTTCCTGCAGACGCTGCAAGGTGGCCGCGCGGTCAGCCTGACGAGAGGAAACCCCCTCCGCCTGGGCATCCAGTGCGGCGCGTTTTGCCGACTGCTGCTGGGCAAATTTATCGGCCTGATCGGAAAGCGCATTTAGTCGTTGCTGGGCAACGACCTTATCGCCCAGCGCAGCCAGTTGCCGCTTGTACTCCAGCGTTTCATCTTTATGTGCCAGCAGGGATTTTTCCTGTGCAGACAATTGTCGGTTGCTTTCCGCCTGCTCGAGTACTGCGTACTGATTTTCGGTTTGCCACAGATCTTTGCGTTGCTGGCTGATAACATCGTTTACGCTGGCATGCTGCTGCAACACGTTCAACTGTGCCTGCAGAGACAGTAAATCGCCTTGGGCGCTGTCTTCTGCCCGGTCTCCCGCAGAAGTGGTGACCCGCGTTTTTTTCGGTTCTTGCCGTTTCTTGGCCTGCTCAACTTCTTTTTCACGCAGGACAATGAGTTTTTGCGCGTTCGCGATAGCGGTAGCATCACCCGAGAAGGCAATTCTCCGCGACTGTTCCCTGGCGTCTTTGAGTTTAGCTTCAGCTCCTGCAACAGCATCCGTAGCCAGATATTCCTTATTTATCCATTCCACTGATTTCTGTGTTGCAAGGTTACCGTCTATCGTGGCTTTTGTGAGGTCCCCCCTTAACTGCTTCGCCTGCTCAAGAACGCCAACGATGGGATCAATAGCCCCCCCTAATGCGACGTTTTGCTTGCCTAAGTTCACACCCGAATAATAATTTCTGACAGCCACTTCCGCGTCGGTCCACGCATCCGGAATACCGAGAACCTTAAGTCGGTGCGCTTCGATCTGGGCATTGAGGCTGGTAAAGTCAGATGATCCTTTGTATTCACTGACCTTAGCTTTGGCGTCGAGATAACTGAATCCGACTGCAATCATTTTCTGCGTTGCTTCGTCAGCGCCATCTTTCGTGGTGATAAAGAGATCGGCGACACTTTTAATCGAGTCGCCAGACGAATCAGCAATAGCGCGAATATTTTGCGCCAGCTTTTCCGCAGCACTGCCACTTAACCCTAACGATCCCTGAATGATTTTGCTGGCTTCTGCAATCTCCTGCCGGCTTTTATATACAGCCATGCCAAGGCTACCAAAGACCACGGCGCCAACGCCGATAGCAGCATTCAGCGGGGTGATATATGTCAGCAGTATTTTGGCAACATTCGCGACTCCCCCAAACGAATCTTTAATCTGCCCTCCCTGCTGAAGCAGAATTAGCCATGGGCTTTGGCCGCCCGCCAACTGGGTAGCAATATCGGTAAACTGTGCCGGCAACATACGCATGGCCGCTTTATATTGTCCGATAGAAATACCGGCCCGTTGTGCAGCAAGTTCCTGTTTAGAGAATGCCTGCTGGACCTGCGTCCCGGCTTTCGTCGAGTCCGCCCCTAAGCCGGTAAATTGCTTGCGGACATAACTAACCTGTTCATTAAATTTTGCGGCATCAACATCAAGGCTGACAACCAAATCACCCACGGGCTGGGCCATAGCGAACTCCTCCTGACAGACCTTCTGCGATAGCCATTAATTGTTCATCATCGAGATCCGGCTGCTCCTCCGCCACATGAGGTTTTAGCAGACTGAAATGGCCCAGGTTAATATCGGTTTCCCCGCATACCAGCGACAAAATATTAAGGTTCAGCGCGGCGAAATGTGTATCAAGCAGCGCATCTTCGAAGTAATGGGACTCATAAAAGCGGTGCCATTCCTCCAGATCGCTGGAGGACATATCAGAAAGCATGGCGCGCCAGTCAGGTCGTTTGAACTCACGTGCCAGCTTCATGACAAAATCCTTTTCACGGGTTAGCGCTTTTCCGCCGTCTCCTTTTCAGCAACGGACTCTGAGGGCGCAGCTTCCGTGGTGACCTCGCCCTGCTCCGGGTTCAGCATGCCGGACAGGATTTTGACCTGCGTATCCGCTTTGCCGATGGCCTCGACAGGCCAGGTGCTCATGACCTGCTGCTGCAGATCGTGAATATCCGGCTTTGGTGACTCACTGTGCCAGAGCGACATGGCAATGATCATCGCACCGGCGCGGATATTGAGTTCGACCAGCGCGGACGTCAGAGTATGATCATCAGGCTCATCTTTCGGCAGGGCCTTTTCCTGCGCCGCCAGATAATGCAGCAACTCAACGCGCTGCAGCGCCGAGAGCTCATACAGCGTTGTTTTCGCCCCGTTAAACTCAAACAGTTCAGACTTTAAAAACATACTCGCTCCGTTAGGCCGCCGTGACGGTCAGGTTACAGATGGCCACTTTCTGACCCTCATTGGTCATGATGATGATTTGCGCCGTGCCTGCTTTGACGCCTTTTGCCGTCACGTTTTTACCGGAGACGGTGATGGTGGCAACGGTCAGATCAGATGACGCCGCGCTGAAAGAACCGTTAGTCGCGCCGTCAGGCAACACCGTGACGCCGATGACGCTGCTCTGCCCGACCACGACGCTCGCGGCGGACGGGGTGACGGTGACGCCCGAGACCGGAACCGCGGCAGCCTGATTGCTCTCCGCCAGCGCCGGCTTGCCGGTGTTGGTGATTTTCACCGTGCGGGTGATCACCTCTTTTACCGGTACCGCCTTGCCTAGGCTACTGATCCAACCACGGAAGACATCGACAGCAGTATTGGGATAACGGATTTTGTACCCGCGCACCGTGCCATCGTAAAACCAGTTAACCAGATCCTGCTGGCCGCTTTCTCCTGGCTTCCAGGCCAGTGTAAAAGATGTGTCGCCGGAGGATTTAGCCCCCTGCGCGGTGCCGTTCCAGTCGGCGTCGGCATCATCGAGATAGGTGTCATCGTAGGATTCCGCCGTCATTTCACCCGGCGTCAGCTCCTTGATTTTCGCCAGCCGCGTCCAGTCCTGATCCGATAACGGATTGGCATAGGGATCGCCGCTGCCGGTGTAAATCCAAAGCGTGGTGCCCGCACCTTTGGTCGGTTCGAGTTGTGTGGTCATAGATTCCTCACATTAAGTAAGTCAGGGTGTAACGCAGGTCAGCAGAGCCCCACGTCGACATTTCATCATCGCGCTGGTAGTCGTAGCCCTCCGGCGTGATGTTTTCGATAAGGTCTGAAAGTGCCGGGATGTCGCCTACCACCGGATAAATATGCTGCTCCATCCACCGGTCGAGCTCGGTGTCGGGGCTCACCGCTTTGAGAAAAACCTCGACGTGAAGCGTTGCCCGCCATTCGTCTTCATCAAGGGTTTCTCCGGTAGGTTCAGCGCCCGAAAGATAGACGGCGACGGCGGGCAGGTCTTCGGCAGTCAAAAAGCTCGGGCGACCGTCATACCAGGTCACAGAGGGGGCGGTCACCGAACGCTTGAGCGCGTCCAGCACGGCGTTGCGGATGTTGGGGTGCTTTATCATCGTTTAACAATCAGCCTCAGTTGATTTTTCAGGGCCCCCGCCATCTCTTTGGGCATATCGCTTTGCATCAGGCGGTTTGTCTCCACCGTATAGGCGTTGGTCAGCGGTGTCGTCAGGGGTATTTTCACCACGTCAATCGGGTACCGGCTTTTTCCCGAGCGCTGGAGAACGTGCCAGCGTCCGTTGGCAAGCTGCTGAATAAAGGCGTCGCGGAACGTGAAACGCCCGATTTTCAGCACGCTGCCCTGCCCGCGCACGTTGCCCTTACGCCGGGAGATACGCATTTGCGCGGCCCCGAGCTTGATGGCGGGCAAGTTGCCCCGGTTGATTTTTAACGTGGCGACCGGCCGGTTCATCGTGGCTTTTTTCAGCTTTGCGCGCTGCATGACCAGCTTTCTCGGCACCTTTGTTTCCTTTGACACCGTGCTGCTGCTCCGGCTGATGGCCCGCCCCGCCACCCGGTTCACGGCCTGCGCCGAGGCGCGGGGAACGGCGGTCTTACTGATGTTGTTCAGATTACTGATCGCCTGTTCAAGCCCTTTGATGGTCATGTGCTCCCCTTTATTCCAGCCAGATTTGCGGCTTTCCGTTAAACACCTGATGGCGGGTGACGATGTAACTTTCGCCCTGATACATCACCTGATCGTTACGGTGAGGCCGGTAACCGGGAGAAAAAACCACTACAGATAGGCCATCGCCGCTCACTGGCCCCATCTCGGGCAGAAAATGGCTTTCAACACCAATGAACACGGTGCCATTAATCACCACATCCCGCCCAAACCGCGCGGTCGTTACCGCATCCATCCGCGCTGCCAACGCATCAAAGGCGTTAGCCATTGATTTTCACTTCAACGACGGTGCTACCCGCGGCGGCAGCTTCCCAGGCAATGCCGGCGGCCACTGCATCCGCAGACGCCAGCTGGATTTCACCGTCCGCGATATACACTTTTGTCCCCGCCGGAATGACGTCGGCGGAGACTTTTGGCAGCAGGAATACCCCTTCAGCCATGCCTTCACCGGTTTCATTCGGGGCAATATCCACCAGAGAGACAGCCACCAGGGAACCCAGTACCACGGGATCGCCGCTCTCAATCACCGCCTGACCGGTATTGGTAATGGAAATGGTCTGCCCTTCCTGCACAAAATTCTTAGCCATAACAAAGCTCCATACGCCCCGCGAAGGGGCGAATTTTAGGTATAAAAAAAGCCCTGACGGGCGTGAAGGTAACGCGGGAAATGTTACTGGCCGCTGGACTTGACCAGGCCGCGGTAATCCAGCGGCGCCACGCCGGCGTCGATGCGCACTTTCGTCGCGATGCCGTCGGTGTTGAAGCCTTCCTGCTGGTCGATGTACGGCAGCTCGACCCCGTTCAGGTAAGCCACCTCGATGGTGTCCATACCCTGTGCAGCGGCCAGGTACCAGGACTTGGCACTGTTGTCGTCCAGACGCGGTTCACCGATCACCGTTGCAAAGTTCTGGATCGGGTTGATGATACCGGCGTTAACGTCGGCGCCTTTCACGCTGGCAGATTTAATGGTCTGGTTTGCCACGGTTTCGAGGGCGGTAGGCACCAGCAGGAACGCCGGGCGGATATTCAGGGTGCGGCTGGTGGTTGGCTCTTTCTGCACGCGCATCAGCTGGCGGCCCGCATCCAGATTCGTGACATCAATGGCACCGGTTGCCAGGTTTTTATGATCGCTGCTGAACAACGCCTTGCCGTCTGACAATTTCGGGTTGCTGGTCAGCACGGCATACACCAGATCGCCGATCGTGGCTTTCGCGGCGCGGCCCATTTTCATCGGCACGTCGGTCAGTTGGTTCAGATCGTCATTGATGATGGCCTGACGGGTAATGGAGAAAATTTCACCGTAAGTGGCCAGCGCAATGGTCTCGCTGTTATCGGTCGTCGTGACGTATTTGTACTCTGCCCCTTCGCGTACCTTACGCAGCGACGGGAAGCCTCCCAGCCCGACGCGGTGAGCCGTTTTAAAGTCGGAGAGTTGCCCTTTCTTCGTCCAAGCTTCAAAGGTCTCCTGAGACTCTTCCCAGCCCTGCAGCAGAGATTTGTTCGCCACATCCAGCAGAATATTGCCGAAATCGGAGGTGGTGTGCGTCATCGCTAATCCCACCATCTGCATCGGATTGTAAGCGGCAACGCCGACCCCGCGCTCGGTCAGCGACATTCGTGCGTATTCACGCAGGGTCATGCCGTTATACACGTTGTCATTCTGGCGGTCTTCATAGCCCGCGCGCGCCATCAGCGCCTGGCGGATCCCGTCGCCGGTGAAATTCCCGTTGCTGGCATGAATGTGCGCGTTATTGCCGTTTTTATTGGACGGACTGGCGTCTTTGCCCAGCATGACCAGCAGCTTGTCCTTGGCCTGCTCGACCGTGCAGTCGATGTCTTCGATGCACGTCGCCTGCAATTCCTGATGGCGGCCGCCGAACATCGCGAACAGGTCTTTGATCCCCGTTACGCGCTGTTTCTGCGCCGCAATCACCTGATTACGAATGGTATTTTCATCCAGTGCGGCGGGGGCAGGAACAACCGGTGCAGCGGGCGGATTCTGCGGCACTGGCGGGTTCTGGGTAGTCGCTTTCGGCTTAGTGATCATGTTTTTCAGTGCGTTAGGCATAGCGTCGAATTCCTCGATACGTTTTGAATTAATGCGGGCCATTGCCTGCACCGCGGTAGAGATCTGGTCGGCAAAACCGTGCTCAAGGCATTCATGAGCGGTCATCCACGTTTCCTCACCCAACATCAGGGCGAGTTCGTCGGAGGTTTTACCGGTTTTTTTGGCATACGAAGGGATCAGCACGGCCTCGACCTTATCCAGCAGGTCGGCGTAGTCGCGCATGTCGTTGGCGTCGCCGCCGGTGATCCCCCAGGGTTTGTGGATCATCATGCAATACCTTGAAAACAGGCTATTGAAGTTAAAGGATATTTTTAAGCATGACTCCGGCAAAAAAACAAACTGCAATACACTTTGCAATACATCTTATGATGTTATGGAGAGCAAAAACTGTTGTTGCTTGATTACTCAACGACTTGCTGGAAGGAATTACATTTGACAACGCGATCAATTAGCTAATATTTATGTATGCAGTTTATTTAACTTGAAGTTCTATCTTTATAGAGGGATTTTAGATGAAACATAATGTCCGTGCCCGAGTTGCTTCAATAGTTGGAGCACATAAATTACAAAAGAAAATTACTAGTGTATTTGACTATACAACTTCGAAGTACGTGAGTCTGGATACTAAATTTGAAAGAGGAGTAGTTAATGGATTTGATTATACAACCTCATCTCATTTTTCTGGTTCCAATTCAGGAACACTAAATTTTTTTAACTACGACTCAAACAGTTATGTAGACATGAAAGAATCGGGCAGTAAATACTCTGGTTTTGATTATGGTTCATCTAGTTATTTCGACGTCACTATATCAGGAAAGAGCGTTACCATATTTGATTATGAGTCAAGCAGTTATTATAACTTTTCTGTATGAGATCATAAACAAGGTGAAGGTTATATCAGTCAGGACATTCTTATGAGCATTTTCGTTACCTTCATATAAATTTATGGCCCTGATGCAGGGCCTTTTTATTCAATGCATCTCCAAGCTACGCGTTTCAGTTAATAGCGCCCGTTGCTTTTGAGTAAGTCAGCCTATTGGCTGGTAATACCTTTTTCATGTGCGCCGCCCAAGCGTCAAAAATGGCTTCTGATGTCCCGGGATACGCGATGAGAAACGACATCAGCACACTATCTGTAATCCGGTCTTGCATATCCCAATCAACGATAAACTGACGGAATAGCGTATAGGCTTTTGCGGGGTCTTTGTTTTCCCAGGTCTCAACAACTACGTCGAAAGCAGGTACCACGTAAGTGATAAACACCGGCAACGATTCGAAATTGGTTGGGATATTCACCTCAAGGGTGAACTGATCACCCTCGGGCCATATGCGTTGCGTTGAATTCATTGCTGATTTTCCACATAGATACCGGCTGAGATAATCGCTCCACCGATTCGGCGCTTCCCATAAAGCAGCGGCACAGGATAGCCCTGAGCAGCGGTATTCGTTACGCCGCCGAAAGCATAGGAAGCCTGATTATCTGCATCCTGTTTGCTGGAGAGACCAGCGGTTTGTGGTGACAGCATTTGAATTACTCCACCAGCCATCAAGGCAGCGCCTGCTTGCATAGCATATGGCCCCCATGTAGCACCGCCCCATGCCTGACCGATAGTCGCACCAAGCACGCCGACAACAACCAAAACGGCACCGAGGATTGTCTGCAGCACACCAGCCCTTTTGCTACCGATTACCACAGGAACAATTTTTATTACTTCCCCTGTGACGGGATAATCTAAGTCGTCTTTCCCAATATTCTTTTTGCCGCAGAATACCGCGTAAGTGATCCCGTGGCGCTGGCTCGATAACATGTACTGATGAAAGCCCTTGATGGTTACCGATAACGCTCGGGATGCTTCATGTTTTGTCCTGATCAGACGATGATGCTTTTTACCGTATATTTTACCCAACTGGCCAAAGAGCTGAATCTCGGTCATAACTTCTGAATTGCTCATTTGCTACCCTCTAATGTTGAAATTGCTCTCGTCACCTCTGACAGGTCTTTCAACAGGTATAAAAGCAATAAACTGATAAGAATCAGTAACAACAACCTGCTGAATATGCTGACTCTATAAAAATCACCAAAAACGGCTATTAATTACCCTTCTCGCGACAATTGGCAGCGGGTAAATCGGGTGGGTTTTCCGCAATCTGGCAGGCTTAATATTATGTTTCTTAATAACTTTCGCTACGGTAGCCCGGTCAATCTCCAAAAACCGGGAAATTTCGCTGATGCTGCATACAGGGACACCATTCATCACCTCAAGTGCAACCTCATTTTCATTAAGAACGCGCAATCTCATTGATATATATCCTCTAATTTCAACTCATGAGTTGATGATGATGATGACGATCGAAATACGAAAACTAGCCGTTTTCCGCGAGCGCGCCGCCCCGTGGCAGGCACTCCCGTCGGGAGTACCTTTCGTTTTGAATCATTTTATTTGCAACTAAATCACGCTTGCCCGGTCGATTTGACCAGCCCGCGATAATCCAGCGCGGCAACGCCTGCATCGATGCGCACCTTCCATGCAACGCCATCAACCGTGAAGCCCTGTTGCTCTTCGAGGTAAGGCGTATCCATGCCATCCAGATAAGCCACCTCGATGGTGTCGCTGCCCTTGGCTGATGCCACATACCATTGCTGCGCGTTCTTCTTATCCAGTCGTGGCTCAACAATGACCTGCCCCATATTCTGCACTGTGTTGGCTACCCCGGCGTTCTGATTGAATACCGGATTGGTATCGCTGCCCACGGTCTGTGTGCCGATCTGGAACGGTGAGGATGTTGATTGCACAGTCCGCATGGCTGCACCTTCCAGCGCGGCAGGGACAATGATGTAAGCCGGGGTCACGTTCAGCGGGTTGCCGTCTGCATCTTCCTGCAGGCGCATGGCCTTACGCGCCTCTGTCAGGCCGTCCATGTCCATGCCCTTAGCAATCAGGTTGTGGTGGTCAGCGTGGAACAGCGCCTTACTGTCGGTGTATTTAGGATTATCGGTCAGCACTGCATAGACCAGGTTGCCGACTGTGCGTGACGCGGCGCGGCCCATCAGTTGCGGGATGGTCGTCAGCTGTGACAGATCATCATTGATAATGGCCTGGCGCGTGATGGAGAAGATATTGCCGTAGGTGGCCAGCGCGATTGGCACACCGTGGTCGCTGGTGGTCACATACTTGTACTCGGCACCCTCCGGCACCTTGTCCAGCGACGTGAACCCGTTCAGACCAACGCGCTTAGACTCATGAAAGTTGGAGAGTGAACCTGTCTTCGTCCAGCTCTGGAAGGTTTCGCCGCTGTCCTGCCAGCCCATCAAAACAGATTTCTCAGCGCCACCGGCAAGGATGGAAGAAAAGTCGCTGGTGGTATGGGTGAATGCAAGGTTCACAATCTGCATGCGGTTGCCGAACCCCGCAACGCTGATCCCGCGGTCAGTCAGAGAGGCTTTCGCCATGTCAAAGAGCGACATCATGGTGTACGGGTTTCCGCGCTCTGCCTGGTCATGTCCGAGTCGGGCATAAAGCCCCTGACGGATGCCGTCGCCGGTGACGTTCCCATTACCTGCGTAAATGTGCGCATTGCTACCGGTTTTATTGGATGGGGTTGCATCTTTGCCCATCAGCACCAGCAGCTTATCTTTGGCCTGTTCAACCGTACAAGATGCATCTTCAATACAGGTTGACTGCAATTCCTGATGACGGCCGCCGAACATGGCAAACAGGTCTTTAATGCCGTTGATACGTTGCTGCTCTGGTGCAGCTGGCTGGGTTACTGAACCCTGTGGCGCAGTGATCATGTTCTTCAGTGCATTTGGCATAGCTTCAAATTCCTCAATTCTTTTTGATTCCAGACGAGCCATAACGTTTACAGCTGGCTCCAGTTCATCGGCAAATCCCTGTTCAACACATTCACGGCCATTGAGCCAGGTCTCACCCTCGAGCATCTGCGCCAGCTCATCGGCAGATTTTCCCGTTTTATTGGCATAGGCAGGGATGAGCACGGCCTCAACCTTGTCCAGCAGGTCAGCGTAGTCGCGCATCTCTTTAGCATTCCCGCCTGAGATGCCCCAGGGCTTGTGAATCATGAGCATGGCATTTTCAGGCATCACCACTTTGTCGCCGGCCATCGCGATAACTGAAGCCATAGACGCTGCCAGGCCATCGATATGCACGGTCAGATTGGCGGGGTGTTTTTTCAGAAGGTTGTAAATAGCGATCCCGTCGAACACGTCACCGCCCGGGGAATGAATAAACAGGCTGATTTGTTTTACCTGTCCCAGCGCGGCCAGCTCGTCGGAGAACTGACGGGCGGTAATACCCCACATGCCGATTTCGTCGTAAATCTTGATTTCAGCAGCGCCAGCCACTTTAGCCTTGATGGAGAACCAGCTTTTCATAGCCATGCCCCCAGGGAAGCGTTGTACCAGTAATGCACGCTGTTACGGACAATTTGCCCTTTAGTCGGTACCGGCATTTCAGGGTGGTTTTTACGGCACCAGTCCTGATAAGCCTCAATCTTGTTCATCGTGTCAGCGTCGATATGCACGGCCTGACCTTTCTTTTTCGTCGGCATTCTTACCCCTGATGTTTATCCAGTATTGGTGCAAGAATCATACGATCAATTATTTTTATCGTAAAGAGCAATATTATTAATCAAAATTATGCAGACACAAAAAAAGCCGGGTCTCCCCGGCCAGATGTGATGCCATGTTAATTCTGCTTTTCTTCATGTTCTTTTATCTGAAACAGCCAGTAACTCAGCGTGGATGAGGTATCACAAATATGATCGTTCATATCACTGCTTGGCTTTGAGCCACGCCGGATTTTATCAATCGAACTCAGATAAACATCATTTATGGCTGGTTCAATAAAACAACGTTCAAACTCTGATAGCTCGCCTCGCGAATGTTGCTTTTGGATTTTCTTTCGTTCCTCCTGAACGTGGTCTTTCAACTCAGTTACCAAATCGGTAATTGCAGGATCCGGACGAAATCGGGGATATTGCTTATCAAGTGCGGCTTCAATTACGTCCAACCTTTCTTTAATTTGCATAAGTCTTTGCATGAAAACTTCCTCAATAAATCAGATAAAAAATAAATTATGCTTTTAAGTGTCCACCTCTCCACCCAAGGCATTTTCTTCATTTAAATCATATCATTAATGGGTGGTTAGTATATTTTCAAGTCTCCTCAAGTCACCACCCCAACTCACCACCTTCTAGGTTTATAGGTGGAGAGGTGGATAGTAGGTGGAGAGTTAAATACAAAGTATCCACCCATTAAATGCATGTTTTTAAACACATAATTTAACGAGTGGAGACAGGTGGAGACTTATTTAATAAATTTTATTCTGTACCCCCTGTTGCGGCAGGTAGCCACTCCTCAGCATCCTCAGCCAGCCGGATGTTTGAGCGCATATTTCCCTTGGTACTTTTCTTTCTAATGTACTCCTTCCCATACTCAGCCATCGCGCCAGCCATATCCGTACCGAACCGGGTAAGTGATACCGGCCTGTTAAGCCCGTTACTCTGCATATAGGCCAGATAGGCGTGATACAGATACTTGCGCGGGCTGAACGGAATGATGCTGGCATTGCCGATAAACATACCGTCGCACTGTACAGACGCCATCAGGTAACCGCAGAAGTCCACCAGCGAATCGCCCTCACGCTTTATGGCTAATGCCTCCTCTGATTTCTGCTGCTCAAACAAAAGGCGCTTAGCCTCTGACTGATCAGCAAATCGAGTCAGCAAATGGCGGATTATCACCGGCAATTCAGCCTCTATCTTTTCGGACAACATCGGATCACGCTCATTCTCTGGCACAACCTGCGAGAAATTGAATATCACCCGCCGCCGCGATATGCCGCCGCTCCGGTCGCTGAATGACATAGCGTTGTTATTGACAGCCAAAATCACAGCCGGGATCCGAGTCGAATAAGGGGCTTTGTGTTTCGGGTCAATAGCCACCTTGTCACCGCCGGTTATGGCCTTAATTCCTGCACCGTCACCGGCATAGCGGGTCATGTCCGGCATGATAATCAATGAAAACCCGACAATCAGCGCCCTTTCTCGCGGCTCTTCCAGTGCCTTCATGCTGGCTGATACCGTGTTGCCCTTACCGGCCAGCATGGTGCAAATCTCGGCCATGACGCTTTTACCGCTGCCACCCGCGCCAGTCACCTCAAGGAACAACTGCCAGTCATAACGGTTTGCCATCACCATATATAGAGCCGCCAGCACTCTATCGGCTTTTCGTTCGTTTCCGGCCGTTGACCAGGTGAGCCACTTCCAGAACGCTGGCGCATGAGTGGCCAGGCTCTCGCCTTCCTCGGCCTGAATGAACTCTACATCACTGGCAATAAGCAACCAGTCGGCCTGGTTGTGTTCCCTGAATACGCCTTCCCGGGTATCAAAAACCCCGTTACTGAAACCAATCAGATTGCGGGCGGTAGGTTCCATCAGTGGCAGGCTCAACTTCATGGTGTCTACGGCGTTCTTCATGCTCGGCATTGAATACGGAACCCGAGATTCCATGAAGATAGCAGCCATTTCCCGCGCCAGCGCTTTATCAGGAACCGGATCCCAGATAACACCGTTGTAGTGATGTACGGTATCCGAGTCACCATTCAGCGCCAGCCGTCCGTCATAATGCGCCAGCAAAACTTCCCCGCGCTGGCTCGGCCCCATCTGATTAAGCGTCGGCGTCCCACCATCCACAGCGACAAATGGCTCTGGCTTTCTGTCCGATTTCTTGACGACTGGCGCAGGGAACAGGCGGTTGATCCGCGCACTGTCACAAAGCAGTGCCTTAACGTCATTTTCTCCAAGATACTTAGCCACCAACTCGGCCCTGGCTTTCTTCTGCTTTTCGGTGTCAGTCAAGATCAAGCCACTCTCACAGAGCGATTCATAAGTTGCACCAGCACCAGGAACAAGGCTCTTTAACTTCTGAGCCAGTGCGCCGAAGGTGGTAGCTTTGTCGCGGTGACGGGCGGCAGCGGCACTGGCTTCTTTCTTGTCGATTGGGTGGCCGTTGATCCATCGATAAACGCAGGAGAACAGCGCATCAGACATGATGTCCGGGTCTAAAGCAGACATACTCATAGCTGTGGCCTCCGTGTCATAGTGAATTTACCGATCAGCGGGTGATACCAGTATTTACTACGGCACTGGCGTTTTGCCCCTTTGATGATGATCAGCGCCGCCTCGCGGAATTTAGTTTCATGCACTGCATAGCTGGCGCCATGACGGACAATCAGCACACCGCTGTTTCTTGCCAATTCCTCAGCCTTCTTGGTGGATATGCCCATCTCAGCCGCCATGGTGGTAAGCGGGGCCATACCTTCTGGGCAGGCATCCTTCCGGGACATTGCCGCAAGCGCCAGCTCAAGGGCGGCAACACGTTTTTCCAGCTCGTTAAATTTGATTGGGCTGATCATTTGGTTCCTCCCCGGCGTTTTAATTCGTAATCGGCGTTCTCACGGTTCTGATCAAGGGCCTGCATCAATCGTGGCAAGTGCTTCAAAGCGCTACTTAAACCCATCATGTCTCTTCGGCATTCTTCATCTGAATATTCGTCACTATCACAAGCTTCCATGGACAAGCAGCCCAGTGTGGTAAGTGCGAAAACTATTCCTGATGCAGCGTCGCCACAGTTGTTTTTGTAATCAGTCAGCGCTTCTTGGGAGAGGTTTTTGAGTAGGTCAGAACTACCCACGACAGCATGGTAGATATCACGCATGACGCACCTCGCTTGCCTTTTTCAGGTCACGGATACGGTTCAGAACTTTATCGACTAGGTTGATCGCTATGTCATGCTCTGTCTCGTTTTCATCATTCATACAAAGCGATGCCGCGAGAAGTGTTTCCATCACCCAGAGTTCGTCTCTTATATCGATATCTGACCATTTCAAATTAGGCATGAGATACCCCCTGAACAGGCAGGCGGCCAGCAAATACCATCACGCAGCCAACTGGTGATTGATTACGGGCTTCGCGTTCGGTAGCGGCGGTAATGCGAAGAATGCTGCTCTCGGTGACACTGAGTGCCAGAAAACGCCATGTGAATTTAGGGTGAGTTTGGGTAGACTGCATATCAGCCATAACTGTTACTCCGATTAACGATTGTGGTTAGAAGCCCGGTGAGTGCTGGTAACACTACCGGGCTTCGCTATTTACACATGTCAATCATATGATGTACATTGAATGACACATTAAAGATACGCCGAGTGTAAGACACATGTCAAACGTAAAGATGCCGAAAGGGAATAAACAAATAGCTTTCCGGGTAGACCCTTCACTAGAGGAGGCTATGCTTTTAGCCATGAAAGAAGATGGTGACGAAACACTTTCTGCATGGCTAAAGAGAGTTGTAAGAAAAGAGCTAAATCAACGTGGTGTTGAAATAAAAAACTAGAGTCAACATTTATTCAGGGTCATGGGTTACGATTGTCTCAAAAGCCTCCATGAATATCTTCTGAAGTTCTGGAGGCGGCACAGATATAAAAGCACATGCAATTGGTGTAAATGCTTCTATCGCTTTTATCGGATCATCGAGATTAATACCTTTTCTTGCGATAGCTAACACTTCGTAAATTGCTGAGATATTATTTCTCTCAATTTGCGTACTCAAATCATGGCCAAGTTTGTTTCTTATTTTATTCAATTGAATTATTCCCGGCCTGACAAATGATGCACTCCCACCAGCTCTAGGGACAAGTTCAATTTTCTGAGCAAAACGTAACTGTAGATTTTCGAGACCGTCTATTCTGTAATAATCCACCAAGAATTTGGTCAAGAAATGCTCCACCACAAGATGACATTTCAGAACTCTACCAATATTATCATGCGGCTGCTCCATTAAATTAATAAAAATACCATTCATTTCGGAGAAATGTTTCTCGATACTTTCCATGTGCGGTTTCATTACTTCTAAAACCTTATGAACTCCGTCTATATCTTTCATATAGATCTCCCTATCATATTAGCCTCAACAATTACACCAAGAGGAATAACATCATTAATCAACTCGTTAATATCAACGCCAGCACGCATATACCTCACAGACCCATTTTTATTCTCATACATTGAAAGTAGTGTAATATCATTAGACTGACATTTAGCATACTGTATAGAACCACCAACAGAATTGCATGCAGGATCAGAAATTACTGAAGCCAATATATCGAGCAATGGATTCTCTTTGTTTATTGCATCTGCCCTAGCGAAATGATTGCCTAATGTGTCTGATGTTTTTAAGAAAGTCGCCCCACTCCCATCAATAATGAAACTTTCTTGCTCGAAGCACTTAGTTTTAGAATAAATAACTTGATTTGAGACAGAATCCATCTTGACACTGAGCTTATACATTTCCATCTGTTTAGATAATGGACAGAAACCAGCAATATAGACAGAACACGCCCCGTCCAACTCCATATAGTACGCTAAAATATCAACTGTAATTTTTTTATACACATTAAATGCAACTTCAGCAATAACATCCATAGATGCATTATTCGTGTCAGGGAAAAATACCATCTGATTCAAAATCTCTGCAAGACTCTCTTTTATGGTATAGGCACTAACAAACCCGCCACAAAAAGAAATAGCTAACTTAACCGTTCCTTTTAATATTTTATTACCGCCCGTTACACTATTCGCCTCGTACAATTCACAATTAAGCCTAGATATCTTCAAACAATGATCTAGTATAGTTTTACCATTACTTAAGCGAGAATCTGTAGCCATGTGAATATCATTAGCTCTGTCTTTCCAAAACACACACATAGTCATTAACTTACTCCCAATTAATTGTTCCACTTACCTCTTATCCAAGCTTGCACCTCTGAGAGTCGGTAAGCAACTGCTGATGGCCCAATTTTGATGCGCTTCGGAAATGTTCCTTCCTGTTCCATGCGCCAGCGTGTGGAGTTAGACAGCGTGGTCATAGCCCGGCACTCAGGTTCGCGGATCATTCTGTCAAGCTCAGGCATGTACTGGAGATCTTCTTTTTTTACGACGGATAACATAGCCATATCAGGCACTCCTTTTCTTAATCACTTTGACTGTATTTTCTTCACCCACCAGCCCATCAAGGTAATCAACCCATCGGTCCAGTGCTTCTTGTTTTTGCGGGATGTATTTACTTCGGTTATAAATTCCAGCAACGCCTCTTATTGTGTGTCCAAGCAGTTGCTCTACTACAAAAAAATCAACTCCCATATCGTTGAGACTTGTTGAAATCGTTCGTCTCAAGTCGTGTAATGACCAGCGTTTCTCATGCTTTAAAGAAACAAAGTTAGTACACCCCATCACGCTGACTGTTGAATCAGATTTCAATTCGCCGAGTATGTAGTTTCGCCTTTTAGTCTCTTCATGCAGGTTTATGAGCCACTGACGCATCTTTTGTGGAACAGGACGAACAATCTCCTCACCGTTTTTACTATGCTCCTTAGGCACAGTCCAAAGCCATTTCTCGAAGTCCCATTCATCCCATGTGGATAGGCGTGCCTCACTGAGCCTGCAGCCGAAAATAAGACACAAAATACTGATCCTCTTTTTGTAATTCATCACACGGGTTTTCCCTTTGCCATGAAAGTAAACGCCCCACAGGTCGGCAACGTAACTTTCTTCAAGCAACCGCTCTCTCTTATTCTGATATTTACCAATATCACCAGGACTCAAGTCATCCAGCACATTGCATCGCACATACTGGCGTACCCGGCAGTATTTGAAGATCTGCTTTAACTCAATCAGCATCGCGGCAGACTGAACCGGTGCAATTTTCTTCACGCGATCAAAGCATTTTATCCAGTCTGAGAGAGTACATTTCTCGACCGGAAAGCCCCCTATGTAGGGAAATATGTATCTCTCATAACGGCGATAAAGCCGCATCGTCTCCTTGCGTTTCTCCCTGGCATAGTTATCAAACCAGTAATCGATAGCGTTCTTAACGGTGACAGGTGTGAATAGGCTCTTTTTGGTGAGTTTGTTCTCTATCCGTGGATCAAGTCCTTGGGATAGCCATGCCCGGCACTCGTCCCTTTTCTCCCTAGCCTGTTTGAGTGTCATATCTGGATATCTGCCTAACGTCATCCAGACCGGGGCGCTTTGTCGGCCAGAATGCCTAAAGAAAAACACAAAGCTTACGGATCCATTCGTGCTGACTCTGACAGACAGGCCTCGGCCATCAGCCACCATCTTTTGACGCTGCTGCGGTTTACCCTCTAAGGATTTTAGCGCCTTGTCGCTTAACTTGTTCTCGCCAGCCATAACACCTCATTCTGCAATACACATTGCAATACACATTCATCCGCAACGCCCAGAAAACGTAGAAAAGCAATGCAAACAACATTCTTTCCTTCTTCATAATTAACAAAGAGTTAATGAATAAAGCTGGTTCTCCATGCGTACCCATGAGGTAGTGTGATGGATAATGGATCATCATCATGGCGTTTTCAGGCATGATTATAGGGTTACCCACCATGGCAATCACCGAGGCCATTGAGGCGGCAAGACCGTCGATATACACGGTTTTGCTCGCCGTATGGCTGTTAAGCAGGTTGTAAATGGCAATGCCGTCAAAGACGTCGCCGCCCGGCGAGTGGATATGCAGATTGATATGATCCAGATCGCCCAACGCTTTCATGCTGCTGGCGAACTGGCGGGCAGTGACGCCCCAGTAACCAATCTCGTCATAAATATAAATATCGGCGGTCTTGTCACCGCTGGCCTTCATGCGGAACCAGCTTTTATCCCCCGCAGAGGCTTTGGGTGACGCCCCCAGTTTATTTCTTGGATTCTTTCGCACTGGCTTCCCCTTTATCGTTTGCCGGGTCCGTGTCGAAGACCAGACCTAACGTTTTGTTTTCATCAACTTCCGCTTTGCGGCGGCGTTTAACATCACCAGGATTCGCACCGCGCGCCCTGACCCAATCCCCTTCCGTCGCAGCGCCACCGCGCAACAGCACGCGCCAGGAATTAGCCTCTTTCATCGGGTCAATCCATGGCATTACCGGCCCGCTGTAAACCGCATTAAACAACGTCGCCATATCCACATCAGGCGGGACATTGATCACGCCCGCCGTGATCGCCATTTGCAACCAGCTGCGGTACATCGGGCGGGTCACTGCTGCGATAAAGGCATCCTGAAGAATTCCGTAGCCTTCAAAAGACTCAACCAGCTCCTGCCGCTGTGAGCTGTATGTACCGTTGTAGTTACGCGAGATGCTGGAAAAGCTGCTTCGGCTGCCGGCGGCCACCGCCCTGAGTTGCCCGTTTCGGAACGACTCAAGGTTAGGATTGGGACGATCCGATTTAATCATCCCGATTTCTTCGCCGGGTTCGAGGTCATTAAAGAGCATGCCGGGCTCAATATTGAGCTCGCGGGAGTCCTTACCATTACCATCCGCGCTTTCGTAAGATTGCCCGTCTCCTTTTTTGACGTACATACCCAGCGCGGCGGCAATACGTGCGGCCGTCAGTTCAGAATCTTCATACTCTTTCAGTGCGCTCAGGCGGATCAGAATGCCGGACAGCAGGCTGTTTCCCCGGACCTGATGAAGCCGGCGCATGAATTTCAGGTGCATCATGCCGTCTGCGGCGATTTCTTTGGTGTTACCGAGCGCCACACCTGAAGTCACCAGATTTTTATAGACGACATACTTTGTCGGGCGACCCCAGTCGTTGAGATAGATCCCCTGACAAACACCCTTCCCGGTATCGTTCATTTCTAAAGGAATGTAGTCCGGCTCCAGCGCCTCAACCCAGAATGGAATTTTCGCCGTCGGGGTAAGTCCGGGGGCTGAACCCCTTACCATCTGGCCGAAAACCTCTCCGTCGCGCAGCCAGGTTCTTGCCATCAGCCGCTCAAGTACGGGGCGGGTAAACTGCCCTGTCACATCGGGCGAAACGGACCACTCTGCCCAGGCTGCCCGTATTTGTTTTGAGAGCTCATCGGCCACCAGCCCCGTTTTCAGGATGGGCTGCGGGTCAACCACAATTCCGCGAGCGCCGACAATGCGCTCTTCGAGTTTATCCAGCAGGCCAATCACCAGATCGTGATTATTGTCCAGCCAGCGTGCCTGCTCCCTGATCGACCGGCCAGCAAACTGCGTGAGCTGATTTGCGTTGCGGTTTTCCCGCTTCGCCCGGTGCGTACGGGTCGGCAATGCTGCCTCATAGGCATTGATAGCCACACGGGACCGCAACCGGGAGGCTTTCCAGCCCGGCGAAAATATGCCAATGGCATCATCAATCAGGCTCATCGCGGAAACCTCGCCAGCCGGTATTGCGGTCGCCCGCGCTGCGCTGCCAGTAACGTGCTGAGCCGTCGCTCCCATTTCTCGCGACCCTTTTGTATCTCGCTTAAGTTTTCCATCGTCATGGACTGCCCGTTGAAGGTGATGGATTTCCCCTGCAAGACGGCGCGTTCAGCGGTCATATACTGCTGGATCATGTCTTCAATATCGGCCTGATTCATACCCAGCCTCCTGATGTCGATGGCGCCCAGGCAGAAGGTTTATCCTCTGTCTTAGCACGGGTTGTTTTCGGTTTTGGGTGATTACTGCGGGGTTTCGGTGCGGGTGAGTCAGAAGGTGAAGACGGCGCGGACTGTTCAATGGGTTGTGCCCAATCAGGCGGTTTTTCCCAGTTTATCCGTTCGTACCCGCGCAAAATCACCAGCGCATGGGCGTAAACCATCAGGTCAAACGCTTCGTTCGCTCCTTTGCCAGGTTTCGTCCATTTGCCGTCAGCACCCCGTTCTTCATAGGTCAGTTCGTCGTAAAACCACTCCCCCAGCCAGTCAGGAAAGTGAACGTAGTTAGCCCCCGGCGTATCGCGCTGAAGCGCATTACTGATCCGGTCTTTAAGCATATTGGTTTGCAGAAGATAGAGGGGCACGTCGCCGCGGGCCTCCGCCCGGCGGTTTGGGCGGTCGGTATTGTCCGGCAGTGACTTGGTGATCAGCTTGCTGCGGGTGGTGCTGTCGCCTTTGAAGAGATAAACGCGCTTGTGCACCCCATCACGGCGGCATTGACGCCAGAACTCATAGGCATTGCCGGTGACACCGTCTTCACCGCCGGAATCGACGGCCATCGCCAGCACGGGCAGAAAAACACCCGGATTGCTGTTGAGTGGCCACTGCTTATCCAGTACGTCTGTTCGCAGTAAATCCCAGTCTTCCAGATAGCCAGCCGGGTCAATCGGCAGGCTTTCGCCGTTCGGCCCCGTGCGCATCGACTGTTTAATGTTGTATCGGTCAACGACCCAGCGCTCACCGTGGGCGCCATAGCCGATCACCTGCACAACGAACCGCCGGTTGCGTCCGCCCTGTACGTCAACGGTCGCCACCAGAAACCGCACCCCGTCAGGCACGGTGCGCTTGGTCACGGTCGAGGCGCGCGCCATCAGGGTTTCGGATTTGCGCTGCTCAACGCTGGACTGAGGGATATAAGGCAGACCCCAGTCAGTATTGATCACCGCTTTAAGGGTTTCTTCACTGCCGTTCGCCTCGTAGTCCTGCTGAGCGGACAGCAACTTGTAGACCAGCTGCGAAAGCGTTTGGTACGCCGCGGCGGGTCCTTCCATCCAGAATGACGCAATGCGCGATCGTCTGGCCGTTCCCGTGACAGTGCCATGACGGTCAATCTGTTCACCGTCGCGCAGCCAGACACCTTTCTGATTAAGTGCGCGTTTCTGCCCTGCTGTAATTTTTCCCCGGCAATGCGGACACTCTATGAATGCCGCCTCGCTGGCGACCACAGGGTCGGCAATATTCTGATAACCCTGCACTACGTCTTTCGCGGGCTGGAAGTGTTCGCCGCAGTGCGGACAAGGCCAGTACCAGCGTCGGCGATCGCCACGGTTATATAAAGAAAGAATGCCGGTGGTCGGCGGCGCCTCATGCAGTGAACTGCGGCGCCATTTGGTATCACGAATATCGCGACCCGGTGAGCTCTCCACCAGCGTCATGCCCGAAGACATAAATGTCGTCGTACGTTTTGAGGCCAGCGTAAAAGCGTCCCCCTCACCGTCAATATCTTCGGGGAATCGGTCATAATCCGTCAGTGCAACGCACTTATAATCGGACGAGGATATAATATTAATAGAGGGCCAGCCGATTTTGAGGTAGTTCCCTGCCCGGAATGTCCGGTCGTATACGTTGTTATCATTACGGCGTGGGCTCAGGCGTTTAGCCACTTCAGGGCTGCTGCGAAAGGTCCGGTCAAGGCGCTTTTTGCTGTGCTCACGCGCCTTCTCTTCCGTCATCTGGATAAGCAACATATCCGAAGGGTCACAGACAACGTTGTAAACAATCCAGCCGTCGATCAGACCGATGGTTTTACCTGTTCGGGACGGACCGACGAAGATCACGGCGTCGTACTCGCGGGATGCCAGGCAGTTCATGGGGTCGACAACATACGGTGCCAAATTCGGATCCCAGGGAACGGAGTTTCCCGCCCCCATCGGCACGCGCATATATTGGCTGACCGCATCGGCAACCAGCATGCGCCGCGGTGCGCGAAGAATGCCCGGTACATCTCTCCGGATGCCATGCGCTGAAGCCCGCTTTGCCATCAGTCCTCCTCAGACGTGTCCTCCTCCGGTTCTGCATCAGTGACCTTCTGCGCAATCTGGTCACGCAGATCATCAATAATATTTTGTATACGCATCACGGCGGACGGCGGTAACGCACAATCTCGCTCGAGTACGTCCGGCAGCGTTTCCAGCACCTGAACCACGGCTTTCGCCATCACTGAAAACTCTCTTGCCACATCTTCTGCAGGGATGAGCTGCCCCATGCTTTGTTCAAAGGTCAGACGCTCATTCTCGGCTTTCCAGTGCGCCAGCCGGTCGGACGGCGTCATTTCTGCCACGTCGCCAGAAACCGTCGGGATCATCAATTCGGTTAACACATCGGTGACGGAAAATAATTTCAGTTTCGCGTTACTGCCCGGTGCCGGGTCGACGTTTTTCAGGCGCGCCGCGACCGTCTGCCGATGCACACCGGTGATCCCTGCAAGTTGGTTGATGTTCAGTTTGAGCGAGGCGATTTCTTGGTCCATGATGGTGAACACTTTTTAAACGATTCGACATCTTTACAATTTCGCATACTGCAAAATCAATAACCTGCACAGATGATGATGATGACCCTAGATCGCGAAAACTAGCCGTTTTCCGCGAGTCCGCCGCCCCGTGGCAAGGCCCCCTGCCGGGAGTACCTTTCATTGCTAATAGTTTCATTTGATACTATAATTCAGGGCTGGCATTGCATTGTTACCCGAATTGCACGCAGGCGCATACGGGACACCATCGATAGTGACCTGCATATTAGCTCCAATAAAAAAACCCGCCGAAGCGAGCCTTGGATAAAACTAAATATATATTTAACTTATGCGCTTAGACTTTTTCTTTCCATTAAACGCATCCTCAGTTACATAAAAGATGTGAATCCACATAGAGAAGACAAATACTGCAGCAGCACTAATCCATGCAATTGCAGGAAGTCTTGCGTCCATAAATCCACCATAAGGAATTACGGACCAACAAAGACTGACATATGTATAGCATATGAAAAGAGGTATAAGGTTCAGTCTACTCAGAAGCAATAAGACAGCAGAGACCCCATAAACTAGCGCGAAAGTTAACCCAAAAGACACCTTTGCATGCTCAACTGTCATGAACACAAGGCAAAGGTTGAATACAATAACTTCGGCAACTATAAGCCAAAGATTCCCAATAGATGGACCACCATAAGCAATCCGGTGTAAACTTTTTTTGATTTCCTTCAAATCATCTTCTGTACTCATTTATATACCCTTCTTAAAAAGCGAACAACGTTCGCAACGGCAAATAAGCCTAAGGTGAACACCCTGACTGTGTTCAGGTATATTGATTTTCCTTTTTCATAATGTCTTTTCTACATCTTACTAATTCAGGAAAGCTGGTTCAATATAATTATAAAAAGTGTAGATTGAGGAGTTCAAAGTTGGAAAAAAATCTAAAATAAAGCGCCATTTTTGCATGAGTCTTGTTCAGGATCACGCAGCGCTTTACAGCGTGGCTAACCGTTTAAGTATGCGTTGCACCGTGATAATCGCCATCTTTCAACGTGTAAAGGCGGTTAAAGCTCAAGTGGATTTTATTAGTCATTTAGCTGCACCTATTGAATTTTGCAACGCTTCTGGGCTTCAGCGGCATAGCCCTGAAGATACTGGATCACTTGGTCGTCTCTGCTGGTTGACTCTCTGAGACTGAGAACAGCTGATCCACCTGCTGGCGTGAGGTCGATTTGTACTGCATCGCCCAGGCTGCCGGTGCCGGAAGTGCTGTTCCCGACGAGCTGGCAGGTGGCAAGGTTTGCCGCGGCGATTCGCACCCGGCGAGTGCCAGCAGCAACATCAGCGCGCAACTTCTCATTCTTGGCCTGTTCATCTGCCATTTCCTTCGTGTGTTTGGCATCAAGCTCCGCCAGCGCGGCCTGTGCCGCTTCGGTGCGCGTCTGCTGGTTGGTCAGGTCAATCACTGCCTGATCGCTTTGTTTCTTCAGCTCCGCCGTGTGGGCTTCATTGCGTTTGGAAACGTCGGCATCCCAGCGCAGACCTTCAATCCACCAGGCCAGCACGGCTGCCAGCACAATGGAGACTGCCGTTTTCCAGTAAGCCTTCAGCAGAGCAGTAAACAGCGATGTTTCCACTGGGGGATCCTCAAATGCCTAATGCCTTTTTGGCGACAGAATATCGAGCCTGACGATCAGCCAGACCGTTGTCACCGCCGTTAATGCGTTTGGTCAGCCCCACAAAGTCGCCGGAGTCGGCAAAGCTGTTGCAGTTATTGGCCTTCCAGAACCAGCCCGCCGACCGCGCCGCGTATTCATCCTGCAGCAGCAGATCAGGATTGCTGATCAGGTCGATGCCCAGCGCGCGGCCACAGGCCAGATAATTATCGAGGAACGTGATTTGCTTCAGACCGCGCCCACGGAATTTGTACCCATCACCCGCCGCTTTGTTGCCGTACCGGCCTCCATAGGCAAGATTGGCAATGGCGCGCTGGCGCTCTACCGGCAGAGGTCCTTCCCCATTCCGGCGCCCGAGCTGTTCCCGTTGTGATGCTGTGAGGCGGGTAAACACAGACAGACCGGCGATCGAATAGTTGAAGGACTCGACCAAGGTTTTGAATCCGCCGGACTCATGCCCAACCTGAGCAATAAATGCCGCCTGACGTGCTGGCGTGGAAATATCGAATTCAGCCATCGTTGATACCAGGTGCGGATACCAGCGCGTGGCTAAGTCGGCGCTAAGTGAAGCCGCCCGGGTAAATTGGTCTTTTGTCATTGCGGAAGTCTCAGGACTTTAATGATTTTCGCCACGTTCCCGCGCACGGCGAATATCGCAATGCAGATCACGAGGTTCAGTAAGAGGATGGCCCAGCGCGTGCCGTCGTAATGATCGAACAGGAAACGCAGTGGGACATGGCCGTAAATCAGGATCAGCAGGTAGGCCAGCCACGACGCCCAGCGGCGATGTGTGGCCCCATTCTTTCGAAAGAAGCTCAGCCGGATAACCACCAACGTACACACCACCACGTTCAGGATTACCAGCGGGTCATTTATTACCACTTTGCCCCCTCCACCGATCAATCAGTGATGTTGGGTTCTTTGCCCGGTTGCTGGCGAACGTAAGCAGCTGCACCGCCAGTGCGGAGATAATCACCGCGCCCAAGGCATCCAATGGTTTATCAGGGTAACTGAGCCAGACAGCCAGCTTAGCGCCAGCAACACCGGCACCGAGCAGGCCACACATGAATGAAACGCCAAAATACGAAATGCGACGCCACGCTGACAGGTCAACGGCTGACGTGACGTAGAACACAGCGCCAGCAAAGGCACCGAACACCACGCCGTAATCCAGACCGGTGAACCAGCCGAAGACACCGACGGTGGCAAGCGCCGCTGAAGCCGCTGAAGCTGAAACCGGCTCGGACATTGATAAACCCCTTATCGCTGTAGGTGTCCTCACAACCGAATTGAGGGCATAAAAAACCGCATAAATGCTTCGGATGATGAATTAAAAAGAAATTTATGATAAATCAGTGCTAACAATACGAAAAATCTTAAAAAAGGAAGAGTCTATGAAAATCACTTGGGTTTTGGGTTTGGTTTTAATGAGTGCAACCCTGACTGGTCATGCAGAAGCCCAAAAAAGCTTTCCAGGTTGGACCTACTCAAATAGCACTGAGGATTCTGATTATTATGTCAAAGATCAATCGGGAAATTTGGAAAATGGCATCAGGTCTATGCTCGTTCAGAACGTTCCCAAGGCTAATAATAATGATAAAACAGTGAACTATAGAAAGTTCACAATTTTGGATAAGGACTGCCAAAACGGCTATGGTGCCGTCACTCTTTATACTCCTTCGGGAGAGTTCGTTGCTAAACTTGATTATGTTAAAGGTGGTAACAGTTTAGCTTCGGGCATGGCGGATATACTTTGTATGGTTAAGTTTGCGAAATAATATGTTCTTATTACGCCTCGCCTGCTCCAGGCTTTACCAGTTCATACTCCTCGACATTCAAATCCAGAAACAACAAAACCCCGCCAAAATGGGGTTTTGAGATTGTCTAAGCTTTGTGACTACGTGACCACTCTTAACACGTTACAAGCAAATTTGCGGACCGCGTTAGTGATTTTTTCTTCAATTTAATTTATGTTTGCTTACACACAGCTTACTCAAAATTAAAAGAAGCCGGACAACTCTGGTTGCAACCTCTGGCTGCTGAATTTTTGTTCCACAAGGAGTTCGTATTGGACGATAATAAGGTTACTATTAACTCAGAGGATGAAGCCTTTGAGTATGTTCAGCAGTACCTATCTGGCTATTCCTTACCCGAGCATATTTCTTTTGATGGTTGGCCTAACCTAACGTTTCGTTTAACGGGCAAAAAATTTAATAACAGTCTTACTCCTTCAGTGATGAAAGGGTTTGTTGAGATGCAGGCGCAGATCAATAAATCTTACGCATTGGCCAAATACGGCGTCCCAGACTCAAGAAAACTGACTAAAGAAGAGTTGGATGCCTTAGAGATAGAGGTAACTGTTGAAAAAGGTTCGTCAATTGTGGAAGTAAACATTGACGGATTTTTAACCAAACTTATGCAGGAATTAATCGGCAAAATGAGCCCTCAAGAAATCGTCATTATCGTTCTGGGCGCCGCCTTGATCTGGGGTGGCACATCCCTTTTCAAAAAATTCCTTGATAACCGCAAAGAGATTCGCATGGCTGAAATCGCTAAAGATGGCGATAAAGCTCACTTGAAGACCATGGAAACTATGAGTTCGCATGAAACCGAACGCCTTAAAGTTGTCCAGCAAATCATCCATGAAAAGCCGTTATTAGATAACATGGAGCGCATGTCTTATGATGCTAAGACCGAAATGGTCAAGTCATTTGTTAGAGCCGACACAGCCGAAATTGGTGGTGTCCAATTAGATTCTGATATGGCAAGTGAACTCACTAAAAACGCCCGCAGGCGCTCTACTGAGATGCGTGTGGATGGAATCTATCGCATTGAAGAAGTCAACAACACTGATCCTGAGTCATTCAAGGTGAAAGTTCGCCGTGTTGGCGGGGATCAGCGTTTAACATGTGTTGTTCAAGATATCTTCTTGGATGAGTCAGGTAACAAAGATGCCCTTCAGAAGGCTGAATGGGAGAGAAAACCTGTTCACCTAAGCATCAACGCTAAACATGTTGATGGTGAAATTAAGTCTGCGGTCATCCTTTATGTTAAAGACGTTGAAGAAAAGCCCGAGTGATCGGGCTTTTCTTCATTAAACTTCCATCTCAAGCCTAACATCAAGCATCGACAAGCAGCCTTCGATGAAGCCTTCCGCCATCTGTAACTTTATGCGGATCATCTTTTCGTCGCAGCGATACTTTTTAGCTATCTGGCGTTTAGGAATATCCTTTATGTAATGGTCATGAATGAATTCCCACTCGTCAGGTCGCTTCTGCTTAAGTTTGCCAACACATGAGTCAATGATCATCGCGTCTGAATCAGTGCAGCTAACCGAGCTTGCCGATTCAGGTAACAAACCTTTGAACCCTGCCGCTATGGGCGAGAATTCCATTTCATATCTATGCCGAGACCATACACCCCAACGCTCTAAAACCAGTTGAATATCACGCATTATTCTCTCCACACTTATCTTTGCTTGCCGGTAGCGATAACACCCATCGCCAGCGCGCGGTCTAATGTCTTCATGACCAAATACATCTGATCACCATGTTCTTCTTCCCAAGCCTGGGTATTCTCATGAAGTGAGTCGTGACACCGTCTGCACAGCGGGATCACGAACAGGTCATGCGATTTTGTTGCCATACCGCCAAAGCCATTGCCGGTGATGTGGTGCGGATCATCAGACCCGTTGCCACAGCCGCAGCATGGCTGGCGCTTTACCCATTGGGTGTATTTCGTGTTTTCGTACCGGCGGCGCTTCGGGCGCAGCATGAAGGATTCAGGGGTTTCCGGATCAACGGCCAGCGCCAGCACAGGTTTGATGTTGCTCGCCAGCACTTCACGTGGTTCGCGTTCGCCGGGGTTGATATCGGATTCCTTCAGCTGTTCGCCAGGCGGCCGGTATCTCATCCCCAGCGCCTCGCAGATAATTTCCTCCGGCAGATGGGACGCCAGACCGTTACTGATTGCCCACCAGCAAAGCTCCGGCAAAGTCAGTTGGTGTCCGGCAGGTAACCGGGAGCGTGCACGGATCATCTCAGACACAAATTCAGTGGCGTTCGCCCGGGCCGCTGCATCAAGTTTCACGGATTCTTTCCCGTGATATTCGTTGTCATGGGACCAGCATAAGGACACCACGCCACGCCCACGGCGAGACTGAACCAGTTCGTGATGATGGTACTGGCCGCCAAAGTCGGTGCATTGGCAGCCGCGATTGCGCTTAACCCACAACGTGAGGGCACCCCACCCGCCAACCAGATTGATAATCGGCTCTGATGTAAGAAATATTGCAAGGCGCGGATCAACCGATAACGGCTGAGCCTCTACCGGTACCAGTCCGTCTGCCGCGCCCCGCAGGTCCGCCGGCTCATCGGTGATCAGCAGGCGTTTCCCGCTGAAATGCTGCAGCAGGTCGCCCGGTGGCCGTAACAGCACGATCCCCAGATCCCGCTGCGGGTATGGTTTCAGTAATGCTCTCACGCCGCGTTCTCCTGTTTCTGTCGCAGATAACCAGCCCACAACCCGGCAACCCATTCAACACCCTTTGCCGTGAAGCGCGCCTGACGGAATGCATGTTGGTTATTCAGGCTTGTACCGGTTTTCAACTCAAACCGCCCTGCCTCTAAATGATTGGCCTTTGGCGTCAACTGGCCTTCCAACCGGTAAACAATGTCTTTTTCGAGCAGGAACATCCGAAATTCAGGTTCTTTCGCATGCAGCAATTTGCAGACCGCGCGGAATCCCATAGAGCCCTTAGCCATGACGTACTGATCAACGAATTCAACTTTCGGGGCCGCCAGCGCCAGCTGAGATTCCAGCACCTGCTTTTCTTCGGCCAAGTCAGCAGCCATGCGGAGAGCTTCCGGCAAAGACTGCGGTAACTGGCTTTTCGATTCCAGTTCCTGCCAGCGGTCAACTACTGCGGCGGTGAACTCGGGCGACAGCCGGGCAACCAGCACCAGCGAATCGCGCTTATTGAACCAGTACTCCTGATACTCCTGACCGTTCTGTTCATGAAAATAGGGGGTGTGCGCCAACGGCGCGCTTAAAATTACACCAACTGCGAGCCGTTCAGCTGACCGCTTCACATCGCTATGCTTACTCTGCACCAGCGCAGCAATCTCACGGCTCGACATCGTTACCACTTTTCCTGACAGCAAACTGTTCGACATAATCACTCCACACGTTAAACCGGCTGCACACCGGCGGTTTTGAAATCAGTAATCGTTATTTCTGCCTTCCCATCTTTGGTAACCGGTCCCCATTCGACCGTCATTCGTTTCACCTGGCTGTCGTCCTTCCAGATCCCCGCGTGGGTAAGGCCATCAAACAGCGCCTTCTGGAAATTATCTAAATCGCGTTTCGCTCTGGTCGGCGGGAACAGAACCAGATGCACATCCAGCTCAGTCAGCAGCGCCGGTGGCCGGCATCGCAACTGTTGATAAATCGCCGCCAGCGCATTTGACCGGAAGATCCGCCCGCGCTCGCTGATCAACACGCCTTTTCTGGTGGAGCGCCAGTAACCGTTGACGCTTGGCGGGAATGGCAGGATCAGTTGCATGCAACCTCCCCCGCCTTGATGAGGCTATTCAGCACAGAGTCAGCATGTTCCCGCGCAGCGGTGTAATCAGTGGGATGCAGCTCCCCCTCCGGGGAGACTGCTTTTAACCAACCGCGATAAGCATCAAGCCAAATATTTTGGAGTTGATTCACGCGGCCACCTCTTTATCAGCGCCACACATTTCCGGCAGGTTGGCGCGCACCAGAGCTTCAGCGAACGGCGGCGGAACCGCGTTGCCGCAGCGCGCAACTTGTTTGTCTTTCGCGTATTTAGTGCCCCGGTAGTCCTGATCGATGATGTACCAGCTCGGGAATCCCTGCGCCGCGTAAAGCTCATGCGGTTGAAGCATGCGCATTCCGATATCGACTATCTGATAATCGACGCCTTCCACTGTAACCAGGCCGAACCGGTCATTCGTTGTAACGGTGTGCAGGGATTCATCCAGACTGACGCCCTCTTTCTCGTTGCCGTAGTACTTGAGCAGGAAAGCGCGAACCTCACCAATGTGCAGGCCGCCGGCAGTGATGGTTGGGGCTGGTTGAGTGACGGGCTGGCCGTCTTTGCAGGTGCCACGCAGCTTAATCAGATTGGATGTGACCAGCGCTTGATGATCGGTGGTGGTAACGGTGTGAGCTGGTGCATCCATCGCCGCGCCAGCACCGGTGTAGTTACCGCCGAAGTGTTTCGCGAGGAAAGCCGTGCATAACTGACTTTTGCCGCCACCGCCCGCAGTGATAGTGCCGTTTGGCTCATCAGCAGCGTGTCCAACACTGTTGCCAAACTGCCGGGCGATCACCGGAGCCACCAACAGGTGTTCTGCTTTGCTGGTTACAGTGGTAAGTGGTTTGCCAGCTTCATACGCCATGCGGTCGCCGCCAAAGCCTGTTTGTCCGATACGAGCAATGATTGGCGCTACCACCGCAAACTTATTGCCGCCAGCAGTTACCGTGCCGATCGGTCTTTCGATATTCAGTGCACGGGGAGCCTGTCCTTCACGTTCGCCATAACCCATCTGAATCAGTGCTGGTGCCAGGGTTGCTTCAACCATGCCCAAAGCATGCCCATTCCCACCCGGGCGTTCTGAACTGCCAGCGGTGATCGTCGGCAATGGCTCATCAACTTCCTGACCAGTCGCACCGGTGCGGAATTTGGTGATGTGTGGGGTAACGACCGCATAACCGTGGGTTTTCGTGATCGTCTGAAGTGGCTCATCCAGCGCCTGACCACGGAAGCAGTTATAAACGGATTTGGTGCTGGTGTGATTGCACTTCACGATAAACGGCGTCGGGTTGTCGATTACAAAGCGCTGGATGCCACGGGCAATACGTTTCAAGGTGTTCTCTGCCAGCGGCTTTTTGCGTTCGAAGATGCTCGGGCATGGGATAGACCAATCAATGCACTCGGCTGCGGTGCGGTATGGCGCCAGCTTGCCGCTTTGTACATCGAGAGACTTGGGATCGCCGTGGCTGGCCAATGGCCACTGAACCGGCTGTCCATCACAACGCATCACCATGAAGAACCGGCGGCGAATGGTCGGCGCGCCGAAGTCGCAGGCGCGTAACTCGCGGTGATCGACAACGTAGCCCAGACCGGCAACCAGACGGCGGACATTGTCGCTGTTCACATCAATGTTCAATACTTCGCAGCACTCGGCAATTGCTGGATGATCCGCGGGAACGCCGGTTGTCAGCATGCCAATGAACGCGGCAAAGGTTTCGCCAGCGAGCGCCGGATCCGGATGTTCGGTGCCGTCTTCTGCGGTAAGCAGCGGACCCCACGTTTTAAATTCTTCGACGTTCTCCAGCATCATCACGCGCGGGCGCTTCGCCAGTGCCCAGCGGATCACAATCCAGGCCAGACCACGGATTTCTTTTTTTACCGGTTTGCTGCCCTTCGCTTTGCTGAAGTGACGGCAATCCGGGCTGAACCATGCCAGGCCAACGGGACGCCCAGCGGTCGCCGCAATGGGGTCAACATCAAACACCGATTCGCAGTAATGCAGCGTTTCAGGGTGATTGGTGCTGTGCATCGCAATGGCGTTCTCATCATGGTTGATCGCGATATCCACGCTGCGGCCCGTTGCCATTTCAATACCGGTGCTCGCACCGCCGCCGCCCGCAAAATTGTCTACGATGATTTCTTTCATGCTGTTGCTCCCATTGCGCGGGCCAGTGTGCCAGCGGTGTTAATGATTTCAGCCGTTGGCAGGCCGTCCATTTTCAGGCGATTGATGTGGTGACGCAGTTTGTTCTGGAGGTGGGCGGCAAGGTTTGAAGACTCAGCCACCTGGTCGAAGAGGTAATGCACTTCGGCTGGCCACACCTGGTTATTGGTTTCTGGTACCGGAATAATTTCGGGAATATTTTGCGGTTGGTTTTGTTGTAAGGCGCCAGCCAGCACAGCCAGATAATGACCGGATAAGGATTTCACGCGGGAATTGCGTGCCGGCGGGATCGTGGTGAAGGTCGCAGGCACCAGCTCGATATCGTTGAACGGGTTTTCATTACCCCAGTGATGCCAGCCAGCAGCATCACCACGGCTGAACAGTTCAATGCGGGATACTGATCCGTAAAGCTCTTCGAGACGGAAGCGCACCTCGGCTGGCTTTTCGCTATGCTCGCCGCGGCAGCTGTATACCACCTGCTTAACGCTGGCGCTGAGACGATCGAGGCCAGAACCACGAACTGCGATCAGCACGTCTTCGGTATTGCCGCGCGTGTAGTTGCCGCCATTCATAACCGTTTCGACGTTCAAAGCATCCATGAAGTCTTCAAGGTCCATCATGGTCTGCTCTGCCAGTGCGCGCTCAATGCGGCTGCGGGCCTGTTCGTAGAGTTTCACCCAGGTGAAGCCCTTCATGGTTTTGACTTTAAAGCCCCACGCCTGCGCCAGCTCAACCGCTTCTGAAGCGAAATTGCCGGTGTACCACATTGCGAGAACGGCATTTTCATCGGCGATAGCCCACACCGGAAGGCGCTTCATTTCTTCGGTTGGCATAGTGCTGTATTGATCGCCCGCTGCGCCGTTGCTTATTTTGTTTGAGTACTGCCACGCCGGATCGGCGTAAATCAGTTGATATCTCATGCTGCTTTCACTCCCTGCTGGCGCTGGGCGCATTCTTTCCAGATGCGGTTCCAAGTGCTGATCGCGAAATCACTACGCATACCGCGTACGCTTGCCTTACTTGCCTCGGTGCAAACCAGTTTTTCCAAATCACTCGGGGCTTTGGCCGCCGCTACGCCACTGATGAACCGGCGATAAGCTGAATCGCGTTCTGAGGTATCAACAGCTACTTCGCCGCGATCCCACTTACCGTTTTTACGGGCTGGGCGGCCAGCACGATTCCATGCGTTGGCTCCCTCGAGATAGCCAGGGAACTTTGAAGGCTGGAACAGCGTGGACGGTCGCAGGTATTCGGCCATTTCCAGATCGCCGCCCCACTTGGCATGCATGTAATCAACGGTCAGTTGCTGTTCTTCACGGGTGAAGCCTTCACGCAGTCTGGCGCGGATATTATCCAGAGAGGATTTGCTGACCTGATAGCGTGAGCCGGTGGTCTGGTTCAGGTAATTCAGAACCTGTTTAGCCTGATCAGTAATTTCGACTTCTGCGTCGGTCTGCGCAGCAGGCTGACAAGGGGTTTTAATATCTGATGGATCTTGTTTTGAATTTACTAACGGATCCCCCCCAGATTCTGGCGGGTGAAAACCGGTATTCGTGCTCGATTTTGATGCGTCGGATTTTGACCGGTCAGATTTTGATGCGTCAGATTTTGATGTGTCAGAATCTGACGGTTCAGCAGCAGCACGAAGCTTAGCGATATTCAGCTGGTACATGTTCGATGTATTGCGGTTTCCCTTTCGGCGCTGGGTGCTGGTGATCCAGCCGTCAGCCTCAAGTTTACCAAGCGTTGTACGCACAGTGCTTTCACCTGCACCCAGCTGGCGGGCAATCGTAGTGATAGACGGCCAGCACAGGCCCTCGTCAGAACTGAAGTCAGCGAGGCGCGCCATAATGGCCACCGCCGATATTTTTAAACCGGCAGCAGCGCAACCATCCCAGACGTATGCGGATAACTTAACGCTCATAAGACCCTCTTAAACTTTCGCCGGAATTGTTCAGTAGGCTGGGCGCACTCATGCGGGTAGCCGGCGCGCATGAAGATGACGCGATCACCCGCTCTGTCGAAGCCCACGACGTGTACCACAACGCCCCACCAATCCTTGTAGTTCCGGTCCAGCTTCTGGATTTCTTCAGACATGCGCTCACCTTCCGGCTGTGCTCACAGACATAAACTACCCACCACGCAGCGAACTGGTAGTTGCAGGGGATCCAGCGGTTACCTATCATCACTTCATACGAAAGAGAGCCAGCGGCCCCGCCTGTCGCAACACAGCGGATTTGCGGAACGCCAGCTTTTATGAGTAGACTGTTCATGCGTTAATTACTCCACACGATTTGTTAATGCACCGACGCCTCGGGACTGCACTCCTGAGGCGTCAACCCTTTCATGCAAAGCCACAACTGACTTCACGTACTCATCGCGGGCAGCCAGATGCTTACGATGCAGAGCCATAATTTCGGCCTTTTCGTCCTGGTCAATAACGCCATCATCTGCAATTGACGCATTGATTTGCTGATCAACCTTCCCGCTCTTTGCCGCTACCTTTACCCCTTTGATAAACAGATCAACGTGGTCCAGTTCGTCACGATTGGGGATTTCAACGAAAAAGCCCCCACGGCGCTGAGCAAAATAATCCGCCAGATGGTTGGTACCGCTGATGTCTTGCATCGCCTCCAATTCAACGATTTCGAAGAACCGGCAGCCGTTTTTTTCGTACAGGTTGTTGTTGAACTGCGTTTCAGTCATTCCCAGAGCGCCAGCCATTGCAGACCGACCACCGGGATAGGCTTTGCACATCGCTTTAACTACTGATTTCAGGTCTACCATTTCTCATTTCCTTCGGTAGTTATGCTCAGGCAGCTGAGTCTGTAGTCTTTTCATAAAGCTCAGCTTTGAACTGAAGCTTTCCCTTGGTTCGGTATGCAGCTTCGGCTGCCCGTCCTTTCGGGATTAACTTCCCGGGGCGATTACGCCATTGATAGACGGCCTCGCTGGTTATCCCAAAAAAGGCGGCAACTTTCTCTGCACTGCCGAAGTGTTTTTCGATGTCGTCTGTGGTCATATCGCCTCCATAACTAAGTTAAGTTAGATACTAAATACTAATCTTTATTAGGTCAATAAAAACTAAGATTACTTAGCTTTATTTAATTCATGGTGGTGAGATGGAAACGGTCGGCCAGCGGATAAAATCGCTAAGAAAGGTGACAAAAACATCCCAGAAAGATCTGGGCAAATTCTGCGGCGTGAGTGACGTGGCGGTGGGTTATTGGGAAAAAGACGTGAACGTGCCGAGTGGTGAGTCTCTTTCTAAGTTGGCTAAGTTTTTCAACACGTCGATTGAATACGTACTTTACGGCACTGAGTTTGAAGATAAGCTGATCACCAGAATGCGGCGCATACCGGTCATTTCATGGGTCCAAGCCGGTGCTTTCACAGAGTCAAAATCACCTGAAACCTTCGCAGATATAGAGCGATGGGTAGAGACATCCCTTAGAGTGTCGGGTAATTCTTTCGCTTTAGAAGTTAAAGGGGATTCTATGACAAATCCCAATGGCCTCCCGACCATTCCCCAGGGTGCCACGGTTATCGTCGACCCTGAGGCAGAGCCTGTTAATGGGAAAATCGTTGTTGCCAGAATAGATGGCACAAACGAGGCAACCGTTAAGAAACTGGTTATCGATGGGCCACAGAAATTCTTGGTACCTTTGAATCCTCGCTATCCAAACTTACCGATCAACGGTAACTGCACCATCATCGGTGTTGTCAAAGGCGTTCAATACGACCTTTAGTCCCTCTCCAAATTCCTGACTATCCCCAAACCAAATTAAACTAAGTTTAGTTTGGTTTTCCGCTTGACCATAAAACTAAGTTAAGTTAGATTTATTCTAACTACAGCACAACGACAAGAACACTGGGGGGTTGAGGGACTCACTTACCATCAACCCGATCTGACCACAGTCCCAGTGTTCTTCCCGTTGTGGTGAATGCGCAGGCTGATGCGCTATCAAAATGCGCCGGAGCCAGTCCGTAAATCCGGGCCGCTATGGACATATGCCGGAGATAGTTCAGCACCGGCCACCGCAACCGCGAGTTGATCCAGCGCGTTATCTGGTCAGTGACCTGCCTGCACTCTCATGGCAGTGACAGCTGGGAAAGACGCGCAAGTCCAGACGATATCTGAGTGACTTAAAAAACAGATGTGAGCCAGTGGGAGCCTGGCACATAACGGAAAGAGCACTGACGGTGAGCAAGCTGGCGAAGCTTTCACAGTCCGACAGTCCCGATAGTGCTCTCTCCGTTGTGGCAAGCATTAGGTGATGGTCGGGTTCCCTACCCGATTGCGGGTTCGACTCCCGCCGCCCAATCAGATCGACGTGGAACCTCGATAATTGCTGTGTGTAGTTGTCTTTCGGCGGTGGCATGACTCTTCAACCATCCAACATCAGGGGGAGCGAAGATAGTGTTCTGATCATGACCACCGCCAATTTTTTCGCAGACATAGACAAGGGCCGCTGGCACCCACCCAGCACGCCCTGTGCATTACCGGCCGCCCTTGTCTATGTGTGTGAGTAATTTCCCGCGGTGTGCGCCGCGATAACGAGGACATGAAAATGGCTGAAAGTCGTATGACCAACGTCCCGGAGTTTCTCTCCGAACTGGACGCCGGTATTTTCGAAAACAAAATCGCCGCCGCGCTGAACACTGCCGCTCTTGGTGTTCTGAATAATGGTGGTAAAGGCAAAGTAACCATCGAGATTGATGTTTCCCGGATCAGTAATTCGATGGAAGAAAAACGCGTGATGCTGGCTCACAAACTGAAGTTCACAGCACCTACGCCGCGCGGGAAATCGTCTGAAGAAGACACCACCGAAACCCCAATGTACGTGGGTAAAGGCGGCAAGCTGACCATCATGCAGGAAGACCAAGGCCAGCTGTTCACCATCGCCGGGGATCCTGACGGCAAACTGCGTGACGCGCGATAAGCATCGTTTAACCATCCGATAAAAGGAAATCATTATGTCTCAAGTTTTAGACGCATCAGCAATCAAAGAAGTCAGGGATATGTCGCTATCCGCGCTGCTGGAAGAGCGCCTGTCCTCAGCTGATTGCCCTGCTGTTGCTTTGCCTGAATCAGTCCGTATTCATTCGCTGGAAAGCCTGCAGGACGGCCGGTTCCGGTTCCGTGGGAAGATGGAAACCGCCAGCATTCAGGATTTCTCCCGTTACTGCAAAGATTACGCAGGCGAAGGCGTCCGCAGCTTCATCAACGCTGACAGCATGTCGGCGGTGACCGTCTTTAACCTCGGCACGCTGGTCGCACCAGGGCACGCGGATAACACAGCCGTTCTGAAACTGAAACGCACCGCGCCATTCCAGGCACTGCTAAATATCAACGGCGATAAAAACTCACAGAAAGATTTGGCTGAGTGGCTGGAAGACTGGTCTGAATTCCTGCTGGCGTTTACCGCTGACGGCGAAGTATTGGACATCAAGAAAGCGATCGGCGGCGTCCGCAAAATCACCATCGAAGCATCCAGCTCTGCAGATCACGAAGATAGTGATTTCGGCGCTAAACGCTCAGTGATGGAAAGCGTGGAGGCGAAAAGCAAAGAAGCCATGCCTGCGGCTTTCGAATTTAAGTGTGTGCCGTATGAAGGCCTTGGCGAACGCCGATTCCGTCTGCGCTACAGCGTGCTAACCGGCGGCAATGCTCCGGTGCTGGTTCTGCGGATCGTGCAGTTGGAAACAGCTGAAGAAATGATGGCCACCGAGTTCCGCGAACTACTGGAAGCCAACTTCACCGACGTTGAAGTCGAAACATTCATCGGTGAGTTCAAAGCCTGATAGCGCGGCCTTAAATGCCCTGACCTACTGGGGCATTTAGTGAATCGTTATTAGTGAAATTTAATTGCCAACTCTGGCAAGGGATTCGTTCACGCTGAAATCTGAGGAAGGCTATTTCATGAAACTTGATATTGCATATTTCTTGGTGCTCGGAGTGGTAATGGGAATGACTTATTTGGGGATGCAGCCATGAAAGAACGCCCTATTTTATTCAACGCTGAAATGGTTAAGGCCATTCTCAGTGGTCGCAAAACGCAGACGCGCCGGGTTATCAAATTCCCTCTTCGTGATGTGAACATGGGTTGTGAGCTCGCTGGAAATGAACTAGCAGGAGAAGTTGCAGCCGGTGATTACCGCAACTGCCCTTTGGACCAGCCAGGAGATCAGCTGTGGGTACGTGAGGCTATTTTCCCAGCACCATTGGAACTTCAGTCGATACCACCACGGGAAACTCTGTGGAACATCGCATATCGCGATGGCAAGCAACTGGAGAAACTTGCGCCAGCGGCATACAACCCAACGATTTATAACTATGAGCGCTGGACGCCATCCATCCACATGCCGCGCTGGGCCAGCCGTATTCAGTTGGAAATAACCAAAGTCGGCGTACAGCGTCTGCAGGAAATCAGTTCAGGTGACGCTGTCCGTGAGGGAATTTGTCAACTTCCGGCTTCTGGCCGCTACTGCATCAATCCCGGTGACCAATATTTCGGCGGTGCCAGTCACAGCGCCAAAGAAGTTTATTCCTGGTTGTGGGAGTCGATTTACGGCGAAGGCAGCTGGCAGGCTAACCCGTGGGTATGGGTGATCGAATTCGAACGTGTAGCGCCAGCAGGGGAGCAGCCATGACTGATAAAACACAAATGGAATATTACTTTGAGTTCCCTGCGTCATACGGCTTTCAGGGCGACACCTATGTTTTGCTGATGACTATTCCGGGCAGAACGCTGACCAGAGTTTTGTCGTCTGATAATTTCGGCCACGCACTGGACCATTCACAGCGCGAAATTAACAAAACGCGAGTTAAAAAATTCCATGACTATTTAGTCAATTCAGTTGAAACCAAAACGGCATTCATTATTCCGCCGCTGGTTGGCAACTGTGATTCTGATATTGAATTCGAACCGTTCGGCAACACGAACGTCGGCATCGTAAGATTTCCAATGGATGCAGAAATTAAATTATTTGATGGTCAGCACCGCGCCGCCGGGATCAGCGATTTTTGCCGGAACTACAGCACCTCAGTTTCAGTTCCTCTGATGCTGACACAGAAATTACCGCTAAAAGTAAGGCAGCAGTTTTTCTCTGACATAAATAACAACGTCTCTAAACCGTCCGCCGCCATCAATATGGCTTACAACGGAAGAGATGCTGTTGCCCAAAGCATGGTGTCTTTCCTGTCTACTCACGAACTTTTCTCAGTGATCACTGACTTTGAGCACAATGTTGTTCCGGCCAAAAGCGAGTTGTGGATCAGCTTTAAGGCGCTGAGTGATGCAACAGCAAAATTCTCTGTCAGTAAGGGGAAAGAAGTCTCAACAGGTGATATTTACGACATCTGGGAGGCGTGGCTTAGCCTTACCGCTATCAAGGATCTTCACCATTCTGTTTCACCCGCTGAATACAAACGGGATTACATCCAGTTCCACGCCGTGATGATCAATGCATTCGGCTACGCAATTCAGGAGCTGCTTAAACATCGTCCGGTTCAGGGGGTTGTGTTGATGATCGAAGAGTTAGCCAACAAGAGCACATCTCTTGATCTGGAAAACTTCTTCGAGATTTTCAATTGGGGAGGTATTTGCGCCAATACAGACAAAGAGCGGCCAACGGTAATTGCCAGTATTCCAGCTCAAAAGGCGGCCGGCCAGCGCCTGGCTCTTGCGATTCAACAGACATCTTTCAAACCGGATATTGCATGACTGAGTCCAACCGTTCGCATTTAGTCAGAAGGTTACTTGTGAAACGAATGCTGAACCTGTGGTTTGTTCCAGTTGAGTTTGCGCCAGCAATGCCACCAGGGAAGAAAATGCTCTGGTGGCGAGCTGGGAAATATTACGGCCGATTTCGGATCAGCCAGTAAGCCGGTGTGCAGCCGACAATAACTAACCGTGTGGAGAATACTTATGAACACAGCTTTTTTATTAATGGCCGAGTTTGAAACAGCCACCATTAGTCTCTCAGATGTTGCAGAGCGCTATTTCGGAATGAAGCCGTCAACGGCAGAAAGCAAAGCGGCCATCGGTCAATTTCCGGTACCAACCTTCCGCGCCAGCGATAGCCAGAAGTCGCCGCGGATGATCCACATTCAGGACTTAGCGGATCATCTGGACAGGCAGAGGCAGAAGGGAAAGGAGCTTTTCGAAAGCATGCAAAGCAGAGCGTGAGCAGCCGGGGAAACCCGGTTTTTTTAATTTTATTTTTGGGGATTCTCATTTATTGCGCGGGTATTTTATGACACATCAGCACCCCAAGAGCACCCCGTGAACATATAACTGATTGTTTTAAATAAAAGAAGCCCCGCCAATGTGACGGGGCCTGGTACTTGCGCAGGGCGACGCAATAAGGGTCGTGTGACCCGGTTAAATTTGCTGTCGTTACGCCGTGCGGGATATTTCATCGTCAAACTGCAATGTGCTTTTCATTGCGGCAACAATATCGCCGTCTACGCAATAACGACTGAATTCATCAAAATCCGTGTCAGAACTCATGGTGACACCGGCTTTGCGGTAGCGCATGGAAGAAGGCACCTGACGCCCTGCTGAGCTGTGCAATTCGGTCAGCCCGATATCGACAAACTTTTGCAGGTTGGTCAGCCGCACACCCGCGCCCGCCATAATAATAGGACCACGCGTCAGCTGATTCAGTTCCCGAAGCATCGGTAATCCGACCTCGGCATTTTGCTGTTGGCCTGAAGTCAGAATGCGCGCCACCCCTAACTGAGTCAACTGCTCTAATGCGATCTTCGGGTTAAGACACATATCGAAAGCGCGATGGAATGTCACGGCCATATCGCCGCACAGCGCCATCACTTCCCACATTCTTGGCATATCAATATGCCCTTCCGCATCGAGCATACCGACGACCAGCCCGGGAAAGCCGAGATCACGGATACAGGCGATGTCACTTTTCAACACCTCAAACTCACTCTGGCTGTAGCAAAAGTCACCGCCCCGCGGACGTACAATCGGATGTACCGGGATGGTCACTTTTTCCTTCGCCAGTTTCAGGGTGCCGTAACTCGGCGTAATACCGCCGTCAGCCTGACTGGCGCATAATTCGACGCGATCGGCTCCGGCTTGTTCTGCTGTCAACGCACAGTCCACGCTGTAACAACACACTTCTAATTTAGTCATGTGATCTCTCCTGATTACGGCATTATGCTACAACACTTGTCTGTAACCGGCCATGTCGCGTAGGCTTTGAGATGAGCATCCCCGCCCAACCTGCTTGCTTAGGAAAGCTAACTATGACACTCAATTTTGATTTATGGGTAGACCGCAGTCACAGTGATAGCGTTAAGTGGAATAAATACTCCCATCAGGATGTCATTCCACTTTGGGTAGCCGATACCGATTTCACGTCTCCGCCGCAGGTTATCAAAGAGTTACAGCAACGCGTCGCCGAAGGCGTCTTCGGGTATGGTTTTACTCCGCCGGAACTGACTGATTTAGTGGTCAGCCGCATGGCAGAACGGTATGACTGGGCGATCAGGCCCGAATGGATCGTCTGGTTGCCGGGGCTGGTGTGCGGATTGAACGTCGCCGTGCGCGCTGTCGTTGCTGCGCATGACACCAGTCTGATGCCGATGCCTGTCTATCCTCCTTTTATGCAGGCGGCGCAATCGGAAGGACGACAGTTTAAATCTGTTAATGTGAATGAGCAGCAACAGCGTTGGGTGGCCGATTTTGCAGCGGCTGAAAACCAGCTTGATGGCAGCGAAAAACTGCTGATGTTGTGCAACCCGTATAATCCGGGCGGAACGGTCTATCGCCGCGAGGAATTACTCGAACAGCACGCTTTCGCACAACGTCACGATCTGGTGGTGTGCTCGGATGAAATTCATTGTGACCTGATCCTCGAACCGGGCCTGAAGCACATTCCGTTTGCCGCCCTGAATGCCGATGCCGAACAGCGTTCGATCACGCTGATGTCACCTTCAAAAACCTTCAACCTCGCCGGTCTGGGCGCCTCGATGGCGATTATCCCGAATGCGGAATTACGCCGTAAATTTCTGGAAACCAGCAAAGGCATTGTGCCGCACGTCAACATTCTGGCCTATGTCGCCGCCACGGCCGCCTACCGCGACGGTGAAGCATGGCTTGTCGCGCAGCTTGAATACCTGCGCGGTAACCGCGAATTAGTCACCGCCAGAATCAACGCCATGCCGGGATTGCGCATGCTGGCACCGGAAGGCACTTATCTCGGCTGGATTGATGCCAGTGCGCTGCCGGTACAGGATCCTTACCGCTTCTTTGTTGAAGCCGGTGTCGGTTTCTCAGGCGGAGCGGATTTCGGCGCACCGGCCTTTGTACGTATCAATCTCGGCTGCCAGCGCGCATTACTGGAAAAAGCGCTGGATCGCATGGAAGCCGCGTTGCAGACATTGCAACGTTAGCGGTCTTCCCTTTCACTGGCGACAATCGCACGCAGACTGTGCGGATGGAATTTGATGGTCACGGAGCCGTCGGTTATCGCCAGCGTCGGGTTCGGCAAACGTTCGTTTTCTCCTTTCGGCGCGCTTTGTTTCAGCTTAATACCGGGTGTCATCAGCGCTTCATCGGCAATCAGCGCCAGCGCCCGCGTAGATAATTCGTCTTCCGCGCCGGGCAGGACAATCTCAATATGCTCCCAGCCTTCGTGCGGATAACGCTTATCACCGGGATACGGCAATTCCACCAGATCGATACTCAGCGGGCCGACCTGCAAAGGCGCGTTAAGCGAAAACAGACAAATCGGCCGCCCGTTAATCAGGGTTTCATTCAGCAGGCTGCCGCATTGTTCCAGCCCCGCCCGCCAGCGGTCCGCCGTGGTGTTCTGATGGCAACGGACTGAAATATGATCCGCATGAAAATCGCCGAGATTGAGTTGCAATTTGGCGGCAAACGCCGTCAGCACACCGACAAAACGCGGCAAATCTCCGGCTAAATCCTGTAACTCAGTCACCTGTTTCATGGCCGTTATCCTGTCTCATTTTAGTTTGCTTGTCTTCAGGGTCGGGTAATTTACACAGCCTTTCATCCGGTTGCCAGAGACATGCCGCAGAAACGCGTTTTCCTCACCTGCCTTCATGCGGCGATACTGACGCCGCGGGGCTAATATGATATAAACACGCATCATTTTAGGTTCGTCCGCATTGGGATGAACAGCAAACAACCACATTCCTAAATAAAGGTACTTCGGTGAATATTCAGTCACTTCTTTCAGATAAAGTCAGCCAGGCGCTGATCGCTGCAGGCGCTTCTGCCGACAGCGAAGCGCAAGTCCGTCAGTCCGCTAAAGCACAGTTTGGCGACTATCAGGCTAATGGTGTTATGTCCGTGGCGAAAAAACTCGGTATGCCACCACGACAACTGGCAGAGAAAGTGGTTGAACTGTTAGACCTGAACGGTATTGCTAACAAAGTCGAAATCGCCGGACCGGGCTTTATCAATATCTTCCTGGACCCTGCTTTCGTGGGCGCACATGTTGACAACGCACTGAACGACGAAAAACTGGGCATCACGCCGGTTGAACCGCAAACCATCGTCATCGACTACTCTGCGCCGAACGTGGCAAAAGAGATGCACGTCGGTCACATCCGTTCCACCATCATCGGTGACGCGGCCGTGCGTACCAATGAACTGCTCGGTCATAAAGTGATCCGCGCTAACCATGTCGGTGACTGGGGCACACAGTTTGGGATGCTGATCGCCTATCTGGAAAAAGTGCAGAACGAAAACGCGGCGGACATGAACCTGTCTGACCTCGAAGAATTCTACCGTGCCGCCAAGAAAAACTATGACGAAGACGAGGCCTTCGCCGGGCGTGCACGTGGCTACGTGGTGAAGTTGCAGGGCGGCGACGAATATTGCCTGCAAATGTGGCGCAAACTGGTTGACGTCACCATGAAGCAGAATCAGCTGACCTATAACCGTCTGAACGTCACCCTGACCGAAGACGATGTGATGGGTGAAAGCCTGTATAACAGCATGCTGCCGGGCATCGTTGCCGATTTGCAAGCCAAAGGGCTGGCGGTCGACAGCGAAGGCGCGGTGGTTGTCTATCTTGATGAATACAAAAACAAAGAAGGCGACCCGATGGGCGTCATCATCCGTAAAAAAGATGGCGGCTACCTGTACACCACCACCGATATCGCCTGCGCGAAATATCGCTACGAAACACTGGGTGCGGATCGCGTTCTGTATTACATCGACTCCCGTCAGCATCAGCACCTGATGCAGGCGTGGACCATCGCCCGTAAAGCCGGTTACGTGCCAGATTCCGTGGCGCTCGAACACCATATGTTCGGCATGATGCTGGGCAAAGACGGCAAGCCGTTCAAAACCCGCTCTGGCGGCACGGTGAAACTGTCTGATCTGCTGGATGAAGCGATTGACCGCGCACGTAAGCTGATCACGGAAAAGAACCCGGAACTGAAAGACGCTGAAGAGCTGGAAAAACTGGTGAACGCGGTAGGTATCGGCGCAATCAAATACGCCGACCTGTCAAAAAGCCGGACCACGGATTATATCTTCGACTGGGACAACATGCTGGCCTTCGAAGGTAACACCGCGCCTTATATGCAATATGCCTACACCCGCGTGGCCTCCATCTTCAAACGCGCTGACATCGACGTGAACAGCCTGACCCAACCGGTCGTACTGAGCGAAGAACGCGAAGCCGCGCTGGCCACCCGCCTGTTGCAGTTCGAAGAAGTGCTGACTGTCGTCGCCCGCGAAGGCACGCCGCACACCATGTGCGCGTATCTGTACGACGTGGCCGGTCTGTTCTCCAGCTTCTACGAGCACTGCCCGATCCTGAACGCAGAAGACGAAACCAGCCGCAACAGCCGTCTGAAACTGGCACTGCTGACTCAGCGCACGCTGAAAACCGGTCTGGATACGCTGGGTATCGAAACCGTAGAACGCATGTAATTCGCGGTTTGTGGCATTAAGAAAGGGCGCTCAGGCGCCCTTTTGTGTTTCTGAGATTCGGATGAATCAATCTAACCGGCGGGCAAATTCCTTCACACGGAAACCCAGCAGGCCGAGCACGGCAAAGTAAGCCACCACACCTACGGCCACTACAGCCGCCAGACGCGCCAGACGATAGGCCATACCGCCCACGTCCCAGGCTGGCATCACGTACATCATGCCAAGCAATGCTGCGGACATTGCTACCACGGCAACAATCAGCTTGATGAGGAAAATTCTCCAGCCCGGTTGTGGCTGGAAGATGTCCTGCTTACGCAGTTGCCAGTACAACAGGGACGCATTCAGACAGGCCGCCAGCCCAATCGACAGGGAAAGCCCGGCGTGTTTGAGTGGCCCGATAAAGGCGAGGTTCATCACCTGCGTCATCAGTAAGGTGATGATGGCAATTTTCACCGGCGTTTTGATGTCCTGACGCGAATAGAAGCCAGGTGCCAGCACTTTCACCACAATCAGCCCCATCAGCCCGACGGAATAAGCCACCAGCGCGCGCTGGGTCATCGAAGCATCAAAGGCACTGAATTTACCGTACTGGAATAAGGCAACCGTCAGCGGTTTTGCCAGAATGCCCAGCGCCACAGAACTTGGCAGCGCCAGCAGGAAACACAGACGCAGCCCCCAGTCCATCAGGCGGTTGTATTCGCCGTGATTACCGCTGGAGAAGCTGCGTGCCAGCGACGGCAGCAGGATGGTGCCCAGCGCCACGCCCAGCACGCCGGAAGGAAACTCCATCAGGCGGTCAGCGTAATACATCCACGACACTGAGCCGGAGACCAGAAACGAGGCGAAAATCGTGTTGATGATCAGTGAAATCTGGCTGACGGACACCCCTAAAATCGCCGGTCCCATCTGGCGCATCACACGCCATACACCGGCATCTTTCAGATTCAGACGCGGCAACACCAGCATGCCGATTTTCTTCAGATGCGGCAGTTGGTAACCCAGTTGCAGCAACCCACCGGCCACCACCGCCCAGGCCAGCGCCAGCACCGGGGGATGGAAATACGGTGCCGCGAACAACGCAAAACCGATCATACTGACGTTGAGGAAGGTCGGTGCAAAAGCGGGTATCGAGAAACGGTTCCAGGTGTTAAGGATCGCCCCGACCAGCGAGGCCAGTGAAATCAGCAGGATATACGGAAAGGTGATGCGCAGCAGCGAGCTGGTCAGCGCAAATTTGTCCGGCGAATCGACAAAGCCCGGCGCGGTAATATAAATCACCCACGGCGCAGCGATCATACCCAGCACCGTGACTATCGCCAGAACCAGTGTCAGCAGCCCCGACACATAAGCAATAAAGGTGCGCGTGGCTTCCTCGCCCTGCTGCGTTTTGTACTCCGCCAGAATCGGCACGAAAGCCTGCGAGAATGCGCCTTCTGCAAAAATACGTCTCAGTAAATTGGGCAGTTTGAACGCCACAAAAAAGGCGTCGGTGACCATTCCGGCGCCAAACACACGAGCCACAATGGCATCGCGGGCAAAACCTAATACACGTGAGAACATCGTCATTGAACTGACGGCTGCCAAAGATTTAAGTAGATTCATGTCACTTTTCTTGTTTACCGGTTTGCTTTTAATTCAGACAGTTAAACGACCACGCCTGCATCAGCAGGCGTGAAAGATGAACCGGCATGGCTCAAAGATGCGCTTAGTCTACGCATCCGCCATGCAATAGCCACCGGCAGTTGTTTTATGTTGTTATAGATTGTTAACCGCACCATCCTGCGCGGTATTCCCTAGTCTGCCTGCAAGATTTTCTCGATCATTGCCTGCGCATAAATCGCCTGCTCACCGCTGGTTTCCGGCGCAGTGTGATTGCTCACACAATCGACAAAGTGTTCAATGGCACCGACAAATCCACGTTGCGTCAGCGTACTTTGCCAGCCCGGTACCGGAAGTTGCGTCAGAATATCCTGCTGCTCTTCGCGCCAGATTTGCATGTTGTCCAGCTGATACACCGCGCCCTCAGTCACCGCCTGAACACTCTCGCGGAAAGTGCCCGCACGGCGATGCATCGATGTGGTGACCAGCGTTTCGCCGCACAGGAAATGATGTTCACCGTAGAGCATCTGATTCGCTTCGTTAATCTGAATCAGGCCGCTTTCCAGACTGGCATTGCCGCCCGCCAGCCACAGCGCGGTATCGACGACGTGCAGATAATCATCCAGCAAGGTGAAGCGCAGATCGTGTGGGCCGACGCTGTCCGTACGGTGCTTATCCATGCGCACCGACGCAGGATTTTGCATCTGGTCCTTAAGCTTGCGGTACAACGGCGCAAAGCGGCGGTTGAAACCGACCATCAGCGTTTTACCCGCTTTATGCGCCTGTTCAACCAACTGTTCAGCCTGATCAAGTTCTGCAGCCAGCGGTTTATCAACATACACATGCACGCCCTGCGCCAGCAATTGTCCGACCACTTCAAAATGGCTGGCGGTGCTGCTGTGCACAAAAACGGCGTCACACTGCCCTGCCAGCTCGTCCATCCGCGAATAATTCGCCATCCGGTAACTGTCGCAGACCGCCTGCGCTTTCTGCTGATTAGGGGAAAAACCGCCCACCAGCGTCCAGTTTTGTGCATGACTGAGTACCGGCAGATACGCCTTTTGCGCGATACCGCCCAGCCCGATAACACCAATACGCAATTTACTCACACTCTCTGCTCCTGTTAATCGGCCAGATGCTGCAACAAATTTTCCAGACGCTGCTTCAGTTCCGCGACTTCCGCCTCCAGCGTTTCTACCCGTGCCGCCAGACCGGCGCTCTCCGGCGCGGCGCTGAACGCAGGTTCGTCGGCGGCGCTGACCGCGTCACTGACTTCGCCGCTGAACAGATGCATAAACCGGCTTTCACGTTTGCCCGGTTCGCGGGCCAGACGCACGCAAAACGGGCCGTCCTCGCGGTTCGCAAGTTCGGTCAACGTCTGTTCGACTTCGCCGACATCGGAAAAATCATGCAGGCGGTTGGTGCGGGTGCGCAGCTCGCCCGGCGTCTGTGCGCCGCGCAGCAACAGTGTGGTCACCACCGCCACTTCCTGCGGGGAAAATTTGAGATTGCCGAATTCAGAGTTACAAAAACGATGCTCGTACTTCATGGTGCGCGAGCCGCTGAGGGTGCGGATAATGTGTTTACGCAGCAGGAGATCCAGCGTTTGCTGAACGTCACTTTCGCTCAGTTCCATGACCGGTTCGCGGTTGGTTTTCTGATTGCAGGCCGTGGTCAGGCCGTTGAGGGTCATCGGATATTGTTCTGGCGTGGTGAGCTGTTTTTCCAGCATACAGCCCACGACACGGGCTTCCCGGGCGCTGAGTTCATGTTTCATCTTGCTCTCCTTATCGGGACGGGGGTGTCCATTCTTGCCAGGTGAGTGCCGTCAGCACGTGGTCCTGCCATTTGCCGTCGATCAGCAGGTAATCTTTCGCGTAACCCTCACGTTCAAATCCGAGGCGTTCGAGAAGCTGACCGCTGCGTTTATTGTGTGGCATGTAATTGGCCATAATGCGGTGCATTTTCTGCTGACGTTGCATATAGCGGATAAGGGTTTGCAACGCTTCCTGCATCAGCCCTTTGCCCTGCCATTCCTGACCCAGCGAATAGCCGAGGAAACAGGCATGGAAGGAACCGCGCAGCACATTACTGAAATTCGCCACGCCCATCACACGATTTTCGTCCGGATCGAGCAGGATAAAATAATAAGCACTGCCCTGTTTTTGCATCTCGGTGATTAACCCCAGACGCGCCTGCCAGCCGGAAGGATAACAATGACTTTCATCCCTGACCGGTTCCCAGGGTTTCAGAAACGCCCGGTTCTCAGCGTAGTATTCAGCCAGCCGGTGCGCATCGCGGTCATGAACCAGGCGCAGGACCATCCGGTCAGTGGTAAGCCGCACCTTTGGCACGGCAGATTTGTAGCCAAACATCCCTTCCCTCCACATCCCGCATGGGTCGATAAATAGAATTTATAGGAAACGACAGATCACCGCTAATTCTGCCAGTCAGAACGCGGCTTGACGATAAAAAAATATTATCAATAGCGCCCTATCTAATTGCCCGATTCCGGTTCAGACTGGATGCGTCTTTTCTCCTTTCTGTATCTGCCGGACAGGATACAAATAATCGCTCATGGTGAAGCATGTCTCTGGTATCACAAGCTCGGAGCTTGGGTAAGTATTTTCTGTTATTAGACAACGCGCTGGTTATTTTAGGCTTTTTCGTGGTTTTTCCGTTGATCTCGATCCGATTTGTCGATCAGCTTGGCTGGGCCGCCATGGCCGTCGGTCTGGCACTGGGCGTACGTCAACTGACACAACAGGGATTAGGCATTTTTGGCGGCGCGATTGCCGACCGCTTTGGTGCAAAACCGATGATCATCACCGGCATGTTATTGCGTGCCGCCGGATTTGCCACCATGGCGATGGCCGACCAGCCGTGGATCCTTGTTTGCTCCTGTATTCTCTCCGGCCTTGGCGGCACCTTGTTTGATCCGCCGCGAACCGCGCTGGTCATCAAACTCACCCGTCCGCACGAGCGCAGCCGTTTCTTCTCCCTGATGATGATGCAGGACAGCGCGGGTGCCGTCATTGGCGCCCTGATCGGCAGCTGGCTGTTGCAGTACGATTTTCATTATGTCTGCTGGGCGGGTGCCGCTATTTTCTGTCTGGCAGCAGCCTGCAATGCCTGGCTGTTACCCGCTTACCGTATTTCCACCCTGCGTACGCCGATGCGCGAAGGCATGATGCGCGTGTTACGCGACCGTCGTTTTCTGGCTTATGTGCTGACGCTGACCGGCTATTACATGCTGACCGTGCAGGTGATGCTGATGCTGCCGATCGCGGTCAATGATGTTGCAGGAAGTCCGGCGGCGGTGAAATGGATGTATGCCGTCGAAGCCGTATTGTCACTGACGCTGCTGTATCCGATTGCCCGCTGGAGCGAAAAACGTTTCCGTCTCGAACAGCGTCTGATGTTCGGTCTGCTGATCATGACACTCAGCCTGCTGCCGGTCGGGCTGGTCACCTCTATCAATCCGTTATTGCTGCTGATTGGCTTCTTCTATATCGGCTCCATCATTGCCGAACCGGCGCGTGAAACCCTCAGCGCATCACTGGCCGATGCCCGCGCGCGCGGCAGCTACATGGGCTTCAGCCGTCTCGGTCTGGCGCTTGGCGGCGTTATCGGTTACACCGGCGGCGGCTGGATGTACGACACCGGCCGCGCCCTGGATCTGCCTGAACTGCCGTGGTTTTTACTCGGCGTCGTGGGCTTCATTACCCTCACCGGTTTGTACTGGCAGTTCAACCTGCGCCGCATCGAACCGGCCATGCTCAGCGGTGGCTGATCTTTTACTCATTTTTTAATACCCAAAATGATTGGCGTTGTAACAAGGCGGCAAGCGGGTGAATCCCGATGAGCTGACAAAGGTCAGTGATTCGGGTAAACGAGCGTAGCCAACACAGTGACAGCGACAAGTCATGACGGGTAGGTTTGATCTCACCCGCATCTATACCCATACTGAATCATAGCGTTAGATAAAATCCGAACCTACATCCGGCAGTTTTCATGCACCCTACAGGTCAGCGCCGGCGATAACAGGAGCTAAAAACGATGAGACTTTACGTTTACGAACATTGCCCATTCTGCGTGAAAGCACGCATGATTTTCGGTTTGAAAAATATCCCGGTTGAGATCAAGGTGCTGCTCAACGACGATGAAAAAACGCCCGTTTCGATGGTGGGTAAAAAGATGGTGCCGATCCTGCAAAAAGAGGATGGCGGCTTCATGCCAGAGAGCATGGACATCGTGCATTACATCGACAAAAGCGACGGTAAGCCGCTGCTGACCGGCCCGCTGAATGCCCAGGTGGCCGCATGGTTACGTCAGGTTTCTGAATACACCGGTCGCCTGCTGTTGCCGCGTTTTGCTACCGCGCCGCTGGAAGAGTTCTCCACGCCGGAAGCCCGTAAATACTTCTCCGATAAAAAACAGGCCGCCAGTGGCAGCTTCGCGGAACACCTGCAACATTCCGAAGGTCTGGTGAAGAAAATCAGTCAGGATTTGCGCGCACTCGACAAGCTGATCGTCGAGCCAAATGCGGTGAATGGCGAACTTTCTGAGGATGATATTAACCTGTGGCCGCTGCTGCGTTCACTGTCGATTGTTCAGGGTATCGACTGGCCTTCACGTGTTCAGGCTTATCGCGACAACATGGCGAAACAAACCCAGGTTAATTTACTGACCCGCCTGGCAAGTTAAGCCCGTCAATCCTATCTGCCGGAAGTGCGCTTCCGGCAATTTCCCCTTTTCTTCCCTCCCTTCAGCACTTAGGCTAATCAGCGTTGTCTGATTGGAGCAATGCCGCTTTGCGGTCATGCTGACAAAATAGTTTTTACGTAATGAGGGAAGAATGACAAAGCGATTTTTAGGTGCCGCCGTACTGATGTGTGCCAGCCTGCTGGCAGGCTGTAACCAGCTGACGCAGTACACCATCAGCGAACAGCAGGTGAATGATTATCTGCAAAAGAACAACAACTTCGAAAAACAGTTGGGTGTTCCGGGACTGGTGGATGCAAAACTGGTACTGACCAATCTCAGCAGCCAGATTGGCCGCGCTGAGCCGGGCATCGTGACGCTGACTGGCGACGCTCATGTCGATATTTCCTCCCTGTTCGGCCCGCAGAAAGCCGATATGCACCTGACCCTGAAAGCGCATCCGACCTATGACCGTGAAAAAGGCGCCATTTTCCTGCGGGATATGCAGGTATCTGATTACACCATCAAACCTGAGAAAATGGATAACGTGATGAAAGGCCTGATGCCTTATCTGAACAACTCGCTGAACACCTATTTCAACCAGCGCCCGGCGTATGTGCTTAATGGCGATCGCAGCAAAGGCGAAGCGATGGCGAAAAAACTGGCGAAAGGGATAGAAGTGAAACCGGGACAGCTGGTGATCCCGTTCACTGACTGACCGGCAAAACCTTGCCATGAAAAAGCCCGGCGTGATCACTCACCGCCGGGCTTTTTTTATGTCAGTCGTCAGGATTACTGGTCGTCTTCTTCCACGTCATCCAGATCCTGCGGTAACTGTTCTTCCAGCTCGTCACGCATGACCTGCAAGGCTTCGCGGCTGATTTCAGACAGCGTGCGGTAGAAACCGCTGGTGGCATGGGCTTCTACTTTGCCGAGGAATTTTCCGCACCACGGGAAGAGTAACTCATCGAAAAGGGTAATCTGCGCACTGACTTCGTCTTCCTGCGACTGGTCTTCCAGCCAGGAGGCCGCCAGTAACATGGCACCGAAATGGTCGGCAGGTGTTTCACCCAACGGCATGCCGCGCTGTTGCAGGAATGTCCGCACATCCATTTCGCTGGCACCCTCAACGTAATCGCTGCGGAAAGGCGATACCGCGCATTCTGAGCCGACAAACAGACGGTTAAACTCAGCGGCCAGCGCTTCAGGATTGGCGCTTTCCTGCAAACGGATCAGCAACGCATCCTGCTCCAGCGGCCAGTGTTCACGCAGCTTGCCGTCCTGAATCAGACCAAACAGCGGAACCAGTAACGGATCCTGCGGCTGGCGGTAAAACAGCGTGCCCAGCACACGGCAGACAATGGAAAATTCATTCATAACAGTCACCAGATCAGACAGTGAAAAGGGTTAATCACCCGCAATTTGGTCGCGACAATGTCACAGTTCGCTTAATTCAGCAATGGGCGCGCGGCCACGTTTTTCCAGAAAATCAAGGAAACGACGCGGACTGACGTTAAGGATACGGTCTTGCGGGAAATCAATGTCGCGCAAAATACGTTCGCAATGTTCAAAGCCGCCGAGGGAATACGCGATATGCGAATCCGAGCCCAGCGCCAGCCAGCCACCGGCTTCTTTGACTGCCAGCGCAATGGCACGGCAGTTTGGCTCACTGCCGACGCGTGAATGAATAAACGACGAATTATTCAGCTCCAGCGCGACGTTATATTTCGCGGCAGCGGCCGCCACGGCCGGAATATCAATCGGGTATTTCGGGTTACCCGGATGGGAAATAATATGCACTTCACCGCCAGCCATCGCCGCAATCACCGCCGCAGTATGGGTCTCTTTATCGACAGGTTGCATGACCGGCTCATGGAAACCGGCAATAATGACGTCGATTTCTTTGAGCATCGGGCCGGTACAGTCGATATCGCCATGAATGTTTTTAATGTTTGATTCAATACCGCGCAGGATACCGATCCCGTTTACCAGACGCGGCCAGACCCGCATATTCATAAAGTGCCAGTAGTGCGGCGCATCGGCCATATCAGGGCCATGATCGGTAATGGCAAACAGCTTAATGCCCTTTTCCGCTGCTTCATCAATGTAATCATGTAACGTGCTGTAGGCGTGGGTGCTGGCAACAGTATGCATATGTAAATCAACCGGGTACGGCATGTGCTCTCCTCGAAAGTATTCCGCTGCGGCGAAATAACCGCAGCATTGATAATGTTAGCAGATGAAAGTCAGTAACCCCGCGCAGGATCGACACGTCCGGCTGGCTCGCGCCCCGCTTCTATCGCCAGAATATTGCTGACGATGCTGTCCATCGCCTGCTCCGGCAAGGTATCCGCACCGACGTGTGGCGTGATGCTGACACGCGGATGCGACCAGAACGGGTGCATGCCCGGCAACGGCTCTTCGACAAAAACGTCGAGCGTGGCCGCCGCAATCTGCCCGCTGTCGAGCGCGCGCAGCAAATCGCCTTCCACCAGATGTCCGCCACGGCCAAGGTTAATCAGATAGGCATTATGCGGGAGATGTGTGAACAGTTGATGATTGAGAATACCGGCGGTGTGCGGGGTATTGGGCAACAGATTGATCAGGACTTTGCAGCCCCCGGCGAACGCCGCCAGTTGGTCATCACCAAAGAAACTCTGCACGCCCTGCTGCGACTTGGCACTGCGGCTCCAGGTGCGGACGTTAAACTGCATCGCCACCAGCGCCTCTGCCACGCGACTGCCGAGCACGCCGGCACCGAGAATACCGACAGTAAAATCACTGCGGGAGTGCGGTGTCAGCGGACGCCACTGCTTCTGTTGCTGGAACAGCTGGTATTCATCCATCCGGCGGAAATAACGCAGCACGCAGGCCAGTGCGTATTCCTGCATCTGCAACGCCATGCCGGTATCCTCAAGGCGCAACAGCGGCACACCGGCAGGCAAGGTGCCCGGCTGACGCTGTTCCTGCGTGAGGATCGCATCGACCCCCGCCCCGAGCGCAAAAATGCCTTTCAGCGTGGTACGCGCCGCCAGCATGGCATGCGGCGGTCGCCAGACCAGCGCATAATCCGCCGGCTGGTCATCGCTGGCATTCCACACGCGCATGTTGGCCTGCGGCAATCGTTGGGTTATTCCGTCAATCCAGGGTTTTGCATCAGCTGTAGGGTGGTAAAAAATAATGTTCATCGGGGAAGCCTCCTGTGAACAGACAGATTTCCCTGAATATCATCAGGATGCAACCCTGTGGAGTAAAAAAGAACAAGCCCCGGAATCCGGGGCTTGTAAGGTGACATGGTGATACTGCGATAACATCAGGCGGTGGCAGGCTCGCGGCGGATCATCCGGCGCAGCAGCGGAATAAGCACCAGCAGCACAACACCCGTCGCAACCGCTCCCCAGCCCAGCGCATTGAATACCTGGCTGTAGCCCGGATTGGTCAGCACCGGCGTGCTGCCCGCGTTTTGTGGCATCAGCCCGGAAATGTAACTCGCCAGTACCGAGGCCACGCCTGTAACCATCATCCAGCAACCCATCATCACGCCCTGATAACGCGCCGGAGCCAGTTTGCCAATCATGGCGTAGCCGATCGGCGAAATCAGTAACTCACCGATACTTTGCAGCAGATAGCTGATGGCAATCCATTTGAACGCCACCAGACCGTCGCCGCCCGCCAGATGGATGCCGAAAGGCAGTACCAGCATGCCCAGCCCCATACAGAACAGGGATGCCGAAAACTGCGCCGGAATATCGATGTTCCAGCCGCGCTGGCGCAGGCGATTGAACCACAGCGCCATCAGCGGGCCGCCAATGACGATCACAACAGTATTGATGTTCTGGATCCACTGCGGTGCCACGCGGATACCGTAAACGTTCAGATCGATATTATGTTCAGAGAACAACATCAGCCCCATTGGTGCCAGCTGATACAACGTCCAGAACACCAGCGAACCGAGCGCCAGCAGCAGATACGCCTTCATCCGGCGGCGTTCATCCGCATCACGATGGCGGAAAGTGACCAGCGTCATCAAGGCGAAAATCACAATGCCCAGCGCGACGACAAAGTAACTGCTGAATTCTGCGTGGGTCAGCAACATACGGATCACCGGCACCAGCACGATCAGAATGGCAATACCGACCGCCAGTCTGCGCAACCACTGACTGCGGCTGACGTCTTTCAGCGGCGTACTGATATCAGCCAGAATAGACCAGCGGGAGATCGTCACGACAATCGCCGCCACATTCCCCAGCGTGGCGAACAGGAACAGCGCACGGTAGTTTTCGCTCAGTTGGAAATACCCTGCCACCGCAAAACCGATAAAGAAGCCGAGGTTCATCCCGGCGTAATTCCACAGAAACGCGGATTCACGGCGGTCATCGTCCGGTGCGAATCGCTGCGTCAGCATCATATTCAGGCAGGTGACATTCAGCCCGCTGCCGGTCAGGAACATTGCCAGCCCCCAGTACAACCCGGTCACGCCCTCCAGCGCAATCAGTGCGCAGCCAAAGACCTGCAACACCATGCCCAGCACAAACAGATTCCGGTTACTGAGATAACGCCCGCCGAGGTAGCCGCCGAACATGTGCAGCCCGTAGTTGAACGCGCCGAACACGCCCATGATGGCGTTGGCGTTATCTTCGCTGAAGCCGAGTTTTTTGGTCGCGTACAGGACCAGCGTGGAATACAGCACCGCAAAGCCGAGCGTCGCGAATGTCTGAACGAAGAATAACGTGCCCGCGCCGGCAGGTATCGCCGTCCGGTGCTGCGATGTGGTGTTATTTGACTGACTCAAGAAAGACCCCTGTCCTTATCTGATAGATAAACTCTGCTTCAAATGGTGACTTGTGCAGTTCTTATACGAAGCATTTTTTTAGAGTGCATTGTTATACCGCTACCACCAGCGATCGCCACAACATATCTTGCTATTTTGCCGTCACAAAAAGCGTTTGCCGGTAAATTGTGCTTTTATGCAGTTATGCTAATTATTTATTCACGATGATAAGCGAGATTAATCACGCAACGTGACCGCATAACCGCTGTTCATCCTTCACGCATTTTTTGCTCTGTAAATCATCAGATTGTTCTAAGTTTGTCTAATCGGTAAAGATCCTGCAAAAGAGGGTTGACGCTGACCTCAGTTTTCCCTACATTAGCGCCGGTCAGCAGCACTGCGGTGTGGCTGACAGCTGGAGAGGTGTCTGAGTGGCTGAAGGAGCACGCCTGGAAAGTGTGTATATGAGCAATCGTATCGAGGGTTCGAACCCCTCTCTCTCCACCACATTATAGAAAAAAGGTCCTGATGAAAATCAGGACCTTTTTTTTGCTTTCGTACAAGCCGCACAAGCAACTCAAATAATCGTATAGCCGCCATCAACGATAAGATTTTCGCCGGTGATCATCCCGGCCTTTTCACTGACCAGATAGGCTACCGCACCGGCAATTTCATCCGGCATCGCAAATCGACCTGCGGGAATTTTTGCCGTCATGGCCGTCGCTCTTTCCCCCTGCCAGTAGCGTTTACCTAATTCCGTTTCTACTACCGTCGGTGAAATCGTATTAACCGTTATGCCAAATTGCCCCCACTCCGCCGCCAGTACTTTTGACGCGATCACCAGACCGGCCTTGCTGGTGCAATACGCCGCATGATTCTCCAGCGCAATCACACTCGCCTGCGAAGCGATATTCACAATGCGCCCGTATTTCTGAGCAATCATGTACTTTCCGGCAGCCTGCGAGAGAAAATAGGGTGCGGTCAGATTCACTAACAACGTGGCATCCCAGCTCTCTTTTTTCACCTGAGAGGCCGCTTCGAGAATGCCGATCCCGGCGTTGTTCACCAGAATATCAATCCTGCCGTAACGGCCGATAACCTGCTCAATCAGCGCGGGAATGGCGGCAATGTCCGACAAATCAGCCGCGATACCGAACCCGTCACCGGTGAGTTCCCCGGCCTGCACGGCAACCTGTGGATCCTTATCCACCATCACGACGGTGGCGCCGAGCTGGATCATCAGTTCGGTGATCGCCAGTCCGATCCCTGCCGATGCGCCAGTCACAACAGCAATGCTCGGCAGAAACGAAGCGATAATGCCGTAACCGATAGTGAACATCGACCAGATCCACCCGGTCGCCGACGCCAGCCTGTGTGAAGGTGTTCTTTGTACGACCAGCACATAGAACGCGTAGAAGAACAGCGGATAGGCAAAACCGCGCAGCGCGTAGAACACCAGAATTAACGGATAATTTTTGGCAGCGAGTCCGAAGTGAAAAAACAGCACGTGGAAAACGACCCACCAGACAACGCCCAGCGCCATAATTTTACGCGGGCCATAAATCTCACTGATGCCGCCGGACAACCAGCTGGCAATCGCAGCAGTGACGGCATAGACGGTGAAGACGGTGAAGACCATCGCGCTTTGCGAAACGTTAAAGCCGATATCAATGATGTATTTCGATAAAAAAGCCAGTTCGACGCCATCGCCGGTCATAAAAATAGCAATGGCGATCTAGCCCAGAAAAGTTTGACGGGCATACCAAAGACGACTTTCGACATTTCAGACGGGTTTTCAAAGGCAGGTGATGAAGTCATTTCCGCTGTATCCTGATTGAAAATTATTGTGAGGAAGGAACGCGGATTGAGTATAAAAAACAGGCGGGGGATGAAACCTTTCTCTCATTGCCAACAGCCTGAGATAATGGCACTCAGTAACAACGACTATTGAGGTGTTTCACAGATTGGAGATCAATCCGGCAGGGCTGCACAGACTCTGAGCGTCTGATGCAAAACGCCGAAATTCTGCTTGACCCTTTTCGGCTGTCTCCCTATAGTAGCGCCCCGTTGCAACGCTCGCGCTGTAACGAACACGGTGAGGTGTCTGAGTGGCTGAAGGAGCACGCCTGGAAAGTGTGTATACGAGAAATCGTATCGAGGGTTCGAACCCCTCCCTCACCGCCATATTAAAGAAAAGGGTCCTGATGAAAATCAGGGCCCTTTTCTTTTGGTGCAACGCATGTGCTCAGTGGATAAAACGACCTCTTTTAGCATTCAGTGGCTGATTTCGCCATCGCCCGGCCAGCCATTCAAATTCCTGATAAGTATTTACCGATTTCAGTTCTTCCCGCAAAGCTTTAATGAAAGGCTCAGCAATATTCCAGGTGTCGATCACGGTCGAATAGGAAATGCGTTTAATCATATCTTCATCATAAATTCCGCTCTGAATAGTCACTGCAACTCGCTCATAAAAATTAAGAATATATTGAAACTTACTGCATTCCCGAATTTCCTCTTCAGTCAATGGAGAGGACTCTGCGGGAAATACAAATGAGCGGAAGGACTTACCTGACCTGTGTACCTTTTTCAGCACTTTCAATGACTGTATGTAACGGCTATCCATTCGGCTTTCAAACAAAAAAATAGCGGTCTGAGTTTTTTTGGCAATACGGACGTTATAAAAAATGGTGCCTATGGCGACAAAAACGCCGAGAAGCAAAATCGCATTACTGAGTAGCTGCATTTTTAACGCATCAAATTCCATGATTTTCATCCATGAAAAAGGCGGGGTAACCCGCCTTATTGAGATTAGTGTCGTTTAGAACCAATCATATTCATCTTGAATTGAGTTCATATGTTCCTCCCTGAGGCTGCTTTATTGCGTTTTCCCGTAACGAAAACATGTAATGAATTCAACGCCATGCCAAATTCAATGAACATAAAATACTCACATGAAGGTTTCCTTGCAATACTGTATGAGCAATTCAGGAAGACATCTCGCAAAAAATCACATCTTCACCAGCATCAGCCCTGCCCTTAATCCCAAAGCCACATTTGGATTCGGGAACAACACCACTTCTTCCTCCGCTTCCACCCGGTAAGTTTTGCCGCTTTCCTGCGCGATCACAAAACCCTGGGTGAACGCCGTAAAATTCAGTGCATCCGCCGGGATAAAGAGCCGGAAATCGTCTTCTGAGCGGATCACATCCTGCACCACGCGGTAATGCATCAGCGGCGCAGTGGCTTCACGCACGGGCAACGGTTCGCCGCTGACCAGCGTTTCCAGCGCGCGGCGGATACCGGTGAACTGCGTGTGATCGTTGCTGCCAAACGGCAGCGCCTTGCCCAGTTCGAGTGTGCAACTGTCAGCCTGAAAAACATCGCTGCTGAAATGCGTAAAAGTGCCACCCGGCGAACGGTGATGCACCAGCGCATCCAGCCCGGCGGCCCCGAGCCACGCCAGCATCGCGTCGCTTTTCGGGCGCGACTGTAGCGGCAATAAACCAAAACGCACATGTTTCGATCCGCGGATCGCCGTGTGCAAATCGTAATGGAACCGCTGCGTGGTGCCCGCAGCCGTCGCACTGCGGTAAAACAGCGCCATCACCTGCTCGAGTTCCTGCGCCCGGCGGGTTTCATCGTTTGGCATATAACGCGCATGACGTCCGCCAAACATGCGGTTCATGTCCGCATCGGCAAATCGCTTATTGATGCGCATCGATGGCGGATTACCCAGCAACACCAGCAGCCGGACGCGTAACGGTCGTTCGCCTGCAAGCAATTCACTGACCAGCTGATTCAGCAATTCTATCGGCGCGGTTTCATTACCGTGGATACCGGCGGAAATCACCACCGCCACCTCACACGGCTGACGCGGTGACAGTTCGAGGATACCTTCGCCGCGCCATTGCCAGTCCAGCGTTTCGGTTTGTCCGGCGGGTTCTGTCACCGCGTCGCCGGAAAGCGTCGTCGCCAGTAAATCAAACATACACTCACTCCTGTGATGGCTCAGCGCTGGAAGGGATAAATCGCACCCAGCCCGAGAATATTGGTCAGCTCATCTAACGCCGTGCGCACTTCGGTCAGCAGTTGCGGATCCGCCAGATCTTTGGCCTGCATCCGGTCACGGTAATGCGTGTCCACCCAGGTGTTGAGCCGTGCGAACTGACTGTCACTCATCAGCGAGGCGACGTTCACCGCATTCAGTTCGTTGCGGTTGAGCGCCACCCGCAGACGCAGACAGGCCGGGCCGCCGCCGTTACGCATACTTTCGCGCAGATCAAACACTTCAATCTGATCGACCGGTCCGCCGCTGTCTTTCAGCGCCGACAGATACGCCCAGACACCGCTGTGCTGCCGCGATTCTTCCGGCACCACCAGCATCATTTTGCCATCCGTTTTACTCAGCAACTGGCTGTTAAACAGATACGTCGCCACCGCATCGTCGAGCGATACTTTCGATTGCGGCACTTCTATGGGTAAGAAATCCAGCTCAAGTGCCGCCATTTTTTTGCGGATTTCCGCCAGCGCTTTATCTGAATTCACAAACGCCTGTTCATGGTGGAACAGCACGTTGCCGTTGCTGACCGAAATCACGTCGTTGTGAAAAACACCGCTGTCGATGGCCTGCGGATTCTGCTGAATAAACACCGTGCGCTTTTCATCAAGCTGATGCAGACGCGCCACGGCGTCGCTGGCTAAACGTGTCTGACGCGCCGGATAACGCACCGGCTCGTTTTCACCGGTGACCAGCCCGTCACGTCCGTAAACAAATACCTGCACGCCGGGTTTATCGTAGGCACCGCACAACCGGTTGTGATTAGCCGCCCCTTCATCGCCCAGCGCCGCCACCTGCGGCAGCGCATCATGATGGGCAAAATACTTATCAGCATGGAACGTGGCACGCAAAATCGCGGACGTGGTTTCCGCCTCAATGGCGCGGTGAAATTTATTGTTCAGGTTGGCGACGGTGAAATGCACGCGCCCGTCCGCGCTGTCTGCCGATGGCGAAACCGTGGCAGCATTGGCGACCCACATGGAGGATGCCGAACTCAGCGATGACAGCAGACGCGGCGAATAGGCCTGCGCCTTGAGCAACACTTCGCGGTCGCTGCCGCCAAAGCCCATCTTGCGTAACGTGCTCATATGCGGGCGCTCGTGCGGCGGCAAAATCCCCTGCGCAAAACCAAGATCGGCCAGCGCTTTCATTTTCAGTAAGCCCTGCTTTGCCGCCAGACGCGGGTTTGCCACCGCGTTCTGGTTTTTTGTCGAGGCTTCGTTACCGAACGACAGCCCCGCGTAATGATGGGTCGGCCCGACTAATCCGTCGAAATTTGCTTCACATCCGGACATGCCTGTCTCCTCAGGTTGCACTTAAATCAATACCAGGCGACAACGTCGCAGGGAGTTCCAGCTTGTCTGTTTCCAGCGAGGCCATCGGCCAGGCGCAATAATCCGCCGCGTAATACGCACTCGGGCGATGATTGCCTGAAGCGCCGATGCCACCGAAAGGCGCGTTGCTTGATGCGCCGGTCAGCGGTTTGTTCCAGTTAACAATGCCTGCCCTTGCTTCCAATAATAGCTGCTCAAACTGATCCCGCTCAGCGGAGATCAGCCCGGTCGCCAGCCCGAAGCGTGTCTGATTGGCCAGCGCGATGGCCTCATCAAAATCGCTGTAACGGTAAATGCTCAGCAACGGACCGAAGTATTCTTCATCAGGAATGCCCGCCACGCCGGTCAGATCGATAATGCCCGGCGTCAGCACGGTATTGAGCGGATCCGGACGGGTCAGCAACAGCAACGGCTTGCCGCCCAGCGCCAGCAACTCATCCTGCGCTTTCAGCATGTTGCGTGCTGCCGCATCAGAAATCACACCGCCCATAAACGGCTGCGGCTCGTCGTTCCAGCCACCAATACGCAGTTGCATGGTCACATCCAGCAGACGGGCGATAAACGCATCGCCTGCCGCGCCCTCTTTCACCAGCAAACGGCGTGCGCAGGTACAACGCTGACCGGCAGAAATGAACGCCGACTGAAGGGTCAGATTGACTGCCGCATCAATATCTTTCACCGGCTCGACGATCAGCGCATTGTTGCCGCCCATTTCCAGCGCCAGAATTTTTTCCGGCTGCCCCGCCAGCTGACGATGCAACTGATAGCCGGTGCCCGCGCTGCCGGTAAACAGCAGGCCGTCGATATTGGCGCAGGCCGCCAGTGCCTCGCCGGTGCTGCGTCCGCCCTGTACCAGATTCAGTACGCCGTCCGGCAGGCCGGCCTGTTGCCATAACTTCACCGTTTCTTCGGCGGTTTTCGGCGTCAGTTCGCTCGGTTTGAACACCAGCGTATTCCCCGCCAGCAGGGCCGGAACAATATGGCCGTTCGGCAGATGACCAGGGAAGTTATACGGGCCGAATACTGCCAGCACGCCGTGTGGCCGGTGGCGCAGCACCGCTTCACCGTCCGGCATTGCCGTGTGTTTCTCACCGGTACGTTGCTGATTTGCCTCAAGTGAAATCGCCACCTTGCCGATCATGGCCTGAATTTCGGTCAGCGTTTCCCAGCGCGGTTTGCTGGTTTCCTGACTGATGATTTCCGCCAGCCGGGTTTTGTGTTCCGTCAGCAGATCCGCGAAACGCTGAATCACCTCTGCGCGTTCGGCCACGGTTTTACGCGCCCATGCCGGAAATGCCGTGCGTGCGGCGGTACAGGCGGCATCGACATCCTCCGCACTGGCGCTCAGCGCCGACCATAACAAGGTGTTATCCGCCGGATTGGTTTTGTTCAGCTGCGCGCCTTGTCCGCTGCGCCACTGGCCCTGAATAAAAAGTGCAGGTTGCATCATGCGAGACTTTCCTTTTTAAGAATTTGGGTGGCAGGCGTGATCGTGCTGCAGGGAAAAAGTGCCACGGCGCGTAAAGCATCGCCCTCGCCCACGCCGAGCAATTCAGCTTCTTCGGCGTTAAGGGTGAGGTTTTCCGGCGTTTCGCAGCCGGGTATCAGCAGGGCACGGAAGTTCTGATATTGCTCGTTGGCGACCAGATACAGCGGCTCGTCGCGGTCTCTGCGGTGTTCTGCCAGCCGCACCGGCAGCAGACGGCTCTCTTTTACCGCACGTAACTGATCGATTTCCCCTTCAAGCGTCGGGCCGGCATCGAAAATATCCACATAACCTTCGTAGCGCAGCCCTTCCCCTTCAAGCACGGCCCGCGCCGGGGCGGTTTGCGGATGGACTTCGCCGATCACTTCGCGCGCTTCATGACTCAGCAGTTCGGTATATAAAGGGTGTTTGGGCATCAGTTCGGCGATAAAGGATTTCTGTCCCATGCCGGTCAGGCGGTCGGCTTCGGCGAATTCCATACCGAAAAAATGCCGCCCGACGCTATCCCAGAACGGTGAATGGCCGCTGTCGTCTGACATGCCGCGCATCTCGGCAATCACCTTGCGCGAAAAATACTCGCGGAACGCCGCCAGAAACAGGAAGCGGACTTTCGACAGCAACTGGCCGTTTTTGCCGTGGCGGCAATCCGGATCGAGAAACAGCGTGCAAAGTTCGGTGTAACCGGTGTGATCGTTACTGAGAAACAGCGTCGGCACCGGCTTATAGATATTCAGGCTTTTAGAGGCATGAACCAGCGTACCGAGGCGGAAGTTGTACCAGGGTTCGCTCAGCCCGACGGCGACTTCAATGGCGCTGACGCCCACCACTTTCTGCTGTTCCGTGTCTTCGAGCACGAACAGATAACCCTGCTCGCCTTTATCCAGACGACCTTCCCAGGTCGCCACAGAGCGTTCAATACGCCCGCGTAAATGCGCTTCATCCTTGGGCAAAGACGTTAAACCGATGCCGGTTTTGCCTGACAACTGCAGGATATCGGCGAGATCGCCGGGCCGCACAGGTCGAATCAACATCATGATGCTCTACCTCATTTAACCCAATGAATCATACGCACAGGCGCGCCACGGCACGTTCCAGGCGGTTCAGCCCTTCTTCCACATCCGCACCGGGAATAATCAGTGATGGCGCAAAACGCAGCACGTTGGGTCCGGCAATCAGCGCAATTAACCCTTCTTCTGCCGCCAGCGTGTTCAGTTGTTTGGCCTGATCTTTATAACGTTCACTCATCACCGCACCGAGCAGCAGCCCCTGACCACGGACTTCGCTGAACACCTGATAGCGGTCGTTGATACGCTTAAGCCCGGCGATAAACCATTCGTGGCGTTTACTGACACCCGACAGCACATCCGGCGTATTGATCAGTTCAAACACTTTACCCGCCACCGCCGTCGCCAGCGGGTTACCGCCGTAAGTGGTACCGTGTGTGCCCGGCTGGAATAACGCCGCCAGGCGATCCGTGGTCAGCATTGCGCCGATCGGGAAACCGCCGCCGAGCGCCTTGGCGCTGGTCAGAATATCCGGCACCACGCCGTAATGCTGATAGGCATACAGCTCACCGGTGCGGCCAACGCCGGTCTGCACTTCATCGAAAATCAGCACGGCCTGATGTTTGTCGCAGAGTTCGCGCAGACCTTGCAGGAATTCACTGTCCGCAGGCACCACGCCGCCTTCGCCCTGAATTGGCTCGACAATCACTGCGCAGGTGTGGGAGGAAATCTGTCCGGCCACCGCCGCCAGATCGTTAAACGGCAGATGGGTGATGGCCGGAGGCAGCGGCGCAAAATCTTCAGAATATTTCGGCTGACCGCCTGCGGTGACGGTAAATAAGGTGCGTCCGTGGAAGGCATTTTTGAAGGCGATGATTTCATTCTTTTCGCCGCCCGCTTTATTGCCAGCCAGACGCGCCAGTTTCAGCGCCGCTTCGTTGGCTTCTGCGCCGGAGTTACAGAAAAAGACTTTGTCCGCAAAGGTGGCATCAATCAGCTGTTTCGCCAGACGCAGCACCGGTTCGTTGGTGTAGCCGTTACCCAGATGCCAGACTTTATCCGCCTGCTCATGCAGGGTTTTACGAATTTCCGGATGCGCGTGGCCGAGCGCATTGACAGCGATGCCGCCCGCAAAATCGACATAATCTTTGCCAGCCTGATCCCACAGCCAGGATCCGTCGCCACGCACGGGAATGAACGCCGCCGGGGCATACACCGGCACCATCCAGTCATCGAAGTTCTGGCGGCTGACGTTTTGCGGTTGCTGTTGGTGTTCCATATAAACCTCTTCAATGTAAGGCCAGTGACTGGCTGAATTCAGGGTGCAGGCGTCCGCCCCCCATACCGGCAGGAATGCTCGTTATTAGTTTGTTATTTAAAAGTTAATAAATAATCTCACTCAGTCACATCATAGAGTGCAGTCTTCATGCCAGCAAAGGAAAAAAGTGAATAAAAAAAGTCACATCCAGAAAAAACAACCACTTAAAACCGGCTGTTATTCACTTTAATTGCATAAAAAATGAATAAAAGAAAAAATCCCCTTTCACAGCAACGAGGGGTAAAGAATGAGTATGCAGGGAGTTATTTTCATTTCGGCGGGATTTATTGTGCAGGACTGTGATCCGGCGCGTATCCGCCATGCCCCCTTAAGAACGACTGCACCTTTGCGGTGCTGCGCACGCACTTTTATCGCGCATCGGATCTGCGTGACTGCCCTCACACTCTGCGCAAATAAAACGCAGCAGGTCGCTTTGCTTTCTGAAAAAGGGCGCATTCACGCCGGTGATGTTCATTTATTGTTAATACAATGATCCAAAATGGTTAATTTGTTATCGGTAACGCACCCCAACTTTCTTCCCGGCCACTGCCTTTAGATTTTAATTAACTTATATTTAACATTAAAGAATACATATATTAACAATAAAGGACTTTGATCACATTCCATTCACGTCTGCGCGAAAACCGCTTTCCCCTTCAGTTAATCTCTGAATGTGGATTACATCACCACTGCCCGTTCCCCTACACCAGAACAGAACATCATAAGAAAGGTACAGACATGAAATTTAACCTCGCATTAGTTAACGCATGTGTGGTTTCAGCATGCATGTTATTCACGACACCGACATTCGCCGCCAAGCCTTACGACATCGCCGTCGTCGCCAAAGTCACCGGCATTCCCTGGTTCACCCGCATGGAAGTCGGCGTAAAAGAAGCCGCGCAAAAACTGGATGTGAATGCCTATCAGGTCGGCGCGTCGACGCCGGACCCGGCGCAGCAGGTCAAAGTGATTGAAGATCTCATCGCCAAAAAAGTCGATGCCATTATCGTGGTGCCGAACGATGCCAAAGTGCTGGAGCCGGTGCTGAAAAAAGCCCGCGATCAGGGCATCGTGGTATTAACCCATGAATCGCCGGATCAGCAGATTGGTCAGTGGGATATCGAAACCATCGACAGCCAGAAATATGCGCAAGCGAATATGGATGAGCTGGCAAAAGATATGGGCGGCAAAGGCGGTTACGCTATTTATGTCGGTTCCCTGACCGTGCCGTTGCATAACGCCTGGGCAGATGCCGCGATTAAATATCAGAAAGAAAAATACCCGGATATGCATGAAGTCACTTCACGCCTGCCGGTGGCAGAAAACATCGATAAGTCTTACTCCACCACGCTGGATCTGATGAAAACCTATCCAGACCTGAAAGGGATTATCGGTTTCGGTTCCCTCGGCCCGATCGGTGCCGGTCAGGCCGTTCAGCAGAAACGGGCGAAAAACAAAATCGCCGTTGTGGGTATCGCCATGCCTGCTCAGGCTGCGCCATACCTGATGCGCGGTGATGTGAAGAAAGTGCTGCTGTGGGATCCGAAAGATGCCGGTTACGCTTTAGTCACCGTCGCCGACCAGCTGTTGCAGGGTAAAGAAGTTACCAAAGACCTGAGCATTGAAGGTTTAGGCAAAGCTGATGTGGATATGGATAAACACGTGATTCGTTTTAATAAGATTCTGGAAGTCACACCAGAGAATGCGAAATCACTCGGCTTCTGATTTCGTTTTTTAATTATTCAATTTACCGGAGATAAATTCATCTCCAGCGCCACACCAGGCAAATAGAAACAGATACGGCGATGTTTGCTGTGCCGTATCTGAATTTCTAATCAGACATTGAAAACTTATACCCTAAATAATTCGGGTTGTGGGAAGGCGGCAAATGAGTGAATCCCGATCAGCTTACATAAGTAAGTGATTCGGGTGAGCGAGTGCAGCCAACGCATCCACAGCGTGAAGTATGAAGGGTATGTTGTAAGGATAATGTGATGAACACTCTCACTCCGTCGTCCAGTTCGCGCACGTCCCCTGCCCCTGCCGAGGCTTTTATCAGCCTCGAAAAAATCAGTAAAAAATTCCCCGGCGTATTAGCGCTGGATAATGTCAGCCTGACGCTGAATAAAGGCGAAGTGCATTGTCTTGCGGGTCAGAACGGCTGCGGCAAGAGCACCATTATTAAAGTCATTTCCGGGGTTTATCAGCCGGAAAAAGGCGCGGCCATTACGCTGGACGGAAAACTCTTTCATACCCTGACGCCGCAACTTTCTTCTTATTACGGCATTCAGGTGATTTATCAGGACTTGTCTTTATTCCCCAATTTATCGGTCGCCGAAAATATTGCCATTCACCGTTATTTACCGGGGGGTGATTTTTGGGTACATCGCGAGGCAATGCGCAAAAAAGCTGTGGCGGCGATGCAACGGGTCGGAGTTTCTCTGGATCCGGATCGTAAAGTCGAAAAGCTGTCGATCGCCGACCGCCAGTTAGTGGCAATATGCCGTGCCATCGCCGCTGACGCCAGTCTGGTGATCATGGATGAACCGACGGCGTCCCTGACCCGCACCGAGGTCAACGGCCTGCTGCGGGTGGTGAATGAGCTGAAAGCCGCCGGTATCTGCGTGGTGTTTGTCAGTCACCGTCTGGATGAAGTGATGGAAGTCGCCGACCGGATCAGTGTGATGCGCGACGGCAAACTGGTCGGCACCTATCCGGCCAGTGAACTCGACAGCAATGAGCTGGCGTTCCTGATGACCGGACAGCGTTTTACCTACAGTCATCTGCCGCACCGCGCGCCCGCCGACGTGACGCCGCTGCTGGAAGTCAGCCATCTGAGCCGCAAAGGCCAGTATCAGGATATTTCGCTGTCGTTGCGTCAGGGCGAAATCACCTCGGTTATCGGCCTGCTCGGTTCGGGGCGCACCGAACTCTGTCTGAGCCTGTTCGGCATGAGCCAGCCGGATAGCGGCGAAATCCGCGTCAACGGCAAGGCGGTGAAATTTCACAGCAACCGCGACGCTATCCGCCACGGTATCGCTTATGTGTCGGAAGACCGGCTGACGCAGGGGCTGATCATGGAGCAATCCATTTACGACAACACGCTGGTGTCGATTTTCGACAAGCTGCATACCGGCACCGGGCTGATGGATCACCGCAAGGCCGCGTCAGTGGTAAAAGACCTGATCCGCGATTTGAACATCAAAGTCTCGGACAGTGGTTTACCGGTGAAGACGCTTTCCGGCGGGAATGCGCAGCGTATCGCCATCGCCAAATGGGTGGCGACGCAGCCGCATATCCTGATCCTCGATTCGCCGACCGTCGGCGTGGATATCGCCAACAAAGAAGGAATTTATCGCATCGCCCGCGATCTGGCGGAGTCCGGCATGGCGGTGCTGATGATTTGCGATGAAATTCCTGAAGCATATTACAACAGTCACCGCGTGCTGGTGATGCGCAAAGGCCAGCTGGTGGCGGAATTCGCGCCGCACCAGAGCAGCGAAGCGCAGATTGCGGAGGCGATCAATGGCTAACACTTCTCTCTCGAAACTGTTCTCCCGGCATGAATTCTGGCTGGGATTGCTGGTACTGCTGCTGGTCATCGGCCTGAGTCTCAGTACCCGTGAATTTATGACGCTCGGCAACCTGACGGACGTCGCCACCAGTTATGCCATTCTCGGCATTCTGGCCTGCGGACTGTTTGTGGTGCTGATTGCCGGTGGCATCGACATTTCCTTCCCGGCCGTCACTTCCATCGGCCAGTACGTGATGGCGAGCTACATCATTCATCATGGCGGCAGCTTTCCGCTGGCGTTTGCCCTCTCGATGGGCACCGGCTTGCTGCTCGGGCTGGTCAACGGGTTTCTGGTGTACTGGCTGCGCGTTCCGGCGATCATTATCACCATCGCCACGCTGAACCTGTTCTACGGGTTGCTGGTGTATCTGACCAACGGCACCTGGCTGTACGGTTTCCCCGACTGGTTTATGAACGGCATTAACTGGTTCTCCTTTACGGCCGCCGACGGGTACGACTATGGCCTGACACTGCCGCTGCTCAGCCTGCTGGGGGTGATTATCGCCACCGGCGTACTGATGAACCGCACCCGCGTGGGGCGTCAGATTTATGCCATGGGCAGCAACCGTGACGCCGCATCGCGCCTCGGCCTGAACATCTTGCGGCTGCATTTTTACGTCTACGGATTTATGGGATTACTGGCGGGCATTGCCGCCGTGGTACAGGCGCAAATTACCCAGTCAGTCGCCCCGAACTCTTTGCTGGGTTATGAACTGACAGTACTGGCGGCGGTGGTATTAGGCGGCACCAGCATGACCGGCGGGCGCGGCTCGCTGACCGGCACCCTTCTCGGTGTCATGTTGCTGGCCTTCCTGCAAAACGGCCTGACCCTGCTGAGTATTTCGTCTTACTGGCATCAGGTTTTCAGCGGCGTGATCATTCTGGTCAGCATCAGCAGCACCGCGTGGAATGAAAAACGCAAACTGGCAAAGGGGATGTGACATGACGACCTTAACCCGATTCTTCCCCGGCGACCGCATCATCCGTTTGCAGTTGCTGATCATCGTCGCCGTGGCCGTGTTGTTCTCGTTCACGCTGGGCGGCAGTTTTTACAGCGTCGGCAATTTCCAGTCGATCTCCTCGCAGTTGCCGGTGCTGGGCATGCTGGCGCTGGGGATGGGCATCACCATGCTCACCGGCGGCATCAACCTTTCTGTGATTGCCGGTGCTAACGCCTGTTCGCTGGCGATGGCCGCCATTCTGGTGGCGCATCCGGGTCAGCCGCAATATTTCGTGCTGGCGATGCTCGCCGGTCTGGCGGTGGCGGTGGCGATTGGCGTGCTCAATGGCGCGCTGATTGCGTATATCGGTGTCTCGCCGATTCTGGCAACGCTCGGCACCATGACGCTGATTGCCGGACTGAATATTCTGCTGACCAACGGCGCGGTGATCTCCGGCTTTCCGGCGGCAATCCAGTATCTCAGCAACGGCAGCCTGCTGGGCATCCCCGTCGCCCTGTTGCTGTTCCTGCTGGTGGCACTGCTGTTGTGGGTGTTACTCGAACACACCACCCTCGGCCGCAGTCTGTATCTGATGGGGTCCAACGAACAGGCCACACGGTTCAGCGGCGTCAACACTCACAAAGTGACCATTGCGGTGTACGTGCTTTCCGCCCTCCTCGGCTGGGGCGCGGCACTGCTGATGATGTCCAAATTTAACTCGGCAAAAGCAGGCTATGGCGATTCGTATTTGCTGGTGACCATTCTGGCCTCCGTACTCGGCGGGATTAACCCCGACGGCGGATTTGGCCGGGTCATCGGGCTGGTACTGGCGCTGATCGTGCTGCAAATGCTGGAAAGCGGCCTGAACCTGATGGGCGTCAGCAGCTACCTGACAATGGCCCTGTGGGGCGGCGTCCTGATCCTGTTTATCGCTCTGCAAAACAGAAAATCTTAAGCGAAAGCTTTTTACCGAAGGGAAAGAACATGGCGAGTTATTTTGTTGGAGTTGACGTAGGAACCGGCAGCGCCCGTGCGGGCGTATTCGACATGACCGGCCGCATGGTCGGTCAGGCCAGCCGTGAGATCACGCTGTACCGCCCGAAAGCCGATTTCGTTGAGCAATCTTCCGATGAGATCTGGCAGTCGGTCTGTAACGCGGTAAAAGACGCGGTCAATCAGGCTGACATCAACCCGATTCAGGTCAAAGGCATCGGCTTTGATGCCACCTGTTCGCTGGTGGTGCTGGATAAAGAAGGCAAACCGCTGACTGTCAGCCCGTCCGGACGCAGCGAGCAGAACATCATTGTGTGGATGGATCACCGCGCCATCACGCAGGCCGAGCGCATCAACGCCACCGGTCACCGCGTGCTGGAGTTTGTTGGCGGGATTATTTCGCCGGAAATGCAGACGCCAAAATTGCTGTGGCTGAAACAGCATATGCCGACCACCTGGAACAACGTCGGGCATCTGTTTGACCTGCCGGACTTCCTGACCTGGCGCGCCACGCAGGACACCACCCGGTCACTCTGTTCCACCGTCTGCAAATGGACCTACATCGGTCACGAAGACCGCTGGGACCCGAGCTATTTCCGCCAGATCGGGCTGGAAGATTTGCTGGAAAACAACGCGGCGAAAATCGGCAGCGAAGTGAAAACCATGGGCGAACCGCTCGGCCACGGCCTGACTCAGCGCGCCGCGGCGGAAATGGGGCTGATGGCGGGCACGGCGGTCAGCGTGTCGATTATTGACGCCCACGCAGGCAGCCTCGGCATTCTCGGGGCCAGCGGCGCTTCCGGTGAATCCGCCGATTTCGACAACCGCATCGCGCTGATTGGCGGCACCTCCACGGCGCACATGGCGATGTCGCGCAGCGCGCGTTATATCGGCGGCATCTGGGGACCGTATTACTCGGCGATCCTGCCGGATTACTGGCTGAACGAAGGCGGGCAATCCACGACAGGCGCACTGATTGACCACGTGATCCAGTCACACCCGTGTTATCAGGATTTGCTGAAACAGGGCAAAGACAGCGGCAAAACGATTTATGAAGTGCTGAACGGCATCCTGCGCAAAATGGCCGGCGAACCGGAGAATATCGCCTTCCTGACCAAAGACATTCATATGCTGCCCTACTTCCACGGCAACCGTTCACCGCGCGCCAATCCGACGCTGACCGGTACGCTGACCGGGCTGAAACTGTCACGCACGCCGGAAGACATGGCGCTGCATTATCTGGCGACCATTCAGGCGCTGGCGCTCGGCACCCGTCACATTATCGAGACCATGAACCAGAGCGGTTACCGCATCGATACCATGATGGCCAGCGGCGGCGGCACCAAGAACCCGGTGTTTGTGCAGGAGCATTCCAACGCGACCGGCTGCGCGATGTTATTGCCGGAAGAAAGCGAAGCGATGTTACTCGGCAGCGCCATGATGGGCACCGTCGCGGCGGGCGCGTATGACTCATTGCCGGAAGCCATGGCGGCGATGAGCCGTATCGGCAAAACCGTCACGCCGCAGACCAACAAAATCAAAGAGTATTACGATCGCAAATACAGCGTATTCCATGAGATGTACAACGACAGCATGAAATACCGCCGCCTGATGCAGGGGGAAACCGAATGAATGCAGAGGAAGAATTTGCCCTCGCGTGTCAGGGCTGGCAAACCTACAGTCAGGAATTGCTGGCATTGCAGCACCATCTTGATGCCGATATCTGGCAGCAACTGCTGACGCTGGTGACCGGCTGTAAGGGCAAAATTGCGGTCACCGGCGTGGGCACGTCGGGGATTGCGGCGCGGAAAATCGCGCATATGCTGGCGTGCGTTGAACAGCCTGCGGTGTATCTCAGCGCCACCGATGCCGCGCACGGCGATTTGGGTTTTATGCGCAGCAACGATCTGATGATTTTGATTTCCCGCGGCGGCAACTCCGAAGAGCTGACGCGCCTGTTACCGACGCTGAAAGCCAAAGGGGTGGCGATCATCAGTGTCACGGAGAATCTGGATTCGGCGATTGCCCGCGCCGCCACGCTGGTGCTGAAAACGCATATCCGGCGGGAAATCGACCCGCTGAATATGCTGGCCACCACCTCCATCGTGCTGGTGCTGGCGGTGTTCGATGCACTGTGCGGCAACATTATGCTGCGCAACGGCTTCGATCAGCAGCGCCTGCTGAAAGTGCATCCGGGCGGCAACGTCGGCAAAACGTTGCGCGAGCAGGATGTCTGAAACGTGACTTTTACCCGTTAATCTCTTCCGCCACCAGCGCCGCCAGTACCGAGATGGCGCGCGCGGTGTGCGGTCCCCATTCGAACGACGTATTGATGCGGATGCAGTGACTGAAACGCTCATCGGCGGAGAACATGGTGCCCGGCGCGACGCTGACGCCTTTGGCCAGCGCGCGCTGATAAACCCGCGCCGCATCCACGTTATCGCCCAGATCCAGCCACAGAAAATAGCCCCCCGCCGGTTGTGTCACCGACACCTGCGCCGGAAACTCCGCCAGGATCGCATGACGCATCGCCATCTGCCGTTGTTCCAGCATGCGCCGTAAGCGTCGCAGGTGCGTATCATAACCGCCCTTGTGCAAATAATCGGCCAGCGCCAGTTGCACCGGCACGCTGGCTGACAAGGTGCTCATCAGTTGCAGGCGTTGAATACGTTCGGCATACGCTCCCGCCGCCACCCAGCCCACACGAAAACCCGGTGCGAGAGATTTTGAAAAAGAGGAGCAATGCAGAATTTCGCTGCGGTAAGACGACGCTTTCAGCGGTACTGTCCGCTCGCTGCCAAAATGCAGTTCGTTGTAAACGTCGTCCTCGATCAGCGCCACCTGATGCTTTTGCAACAATTCAACCAGCCTTGCCTTGTTCTCCGGCGGCAAACTGCATCCCAGCGGATTTTGAAAACTCGACATCAGCCAGCAGGCTTTGACCGGATAGGTTTCCAGCGCCTGTTGCAGTGCATCCGGATCCATGCCGTATCGCACGTCGGTGGGAATGGCGACGGCTTTCAATTTGCGCCGCTCAATGGCCTGCAATACGCCATAAAATGCCGGTGACTCAATGGCAACCCAGTCGCCCGGTTCGGTTACCGCCTGCAAACTCAGACCAAGGGATTCCATCGCACCCGAGGTAATGACGATTTCATCCGGGGCCACTTCAATGCCGTTCTGCGCATAGCGCCGGGCAATGCTGCGGCGCAGTTCTTCGTTGCCGGGCGGCAGATTGGCAATCGCACTGTGCGGCGACATGCGGCGGACGGCGCTGGCAAGAGAACGCGCCAGACGGGGCTGAGGGAAAAGTGTCGGATCAGGAAAGGCTGAACCGAGCGGCACGACAAAAGGATCCTGCCCGGCTTTCAGAATATCGAAAATGGCGTCATTTACGTCCACCTGTTCCGCCGCATGCAGCCGTTCATCTGCCGCAGCCCGCACCGGACGCTGCGCTCCCGCCGCCACGTAATAGCCGGACTGCGGACGGGCGACAATGACTCCCTGACTTTCCAGCAACTGATACGCCTGCAATACCGTCATCAGACTCAGGCCGGATTGTTTGCAGGTATCGCGTAATGAAGGAAGACGGTCGCCCGGCAGCCAGACCTGGGTCTCAATTTGTCTGCGCAATGTGCGCGCCAGCGTTTCGTAACGGGATTCAGCCATAAGTCATCAGCACTGTTATAGATGTTGTTAATCAAATGATAACTATTATGCCTGATTGTGGCGCTTTTACCTGAAGTAAACCGCGGCACAACATTCATCACTCTTTACCAGAGAGGTCTGGTGGTGAAACATTCACCGTGTTAATGTGGTTACTCACCGCATTACTCAGATTTATCCGAACCATCCTTCACACCTGTTCGCGCAACCTTACGCTTTCTAAACATTTTCTCCATGATCGCCGGAAAAATGACATTTCGCCTTTCACTCTTTTACATCTTCCCCGCATTACTATTCATTGGAATGAGTAGACTTGTTTACGTCGAAACAAAACGGGCGAATTGCCTGAATCTCCAATGAGGAATTTAATTATGCGTAAACTTACCGCAATGATTGTGGCTTCAACTCTGGCTCTTAGCTCTGCTTCTTTCGCGTTCGCTGCTGAAACCACCGCCACACCGGCAACTGACGCAACGACCGCGCCGCACGGCAAAATGCTGCACCATAAAGGCCCGCACCACATGAGTCCGTTCGCTGGCCTGAACCTGACTGAGCAGCAAAAAACTCAGATGAAAGAGATCATGAAAGACAGCGGCGCGCGTCCTGACCGCGCAGCAATGAAAGCGCAGATGGATCAGATGCACAGCCTGGTGGCGTCCGACAGCTTCGATGAAGCCAAAGTGAAATCGCAAATTGATACCATCACCAAAGCCCAGTCTGACCGTATGCTCGACCGCGCCCGTGCTGAAAACAAAATGTACAACCTGCTGACACCTGAGCAGAAAAAACAGTTCAATGAGAACTACCAGAAACGCGCTGCCAAAATGGAACAGATGCGTGACCACAAACCAGGCCAGGAAAAACCAGCAACCGCTGAATAATCACTGACCTCTGAGAACACACCGGCCCCTCGTGGCCGGTTTTTTTTTGTTTTTTTTGCTACCCCGCCACAACTTTTCTGCCAGCCGGTCTGCGTTCCCTGCGCAAAGCGTCAACCCCATCACAGATTCATCTTTAACTTCATACTTTTTTGTTCAAAAACATTATTTTTAAACAGTAATTTAACATAGGTGCAACGTTATGACGGCTGCGCCGACCCTTACCTCTCTACCTCACACTCTCTACATAAAAAGTGGCCCGCCTTGCGCAGGACCACTCACAAGGAGTTGTACATCATGAAAAGCGTCAAGTCCGGGATTACCTGGCTGGTGGTGGCGTTAATCGGGGCTTTTGCCTTTGGAATGCTGGCCCTGAGCCGTGGCGAACACGTTAATGCCCTCTGGCTGGTGGTCGCCGCCATTGCCTGTTACAGCATTGCCTACCGTTTCTACAGTCTGTTTATCGCTGAAAAAGTCTTTGAACTCGATGACAAACGCCTGACGCCCGCCGAACGTCATAACGACGGGCTGGATTACGTGCCAACCAACAAATGGGTGTTATTCGGTCACCACTTTGCGGCGATCGCAGGCGCAGGCCCGCTGGTCGGCCCGATCCTGGCGGCTCAGATGGGCTTTCTGCCGGGCACCATCTGGATTTTAGTCGGCGTGATGCTGGCGGGCGCGGTACAGGATTTCCTGATCCTGTTCATTTCCACCCGTCGCGATGGCCGCTCTCTGGGTGAAATGGCGAAACAGGAACTGGGTCATTTCGCTGGCGTCGTGACCATGCTCGGCGCGCTCGGTGTGATGATCATCATTCTTTCCGCGCTGGCCTTAGTGGTGGTCAAGGCGCTGGCTGACAGCCCGTGGGGTCTGTTCACCATTGCCGCCACCATTCCGATTGCCCTGTTTATGGGCATCTATATGCGTTTCCTGCGTCCGGGGAAAATCGCAGAAGTGTCGGTGATTGGCTTTGTGCTGATGATGCTGGCCATCGTGTATGGCGGCAATGTCGCCGCCGATCCTTACTGGGGGCCATTCTTTACCCTGCACGGCACCACGCTGACCTGGGTGCTGGTGATCTACGGCTTTATCGCCTCCGTTTTACCGGTCTGGCTGCTGCTGGCGCCGCGCGATTACCTGTCGACATTCCTGAAAATTGGCGTGATCGCCGGTCTGGCGGTCGGTATCGTCTTCGCGATGCCGGAAATGAAAATGCCCGCCGTCTCCCGCTTTATTGATGGCAGCGGCCCGGTGTTCTCCGGCAGCCTGTTCCCGTTCCTGTTTATCACCATCGCCTGCGGCTCGATTTCGGGTTTCCATGCGCTGGTGTCCAGCGGCACCACGCCAAAACTGGTTGAGCGCGAAAGTCACATCCGCTTTATCGGTTACGGCGCGATGTTGATGGAATCCTTCGTGGCGATCATGGCGCTGATTTGTGCGTCCGTTATCGACCCGGGTGTGTATTTTGCCATGAACTCACCGGCAGCCCTGATCGGCACCACGGTGGAAAGTGCCTCGCAGGTGATCAACGGCTGGGGCTTTGTCATCACGCCGGAAATCCTGACCCAGATCGCCAAAGATGTGGGCGAACAGTCGGTACTTTCCCGTGCCGGTGGCGCACCGACCTTCGCCGTCGGGATGGCGCACATTATTACCGAGGTGTTCAACAGCCGCGCGATGATGGCTTTCTGGTATCACTTCGCCATCCTGTTTGAAGCCTTATTTATTCTGACCGCCGTGGATGCCGGCACCCGCGCCTGCCGCTTTATGGTGCAGGATCTGGTGGGTGTCGCCGTCCCTTCTCTGGCCAATAACCGTTCCTGGATAGGCACCTTCGCCGGTACGACCGTCGCCGTCGCAGGCTGGGGCTTCTTCGTGTATCAGGGCGTGGTTGATCCGCTGGGCGGGATCAACACCCTGTGGCCACTGTTTGGTATCGGTAATCAGATGCTGGCGTCGATGGCGCTGATCCTGGGGACCGTCGTGCTGTTCAAAATGAAAAAACAGCGTTATGCGTGGGTGACTATTTTGCCGACCATCTGGCTGTTTATCACCTCCATGACAGCGGGCTGGCAGAAGATTTTCCATGAAAAACCGTCAATTGGCTTCCTCGCGCAGGCGAAGAAATTCAATGCCGGGATCGACAGTGGCGAACTCATCAAACCGGCCAAAACGCTGGCAGACATGCATACCATCGTGCTGAACAATCAGATCAACGCCATCCTGTGCGGCTTCTTCATGCTGGTGGCGGTCACTATGCTGATTTCAGCGTTCTTCGTTATCCGCCGCGCGCTGCAATCCGACACCCCGACAGTGCATGAAACCGCCATCGTACAACGTCGCGAGGCCCGCCATGTCTGAGTCACGCGCGTTATTCAAAATATCGCGGCCTGCTGCGCTGCACATTATCCGCTGCCAGCCTTTATTCACCGTGCAGCCAAAACCGCACAATGTCACCGACTGGCTGAAACTGGCGATCAAACGCACCGCGCAAAGTTTCCGCCTGATGGTCGGTGTGCAGGATTATCAGAATTATGTCCGGCATATGCAGGTCCGGCACCCGGAAATGCAACCCATGACCGAGCGCGAATTCCACCGGCGATGTCTGGAAGCGAGGTTCCCGAGCGAAGGCGGGAAAATGGGGAAATGTCCGTGCTGAGTGAGTATCCTTCGGCACAATAAAAGAACATGGACCTTCCCCTTTCAACAGGGGAAGGCTGCCCGCCGGAATCTCCTTCGCCCTGTATTCCATTGTTCCGTGAGCTCATTTATATTTTTACATCCCCTGTGATAACCGCCTCAAAACCTCACATTGAAATGTGTTGCCTTGTGATTTTCGCCGGAACGCCTCTGCTGCTAATTTGACCGCATTCGTTTTATATCAGTTTAATTTTAACTTCTGAGGAAAAGGTCATGATTGGTGCAGCACAAGCCCGCGATATCGTATTAATGGAGCACGGTATCATACTTGCTATTGTCGGGATGTCGGCGTGGGGCGGATTTGTCCGCTATATCATGCTGAGAACACGTAAGCCGTTTATTGAAGAGTTGAAAGCCTGTCTTCTGCAAATTGTCGTTTCTTGTTTCACCGGGATGCTGGTGAGTATTTTTGTTCTTTCACGGGATGCAAGCGATGACCGGTTAATGATCGTCGCCGGTTTAGGAGGCGTGTTTGCCGGTCCGCTGCTCACGCTGGTGGGCAAGAAAATCGCGGGTTATATCGATAACTACAATCCGGTGCCCAAATAAGCACATTCACTTCTTCCACTTCTTCCACTTCTTCCACTTCTTCCCCGGCAACCTGCATACGCCGGGGATTTTTTTGCCTGTTCTGGTAGCTGACAGGTTACGCCCCGCTTAACTTGCCACCAGCATCGGTTCCAGCACCGGCGCGGTTTGTTCGAAGACCAGTGACAGCAGGATCTTCTTCACGGCCATCGCTTCCTGCGATAACGCCAGCGTTTCTGACACGCAAAGTGAAAGCGGCACCTGTATCGACGGGCTGCTGATGCAGGACATCCAGGCTTTCGCCGGGCCGGTCATGGCACGGGCGGCAGACTCCGGCAGGATAGTCGACCCCAGCCCGCTGGCGACAACAGCCGTCAGCGTGGCGGAGGATTCAATTTCACCAATAATATTGGCGCTTAAACGGCGCACCGCCATGGCATCATCCACCAGACGGCGCATGACATTGTGCGAACGCGGCATAAACAGGTTAAGTCTCGCCACATCACTGAGTTCGACATATTTCCCCGGATTCGGCACGGAATGCGCTCCGACCAGATACAAATCTTCTTTCATCAGCGGCTGACTGCTCAGCCCGGTCGCGGTATGGGTGGCGTAAAACACGGCCATATCCATGCGCCCGTTGAGCACTAAATCGCCCAGCGCGGTGCCGAAATTCTCGTTGAGATACAACAGAATACCCGGATGCTGCTTGCGGACTTCCTGTAATAACGGCAGCGCCAGCTGAGAAGCCGCCGTTCCCGGCGCGAGACCGACTGAAACCTGCCCGCTCAGGGACTGACCGGCGTTGTTGACCGCGCTGTGGATCTGGTCGCACTGGCGTAAAATCGCCTGCGCATGGGAATAAAGAATATTACCGGCTTCGGTGGGAGTGACGCCGCGCTTGGTGCGAATCAGCAATTGTTGCTGCAATTCCCCTTCCAGTGTCGCCAGTTGCTGACTTAATGCCGGTTGGGCGATGTGCAGAACATCAGCGGCCTGCGTCAGGCTGCCGATATCGACGATTTTCACAAAGTACTTCAGACGTCTGAGATTCATCTCGGTCTCCATCTTGCGCGAAAAGGGTTTACCCCGGGCTGTCGTTATTGGTGTGAATAATAAGCGTGACTGATAAAAGCAAGATTTACGCCAATCTCCGGCGCACAGCGGAAAAACGCCCGTCGCCGGGGCTAACATCGCAAGATATAAGAGAAAACGATTACGGGAGGGGAAGAAAAACCGGGAAGACCAGAAAAAATTAAGCCGAATGTAAGGCTCTGCATCACAAGAGTGCACCAACATAATGCATTCTTATGGAGCAGACTTATAAATTAGCAGGGTTAATATCTGTGATGTCACGCCACGCTGCCGTGACATCACGCTCAGATGAAGTGCTTATATTGACGGGATCATGCCGCCATCCACGCGGATCACTGAACCGGTCATATACGAAGCCTGCTGGCTGGCGAGAAACGCCGCCACCGCGCCATACTCTTCCGGTTTTCCGTAACGTCTGGCCGGAATGCTGGCGGCACTTTTCGCCGCAACGTCTTCCACCGACGTGCCTTCACGCCCGGCGCGGGCGGCATCAAGCTGCCCCAAACGCTGAGTGGAAATGCGTCCCGGCACCATGACGTTAACCGTAATGCCGTCGCCCGCGACTTCAGAAGCCAGTGTTTTTGACCAGCCGACCAGCGCCATGCGCAGCGTATTCGACATCCCGAGACTGGCAATCGGGGCAATAACGCCGGACGAAGTACTGGTAATGATCCGCCCCCAGCCCGCGTTGTGCATATCCGGCAGCACTTTATCGGTGAGCTGGATCAGCGAACTGACCATGGTTGAAAATTGCGTCTGCCAGGCTTCCGGCGCGACACCTGCGGCTTTGGTCGGCGGCGGCCCGCCGGAGTTGTTAACCAGGATCCCGACCGGACCCAGTGTGCGGCGGATCTGCATCAGCACGTCATCGAAGCTTTCCGGTGCCGTCAGATCCAGCACCCACGCCTGCGCGGTGCCGCCCTGCTTTTTAATCAGGCTGACCGTCTCCTGCAACGCACTCAGCGTACGCCCGCAGACCGCCACCTGAACGCCTTCGCCCGCCAGGGCAATGGCCATCGCACGGCCTAAGCCGCCGCCCGCACCACTGACCAGCGCCACGCGGCCCTGAATACCAAAATCCATCACTTTTTCCTCTGGTTTACGTATGACAAAAACAGCGGATCACCCAACCTTGCTGACTTTGTTGAGCACCATCTGATAAGCCGATTGCAGGTGACTGCGCATCATCTCCGCCGCCGCCTCCATCCGCCCTTCCAGCACGGCGTCGATGATCGCGACATGTTCCTCGCACCATTCGCGCACGCGTTGTTTATTGGTGTAACTGCCGAATTCCAGCAGGCGGCGCAGCCGGTTTTGCTGCTGGATCGCCTGTAAAACGAAAATATTGCCGCTGAATTCCGCCAGCAGCTCGTGGAAGGTGGCGTCCGTTTCGAAAATCTGACGGCCATCCACGGCCAGAATGTCCGGGTGAGTAATCAGATAGATATGCTGCATCCGCAGACGCCGCAGCGCGCTTTTATCGGCGTGAAAACCTGCCGCCATCAGCGCGCCCGGCTCAATCATCAGACGGAAACCGTAGCCGTTACTCAGCGCCACGTCAGTATTGAGCGTCGGTAAAAACGACCAGCCATGCCCCTTGTTACGGGCGATCAGACCGTCTTCCGCCAGCCGCAACAATGTCCGCGCCAGCACCCCGCGATCGACGTCATAGCGTTGTGCGATTTCCGTCTGGGTCAGGGAATCCGGCAACTTTCCGGCAATGCGATCCTTCACCAGTTGCTCATACAAATCCTGATCGCTGCTGGCGGGAATATCGATGCTGATCCGCTGAAGTTCATCGAAGGCTTTCAGCAGAAAAAAACCCTGATTGCGCCGGGCTTCGATAATCCCCAATTCACACAGCAATTTCAGCGCAGTACGTACCGGCGTGCGCGAAACGCCGAGCATATCGGCCAGTTGTTGTTCCCTGAGATGATGACCTGGCTCAAATCTTGCTTCACGTATCAGGTCAAGGATTTGGTTTGCCAGACGCCTTCCGCTGGCTGTCGTAGTTTGGGTCATGGAGTTGCAGTACCTGAAAGTATTTGTTGTTTAGGTTTGTACAATATCACAAGCCTTGAGGATGGTGAAGTCTGGTTATAAAGCCCCCAAATCGTGCAATTAATGCACCAAAAAAGAGCCTTGACTCACAAATTTAATTGTATTTAATGAGACACAAAGAGCAATCCTGCTCATGGGAAACGGGAGTCTGTCATGTCAAAAAAAGCTTTTTTGCGTCGATATGCCGCCATCTCTCTGGCCGCTATTTGCCTGAGTGCCCCGCTGTTCAGCCAGGCCGCCGCGCCTGCACTGGTCAGCAAAGGTCAGCTGACGTACGGCACTGCTGCCACGTTCATGCCGTTTGAATTCACCAAAGACGGCAAGCTGACCGGTTTCGATATCGATCTGATCACCGCCCTGTCGAAAGCACTGGCGCTGAAACCGGAACCGATGTCGATGGAGTTCAAAGGGCTGATCCCTGCGTTACAGGGGAAACGCCTCGATATCATCAACTCGGCGATGTACATCAACCCGACCCGCTCTGAACAGGTGGATTTTGTGCCGTATCTGAAAATCGGCAGCCGGGTGATTGTGGCGAAAGGCAATCCGGAAAAAATCACCGGCCGCGATTTGTCGCTCTGCGGCAAAAACATTGCCGTGACGCTGGGCGGGATTGAAGAGAGTCAGGCGCGGGCGGATAACCAGAAATGTCTGGATGCCAAAAAACCGGCGCTGACCGTACTGACCTTCCCGGCCGCGACGGATTCCGCCGTGGCGGTGGCTCAAAAACGGGCTGACGCGGAATTCCTTTCCACACCGGGTGCCGTGGCCTTACTGAGCGAAAAAGGTGACACCTTCGAAGCCGTCGGTGACGAGTTTGAAGCTGACACCCATATCGGTTTTGCTGTGCGTAAAGGCGATGCCGAAATGAAATCGCTGCTGGAAAAAGGCCTTCAGGATCTGGTGAAAGACGGCACTTACCAGAAACTCATCACCAAATGGCAGTTCCCGGCTTCCGTATCCATCTTCTGACATCCTGAAGTGTAGAAAAGCGTTGCCCTGACGTTGAGGAAAGTTCATGTCGCTTGATCTTGTTTGGCAATACCTGTTCTCACCGGCGTTCTTTCAGGGCGCATTAATGACCTTGTTGTTAACGGTGTGCTCGTTGTTCTTCGGCATTATCGCAGGGCTGGTTCTGGCCCTGTTGCAGGAATCCCGCTTCCGGGCGGGTTCCGTACTGGCGTTCTTTTATCTCTGGTTGTTCCGCGGTACGCCGGTGCTGTTCCAGATTATTTTTGTTTACAACGTACTGCCGACTTTCGGCCTGCGTTTCTCGGCCTTTACCTGTGCGGTGATGGCGCTTTCATTAAATGAAGGTGCCTATATGGCAGAGATTTTACGTTCCGGTTTACAGGCCGTGCGCAGCGGTCAGCGAACCGCAGGGATGGCGCTCGGCATGACCCAAAGCCAGATCATGCGCAAGATTGTGTTACCACAGGCGGCGCGGATTGTGCTGCCGCCGATGGGGAATCAGATGATCAGCATGCTGAAATCCAGTGCGCTGGTGTCAGTGATTGCCGTGCAGGAACTGCTGCTGATCGCCAACCAGACCGCCAGCGCCAGCTTCCGCTATTTCGAAGCACTGTGCGCCGCCGGGATTTACTACCTGGTGCTCACTTCCATTTTCATGGTCGGACAGGCGTGGCTGGAACGCTCGCTGGATCCTAAAAAGCGCAAGAAACCCGCGCTGTCACTGACTGAACGCCTGCTGCGCAGCAGCACGCCAAACTGAGGAGAAGCCCGTGAGTAAATCCAAACCCGTTCTGGAAATCATCGGCGTCGATAAACATTTTGGCGCACAACACGTGCTTAAAAACTGTTCCCTGAATGTGGTTCAGGGCGAAACCGTGGTGCTGATCGGCCCGTCCGGCTCAGGAAAATCCACCCTGCTGCGCTGCATTAATTTGCTGGAACCGATCCAGGGCGGCTCGATTTTCTTCCGCAATCAGGACATCACCCACGCCAGCATGGAACCGCATAAATTGCGCCAGGATATCGGCATGGTATTCCAGAACTACGAACTGTTTTCTCATCTGACCGCCGCTGAAAACATCATGCTGGCACCGATGACCGTGCTGGGCGTCAGCCGGAGCGAAGCCGAAGCGCAGGCGCTGGAACTGCTCGGCAAAGTGCGTATTCCGGATAAAGCCGATGCGTTCCCCGATGAGCTTTCCGGCGGCCAGCAGCAGCGCGTCGCCATTGCCCGTGCGCTGGCGATGAAACCGAAACTGATGCTGTTTGATGAACCCACTTCGGCACTCGACCCGGAAATGATCCGCGAAGTGCTGGATGTGATGGCCGATCTCAGCGCCGAGGGCATGACCAGCATTGTGGTGACGCATGAAATGGGCTTCGCCAAACGCGCCGCCAACCAAATCGTCTTTATGGAAAACGGCGAGATTATCGAAAACGCGACCGGCGAAAAATTCTTCGGCGGCGACGTCAGCCTGCGGGCGCAACGTTTCTTAGATCAAATCTTACATTGATCATTTTCAGCACCACCAGACACCTATTGCGCCCTCACCAGGGGCCTGACTTTTGCCACAACACTGTTTTCAGGAGACACCGATGAGCCTTTCATCGCCCGATATCAGCAGAATGAAACGCGATCTGGCTGCACTGGTCGCGATTAACACCGAAAACCCGCCGGGACGCGAACGCGAAGCGGCAGAACTGATCAGCGCCATGCTCAGTGAAATCGGTTTCGACATGACGCTCAGCGAGTACGCGCCGGGACGCACCAACGTCATCGGCAGGCTGGAAAACGGCAGCGGCCCGTGCTTTGCCTTTAACACCCACATCGACGTCGTTCCCGCCGGTGAAGGCTGGCAGCAGGATCCCTTCACCCTGACCGAACACGATGGCAGGTTATATGGTCGCGGCGCCTGCGATGCCAAAGGCCCGCTGATCGCCATGATCGAAGCCATGCGCTGGCTCGCCGCCAACCGGAATGACTGGAGCGGCACGCTGATGGCGATTTTCGTTGCCGATGAAGAAGTCGCCAGCGAAGGCGCGAAGTTTTACGTCCGCGAAGCCCCGGCACATATCGATTACGTGGTGATCGGCGAACCGACGTCTAACACCACGTATTCGGCACACAAAGGCAGTTTACGTCCGCTGGTTCGCGTTCACGGTGTTACCGCGCATTCCGGTACGCCGGAACTGGGCGAAAACGCCATTTTCCGCGCGGCAAAATTGCTCGGGCTGGTGGAAGAAACGCACCAGCACACCGTGCGCTGCCGCTGCCATCCGCTGGTCGGCAATGCCAGCCTGACAGTGACCCGCATTAACGGCGGCCATGCCGATAACGTGCTGCCGGGTGCCTGCGAATTGCTGCTCGACCGCCGCATGGTGCCGGGCGAAGACGAAAACGCCGTCAAACAAGAAATTCAGGATTTACTGCAACTGGCGCACGACAAGTTCGGTGTGCGCAGCGAAATCGTCACTTATAAGCCGACCACCGGCGGCGCGACGGAAACCGATTCCGATGACCCGATTGTGGTGGCGGGCGTGGAAGCCTGCGCCGCACAAGGCAATCCGGAACCCGGCCCGTTCGGCTTCCAGGGAGGATGCGACTTAGTGCATTTCCGCAGTCTCGGTACCAAAGGCATCATCATCGGCCCCGGTTCTCTGGCCGTTGCGCATAAACCCGATGAATTTATCCCCATCGATGAATTCGTGGCGGGCAGCAAAATTTACTGCGATGTCGCATTAAAAATGCTGAAACGCTGAGGGGAAGCCGGTGAAAGCTACGTTATATCGCGCCGATTTGCGTTATCCGCATCTGCAACTTTACACCGCCTCTTCCGGCAGTGTGCCGGGGCTGGACACCTTGTATCTGTTGCTTGAAGACAAAAACGTCAACGGACTGGGCGAAGTGCGTATCAACATCGCTTATCTCAATGGCTACCCCGCCGAACGGGTATTGAGTGACGTGATCCGGGCGCTGCATCAGTTGGATCTCAGCCAGCCTGCCAGCACGCTGCTGCTCAATCTGCCGCACCTGCTGGCGGATTTTCTGGCACCGACGCGGATGCTGCTGGATATCGCGCTGCATGATCTCATCGCCCGTCAGGAAGGCATCAGCGTGGCGCAACTGGCCGGGGCGGAAAACAGCGAAACGGTCAGCTATCACACCAACCAGACGCTGTTCTGGACGCCGATGGATCAGATGCTGCAACAGGCCACCGCCTACGTGGAACGCGGGTTTACCCAGCTCAAACTGCGCGTCGGCGTGGCCTCATTTGCCGAAGACGAAGCGCGTCTCAGTGCCCTGCGCCGCCGGTTCGGTCATGAGATCAGTTTGTCTGCTGACGCTAACGGCCAGTGGCAGCCGGAAGACGCCCGCCGCCATTTACCGGCGCTGGCGAAATTCGACATGCGTTATCTCGAACAGCCGGTGTCCGATGCCAATGCGCACTATTATCCGGCGCTTGCCGATGCCAGCCCGGTGCCGCTGATGCTGGATGAAAGCATGAGCAGCGAGGCGGATTTAGACCGTATTTTGCAGCTTAACGGCAAGATCATGGCCCATCTCAAACTGGTCAAAATGGGCGGCATTGCGCCGACGATTGACGCCGCCCGACGACTCAACGCTGCCGGTGTGCCTTTTATGATCGGTCAGATGAACGAAGGCGGTGCCGCAACCGCCGCTGCGCTGCACGTCGCCCGTGCCTGCCAGCCCGCATATGCAGAACTTTACGGTGCCGACGGGCTGGGCAACGACCCGGTTCACGGCCTTACCTATCATCAGGGGTTACTCAGCAGCCAGCCGGGCGCGGGGCTCGGCATCCGCTTTACCCCTTCCCAGGCAGAATTTATTCAGGAGTTTGAACAATGACAGCAACATCATTGCCCGATCTGGGCCGCGTCGTACCCGGCGCAGAATCCGCATTTCGTGAAGCCGAATACCAGCAGCGCATGGTCAAGGCGCGCCAGTTACTGGTGAACGCCGGTCTGGACGTGATGGTGATCACCGGCCCGGAAAACATCTTTTATCTGACCGGCCAGCAAACCCCCGGCTATTACACCTTCCAGACGCTGGTGTTGCCGGTGGAAGGCGACCCGGTTTTTGTTATCCGTCAGCTGGAATATTTTAACTTCATCTCCAACACCTTTATCCGCGACGCCGCTATTTATACCGACGGCGATAATCCGGTGAATTTCCTGCTTGATGTCCTCAAAGCGCGCGGCTGGATGAAAAGCCGGATTGGTATCGACAAGCGCGGCTGGTTCCTGCCGATTGCCGTGTATGAAGCGTTGCAGGCTGAAATCGGCACTATCCACGATGCGGCCGGGGTGATCGAACAACTGCGCGCCGTGAAATCGGACGCGGAACTGGAAAAAATGGCGCACGCCGCCCGTTACGTCGATGCGGGGATGCTGGCAGGCCGCGCGGCGATTGCCGCAGGCGCCACGGAAAACGATCTGGTCTCCGCCATGATGGGCGCGGCCATTGCCGCCGGTTCGGAATACATGGGCATGGAACCTCTGGTCTCCAGCGGCCCGCGCACCGGCGTACCGCATGGCACATGGCGTCGCCGTAAAATTCTGGACGGCGACCCGATTTTCCTCGAAATGGCCGCCACGCACGACCGTTATCACGCCGCCCTGATGCGTTCGGCGTGGCTCGGCAAACCGCCCGCCATTGCGCTGGAAATGGAAAAAGTCTGTCAGGAAGCCTTGCAGGCTGCGCTCGATGCCATCCGGCCGGGGGCAACCTGTGAAGCGCCACATCTGGCGTGTCAGGCCGTCATCGACCGCGCAGGCTACACCGATAACTTCAAAAAACGCACCGGCTATTCGATTGGCGTGTCGTTCGCACCGGACTGGGGCGAAGGCGCGATCCTCAGCCTTTACAGCGGCATTACCACCGAACTGCAACCGGGAATGACCTTCCATATCCCGCCTGCGCTGCGCATTTACGGTGAATTCACCGTCGGCGTCAGCGAAACCATCGTGGTCACCGAAAGCGGCTATCGCGCCCTCGGCACGGTGGATCGTCCGCTGACCTTACTTTGATTTTGCCTTTAACAAGATGATGGGAACCGAATAAATGAAAGACATCAGTGAAAGTCAGGCACGCCTGAAGGGGATTTTTAACATTACCGTGACGCCTTTTACGGCAGGTGGCGAGTTTGATTTTGCCGGGTTATCACGCAACATCGAGCGGGTGATCGGCCTCGGTTATGACGGCATTTTGATTGGCGGCACCTACGGTGAATTCCCGGCGATGACCGCAGACGAACGCGCCACACTGTTCCGTCATGTGATGGAAGTGGTCGGCGACCGTGTGCCGGTGATGCTGTGCAGCGCCGGATCCGACGCCCGTGTGGTACGTGATTTAACCCAACTGGCGGGCGATCTGGGCGGCCTGCCAATGGTTACGCCTCCGTTCGTGTCTGAAGTGACCGATGCGCAAATCATCAGCTTCTTCAAACAGATGGCACCGTTATCGCGCACCGGCATTCTGGTGTATAACGCGCCGGGTATCGGCATAACGCTGCCGCCGGTGGTGCTGGAACAACTGGCCGATATCGAAGGCGTGGTCGGCATCAAACAGGGTGATCTGAACCCGACCGCTATCGACCAGATTGCTAACCGTCTGGGCGGACGTCTGCGTCTGTTCTGCGCTTCCGATCTGGCATTTTTAGGGCCGATGATGTGTGGTTTTGACGGCATCAGCACCACCAACAGCGGCGCGCTGCCGGAGATCATTCTGGCGACCTACCGCGCACTGGAGAACGGCGATGCCAATACGGCCCGCGAACTGCACCGTCTCTGGTATCCGTACCGTGCCCTTGCCCGCCGTTTCGGCCAGCCGCAACTGGTGAAAGCAGCGATGAATCTGCGCGGGTTTGACGGTCATCATGTACGCGCACCGCTGATTGACCTGGAACCGGACGTTATCGGTCTGGTGGAACAGGAGCTTCGCCGTCTGGCCGCCGATCCACGTTCCGGCGTCACCCTGAAGTAATCCACATTTTTGCGGCAATCCCCGTCTGAGCAGGCGGGGATTTTCTTTTGTTGCATCCCCTTTTTCGAGACATCACGCAAAACGGATAATGCTTTTTTTTCTGTTCTTGCCATCCCATCACCACGTATATACCTTTGCACTATATTTTTCAGGCGAGTAGTATTTGAGCAGAAGTTTTGGCTTACATAACACCACTGAGGAGTATCGACATGCCTAAAGGCACCGTCTTTTTAAACAACAGAACGCAGAGCGTACGTATTCCGGCAGAATGCCGTTTTCCTGATGAGGTAAAAATCGTGACGATAAGAAAAGTAGGGAATTCACTGGTATTAACCCCCGCCGATAACAGCTGGGATAATTTTTTCGGCAGTGAACTGCGCGTCACTGACGACTTTATGGCAGATCGCGCATCACAAGATCAGTCTGACAGGGACACGTTTTAATGCTGACCTATCTGCTGGACACCAATATTGTTATTTACATACTGAAACGCAGGCCGATGAGTGTGCTGGCAAAATTCAACCAGCACACGGATCAGCTGGCCATCTCGATGATCACCTACGCGGAATTGCTGCATGGCATTGCGAAAAGTGCCAGCCCTGTCAAAAACAAGCTGGCGGTCGAGGAGTTCGTCTCCCATCTGCGTATCATCGATTATGACCAGAAAGCGGCCGCGCATTACGGACACATCCGTGCCTGTCTCGAAAAGTGCGGCAACCTGATTGGCGTAAACGACATGCATATCGCCGCACAGGCGCGAAGTGCAGGCATGGTCATGGTGACCAACAACCTGCACGAGTTCGCCCGCGTGGACGGGCTGCTGACAGAAAACTGGGTCGGTCCGATCTTAACGGCGCTGTAAGCCCGCCGTCTCTAAAAATGCCATCAGCAACGGATGGGGTTTTACATGCAATGACGACAGCTCAGGATGCCCCTGCACACCGAGATAAAACGGATGCCGGGTGTATTCGATACCGTCCGCAATCTTGCCGGTGATGTCTGTTCCGCTGATCTGCACGCCATACTCTTCCAGCGCAGGTTTCAGCCCGGGGTCAAGGTGAAAGCGGTGGTTATAACGCACGGGATATTCACCGCCAAGAATGTCATGCAGCCTGCTGCCTGCCCGTGAATACATCAGGTGATTGCCCAGACGATGCACCGGAAAGGTCGGCGTATCGGCCAGCGGAATAAAGGTTTTGATCTCCGCATCCGGGTCGGCTTCCGTCAGGTTAGCTTTTTCGGAACCCAGCATTTTTTGCACGAGAGCGGTGGTCATGGTTTGCATTCCCAGACACAGACCGAGAACGGGAATATTACGGTTCAGGGCGTAATGCGCTGCACAGATTTGTCCGGCAACGTTACACATCGCCGCCCCGCCCGGCAGCAAAATGCCATCCACGTTTTCCATCACTTCATGCAGATGTTCTTCCAGCGCCAGCGGCGCGGCATAGACGATATCCAGCGACAGCGAGAGTGCGTCTGCCGCATCACCCAGCGCCGCCAGCGTGGCGGGATACACACTGCATTGATCTGACTGCGCGCCCACCAGAGCAATACGCAGCGAAGTGCCGGTTTGCGGCGGAGTATTATGATTTATCCAGCGCCCGTAGCGGTCACGCCACCAGCATCCGGCCGTTTCATCAATCTGACCATGACGGCTGAACGCATAGCCCTGATTGGAACGCTCCACGTTGATCAATTCGTAATCAAACGCATTTTCGCGTACCTGCCGCGCAATGTGCGTGAACTGAATGATCTGCATCGGACCAAGCGGGATCACCACATCCTGCGTACCAAAGGTATCCAGTAACTCGTCCAGCTCCATCACCCTGCCCGCACTTTGGGGATTCAGGCGTTCCGTCCACAACAGTCCGCTGGTCATCAGTTGCCCTTCTCCGATGACGTGCTGACAGGCATCCGGATAACGTGCAATGTCCCAGCTCACCGGCAGGTGCGCCAGAGGTAAATGTTTTTGTGCCGCCAGTATTGCTGCCATCGCGCCATACAGCGACGGTTCCGGTGTGTCGTGCGCAACAAAAATAAAAGCCATAAGACAACCTTGAAATATAAAAGGAAAGTTCAGGCAAGCCGCTGACAGCAGGTCAGTAAAACGGGCTACCCGGCCATTTCCGCCGGTAAAATCCTGCTCAGCACGAAGAAATTATGAGCAAAGCAAAAAGAAGAATGGTAAGTTTAAATTGGTTTTAATGATTCACATAATACAATTTTGTTATTGTTCAAACAGGGGAAACAATGTCTGCTGAATTTCTTGCACCGCGTTTACGCCGCGTGCGCCCTTCGCCGACTGCGGCGATTTCCGACCAGGTTCGCGCGCTGAGCGCGGAAGGGACAGATGTCATTAACCTTGGCGAAGGTGAACTGGATTTCGATACGCCTGAGCATATTAAGCAGGCAGGCATCGACGCGATTGTACAAGGTGACACAAAATACACCGCCGTTGCCGGTACCGCCGCGCTCAAACAGGCCATCATCTCTAAGTTTAATCGCGAAAACAGGATCAGCTACCGTCCGGAGGAAGTCATTGCAGGCAGCGGTGCCAAGCAGTTGATCTTCAATGCACTTTTAGCCACCGTTTCGGCGGGCGATGAGGTGATTATTCCTGCGCCCTACTGGGTGTCTTATCCGGATATGGTGACGCTCGCAGAAGGCGAATCGAAGAAGGTTGCCTGTCTGGAAACTCATGGCTGGAAGTTGCAGCCTGAAGATCTGGCCGCGGCGATCACCCCGAAGACCCGCTGGGTGATCCTCAATTCCCCTAACAACCCGACCGGCGCCGTATATTCCGCCGACGAACTCCGCGCGCTGGCCGCCGTTCTGCTGGACCATCCCCATGTGCTGGTGATGGCAGACGATATTTATGAGCAGATCTGTTTCGTGCCCGGCACGTTCGCCACCCTGGCGGAAGCCGAACCGCGTCTGAAAGACCGGCTCCTGACCATCAACGGCGTATCCAAAGGCTATTCGATGACAGGCTGGCGTCTGGGTTATGCGGGCGGTCCGGCGTGGCTGATTTCAGCGATGCAAATTTTGCAGTCGCAAAGTACGTCCAACCCCAGCTCGATTTCTCAGGCAGCGACCGTGGCCGCACTGGAACAGGGCAGCGAATTCATCACCGAATGGATCGACATCCTGACCCGCCGCCGTACCCTGATTATGGATTGCATCAATGACGTTGATGGCCTGAGTGCGCAAGTGCCGCCGGGGGCATTTTACGTGTTCGCCAACTGCCAGGGCATGACAGGCAAAACCACGCCTTCCGGTGACATCATTCACACTGATGAAGATTTTGCGGCTTATCTGCTGAAATCGGCCCATGTCGCCACCCTTCAGGGCTCTGCGTTTGGCGCACCGGGGTATTTACGCATTGCCTACGCCATTGATGACAGCCGTTTACAGGAAGCCTGCACGCGGATCAGCCGTGCGTGCCGTGAACTGCGTTAATGCTGAAAAGGCCTGTCTGATGCCGGAAACAGGCCATTTTGACTCTATTCTCAACAACTTGACTAAAGTATCAGCAAACGCACGCATTTATGCAGTTTCCCCTTTGACATGCCACGGGGCACTCGCTATTATTCGCCCCGTTCACACGATTCCTCTGTAGTTCAGTCGGTAGAACGGCGGACTGTTAATCCGTATGTCACTGGTTCGAGTCCAGTCAGAGGAGCCATATTAGAGAAGCCCGCTTAAGGAAACTTAAGCGGGCTTTTTGCTTTTGTTGCCCGCCATACTCACCTTTCCCTACGTAAATTTCCCTTTCACGTTGCAAAAGCGTTTTCACCCGCCCCCTGACGCTGTAGTCTCAGTAGCGGTTTTATCTTTGCGTCACGCAACATGCGCGCCCTTCCCGCGGATTTAATAACAAGAAATTCCAGAAATTAGAGAAACTGACAGGAAAATTATGGACTCCACGCTCGCTACCCCCCGCCCCGATGAGGAGATACCTTCATTTAATCGCGCCCGCCGCGCCGCCTGGGGAAGCTTCGTCGGCGCCGTAGTCGACTGGTTCGATTTTTTGCTCTACGGCATCACTGCGGCACTGGTTTTTAACAGCGAATTTTTCCCGCAAATCGACCCGGCAATGGGCACCCTCGCAGCATTTGCCACCTTCGGCGTCGGCTTTTTATTCCGTCCGCTGGGCGGGATTGTCTTTGGTCATTTCGGCGATCGTCTGGGACGTAAACGGATGCTGATGATGACCGTCTGGATCATGGGCATTGCCACCGCGTGTATTGGCATTCTTCCCTCTTTCGCGGCGATTGGCTGGTGGGCGCCGGCGCTGCTGGTCACCTTACGTGCCATTCAGGGATTTGCCGTAGGCGGCGAATGGGGTGGCGCGGCGTTGCTGGCCGTGGAAAGTGCGCCTGCGGGTAAAAAGGCGTTCTACAGCAGCGGGATCCAGATGGGATATGGCGTCGGGTTGTTGCTCGCGACCGGACTGGTGTCCCTGATAAGCAGCCTGACCACCGACGCGCAGTTCCTGAACTGGGGCTGGCGTTTACCGTTTTTGTTCAGCGTGGTGCTGGTGCTGGGCGCACTGTGGGTACGTAACGGCATGGAAGAATCGGTCGAGTTTGAACGTGCTCAGGAACAGCAGCCTAAAGAGGCGAAAAAACGTTTACCGGTATTCGAAGCCCTGATTCGCCATCCCGGCGCATTTTTGAAAATCATCCTTCTGCGCCTGTGCGAATTGCTGACGATGTACATTGTTACCGCGTTCGCGCTTAACTACTCGACGCATAACCTCGGGCTGTCGCGGGAACTGTTTCTGAATATCGGGCTGCTGGTCGGTGGTATCAGTTGCCTGACCATTCCCTTGTTTGCCTGGCTGGCGGATCGTTTCGGGCGTCGCCGCATCTATATTACCGGCGCATTAGTTGGCGCACTGAGTGCCTTCCCGTTCTTTATGGCGCTCGAAGCCCGTTCCATTGTCGGCGTGGTGATCTTCTCGCTGCTGCTGGCGAATATCGCCCACGATATGGTGGTGTGCGTCCAGCAACCGATGTTTACGGAAATGTTTGGCGCGGGTTACCGCTACAGCGGAGCCGGTGTGGGTTATCAGGTCGCCAGCGTTGTCGGCGGTGGATTTACTCCGTTTATTGCCGCCGCATTGCTGAACTTCTCCGGCGGTGAATGGCATTCCGTCGCCATTTATCTGATGGCGGGCTGTTTGCTCTCCGCCCTCACGGCAATGTTGATGAAAACGCCTCAGCCACACTGAGCAGCAGACCATTAAAAAAGCCCGCTTAATCGGTTTTAAGCGGGCTTTCTGGCATTTCAGACAGGGTTACACCACCCGCAACTCGTCATAAGACACCATCACATGTTCCGCAAACGCCGGGCGTAGTTTGAGCTTTTCATAATAGTGTTCGATTGCCGGATACGAAGGCCGTTCAATCGCAATATCAAAGTAGCGGTACAGACTGTGACCAAACTGAATATCGGCCAGTGAGAATGTACTTCCGGCAAGATAGCCATGCCTGGCTATCTGCGCCTCGGCAATCGCCAGTTTCTTATTCAGGTTCTGCAATGATTTTTCTAATGCCTGATGATCCTGATCTTTCGCCGCCGTTCTCACCACCATCCAGAACACCGGCGCGGTGAAATTCATCGCCACACCGATTTTTGCCCATTCAGTCCACTTATCGATTTCCGCCCGGCACTCCGCGTCTTTTGGCCAGAATTCATCCGCGCCGTATTTTCCTGCCAGATAACGCAGAATGGCACCGGTTTCCCACAACGGACTGCCTTCGCCATCGCGGATCACCGGCACCGTGCCATTGGGGTTCATCGCCAGAAATTCCGGCGTGTCATTGCCACCGTATTTGTGCCCGATATCAAACCGCTCGTACTCCAGCCCTAACTCGCCGATACACCACATCAGTGCCTGAACATTTGACGATGTTTTTCTGCCCCATACCTGGATCATCTGCTTTCTCCTGTTCGTTCATAAAAGCGCCATCCGGCTTTTCTATCCTAATAAAACATTGGCGACGCCGGTCAGACAAGCCATATTTAGAGTGAATGATGATAAACGAAGAACCAAGGAAAAGCGTATGGATAACAAGTCCCTCACCGCTTCACAGGCGATTGAGAAGCTCGAAGAGATGTATACCAACTCGGTAGCCGCCCTGCGGGATGCGATTAAAGATTTCATCGTTCAGGGAACGCTGCCGGATATTGCCGCGCGTGCCGCCGGGCTGTTTGTTTATCCCGAACTGCGGGTCAGCTGGGACGGCGTAACGCCCGCCAAAAACCCGACCCGAGCCTATGGCCGCTTCTCTCATCCCGGACGTTATGCCAATACCATCACGCATCCGGAGTTGTTCCGCCATTACCTGCTGGAACAACTTTCCCTGCTGGAAGAGGAATACGACGCCGTGATTGAAGTGGTGCCGTCTCAGCAGGAAATCCCCTATTCGTACGTGATTGACGGCTCGGACCTGATGCTGGACCGTTCGATGAGCGCGGGGCTGGCGAAGCATTTTCCGACCACGGAACTGTCGCAAATTGGCGATGAAACGGCGGATGGCCTGCATTATCCCGGCGACATCTTCCCGCTGTCACATTTCAACGCACTGCGCGCAGACTTCTCGCTGGCACGCCTGCGCCATTACACCGGCACGCTGATCGAACATTTTCAGCCCTATGTGCTGTTCACCAACTACACCCGCTACGTCGATGAATTTGTCAGCTGGGCCTGCGCGCAGATTGCCGATCCGGAAAGTCCGTATGAGGCACTGGCTTGTGCGGGCAGCGTGTTCATCACGGCGGAAACGCAGAATCCTGAGCAGGCGGTGTCCGATCTGGCCTGGAAAAAACACCAGATGCCCGCCTATCATCTGATTGCCCGCGACGGTGCGGGGATTACGCTGGTCAATATCGGGGTCGGTCCGGCAAATGCCAAAACCATCTGTGATCATCTGGCGGTACTGCGCCCGCATGTCTGGCTGATGATTGGTCACTGCGGCGGATTGCGCGAAACGCAGTCGATCGGCGATTACGTACTGGCGCACGCCTATCTGCGTGACGATCATGTACTGGATGCGGTATTGCCGCCGGATATCCCTATTCCGAGCATTGCCGAAGTGCAGCGTGCGCTGTACGACGCCACCAAAATGATGAGCGGTATGCCCGGTGAACAGGTCAAACAACGGCTGCGAACCGGGACGGTGGTCACCACCGATGACCGCAACTGGGAATTGCGCTATGCCGCGTCGGCGCTGCGTTTTAACCTCAGCCGCGCCGTCGCAGTCGATATGGAAAGCGCCACCATCGCCGCGCAGGGTTACCGTTTCCGGGTGCCTTACGGGACACTGCTTTGCGTGTCGGATAAACCGCTGCATGGCGAAATCAAGCTGCCGGGTCAGGCGAATAAATTCTACGAAGGCGCAATCTCAGAACATCTGCAAATCGGTATCTGCGCCATCGACCTGTTACGCGCCGAGGGCGATCATCTGCATTCACGCAAATTGCGCACGTTTAATGAACCGCCGTTCCGTTGATAACCACTCTGGCTCCCCTAAATAGTTCGTGTTGCAGGCAGGCGGCAAGTTTGATAATCCCGATGAGCTTACATTAAGTAAGTGACTCGGGTTATTAAACGCAGCCAACGCATCTGCGGCACGAAATATGACGGGGAATTAAGGATTTCCAAAAAAAGACTTTGCATATTGCACAGTCTTTTACCATCATAAATTAAAACGCTGTTCTACTTTCTGCCACCCTGGAACTCTCTTGCAAAACGTCATCGTCTCTTTGCGCAAAGCCATCGAGCGCACGCCCTGGTATCCGAAACGGCGTTCTTACCGTACCTTGTTCTGGCGTGAGATTACGCCCCTCGCCGTCCCTATCTTCTTCGAGAATGCCTGCGTCCTGCTGATGGGGGTGCTCAGCACGTTTCTGGTCAGCTGGCTGGGTAAGGAAGCGATGGCGGGCGTAGGGCTTGCCGACAGTTTTAACATGGTGGTGATTTCCTTCTTCGCGGCGGTCGATCTCGGTACCACGGTGGTGGTGGCGTTCAGCCTCGGAAAACTCGATCACGAACGCGCCCGCGCCGCCGCCCGCCAGTCTCTGGCAATCATGACGGTGTTTGCCGTACTGCTGGCGATACTTTTGCAATTTTCCGGGCATGTGATCATCGACATGATCGCGGGCAATGCAGAACCTGAAGTGAAAGAACTGGCGCTGTCGTACCTGCAAATGAGCAGCTGGAGCTATCCGGCGGCAGCGATTGCGCTGATCGGTTCCGGCGCCCTGCGCGGTGCCGGTAACACCAAGATTCCGATGCTGCTCAATGGCGGCATGAACATCCTCAATCTGATGATCAGCAGCGTATTGATCTACGGCTGTTTCGGCTGGCACGGGCTGGGCTTTATCGGTGCCGGTCTGGGGCTGACTATTGCGCGCTATATCGGGGCGATCGCAGTTATTTTTGTGCTGATGGTGGGGTTCAATCCATCGCTGAAAATCTCGCTCAAAAGCTACTTCCTGCCACTCAATACCAATATTCTGCGTGAAGTATTAGGCATTGGTATTCCTGCCAGTATCGAATCCGTGCTGTTTAACGGCGGTAAACTCCTGACACAGGTTTTTGTCGCCGGCATGGGCACCAATGTCATCGCCGGTAACTTTATTGCCTTCTCCATTGCGGCACTGATTAACCTGCCAGGCAACGCGCTGGGGTCGGCATCGACCATTATCGTCGGAACCCGTCTGGGTAAAGGACAAATTGCGCAATCCGAGCGTCAGTTGCGGCATATTTTCTGGCTGTCCACCTTCGGGCTGTGCGTGCTGGCGTTCCTTTCTGTGCCCTTTGCCGGGCTACTGGCACGGTTTTATACCAATGAACAGGACGTTATCGACGTCGTCAAAATCCTGATCTGGCTGAATGCCGCCTTCATGCCATTCTGGGCCGCGTCGTGGGTGTTGCCGGCAGGCCTGAAAGGCGCGCGCGACGCACGCTTTACCATGTATGTGTCAATGCTCGGCATGTGGGGTTGTCGCATCGTGGTGGGCTATTTCCTCGGCATTGTTCTGGGCTTCGGCGTGGTCGGCATCTGGCTCGGCATGTTCCTCGACTGGATCGTGCGCGGCCTGTTCTTCTACTGGCGAATGGCCAGTGGCCGCTGGTTGTGGAAATACCCGAGAGCCAAAAAGACAGAATAATCTTTTGCGTTTACGCCCGCCGGTACATCCGGCGGGGATGGCCGATCTTGCCGTAGAGCATTTCTACCCGCAAATCCCCTTTCTGCACACAATGCTCGAGATAACGGCGTGCCGTCGTTTTACTCAGTTTCGTTTCACTGACCACTTCATCCACCGAATAACAGCGTGGTTCTCCCTGTAAGAAGATGCCTTCCACCAGATTCAGCGTGTTTTCTTCAATGCCTTTGTTTCCCGCTTTCGGCGTGAAATCTTTTGCCTGAAGCTGATACAGGCTGTCTACGTTCTGCTGATCCACCACTTTCCATGCCCGCTGGGTCTGGCTGAACTGAATAAAGCGATCCAGCGATTGCTGGAGGCGGTTCCACGACACCGGTTTAAGAATGTAATCAAAAGCACCACAGCGGATCGCCTGACTACAGGTGTGCATATCACTGGCCGCCGTGATGAAAATGACCGAGCAGTGAGCCTTCTTAAACAGATCGTGTTCAATCAGCGAAATACCCTGTCCGTCCGGCAGATAATTATCCAGCAGTAATAACTGTGGACGCTTTTCTTCGATCAGCGCCCTTGCTTCCCGCAATGTGGACGCGACGCCGACCAGCCGCAGCCAGCGGTGATTATCAATAAGCTCGGCATACAGCCGGGCCAGCTGGTTTTCATCTTCCACAATCATTACGTCAATCATTTCGGCTTGCATCATTTACTCTCTTCAAATTCCGTGACGTTGTCCGGGATAAAGACCGAAAACACCGCGCCGGTCGGCGGGTTATCCGAAACTTCAATAAAGCCACCCGCGTGGCTGACATAGCTGGCCACCAGATGCAGCCCCAGCCCGTGATCGCCCTGCGACTTGGAGGTCACGCCCAGCGTGAAAATCTGTTCCCGCCGCTCCTGTGCGATTCCGATGCCATGGTCAGCGACTTCAATCACCAGCTCACTCGCGCCGGAAGCGATATAGACCTCAACCGGCCCCGCATCATGACCCCGCAACAATGTGGCTTCGATGGCGTTATCCAGCAGGTTGCCGATAATCGACATCAGCTCGGTTTCACTGAGTGCTACAGGCAACCGGGTTAACTCACAGGCCGGGTCAAAAGCCAGTTCAACGCCTTTTTCCCGCGCACGGGCGTATTTACCGAGCAACAGTCCGCACAGCCTTGGCGAGCAAAAGCGTGCCGAGACGAAATCCAGTAACTCCTGCGCCCCTTCTGACTGCGCTTCGATGTAGCGGATCGCCTCGTCATAGCGTCCCATGTGCAGCAACCCCGCCAGCGTCGCCGTCCAGTTAAGTTGCTCATGGCGCATGACGCGCAGGTTATCGGCATAACGCTGCACCTGACTGAGCTGAATACTGAGCCGGTCAATGTCGCTGCAATCGCGGAAGGTAATCACCCAGCCCTGCAGCTCATTTTCCAACATAATCCGTACACGGCTGGCGATCACCGTCAGGCTGTTGAACAGGCAGATCTCATCGTGGATGTCTTTTTCCAGCATCACCTGCGGGTCAAAGAAACTGACCGGTGCGATGACTTGCTGAAGTGGCAGGCCGCGCAGTTCACGGGATGGTGCATCCAGACCGAGCAATTTTTTAGCCGCCTGATTGATCACCGCGACACGAAACTGATCGTCAATGGCGATCACCCCTTCGTAGATCGATTCCATCAGGGCTTTTTGCTGTCTCACCAGCAGGCCGATTTCGCGTGGCTCCAGCGAGAACATCTGTTTTTTGATCGAGCGTGAAAAAAACCATGAGAAGGTGAACAGCGCCAGTAACAGCATGGCGGCCGCCAGCAGAATGCTGATCACTTTCTCAAGCGTCAGATTATTAATGTGGCTGGTGAGATAACCGACAGACACGATGCCGATCACCTGACCTTCAGCATTACGGATCGGCGCTTTACTGCGCAGCGACAGCCCGATACCGCCCAGCCGGATGGTAGTCGTGCTTTTACCCGCCAGCACTTCTTCGTTATCACCGCCGACCAGCGTGGTACCGACCCGGTCGGCATAAATGGAATGAAACAGATGCATTGCCTTGCCGTCACCAATGACCATATAACTGGCGTCGCTGCGGGCAGAAATATTCCTCATCAAACTATTAATTTCCGTAATATCCTTATTTTCCACTGCCGAGATTAAAGAGGGAATAAGTGCAATTTCTTCCGCCTGAACTTTTGCACGAATTCCCATATCTTCATATAACTGCCGCTGAATATCCTGATAGTAATAAACCCCCACGATGGAAAACAGCGCCATAAATAACACCATGAGATAAAGAAAAAGCTTTATCTGAAAAGAAGGCCGGAAACGCATCTGAACACTCATTATTAGGCAGTGATATTAATAAACCCTGTGTGCACTTTATCATCCGGCAGTATTTCCGTCAGAAGGAACACTGAAAGTTGCGAGATGTGCCGCAGAACAATCGCAGGCACAGCAAGCCATTGCGCGGACACAACAAAATCCACAACAGCTTTTTCACCATAAATTAACAGTAATATTATAATTACAAATAACACCATAAAAACCACGATAAAATAATTTCACTCCGACATCTAAAATCAATTAAAACCATTAAAACCTTTCACTCCTTTAAAATACCATTTCTAATTTGCGGCACCTCACATAATAGTGGCAATTATCTCTCTTACACTCCCTGCACAAATTGACACAGGGGATTCATCATGAGTACAACCGACGACACCTATTCTGTTCCCGCGGCCTCTTCCTCCGCAAAACAGCTCTCATTAAAAGAAAAATGGTGGCACATTCTCGATACCTGGAAAATTGGCATTATTCCGTTACCGCTGTTTGCCATGGCGGGATTGCTGATTGCCATTGACTGTCTCGACGGCAAACTGCCCAGCGATATCGTGGTGATGGTCGCCACGCTGGCGTTCTTCGGCTTCGCCTGCGGCGAGTTCGGCAAGCGTCTGCCGTTCATCGGCAAAATGGGGGCGGCGGCGATTTGCGCCACTTTCATTCCTTCCGCGCTGGTCTATTACGGCCTGCTGCCCGATGTAGTGGTCGAGTCCACAACCAAGTTCTATAAAAGCACCAACATTCTGTATCTGTACATCTGCTGCATTATCGTCGGCAGCATCATGAGTATGGATCGCAAGGTGCTGATTCAGGGCTTCATGCGCATCTTCTTCCCGATGCTGTGCGGTGAAGTGATCGGCATGTTAACCGGGATGGGCGTGGGTCTGGCGCTGGGCATGGAACCCTTCCAGATTTTCTTCTTCCTGATCCTGCCTATCATGGCGGGCGGCGTAGGCGAAGGGGCCATTCCGTTGTCCATCGGCTATGCGACATTACTGCATATGGATCAGGGCGTGGCACTGGGTCGCATTCTGCCTATTGTGATGCTGGGCGGTCTGACGGCTATCGTGATCTCAGGCTCACTGAATCAACTCGGTAAACGCTATCCGCACCTGACCGGTGAAGGCCAGCTGATGCCGTCCTCCAAAAACGCCACCGCAGACAGCAGCAAGCTGAGCGGTACCGGCGGTAAAACCGATGTCACCACCATCGCTGCCGGTGCGCTGCTGGCCGTGCTGCTGTACATGGTCGGCATGCTGTTGCACAAACTGATTGGCCTGCCTGCACCGGTCGGCATGTTGTTCGCGGCTGTCGCCCTGAAACTGGCGCATGGCGTTTCTCCGCGCCTGCTCGAAGGTTCTCAGGTGGTTTACAAATTCTTCCAGACCTCAGTGACCTACCCGATCCTGTTCGCCGTCGGTGTGGCTATCACCCCGTGGAATGAACTGGTTGCCGCGTTCACCCTTTCTAATCTGCTGGTCATCGTCAGCACCGTCGGCGCACTGGTGGCCACCGGCTTCTTCGTCGGTAAGAAAATCGGCATGCACCCGATTGATGTCGCCATCGTCTCCTGCTGCCAGAGCGGTCAGGGCGGAACCGGTGACGTGGCGATTCTGACGGCGGGCAACCGTATGTCGCTGATGCCGTTTGCCCAGATCGCCACCCGTATCGGCGGTGCGATCAACGTCTCGGTTGCACTGCTGGTTCTCGGCAACTTCCTTGTCTGACGCCGTGTTCAACCCTTTTTAAAATTCAGGACATTTTTATGAAACTGGCAAGTTATCTCTATAAGGGGCGCAAGTCCTACGGTATCGCAACGGAGCACGGCATGATCGACCTGGGTCGTCATCTCGGACAGCTTTACCCGGACCTGAAAGCCCTGCTGGCGGGGAACGGGCTGGCACATGCTCAGGAACTGGCTACCCTGCCCGTCGATCTCGATTTCAGTGATCTGACGTTTCTGCCGGTAATTCAGAATCCGGAAAAAATCCTCTGCGTCGGCATGAACTATGCCGAAAAACGCAAAGAGTTTGACCAGCATAATCCGGCACCGACCTTGTTCGTGCGCTTTGCCGACTCGCAAACCGGCCACGGTTCTCCCGTCATCAAACCGAGCCGGTCTGTGGAGTTTGATTACGAGGGGGAACTGGCGGTGATCATCGGTTCGGCCGGGGAAAATATCTCACGCGAAGATGCCCTGTCGCATGTCGCCGGATACAGCTGCTACATGGACGGTTCCGCCCGTGACTGGCAGCACACCTGGTTTACCGCCGGTAAAAACTGGCGTCAGACCGGCGCATTCGGGCCGTGGATGACCACCGCCGATGAAATCCCGGACCCGCACTCGCTGGCGATCCGTACGTGGCTTAACGGCAACATGGTGCAGGAAGACAACACCCGCAGCATGATCCACAAAGTCGCTGAACTGATTGAATACATCAGCACCTTTACCACGCTGCATGCCGGTGACGTGATCATCACCGGATCTCCGGGCGGCGTGGGGAAAAAACGCGTGCCACCGCTGTTTATGAAGCCCGGTGACCGCATCGAAGTGGAAATCGAAAAGATCGGCCATCTGAGCAATGTGATTGTCGCCGCAGACATGAAGATTGCCACAGACCGTCAGCTGAGCCCGGCTTATGTTCAGTCGTAATACGCCCGACTTTCACGTCGTTTCTGTCAGCCAGCCGCCGCAAGGCATGCTGGAGGAAATCCGCGCCCTGCTGCAACAAAGTCAGCTGGGCATGGATGACGACATTGAGCAGTTTGTGGTGGCCTGTTCAGGCCACAAGCTGGTCGGATGCGCCGGACTGGTGAGCAACACCATCAAATGTGTGGCTGTTGCCGCCGACTGGCGCGGTGAAAATCTCAGCGCCAGACTGCTCGGTGAAGTGGAAAATCTGGCGGTCTCCGGCGGACATTTCCATCTGTTTCTCTACACCCGCCCCGCCAATCTTGAGCGTTTTCGCGGCTGCGGGTTTTATCCGCTGGTGCAGTGGGATCAGGTGGCGGTGCTGATGGAAAACACGCCGGTAGGCATCAGCCATTATTGCCGTGGGTTGCAACGCCATTATCACCGCGGCCAGCGTATCGGCGCGGTAGTGATGAATGCCAATCCGTTTACGCTTGGTCACCGTTATCTGGCTGAACAGGCGGCGGCGACCTGCGACTGGCTGCATGTGTTTGTGGTCAGTGAAGACGTGTCGTATTTCCCGTTTCAGGAACGGCTGGAGATGGTGCGTCAGGGGGTGGCAGACCTGCCCAATGTGACGGTGCATGCCGGTTCGGAATATCTGATTTCCCGCGCGACTTTCCCCGGTTATTTCCTCAAGGACGCCGGACTGGTCAATCAGGCCTGGAGCGTGATGGATCTGCTGATTTTCCGTCAGTACATCGCCCCGGCCTTGGGGATTACCCATCGTTTTGTCGGCAGTGAGCCTTTCTGCCCGGTCACGCATCAGTACAACTGCGATATGCATGACTGGCTGGAAACCCCTTCCCGCTCGGTGTCGCCGCCCCTGAGTGTGACCGAGTTACCGCGAAAACGTCACGCCAGCGGCAGGGCCATTTCCGCCTCTGAGGTGCGTGCCTTGCTCAAAACACAGCAACTGGCACGGATCCGCGACATCGTTCCGCCCGGCACCTATGCACATCTCGAACAACATTATTTCGCCAGTGCGCCCGCTGAAACCGCACTCGGTGACGAACGTATTATTTCACCCTCACTTTGTTAACAGCAGGAAAAACCAATGAAAATTGTGAAGGAGGCGCTGGCAGGCACGGTTGAATCCAGCGATTTGCTGGTCAAAATCGCCCCGGCCAGTGAGCTGAATGTGGTGATCAACAGTGAAGTCATCAAACAGTTTGGTGATCAGATCCGAAGCGTGGTCAGCGAGACACTCGCCGCCCTCGGCGTGACCGAAGGCTTACTGATTATCGAAGATAAAGGCGCGCTCGATTGTGTGATCCGCGCCAGGGTACAAAGTGCGGTGCTGCGCGCGGCACAGGCTGAAGAGATTAACTGGGAGACGTTACGATGAAAAAACTGCGCCGCAGCATGCTGTTCCTGCCGGGAGCCAGCGCCGCCATGTTGTCCACTGCGTTTATTTATCGTCCGGACTCCATCATGTTCGATCTGGAAGATGCCGTTTCGCTGCGTGAAAAAGACACCGCGCGCATTCTGGTTTTCCATGCCCTTCAGCATCCGATGTATCGCGATATCGAAACCGTTGTCCGCATCAACCAGCTAAGTACTCCCTTTGGCCTTAAAGATCTGGAGGCTGTGGTACGTGCCGGGGTGGATGTGGTGCGCTTACCCAAAACCGATACGCCGGACGATATTTTTGAACTGGAAGCACATATCGAACGCATCGAGAAAGACTGCGGTCGTGAACCCGGTTCGACCAAAATCATGGCGGCGATCGAATCGGCCATTGGCGTGATTAACGCCGTGGCGATCGCCCGCTGTTCACCGCGTCTGATCGGCATCGCGCTGGCGGCTTTCGACTACGTGATGGACATGCAAACTGAGCGCGGCGACGGCACCGAGCTGTTTTATGCCCGCTGTGCCGTGCTGCATGCCGCCCGCGCTGCCGGTATCGATGCCTTCGACGTGGTTTATTCCGACATCAACGACGAGGCCGGTTTCCTGCGGGAAGTCGAGCTGATCCGCAAAATGGGCTTCAACGGCAAATCCCTGATCAACCCGCGCCAGATTGAGCTGCTGCATAACGCTTATGCGCCATCACAGGAAGAGGTGGATTACGCGCACCGCGTGATTGCTGCCGCTGAAGAAGGTGAGCGTAACGGTCTGGGCGTGATTTCGCTGAACGGCAAGATGATCGATGGCCCGATCATCAATCATGCACAGGTGGTACTTGAACGCGCCAGCGCGTCAGGCGTGCGCCGCTAGCCCTCAATTTTGCACAGGAAGATCTTTATCATGAGTCATTTAACTGAAACTTTGCACAGCCATTATCCGCAACTCCGGCACCTTGTGCCGTTTGACGGCGCGCACCGCACGACGCCTTATCTTTCCGATCCGGATGCCCGTCTGCACCGTAAATTGTGCGATTCGCTGGAACAGGCGATTGCCCGCAGCGGCCTGAAAGATGGCATGACCATTTCCTTCCATCACGCTTTTCGCGAAGGCGATCAGGTGATCAATCACGTCGTGGCGACGCTGGCGAACCTTGGCTTTAAAAATCTCACGCTGGCGTCCAGCTCGCTGATGACCTGCAACGAGGCGCTGATCGAACATATCCGCCATGGCGTCATCACCCGTATTTATACCTCCGGCATGCGCGGCAAACTGGCCGATGCCATCTCGCACGGGCTGATGGAAGAACCGGTACAAATTCACTCCCACGGCGGACGGGTGAAGTTGCTGCAGGACGGCGAACTGAACATTGATGTCGCGTTTCTCGGCGTGCCGTGCAGCGATGAATTCGGCAACGCCAACGGCACGCACGGTAAATCCTGTTGTGGTTCGCTGGGTTACGCGATGGTTGATGCACAGTTTGCCAACACCGTGGTGCTGCTGACGGAAGAACTGGTGCCCTTCCCTAACATGCCCGCCAGTCTGGTGCAGGATCAGGTGGATTACATCGTAAAAGTCGATCAGGTCGGCGATCCGGCAAAAATCAGCGTCGGCGCGGCGCGTGTCACCAGTAATCCGCGCGAGCTGATGATTGCCCGCACGGCAGCGGAAGTCATCGAATATTCAGGCTATTTCAAACCGGGCTTTTCGATGCAGACCGGTTCCGGCGCGGCGGCGACGGCCTGTACCCGTTTCATGGAAGAAAAAATGGAACGCAACCAGATCACCGCCCGTTTTGCCCTCGGCGGCATCACCGGCAGTCTGGTGGATTTGCATGAAAAAGGTCTGATCGACACCCTGCTGGATACGCAATGTTTCGACGGGCAAGCGGCGGCCTCGCTCAGCCGTAACCCGCGGCACATCGAGATTTCCACCAATGTGTACGCCAATCCGGGCGCGAAAGCGGCGAGTTGTGATCAGCTGGATATCGTTATCCTGAGCGCACTGGAAATCGACACCGGTTTTAACGTCAACGTGATCACCGGCTCCGACGGCGTAATGCGTGGTGCCTCCGGCGGACATTGCGACGTTGCCAGCGCCGCCAACCTGACCATCGTGGTCGCGCCGTTACTGCGCAGCCGGATCCCGACGGTGGTGCGTCGTGTCACAACCCGCGTGACGCCGGGGGAAAGCATCGACGTGCTGGTGACCGACCACGGCATCGCCGTGAATCCGGCACGTCCGGAAATCCGTCAGCGGCTGGAAGAGGCGGGGATGAAAATCATGGACATTGAAACCCTGTACCAGCGGGCAATTTCCCTGACCGGCGAGCCAAAACCGATTGAATTCACCGACCGTATCGTGGGGGTGATCCGCTATCGCGACGGCAGCGTGATCGACGTGGTTCATCAGGTAAAAGAGGACGCATAATGACCATCATGACGCCTGCTCAGGCAGGCGTCAGCCTGGAGGATTTGCTGGCAGCAAAGGAACTGCGTGCACAGCGGCAAACCGACTGGCTGACACAATTCTCACAGCCGCTGATCTCCCTCACGCTGGTCACGCCGGGGCCGGTGAAAGATTCCGTGAGCTACCGTCAGGTAATGCGTGAGGCGCTGCAACGCGCCGACGTGATGTTACTGCAACACGGCTGGCCGGTACTGAAACATCAGGTTTTCTGGCTGCCTTCGGGAGCGGAAGCGTTCTGGTGTGTGGCACATCCGGCAGCGGAAGTGAAAGCAGCGACCGTCGCGCTGGAGCAATCTCATGCGCTCGGGCGTTTATGGGATTTCGATGTGATTTGTCCGCAGGCAGGCGTGACAGGTCGACGCTCACTAGACCTTGCCAGCCGTCGCTGTCTGGTCTGCGACGGCCCTGCCCATGCCTGCGCCCGTTCGCGTCAGCACCCGCTGGAACAGGTGATCTCAAAAGTGGAGGCGCTGATCGATGGCTGGCACCGCGCTCACTGAATCACTTTCCCCCCCGTCCGTCGCCACGCTGGCGGCAGACGCCCTGCGCAGTGAAGTCTGGCTGACACCCAAACCGGGACTGGTGGACAGTGCCAATAACGGTTCGCACGATGACATGGATTTGCCGCTGTTTCTGCGCAGCATCGACTCCATAGCGCCGTGGTTGCATCAGTTTCAGGCGCAGGGACAGCAGGATTTTTTACAGCCTGCACCGGCGATGCTGATGCGTATCCGCCCCGCCGGTCTGGCCTGTGAACAGGCGATGTTCGGCGCAACACAGGGGATTAATGCCCACAAAGGCGGTATTTTCTCTCTGGGGTTGTTGTGTACGGCGGCAGGCAGGCTCAGCGCAGGCCACCGTCCGCTGACCCGTCAGGGTTTATGCGCAGAAGTGGCCGCCATGACACAAGGTCTGGTCGAACGGGAATTACAACATTGCCGTCAGCCCGCCACAGCCGGTGAACGCCTGTTTCAGGCTCACGGCATGACCGGCGCACGCGGCGAAGTGGAGAGCGGTTTCCTTACCCTGCGCCGTCACGTATTTCCGCACTGGTACAGCGAAACCCATCCTGAACGCCGCAGCCTGAACGCCCTTCTGCGCCTGATGGCATATAACCCGGATACCAATCTGGTGGCGCGCGGCGGGCTGAGCGGATTACATTTCGTGCAGGATTATGCACGCCGGTTACTGACATCGGGCTGGCAGAAAGAGGATTTACAGGAGATGGATCAGGCGCTGATTGCCCGACATCTCAGCCCCGGCGGCAGTGCTGATTTACTGGCGGTGGCGACGGTATTAATGGCTTTCCCGCAATGAGCACCGCGTCTGACATCACCCTGATGCTGGTTCCCGGACTGCGCGACAGCGAAGCCGGGCACTGGCAAAGCCGCTGGCATGAGCAACGCCCTCACTGGCTGCGCATCCGCCAGCGCGACTGGTCACAGGGCGATCTTGAAGGCTGGGTAGCCGCTATTGACCGCGAACGAAAACTCACCCCCGCCCCGCTGTTGCTGATCGGCCACAGTTTTGGCGCGCTCGCCAGTCTGGTGTGGGCGAACCGCCACCCGCAACATTGCGCCGGGGTGATGCTGGTCGCGCCTGCGGAACCGCTGCGTTTCGGGCTGGAGGACGACATTTTGCCTGTGCCGCTTGCCGTGCCGGGGCTGCTGGTGGCAAGTCACACCGATCCGTTGCTGTCTTTCGGCCGGGCAAGGTTTTGGGCACAGGCATGGGGCTGCGAGCTGGCCGATATCGGCGAAGCCGGACACATCAATGTCGAGTCGGGGTTTGGCGAATGGCCGTGGGGGCTGGCAAAACTGGAGCAGTTTGCCGCCGGACTGACGGCAAACGTGTCGACATAACGACAGGAAACGCACTCAGTATGGCGTTACTCAACAATACGGGATTGCATTGCCTGCGGAGGCTGAGACTTCTGGCAGCAGAGAAAAATCATCATCAGCAGCGGGATCCACCCCAGTACAATGCCCAGCGTGATTTTCATCCAGACATACGTTTCCGGTGAAGCGTATTCCATCAGAATCGAATTCAGCAGGCGCGAAACCACGCCTGCCAGATAGACACAGCCAAACCACCAGCCGGAACGGTTGATGTCATGCATGCGCCGGACACCCACCGCCAGCAGCGGCAATGCCGTCGCCAGGGCAAACAGGGTGTAAGCCACGCCAGCGTAAAAGATGCTGTGAGGATCCCCCGCCAGCGCGAACAGGAAGGACACGCCCATGGTCAGCAAAATAATGATCAGCAAGTTGCCCAGTGCAAATGTCCAGAACTCCTTGCGCGTCGCCCGACCATTAAAATCCACATACCTTTTCCAGCCCTGCAAATAACACTGCCATACCGTCATCTCATCACGTCCTTTTACCGGTTAATCAGTTTTATAACGTTAATTTTCAATTCGTAATCAAACAGAGCGTTTTCTTAATGCCCCCGCAACTGCTTCGCCAGAATATCAAGCTGGTCGGCAATCTGATTCAGATCTTTATCCTGTTGCCCCGGCGCGCGCGTCGAGTTACGCACCACCAGTTGCGCCGGCAGAATTTTCGACGATGTCGCCTCAGGGCTTTCGGCCAGGAGATGTTCAACCGCCTCTTTGCTCTGCAAATCGAGATCCAGCGAGACGGTGGTCAGCGCCGGATGGAAGAAGGCACTGTCGTAGGTGTCATCGTAACCAATGATCGACACCTGCTGCGGGATGGCGACGTTATGCTGATGCAGCGCACTGATCACGCCCAGCGCCATCTGGTCATTCCCCACCAGCATGGCGGTGAATTGCGGCGTCTCCCGCAAAATCTGCAACGCGCTGTAATACCCGCTTTTTGCACTCCAGTCACCGTGGATCACCGTCACCGGACGGATGTCTTTCTCCGCCAGTGTTTCCTGCCAGCTTTTCAGACGCAGACGGGATGACACGGAATCCTCCGGCCCCGCCAGCAAGGCGAATTCGCGATGCCCTAAATCATGCAGATATTCCACGCTGGCGCGTGATCCATCGGCCGGATTGAAGCACACGTTGAACACCGGGCTGGTGGGATCGACATCGAGGAACAGACACAAAATGTCGCGGTTATTTTCGTAAATCCGCTCTGCCTCTGCGCTTTCCAGCGGAATGTTGATGATCACCCGTTCCACACGCTGCGATTTCAGCTCGTTGATGGAGTCCTGAATGCTCTGATTCACGTCTTCATCAATCATGGAGATCAGCACCTGATATCCAGCCTGATGGGCGTATTTCTTCACGGAAGCGGCAATTTGCGACGGCGCATGTAACGCCAGCGAGGTGGTCACCAGTCCGAGGGTGAAGCTTTGTTTTCCAACCAGTTGTTGCGCCAGCCGGTTCGGCACATAACGCAATACTTCTATCGCCTGCTCGACCTTGCGGCGGGTGGCGTCTGAGACATTGGCCGACTTATTCAATACCCGCGAAACCGTCTGATAAGAGACACCGGCATAGCGGGCAACATCTTCTAATGTCGAACTTTTTGATTTCATTCTTTCCCCAGTCTGCGGCCCGTGATTTTGCTTCGTTTCATGATAATCGAGCCAACGTACGGGATCTCATTTAAAAGTTCAATCTGGAGAGCCGGTCATTGCATAAGTTATACGTTAACATTGCATATAATCGTGATTTGCATCACCACCGCATTAACAAAAACGTCATAATTACCAGACATATCTCACAATTCCGAATGTGTAAAATTGATCATTATTGTTTCTGGGTATCTTATAGATTCCGTAAATGTGAACGTCATACAATCATAAGGAAAAAGAATGAAACACAACTTACGCACTCTGGCTGTGGCGGTTTCACTCGCCATTACGGCAGGCCCGGCAGTGGCAAACGATATTGATTTTCATGGGTATCTGCGTTCCGGGCTTGGCGTTTCCGGCAGCGGCAGTCTGGAGCAATTCCAGAAAAACAAAGTCGGTCGTCTGGGCAACGAAGATGACACCTACGGTGAAATCGAACTGGGCAGCGAAGTCTATAAGAAAGACGATGTGAGTTTTTATGTCGACTCGATGGTCAGCATGGTATCCGACGGTTCCAATGATGATGAAAATACCGTCAACGACGATGCCCAGTTCGGTCTGCGTCAGCTGAATCTGCAAATTAAAGGGCTGGTGCCGTGGGATAAAGATGCGGTGATCTGGGGCGGTAAACGTTATTACCAGCGCCACGATTTACACATCATTGATACCAAATACTGGAACATTTCCGGTGCCGGTGCCGGTGTTGAAAACCTGAAACTGGGCGATGGCGCGCTGTCCGTGGCCTGGATCCGTGGCGATGCCAATGACGTGGATTACCGCGTGGAGGGCGATAACGACGTCAACATCAACTACATCGACGTACGTTATGCCGGGATCAAACCGTGGAACGGTGCATGGATGGAAGTCGGTGCCGACTACGCCATGCCAAACCTGACGCACGATCAGAAAGACTACGGCGGTCTGTACGATGCGGATAACGGCGTGATGCTGACCGGCGAAATCAGTCAGGATATGTGGGGCGGTTACAACAAACTGGTGTTGCAGTACGCCAACAAGGGTCTGGCGCAGAACATGATTTCGCAGGGCGGCGGCTGGTACGATATGTGGAACTACACCAATGACGCCACCGGTTATCGCGGTATCATCACCGGCCTGATCCCGATCACCAGCAAGTTCAGCCTGAACCACGTGCTGACTTACGGTCACGCGGAAAACATCACCGATTATACCGATACCACGGAGCTGGTTTCTCTGGTGGGCCGTGCGCAATACCAGTGGACGGATTATGTCCGCACCATCGGTGAAGTCGGTACGTTCTATCAGAAAGACGATTACAAGAACGGTTCCAACTATAAGCAAGGCGGTCAGAAATATACACTGGCGATGGGTCTGGCAGCCGGTCCTGAGTTTATGTCACGCCCTGAACTGCGCGTGTTCGCTTCATATCTGAATGATTCAGAGCATGGCGATACCTTTGAAGATCACACTAAATCTGATACGTGGAACTTTGGGGTTCAGGTCGAAGCCTGGTGGTAAATTTCCTTCATTCTTGAAGCTGTTGCTGCGTTGGCTGCAACTCCAATGACTTTGAAAAAAACAGGTTTTAGTTATTAGAGAAATATCCTCATTGTAATAAAGCGACAGACAAAAACTTAATTTCTCTTGTAGGGGATCGTTACGTTTTTTCTCCGCACAGCAGCATCATTATTATCCGCAACAAAAAGAAGAAACAATAAAGGCAGCCTTGTGTCGGGCTGCCTTTATTTTTGCGTTATTTAAAGAAAGGAGTTAATTGCTTTTTAATCCAAATTTCTCAGTCATTAATTTCTTCAGGCTGTCGGATTGTTTACCGAATATCGCATGCACTTCCTGGCCAATAATCACCACGCCAATTGCACCGGTCTGCTGGATAGCGCCGGAGTTCACCCGTTTGAGTTCTTTTACAGTCACCCGCAAACGGGTAATGCAGGCATCAACGTTAATAATATTCTCGCGCCCGCCGAGGGCATCAATTAATAACGCTACGTCAGTCGATGGCGGTGCGTCATTTTCAGGAGTTTTATTCTTCGCGGAGAATACATGCATAAAGTCTTTAATATTTACCATGATGATTACTCTCTTTCAGGAATGAAAAAAAACGTGCAACCGGGAATTCCTGATTGCACGTCGGTATTAAAATAAAGGTTTAAGCAATAACGGATAACCGGCGCGTCAGGATCTGGCAACCCAGTGCCGGAAGCGTCAGTTTGCGCGGCAATACGCCACCATGCACCATATCGCGATAATCGTCCGGCAGTGTCACGGTCTGGCTGTCTGCGGCATAGTTTTGCAGGAAGATAAATTCACTTTCCCCGTCGGTGCGTCGTGCTGCAGTAACGCCTTCCGGCAGTTCGGTATCTAACGCCTTCGGCAGTTTCATCTCTTTGGCCAGCGCGGTATAAAAATCAGCGTGGAACTGCTGATCATTGCGCGAAGCCAGATAATACGCCTGCCCTTTGCCGAACAGATTCACGGTCACGGCTGGCGTTCCGGCATAGAAATCATCGCCGTAAGTGGCCAGCGCCGCCGCGCCTTCCAGATGGATCACTTCGCACAACTCACTGGCACGGTACGGGCCGTTTAGCCCCAGCGCGTTGCCTTCGACACCGCTGACGCTGTTGTGCTGGTCGTCAGTCAGGCTGTCGATTTCTTCCGACCAGATGCCAAGCACCGGACGCAACGGTCCGGGGAATCCGCTGAGGAAACATAAATCGCTTTCGTTAACGATGCCGCTCCAGTAAGTCGCGACAAACCGGCCACCGGCCTGCACAAACGCGGTGATCCGCTCGCCAACGCCGTCGCGCACCATATACAGCATCGGCGCGATCACCAGGTCATAACCGGTCAGATCACAGTCGGCATTGATCACATCCACCGCGATGCCCTGCGCCCAGAACGCGCGGTAATGTCCGGCGACGGTGTTTTCATATTCCAGCCCCTGATTGCGCGGGCCGAGGGAATCGTCCATCGCCCAGCGGCTTTCCCAGTCAAAGATAATCGCCACTTTGGCGTCGACGCGGCTGCCCGCCACCGGAGCCAGCGCGGATAAAATCCCGCCCAGTTCGGAGACTTCGCGCCCGACACGGGTATCGATATGCCCGACGTGATCCACCACCGCGCCGTGGAATTTCTCCGACGAGCCACGGCTTTTGCGCCACTGGAAGTACTGCACCGAATCCGAACCGTGTGCGACCGCCTGTAAGGAAGAAAGAATGTGCATGCCCGGTTTTTTCAGCTTGCTGACCGGCTGCCAGTTGGTGAAGCTCGGCGTCGATTCCATCAGCACAAACGGCTGGCCCTGTTTCAGGGTGCGCATCAGATCGTGATACATCGCGGTGTACGCCGCCAGACCGATATCATCTTTGCGGGTATGCCACATCGGGTAGCTGTCCCACGAGATGAAATCCAGCACGCTGGCGAGTTTCCAGTAATCGTAATCGTAGAAATATTCCATGAAATTGGTGGTCGCCGGTAACGCCGGATTCTCCGCTTTCAGCGGACGGATTTCTTCGCTGCAAAAACGGGTCACCTGATCGGTGTTAAAACGACGCCAGTCAAGATTGAGGCCATGAACGCCGCTTTCGCCCTGCGGTGACGGCGATTCGATCTGTGCCCAGTCGCTGTACGTGTGGCTCCAGAAGGTGCTCCACCAGGCTTTGTTCAGCGCATCCAGCGTGACATAGCGGGCTTTCAGCCAGTCGCGGAAACGGGTCTGACAGTGATTGCAATGGCACTCGCCGCCGTATTCGTTGGAAATATGCCAGCCGATCACCGCCGGATGATGGGCATACCGTTTCGCCAGCGCGCTGTTCATCAGCTGCACTTTTTCAGCATACACCGGCGAACTCATGCAGTGGTTGTGACGCCCGCCGTGCAGCGCTTTTACGCGGTCGCGGCCTACGCGCAGAACTTCCGGATATTTTTGTGACATCCACGCCGGGCGCGCCCCGCTTGGGGTGGCGAGAAAGACGGAGATACCGTTTTCATGTAAACGGTCCAGCACCTGATCCATCCAGCCAAACGTGAACTGGCCTTCTTCGGGTTCCAGCGCCGACCAGCTGAAAATCCCGACAGACATGACATTACAGCGTGCCTCTTTCATCATTTCGACATCGCGGATCAGGACATCAGGGCTTTCCAGCCACTGTTCCGGGTTGTAATCCGCACCATGTAATAGCCCGGAAATCTTACTGCTCAGAAGAGGAAATTTCGTCATGCTTGGTCCTTAGGAACTTTAAGAAATATCAACTCCCCGGCCAATGAAGCCGGGGAAAAAGGGATTAATTGAACACTTTGATGGAAGGAAGGACCTGACCGTCACAGCCGAATAACGCCTGGTTTTCGCGGGCATTGCCCTCTTTCCAGTGGTCATTGATGTAGGTCATACCGGCGGGCGTCGCCCAGCCTGCGCCGTCAACGGCGATCCAGGTCGGTTCCCAGTAGAACAGGCCTTTGCCGCGATGATCCGGCACCGTCACCAGGCTGTTGATCATGTCGCTGAGGAAATCAGCCTGCCCCTGCACCGTGCCCGGATAGCCGCCGTCTTTGGCTTCTTTTTCCGTAAAGCTGTTTTCAGCCGCGTCGCAGTTTTTGGTGGTATAGCCGTAGGCCACTTCCACCACAATCACGTCTTTGTTGTAGCGTTTGCTGATGTCATCCATGTTGGCCTGTAAGGCGGAAATCGGGCCGTTCCAGTAGGTGTAAAATGACAGGCCGATCACGTCGTAAGGCACGTTGCGCTGGTTGATTTCATCGAACCACCAGCGGAAGGTGTCGTTTTTGGTGCCTTCCGCCAGATGCAGCATGATTTTGATGTCAGACGGATTTTTTTCGTCCGCCCGCACCCCGGAAATCGCGGCATTCAGCAGCCCGGCCAGACGGTCAAACTCGCCGCCGCCCGCGCCCCAGCTTTTGCCTTCCGGCCACAGAATGCCGCCGTTCATTTCATTGCCGACCTGCACCATATCCGGCAGGGTGCCCTGCGCACGTAATTTGGCGATCACCTCGCGGCTGTAATCATGAATGGCCGTTTTCAGCTGCGGATAATCCATTTTTTCCCAGCTTTTCGGCTTGAACTGTTTGCCGGGATCGGTCCAGAAATCGCTGTAATGGAAATCGAGCAGGATTTTAAACCCCTGCGCTTTGGCGCGTTTCGCCAGTTCCAGCGTGGTGGCGAGATCGTTATTGCCGCCGCCGTACGGATGCCCCTGCGCGTCTTTCGGATCCACCCATAAACGCAGGCGCACGTAGTTAAAACCGTTCTGCCGGAGGATCTCCATCGCATCGGTCTGTTTGTGGTGCTGATCAAAGAACTTGCCGCCGTGTTTTTCGACGTCAATCAGCGTCGAGATGTCCGCGCCTTTGATGAAATCCGCCGGAACGTTGGCGACCTTTTTGATCACCACATCCTGCGCCACGGTCGAAAATGACATCGCCAGCACTACACAGGCCATTGCGCTTTTGTTGAAAATCTTCTTAGAAAATAACGTCATGACATTATCCTTTTGTACTGCCAGCGGTCAGGCCGGAGACGAAGTATTTTTGTAAGGCAAGATAGAAAATGGCGACCGGCACGGCGATCAGCACGGCGCCTGCGGCATACATGGTGTAGTTCGCGCCCATCTTCTGCGCCACCAGGTTGTACAGGCCAATCGGCAGGGTGTACTTGTCAGGCGTACGCAAAATGGTGCTGGAGAGGATGAAATCCCCCAGCGGTCCGGTGAAGGAAAACAGCGCGATCACCGCCAGTATCGGTTTCGATAACGGCATGATGATTTCGATGAAAATGCGGAAATTCCCCGCGCCGTCCATACGCGCCGATTCATCCAAATCTTTCGGGATAGCGTCGAGATAGCCTTTCATCAGATAGGTGTTCATCGGGATCATGCCGCCGACGTAAATCAGCACCAGCGCCAGATGGCTGTTAATCAGGCCGAGTAACTGCGCCAGCACAAAGATGGCGATCAGCGCCGAAAACTGCGGGATCATCTGCAATAACAGAAACAGCATCAGCCCGTCTTTACGGCCTTTAAACCGAAAACGTGAAAACGAATAGGCGGTGAAACTGACGCAAATCAGGGTCAGGATCATGGTCAGGAAACTGATTTTCATCGAGTTCCAGTACCAGCCGACGTAATTCACGTCGCCGTTAAACAGGTCTTTGTAATGCTGGAACGAGACGTTCTCCGGAATAATCGACGTACTGAGCAGGCTGTTACCGGCATTCAGAGACGCACCGACCGTCCAGATCAGCGGATAAATAATGATCACCGCCACAATCAGCAACAGGAAATAACTCAGCCCCAGGCGGATAAACCGGTTTCTTTTAATACTGCTGTTCTTACTCATAGCCCTTCCCCCGGTTACGCCATATCATCTTGTTTAAATGAATTGGTTGAACGGAATTGCCACAGCGCAATACCGACCACAAATATCGACAGCAAAATGGTAATGGTCGCGGCAATGGCATATTGCGAAGATGACATGGTGAGTTTATAGATCCACGACACCAGAATATCCGTCCCGCCTGCATTCGAACCCGCCACCGCCGGGCCACCGTTATTAAACAGATAGATAATATTGAAGTTATTAAAGTTGAAGGTGTATTGCGTGATAATGATCGGCGCAATGGAATATAAGACCAGCGGAAGCGTAATGGTTTTTAATTTCTTCCAGGTGCTCGCACCGTCCATCGTCGCGGCTTCATATAAGTCGTTGGGAATGGCCTGCAATACGCCGGTGGTCATCGCAAAGACAAACGGGAAACCCAGCCAGGTCTGCATCATGATCAGCGCCGTTTTGGTCCAGAACGGATCGGTGAGCCAGGCTTTCGGTTCAATGCCTAATGCCGCCAGAATGCCGTTGTTGATGACGCCGAAGGAATCATTGAACATGCCGGCAAACACCAGAATGGTGACGAAGCCCGGCACCGCCCACGGCAGGATCAGCACGGTGCGGATCAGCGCCTTGAAGCGCAGATCTTTCTGATTCACCAGAATCGCCAGCATCACGCCCACGGTACATTGCAGCGTGGTCGCCAGCACCGTCCAGACCACCGTCCATTGCAAGACGTCCAGCAAGGTCGAGCGCCAGATATTGAGCGTGAAGATATTAATAAAGTTTTTGAACCCCACCCAGTCGACGAGTTTCGCCGGTGGCGTGTGATACAAATTGTAATTGGTAAACGCAATCGAGAAACCGAATATAATCGGGAAGACCACCACAAACACCAGCAAAATAAAGCCCGGCGTGATCATTAAATAAGGGAATCCCTCACGCAGCAATAAATGATATTGCTTACGCACGCCGGGTAATTCCACTCCCTGATCGCGACGTTTACCGTTAGCCCACGCATCGCGCAGACTCCAGTAATAAAATCCCACGCCAAATGCGCCGATCAGCACGCTGATAATGCCTTTGGCTAACAGGAATATGGAATTATCACGCGGCACTTCTTCGCCCAGCGTATATAACCCCCATAATCCCTGACGCAGGAAATCATAGAACACGCCGGCGAAACAAATAAGAATGATAAAAAACACGATTCCCTTGGCCCATTGCCGGTTATAGAACTGCCCAAAACCGGGGATCAGCGCCACAGCCAGTGCCACCGGTGCATGGTGACTGGCAGAAAGTGGCGCCGGGTTTTCCTCATGAAGACGCATAGACACAAAGATGTTCCTTTCACTGGTGAGGGCGTGAATTCACGCCCTCTTGTCAGACATACGGGGGTATTGCCGGTTACTCGTTGCTGGCTTTCGCCGCTTCGATCTGCATCTGGATATTTTTCACGGCATCATTGAGTGCCGCGTCAACCGGTTGTTTACCGGTCACACCCAGCTGGATGCCATTGTTGGCCGGACCCCAGACTTCCTGCATTTCCGGTACACCCGGCATGGCCGTGGCACGGGTAGACTGTTCAGCCACCGCATTGGCTTTCTCATCGTTTTTGATCATCGGATCATTCACCAGCACCGTCAGTGCCGGGATTTCCTTGGTCACTTCGTAACGCACTTTGGCGTACTTAGGCTGGTTGATGAAGGTGATGAATTTCTCGGCCAGCGGTTTTTGCTTGCTGTACGTCGAGACCGCATAACCTTTCACGCCAAGGAATGAGCTCATCGGTTTGCCGTTCGGCAACTGCGGCAACGCTTTGACGCCGTAGTTGATGCCCGCCGCTTCATACGGCTGAAATGCCCACGGGCCGGTGATCACCGCGGCCGCTTTCTTCTCCGTAAACAGTGAATCGATGGCGTTCAGGCCGTTATCACCGACAATCCCCGCCGGGAATAATCCGTCGGCATAGAATTTTTTCAGGTAAGTAATGGCTTCGATGCTGCCCGGTTTGTTCAGGCCAATATCTTCAACGTTGATTTCGCCTTTGGCGTCTTTACCGAAGATATAGCCGCCCATGGAAGCCATCGCGCCGTAGGCGTAATAGACTTCGTCAAACTTGGCCAGCAGGCCGTATTTGCCCTTCGCCCTTTCCGCTTTCGAGAAGGTGTAATACTCGTCGAGCGTTGCCGGAGCCTGCGGCAGCAAATCTTTGTTATAAATCAGCACCAGCGTTTCCACTGCTTTCGGCACGCCGTAGGTCTGGCCTTTCAGCTGGAATGCGTTTAATGCCGACGGGGTAAAGCTGCCGAGAAACACCTTGTCGAGGGTCATCGGTGCCAGCAACCCCTGAACCACAGCGGTCCCTAACTGGTCATTGGGGATCACGACGACGTCGGGGCCGATACCTGCCGGACCATCCAGACGTAATTTCTCCGTTTGTTGTGCATAAGGCGTTTCCTGCACCACGACTTTGACGTTGTTCTCTTTTTCAAAATCTTTCACCGCGTCGGCAATACCGGAAGATTTCTTAATATCTTCCCAGATAAGTAACTGACCCTCGGCTGCCCGGACGGCCTGGCTGCTAAGGCTTAACGACATCAGTACCAGGGCAGTAAGGTGTGTAATTTTCATTGTTGCTCCTGAATGTGAAGGTATAACATTTTTGTAGGGTCAAACACGACACCGAATCAACAACCCATGCCAAAAACCCTTTAAAAGCTGATTGCATAGTGATTAATGTCGTCCTGAAAACTATGTTATACGTTAAACTTACAAGCCATAAATCACTACAAAAAGATACGTATTGTGTGATCTTCTCTCCAAAATTCGAACCCGCCTGTGCAAACGCTTACACAAGGTGGTTATAGTCCGAAACATCAGCGGTATGAATTCTTTATGAGGTCAAACATGTCCAGCATCAGACTTAAAAATGTGGTCAAACGTTTCGATAAAACCGTGACGTTGCATGGCATCAATATTGATATTGAAGACGGGGAGTTCACTGTCTTTGTCGGGCCATCGGGATGCGGGAAATCCACCCTGCTGCGCATGATTGCCGGGCTGGAAGACATTACGGAAGGAGACGTTTACATTGGCGAGCAGCGGGTCAATGACGTTGACCCGTCACGGCGCGGCGTGGCGATGGTGTTTCAGTCTTACGCGCTGTATCCGCACATGACCATTGCCGAAAACATGGGTTACGGACTGAAAGTGAACGGCGTGCCAAAGGAAGAAATTCGTCATCAGGTGGAGATGGTCGCCAAAACCCTGCAACTTTCTCATCTGCTGGACCGAAAGCCGAAGCAGCTTTCCGGCGGCCAGCGCCAGCGTACCGCCATTGGCCGGGCGATTGTGCGTAACCCTCAGGTCTTTATGTTTGATGAACCGCTGTCTAACCTGGATGCCGAACTGCGCGTGGACATGCGCCTGCACATTTCCAAGCTGCATCAGGAACTGAAAACCACCATGGTTTACGTGACGCACGATCAGACCGAAGCCATGACGCTGGCCGATAAAATCGTGGTGATGAACTACGGTAAAGTCGAGCAGATGGGCGCGCCGATGGACCTTTACTACAACCCGGTAAATCAGTTTGTGGCCGGATTTATCGGCTCACCGAAGATGAATTTCCTGCCCGCAGAAGTGCTGAGCTGGCAGCCTGAGCGGCTGGAAGTACGACTGACGCCGGAGAAAACCCTGACGCTGGCACTCAGTACCGCCGAACTGGCGGCGGGCGATAAAATCACCCTCGGCATTCGCCCCGAACATCTGCTGTCGCAGGAAACCGAAAACGTGCTGGAGTTTAACTGCGAAGTGGTTGAGCGTCTGGGCAACAGCACCTACCTGTTCGGGCAATGTTACGGCACCGACGGTTTTAAAATGCTGCTGCCGGGCGACATGGCCTTCAACCCTTATCAGAGCCTGACCACCTGGTTCGATGCCAAACGCTGCATGGTGTTCAGCCAGGACGGACTGCGCATCAGCGCGCCAAGCCTTTCTCATCTGCATTAATCACTCGCTTCAGGCCGCCCTTTCGGGGCGGTTTTGCCCCTGCCCTGCCCCGCAAAGGGATTTCAGCCGTTAAGTTCATTCACGCCGTTCCCCGTATGCAGGGCTTTTGCGCCGCAGGTGGCTTTATCCCCTTGCCTGATACGCTGTCTTCCGTTGATCAGGATATTTGGCGCGCCGTTCAGGAAAACCGATCTCACGTTGCATATCGGACATAAAAAGCCGTGACCGGTAAGTACGGCATAATGTCCATCAACCGTAAAATTATATTCCCCTTCCCTTAACGTTCCGCCGTGAGTTGTGGTATCTCCGGTGACGATTAATGGTTGCTTCATTTTAAATTCCCTTTATTTTTTAAGTCCGCCGGGCGCTATAATACCACCGGTTTAAAAAGGATATTAATCTCAAGGAAATAAAATCATGACCGGTCATGTGATTTCACTCGCGGAAACAATTTTTAATCCTGTTAATAGTCAAAACCGTTATTTACTTCACTTATTTAATTCGGATGTCGTCGCCGACGTTGAATCCTTCACCGGGCATGAGGCATTAAGCGAACCTTATTTCTATGTTATTCGCTTCACCTCACACCAGAAGGATATTCCGGCCACCAGCCTGTTAAAACAATACGCTTCTTTCGAAATGCGTGTACCGAATCCGGCCTGGTCGCTTTATTTACCGGGTTCAGAATACTGGAAAAAAAACTGGCAGGTTGAAGGGGTAATCAGCGTATTTGAACGGCTCAGCACGTCCGCAGATGAATCACTTTACGAAATAACTTTATCTCATCCTATGGCTCTGATGAATAACAAGCGGCGCTCCGCGATTTATCAGGATATTTCCGTGCCTGAGTTAGTTAAGCAAATACTCAAAGAACATCATTTCGAAGGGTATGAAATTAATTTTGATGGTCTGGCGTGGATTTACCCCCGCCGTGAAATGATCGTACAGTGGGGCGAAACCGATTTACAGTTTATCCGCCGTTTGCTTTCTGAGGTGGGGATCTGGTTCCGCTTTGAGAAGCACCCGAAACACGATGAAATTGTTACGATGGTTTTTGCAGACAGTCAGAGTCTGTACCTGTTTAATCATGCCATCCGCCTGTATAACGAAGCGGGAATGTCAGGCAATGATTATACGATCCGCGAACTGAAAGCCCGTCATAATGTGGTGCCGGCCAGCGTGATGGCAAAAAACTACTATTACCCGCTGCGTAACTATGACATCACCACAGAGACAATAGACGTGACCCGCGGCGACGATAAAACGCAGGGTACGCAATATATTTACGCGGACATACACCAGGCCCCCGGCGAACGTTACGCGCACGGGCGCGGCCAGCCCGCTGAGACCAGTGTTTTTTATGCCCGTATACGTCATGAACTCCTGCTGAATGAACAACACCGGCTGACAGGAGTAACCGACAGCCCGCAGATCCTGCCGGGTACGGAATTAATCATTGACGGCAACCTTTCCGACGCCTTTAAAAACAGTTTTGTTGTGACGGCCATGAAGGCCACCGGTTCCCGAAAAAATGCCTACAGGTCAGAATTAAGCGGCATTCCCTACAGTGAAGATGTTTGTTTCCGGCCTGAACGTCTGCCGCGCCCCTGCATTTCCGGCACTGTTCCCGCCCGCATTTCCGCATTAAAGTTTAATGACACGCTGGCACATATTGATGCTTTCGGGCGTTATCGCGTGAAATTTCACTTCGATTTAGAAGATCAATGGAAAAAAGGCTACGAAAGCCTGCCGGTAAGGCTGGCCCGCCCTTATGCCGGTGATACTTACGGTTTCCATTTCCCTTTGCAGGATAATACCGAAGTCGCGATCGCCTTTGAGGGGGGCGATCCTGAACGGCCATACATTGCCCACGCCCTGCACGACGCCACAAATCCCGATGTAGTCACCAACCGCAACAACACCCGCAACGTGATACGCACCCAACGAAATAATAAATTGAGGATGGAAGATAAGCGGGATCAGGAACATATCAAGCTGGCCACCGAATACGGAAAATCACAGGTCAATTTAGGCCATCTGGTTGACGCCAGCGGGGAACCACGCGGGGAAGGTTTTGAAATCCGCACGGATAAACACGGCGCGTTACGTGCGGGTCAGGGGCTGCATATCACGACAGAAGGACAGCCAAAAGCCAGCGGCCATCAGTCAGACATGGCTGCGACGGTCGCCCAGCTGCAGGCGGCTTTACAATTAGCGCAATCCCTTTCGGCCAGCACCACAGCCAGCGATACCCCCGCCACAGACACCGGCAAACAGCAGGCATTACGCCAGGCGACTGACAAGCTGGCCGAACCGGTGATCGCACTCTATGCCGATGCGGGCATAGCCCAGACGACGCCGAAAACCGCGCAAATCAGCGCGGGTCAGAACGTGATCACCACGTCGCACAAGGACACGTCCTTAAATGCTTTTGGCCGCTTTACGGTTGCCGCTGCGGAACTATTTTCCGTTTTCGTCCGTAAGGCGGGGATTTTTCTGACAGCTGCAGGTGGCCCGCTCCACCTGAAAGCGCAAAAAGATGAAATCAAGCTAACGGCATTCGGGGACGTGATCACCACCAGTTCTAACGGGCGCATTTCTTTCAATGCGAAAAATGAAATTGTCCTGATGTCCGGCGGCGCGGGCATCCGTATAAAAAATGGCGTGGTTGAGGTATTAGCGCCGCAGGGCATTCTCTATAAAACCATGGATGTGCGTTATTTGCCTGCGGCCAGCATTCAGGAAGCATTGCCCGTTTTCAAAAACGGCGAATTATCGCAGCAATTTTTACTCCATGCAGACGGGGAACCGGATCACCCCCTCACCAACCAGAAATTTATGCTGATTAAAAACGGCGTACAGATTGAGGGGATCACAGACGCTGACGGCCATTCCCCTTTGCTGAACCCGTCAGAACTGGAAAGTTATTCGTTAAGACTCATTCACGACGAACAAGAATAGGGAAATCATCATGACAGATAACACAGAAAAAAAGACACCGCCGCGCCCGCCGGTCTGGCTGGCGACCGGCTGTATTGGTGTGCCTACGGATGCGGGGCCATCGATGTACGTCACAAAATGCGCGGTTCCGCGCCCTATGCCCTGCATTGTGATTCTGGTTCACGGCGTTAACGACGTGGGGGAAGCCTATCAGAATCAGGAAAAAGGCATTATTGCGGGGCTGAATCAGCGTTTAGGCCGCCATGACCTGACGTGTCACGAATGGTCAGAAAAGGAATTCCAAATCAGGGACGCTGACGGAAAGCAGCAGACTTGTACTGACACCGATAACACACAACGGGAAGTGTTATCGGATGTGGCTTCCCCCGTTATTCCGTTTTACTGGGGTTACAAACCGGTTGACCACGCAACCTACGTTGCCGATCAGGAAGAATACATAAAGCAAATGCAAAAGACTTACCGCAGCCCTGAAACGCCGCTGCCGTATGACGCTTTTCAGGAATATAACGAATGGACAATCAGAAGGCATGACGGGAAAAACATTGATAATTACAGCAACGTTTTAGATCCGAATTTTGCCAAAGGCGGCGGCACCTTTGCCAACGCCACAACAAATATCCCTGATATGTTCGGACCAGGCGCAAACGGGGCAATGATGGGCATTCCCAAGGCCATAAGCCAGAACAACGCGCCGGACCGCACACACCCCATTTATGAGAATCCGAACCGGATTTATCAGGTCTTTGCCGCGTACCGGCTGGCCGATCTGATTTTAACAATTCGCCAGAACGAAACAACAAAACATGACGTTATCAACATCGTCGCCCACAGTCAGGGGACTATTATCACCATGTTAGCCAACATGATGGTTAAATCGAAGAATGTTAATCCCGCTGATTGCGTGATTTTCAATCATTCGCCCTATTCGCTTGAAAACCGGATCATGGAAATGGGCCTGCCGGGTAATCAGCAAACCACCGCCGCCCGTGAAAAAACCTTTAAAAACTTCTGCGCACTTATGCGTACAAATAGCCGGTATCAGGAAGGGGGCGACGGCCTGCACACAGAGGCCGACACCCAAAAACTGTACGATACGATTTGCATTAAAAAGGCGGGGGCGTGGTATCAGGATCCGCGCCACCGGCGGAATAATTTTGGCAAAGTTTATAACTACTTTTGCCCCAACGACCAGACCGTATCACTTGAACCGATACAGGGTTTCGGCTGGCGTGGCGTCCCTGACAAGATAGCCAACACGATCCCCAACCTGCGCCAGCGGGTTTTCGCCCAGGATGAATTAGTGGGCGTTAAAGCCTCCGGCCCGTACCGTTTTGCGGGGCCAATAACGCAGGGTAAAGGCGTTTATACCGGCGCGGCGCACTGGTTTACAAACGCCGCATATACGTTTAATGATGTGACGGTGACGGGGGAAGAACTGCCAGAGCCTTTTATTTTTGAATTGCAGGGGCAGCGCAATCAGGGAGAAGAAAAATACCGTTCAAAAATGAGCGGGCCGGATATTGAGATCGCCAGCGCCAACCTTGCCAGCCAAACCACCATATCTGAACGGCGGGAAGTTCCCCCGTATCAACCTTTCGGCACAATGCAGGCCGGGCACAATTTAACCACGAATGAATGCCGTATTCTGAGTGCGTATTTATATCCGGCGGGGCAAGCCGTTATAGAAACGGCGGTGATTATTGATGTTAACGGAGAAAAATATTTTTCTTACCGTCGTACAAAAACCAGGGAAGAAGTCAGAAAAGAAATAGATGAGGCGCAATCTACGGTATTAAGTCAGCATTCGTCTATTGTGATGAGTGATAAAGCGCCAGCCATGGCAATGGCTTACGATCTGGCTATCGGTCAGTGTAAATCTCACGTTATTGAAGACGGCAGATTCTGGCGGAGTTTGTTGCACCGTGCGGACTGGCGGCGGGAATATAATCCCGGCCCATTCACATCTGAATATTACCGCAGCGGAAAATTAAACTTTCCGACAATCAAGCGATTTATGAACAAACCAGACGAGTTTTTACCAAAAGGAGAATTTGAGGTAGTTAATGATTATGGCCCCCGCACCCGTATTCATGCGGCCCGTTATCCTGCAATCCATAACCAGGAGGTCACCGTTTACCAGTGGCCGATGCCGCCAACGCTGACCGAAAAGGAATTAAAAAGAACATGAAAACATGCCCGCGCATTGCCGCCGGTCTGGCGGCACTTTTACTGGTTGCCGGTTGTTATGGCCGCACCAGCGAAAAACCGGCACAAATTATTTACCGTTTTGACGATCACCGCTATCTGGAAATAGTGGGGTTTTATTGTCAGGGGGCTTTAAATTATGTCGATACAAAACGTGGAATAAAATCGGAAATAGCTAGCCAGTTTTACAGGGCTTTTTCAGAAAAATATATTCATCCCTCTGAGCGTTATATAGTTATTCCTGACTGGGATGGTGGGGCGTTTATAGTATCAAAAGATTATGGGCAGACATGGCAAACTGCACCAATCTCAGGAGACTACGCCCCAAGCAGCAAAGACGCCAAATCTCTTACCGTTGTTAATGATCGTGGTTATTTTCTCGCAAAAGACAGGCGATTATACGTGAGTTCAGCGCCGTTTGATGATTTGCGCATTATGCCTGGAGGGTCGGGAATTGATTTTATTGTTGATGGAGAGAAAGACACGCTTTTACCGGGTTCATCCGGCCCTGAATGGGGCTTAATGTTTATAAAACAAAACGATATCAATAAATTGATTTATAAACATCTTTCAAACTGGCAAAACTTCCCGCAAAAAGTACCCGAGGTAATAAATTATCAGGGATGGGATCATATGAAATGTAATCCCTCATTAGGGCTTGAGGAAAAATGAAAAAACATCCACGCATTGCCGCCGGCCTGGCGGCGCTTTTACTGGTTGCCGGTTGTTATGGCCGCACCAGCGAAGAACCGGCACAAATTATTTACCGTTTTGACGATCATCGCTATCTGGAGTTAGTAGGGTTTTATTGTCAGGGGGCTTTAAATTATGTCGATACAAAACGTGGAATAAAATCAGAAATAGCTAGCCAGTTTTACAGGGCTTTTTCAGAAAAATATATTCATCCCTCTGAGCGTTATTTAGTTATTCCTGACTGGGATGGTGGGGCGTTTATAGTATCAAAAGATTATGGGCAAACATGGCAAACAGCATCAATTATAGGAAACTACTTCCCAAGCAGCAAAGAGGCCGAATCTCTTACCGTTGTTAATGATCGTGGTTATATGCTGGTAAAAGACGGGCGATTATACGTAAGTTCAGCGCCGTTTGATGATTTACGCGTCAGAAAAGGCGGGTCAGGAATTGATTATACTATAGACGGGGAAAAACAACATCTTAGCCCGCTTTCCGCTGGCCCTAGTTGGGGCCTTGAGTTTGTGAAAGAAAAAGATATGCCTAATTTAATTTATCAATATCTTTCAAACTGGCAAGATTTCCCGCAAAAAGTACCCGATGTAATAAATTATCAGGGATGGGATCATATGAAATGTAATCCCGCGTTGGGGCTTGAGGAAAAATGAAAACACGCCCACGCATTGCCTGAATCCAGCCATTGTAATGTTACCCGCCGCCCTTTCGGGGCGGTTTTGCCCTCCTCTTCCGCACTAATGTAAACCGCATTGATAATCGTTATCATTTCTTTTATTGTTAGCGCCTCTTCAGGGAAACGTAAAGGAATCGGAAGAAGATGAATTATCAGCAGAATTTTTTCACGACGCTCACCGCTAAGCGCATGGCTGGCGGATTAGCCGGACTCACGCTTGGCGTGCTTAGCTTCGCCACGCAGGCTGTCACCGTGACCGATATCGCCGGGCGCACTGTTACCGTGCCGGATGATATTCAGCGTGTGGTACTGGGAGAAGGCCGGTTGTTCTTCGCCCTTTCCCTGCTCGAAGGCCAGAAACCCTTCGACCGGATTGTCGGCTGGCAGGGAGATTTCCGTAAGCTTGATCCGCAAACCTACGCCACCTATCAGGCAAAATTCCCGCAAATCGACAAGATCCCGCTGATTGGCAACACCAGCGCCGACAGCATCAGTCCGGAGAAAGTCCTGACGCTGAACCCGCAACTGGCGATCTTTGGTTTGTCAGGCCACGGGCCGGGCCGGGAAAGCGAACTGGTGACGCAGTTGCAGAAAGCCGGAGTGCCGGTGGTGTTTGTGGATTTCCGCACCTCTCCGCTCAAAAACACCCTGCCGAGCATGGAGCTGCTGGGTAAAGTGCTGAACCGTGAGAAGCAGGCGCAGGACTATATCCGCTTCTATCAGGACAATATCAGACGCGTCACCGACGTCACCAAAGACATTCCTGAGCAGGATAAACCGAAGGTGTTCATCGAGTTACGCGCCTCGACGGCAGATGAATGCTGCCGCTCGGCCGGTAACGGCAATATGGGCGATTTTATCGATCAGGCGGGCGGCGTGAACATCGCCAAACCTCTGCTGCCCGGCCCTCTCGGTCAGGTGAATCTGGAGAAAGTGATTGCCGCACAACCGGATGTCTATCTGGTGAGCGGTGGCGGTAAACCGCCGAAAGCTGGCGATCCGCAACCTGCGGGTTTAGTGCTCGGCGCGCAAACCACGCCGGAACAGGCCAGCGCCAGCCTGAAACCGCTGCTGGCACGCAAAGGCATCAGCACCCTGAAAGCTGTCGAAGATGGCCGCAGTTTTGGCATCTGGCACAACTATTACAATTCCCCTTATAACGTGCTGGCGGTGCAGGTCTTCGCCAAAGCGTTTTATCCGCAGAAGTTTGCCGATCTCGATCCCCAGCAAACGCAGCAACAGCTTTATAAACAGTTCCTCGCCGTCGAACCGACCGGCACTTACTGGACAGAGTAAAGGGACACCGCCCCGCGCTGCCGGGGCTTTTTATCTCACGGAGAGAAAACATGGCTAAGATGACATTCACACCGGCGATCAAAGCCGGGCTGCTCGCACAACTGATTGCTGCCGCGTGTCCGGTGATGGCGGAAGACGTCAGCGAAGTGAAAGAAAAAGAAGATCAGATGGTGGTGACGGCTTCCGCGATTGAACAAAACCTCAAAGATGCGCCCGCCAGTATCAGCGTGATCACCCGCGAAGACCTGCAAAAGAAACCGGTACAAAACCTCAAAGACGTACTGAAAGATGTCCCCGGCGTGCAAATCACCAATGAAAGCGATAACCGTCAGGGCGTCAGTATCCGCGGGCTGGGCAGCGGCTACACCCTGATTCTGGTTGATGGCAAGCGCGTGAATTCCCGCAATGCCGTCTTTCGCCATAACGATTTCGATTTAAGCTGGATCCCTGCGGAATCCATTGAACGCATTGAAGTGGTGCGCGGGCCGATGTCTTCCTTATATGGCTCTGACGCGCTGGGCGGCGTGGTCAATATTATTACCCGCAAAGTCGGTACAAAATGGCACGGCACGCTGAGCGCCGACACTACCGTGCAGGAACACCGCGATCGCGGTGACAGCGGCAACGGGAATTTCTTCGCCAGCGGTCCGCTGGTGGACGATTTACTGGGCGTGAAAGTTTACGGCGCACTCGGTAAACGTCAGAAAGATCAGGCCAGTTCCGCCAGTGGCAGCACCGGTCAGCCGCGCATTGAAGGGTATACCTCGCGTAACGCCAACGTCGAATTCTCCCTGACGCCGGATGAAGATCAGGACATGACCTTTGGCTACGGTCTGGATCGTCAGGATCGCGATTCCGATACGCTGGATAAAAACCGTATCGAACGCGAGAATTATTCTCTCGGCCACAACGGCCGCTGGGGTCTGATGAATACCGAGCTGCGTTTCTACGGTGAAAATATCGAGAACAAAAACGCCGAAACCATTACCTCAAAAAACAACTCTCTCGACGGCAAAGTGGTGATCCCGCTCGGCGATTACAATCAGTTCCTGACGTTCGGCGGCGAATACCGCAACGACAAACTGGAAGACGGCGTGAACATGAAAAACGGTGGCAGCACGCAGGCCAATCAGTACGCGCTGTTCCTCGAAGACGAATGGCGTATCTTCGAAAATCTGGCGCTGACCGGCGGCGTGCGCATGGATGACCACGAAAACTACGGCGTCAACTGGAGCCCGCGTGCCTATCTGGTCTACAACGCCACCGACAGCGTGACGCTGAAAGGCGGCTGGGCGTCAGCGTTCAAAGCTCCTTCCCTGTTGCAACTCAGCCCGGACTGGCAAAGTGCCTCCTGCCGTGGCAGCTGTAATGTGGTGGGCAGCAAAGATCTGAAAGCGGAAACCAGCGAAAGCGTGGAGTTTGGCCTGTATTACGCTGGTCAGGAAGGCTTGCTGGAAGACGTGACCGCCAGCTCGACAGTGTTCCAGAACGACATCGACGACATGATCACCGTGATCCGTACCGCCAACCGCAATCTGGCACCGACTTATCAGAACTTTGTCGGTTTCGACGCCAGCGGCAATCCGATCTTCCGGTATTACAACGTCAACAAGGCGCGGATCCGCGGGCTGGAAACCGAACTGGGTTTGCCGCTTTCCGATACGCTGAACCTCAGGCTGAATTACACCTACAACGACGCCCGCGACCTGAGTAACGGCGGCAATAAGCCCCTCTCGGAACTGCCGTTCCACACCAGCAATGCGACCGTTGACTGGAAACCGCTGGAAGACTGGAGCTTCTATATTTCCGCCAACTACAAAGGCAAAAGCCGCACCGTCACTGACGGCAACGCCACGCCGGGCGGTTACACCATCTGGAACACCGGCGGTTCGTATCAGGTCAGTAAAGCGGTAAAAATCCGCGCCGGGGTGCTCAACCTGACGGATAAAGACCTCAACCGCGACGATTACAGCTATAACGAAGATGGCCGGAGATATTTCGCCGCTGTCGATTACAGTTTCTGACAATAACCTCCTGCCGGGTCGCTTCACGCCCCGGCAGTTTCAGTGCTATACCTCTTATCATTATTTTTCCGATAAGAGGTTCTCATGCCACTGCAATGCCGCATTCTTGATGATTACCAAAACGTTGCCCTCTCGCTGGCTGACTGGCAGGCGCTCGCGCCGCAGGTAGAATGCCGTGCGCTGACGGAACACATCGAAGACGAAAATACCCTGGCGGAGACGCTGAAAGACGCCGATATCCTGGTGATTATGCGTGAACGGACGCCCTTCACCGCCGCGCTGTTTGCACGTCTGCCCAATCTGAAACTGCTGATCACTTCGGGTATGCGTAATGCAGCCATCGATCTGACCGCCGCGAAGCGCCATAGCGTGACGGTATGCGGTACCGGCAGCGGGCAATCCGCCCCGGTCGAAATGACGTGGGCGCTGATCCTCGGGCTGGCACGGCATCTGGTCACAGAAAATAATGCGCTGCGCCAGAACGGCCCGTGGCAAAGCACGCTCGGTGCTGGCCTGAGCGGTAAACGGCTGGGGCTGCTGGGACTGGGGAAAATCGGGCAAAAGATGGCGCATATCGCGCAGGCTTTTGGCATGGATGTCTGCGCCTGGAGCCAGAACCTGACCGCAGAACGCGCAGCGGAACATGGCGTGACACTTTGCGCATCGAAACAAGAATTGCTGCAAACCAGCGACGTGGTGTCCATTCATCTGGTGCTTGGCGAGCGGACACGCGGTTTACTCGGCGTCAGCGAACTGGCGCAGATGAAACCGTCCGCCCTGCTGATCAATACCTCGCGCGCCGCAATTGTCGATCAACCCGCCCTGATTGATGCACTGCAACGGGGTGTGATCGCCGGTGCCGGTCTGGATGTGTTTGATGCCGAGCCACTGCCCGCCGGTCATCCTTTCCGGACCCTGCCCAATGTGCTGGCGACGCCGCATCTGGGCTATGTCTCCGACGGCAATTATCAGGTCTATTTCAGGGAAGCGGTTGAGGATATTCAGGCATTTCTGGCGGGTAAACCGCTGCGTGTTTTGGATTAGGGTAAATCACAGGCGTAAAAAAACCGGGCCTGAACCCGGTTTTTGCTTTCAGCAGCGACGAAATTACTTAGTTTCGTTGGCTTTGATTTCGCCCATCGCTTTCAGCTTTTTGGACATTTCACGACGTTCTTTCGACAGGTCTGCATTGCGAATGATGTAGTCATCAACACGATCTTCATAGTCGCCGCGCATGCTGGCAATGATCGCCTGAATTTCGTCGATGCTCATACCGGGTTTGATGTAGTCGCTCAGGTTGTCGAGCAGCAGAACACGTTTCTGGTTGTCACGGATTTTCTTTTCGTTATCAGCAATTTCGCGTTGTAATTTGTTTTTACGACGGAAAATGCGCACAAACTCCAGAACGTCCTGGAAACTCGGCTTATTGATATTGTCCATTTTAACACCTTCGATTAAGTTACACAGATTCAGTGACTTGTCGCAACCGCTTTGCCTGCCTTTACGCAAAAGCTTAGCAGGAAGAGTAGCAAAGATCGGGCTGCGCGCTCAGATAATCGTCCAATAAGCCCATCTTACCCGTTTTAGGCCGCAGACAAAAATCCCTTCATGCTTTCGTCGTTTTAACGCTGCTTATTTGAGCGTCTTCTTTTTGCATCGTCATGGTGATCAGGTCACCCATGGATTTCAGTTGCTCGGCCACCTGCGCGCTGAGCCAGACGTAGCCATACACCTGCGCTTCCAGATGATTCGCTGCGTTCATTTCCGCCATCAGCGCTTTCAGTTCTTCAGCAGATTCATTGAGCTGATGATTGATGGTCAGTTCATCACCTTTCGTGCCGTTCATCAGCATCAGACTGAGTTTTTCCAACGTGCTGAGCATCAGCAACTGCGCGCTGCGCAACGTACGGGCATTGAGCATCAGGAAATGGCTTTCGCGCGAACTCCAGTAAGCATCGGCCAGCAGTTCGAGCGTACACAGCAGGTTGCGGCTCAGCGTCTGGATCGCGTCAAACACTTCGCGCGGAATATGAGATTCTTTACTGGCGGGCGCGAACAGAGAACGCATCTTGATCATCTGGCTCATAGATGTCTTCATTTTGCCATGCAGATGCGGACGCTCTAGCATGTTCGGCGACAGCCACGCGCTGTAGAGTTTATTCAGCGACATCAGGTAATCCGCCATCTGCATACGCCAGTGAATAAAGGCACGTTGCGGATAAATACTGGCAAACAGCAACGCCAGCAGGGATCCAAAAATCACATCGCCCGATCGCCACAGCGCCATTTTCATGTCGCCCGGCCCCGCCCCGCAAACTACCGCCAGCGTGATACCAATCAGCAACGCCATATAAGGACGTTTACCGAGGGTCAGATACCCGCTGACGAACATCACGACGCCGCACCACACCAGCATCAGCGGAAATGAATACAGCTCCAGCCACAACGCGATCAGCCCGGAAGCTGCACCTAAAACAGTGCCGCTGATGCGCTCCAGTACGCGCTGCACGACATTTCCCCAAAACGAAATCGGCCCCATTACCACGACCAGGGTGATCAGCGGCCAGGTGCCTTCGGGGATTTCAGTCAACCGGACAATCAGAAATGTCAAAATGAACGCCACCGCGATACGCAGGGCGTGAGTAATCCGGTAATGACGGTAAATGACGTTATCCAGCGGAGAAATTTTCTTGTCGAGACGCACGTTAGGCCTGCCGTAAGGCGTGAATTCAGATTAGGCGGTAGTTTAGCCGAGTTGGGAAAGGGGATCACCCTGCTTTTGTCAGGGTTTTGGGGGATCGGTGCTGAAAATTTGTCAGATGGCAGATTTACACATCGACCTATCAAAAATTACATTTTGATTACATAAAACTTTCAAAAAATGACATTTTGTGGATAATTGCCAACTCATATTTTAAAATTTTGAATGATTGTGGTATTCCGTGCAAAATTTGACCCAACAATCACAGCAGATTCAATGGATTAACTACCTCAAAGGGATTGGTATCGTTCTGGTTGTTGCCGGACATGTTTATACCAATTTCCTTAGCCCGCTGATTTTCTCATTTCATATGCCGCTATTCTTTTTTATCGGTGGGTACTTATTGTCAGTTAAAGATCCTAAGGAATTTTTAATTTCAAAAGCCAATCATTTATTAATTCCTTACTTGTCCTTCATAATCATTTTCATTGCATTGTGGACATACACATTTTATACACGCAATCAGCTTTCACCGGCAGTTTTCACAAAATTGATAACCGACAGTTTACTTGGTGGAAAACACCTAGCGGGATGGCAAGGTGTATTCTGGTTCGTGACCGTTTTTTTTGTTAGCCAACAGATTTTAAATTTTATCTGTTACAAAACATCAAATAATCAGGTGATATTTTCTATAATGGTGGCGTCACTGACGTTATCCTATTTAAATCAAACCTACCTGCCTTTATTATCCTTCCCGCTTGGGATAAATATTGTGCTCTTCGCACTACCCATAATGTATATGGGTAAAGTCTATCGTGAGACGCGTTTTAATTTGCCATGGTGGTTTATCCTGCTTGCCAGCATTGCGATTATTTATTTTTATCATACCGATTTTTCAAAAATGAAGATCGATTTGAAATACACAAAATATGGAATTCCTGTTATCAGTTTATTCATTGCGCTGATCTTCATTGAATTGCTTATTTTATTTTCTAAAGATGTGGGGCATTTTCTGGGCTCAATACTAAAACCGCTAAGCAGTGCATCTATGATGATTATGTTCACTCATCAATACTTCCATTTCAAGCTGATGGAATACGGTCTTAAAAATGAAACTCTGATTTTTATATTTTCTCTTCTCCTCTCTTTTGGCTGTTATCTTTTAGTCATAAGGTCATCGAAAGCCTCCTTGTTGTTAATTGGTGTGAAAAGAAACAGCGCCCAGTGTACTGAGAATAACTATAATGAGTAAACAAGGTGAGTCAGAAATATTAAGCCTGACATACATGCGTGGCTTCGCAGCTCTATCCATTGTGATATTTCACATGCGAGGTTACCTTAACAATATTTATTTAAAAAATGACCTTGGTGATTTTGTCTTTGA
>NZ_SJOJ01000006.1:203130-203933 GCF_004330295.1 Rahnella victoriana
ATAAGCTAAATTTTGGTGTCGACTTATTTTTTATTATAAGTGGATTTATCATAGTTTATGCAACCCGTAAAATTGAGCACTCGAACACTCTGTCATTTTTAATAAGAAGATTCTTTCGCGTTTACCCTCTTTTTTTGGTATGCATTACTGTCGGAATATTATCGATTTATAGTGATTCATCAACAGAACAGATAGTTCGTGCACTGTTCCTTATTCACCAGAATTATAGTTTGCCATCGCCTACTTTCGGATTCAATTTGATGGGGCCCGCGTGGACACTAACGTACGAGCTTTATTTTTATTTTATTTTTTCAGTTTCGCTATTAATTAATCATAAATACAGAACTGAAATCACATGCATTCTTTTATTATGTCAGATAATAACCCCACAGCTATTACTAAATGGTGGCCTCCATCTTTCTGCATATACTGGACTAGATACTCAATCACATAACTATTTAGCAGGATTTCTACAATTTTCATCCAACACAATGTTTTATGATTTTATTTTAGGAATGTTGCTTGCAAAGATTTATCTTAATGGAAATAAATTAAATACTGGCTCTGGAAAGCTAGTTATGATTGCGTTTTCTGCCATTTTCGTGACATTAGTCGCTGAGACTGAAAGCACTCAGGTCGGACCTCAGAATTATGGTTATATGTGCTTATTTTTGGTTATGGGATTTCTTCTCTATGAGAAAAAAAATAAACTAAAGAAAGTATCAATATTGGTTTTCTTAGGGAACATATCCTATGCCCTCTATATTTCCCATTATATTGTCATTGATGGAATGCATAAATAT
>NZ_SJOJ01000063.1 GCF_004330295.1 Rahnella victoriana
CCCCAACCCTCCCCTTCGCAGGGGAGGGAGTTTCTCGGTTGCCGATAAGGAAACAGATCCTTAGGCCATAACAGACACGCAGCGATAAGCCACACCTAAGGCAAGTCAGATCATCGGCAGATTCAAATGATTCCGTTCTGCACACGCCTGCGCCTGATCATACCCCGCATCGGCATGGCGCATCACGCCGGTGGCCGGATCGTTCCACAGCACGCGTTCAAGGCGGGCATCGGCTTCGGGCGTGCCGTCCGCCACAATCACCATGCCTGCATGCTGTGAAAAGCCCATACCGACGCCGCCGCCATGATGCAGACTGACCCACGTCGCGCCGCCTGCGGTGTTGAGCAAGGCATTGAGCAGTGGCCAGTCGGACACCGCGTCGGAGCCGTCTTTCATGGCTTCGGTTTCACGGTTCGGGGAAGCCACAGAGCCGGTATCCAGATGATCACGGCCAATCACCACCGGCGCTTTCAGCTCGCCGTTGCGCACCATTTCATTGAATGCCAGCCCGGCAAGATGACGCTCGCCCAGCCCCAGCCAGCAGATACGCGCCGGTAATCCCTGGAAGGCAATACGTTCGCGCGCAATGTCCAGCCAGTTGATCAGATTCGCGTTATCCGGGAACAGTTCTTTCAGTTTGGCGTCGGTTTTATAGATATCCTCCGGGTCGCCGGAGAGCGCCACCCAGCGGAACGGGCCTTTACCTTCGCAGAACAGCGGACGGATATAAGCAGGCACAAAACCCGGAAAATCAAAGGCATTCGTCACCCCTTCATCTTTGGCAACCTGTCGGATGTTATTGCCGTAATCCACTGTCGGGATACCCATCGCATGGAAATCCAGCATCGCCTGAACGTGTTTCGCCATCGACGCCCGCGCGGCTTTTACCACCGACTGCGGATCAGACTGCCGCGCATCCTGCCATTTTTCGAGACTCCAGCCTTCCGGCAGATAGCCGTTCAGCGGGTCGTGGGCCGATGTCTGGTCAGTGACGATATCCGGACGCAGACCGCCTTGTTTGGCACGGGCGACCAGTTGCGGCATCAGTTGAGCGGCATTGCCCAGCAGCCCCACCGAAATGGCTTTCTTCTCTGCGCACGCTTTTTCGATCATGGTCAGCGCTTCATCAATGCTGTGCGCTTTGTAATCGAGATAACGGGTGCGCAGACGGAAATCAATACGCGATTCCTGACATTCAATGGCCAGCACACAGGCTCCGGCCAGCACGCCCGCCAGCTTTACATCGAAATGCTCAAAGGCGGCTATACACAGGTGGCGGAATTCCACTATCTGCATAACGACAT
>NZ_SJOJ01000064.1 GCF_004330295.1 Rahnella victoriana
GCCGTCAGAACTGAACCCGATGACGCTGACCGAGCTGCTGGTGTGGCGTCATAAGGCCATGCAGCGCAGCGGAGCCACCGACAGTGAGTAACTTAAAAGTAGAGGTGCTGTTAAAGGCGGTTGACCAGGCGACCCGCCCGTTTAAAGCAGTGCAGAACGCCAGTAAGGCGCTGGCCGGAGAGATTAAAACCTCACAGACCAGCCTCAGAGACCTGAACGCCCAGGCCGGAAAAATTGACGGCTTCCGTAAATCCAGCGCACAGCTTGCCGTCACCGGTCAGAAACTCAAAGACGCCAAAGCGGAAGCGGCGGCGCTGGCGATCCAGTTTAAAAACACCGCCAGCCCGACCCGCGCCCAGGCGCAGGCCATGGAGTCCGCGAAGCGCATCGCCGCGCAGTTGCAGACTCAGTTCAACGGCCTGCGCCAATCGGTGCAGCGTCAGCGCACGGAACTCAGCCAGGCGGGCATCAGCACGCGCACGCTGTCTGACTCTGAACGCCGCCTGAGAACGTCCATCAGCGAAACCACCGCCCAGCTCAACCGGCAGCGTGAATCTCTGGCACGGGTCAGCGCGCAGCAGGCCAAACTCAACGCGGTGAAAGGCCGGTATCAGGCCGGTAGACAGTTCGCCGGAAGCGTGACTGGCGCAGGTGCTGCGGGGGTCGGGATTGCGACGGCGGGCACGGTGGCCGGTGTCGGTATGCTCAAACCCGGCTTTGACTTTGCGTTGAAAAACTCTGAGTTGCAGGCGACGCTCGGTCTGGCGAAAGATTCCGCCGATATGGCGGCGCTGCGCACCCAGGCGCGGCAGCTCGGCGACAACACCGCCGCGTCTGCCGATGATGCCGCCGCCGCGCAGATCATTGTCGCGAAAGGTGGGGGGGACAAGGACGGCATTCTGGCGGCGACGCCGACCATCCTGAATCTGTCCCTGGCGAACAAGCGCACCATGGAGGAAAACGCCACCCTACTCATGGGTGTTAAAGCTGCAATGGGTCTGAGCAACGATAATATTGCTCACATCGGCGATGTCATTTCAACGGCTATGAACAAGTCCATGGCAACATTTGACGGTCTGTCAGACACCATGACTTATCTCGCCCCTGTTGCAAAATCAGCAGGGGTCAGCCTGGAGCAGACAGCCGCAATGGCTGCCGCCCTGGCAGATGCCAAAATCACCGGTTCAATGGCGGGTACTGGGGCGAAGGCAGTGGTTACACGCTTACAGGCACCAAC
>NZ_SJOJ01000065.1 GCF_004330295.1 Rahnella victoriana
GCCGTCAGAACTGAACCCGATGACGCTGACCGAGCTGCTGGTGTGGCGTCATAAGGCCATGCAGCGCAGCGGAGCCATCGACAGTGAGTAACTTAAAGTTAGAGGTGTTGTTAAAGGCGGTTGACCAGGCGACCCGCCCGTTTAAAGCGGTGCAGAACGCCAGTAAGGCGCTGGCCGGAGAGATTAAAACCTCACAAAACAGCCTCAGAGACCTGAACGCCCAGGCCGGAAAAATTGACGGTTTCCGCAAAACCAGCGCGCAGCTTGCCGTCACCGGCCAGAAACTGAACGACGCCAAAGCGGAAGCGGCGGCGCTGGCGCTCCAGTTTAAAAACACCGCCAGTCCGACCCGCGCCCAGGCGCAGGCCATGGAGTCCGCGAAACGCACCGCCGCGCAGTTGCAGACCCAGTTCAACGGCCTGCGCCAATCGGTGCAACGTCAGCGCACGGAACTCAGCCAGGCGGGCATCAGCACGCGCACGCTGTCTGACTCTGAACGCCGCCTGAGAACGTCCATCAGCGAAACCACCGCACAGCTCAACCGTCAGCGTGAATCTCTGGCACGGGTCAGCGCGCAGCAGGCCAAACTCAATGCGGTGAAAGGCCGGTATCAGGCGGGTAAACAACTGGCGGGAAGCGTGACCGGTGCAGGGGCTGCGGGGGTCGGGATTGCGACGGCGGGCACGGTGGCCGGTGTCGGTATGCTCAAACCCGGCTTTGACTTTGCGCTGAAAAACTCCGAGTTGCAGGCGACGTTAGGGTTAGAAAAAGACTCCGCCGACATGGCTGCTTTGCGCACCCAGGCGCGGCAGCTCGGTGACAACACCGCCGCGTCTGCCGATGATGCCGCCGCCGCGCAGATCATCGTCGCCAAATCCGGCGCGGACAAGGACGGCATTCTGGCGGCGACGCCGACCATCCTGAATCTGTCCCTGGCAAACAAGCGCACCATGGAGGAGAACGCCACCCTGCTGATGGGTGTGAAGTCGGCAATGGGTATGACGAACGACACCGTGGCACACATCGGTGATGTGCTTTCAACGTCCATGAATAAGTCTGCTGCCACCTTTGAAGGGCTGTCTGACACCATGACTTATCTCGCCCCTGTTGCAAAATCAGCAGGAGTTAGCCTGGAGCAGACAGCCGCAATGGCCGCCGCTCTGGCAGATGCCAAAATCACCGGTTCAATGGCGGGTACTGGGGCGAAGGCAGTGGTTACACGCTTACAGGCACCAAC
>NZ_SJOJ01000066.1 GCF_004330295.1 Rahnella victoriana
GCCGATAGCTTTCATGCCAGGAATCGCCCGAATCTTTCCATGCTCATAGGCTTTCTCAAAAATTTTTTTTGCGAATTCGTACCACGAAACCTCTTTGTCCCCACAAAAATTATAGAGACCTCCCAGAGGCTTATTATCAATCATCGTAATAATTGCCTGCGCGATATCCCCGGCATAAGTCGGGCATCCTCTTTGATCATCGATTATCCGTAACTCCTCGAAATTATCGCTCAGGCGCAGCATGGTTTTGACAAAATTATTGCCGTATTCACTGAATACCCAGGCAGTGCGAATCACTACTGCCGCTGGCAAAATATCGAAAACAGCCCGTTCGCCGTTAAGTTTAGTTTGACCATAGATACTCAGCGGGTTTGTTGCGTCCGTTTCCAGATAAGGCGTTTTACCGGAGCCATCGAAAACGTAATCGGTTGAGACATGAAATAACACCGCCCCCACTTCTTTTGCAGCAAGGGCCAGATTCTCTGGCCCTTTAACATTGACTAAGGCAGCCAGTTCACTCTCACTCTCGGCTTTATCCACTGCTGTATATGCAGCCGCATTCACGATAATATCCGGGCAAAAATCGCGCACGCATGAAAGCACTTTTTCCTGGCTGGTGATATCCAGTTGAGCTGAATCTGTGGGCAGAATTTGCCAGGTGGCAGGCATTCGATCCTGAAAACAGAGACCTAATTGCCCATCGGATCCAGTCAGCAAAATTTTCATTGCGCCAGCTCCTTCAATCTCATCCCTAATTTATCTTTCGCTGATAGCACAGGAGCATCGACAGGCCAGTTAACGCCGATATCCGGATCATTCCAAAGCAAACATTTTTCATGACCCGGGCTATAAAACTCAGTGCATTTGTATTCGAAATCAGCG
>NZ_SJOJ01000067.1 GCF_004330295.1 Rahnella victoriana
AACAGCTTCACGCGGCTTTGGATCGCCACCTGCATGACGTTCGCCATGTCGCTTTTGGGCGGCACCTCGCGCACGTTGAAGTAAAACAGCGACTCGCGGTCTTTCGGTAAGCCTGCGGTTTCAGGTAATTGCAGGATGCGGATCTGACTTTTCTCACCGGCGTCAATTCGCTGCATCGGCGGCAGCGCCACCAGCGGCGAGGTGATTTTTTCGCCCTGCGCATTCTCCAGCCAGACCTGTGCCAGATACGGCAACGTTTTGCTCTGGTTTTCCAGCATCACGCTGACGGATTTATCACCGGCCTGATAAATGATGCGCGTCCGGTCAAGATTGACGGCGGCCAGCGCGGGCGTCGCCGCGACCATCGTCAGCAGGGCGATGAGATAAAAATGCTGTTTTTTCATGGGATTATTTCCTTATGTGCAGGGCAGCAACATCTGCCCGGAACGGGTTTCGGGTTCAGAAGGCACGCGGATCTGGCATTGCTGCGCATCGCCCCAGCGGACCGTCAGGGATTTTTCCCCTGACACACCGGCCAGATAGGCCAGGCCGCCGTCACCGATCAGCCCCGCCTCAAAGCCGGAACTGTTGTCAGTCACCGACGCCCCCAGCGGCGGATGGCTGCCGTCTTTCAGGCGGATCACCGCCATCAGGCGATCGCCTTTCACGGCGCGGATCTGGCGAAAACCGATCGCCCCTTCGGTCAGCGTTTTGCTGACCACTGAGCTGTAAACCTCGACGTCGTCCGGCAAATTATTGACATCAACGCGGATGTCCGAGGTCTGGTAGCTGGACACGCCGTTCACCACCGCGATGCCGTAATCGTTGGTCACGGACGCGCCGTCGCTGACCGGAATGCCTTTCAC
>NZ_SJOJ01000068.1 GCF_004330295.1 Rahnella victoriana
ATGCTGCCGCCGTCGCTGCGTGGCTACGCGCCGCAGGTGACCGGCATCGCCAAAACCAACGCCAAAGTGAGCATCAGCCAGAACGGACGGGTGATTTACCAGACCAACGTGTCGCCGGGGCCGTTCGTGGTGCAGGATTTAACCGAAGCGGTACAGGGCGCGCTGGATGTGAAAATCGAGGAAGAAAACGGCAGCGTCACCACCTATCAGGTGACCACCGCGACCATCCCGTTTCTGACCCGCAAAGGGCAGGTGCGCTTTAAAACCGCGACGGGCAAACCGACCACCGGCAGCAACAATCACGTGTTACAGCCCGGTTTTTACAGCGGCGAAATGTCCTGGGGCGCGCTCAATGATTTCTCGCTTTACGGCGGCGTTATCACCACCACCGGCAACTATCAGGCGCAGGCGCTCGGCGTCGGACAAAACCTGCAAAAGCTCGGCGCGGTGTCGTTTGACGTCACGCGATCCTCGGCCACCGTGCCGGTGGCGGGCAGGCAAACCGGGCTGAGTTACCGCGCCAACTACTCCAAACGCTTCGATTCGACCGGCAGCCAGATCACCTTTGCCGGATACCGTTTCTCGCAAAAAACCTTTATGTCGTTCAGCCAGTATCTCGACAAGGTCAACGGCGACGGCTATTCCCGCGACGACAAACAGACCTACACCGTCACCGCCAACCAGTATCTGCCGTGGCCGGCCATCACGCTGTATCTCTCGGCCACCCACAAAATCTACTGGAACGAGCGTGCCAGTAACAACTACAGCCTGTCGGTCAGCAAGATTTTCGATGTCGGGCGCTTTACCGGCGTCTCGGCGACGTTTTCCGCCAGCAAGCT
>NZ_SJOJ01000069.1 GCF_004330295.1 Rahnella victoriana
TGGCTCCGCTGCGCTGCATGGCCTTATGACGCCACACCAGCAGCTCGGTCAGCGTCATCGGGTTCAGTTCTGACGGCGGCCAGTGAAAGATCACCGCGACATCCGCCATCAGGTCATCAACGGTCAGTGCCGCAGGAATGTTTACTGTTCCGACTTCGGCGATAAAAAACCGATCACCTTACCGGCCATCGCAATCAGGTCAGGCAGGTTCAGGCTTTTGCAGTCCTGGGCGGTGAGGTTCGGCACGGTGATACGCGGCAGAATAACGGTCAGCGCGTCAACGTCGGCATTCGCCAGCGCCGCCAGGCCAATTCCGCGCAGGTGTCCGGCATTCGGTTTGATGATTTCAATCTGAGTGATCAGGGTGTCGCCGCGCTTGATCGGTTCTTCCAGGATAACGATGTTTTCATTGTGTTCTGACATAGCGGTGTCTCTTATTCAAAGGTGAGGTTTTGCGCCGGAATCCGGCGCAGTTAAGGGTTACAGGCCGATGTTTTTGCGGTGTTCCGCCACGCGGTCAACGCCGCCGACGATTTCCACCATGTTCACCGTATCGACTTCAATCACGTCCTTGCCGTCAATCGTGAGTTTGAAATAGGTGCATTGGGTAGTGATTTTGGTTTCGGTGTCTTCACCCTGTTTGTACTCGCCAAAATCCATTTCTTTATGGCGTCCGCGCAGGGTGACTTCCACGGCGGAGGTGTCGCCGGTGTCGTCACGCTGGAAGGAACCGGCAAAGCGCAGCGGCACGGCGTCCACCGCGCCCCACTGCTGCAACACCAGTTC
>NZ_SJOJ01000007.1 GCF_004330295.1 Rahnella victoriana
CAGCGTTCAATCTGAGCCATGATCAAACTCTTCAATTAAAAGTTCGATTTGCTTCAACAAGTGAAGCGGTGCTCAAAAATTAACTTTCGTAGTACTCTTATAGTTGAACAAGTCAACTAAATGAATTACTGCTTGGTCACTCTTTAAGACTTGATATTTTTTGCCACCGAGGTGGCTGATATCGTCTTGTGAGTGCCCACACAGATTGTCTGATAAATTGTTAAAGAGCAGTGAGTTACTCGCTTTCGCTTGCTAACTCGAGGTGGCGTATATTACGCTTTCCTCATTCAGTGTCAACCGTTTATTTCATCCGGTCATCACTGTTTTTAATCTTTCCGACCCGGTCACTTCGTGATGTTGTTCACGTTGCTCCCTGTCGATGGAGCGGCATTATAGGGAGTTCTCAGCAGGCCGCAAGGGCTAATTTCACTTTTCTTACCAAGCGTTCATAAATTCATCAAATGAATTAATAACGAACAAGTAATGCATAAAAAACGGGCTCCGGATGACGCCGGAGCCCGTTTTAGCTTCCTGATGACCTCATTACTGCCTTGCGATGATGTGGTCATTTTCCACATCGACAGTAATCGGCTTACCTGGAATCAGCTTACCTGACAAGATTTGCTGCGCCAGCGGGTTCTCAATCTCCTGCTGGATGGCACGTTTCAACGGACGCGCACCATAAACCGGGTCAAATCCGGTATTCCCCAGCAATTCCAGAGCCGCATCGGTCAGGGTGGCTGTGTAGCCATGTTCTTCCAGACGTTTGTACAAACGTTCCAGCTGGATCTTGGCGATATTTTTAATATGCGCATGACCCAATGGATGGAACACGACCACTTCATCTATACGGTTGATGAATTCCGGACGGAAGCTGTGTGTGACCACTTCCATTACCGATTCTTTCATCTGCGCATAGCTGGCCTCACCAAAGTGCTGCTGGATAATGTCAGAGCCCAGGTTAGAGGTCATGATGACAACCGTGTTACGGAAGTCGACCGTTCTGCCCTGCCCGTCAGTTAAGCGGCCGTCATCCAACACCTGCAATAAGATGTTGAAGACATCCGGATGCGCTTTCTCAACTTCATCTAACAAGATGACAGAGTAAGGACGACGGCGGACAGCTTCTGTCAGATAACCGCCTTCCTCATAACCGACATAACCCGGAGGCGCGCCGACCAGACGCGAAACGGAGTGTTTCTCCATAAACTCGGACATATCGATGCGGACCATTGCGTCATCACTGTTAAACAGGAATGTCGCCAGCGCCTTACACAGCTCTGTTTTACCCACACCGGTCGGACCGAGGAACAGGAATGACCCGATCGGACGGTTTGGATCTGACAACCCTGCGCGACTACGACGGATCGCATTTGATACCGCTTCCACCGCTTCATTCTGGCCTATCACACGGTTATGCAGCTCTTCTTCCATACGCAACAGTTTTTCACGCTCGCTTTCCAGCATCCGGGCAACCGGAATACCGGTCCAGCGCGCCAGCACGTCGGCAATTTCCACATCTGTGACGCGGTTGCGTAACAGCTTCATGGTTTTGCCTTCAGCCTGCGTCGCCGCTGCCAATTGTTTTTCCAGTTCAGGGATTTTCCCGTACTGTAATTCTGACATGCGCCCCAGATCGCCCACACGGCGCGCCTGTTCAAGCGTGATCTTAGCCTGTTCCAGTTCAGCTTTAATATTCTGCGTGCCGGTGAGGGACGCTTTCTCGGCTTTCCACTCTTCTTCCAGCTCAGAATATTCACGCTCTTTCTGGCTCAGCTCAGTTTCCAGCATCTCCAGACGTTTCACACTGGCATCATCAGACTCTTTCTTCAGGGCCTGCTGTTCCAGTTTCAGCTGAATAATACGGCGTTCGAGACGATCCAGAGATTCTGGTTTGGAATCCATCTGCATACGAATGCTCGATGCCGCTTCATCTATAAGGTCGATCGCTTTATCCGGTAACTGACGATCGGAAATATAGCGATGCGACAATGTGGCCGCCGCAACGATTGCCGGGTCAGTAATCTGCACATGGTGATGCAGTTCATAGCGTTCTTTCAGACCACGCAAAATAGCGATGGTGTCTTCAACAGAAGGCTCAGCGACAAACACTTTCTGGAAACGACGTTCTAACGCCGCATCCTTTTCAATAAACTGACGATATTCATTTAATGTCGTCGCGCCCACGCAGTGAAGCTCACCCCGCGCCAGCGCAGGTTTCAGCATGTTTCCTGCGTCCATGGCACCATCGGCTTTACCGGCACCCACCATGGTGTGCAATTCATCGATAAACAGAATGACGCTGCCTTCCTGTTTAGACAAATCACTGAGAACGCCTTTCAGTCGCTCTTCAAATTCCCCACGGTATTTAGCACCGGCCACCAGTGCGCCCATATCTAAAGAAAGCACGCGTTTATTTTTCAGACCTTCCGGTACTTCACCATTAATGATGCGCTGTGCCAGACCTTCTGCAATCGCAGTTTTACCGACGCCTGGTTCACCGATCAGCACCGGGTTATTTTTGGTACGACGTTGCAGAACCTGAATGGTCCGTCGAATTTCTTCATCACGACCGATGACCGGATCCAGTTTGCCCTGCTCGGCACGTTCGGTCAGATCGATAGTGAATTTTTTCAATGCCTGACGCTGGTCTTCGGCATTCTGGTCATCCACTTTCTCACCTCCACGCATTTGATCGATAGCCGCTGTGATTTTCTCGGCCGTTGCACCGCAGGCTTTTAACACATCAGTTAAAGAACCACGGTCTTTCATCACGGCCAGAACAAACAGTTCGGAAGAAATAAAAGTATCAGCACGTTGCTGTGCCAATTTGTCACAAAGATTTAAAACACGTACCAGTTCATGGGATGGTTGAACATCACCGCCGGTACCTTCAACTTGCGGCAAACGCCCCAAAGCCTGATCAACGTCCGTGCGCAGTTTCTGGGTATCAACCCCAGCAGCGGTTAATAACGGGCGCACGGTGCCGCCTTCCTGAGTGAGTAATGCACTCATCAGGTGAACAGGTTCGATAAATTGATTGTCGCGCCCGAGCGCGAGTGACTGGGCATCCGCGAGGGCAAGCTGGAATTTGCTGGTAAGACGATCCAGACGCATAACACCTCCAATACTGAACAAAATTGCTACTGGAGATTAGATGAGGTCAACCCTCACGTTTTCAAGGTTATCTTGGCAGTATATTCGGAGGACTGCTGCTATGCGTAATGGATCGTCTTGATTCGATAGGTTATATCAGCCAAATTAAACTTGCCAGCCGTCCGGTAATTCCGTCGCGCCGGTAAGAGTAAAATTGGGTGCGGTCGGTCACAGTGCAATACTCGCCGCCATAAATAGCGGTGAGACCGGCGGACTGTAAACGCAATCTGGCTAACAGGTAAATGTCCGCCATAAATTTGGTGCCCGCAGGGGTAAAAGCAACGGATGCATTACTGTTCTCAGCCATAAAAGCGTCACGCACTTCTCCGCCGACTTCAAAATGCGCAGGGCCGATTGCCGGTCCCATCCACGCCATGATGTCTGCGGGAGCAGCCTCAAAACAGGCAACCGTATTTTCCAATATTCCCGCACACAAGCCACGCCAGCCCGCATGGGCCGCCGCCACTTCATCGCCGTTTTTACTGCAGAACAACACCGGTAAGCAATCTGCCGTCATTGCCGCACAGACAACGCCGCGCTCGCGGGTATACGCCGCATCGGCAATCAGTAATGAGACAGGGGGCGTTTCGGTCGTTAAACGAATAACATCGGTGCCATGAACTTGCTCCAGCCAGTGTGGCGCAGCAGGCAGACCGCCAAGTTCGATTAAACGCTGGCGGTTCGCAGCGACATCTTCAGGAGAATCCCCGACATGGCTGCCGAGGTTGAGCGACCCGTAAGGAGGCAAACTGACGCCTCCTTCACGGGTTGTTGCACATGACCGCACCGATGCCGGTTGCGGCCACTGAGGCTGGATAAGGGCGCTCATTACCAGTTCATCTGATCCTTGAACTCTTCAGTATCTGCTTTGAGCGCATTAATCAGGTCAACCATATCCTGAGGAATTGGCGCATGCCATTCCATCTGAATCCCGGTGACCGGATGGTAAAGACGCAGCATAGTCGCATGAAGAGCCTGACGATCGAATCCGCGCAACATGTTAATGAACGATTCGGACGCGCCTTTTGGCAGACGCGGACGGCCGCCATACAGCTGATCGCCTAACAGCGGATGGTTAATGTGCGCCATATGCACACGGATCTGGTGCGTACGACCGGATTCCAGACGCAGACGCAGACGGGTATGGGCACGGAAATGCTCCATAATGCGATAGTGCGTGGTCGCCGGTTTACCCGTCGGGTGAACCGCCATGTGCGTACGCTTGGTGGAATGGCGCGCAATCGGCTCATTCACTGTGCCGCCTGCCGTCATTGTACCAATTGCCACCGCTTCATATTCGCGGGTAATTTCGCGGGCCTGAAGTGCGGTCACCAGATGGGTTTGAGCGGGCACCGACTTGGCGACCACCATCAGACCGGTGGTGTCTTTATCCAGACGGTGCACGATGCCGCAACGCGGAACATCAATGATTGCCGGATAATAATGCAGCAACGCATTCAGTACCGTACCGTCGGGATTCCCTGCGCCCGGATGAACAACCAGATCGCGGGGTTTATTGATGACCAAAATATCAGTATCTTCATACACGATATCTAAAGCGATATCTTGTGGCAGCCAACGCGCTTCTTCTTCAATTTGCGCATCGATTGCGATAGCCTCGCCACCCAACACTTTTTCTTTTGGTTTGGTCACTTTTTTGCCATTGACCGTCACCCTGTCTTCAAGGATCCAATCTTTTATGCGAGATCTTGAATAATCAGGGAACAATTCGGCCAAAGCCTGATCTAACCGTTGACCGAGTTGAGATTCGGCCACCGTTGCGGTGAGTTGTACTTGTTGTGCCATATGCAGCTTCTTGGTTAACGTTGGGTTTTCACGGCGATGCCGTTTAAAATAATGTGCTATTGTAGCTGGTCTTTGTCGGGAGCTTAACGGACAGTCTCCCAGAATAACACCTGAGGATAATCAAAACGTCATGACGCGTGTGAAATATCTGGTGGCAGCAGCCACGTTGAGCCTGGCGCTGGTCGGTTGCTCCAGTTCCAAAGAAACGGTTCCCGATAACCCGCCTAACGTCCTTTATGCCACTGCCCAGCAAAAGCTGCAGGACGGTAACTTTAAAGGCGCTATTGCGCAATTAGAAGCGCTGGATAACCGCTATCCGTTTGGGCCTTACTCGCAGCAAGTTCAGTTAGATCTGATTTATGCCTATTACAAGTCTGCTGACTTGCCTATGGCTCAGGCTTCTATTGATCGCTTTATGCGTCTGAACCCAACCCATCCGAATATCGACTACGTCATGTATATGCGTGGTTTAACCGATATGGCGTTGGACGACAGCGCATTGCAAGGATTCTTCGGTGTTGATCGTTCTGACCGTGATCCACAGCATGCCCGTGCGGCATTCCGTGATTTCAGCCAGCTGATCCACACGTATCCAAACAGCCAGTACGCCACTGATGCGACTAAACGTTTGGTATTCCTGAAAGATCGTTTAGCGAAATACGAGCTGTCAGTGGTGCAATACTACACTAAACGCGGTGCTTACGTCGCTGTCGTTAACCGTGTTGAGCAAATGCTGAAAGATTATCCGGATACGAAGGCCACGCATGACGCGCTGCCGTTGATGGAAAATGCCTACCGCGAACTGCAGCTGAATACTCAGGCTGATAAAGTCGCAAAAATTATTGCTGCCAACAGCGCTGCGTAATTTTACATGTCCGTACACAAACGGTAGCTCAGGCTGCCGTTTTTTTTGGGCTTTTGCTGGGGGAAAACGCAGAAACAGAGGAATGAATCACGTACTGATCCCATCAATCATGCCTGCTCGCAGCGTAACTCTCAAGGCCTTTCCGGCCAGAAATTACCCTGAGTCACAGAAACTTCAACGTTGACAAAAAGTGACAAAAAACCACGCGCTTCAGCACGCTTTTCATAAAAAAGGCTGGTATGTTGGATTCATCGGAGACGGAAAGAAGAGAGGTAAGTTATATGACAGTCAACATTACCAGTAAACAAATGGACATCACTGCTGCTATTCGTGAACACATCGAAGGCCGTCTGAAAAAACTGGATAAATGGCAAACTCAGCTCATTAACCCACACATCATCCTGTCGAAAGAACCTCAGGGTTTTGTTGCCGATGCGACCATCAGTACCCCGAACGGAAAATTGGTTGCCAGTGCCACACACGATGACATGTACGCTGCGATTAACGAAATGACCACCAAGCTTGAGCGTCAGCTCAACAAAGCGCAGCACAAGGGTGAAGCGCGCCGTGCAGAATCCGGCGTTAAAGAACTCAATCTGGAACCGGTGCAGGAAGAGGAATAACCGGGTTATCCGATATGCCATTAACGACGCGCTCTGAGGGGCGCGTTTTTTGTGCCTGAAGGAAATGTTATTGACACAGGGAAAACCCAGCGGTTACTTTAAGACTCAACGTAAACATATGGAAACCACGCACACATGAACACCCGTCTGTTTTTCTTCGCATTCTTTTTTACCTTCCCCTGATTGGGAGGCGTTTCGTCGCGAAAGAATGAATGCGAAGACGAACAACAAAGCCTCCTGAAAAGGGGGCTTTTTTTATGCCTGCGTTTTACACATTTTGCTGAAAGAAAGAACATCTAAAAGGGTAATAACATGACCGAGAACTCCTTACTGGCACTGCGCGAACGCATCAGCGCGTTAGACCTGAAACTACTGGCCCTGCTGGCAGAACGACGCACAATGGCGATTGAAGTCGCGCAATCCAAGATGCACTCTCACCGCCCTATCCGCGACAAAGAACGCGAAGCAGAACTGATTAATACGCTGATTCAGGAAGGGAAAAAGCAGGGGCTGGACGGCCATTACATTACCCGCGTGTATCAGCTGATCATTGAGGATTCTGTCCTCACGCAACAGGCGCTTTTGCAACAACATCTGAATAACACCCCTTCAGACTCCGCCCGCATCGCGTTCCTCGGCCCGAAAGGTTCCTATTCACATCTCGCCGCCCGTCAGTTTGCCGCCCGCCATTTCGACCAGTTCATTGAATGTGGCTGCCAGAAATTCCAGGATATCTTCTCGCAGGTAGAAACGGGTCAGGCCGACTATGCCGTGTTGCCGATTGAAAACACCAGTTCCGGCTCAATCAATGATGTTTATGACCTGCTGCAACACACCAGCCTGTCGATTGTTGGCGAGCTGACGAACCCTATCAACCATTGCGTGCTGGTGGCGACGGACACTGATTTGTCGCAGATCCAGACGGTCTACAGCCATCCGCAACCTTTCCAGCAATGCAGCCAGTTCATTAACCGTTTCCCGCACTGGAAAATTGAGTATTGCGAAAGCACGGCCGCAGCGATGGAAAAAGTGGCTGCTGCGAATTCTCCCCATGTCGCGGCGCTGGGCAGCGAAGCCGGTGGCGCGTTGTATAAACTGCAGGTGCTTGAACATAATCTGGCAAACCAGCAGGAAAACATCACCCGCTTCATTATTCTGGCGCGCAAAGCGATTGAAGTGACCGATCAGGTGCCGGCCAAAACCACGCTGATCATGGCCACCGGCCAGCAGGCGGGTGCGCTGGTGAATGCACTTCTGGTGCTGCGCGATCAGGGCATCATCATGACTAAGCTGGAATCACGTCCGATTAACGGCAACCCGTGGGAAGAGATGTTTTATATCGATGTGCAGGCCAATCTGCGGTCAGAAGAGATGAAAAAGGCGCTGAAGGATCTGGCTCCTATTACCCGCTCGCTGAAAGTTCTCGGCTGTTATCCAGGCGAAAACGTCGTTTCCGTAGACCTGTAATTTCAGGCAAAAAAAGGGCGCTGCACACAATGGCAGCGCCCTTTTTCATTACCGGACAACTTACTTACGGTTGTCGTTAGCTTGTCTCAGTAACGCACCGCTTTCTTTCAGGAAACGCGGCGCATAATCGCCGAACCAGTGCTCAACCTGCCTGAACTTATCGATAAACGCCTGTTTATCACCGGTTTCCAGCAGAGCAAGGGCATCGCCGAAACGCTGATAGTAACGTTTGATCAGTGCCAGATTACTTTCTGACGACATAATAATGTCCGCGTAAAGCTGCGGATCCTGTGCAAACAGGCGCCCGACCATCGCCAGTTCGAGGCGATAAATCGGTGAAGAGAGCGCCAGCAACTGCTCGATTTCCACGTTTTCTTCCGACAAATGCATGCCATACGCAAAGGTCGCGAAATGGCGTAATGCCTGAATGAACGCCATATTCTGATCGTGCTCGACGGCGCTGATTTTATGCAACCGTGCGCCCCAGACCTGCAACTGCTCCAGCAACCACTGATAAGCCTGTGGTTCCCGGCCATCGCAGTACACCACGACCTGTTTTGCCAGACTGCTGACATCCGGCCCAAACATCGGATGCAAACCCAGCACCGGCCCTTCATGCACTGCCAGCATCGCCTGTAACGGACGGTTTTTCACCGACGCCAGATCCACCAGAATACAGTCATCAGGCAGTTTCGGCAGGCGGGCAATCACGTCTTCTGTCAGGTGGATAGGCACACTGACGATCACCATACCGGCATCCGTCAGCAATGTTTCTGCCTGCGGCCAGTCTTCCTGCTCCAGCACTTTCACCTGATAACCGGAAAGCTCCAGCAAACGGGTGAACAAACGCCCCATCTGACCGTTCCCGCCAATAATCACTACCGGACGCAGTGCCGGATGCAGCGTTTTGAAGCCTTTATCGTTTTCGCTTGAGTAAGACTCACGCATCACGCGGCGCAAAACATCTTCAATCAGATCCGGCGGAACACCGAGGTTCTGCGCTTCCTGACGGCGTGAAGCCAGCATGGCGGCTTCCCGTTCAGGCACATAAATCGGCAAACCATAACGGCTTTTGACTTCCCCGACTTCTGCAACCAGCGCCAGACGCCGTGATAAGAGATCCAACAACGCTTTATCGACGTCGTCGATCTGATCGCGCAATGCGTTAAGTTCTGCCACCATAAAAACTTACTCTCCTGCGATTCGTGCCGCCAGCGCATCGCCCAGTTCCTGATGCATCTTACGCAACAGGTCTTCAGTCGTTTCCCAGTTAATGCAGGCATCCGTAACAGACACACCGTATTTCATGTCTGAACGCGGTTGTTCAGAAGACTGGCTGCCTTCGTTCAGATGACTTTCCAGCATCAGCCCGGTGATAGAGCGGTTACCGGCTTTAATCTGATCGATGACGGACTGAGCCACAACAGGCTGGCGACGATAGTCTTTGTTTGAGTTACCGTGACTGCAATCTATCATCAAGGAAGGACGGAGTCCCGCGCCGGTCATCTGTTTTTCACAGGCCTGAACATCCTGCTCGCTGTAGTTTGGCGTTTTGCCGCCGCGCAAAATCACATGCCCGTCCGGGTTGCCCTGAGTCTGTAACAGACACACCTGACCGGCCTGATTGATCCCAACAAAACGGTGCGCCATCTCCGCCGCACGCATGGCGTTGATTGCCGTGCCCAGGCTGCCGTCAGTGCCGTTCTTAAAGCCCACCGGCATGGAAAGGCCAGACGCCATTTCGCGGTGAGTCTGAGATTCAGTAGTACGCGCACCGATTGCTGACCAGCTGAACAGATCGCCTAAGTATTGCGGGCTGTTAGGATCCAGTGCTTCTGTCGCCAGCGGTAAGCCCATACCGACCAGTTGCAGCAGCAAATCACGAGCAATGTGCAGCCCCGCTTCCACATCAAACGTGCCGTCCATGTGCGGATCGTTAATTAACCCTTTCCAGCCCACAGTCGTCCGCGGTTTTTCAAAGTAAACCCGCATCACGATGTACAAACGATCGCTCAGTTCGGCGGCCAGCGTTTTCAGGTGACGCGCGTAATCCAGCGCCGCATCAACGTCATGAATGGAACAAGGACCACACACCACCAGAAGACGAGGATCGCGACCATGTACGATATCGGCGATGGTTTTACGTGCGTCGGAAATGCTGTTTTCGTCGCTGACACTTAAAGGAAAACGGTTTTTCAGCTCTTCAGGAGTAATCAGGATTTGTTCAGCAGTGATATGAACATTATTCAGGGCGTCTTTTTGCATGGTCGTGTTCCGCTATAAGGAAAATGGGCTGCCACGGAGGCATCTGCGGACAACATTAACACAGCACGTAAACTTAGCAAGCCTTAGTTGTAAACTTAACATTACCAATTTAACCTTTAAACCCAATAACTGGAAAATTAACTTTACACTAAGACACTTTAAGTCAAAAGGTATGTACCGTAAATATTACATACGGTTTATCAGCATCGAAAAGGGAGTTTCAGGACAGGGCGGAGGGGCACAACGTCAGAAATGCCCTCAGCAACAGGACGCTGCTGAGGAAACGAAATTAAAGGTTACGATCGAGGGTAATAAACACCTGTCCTGACGCTGTCACTTCATCGACACCACATTCGAAATGACTTTCCTGACGCGTCACGCTCAGGCGGTTGCCGGGAATACGGGCCACATCGTAAACATCCAGATCACCGTCGATATCCAGCAGCCAGCGGCCATTGCCCGGATGCGTGCTGCCCAGATCGACAATCCATGAATGATTGCCTTTCACGACATACGCAGGCAGGGTCAGCGAGTCATCCAGCAGTGAAGAGTCGACCGCCCAGACGCCTTCTTCTTCCAGTGCTCCGCCGCGCAATCTCAATTTTTTAAGCTGGCGGACATCTCCTGGCACGGCGGACGCAGAAGGGTTCGCATCCTGCATTGAGCCTTTGCCTGTTGCCAGCCAGCGCAAGGAAACGCCGGTATCCAGCGCACAGGCCACCACTACGTCACCGGGAAAATAATTTCTTCTTACCCAGGTACTTATCGTGCCAGATGACAACCCGTACAGATCCCCCAGTTCTTTCTGCATGCTAAAGCCGTAAGCCTGAAGCATACGCGTCAGGACGGCTTTTCCACCTTCAAGTTCATCTAATTGCATCTGGCGAAAACCCCTGGATCTGTAAATATCATCTTGACAACTTGCAAATGCAAGTTTAGATTGATTATGTAATGTACCGTCAGATGACCATGATACCAAATTTACGGTGCCGTGGAGAAATAAGGAGACGCGATGTTTTTAGGAACAGAGCAACAGCGCCAGACGGGGCTGCGTCAGATAGCCCATCTGAAAGAAATCTATTTCACTGAGCATAAAAATCCGGCTGAGCTTATTTTCGATCAGGCCACTGAAAAATGGAAATTCACGTTATGTTTTCATGCTGGCCTTAAACGCCGTCATACCCTGTTGCCTTATTCCCGGTTAACACCTGAGGAGCAATTAAAAATTGTTCAGGCACTTTTATCCCTGCGCCATTTCACGGCGTTTTTTAAAGGAAAATTTTACTGATGGCAGACTGGATAGATGAATCACAGGAATATCAGTTAAAGATACTTGAGGCGCAGATTTTACGGGCAACCCGCGCACAGCCTGTTGCCTCCGCCTTTTACTGTACGGATTGCGATGCCGCGATCCCTGAGCAACGCCGGAAAATCATTCCCGGCGTACAACGGTGTATTGAATGTCAGGAAATAGATGAGATAAAAAGAAAGAATTATCGCCCGGTATAACACTTTCTCATTTTAATCAATAAAGTCGCCTTTTTACTGGAAATAACGTTATTTCCGGAAGGTATTCTCTTTGTCGGAAATAACCTTAATGCCAGATAATAACAGAGGCAGGATTGCCCCTTCGCCGCCCCCGCCTTTTAACCGTACAGGCCGGAAACCTTTTGATGGCGTCTGGTGGTGGAACGCCCCCCTTCCGGCGCTCAGTTCCCCGCTGGACAAGCCGCTGACCCGCGATATCTGCCAGCGTCAGCAAACCGCCCTTTCTCAGCTGGCGACACTGCCCCGCTGTCTGCGTACTCCTTTGCATCAGCGCTATACCTGGCTGCTGGACACGCAGGGTGTCCGCGCGGCGGTGCATTTTCTGATGACGGTTTTTACACAGCGTTTATGGCCACGTATTCAGCAGGTGAATGCGCGTCACAGAGTCAATCGTCAGATCTCGCAAAAGCTACTCACCGAAGAAGACCTGTTTAACCGCCTGCCCGACCTTAATGACGATGCCCTGAAACGTCTGGCAAACAGGCTGGCGGTAAACATGCTGGATGCTTACGAATATCACTGCGAACGTTGGCTGGAAAACCGCCCTGACCAATCCGATATTTTGCTGCAGGACGCGACACAACATGAGATTTACGGGCATGTTGCGACGATGGCCCGCGCCTGCGGCATCCAGCCTCTCTTCTGGCGCGCCTGGCAAAAAGGCCGGATGTGTGCAGAGTCTGCGGTCGCAGCGGTGTCACGTCTGGTCAGCGGTGACTGGTGGGAGAAACAACTGCGTACAAAACAGCGGCTCTGGCGGGAAGCGCTGATGATCGCCTGCGGCTATGTGAGCCGCGCAACGTCGCCGTATGCCAGCAAAAATGCCATTCGCGATGTGGTATCGCGCCGCTTATCCGCCATCAATTACCTGAAGCAATGCCAGCTGGAAAATGTTGAATCCGGGGAAACGCTGAGTTTGCTGGACACCGTATTGGCCAGCGTCTCCAACCCCAAACTTCGCCGCATGGAACTGATGACGCTGATTGCCGGGGTGGAAGATGTGGCGGATCAGCAGCGGGACTGCGGGCTGTTTATCACCCTGACCACCCCCTCAAAATATCACCCGCTGAAAATGAACTGCGGGGGTTCAGCGCCCCTGTTTAACCGGAAATGGGATCAGCACGCCTTTACGCCCAAGGATGCACAACGTTATCTGGTGGCCGTCTGGGCCAAAATCCGCACCACCTTTAAAGACCGCAACCTGAAAGTGTATGGCGTACGTGTCGTCGAACCGCATCACGACGGCACGCCGCACTGGCATATGATGTTGTTCACACCGCCCGAGCAGCAACAAAAAGTGGCAGAAGTCATGCGCCGTTACGCGCTGGAAGACGATCCGGATGAACCCGGCGCGGCGGAGTCACGTTTCAATTGCAAGCCGCTGAACCGGGGCGGCGCGGCGGGATATATCGCCAAATACGTGGCCAAGAATATTGATGGTTACGCGCTCGATGGCGAAACCGATTTTGACTCCGGACGCCTGCTGACCGATGTAGCCACCGCCGTCACCGCCTGGGCATCGACATGGCGCATCCCGCAGTTTCACGCCATTGGCATTCCTTCCGTCGGCGCATGGCGCGAATGCCGCCGCATCAGGCACCAGAGTCTGAGCAGCCGGTTTGACAGCCGGGTGGAAGACGTCCGCGCGGCCGCCGATCAGGGTGATTTTGCGGGTTATATTCAGGCGCAGGGCGGGATCCATATTCCCCGAAAGGAACAAACCGTTCGCGTCGCCCGCCAGCTCAGCGAAGAAAAAAATGCCTATGACGAGCGGCGTCACAAAGTTGTCGGCATTTACGCCCCGCATCTGGGAGCCTCACTCATTTTCCTCACCCATACCGAACAATGGCGGATTATCCGTCATCGCCCCGCTTTGGCGAAAAACCCGCAGATCCGCTCGCCTTGGAGTTCTGTCAATAACTGTGGATCGCCGCCGATATCGGAAAAAGAGATAAACCCTACAAAATCAAAGAGAATGAAAATTAACGTATTAATTCAATGAATTATCTTATTTAAAAAGCGTTATGTGTTGACGTATTAGCTCAATTAAAGAATACTGTATATAAACACAGTATCTGGCGAGGGGAGAAAATGGAAAACCTGACTAAACAACAGCTAACGTTGTCCAGGATACAACTGATCGCAGACATTTCACAGACAGCGCAATGCAATCCCAAAGAGTTTCTGGTGATGATGTCCCTGATCTCAGAACTGGCCGGCCAGGCGCTGACCGATGAATCACAGGACGCATTGTATGGCAACGGGAGTACTGACGATCCCCATTGATCACCCGATCCTGCGGCGGTAATACTCAACACAACTGGCGCTTGCCCGACCGGTTTCCTCCGGACTAAGCGCCCCGCCAATTCCCCTTACTGCTTGTTGTGCCAGTCGTTTCACATCCCTCTCAGATTGCCGCTTCGCGTCCCCTTCCGCAGACTGATCTCACCTCCTGACGATCTCATCCACATGCGGAGAAAACCCATGAAAGTCTATGTAGAACAGGGTGATACCCTTGATTCATTGTGCTGGCGTTATTACAACCGCACAGCCGTTGTTGTCGAAAAGGTCTATGCCGCCAATAAAGGCATTGCTGATTTAGGACCACTGTTACCGCACGGTACGGCGGTCGAGATGCCTGACATTGCAGAACAACCGGTTCAGGAAACCCTCAAATTATGGGACTGAATACCGAACGCATCAGCTCAGCTTGCGCTTATTTCATTGCCACGTCGCTGACCTGGCTGGCAGGCCTGACCTCGCAGGATGTGGCCTTTCTGGTCGGTTCCGCCGTCGGGATCGGCACCTTCCTGATCAACTGGTATTACCGGCGCAAAAGCTATCAGTTGCTGTCCCGCAGCGGCCTGAGCAAAGAGACCTATGAAAACCTCAACTCTTAAACGTTGCAGCGCCGCCGTGGTTCTCGGGCTGATGGCCGCCCTGCCCGGCTATCTCTCCCTGCAGGTCTCTGAAGAGGGGTTAAAACTGATCACCGATTTTGAAGGCTGTCAGCTGCAACCCTATCAGTGCAGCGCCGGAGTATGGACCAGCGGCATTGGTCATACCGCAGGAGTGAAACCCGCGCAGGCCCTTACCGAACATCAGGCGGCGGAAAACCTGCTGCTGGATATTCAGCGAACAGAACGCCGCATCAAAAAATGTATGCCGGTCAACATGCCGCAACCGGTTTTCGATGCCGTGGTGTCCTTCGCCTTTAACGTCGGCACCGGTGCTGCCTGTCAGTCCACCCTGGCGTTTTTCATTAACCGGCAGCAATGGCGCAACGCCTGCGAGCAACTGTCGCGCTGGGTTTTCGTCAACGGCGAACGCAACCGCGGGCTGGAACGCAGACGAAACGCCGAACGCAGCGTCTGCCTGAAAGGAGCCTGAATGCGCCTGTTACCGGCAGCGATGACGGCAATGGCCCTGCTGATTGCCGTCCTGTTGCTCTCCAACCGCTCGTTACAGTACGACCTCAACAGCGCCCGTCAGCAACAAGACGCCCTGCACAACCAGCTGCAACAACGGCAGCGGCTGATCGCCGAACTGAATCAGCAAATGCGCCTGCGTGAAGAGGCTGAACGGGCATTGCGCGAAGATCTGAACAGTGCCCGCCAGGTGATGCAATCGCGGGAACAGCAAAGAGAGAGGAGCCTTCACCATGATCCGCAAACCCGTCTGTGGGCTGACAGCCAGCTGCCTGCTGATATTAGCAGGCTGCACGAGCGACCGGCCTTCGGCTCCGCCAGCGATTATTTACGTTGGTTGTCCGGCAGTCAGCTCCTGCCCGGTACCGGCCAGTCATCCGGCCACTAACGAAGCGTTGAGTGCCGACATTCTGCAACTGGAGTCGGCGCTGCTGAACTGCGGTTTACAGATTGAAACCATCAAAAAGTGTCAGGAGGCACAACATGCAAAAACCGATGCAATTGCAACAACGGCTGATTGAACAGGTGCCGCTGCTGGCGGCCTCACCCGGGCAACTGGTGATCGCCACAGGCGCGGGACAGGTGGTGGCGACATCCGCCGCTTCGCTTTCTTTTGAATATCGCTACCCGCTGACCCTGACCGTCAGCGGCGACACGACAGTCAGCGAAGCTCTGGTCGATCAGATGGTGGTCGTCATCCTCGACTGGCTGCAGGTCAATCAGCCGGAAATCCTGGGAAATGCCAGCCACCGTCTGAGTGATTTCACCTTCACCCAGCAGGAGAAAAACCTGGTGCTGACCCTGCAGCTTACCGAGCGCGTTCAGGTGTCTGATCAGGAAAACATACGCACCATCACCCATCTGCCTGAACCGCCCTTACCCGCCAATGTGGCGCTTCCCCGTGAGGTCTACCTCAATGGGGTATTGATCAGCAGCTGGACGGTATAACCCGCTGACGTTTGTTGTGCCATCCGCTGGCGAACGGCCACCGGTTGTCGCCTAACCCTGTGAAACGGCATCCTTTATCCCATGAATACGACACTTCAACTTAACGACATGATGCGGCTGGTCAACAACCTGGTGCGCATCGGCAAAGTCTCAGAACTGGATCTGGCCAATGCGCGCTGTCGCGTCAGTAGCGGCGACAATGTGACCGCGTGGCTGCCGTGGATAACCCACCGTGCTGGCCGTACGCGAAGCTGGTGGGCCCCGTCTGTCGGTGAACAGGTTTTGCTGCTCTCGATGGGCGGCGAACTGAATACGGCATTCGTTTTACCGGCCGTATTTTCCGATACCTCACCTGCGCCTTCTGCTTCGGCGGATGCCATTCATCTGGCCTTCCCGGACGGCGCCATTTTTGAATACGAACCGAAGACCAGCGCGCTGAACGTCACCGGCATTAAAACCGCGGTGATCAACGCCTCACAAAAAGTGGACGTGACGGCGCCTGAAGTCCGCTGCACGGCCAGCACCCGCATCACGCTGGATACGCCGGAAGTGGTGTGTACCAGCAAGCTCACCACCGGTTCCCTTGAAGTCAAACAGGGCGGCACGCTCACCGGGAATATCACCCACAGCGGCGGCAGCCTGATCTCTAACGGCATCATTGTGCATCTCCATCGTCACAGCGGTGTGCAATCTGGTAACGGTCAGACCGGAGGCCCGCAATGAGCAATGCAAAGTACGCAGGCATGGACAGAAACAGCGGGATGGCCATCGAAGATCTCGACCATATCCGCCAGTCCGTCAGCGACATTCTGAACACGCCGGTCGGCTCCAGAGTGATGCGCCGCGATTACGGTTCATTACTGTCTGAGCTGATCGACCAGCCGCAGAACGGAGCGCTGCGGCTGCAGATGATGGCTGTCTGCTACACCGCCCTGTTGCAGTGGGAGCCACGCGTCTCACTGACCGCAATCACTTTCAGCACGGATTACACCGGCAAGATGGTGGTTGAACTGACCGGAAACCGTAGCGATACGGCGACGGATTTTTCCCTGAATATTCCTGTGAGCTGACACTATGGCAACGATCGATTTGAGCCAGTTACCGGCCCCCGATGTGGTCGAAGAACTGGATTATGAAAGTCTGTTTGAAGAACGTAAGACGACGCTGATTTCCCTCTATCCCGCCGACCAGCGGGAAGCCATCAGCCGCACACTGACGTTTGAATCCGAACCCCTGGTCAAACTGTTACAGGAGAATGCCTACCGCGAACTGATCCTGCGCCAGCGGGTGAACGAAGCGGCGCGCGCGGTGATGGTTGCCTATGCCACGGGCAGCGATCTGGATCAGCTGGCGGCGAATTTCAATGTTGAGCGTCTGGTATTGCATGCGGCGGACAGCACCACCATCCCGCCAATGGCGGCCGTTCTGGAGTCTGATACGGATCTGCGCATGCGTATTCCGCAGGCGTTCGAAGGCTTGAGCGTCGCGGGTCCGACCGGCGCGTATGAATATCATGCGCGTTCAGCTGACGGGCGGCTCGCCGATGTCTCGGTGACCAGCCCTTCACCGGCGAATGTTCTGGTGACGTTGCTTTCTCACGATAACGACGGGATTGCCAGCGCCGACCTTATCGCCAACATTCTGGCCGCGCTGAATGACGAAGAAGTCCGCCCTGTGGCTGACCGCGTGGTCGTGCAATCCGCCAGCATTGTCCCCTACGAAATCGACGCGGCCCTGTTCCTTTACCCGGGACCGGAGTCCGAGCCTATCCAGCAGGCGGCAGAAGCGCAGCTGCAAACCTACATTTCCGATCAGCATCGTCTGGGGCGCGACATTCGTCTCTCCGCGATTTACGCCGCGTTACATGTCGAAGGCGTTCAGCGTGTGGAACTGACGAAGCCCGCCGCCGATCTGGTGTTAGATAAAACGCAGGCATCGCTGTGCACGCGTTATTCCATCGTCATCGGAGGTTCTGATGAGTGACCGGCTGCTGCCTTCAGGCTCGACAGATCTGGAAGTCGCTGCCGCGCAAGCCTGTGCGTTACTTGAGCGCGTCCCGGTTCCGCTGCGCACGTTATGGAATCCCCTTACCTGCCCGGCCGTTTTTCTGCCCTATCTGGCCTGGGCATTTTCGGTCGACAGCTGGGACAGCGAATGGCCCGTTGCGACGAAAAGAAACGTGATTCAAACCGCCTGGTTCATCCATCAGCATAAAGGCACCATCAGCGCGATCCGTCGTGTGGTTGAGCCGCTGGGTTACGTCATCAACGTGAACGAGTGGTGGGAAACCGGCGATGTGCCCGGCACGTTCCGTCTGGACATCGGCGTGCTGGAGACGGGAATTGACGAGGCGATGTACAACGAAATGGAGCGTTTAATCAACGATGCCAAACCCGCCAGCCGGCACCTGACCGGGCTGACGATTACCCAGACTATTCCCGGAAGAGTCTTCCTTGGTGCAGCGGCTTATGACGCCGACACCCTCACTATTTATCCTGGCTGATAAGGAACACCATGAGCACATTCAAATCTGTCGTCACTGACCTGGGACAGGCGCGCATCGCCGCCGCCATCCAGAGCGGTCAGGACATTAACATCACTCAGATGGCCGTCGGTGATGGCGGTGGCAGCGCCACAGTCCCGGTTTCCACCCAGACCAAACTGGTGAAAGAAACCTACCGCATCAAACTGAACTCCCTGAAAACGGACAGCAAACACGCGAACTGGATCATCGCCGAGGCGATCATTCCTGCCAGCGTCGGCGGTTTCTGGATGCGTGAAATGGGGCTTTACGCCGCCGACGGCACGCTGATTGCCGTCAGCAATATGGCCGATACTTATAAACCGACGCTCGAGGAAGGCTCCGGCCGCACCCAGACATTGCGGATGGTGATCGTCGTCACCAACACCGATGCCGTCAGCCTGACCATTGATGATTCCCTGATTGTCGCCACCGAAGAGTACGTCAACGACCTGCTGGCCGATCACGAAGCCTCACGCCGTCACCCGGACGGTACGCTAACCGCCAAAGGTTTTGTGCAACTGAGCAACGCCGTTGACAGCACCAGTGAAGTTCTGGCGGCGACGCCGAAAGCGGTGAAGGTAGCAAATGATTTGGCAAAATCAGCCAATGATAATGCCAACGGACGCCTGCCTTCTGCCGGCACAGCCGTTGCGGCAACCCGGCTGGCGACAGCACGCAAAATTGCGGGTGTGCCGTTTGATGGAACGGCGGATATCAGCATCCCTCCTGCAAATATTGGCGCACTACCAGTAGGCGGTACGGCTGTTGCAGCGTTGAAATTAGCAACTCCGAGGAAAATATCTGGAGTACTTTTCGACGGTACAACAGATATAAACCTCACTCCGGGAAACATTGGGGCTATTCCTCTTGCAGGAAGCAACGATATTAAAGGTGTATTGAGGAACTCGGCGGAATTTCAATCCACTTACGCCAATAGTTATCGAATTGTTCAGGGAAATTATGGATCATTTTGGCGGCAGGATGGCTCTTCGCTGTATCTCATGTTGACTAATGCCGGAAATCAGTATGGAAGTTACAATGATCTGCGCCCAATTCGGATCAATGTTGCTACCGGAGATGTGAGTTTTGGTACAGGTATTTCCGTATATTCTGATGGTGTTTTTAGTTGCGCCGGAACTATCACTCCGGGAAACTATTCGAATTTTGATAACCGTTATTATACCAAGACACAATCAGATTCCGCATACATGGCAAAAAACAACGCTTATTCCAAAGTCGAAACGGACAGTCGATATATATATGACGTCCAAAGAGGTAGTCAGGCCCTTGAAAATGGTGCTCATATTACACAAGTTGTTTGGGAGGCCCCGGCCGGTTGTTTTATGACTGGCTTGAATATTCGTGCAGATTTGGGTGATTGCCGTGCAATGGGTAAGTATTATCGAGCCCTGATGGTAAGAACTGCGAGTGGCCAATGGCGTCAGGTGGGGAACTAAAAAATGATCATATTCAAAAACATCAAAATAACAAAACAAGCTTTTGAAGAAGGATTAACATTACCAATTATATATTTTGAAGATCAAGAGGGGAACGACTGGTACGAATTGAGAGATCGTGAATGGAAAGGTAAAAACCATTTCATAACAGTAGGTAAAGATAAAATCGTGAGGACATGGGCTAAAGACCCTAATTTCCTCACCCTTTCAGAGGGTGTTACAATTATAGAAATAAATAAGGAAATAATCCCAAAAGATATAATAAATCATCAATATATGTTTGTTAATGGTGAATTCTCAAGTCTTGAACCTTCTGTAAATGAATTAGCAGAAAAAGAAAGAAATTTACTATTAGCATCTTCATTGACAATTCTTGCCCCTCTTCAAGATGCATGGGATCTAGGAGTTTCTACAGAAGAAGAAAAGACTCAACTCAAAGCCTGGAAGACTTACCGTGTCGCCTTAAACCGGTTAGATTTGTCCACGGCGCCTGACATTACCTGGCCCGACATTCCGGCCTGATCAAAAGCTCCTTCGGGAGCTTTTTTATTATTCTCTTTCCCCCCGCTGTTGTGCCAACGCCCCCACGCCCCTGATCGAATGCGCTTACTGCTGTGAACCGGCATCCTTGCTTCACCACCCACAACAGAGAGAGTCACCCTGATGGCTGATTATCATCACGGCGTACGTGTCGTTGAAATCAACGATGGCACCCGCGTTATTTCTACCGTTTCCACCGCTATTGTCGGCATGGTTTGTACTGCAGAAGATGCAGATGCGGCCACGTTCCCCCTTAATACACCGGTTCTGATCACCGATGTTCTCGCGGCCAGCGGCAAAGCGGGCACCAGCGGGACTTTACGTGCCGCGCTGCTGGCTATTGCTGATCAGTGCAAACCCGTCACCGTCGTGGTACGTGTTGCCACCGGCGAAGATGAAGATGCGACTACCAGCAATATTATTGGCGGTTCGGATGCCAATGGCCGCTACACCGGCATGAAAGCGCTGCTGTCTGCACAGGCGGAGCTGGGGGTTAAGCCACGCATTCTGGGCGTTCCGGGGCTGGATAATCTGGCAGTCGCCACCGCGCTGGCTGGCGTTTGTCAGCAGTTGCGCGCTTTCGGTTATGTCGGCGTGTATGGCGCAAAAACCATTTCCGATGCGATCGCCTACCGTGAAAACTTCAGCCAGCGCGAACTGATGCTGATCTGGCCGGACTTTGTGAACTGGAATACCGCCACCAGCCAGTCTGATATCGCTTATGCCACCGCCCGTGCGCTGGGCCTGCGCGCCAAAATCGACCAGGAAACCGGCTGGCATAAAACACTGTCAAACGTCGGCGTTAACGGCGTCACCGGCCTTTCTGCCAGCGTTTTCTGGGATCTGCAGGCCACCGGCACCGATGCCGATTTGCTGAATGAAGCCTGCGTGACCACGCTGGTGCGCAAAGACGGTTTCCGTTTCTGGGGTAACCGTACCTGCAGCGATGACACGTTATTCCTGTTTGAGAACTACACCCGTACTGCGCAGGTTCTGGCTGACACCATGGCCGAAGCCCACATGTGGGCCGTCGATAAACCAATGACGCCGTCCCTGGTGCGCGACATGATCGACGGCATCAAAGCCAAAATGCGTGAAATGAAATCAGCGGGTTACATCATTGATGGCGACTGCTGGTACGACGAAAACGCTAACACGGCGGAAACCCTGAAAGCCGGTAAGTTGTATATCGATTATGACTATACCCCGGTTCCTCCACTGGAAGATCTGACCCTGCGCCAGCGTATCACCGACTCCTATCTGGTGAACTTTGCCGCGTCCATTAACAGCTAAGGAGACGAGAACTCATGGCACTTCCTAAGAAATTAAAATATCTGAACCTGTTCAATGACGGGAACAGCTACCTCGGTCTGGTCTCTTCCCTGACTCTGCCAAAACTGACCCGCAAGCTGGAAAACTATCGCGGCGGTGGCATGAGCGGTTCCGTCGCCGTGGATTTCGGTCTGGATGACGACGCGCTGACCCTTGAATGGTCCATCGGCGGCCTGGATGAGCTGGTGTTGCAGCAATGGGGCAGCACATCGGATATTCCGCTGCGCTTTGCCGGTTCCCTGCAACGTGACGACACCGGTGATGTCTCTGCGGTAGAAGTCATGATGCGCGGCCGTCATAAAGAGTTTGATTTCGGTGAGTACAAACAGGGCGAAGACACAGAAACCAAAATCACCACCCAATGTACCTATTTCAAACTCACCATCGATGGCAAAGAGCTGATTGAGATCGACACCGTCAATATGGTCGAAGTGGTCAACGGCGTTGACCGTCTGGCTGAGCATCGTACTGCGCTCGGCCTGTAATTCCCTTCCCTGAGCCGGCAGTGTTTCTGCCGGCTTCATTTCAGATTTAAGCAGGAAAACACATGAGCCAGACTGAAAACAACAACACCGTGATCCTGGATGTGCCGTTAAAACGCGGCGATACGAGCATCGCGGAAATCCTGGTCACCAAACCGACCGCAGGCAGCCTGCGGGGTATCGGTCTTGCCGCGCTGGCAAACGCCGATGTCGATGCACTGATCACCATTTTGCCTCGTATCACCACGCCGAACCTGACCAAAGAAGAGTGCTCACGTCTGGAACTGCCTGACCTGATTGCGCTGGCAGGCAAGGTGATCGGTTTTTTATCGCCGAAACCGGAGGCGTAAACATTGCGCCCCGCCTCACTGTCGATGATCTGATGGCAGATATCGCGGTGATCTTTCACTGGCCGCCGTCCGAGATGGACGGCATGTCACTTACCGATCTGTTGAACTGGCGTCATAAGGCACTGCAACGCAGCGGAGTAAAAACAGATGAGTAATCTCGAACAGTTACCCACCACGCTTGAGAAAATGAACCAACAGCTGGGGCCGCTGCGTAAGGCGACGGCCAATATCTGGCAACAATTTACGACAGTACCCAAAAAGAATGTTTTCACCGGGATGTCGGAAGACATGACTGACGCCTCGTCACGGCTGCGCGGGTCTCTTTTTACCCCGGCTGAAAAACAGGCTTATGACGAGATGACAGAAACAATCAGGACGTCCTATTCGGAAAGCATTCAGCCATCGCGCCCGCAGGTTCTGGAACAAAAAGGACGGGAAGCAGGACAACGATACCAGCAGCGTAGAGAGAAAATTGACCGGCTGAAAAATACCAGCTCTTCACTTGTCGCCTTCGCACAACCGAAATTAGAGCTGGCGAAAAACTTCCTCAAACCGGCGTCTGATCTCGAAGCCGGGCTTTCTGAAGTTCAGGCGACGCTCAGGCTGAAAAATGATGATCCACAGCTGGCCGCATTGCGCCAGCAAAGCCTATCGATGGCCGCGTCAGGCCATTCTCCCGCCGACGTTGTCGCCAGACAGCAGGCATTGGCCAATACAGGAATGGATGCCGGTCAGGTGCTGACCCAGACATCTGCGGCACTGAACGGCGCGACACCCGCTGCGCAAATGGCCGTTACCGTCAAAGGCGATAATCTGGATGGCGACATCAGCAAACTGTTTGCGACCTGGGACACCCTGCGCATCAATCTGTTTGCCGGGCAAAGTTCCGCCCTGCGCGAACTCACGCAAACCGCAACAAGCTGGCTGGGTACGCTGAATACCTGGATCACTGATAATCCGCTGCTGGTGAATACACTGCTCGGTCTGGCATTAGGTATCACCGGCATTATCGGCGGGCTGGGCTCTCTCGGCACAGTCATAGTGCCGGTGCTCAGCGGGATCAATATGCTGATGGCTGGCGCCGGTTTGCTGGGCACGCTGTTCACCGGCACCGGCGGCATGATTGCCGCGGCGTTTACCGCCATAGGGTTGCCGCTTCTGCCGGTCATCGCATTGATTGCCGGGATCGGAGTGGCAGTGGTCAAACTTTGGGAGCCGATCAGTGCCTTTGTCGGGGGCGTGATCGAAGGATTTACGTCGGTGATGGGGCCGGTCAGTGAGGCGTTTGCCCCGTTCAGCACGGCGCTGGGCTGGATCACCGACTTATTTGAACCGATTAAATTCAGTCAGGATCAACTGAGCGGTTTCAGCAATATAGGCAAAGAGGTCGGGGAAGCGATCGCAGAGGTTTTTGTCACGCTCAATAAAGCTGTCTCGCAAATCGGAGAACTCTTTATCTGGGCGAAAAAAGGATGGGACTCCATTTTTGGCAATGACAGTTCTGATGCAGGCGCGGATATGACGACACCGCCGGTTGACAGCATTTCCCCCACCGGCGGAGCACTGAACCTGTATCAGCCTGCCAAAACCAGCGTGGCCAATAATCTGACCGATAACCGTGCAACGACGGTCAATGTCAGCTTTACAGCCACACCCGACACCGATAAGCAGCAGATCCAATCATTGGTCAACGATGTCTTCAATGAACGTGAATGGAATGCCACCAATAATTCCTACAACCGGTTTGCTAACGGAGGGATCTACTCATGATGATGTCGCTGGGTTTATTCGTTTTTAAATTAAATACCCTTCCCTATCAGACGCTTGCCAGACAGACGAATTACAGCTGGGGAGATAACCCCCGCTTCGGGCAACGCCCTGTTTCGCAATTTCTCGGGCTGGGAAAAGAAACCATCACATTGTCAGGACAGTTGCTGCCCGAAGTCACCGGGGGAGTCAGCTATCTTCAGACACTTCAGGGGATGGCGGATTCCGGACGGGCATGGCCGCTGATTGAAGGCAACGGAACAATCTACGGCATGTATATTATTGAAAGTATGAACAATACCAACACGGAACTTAACTCCATCGGTCAGGCACGCAGTATCAGTTTTGGCCTGGTGTTAAGACGTGTCGATGAATCTCAGGCGGCGATGTTCGGCGATTTACTCACCCAGGCCGAAGGTTTATATAACAAGGCCAGTTCTGCAATCAGCAACTTCGTTGCGGGAGTCTGACTATGCTGACCGATTTGCAAATACCTGCCGGGGCAAGGATTGCGCCGGTATTTACACTGGCGATTAAAAATAAGGTCCTCGAGGAAAATATCTCCGACCGTATTATTAAATTGTCGGTAACAGATAAAAGCGGTTTTGAGGCGGACATGCTAAGCCTGACATTCGACGACAGTGATGGTCTGTTGCAGATGCCTGTCAGGGGGGCCATCTTGCACCTGCATCTCGGGTGGTCAAAACAAGCTTTATACGATTGCGGCTATTTTACGGTCGATACAGTCGTCTACTCCGGCTCCCCCGATAAAATTGACGTGACCGCCCGCAGCGCAGATTTTCGTGGCTCTTTTGCTACCAGGCGCAGCCAGTCCTATGACGATTACACACTGGGTGCAATTGTGCGGATTATTTCTGGGCGGAATGCCTTATCGTTGCCGGTGATCCCGCAGGAACTCGACAGCATTAAGATACCGCATATCGATCAGACGACTGAAACAGATGCCTATTTCCTGAGCCGTCTGGCGCAAAATTACGGCGCTCAGGTCACGGTGAAAAATGGCTCAATCTTATTTTTTAAAGGGGGAACAGGTCGCACCGCGTCGGGCCAGGCGCTTCCCTGGAAGACCCTGATCCGCAGTGACGGAGATAATTATACCTATAAGCTGACAGATACCCGGGCCTATAGCGGCGTGAAGGCACAATGGCACGATGTTAAAACGGCGACGAGCAGTAATATTGCGCTTAACCGCACCGCTGATAAGAGTTATACCGCCGGAACGGCAGAAAATATCCTGCAGCTCGCCAAAATCTTTCCTGACGAGGAAACGGCAAAACGGGCTGCAGACTCCGTGTTTAGTCAGATACAAACTGATTCGTCGTCCTTCAGCATCAAACTTGCCATGGGACGCGCCGATCTCAGTGCGCAATCGCCGGTAAACGTCCAGGGTTTTAAAGATGAGATCGACAGTCAACGCTGGGTGATTGAGTCCGCAGTGCATAATGTTAATGAGAAAGGCTTTACTACCACGTTGAATCTGAAGATTTACATTGCAGATATCACTTACGAATCCTCAATAACATAATTTAAACTTGCTTTTGCGAGTTATGAGTTTCATAATCACCTTATCGCTTACTTGTCATGCCGGAGGTTTTTATGATGCATTGTCCGCTTTGTGGAAAGGTTGCCCATACACGTTCAAGCCGTTACCTGAGTGAATCCACGAAAGAACGCTATCACCAGTGTCAGAACATCGAGTGCAGCTGTACCTTCGCAACACACGAATCTGTCGCCCGGGTTATCTCAAAACCGGGTGGCCAGCCTGCCGCTGCGTAGTCAATATGTGTTCATTGATGCAAAAAAAAGGGGTTAGCCGATGGCTAACCCCTTGTTCTATATTAACTAGTAGATGTCGCGTTAGCGATACCTTAGCCCAGACGCTCTTTGATACGAGCAGACTTACCAGTACGCTCACGCAGGTAGTACAGTTTAGCTTTACGAACGGCACCACGACGTTTAACAGTAATGCTGTCGATTACTGGGGAGTGAGTCTGGAATACACGCTCAACACCTTCGCCGTTAGAAATTTTGCGAACAGTGAATGCAGAGTGCAGACCGCGGTTACGAATAGCGATAACCACGCCCTCGAATGCCTGCAGACGCTTTTTAGAACCTTCAACGACCCATACCTTAATTTCCAGGGAATCACCTGGACGGAATGCAGGTACGTCTTGCTTCATCTGCTCTTGTTCGATTTGTTTAATGATATTGCTCATAATATGTCTCTTACCCTAGGTAAACTGATATATCGGGACGGCTAAGCGTTACGCTTCGGCGTTCCCTTCATAGTTTTGTTGACTGAGCCGATGTTCCTTTTGGAACTCTCTCAGCAACACCTCTTGCTCGTCAGTCAGAGCTAGGTTTTCCAGAAGTTCAGGTCTTCTAAGCCAGGTTCGACCCAGCGACTGTTTCAGGCGCCAGCGACGTATATCAGCGTGGTTTCCCGACAGTAAAACTGACGGTACCTCCATGCCTTCCAACACTTCAGGGCGGGTATAATGGGGACAATCCAACAATCCGTCAGCAAAAGAATCTTCCTCTGCTGAAGCCTGACGACCCAAAACGCCCGGTATAAAACGGGAGACTGAATCAATCAGAGTCATTGCCGGCAACTCTCCACCGCTAAGAACATAATCGCCAATTGACCATTCTTCATCAATTTCGGTTTTGATTATGCGCTCATCGATCCCTTCATAACGGCCACAAACCAGAATAATTTTCTGATGCGCCGCCAGCTCGCAAACACCGGTTTGATCCAGTTTGCGACCCTGAGGTGAAAGATAAATCACTTTCACACCTTCGCCTGCCGCTGCTTTTGCTGCATGAATCGCTTCCCGTAAAGGTTGCACCATCATCAGCATTCCGGGACCCCCGCCGTAAGGGCGTTCGTCCACGGTACGATGTCGATCGTATGCGAAGTCACGAGGACTCCAGCAATTTACGCTCAACAGGCCATTCTTAACTGCCCGGCCAGTTACCCCGTAATCCGTGATTGCGCGGAACATTTCAGGAAACAGGCTAATTATACCGATCCACATAGCCTACCCCTTCCAAATGTTTGACCGCTCAACCAGACCTTGTTTACATGTTTTATATGAATAAACACTACGGAGGTCAAAAACCAGGATCCCAATCTACTTCAACAGTGCGAGTAGCGAGATCGACTTTCTTGATAACCTGCCCATCGAGGAACGGAATCAACCGCTCCTTGAGTCCGAAGGCATCTTTCAGGTTGGCTTTCACTACCATCACATCGTTAGAACCGGTTTCCATCATATCGATGATTTTGCCCAGTTCGTAACCGGAAGTTGTCACTACCTGGCAACCAAAAAGGTCTTTCCAGTAGTAGTCACCGTCTTCCAGTGGAGGCAGTTGCTTTGAATCGACGACAATTTCGCAATTGGTCAGAAGATTCGCAGCATCCCGATCATCAACGCCTTTGACTTTGATAATCAGATCCTGAGTGTGGCGTTTCCAGCCTTCCAGCTCGACAACTTGCCACTTACCGGCACGCTGGATAAACCAGGGCTGGTAATCGAAGATGCTTTCAGCGTCTTCGGTGGATGAAAACACTCTGAGCCAACCACGAATGCCGTATGTTGAACCCATTTTGCCGAGTACTAACGGCTCAGCGGGTACCACTGGATTGGATTGCTTGCTCATTGCCACCACCGCGACAGATTAAGCTGCTTTCTTAGCGTCTTTGATCAGCGCAGAAACGCGATCAGAAACGGTAGCACCCAGACCAACCCAATGGGCAACACGGTCCAGATCCATACGCAGTGCTTCAGCCTGGCCAGAAGCCAATGGGTTGAAGAAACCTACGCGTTCGATGAAACGACCGTCACGAGCGTTGCGGCTGTCGGTCACTACTACTTGATAAAACGGACGCTTTTTTGCGCCGCCACGTGCTAAACGAATTGTTACCATAACATCCTCTTTAGTTAATAAAACAACCAGACCCCATCGGGGAACGGGGTCTGGTTGCAATATAAAAAGCCCGAAAATTTTACTCATTTTGGCGCAAAAAGCAATCTAAAGCGTAGAAACCTTAGCCACCATTTTGCATGAGCCGCCTATATGGCTGATATATAGGCAGTGACGTCGATTAACGGCCAGGGAAACCCGGTGGCATCATACCTTTCATGCCACGCATCATTTTCGCCATGCCGCCACTCTTCATTTTCTTCATCATGCGCTGCATATCATCGAACTGCTTAAGTAAGCGGTTGACGTCCTGCACCTGCATGCCGGAACCCATCGCGATACGACGCTTACGGGAACCTTTAATAATTTCCGGCTTGGCGCGCTCTTTCAGCGTCATCGAGTTGATGATCGCTTCCATCCGCACCAGCACTTTATCATCCATCTGGGATTTGACGTTATCCGGCAGCTGACCCACACCCGGCAGTTTGCTCATCATACTCGCCATGCCGCCCATATTACGCATCTGCTTGAGCTGCTCGAGGAAGTCGGTCAGGTCAAAGCCGTCGCCTTTCTTGAGTTTGCTCGCCAGCTTTTCAGCCTGTGCGCGGTCAACTTTGCTCTCAATATCTTCGATAAGCGAGAGAACGTCGCCCATACCCAGAATACGGGAGGCAATACGATCCGGATGGAAGGGCTCCAGCGCATCGGTTTTTTCACCCATACCCAGGAATTTAATCGGTTTGCCGGTGATATGACGAATCGACAACGCAGCACCGCCACGGGCATCACCGTCGACTTTAGTCAGGATCACGCCGGTCAGCGGCAACGCTTCATTAAACGCTTTCGCGGTATTCGCGGCATCCTGACCCGTCATGGCATCGACAACAAACAGGGTTTCGACCGGATTAATCGCGGCATGAACCTGTTTGATTTCGTCCATCATCGCTTCGTCGACGTGTAAACGGCCGGCGGTATCGACAATCAGAACGTCGTAGAATTTCAGTTTGGCTTGCTGAAGTGCGCGGCTGACGATATCCACCGGCTTTTCCTGCGCATCGGACGCAAAGAAATCCACTTCAACTTGCTGCGCCAGGGTTTCCAGCTGTTTGATCGCCGCAGGACGATAAACGTCGGCGGACACCACCAGCACTTTTTTCTTTTTCTTTTCTTTCAGGAATTTCGCCAGTTTACCGACGCTGGTCGTTTTACCGGCACCTTGTAAACCTGCCATCAGAACCACAGCCGGAGGCTGCGCCGCTAAGTTAAGCTCGGTGTTAGCCTCGCCCATCGCGGTTTCCAGCTCTTTCTGGACAATTTTGACGAATTCCTGACCCGGGGTGAGGCTCTTATTGACCTCAACGCCAACAGCGCTTTCTTTCACCCGGTTGATGAAGTCACGCACGACCGGCAGCGCAACGTCCGCTTCCAGTAACGCCATACGCACTTCACGTAATGTCTCTTTGATATTTTCTTCGGTCAGCCGCCCGCGGCCGCTGATATTGCGCAGTGTGCGCGACAATCGATCGCTTAAATTCTCAAACATCGTCTCTTGCTCAACGTAATGACAGGCCGCTTTTGCGACGTAATTGCGGGATTATAACACGAAGCGCGGACGATCTCTGCTTTGGCATCTCAGATAGGTTGGAGCGTGACGCGGGTAACGTTATACTGCGGTTCTCATTCACTTTTCGATGCTACCGAAACGCTATGTCAGTTTTTGCTCTCGTCGCCATGTTGGCCTATCTGCTCAGCCTTGCACTGATTATTCCGAGCATCATCCGGAAGAACAGCGCATACCGGCGTTTAGCACTAATTTCCGTGGTGGTGGCCCTGATCTGCCACGCCGTAGCATTGCAACAACGTATTTTCGATGTCAGCACCGGCCAGAACCTCAGTCTGGTGAACATTGGATCGGTCGTCAGTTTAATCATTGGCACGGTGATGACCATCGTCGCCTCGCGCAATCGTGGCTGGTTTGTCCTGCCGATTGTTTACAGTTTCTCGCTGATTAATCTGGCGTTCGTGACCTTTCTTCCGGGCGAGTTCATCACGCATCTTGAAGAAAGCAAAGGCCTGCTGGTTCACATTGGTCTGGCATTATTCTCGTATGCCACACTGATGATCGCCGCACTTTACGCGCTGCAACTGGCGTGGCTCGATTATCAGCTGAAGAATAAGCGCCTGACGTTTACGGCTGACATGCCGCCGCTGATGAGCATCGAGCGCAAACTTTTTCACATCACCCAGATTGGTGTCATTTTACTGACGCTGACGCTGTGCACCGGATTACTGTATCTGAACAACCTGTTCAGCCCGGAGAATATCGACAAGGCCGTCTTATCGATACTGGCATGGTTCGTTTATATCGTCCTGTTATGGGGCCATTATCACGAAGGCTGGCGTGGCCGCCGCGTGGTATGGTTCAGCATGGCGGGCGCCATCCTCCTGACTCTTGCCTATTTTGGCAGTCGCCTGATCCAGCAAATCATGGTTCATTAATTAAAAGGAATACCCGTTGGAGCACGTCTCAACAACAACCCTGATCATCACATTGATCATCATGGTGGTGGTTTCGGCTTATTTTTCAGCCTCCGAAACCGGTATGATGACACTCAACCGTTACCGGTTACGTCACCTGGCCAAACAGGGTAACCGCGCGGCGCGTCGCGTCGAAAAGCTGTTAAAACGCCCGGATCAACTGATCAGTCTGGTGCTTATCGGCAACAACCTGGTCAACATTCTTGCTTCCGCTCTGGCAACGATTGTGGGCATCCGTCTGTATGGCGATGCCGGCGTGGCGATTGCTACCGGTGTGCTGACCTTTGTTGTGCTGCTGTTTGCAGAAGTCCTGCCAAAAACCTTTGCCGCACTGAATCCTGAGCGCATCGCGTTTCCGAGCAGCATTTTGTTGCGTCCGCTGCAAAAAATCATGATGCCATTGGTGTGGATCCTGAACAGTCTCTCGCGCCTGCTGATGAGAATGTTCGGCATCAAGACCACTGCCAGCCTCAGCGATGCCGTCAGCAAAGAAGAACTGCGTACCATCGTGAACGAGTCACGCTCGAATATCTCACGCCGTAATCAGGACATGCTGCTTTCCGTGCTGGATCTGGAAAAAGTGTCAGTTGATGACATCATGGTGCCGCGCAATGAAATCGTCGGCATTGATATCAATGACGACTGGAAGTCGATCATTCGCCAGCTCACCCACTCGCCGCATGGCCGCATTGTGCTTTACCGCGACTCCCTCGATGATGCGATCGGTATGCTGCGCCTGCGTGAAGCTTACCGTCTGATGACCGAGAAAAAAGAGTTCACCAAAGAAAACCTGCTGCGCGCCGCCGACGAGATTTACTACATTCCGGAAGGTACGCCGCTGAATATTCAGCTGGTAAAATTCCAGCGGAATAAAAAGAAAGTGGGCATCGTGGTGGATGAATACGGTGATATTCAGGGGCTGGTAACGGTTGAGGATATCCTTGAAGAAATCGTCGGCGATTTCACGACGTCGATGTCACCGACGCTTGCTGAAGAAGTCACGCCGCAAAGCGACGGGTCCGTGCTGATTGAAGGCAGTGCGAACGTCCGTGAGCTGAACAAAGCGTTTAACTGGCATCTGCCCGCAGAGGAAGCGAGAACCATCAACGGTATGCTGCTGGAAGTGCTGGAGGATATTCCGACCATCGGCACCAGCCTGCGTATTGAAGATTATGAAGTGGAAATTCTCGATGTGCAGGACAACATGATCAAACAGGTGCAGGTTCGCCCCTTACAACCGTTGCAAAGCAGCGTAAACCAGCGCTGAGCCTCTGAATTTCAGACATAAAAAAGACGCGAATTTCGCGTCTTTTTTGTCTTCAGCACCAACCAAAAACGACTAGATGTGCAGTTCGGACAGTTTCTCTTTTGGCAGAGCCAGATCATCGTTACGGTTTACGACAACATCATGATCGATGATGTGTTGCGCGATTTCCTGTGCTTCTTTCAGGGAATGCATTTCGTAAGTACCGCACTGATATTCATTCAGCTCGGGGATCTGACGCTGTTCTTTCACTTTCAGAACGTCCGCCATCGCGGCTTTCCAGGCATCCGCCACGCGTTGCTCTTCCGGCACACCAATCAGGCTCATGTAGAAACCCGTACGGCAGCCCATCGGAGAAATATCGATGATCTCAACACCGCTGCCATTCAGGTGGTTACGCATGAACCCTGCAAACAGGTGCTCAAGGGTATGAATACCACGTTCAGGCATTACTTCAATGTTCGGGCGGCAGAAGCGCAGATCGAACACGGTAATGGTGTCACCGTGCGGGGTATGCATGGTTTTTGCGACGCGAACAGCAGGTGCTGCCATACGGGTATGGTCTACGGTAAAGCTATCCAACAGTGGCATATCGTCACCTCTCCTAAATAAATTAATTTTTTTTACGAACTCAGGAAACCTTTTCCCAGCACGCGGGTCTTAATTAGTGAAAGACGCGCATTTGTTATCATCATCCCTGTAAACAGAGATGTTTATTTGGCCACATTAATTGTGGCCTTTTTCTTTTCTACTCAACGCTACTGCCTGCATTCGCAGCCAGGTATTCTTCAAAGCTTAGCTTATCGCCGGCTTCCAGTGCGCGCTGACGCTGCCAGGAACCGTCCTGCTCAGCCATTAAAGCACTCTCATCCAACACTTCCAGCGGTTCACTCACCAGCATCTGACGGTATTTCTCCGCCAGTTCCAGCCCGAGATTCCCCACGCCTTGCTGTTTCAGATCCCTGAGGATACGGGCCGAATACGTCAGTTCCGGATCATCAAACGCCGCGACCAGCTCTTTGCAAACATCCTGATACTGATTATCGCCGTTTTGTTTATCCATGACCTGGGCAACACGGCTCAGATCGGCAAACAAAGCATTACCGACGCTGGCTAATGGCTGACGTTCATCATGACAGCCGATACCAATCGTCTGCCCCGGTTTACGACCTTCAAGGATCACCCGGTTCCAGTTTTTGCGCGTACAAAGCAGTTCATCACTGCTCATTTCCGGCGCATCCGCTAATGCACACCATACCAAAAACAGATCCAGGAAACGTGCCTGGGTTGCATCAATGCCCACAGGAGAGAACGGATTGACATCCAGCGAGCGGACTTCAATGTATTCGATCCCGCTGCGCATCAGTGCATCAGAAGGCGTTTCACCCGATTTGGTGACACGTTTAGGACGGATTGGCGCATAAAGTTCGTTCTCAATCTGTAACACATTGGTGTTCAGCTGAAGATATTTCCCGTCCTTTTTCACGCCCATTTCCGCATACTCCGCCGATGGTGTGCGGATAGCCTTTTTCACGCCCTTCACATACGTCGTAAGGTCGTTAAAGGTGATGCCCAGATTGCTCTGTGATTTATTGGTATACCCCAAATCACTCAGACGCAACGAGGTGGCATAGGGCAGATAACACAATCCACCTTCGGTATATTCGAATGGCAAATCTGTTTCACGCCCTTTCAGGAATGAAGAACAGATCGCAGGCGACGCCCCGAACAGATACGGGATCACCCAGCCGAAACGGTAATAGTTACGGATGAGTTTGAAATAGCCAGCAGAGATCGCCTCTTTGCCACTTTCAACATCGGTCACACCTAACCGCTCCTGCCAGAAAGTCAGTGGCAAAGAGAAATTATAGTGGATGCCGGAAATGACCTGCATCAGCGCGCCGTAGCGGTTCTTCAGACCTTCGCGGTAAAGCGTTTTGAAACGTCCTGCGTTCGACGAACCATATTGTGCCAGTTCGATATCCTGTCCGGATTCGATAAAGCACGGCATGCTGAACGGCCACATACGCTCGTCGCCAAGCTCACGGGCTACGTGACGGTGAATGTCACGCAGAAACGCCATCAGATGCTCAATATTGTCATCGACGGGCGTAATGAATTCTAATAAGGCTTCAGCAAAATCGGTGGTGATCCAGCGATGCGTCAGTGCCGCACCTAAAGATTCCGGGTGTCCGGTTGTCGCTAATGAACCATCGGGATTAACCCGCAGTGTTTCACGCTCAATACCGCGACGAATACCTTTTAATGCCTGAGGGTGGGCTTCCAGCCAGGAAAGCGCCTGAGATACATCCGGGATCAAATTGACCTCCCGCTCGGTGAAACCATTAATTTGCAAGCATACTGAGTCTGCATAGATGTGACCATAATTGATAGCTGATGCCAATCTAACTGAACCATGAGAGCCCCTCCAGCGTAACAACCGTCAAAAGGACGTAACGCACGGCCTTTCCGATAAACATGAAAAAGACCACAGGCCCCCACGGCATTCGCAGCCAACCTGCTAATACGCACAACACATCGCCTATCACCGGCAACCAGCTCAGCAATAACGCCGCAGGTCCAAAGCGCTTCAGCCAGCCCTGTGCAACGTGTAATCCACGCTGAGGTTTAAGCTGCGGCAGAAAGCGTCCGATGATGACGTTGGTTATGCCACCTAAGGTATTGCCAACAGATGCAGACAAAACCAGTGCCGCTGGCATTGCGCTGCCAGCTGACAATAAAGCCACTAATAAGACTTCTGAATTTCCGGGCAATAATGTGGCGCTTAAAAAACTGCTGCCAAATAAAGAAGCCAGCGCCACGGCGCTACTCACAGCGTACGCACGTCCACAAAATCCATATTGGCGCGTTTCGCCGCCTCAATACCGAAATCTGCATCTTCAAAGACGAGGCATTTTTCAGGAGGCACGCCGATGAGCTCAGCGCAGCGCAAAAAGGTATCCGGCGCAGGCTTGTGGTTCTGCACGTCATTCGCGCCCACAATGGCGTCAAAGCAATCACGCAGCCCTAAATGCCGTAACAGGGCATCCGCCATCCAGTGCTCACTGCCCGTCCCGACTGCCATCGGCCGGCGGCCATGATAGGCTTTGACGACATCCACCAAAGGCAGAGGCCGGACGGTATCGAGCAGCATTTCCTGCACGGCAGCGGTCTTCTCTGCGGCCAGCAGATGGGGATCCATATCGACATTATTGCTGTCGATAACAAACTTGGCGATGCGCCAGGTCGGAGAACCATTCAGAGCAACCATGGATTCGACATCAAACTGCATGCTGTATTTGGTCAATACCTGATGCCATGCCTTACGGTGCGTAGGTTCGGTATCCAATATGGTGCCATCCATATCAAATATTAGCCCTTCGTATCGATCGTACATCGAAAGCTCCATGATCACGAAAAAACAGGAAAACTACTTTAGCGCAAAGTCTTTCGAAAGTCGCATTTTGTCCACACCTACAGCACATCCGAACACGTAGGAAACATCAGGGAAATGAAAAGGAAGAGGTAAAATCAGGAGGCAAAATGCAGAAAGCAAAAAACCCGCCGGAGCGGGTTTTTCTCATGCTGAACGACAAATACATCGTCAACATACACAAATATGTTGCACCCAGGAAGATGACTCGGCGGGACCTCGCCCTGCGGGCCGTTGCTAAAGCAACGTTATCTTCCTTCGTGCTACCTTCATGCCGGAGGACCCTATACGAAAGTCGTCGCTCAAACATGTTCAGAATATGGTGCACCCAGGAAGATTCGAACTTCCGACCGCTCGGTTCGTAGCCGAGTACTCTATCCAGCTGAGCTATGGGTGCATTGGGGTCGTGCTGAGTTTTTCGGGAAATACTAAGAGAAAGAATGGTGCACCCAGGAAGATTACTCGGCTATCGCCTCGCCCTACGGGCCGTTGCTGAAGCAACGTTATCTTCCTTCGTGCTATCTGCATATTGAGTGCAATATAAAATCTTTATCATCGCTTCAACATACACAAAATATGGTGCACCCAGGAAGATTCGAACTTCCGACCGCTCGGTTCGTAGCCGAGTACTCTATCCAGCTGAGCTATGGGTGCATTGGGGTCGTGCTGAGTTTTTCGGGAAATACTAAGAGAAAGAATGGTGCACCCAGGAAGATTACTCGGCTATCGCCTCGCCCTACGGGCCGTTGCTGAAGCAACGTTATCTTCCTTCGTGCTATCTGCATATTGAGTGCAATATAAAATCTTTATCATCGCTTCAACATACACAAAATATGGTGCACCCAGGAAGATTCGAACTTCCGACCGCTCGGTTCGTAGCCGAGTACTCTATCCAGCTGAGCTATGGGTGCATTTTAAATGGCGGTGAGGCGGGGATTCGAACCCCGGATGCAGCTTTTGACCGCATACTCCCTTAGCAGGGGAGCGCCTTCAGCCTCTCGGCCACCTCACCATACGCCTCTTGCGAGTGTGCTGACTAACTTTGTTCAAGCTCATCGGCACTGCGTGGCGCACATATTACTTTCTGGCCCTTATAAGTCAAACCCTTTTTTCCTAACAATCACCCGTTTGGACATTTCACGCGCAACCTGCGCAGTTTGAAGACAAAAACAGGGCGTAAACGCAGAAAAAACGTCTTCATTTTCAGGAATGGCAGATCAGGAACACATCACGGAGGGAAATGAAAAAACGAAAAAAGCAGGAAAACAGGGAAAGGAAAATCAATAACGCGCACAAAAGAGGATCAGCGCCTCGCCATCGACGAGACGCCTCGTAAATCAGTAACTCGTCTGCTGAGACTTTTCAGCCTGGATACGCTGGTAAATCTCTTCACGGTGAACAGAGACCTCTTTTGGCGCATTCACACCAATGCGCACCTGATTACCTTTAACACCTAAAACGGTAACAGTAACCTCATCGCCAATCATGAGGGTTTCACCAACTCGGCGAGTTAGAATAAGCATTCTTTGCTCCTTGAATAATTAAAAGAGTCGGGTCTCTCAGTTTCCCGGCCATTATCGATCATAAGCGGGTAAAACGTAAGCCATGACCCCTACATAAAATGTAAGCAGCCTGCAACTTCAGCCATGAGTACTTTAAGTTTAGCCGATATCATCATTGTCGCGACTTTAATCGCGAAGCCCACCCTGCCATTAAGACTGAAAACGCCATACAGCACAACAGATTATGGCGTTTTCCGGGTGAGCGATTTATTTCTTATGACAGCTTAGATTCAACCCAGGCTTCTACCGTTGCCAGAGCAGCAGGTAATGCCTGCACATCACTACCACCAGCCTGCGCCATATCAGGACGACCACCGCCTTTGCCGCCCACCTGCTGGGCAACGGAGGCAATCAGCTCGCCTGCTTTAACGCGATCGGTCAGATCTTTCGTGACACCGGCAATCAGGCTGACTTTGTCATCCGCAATGGTCGCCAGAACAATAATCACTGAACCTAACTGATTTTTCAGATCATCAACCATCGTACGCAGAATCTTAGGCTCTACGTTATCCAACTGACGAACCAACAGCTTAACGCCTTTCACTTCTTTCGCCTGGCTGGACAGTGATGCACTTTCCTGCGCGGCTTGCTGACCTTTCACTTGCTGAAGTTCTTTTTCCAGCACACGTGAACGTTCAATCAGGGTACGGATTTTATCGGTAATGCTGTTCACATCGCCTTTCACCAGATGTGCCACATCCTGCAGCAAATCGCTTTGCTGATGCAGGGCATTGATGGCATTTTCACCGGTAATCCCTTCAATGCGGCGAACACCTGCTGCGGTACCGGATTCGCTCTGAATGCGGAACAGACCGATATCACCGGTACGGCTGGCGTGCGTGCCACCACAGAGTTCGGTAGAGAAATCACCCATGCTCAGCACACGAACGCTGTCTTCGTATTTCTCACCGAACAGCGCCATGGCGCCTTTCTCTTTCGCTTCTTCCAGATCCATGATGGTGGTCTGAATAGGCAAATTGCGGCGGATCTGGGCATTCACCAGATCTTCGACCTGGCGGATCTCTTCAGGTTTCATGGCTTCAAAATGCGAGAAGTCGAAACGCAGATAGTTGTCGTTAACCAGAGAACCTTTCTGAGCCACATGTTTGCCCAGAACCTGACGCAGCGCGGCGTGCAGCAAGTGGGTCGCAGAGTGATTCAGACGAATACTGTCACGGCGCGCGGCGTCAACTTCCGCCTCGACGCTGTCGCCGATGCTCAGTTTACCGGCGTTCAGGGAACCCTGATGGCCAATCGCTTTGCCGTATTTCTGGGTATCCGAGACGGAGAAAATGCCTGATGCCGTTTTCAGGATGCCTTTATCGCCCACCTGACCACCGGATTCACCGTAGAACGGCGTGTCATCCAGCACGACAATCGCGTTAACGCCAGCCTCAATCTCATTCACTGGCTGACCATCAACAAACAGCGCGATCACTTTGGAATGGCGTTGCAGATGTTCGTAACCGGAGAACTGAGTGACGCCATCCACGCGAACCATGCTGTTGTAATCTGCGCTGAAGCCGCTGGACTCACGAGCACGACGACGCTGAACGTCCATCGCTTTCTCGAAACCGGCTTCGTCAACTTTCAGATTGCGCTCGCGGCAAACATCCGCGGTCAGATCCAGCGGGAAACCAAAGGTGTCGTACAGGCGGAAAGCAATTTCGCCGTCCAGCGTATCGCCTTTCAGAGCGGACAATTCTTCGTCCAGCAACGCCAGGCCGCGTTCCAGAGTACGGGCAAACTGCTCTTCTTCGGTTTTCAGCAGTTGCTCAACCATCGCCTGCTGTTCTTTCAGTTCTGTCGCCGCCGGGCCCATCACCTCAATCAGCGGAGCAACCAGTTTGTAGAAGAACGTGTCTTGCGCACCCAGCATGTTGCCGTGACGGATCGCACGACGAATGATACGACGCAGCACATAACCACGGTTTTCATTGGATGGGATCACGCCATCGGCAATCAGGAACGCACAGGAACGGATATGGTCAGCGATAACGCGCAGGGATTTGCTGGTCAGATCGGTCGCACCGGTAACTTCCGCGACAGCCGCGATCAGTTTCTGGAACAGATCGATGTCGTAGTTTGAGTTCACGTGCTGCATCACCGCGGTGATGCGCTCAAGCCCCATCCCGGTATCAACGGACGGTTTTGGCAGCGGCAGCATGGTACCGTCAGCCTGACGGTTGAACTGCATGAAGACCAGGTTCCAGATCTCGATATAACGGTCGCCATCTTCTTCAGCAGAACCCGGAGGGCCGCCCCAGATGTGATCGCCATGATCGTAGAAAATCTCGGTACAAGGGCCGCAAGGACCGGTATCGCCCATCTGCCAGAAGTTGTCAGAGGCGAAGGCGCCGCCTTTATTATCGCCGATGCGGATAATACGTTCTTTAGGAACGCCGACTTCTTTTTCCCAGATTTCAAAAGCTTCGTCATCGGTCTCGTAGACGGTAACCCACAGCTTCTCTTTCGGCAGATTGAACCAGTTTTCGCCGGTCAGTAATTCCCAGGCGTAGTTGATGGCATCATGCTTGAAGTAATCACCGAAGCTGAAGTTACCCAGCATTTCGAAGAACGTGTGGTGACGTGCGGTATAACCGACGTTTTCGAGGTCATTGTGCTTACCGCCTGCGCGGACACAACGCTGAGACGTGGTAGCGCGGTTGTAATCGCGCTTATCCAGACCGAGGAAAACGTCTTTAAATTGGTTCATCCCGGCATTGGTAAACAACAGTGTCGGATCGTTTGTCGGGACAAGCGAACTGCTTGAAACAATGTTGTGTCCCTTACTATGGAAGAAATCGAGAAACGCTTGACGGATCTCAGCGGTGCTCTTGCTCATAAATATCCCGGAATCATGCTGGAAGAACGGCTCTTGAGCCGGATAACGCTGCATATGGCAGCAATCTGTACAGCTCACGAACGAAAAAGTGCGGATAAGATAAAATTTCTGCGCGGGGAAGTAAAATACCGTATGCGGTCAATCGTCAAAATCGCGATAAATAGACTGTATTTCTTCCTGAAAGAAGCCCCGATAGAGCAAATAACGCAGAACTTTTGATTTTTCTTTCCAGTCAGTCGGCAAATTTTCACCAAATTTTCTGACCGCCAGATCCCTCGCCAGAACACACCAGTCGACTTCCGTATTTTCCAGCGCCACCTGGATGGTTTCTTTATCGACACCTTTTTGCAGTAATTCCGAACGGATGCGCTGCGCCCCGTAACCTTTATGGCTTCGGCCAGAAATATAGCGGCTGGCAAATTTGGCATCATCAAGCCAGTGATGCTGATAACAATAATCGATGACGGCCTGCACATGTTCTTCCGGGATCTCTTCCGGCACCGGCCGCGGCGCCGGTTTAGCGCGCACCGTCTCTTCGTCAGCAAACTCATTGTGTTCCGGTTTTTTACGCGAAGACCAGCTGCTTTTCTTATTTTGAGGTTTGACGAACGGCATTGGCGGAATAAGTAATTTGCGGCGCAATTCGGCTTCGCCGTGGTCACGCTGAGACAGCAAACGCATGGCGCGGTTAATCAGCGTGTTGATTTTCGCGGCATCGCCGTCCTTTTTCTGCGGCTCAAACAGTGTGGACTCGCTGTTTTGCGCCACCTCTTCAAGCAGCCTTTTCAGGTCGATGATTTTTTTATCAGGTAAGTTTTCATCGGACATAAGGTTTTCCCCTTATATGCAAAATGCCAGTCTGGAAACCAGACTGGCATTTTAGCGACGTTTGAAAGTTACGGACAAAGTCCCCTGCCCTTCAAATGTCTTTGTCAGACAACCGCGAAATTAAAACTCTTCGCTGGTTTCCATGTTGTCGTCAGCATCTTCAGCCGTGGTCGCAGCACTCAGTTCACCGGTACCGCTCAACAGCATATCACGCAGTTTTTTATCCAGCTCGGCAGCCACTTTCGGGTTTTCTTTCAGGTAGTTGCAGGAGTTCGCTTTACCCTGACCAATCTTCTCACCGTTGTAGCTATACCATGCACCGGCTTTTTCGATCAGCTTGTGCTTCACGCCGAGGTCAATCAGCTCGCCGTTAATGTTGATGCCTTCGCCGTACATGATCTGGAATTCAGCTTGTTTAAATGGCGCAGCGATTTTGTTCTTCACCACTTTCACACGCGTTTCGCTACCGACAACCACATCGCCTTCTTTGATCGCGCCGATACGGCGGATATCCAGACGCACAGAAGCGTAGAATTTCAGGGCGTTACCGCCGGTGGTGGTTTCCGGGTTACCGAACATCACACCAATTTTCATACGGATCTGGTTGATGAAGATCAGCAAGGTGTTGGCGTTTTTCAGGTTACCGGCCAGCTTACGCATCGCCTGGCTCATCATACGTGCCGCGAGGCCCATGTGAGAGTCACCAATTTCGCCTTCGATTTCCGCTTTCGGTGTCAGTGCGGCGACGGAGTCAACGATGATCACGTCAACAGCGCCTGAACGGGTCAGCGCGTCACAGATTTCCAGAGCCTGTTCGCCAGTATCGGGCTGAGAACACAGCAGGTTATCGATATCCACGCCCAGTTTTTTAGCGTAGATCGGGTCCAGGGCGTGTTCTGCATCGATGAACGCACAGGTTTTGCCTTCACGCTGTGCAGCCGCGATAACTTGCAAGGTCAGCGTTGTTTTACCGGAAGATTCCGGGCCATAGATCTCAACGATACGGCCCATTGGCAAACCGCCGGCACCTAACGCGATATCCAGAGACAAAGAGCCGGTAGAGATCGTTTCAACGTCCATGGAGCGATCTTCACCCAGACGCATGATGGAGCCTTTACCGAATTGCTTTTCAATCTGGCCCAGTGCTGCAGCTAACGCTTTTTGCTTGTTCTCATCAATAGCCATTTTTACTCCTCGTCTGATACAGGGGAACATCCCGCCTGCATCACTGAATATAATTTATGTACAGGTAATTGGCAGTAATTATACTGTATGCTCATACAGTATCAAGCCTAATTTTTAATAAACTCATGCAATGCAGTTTGTAGCGAAAAAACAGCAGCTTGCAAACGCACTGCTTCGCGATCGCCGGAAAACTGCTGTTTTGCCGTCAGAACCCGGCCGTCTTTTCCGGCAAATCCGAACCAGACGATGCCGACAGGTTTTTCTGCTGAACCGCCGTCAGGGCCGGCGATACCGCTGACCGACACCGCAATATCCGCGCCCGCTGCATGCAGGACGCCCTGCGCCATTTCATGCACCACCTGCTCGCTCACCGCGCCATATTGCTCCAGTGTGCTTTCGGAAACACCCAGCAGTTCATGTTTGGCGGCATTGCTGTAGGTGACAAATCCGCGATCAAACCACGCAGAACTGCCCGCAATATCGGTAATGGCTTTGGCAATCAGACCGCCGGTACAGGATTCTGCACAGGTGATCCACTCCCCTTTCGCTTTCAGCGCGGCGCCGATTTCCACACTCAGTTCATGTAAACGTTTTTCGCTCATATCCCCTCCTGACGGGTCATCTGAACCAGACCCGATGTTAGCATTTCTCTTCCGGTCTGTGAGTTCCGGCGAAGCGTTTTGCGCGATGTATTCAGAATTGGCATGAAAAAAAGAAGGGCCACTCGCTGCGGCCCTTCAGACATCAACGCAACCGGGATTAGCGTGCGGCTTTGACTGCCTCGCCCAACTGCCACACGGCCATCGCATAATGCACGCTGTGGTTATAACGGGTGATGGTGTAGAAGTTCGGCAGCCCGTACCAGTACTGGTAATTAGTGCCCATATCAAGGCGCAGCAGGCTGGCTTCCTGATAATTACCCAGCGAACCGAGCGGGCTCAGTCCCGCCGCTTTCAGCGTATACAACGGATATTTGGTTTTGAAGCCATTCTCAAGCAGAGGTGCCTGCCCTGCCGCCGGTACCGCGATTGGTGCGCCTTTCGTCCAGCCGTGCGCCTTAAAATAATTGGCGACGCTGCCGATGGCATCAATCGGATCCCACAGGTTGGCATGACCGTCACCGTTGAAGTCGACGGCATAATCTTTATAAGAGGATGGCATAAACTGACCATACCCCATGGCACCCGCAAAGGAACCGCGCAGGCTCAGCGGATCATCGCCTTCACGCCGCGACATCAGCAGGAAGGTTTCCAGCTCGCCGGAGAAGTACTCCGCCCGGCGCGGATAGGCAAAGGACAGGGTCGCCAGCGCATCGATAATACGGGTTTTGCCCATCACGCGTCCCCAGCGGGTTTCCACGCCGATAATGCCGACAATGATTTCCGGCGGCACGCCGTAAACCTGCTCGGCGCGCTGCAACGCATCCTGATACTGATTCCAGAACACCACACCGTTCTGGACGTTATCTGGCGTAATGAACTTGCTGCGATAGCGGTTCCACGCGCCGTTGGGCACCGTCGATGGCGGACCGGAAGGTGCCTGCTGATCCATCAGTCGTAATACAAATCCCAGACGTTTGGTTTGCGACAACACATCATGCAGCTGCTGACGGTCAAAACCGTGCTCGCGCACCATTTTGTCGACGAACTGATTCATGGCCGGATCATAGGCGAAATCACCGGTCTGAACCGCGCCGGTATGCTCAGGTTGCAGCAGAAAACCGCCGTCAGGAACCGTATTCGCGCTGGCATTTCTTCCATCGGAGAAAGGGTTGCGCGGGCCTTCAGGCTGTGGCGCGGGCTTGTGACTGCTACAGGCAGAAAGTGTAAGAACCAGGGGAAGAATGATTGCCAGGTGGCGCATCGGATATCCGTAACCATGCAATAAAAGAGGTACAGATATGGTAGAGCATTATCAGAGCCGAAAAAACTGAAAATCACCGTCTTTACAAGGAACAATGATTCCGGGGGGCGGGCCCGCTGTACCGGACCCGCCTGCGGTAAAAACGCCGTCAGATTACTTCGTCACTGGCGACTTAGCACGCCACTGGCTGCCTGATTTCAGCGCACTGCTTTCCTCAAATTTCACCGGATTATCACGATAGGCTTTCAGTTTGTTGCTCATCCAGCTGCTGGCATCGCCCACACCGCTGATCACACCGGTCGTCGCACCGCCACCTAAGTGGACATGGAAAATACCGCGTGACGGGAAATCCAGATACTTCGGCGTGGACAGATCCCATGAATGACGTGAGAACAGTTCACGGGTGTCATTACCCATCATTGATGCATAAGCCGCATCGAATTTCAGCGCCAGCAGGCGTTCATGGATCGCATCCACCGAGGTCCCGATTTCAGAATGCCCCATCAGGTAGCTGCCGCCGCTGCCCCAGTTCTGGGTGTTGAAATCGGCATTCACCTCATCAGCAGAAGTCGGCAGATGGCTGGCCGGAACCTGCCATGGCAGAACCGGTTGACGCAGGTGACGACTTAATGAAGCGCAGAAATCAAAAGTGCGTTCCCATTCGTATGGAGAATAACAATAACCATTGGCATACGAACGGATAGTGAAGTCATCGGCTTCGTAACGGTCTGCCGCCATAAAATCAGCGCCCTTCGCCACATCAGGCGAACCGTCTGCACGGATATACTCGATGTCATCAAACACGCCGACCAGCAAGGCATATTGCGCCGTCAGTCTGCCCGCAGTGAACGGATCAACCGTCATTTTTTTATGTTGCAGGTCAGCGGCATCAAACACATCGTCATAGACGAAATCTTTGTAAACCCACTGCGAACCGGCGACGCCCCACAGGTTAACCTGCCAGCCGAGTACAACATCTGGCGCAACCACGCGCGTCAGCCAGTTCACCGCACGGATATACCCTTTCAGGGTATTGGTAATGCCCGCAGGAACCTGCACATTGACGTTGTGATGGGCCAGTGCTTCGGTCAGAGGCTGACGCACCGGAATTTCATACGTCGGCAGGAAACCGTATTTCTGGCATTCGCCAAGATAATCCGGATTGACAATATACCCGGCGGGCACCGGATGTTCGGCATCCTTCTGGGACTGCGACATTTGCAGCGACTGAATAAAGTTGGCGAAGCTGAATTTATGGCGAACCGGATCGGCAATAATATTCGTGACATCGCCCAGTGATAAGTTACAGGTATAAGACACCATCAGCGGCAGCACGGGTTCATTCAGTTTGGCGGAAACGTCCCGCGCCATTTTAATAATTTGCAGCGTCGGTTCTTTAGACGGTGACAGATAATCGCCCGCATCGCCCATGCCGTCATCACCGGAATATTTGAAAATTGAAGAGACGCGCGCCGCGGCAAAATCATCCACGTTAGTCGGTACCATATTGGCGCAGGCACCAAAGGTGAGGAATTCAGGGAAGCCTTTCACATGCAGGTTCGCCCCTTTCACAATCGCCACATTCAGCTGTGCCGGCGCATTCGCGCTGACCAGTAAAGGCTGAGGGCTGACATCCACGTAATGCACCACGCCATTAAGAATAAAGGTGTCGGCAACCACGGTATAAGAACCGGGGGCGACCAGCACCGACTGCACAATGCTGCCATTTTGTGCCGCGATGGCATCGAAACGATACTGGCGGGGTGTGGCGGAATTATCCGTCAGACGCAGGGTCAGGGATTTGCTCACAGCACTTTCGGCTTTCACATTGAGGGTCAGCTTCACGGAGGTTGACTGTGAATCGCCACGCTGGCTCACCTGTGCCTGCGTGTAGTTAATGCTGTGATACTGACCGTCGAACTGACCGTCGTAATCATCAAACAGATAATGAACATTGTTCAGACGCAAATCGGCGAGACGGATTTCGAAGCGGCCGGAGACAGGCAACTGCTCCAGACGATATTGCTGACCGGAGCGCACCGGCAGGCTCAATTTATCTTTACCATTTTCGCTGCAAATCAGCGTCAGTTCTTCATCACGCAAACCAGCAATGCCCGAGAAATTCAGCGCGACATCAATGGTGGTCGTGCGGCTCACTGCGCCGAAAGTGACCGCCAGCGATGTGGTGCGCCCTTTATCAACGGTCACTTCCGTTTTATCGATGTTCACAGGCACGCGGATTGTGCCGTCTTCAGTGCTTAATTCCGCCGCAAAGACCGCGTACGTCCCGGCATTAAGGGAAAATGTTGATGTGTGGCCGAATTCCGGCAGAACGCGCAGGGTGGTATCACCGCGCACCAGACGCAATTCCAGCGTGGCGTGGCTCAGTCCGGCTGGCAGCGGAGGGCAACTGACTGACAGCTCGCCGGTCACACCCGGCTCTTCGTCTGCAGCCAGCGCAAAGGTTTCACGGAAATCGGACCAGGCAGGCGAATCAGCGGAAGAAACGTTCAGCCCCATATGAATTTTTTGAACAGCGTCGCCGACAGGCTGACCATCAGTCGGTTCGACGATCACTTTGACATCGAAAATTCCGCCGCCGACATCGGTGGATTCCACCTTAATACCCAGTGGTTTCCACGGGTTGGTTTCGACATTAATATCACCGGCGGTTATTTTTCCGGGTGCGGAAAATACGATCACTAACTTTTCTTTAATATCGGCGGCACCGCCAGAAGGGCTTTTAATATCGCTCAAATCAAGAGTGGGATACCAGGCGTCATTCGTCATGTTTATTTTGAATTGCAATTGCATAATACGTCTCCGAAAAGATGGATAAATAGAGTGGAAACTCCCGCCGTAATAACGTCATCCGGGAACAGCCATCACCCTAGCAGACGAATAAACCCGCCATCCTCACACTTAATTCATTTTATGCAGTTGTTATTATTCATATTATCCCGTAATGAAAACATAAATATCACAGCCCGTTTTCATTATTATCATTCCTCTTATTATTATTCTCACAAACATAAAAACCCTATTATCTCCCCGTTTTCTGTCCGTTCACCTTCCGCTGGCGTTCAGTGCTGCAAACGGCGGGCGCGTTACATGTTTGGTTTGCGTGATGTTATCCATTTTTAGTTGTGACAGCTTCTTGCCCGCTGGGCTAAGATACGCCACATAAAATACGCAACCGTAAAATCCTTAAACCCATCGCGTTAAAATGGATTAAAAAGATTAAGTCTATGACTACAAATGTAAACCTGGATGCCCACACCCCGATGATGCAGCAGTATCTGCGTCTGAAAGCGGAGAACCCGGAAGTGCTGTTGTTCTACCGCATGGGTGACTTTTACGAACTGTTTTATGACGATGCAAAACGCGCATCGCAGCTGATGGATATCTCCCTGACCAAACGCGGCGCATCTGCCGGTGAGCCGATCCCGATGGCGGGCGTGCCTTATCATGCGGTAGAAGGCTATCTGGCGAAACTGGTGCAACTCGGTGAATCTGTCGCGATTGCGGAACAGATTGGTGATCCGGCGCTGAGCAAGGGGCCGGTTGAGCGTAAGGTTGTGCGTATTGTCACGCCGGGGACGGTCAGTGATGAAGCTCTGCTGAGTGAGCGTCATGACAATTTGCTGGCCGCAATCTGGCAAGATGGCCGTGGTTTTGGTTACGCCACGCTGGATATCAGTTCCGGCCGTTTCCGCGTCGCACAGCCTGACGATCTTGAAACCATGGCAGCGGAATTACAACGCACCAATCCGGCGGAATTGCTCTATCCGGAAAGCTTTGAAGCCATGCCGCTGATTGCCTCCCGCCGTGGCCTGCGTCGTCGCCCGATGTGGGAATTCGAACTGGAAACCGCGAAACAGCAGCTGAACCTGCAATTTGGTACCCGCGATTTAAGCGGCTTTGGGGTTGAACAGGCTGCGCAGGCATTACGCGCTGCCGGTTGCCTGCTGCAATATGTGAAAGATACGCAACGCACCGCCCTGCCGCATATCCGTGGTGTCACCATTGAGCGCCAGCAGGACGGCATTATTATGGATGCAGCCACGCGCCGGAATCTGGAGCTGACGCAAAATCTGGGCGGTGGCGTCGAGAACACACTGGCCGCCGTGCTGGATCAGGCCGTCACCCCGATGGGCAGCCGTATGCTCAAACGCTGGATCCACATGCCCAGCCGCGACATCAAACTGCTGACCCACCGCCAGCAAGCCATCGGCGCATTGCAGGATATCACCGCCGATTTACAGCCGGTGCTGCGTCAGGTCGGCGATCTCGAACGTATTCTTGCACGTCTCGCCCTGCGCAGCGCCCGCCCGCGTGACCTGGCCCGTATGCGCCATGCGATGCAGCAACTGCCGGAAATCCGTGAGATCTTGCAGGGAACCGAAGCCGCACATGTCAAAACGCTGGTTGAGCAAACCGGTGACTTTACCGAACTGGTGGAACTGCTTGAGCGCGCAGTGATCGAAAGCCCACCGGTGCTGGTGCGTGACGGTGGCGTGATCGCCCCGGGCTACAATGCCGAGCTGGATGAATGGCGTGCGCTGGCAGACGGCGCGACGGATTATCTCGATCGTCTGGAGATCCGCGAACGTGAAAAGCTGGGGCTGGATACGCTGAAAGTCGGTTTCAACGGCGTTCACGGTTATTACATTCAGGTCAGCCGGGGTCAGAGCCATCTGGTGCCGATTCATTACGTCCGTCGCCAGACGCTGAAAAATGCCGAGCGCTACATCATTCCTGAGCTGAAAGAATACGAAGACAAAGTACTGACCTCCAAAGGCAAGGCGCTGTCTCTGGAAAAAGCGCTGTATGAAGAGCTGTTCGACCTGCTGATGCCGCATCTGTCTGCGTTGCAGCAAAGTGCCAGCGCGCTGGCCGAACTGGATGTGCTGAGCAATCTGGCGGAACGTGCTTACACGCTCAATTACGCTTGCCCGACCATGAGTGAAAAGCCGGGTATTAATATTACCGGCGGTCGCCATCCGGTGGTTGAGCAGGTGCTGAGCGAACCCTTTATCTCCAACCCGCTGAACATGTCTCCGGCGCGACGCATGCTGATCATCACCGGTCCGAACATGGGCGGTAAAAGTACCTACATGCGTCAGGCGGCACTGATTGTTCTGATGGCGCATATCGGCAGCTATGTACCGGCAGAAGCCGCCGTCATCGGCCCGGTCGATCGTATCTTTACCCGCGTCGGGGCGGCAGACGATCTGGCATCCGGACGTTCGACCTTCATGGTGGAAATGACCGAGACCGCCAATATTCTGCATAACGCCACTGAAAACAGTCTGGTGCTGATGGATGAGATCGGGCGCGGAACCTCCACCTACGATGGTTTATCGCTGGCATGGGCCTGCGCGGAAAATCTCGCCAGCCGTATCAAGGCCATGACGCTGTTTGCCACCCATTACTTCGAACTGACCACGCTGCCGGAGAAAATGGAAGGCACGGTCAACGTGCATCTGGATGCTATCGAACACGGTGACACCATCGCCTTTATGCACAGTGTGCAGGACGGCGCCGCCAGCAAAAGTTACGGTCTGGCCGTGGCCGCACTGGCCGGTGTGCCGCGCGATGTGATTAAGCGTGCGCGTCAGAAACTGAAAGAGCTGGAAACGTTATCGAATAATGCGGCAGCCAGCAAAGTGGACGGTCCGCAGCTGGCCCTGCTGACGGAAGAGGTGTCTCCGGCGGTCGAAGCGCTGGAAGCACTGGATGCCGATTCCCTGTCGCCACGTCAGGCGCTGGAATGGATTTATCGTCTGAAAGACATGGTGTAAGCGTACGCTGGCCTGATCAGCGCGCATAAAAAAACGGTGAGTATTAACTCACCGTTTTTATTTTCGTTCTTACTGATCATGCATGATGCAGCGACTGTTTTACGCGTCAGTTACTCGCGGAACAGCGCTTCAATGCTCAGCCCTTGTCCCTGCAGGATTTCACGCAGGCGACGCAAACCTTCTACCTGAATCTGACGAACACGTTCACGTGTCAGGCCAATTTCGCGGCCCACATCTTCCAGCGTTGCCGCTTCATAGCCCAGCAGGCCGAAACGACGCGCCAGCACTTCACGCTGTTTTGCATTCAACTCGAATAACCACTTCACGATACTCTGTTTCATATCGTCGTCTTGTGTGGTGTCTTCCGGGCCGTTGTCTTTTTCATCCGCCAGAATATCTAACAACGCTTTCTCTGAGTCACCACCCAACGGGGTATCTACAGAAGTGATGCGTTCATTCAGGCGCAACATACGGCTGACGTCATGTACCGGCTTGTCGAGTTGCTCTGCAATCTCTTCCGCGCTCGGTTCATGGTCCAGTTTATGTGCAAGTTCACGTGCGGTACGCAGGTAAACGTTCAGTTCTTTAACGATGTGAATTGGCAGACGAATAGTACGGGTTTGATTCATGATCGCCCGTTCGATTGTCTGACGGATCCACCATGTTGCATAGGTAGAGAAACGGAAACCGCGCTCAGGGTCGAATTTTTCAACCGCACGGATCAGACCCAGGTTACCTTCCTCGATCAAATCCAGCAGTGCCAGACCGCGGTTACTGTAGCGGCGGGCAATCTTAACCACCAAACGCAGGTTACTTTCAATCATACGGCGGCGGGAAGGCACATCTCCCCGCAGCGCGCGTCGTGCGAAATAAACTTCCTCTTCTGCGGTAAGCAGAGGGGAATAACCGATTTCACCGAGATACAGTTGAGTGGCATCCAGCACTCGTTGGCTTACAGCCTGCGACAACAATTCTTCTTCAGCATCGTTGTCGGCAGTCTCTTCGACTATTGCTTTCTCGTCAAAGGCTTCAGCGCTGTTCTCGTCGAAATCTACATCATCATGTAACTCGTTAACTTTCAGCGTATTCTGACTCATAAGCTGCTCCTACCCGTGGTCCCGAGGGCAGAATCAATGCTCTGCCCCGATTTATCGCTGCGGAAGATAACGCAGCGGGTTTACGGATTTCCCCTTGTAACGAATTTCAAAATGCAATCTTACTGAACTGGTTCCGGTGCTACCCATAGTCGCTATTTTTTGTCCCGCCTGCACTTCTTGTTGTTCCCGGACCAGCATTGTATCGTTATGTGCATAGGCGCTCAGGTAATCATCATTGTGTTTGATGATGATAAGATTACCGTAACCGCGCAGAGCATTACCTGCATAAACCACACGCCCCGAGGCAGTGGCTACGACAGATTGTCCACGCGAACCAGCAATATCGATCCCCTTATTTCCCCCTTCAGAAGCTGAGAAATTATCGATAATTTTCCCGTCAGTCGGCCATTTCCAGGAGGAAACCGGACCGCCATTATTTGTTGAAGTGGCGACGGGAGTGCTGGCTACAGCAACAGGTGTTGTGGTGGTAACTGCACCTGATGAAGGCAACATCTTGCCTACATTCTGTTTACCAGAAGAGTCAGAATACGTGGTAGTTGGTTGAGATGCAACCACAGAACCTGTGAGCATTCCCCCGGTTGGTACTTTCGGAACACCGCCATTTGTCGCATCTGTGACGGCCGTCGTGCTGCTCGTACTGGCCGCCGAAGAGACGTTATTTATCTGGACGGTTTGCCCCACTTCCAGGCTGTATGGCGCAGGGATATTATTGCGCGCGGCCAGGTCACGGAAGTCATTGCCGGTGATCCAGGCAATATAGAACAGGGTGTCGCCACGCTTCACCTGATAGGTGCTGCCGCTGTAACTTCCCTTAGGAATAGAGTTGTAGCTGCGGTTGTAGACAATGTGTCCACCAGGCCCCACGGCAGGTGCCATTTGCGGAGCGGAATTCGGAGTATTCTGACTACTATTGCCGCTGCTACCACCGCCATTGACGCTGCTGATAGGTGCGGACGTGGTTGAATTGTTCGTACATCCCGCCATCCAGGCACTGATAAAAGTACACACTGCAATGCGGCTTAGTGTTTTTATTGGGCTTCCCGTGCTCATATTTCCCCCGTTACGGCAATCTCAGAATATCTCTTTAACCTCGCACACCGCGCCAGCTGGCGCTTTACGTGTCATCGGACACGGTGCGGGCAGGCAACACGCTCACTCAGGTCTTCGCCCGAATGCCGCTGTGCCATAAAAAACTGTAGTGGATGCTATCAACATCGCCAGTACAGCACCATATAACAGTTGTATTTAAATTTTAAGGGGTTAGTCCTGCGGGCTGCCGTTCAGGCCAGTTCGCCTTTGACCAGCGGGACAAAACGAACGGCTTCGATAGTCTCTGCGACAAACTCATCACCACGCCGGGTGACCCGTTGCAATGTCTGGTTTTCTTCACCCACGGGCAGGATCAAAACCCCGCCATCATCGAGTTGTTGCAGTAAATCTTGAGGTATTTCAGGGGGTGCGGCGGTGACAATAATGGCATCAAACGGACCGCGTGAAGGCCAGCCCTGCCAGCCGTCGCCATGACGGGTAGAAACGTTATGCAAATCAAGCTGCTTGAGACGTCTTTTCGCCTGCCACTGCAAGCCTTTGATGCGTTCAACCGAGAAAACATGCCCGACCAGATGCGCCAGAATGGCGGTCTGATAGCCTGAACCGGTGCCAATTTCCAGCACGCGGGAAGAAGGCTCAAGGCGCAGCAGTTCGGTCATTCTCGCCACCGTATAAGGCTGGGAAATCGTCTGGCCGGAGCCAATAGGCAACGCGGTGTTTTCGTAAGCTTTGTGCTGAAATGCCTCGTCCACGAAACGCTCACGCGGCACGGATTCAATGGCATGCAACAGTTTTTCATCATGAATACCCTGCTGGCGCAGTTGTTCCAGCAGGTTGTACATCGGCTTATTCACCATTCGCGCTCACCCCGGCCTTTTCCAACCATGAGACCACGACATCCTGAGCCGCATAAGCGGTCAAATCCACCTGCAGTGGCGTCACTGACACGTAACCTTGCGCCACGGCAGCAAAATCGGTATCAGGTGCGACATCAAACTTATCGCCCGGCGGGCCAATCCAGTACAAGTCCTGACCGCGCGGATCCTGCTGACAAAATACCTGCTCGGCCGGATGACGGCTACCACAACGCGTCACTTTGATCCCTTTAATCTGCGAAAGCGGCAGATCCGGGACGTTAATATTCAGAATTTTGCCAGTACGCAAAGGCTCACGCGCCAGCGCCCTGAGAAGGCGACAAGTGATGATCGCCGCCGTGTCGTAATGCTGATGACCGTCCAGCGAAACCGCCAGCGCCGGAAAGCCCAGATGACGGCCTTCCATCGCGGCGGCGACCGTACCGGAGTAAATCACATCGTCGCCCAGGTTCGGTCCGGCATTAATGCCAGACACCACGATATCCGGCTTCGGGCGCATCAGCGTGTTCACGCCGAGATAGACACAATCAGTCGGTGTGCCGTTAATCACGGCGGTATCACCGTTGGGATAGGACTGAATACGCAACGGACCGTCCAGCGTCAGCGCATTCGATGCGCCGCTGCGGTTACGGTCAGGGGCCACCAGCTTCACGTCGGCAAACTCACGCAGCGCGGACGCCAGCGCCTGTATGCCGGGAGCCAGAACGCCGTCGTCGTTACTCAGTAATATCCGCATCAGCTTCATCCAGATTCATCAGTTCACGCACCACGCTGGTGGCATAACTGCCGGCCGGTAACCAGAATTTGAGTTCCAGAGTGACGTCATCCCAGCGCTGCCATTGCATCTGCAAAGGTTGCAGCATGATGGCACGACGTGCCGGTTCGACGCGCTCGCGTTTCAGCAGTGACAGCAAATCCGTCTGGTCGCTGAGACAGGTTTGCTCGAACGCTTCGGCGTCTTCCAGCGTGCCCAGCGGACCGTCACCGGGTAAAGGTGCCGTCACCAGCAGTTCACCGCTTTCAACGCGCGGTTGCAGCGATGCAAACTCTTCGGCTTTCGCCACAAACCAGCTGCCGCGCCCGCTCAGTTGCAGGGCATCACCCAGCATTGGCTGACGCACGGTGCCGTCGGCCAGACGCTGACTGGCGACGATATTGAACATCGCGCTGCGGCTGGCGGAAAGATAGAAACTGCGTTTGGCGCGTTCTTTCGGACGGGCTTCGTTGGTCGCCCAGCGTTTCGCCTGCACCAGATTGTTGCCACCACGACCAAAGCGCTGTGTGCCGAAATAGTTCGGTACGCCCTGTTGGGTAATTTTTTCCAGACGCGCTACGACATCCGCAATATCGCTGACCTGACGCAGCACCAGCGTAAACGCATTACCTTTCAGGGTACCGATACGCATTTTTTTGCGATGGCGTGAGGCACGCACCACTTCGCAGCCTTCAAGGTCAAACTGACTTAAATCCGGATCAGCCTTGCCCGGCAGATGCAGGCAAAACCATTGTTCGGTGACCGCATGGCGGTCTTTGAGACCGGCGTAACTGACGTCACGCGGATGCACTTTGGCAAACCGCGCCAGCTGCTCTGCGACAAACTGCGTGTTACAGCCATTCTTGCGGATCCGCACCAACAGATGTTCACCTTCGCCGTCCGGCTCAAAACCCAGATCCTCTTCGACAATAAAGTCTTCGGGATTGGCTTTCAGCTGGCCGGTGGCAACAGGCTCACCCAGTAACCAGGTGAGTCGGGACATATCTATCATGCGGTAATCTTCCACAACATTATTCCTTAATCAGCAGGGCAACGGCTTCGCAGGCGATACCTTCGCCACGGCCGGTAAAACCCAGCTGTTCGGTGGTGGTGGCTTTTACGTTGACGTCATCCATATGGCATTGCAAATCTTCGGCCAGAAACACACGCATCTGCGGGATGTGCGGCGCCATTTTCGGTGCCTGGGCAATGATCGTGATGTCCAGATTGCCCAGCTTGTAGCCCTTCGCACGGATACGGCGATAAGCTTCGCGCAGCAGTTCACGGCTGTCAGCGCCTTTGAAGGCCGGATCGGTATCCGGGAAAAGCTTGCCGATATCCCCCAGCGCAGCCGCGCCGAGCAGTGCATCCGTGGCCGCGTGCAGCGCCACGTCACCGTCAGAATGCGCCAGTAAACCCTGCGGATAAGGGATACGCACACCACCGATCACCAGCGGGCCTTCGCCGCCAAATTTATGTACATCAAAACCGTGACCGATACGCATTATGCGTTCTCCTCCTGGGATAAGCGGGTTAAATAGAATTCAGCCAGCGCCAGATCTTCTGGTCGGGTGACTTTAATATTATCGGCCCGTGCCGGGATCAGCATAGGATGAAAACCGCAATATTCCATTGCCGAGGCTTCATCTGTGATCACCGCACCTTCATTGAGTGCACGGCGCAGGCAGGTTTTCAGTAATTCGAGCGGGAAAAATTGCGGTGTCAGCGCATGCCAGAGATCCTGACGGTCAACCGTATGGGCAATCGCTGCAATGCCCGGTTCGCCCCGCTTCATGGTGTCACGCACCGGCGCGGCGAGGATGCCGCCCACTTTACTGGTGGCCGCAATCGCCAGCAGATTATTGAGATCATCAGGGTGCAGGCATGGCCGCGCGGCGTCATGCACCAGCACCCAGCCGTGGTCTCCGGCGACGTCCAGTCCGGCCATCACCGACTCAGCGCGTTCCGCACCGCCTGTCACCACGCGGATACGCGGATCACCGGCAATGGGAAGCTGATGGAAGTGCGTGTCATGCGGGCTTAATGCCACGATAACCTGACTGACTTTGCCGCTTTGCAGCAAAGCGAGAATGGAATGTTCTATCAGCGTTTTACCGCCGACAGAAAGGTACTGCTTGGGGCATTCTGCCTGCATACGGCTGCCAATACCGGCAGCCGGTAACACGGCAATGACCTCTGGAAGGGAAACTGCGGTATGACTCATGGCTATTGATTCAGGTTGTTTTGCGAAACGGTGCTGCCCGGCGCACGTTTGTTGTCAGGCACCAGACGATAGAAAGTCTCGCCGGGTTTAATCATGCTCAGTTCGTTGCGCGCGCGTTCTTCGATCGCTTCCTGACCACCATTTAAATCGTCGATTTCTGCGAAAAGTTGATCATTACGTGATTTCAGTTTGCCGTTATTAACTTGTTGCACCTGAACGTCATCATTTACACGTACATAATCGTGAATACCATTCTTACCCAGCCACAGCGAATACTGTAGCCAGCCAAGTAAAATCAGTAATAGCAGTGTTAGTTTGCCCATCCCCGCCCCCTAAAAAAGCTGGACAATCATCCCACAACTTTCCCTCTGACTCCACTATGGCAGGGCAAATGCCGGTGAGAATCAGACTTACGCACGCAATTATGGGTGAGAATGACACAATGGGTTACATCGTGAAGGGAATTTGCAGGGAAAACCGCCAGAAAAAATCACCAGCCAGACAGGAAGGAGAAGACCGTCCAGAACATGCCAATGACGCAGATCGCACTCGCCACTGCGCTTTTAAACCAGCAACCGCGAAAGAACATGCTGAACGCAATACCTATCAGGACGGAAACCGGCATCAGCGCCAGAAAGAACGGCCAGGTGTAAAGCAGGAAAAACAGGGTATTGGAACCGTAAACCAGAAAAGGGATCGCAAAGGCCAGCCAGTAGAAGACGAAACCGATAAACCCGCCCTGCATGGAGTAAGACGGTTCTTCAGTATCCGGATTGTCAGTTGTCTGTGCCAGCACGTGTGTCCGCGGGCTGAGTTCCCCGCGACGATCCACACGGATCCGGCTGACAAGTCTGCTGAGTAATGCCTGCATAGATGATCCCTGTATTTCAGTGTAAACCGGCACGCTCTGTGGCGTTTGGCCGGCAACATTCAGGGATTGATAATAGCGCGCTGGCGCATCACTTCTAATAATTGAGGCACCAATTGTGTTACCAATTGTTCACCATCAAGATGCACATCCGGGGTCTCCGGCGGCTGATATTCGGAGTCAATACCGGTGAAGTTTTTCAGCTCTCCGGCACGGGCTTTCTTGTATAACCCTTTCGGATCCCGCGCCTCGCAGATCGCCAGCGGCGTATCCACAAACACTTCAATAAACTGACCGTCTTCCAGCAAATCACGCACCATGTCACGCTCGGCACGGTGTGGCGAAATGAACGCGGTCAGCACCACCTGTCCGGCATCCACCATCAGTTTTGCCACTTCCCCCACACGGCGGATGTTTTCACGACGGTCATCGTCAGTGAAGCCCAGATCGCGGCAAAGTCCGTGGCGGACATTGTCACCATCCAGCAGATAAGTGCTGACACCCTGAGCATGCAATGCCTGCTCCAGTGCACCGGCGACGGTGGATTTCCCCGAGCCAGAAAGCCCGGTGAACCACAACACCGCGCCGCGATGACCATGTTGCTTTTCGCGATCCGCACGCGTCACCGCGTGCGGATGCCAGACAACGTTCTCATCTTTGCGTAAAGCGCCGTCCGGTGAGGCCATCTTATTTGCCACCCAGTAAATCGCGTGCGCCCCAGTGCGGGAAGTGACGGCGTACCAGACTGTTCAGTTCCAGCTCAAATGCGCTGTATTTATCCGATTCCTGATAAACCTGTTCAACGGCTTCACGCACCAGACCGGCACCGACCGTCACGTTGGTCAGGCGATCAATAAAGATCATGCCACCGGTCACCGCGTTACTCTGGTAGTTATCCAGCACCAGCGGTTCGTCGAAAGTCAGTTCCACCAGGCCGATACCGTTGAGCGGCAGGTTTTCCACCACGCGCTGCGTCAGGGTGTTGATCTCGACCTGATATTCGATATTTTCCACCCGCGCACGGGCTTTTTTTCCGCCGACTTTGATGTCGTAGCTCTGGCCCACGCTCAGTGGCTGTTCAGCCATCCACACCACATCGACTTTGGCATTCTGTACCGGTTTGACGGTTTCTTCTGCGTCCACCAGCGTGTCGCCACGGCTGATGTCACGTTCATCGGCCAGCACCAGCGTAATCGCTTCGCCTGCCCAGGCTTCCTGCAAATCGCCATCGAAAGTCACAATGCGCGCCACGGTGGATTCCACACCGGACGGCAGCACTTTCACTTTCTGACCGACACGCACGGAGCCGGACGCCAGCGTACCGGCATAACCCCGGAAATCGAGGTTCGGACGGTTCACATACTGCACCGGGAAGCGCATCGGCTGCTGTTCACGGATGTTAATGATGTTGACGGTTTCCAGCACGTCGAGCAGCGTCGGGCCGGTGTACCAGCTCATTTTCCCGCTTGGCGTGGCGACGTTATCGCCTTCCAGCGCCGACAGCGGCACAAATTTGATGTCCAGATCGGTCGGCAGTTGTTGAGCGAAATCCAGATAATCCTGTTTAAATTGCTCGTAAACCGCTTCGCTGTAATCCACCAGATCCATTTTGTTGACGGCCACCACCAGATGGCGGATCCCGAGCAAGGTCGCAATGAAGCTGTGACGGCGGGTTTGATCCAGCACGCCTTTACGGGCGTCGATCAGTAAGATCGCCAGATCACAGGTCGATGCACCGGTCGCCATGTTGCGGGTGTACTGTTCGTGCCCCGGCGTGTCAGCGATGATGAACTTACGTTTCTCGGTAGAGAAATAGCGGTAAGCCACGTCAATGGTGATGCCCTGCTCGCGTTCGGCCTGTAAGCCATCCACCAGCAACGCCAGATCCAGTTTCTCGCCCTGGGTACCGTGACGTTTGCTGTCGTTATGCAGTGAAGACAACTGATCTTCGTAGATCTGACGAGTGTCATGCAGCAGACGACCGATCAGGGTACTTTTGCCGTCATCGACGCTGCCGCAGGTCAGGAAGCGCAGCAGGCTTTTGTGTTGCTGAGCGTGCAGGTAAGCTTCGACGCCGCCCTGCTCCGCGATTTGTTGTGCAATTGCGTTATTCATTAGCTGCGGCTCCTCAGAAGTACCCTTGACGCTTTTTCAGTTCCATCGAACCGGCCTGATCACGGTCGATCGCGCGTCCCTGACGTTCACTGGTGGTCGACACCAGCATTTCTTCGATGATCTCCGGCAGCGTTTGCGCCCCGGATTCAACGGCACCGGTCAGCGGCCAGCAACCTAATGTGCGGAAACGCACCATTTTCTTCTCGATCACTTCGCCCGGTTGCAGATCAATACGATCGTCATCGACCATCAGCAGCATCCCGTCGCGCTCCAGAACCGGACGCGGCGCGGCCAGATACAGCGGAACGATCTCGATGTTTTCCAGATAGATGTACTGCCAGATATCCAGCTCAGTCCAGTTGGAGAGCGGGAACACGCGGATGCTTTCGCCTTTGTTAATCTGGCCGTTGTAGTTGTGCCACAGTTCCGGGCGCTGGTTTTTTGGATCCCAGCGGTGGAAGCGGTCACGGAACGAATAAATACGCTCTTTGGCACGGGATTTTTCTTCATCACGGCGTGCGCCACCGAAAGCAGCATCAAAGCCGTATTTATTCAGCGCCTGCTTCAGACCTTCGGTTTTCATGATATCGGTGTGTTTGGCACTGCCATGCACGAACGGGTTGATGCCCATTGCCACGCCTTCCGGGTTTTTATGCACCAGCAGTTCAAAACCGTAGTTCTTCGCCGTGCGGTCGCGGAATTCGTACATTTCGCGGAATTTCCAGCCGGTATCCACATGCAGCAGCGGGAACGGCAAGGTACCCGGGAAGAAGGCTTTACGTGCCAGATGCAGCATCACCGAGGAATCTTTCCCGATGGAGTACATCATCACCGGGTTGGCGAATTCAGCAGCCACTTCACGGATGATATGGATACTCTCCGCCTCCAGTTGCCGCAAATGAGTCAGTCGTTTTTCGTCCATAACAGATCCTTTAAGCCAAATTCACAACCGACGGACGTTGAGTGCCGTCAGTCTCAGGATGATGCCCAAACCAGGCCAGTTGCTGATGAAGTGATACCACTTCACCAATCACCAGTAACGCCGGCGTCGGCGCCTGTTGAGCCAGATGTTCAAGATTATCGAGTGTTCCGGTCAGTACCTGCTGATCAGAACGCGTTCCCCGTCCGATAACCGCGACGGGCGTATTTGCTGCGCGACCATGGGCGATCAGTTGCTGGCTGATGTCAGCGGCCTTGAGCGTACCCATGTAAATCGCCAATGTTTGCTGGCCTTTCGCGAGGGTTTCCCACTGCACGCCGTTATTTTCCGGGCGGCAATGGCCGGTCACGAATATCACACTCTGCGCGTAATCACGGTGCGTCAGCGGGATCCCGGCATACGCCGTCGCGCCCGCCGCTGCCGTCACGCCCGGCACCACCTGGAAAGGAATGCCCGCGGCCTGCACCGCCTGTAATTCTTCGCCGCCTCGACCGAAAATAAACGGGTCACCGCCCTTGAGGCGCACGACTTTTTTCCCCTGCTGCGCCAGTTCGACCAGCAGACGGTTGGTTTCTTCCTGCGCGACAGAATGACTGCCCGCGCGTTTACCGACGCAGATTTTGTCCGCATCGCGGCGAACCAGATCCAGAACATCTTCGCTGACCAGATGATCGTAAAGCACCACATCTGCCTGCTGCATCACCTGCAACCCGCGTAAGGTGAGCAATCCTGCATCACCCGGTCCCGCGCCGACCAGCGTGACATTGCCGTTATGCGAGATGTCTTCCGCACTTTCTAACTGTTGTTGCAGAGCTTGTTCGGCTTCTGCGAGCTTTCCCGAAGAAGCAAGGCTGGCAAAACGCCCGGCAAACAGCTGTTCCCAGAAACGACGGCGCGCACGCATGGAACTGAACTGCGTTTTGACATTGTCGCGCCAGCGTCCGGCGATATCGGCCATTTGTCCCAGACTGGTCGGCAGCAAGGTTTCCAGCTTTTCGCGCAGCATTCTGGCGAGTACCGGTGCTTTGCCGCTGGACGAAATCGCCACCACGATCGGCGAACGGTCGACAATCGAGGGGAAAATGAAAGAGCACTTCGGCTGATCGTCCACGACGTTAGCCAGCAGATGACGGCGGTTCGCCTGCTCAAACACTTCTGCATTCAGCGCAGCGTCATCAGTGGCGGCAATCACCAGAAACACATCATCGAGCTGTTCCGGCAGAAAAGCCTGAGCTGACCAGCTGATTTCAGCGGCCTGTCGGCGTTGTTCCAGTTCGGGAGAAAGTGCCTGTGCGACTATCCGTACTTGCGCACCCGCCCGCAGGAGAAGATCGATTTTGCGAGCAGCGACTTCGCCACCTCCCACAACCAGCACGGGGCGTTGTTTGAGGTCGGCAAATATTGGTAGATAGTCCACAAAAGCCTTAATTGATTATCAGGATTAATAAACAAACTATACGTGCAGGCAATATTTGATCTGAAATGACGAAAAGGAATGAATAGTTACTAAATGGAATATAGCCCGGCAAAAAGAGCGGTTTGGGATAACGGGAAATTGTCTAATGACGCAGACAATCGCATACTGTAGCCCCAGTAAGACCGCCCCACGCGGCCTGTTGTTTGATTGCCTTCCGGTCGTTTTGACCAGCAAATAAGGATTTTTGGCTATGTTTTCTTTTTCACGCATGACGCGGACACTGCTGGCCCTGAGCCTCAGCTGTGCCGGTTTAGGTCATGCGCTGGCGGCGTCCGCCCCGCTTCCGGCGATGGGCATGATCGCCAGTCAGCAGATTCGCCATATCGCCACCTACTTTCCCGGTCGCATGGCCGGCAGTCCCGCAGAACTTATCGCGGCGGATTATCTGAATCAGCAATTCAATAAATTAGGCTATAAGAGCGATTTACGCGGCTTCGATACCCGCTATCTGTACACCAACAACGCAGGCAAAAAGAACTGGCAGAATATTCACGCCACGTCAGTGATTGCCGCCCGCGCCGGTGAGGTGCCGCAGCAAATCATCGTGATGGCGCATTTTGATACCTACGTGCCGCAAAGCGATAACGACACCAACCATAATCTCGGCGGCCTGACCTTGCAGGGCGTGGATGATAACGCCTCAGGCGTCGGTGTGATGCTGGAACTGGCGGAACGGATGCAGGCCATCCCGACGCATTACAGTCTGCGTTTCGTGGCGCTGAGTGCGGAAGAGACCGGCGCAAAAGGGGCGGAAGATTTTGTGAACCGCATGAGCGCCGAAGAGAAGAAAAACACCCTTCTGGTCATCAACCTGAATTCGCTGATCACCGGCGACCGGTTGTATTTCAACAGCGGCGTAAACACCTCCGCCGCGGTGGCGAAACTCACCCGCGTGCGGGCACTGGCCATTGCACGCAGTCTGGGGATCCCGGCGGAAAGCCACGAAGGCGCACATTGCTGCGACGGCATCAGCGCGCTGGATAACGCCCGTCTGCCCCTGCTGAACGTCACCGCAACCAACTTTGCGCTGGGTAAAAAAGACGGCGAACAGCAACGTGCCATCACCCGCCATTTCCCGCTGGGCACCACGCGTTATCAAAGCCAGTTCGACAATCTGCAATATCTGGATAAAGCCCTGCCGGGCCGCATTGAAAAACGCTCACGCGATACGGTGAAAGTGCTTTATCCGCTGCTGAGGGATCTGGCGAAACCGGCGAAACACGCCTGATTAAGAGGACAATTTAAGGGATTCTTATCTGGAATCCCCTAAATAATTCGGATTGCAGGAAGGCGGCAAGTAAACGCATCCCCGGGAGCATAGATTACTATGTGACCGGGGTAAGAGCGCGCAGCCAACGCATCTGCAACCCGAATAGGGGGAGTTGAGACGCTAATAACAGGAATCCCCTAAATAATTCGGGTTGCAGGAAGGCGGCAAGCAAACGCATCCCCGGGAGCATAGATTACTATGTGACCGGGGTAAGAGCGCGCAGCCAACGCATCTGCAACCCGAAGTATGACGGGGATTTATTCGTGCAGCCCGCATTCGCGTTTAAGCCCAAAAAATCGCGTATCTTCTTCTTTCATGCCTTCTTCCCACTTCTTGGTGGTGTGCGTGTCACCGACGGAAAGGTAGCCCTGATCCCACAGCGGGTGATAGCTCAGGCCGTTGTCTTGCAGATAGCGGAAGATCTGACGGTTATCCCAGTCGATGATCGGCAGGATTTTAAACACACCACGTTGCACAGCCAGCACAGGCAGATGCGCACGGCTGCCGGATTGCTCGCGACGCAGACCGGCGAACCAGGTCTGCACGCCGAGCGTCTGAATCGCACGATTCATCGGCTCGACTTTGTTGATGTGATTGTACTTCTCAATGCCTTCGACGCCCTGCTCCCACAGTTTGCCGTAGCGCGCTTCCTGCCACGCCGCAGAATGCTCCGCGCGGAACACCTGCAAATTCAGGTTCAGCTGTTCGGTTAACGTATCGATGAACTGATAGGTTTCCGGGAAAAGATAGCCGGTGTCAGTCAGGATCACCGGAATGTCCGGTTTCTGCTGCGTGACTAAATGCAGACACACCGCCGCCTGAATACCGAAGCTTGAAGACAGCGCGAATTCGCCGGGCATATTTTCCAGCGCCCATTGCACACGCTCCTGCGCGGACAGTTTTTCGAGGCTGACGTTAATTTCCGCCAGCGCCATAGATTGTCCGGACTTCGGCAGTTCATTCAGTTCAGCCAGAGTCAGATTCAGCAAACTCATATTGCCTCCAGTCGGTTAGCGCGCTTAATCATAAAAGTCGCGTGCGGGATCCAGCACCGGCCTGATGATCCCGGCGCGGATCACGAAGTCACCAAAGCCTTCACCGGTTTCGCGCTCTTTTGACCAGCGTCCGACCAGTTCGTCAATGATGCTCAGGATCTCAGCATCAGAAATATTTTCGCGGTACATGCGCGGAATACGTGTTCCGGCGCGGTTACCGCCGAGGTGCAGGTTGTAGCGGTTCATCGCTTTACCCACCAGACCAATTTCGGCCAGCAGCGCACGGCCGCAGCCGTTCGGACAACCGGTCACACGCAGAACGATATGTTCATCGCCCACGCCGTGGCTGTGCATGATGCCTTCCACTTTGGCCACAAACTCAGGCAGGAAACGTTCCGCTTCCGCCATCGCCAGCGGGCAGGTCGGATAAGACACGCAGGCCATCGAGTTTTTACGCTGCTCGGTGACGCCGTCGTCGATCAGGCCGTGATTACGCGCCAGTGTTTCGATCGCGTCTTTGGCTTTTTCTGAGACTCCGGCCACGATCAGGTTCTGGTTAGCAGTAAGCCTGAAATCGCCTTTATGGATCTTAGCAATTTCTGCCAGACCGGTTTTCAGCGGCTTGCCCGGATAATCAAGAATACGGCCATTTTCGATAAACAGCGTCAGGTGCCATTGTTTGTCGATGCCTTTTACCCAGCCGATGCGATCGCCGCGACCGGTGAATTCGTAAGGACGAACATCGCCAAACTGAATGCCTGCGCGTTTTTCAACTTCGGCTTTGAAAACCGGCACGCCGACGCGTTCCAGCGTGTATTTGGTTTTGGCGTTTTTACGGTTGGTGCGGTTACCCCAGTCACGCTGCGTGGTCACCACCGCTTCGGCAACAGCCAGCGTGTTCTCCAGCGGAATAAAGCCCAGTTCGCTGGCAGTACGCGCATACGTAGCTTTATCACCGTGTGCGATAGAAAGCCCGCCGCCGACCAGCACGTTGAAGCCGACCAGTTTGCCGTTATCGGCAATCGCCACGAAGTTCAGGTCGTTGGCGTGCAGGTCCACATCATTCTGCGGCGGGATCACCACGGTGGTTTTGAATTTACGCGGCAGATAGGTCGCGCCCAGAATCGGCTCTTCGTCGGTGGTTTCGACTTTTTCCTGATCCAGCCAGACTTCAGCGTAAGCGCGGGTGCGCGGCAGCAGGTGCTCGGAGATTTTTTTCGCCCACTGATAGGCTTCCTGATGCAGCTCTGATTCCACCGGATTCGAGGTACACAACACGTTACGGTTAACGTCGTTGGCGGTCGCCAGCGCATCCAGACCGAGTTTATTCAGCAACTGATGCACTGGTTTTACGTTCGGTTTCAGAATGCCGTGGAACTGGAATGTCTGACGGTTAGTAATACGGATGCTGCCGTACAGGGTGCTGTCTTCGGCAAATTTGTCGATGCCCAGCCACTGCGCAGGCGTCATCACCCCGCCCGGCAAACGGCAGCGCAGCATCATGGCGTGACGCGGCTCCAGCTTTTGTTCCGCACGTTCAGCACGGATATCACGGTCGTCCTGCTGATACATGCCGTGGAAGCGGATCAACAGGAAGTTGTCACCGTTGAAGCCGCCGGTCAGGCCGTCTTTTAAATCTTCTGTGATGGTGCCGCGCAGGAAATTGCTTTCCTTCTTCAGGCGTTCGGCGTCAGCCAGCGGGGCATCGACGATCAGCGGGCCCGGACCGGGATTGAGTTCACTCCACAACTTATTGCTCATAATTTTTTCACTCATAACTTTATGCCCAAAATCATTCGAGTTGCAGGCAGGCGGCAACTGAAGGAATCCCGATGAGCTGACTCAAGTCAGTGATTCGGGTGACTGAAGGAAGCCAACGCCCCTGCAATTAGAAGGATGCAGGGCATTAGTAGACGTCGCGCTGGTAACGGCGATCAAGACGTAATTCACTGAGATATTCGTCGGCAGTTTCCAGATCCATCACGCCGTATTTGGCGATGATTTCCAGTAACGCCTGCTCTACGTCTTTCGCCATACGGTTGGCATCGCCGCAGACATAGACATGTGCGCCTTCCTGCAACCATTGCCAGACTTCAGCACCCTGCTCGCGCAGTTTGTCCTGTACATACACTTTTTCAGCCTGATCCCGTGACCATGCCAGGGAGATATTCGTCAGCAGGCCGTCTTTCACGTAACGCTGCCATTCGACCTGATACAGGAAATCATCGGTAAAGTGCGGGTTGCCGAAGAACAGCCAGTTTTTGCCGGTGGCGCCGTCGTTATCACGCTGCTGAATAAAGGCGCGGAACGGCGCGATGCCGGTGCCAGGTCCGATCATAATGACCGGCGTTTCCGGACTGGCTGGCAGGCGGAAATTGTCGTTATGCTCGATGAAGACTTTCACCTCGCCGTCTTCTTCCAGACGATCGGCCAGGAAGCCGGAGGCGCCACCGGAACGCGGACGCCCGTCGATGTCGTAACGCACCACGCCGACGGTGATATGCACTTCTGTTTCGGTTTCCGCCTGTGAGGAGGCAATCGAATACAGGCGTGGTGTCAGCGGTCGCAGTAAATCTACCAGTTGCTGGGCATCCAGCTCCGTCGGCGCGCGGCGTACCATGTCAGCGAACGGCACGGTCTGCGCATATTGTTGCAATGCCGGTTTATCTGCCAGCAGGCCGGTCAGGTGTTCGTCGCGGCACAGCGCGGCGTATTTCTCGATGATCGGCGTGGTGTTCTGAGTCAGTTCGATGTGATGTTGCAGGGCTTCTGAAAGCGAGAGTTTTTTATCATTCACTTCGACGATTTCATCGCCTTTGAGCCACAACAGCTCCACGATTTCCTGCACCAGTTGCGGATCGTTTTCGAACCAGATCCCCAGTGCATCGCCCGGCTGGTAACGCAGGCCGGAATCGCCGAGTTCGATTTCCAGATGACGCACGTCTTTGTCAGAATCGCGGCCGGTGATTTTCTGGTTAACAGAAAGTGTCGCGGTCAGCGGCGCTTCTTTACTGTACGGGCTGCTGTCGACCTGATTGACACTGCCCGCCAGCGTCGGCGCAGCCTGCGCACCGGTATCAGCTGGCACGCGCTGTTTCAGCACATCCACGATGCGCTTACGCCAGCTTTCAGCGGCTTCTTTATATTCAACGTCCGCATCCACGCGGTCTAAGAGACGTTCTGCGCCCAGTTCGCCCAGACGGGTATCGAAGTCTTTACCCGCCTGACAGAAGAATTCGTAAGAGGTATCACCCAGCGCAAACACCGCAAAAGCGGTGTCTTTCATGTTCGGCGCTTTTTTGGATTGCAGGAATTTGTGCAATGCGACGGCTTCTTCCGCCTGCTCGCCTTCGCCCTGTGTGGAGGCCACGATCAGCAGCAGCTTTTCCTGACCAATTTGCTTGAATTTGTAGTCACCGGCATTCACCAGATTGACGTTAATTTTCGCGGCGATCAGGTCATCACGCAGTTGCTCGGCGACACGACGGGCGTTACCGGTTTGCGACGCAGAAATCAGGGTCACCGATGCGGCGGCTTGCACCGGCGCGGGGGCAGCGACCTCACCCGGTTGCTGGTTAACCCTTCCCCAGAAATACCCGGACAGCCAGGCCATCTGAGTCGGTGAGTAATCACCAATCGCCGATTGAAGGCGGGCCATTTGCTCGGGGGTCAGCGGGAGCAGTGAAGTTGGAGGAGCCTGAGTCGTCATCGCGGTACGAATTCCCTTATGCAAAAGCAAGTCATCAATCCGGCCTCCGGCGCTTTTTCACAAAGATTCGCGCGCGGGAAAGACCTTTCAGAGGATGTAGGTTAACGAGCCGGATAATAACAATTAAAGAAGTGATGGAAATAATAAATAACCAAAATGACTAAGAGGATTTAGAGGTAAGGTCTATCTGAAAAAGTGGTAAGGGATGATTTTTATCGTACTGAAATCGCTAAAAAATTTCACTCACTGTCAGCAGGCCCTCTGCAAAGTGCCGGATAGATAAAGAAAAACCCCGCCGGAGCGGGGTAATGAATTTTTTTCAGGATTGAGTTTTACGCTGACACTTTCAGAGGTGAAAAGCGTTGTGCTGCTCGAACCAGGCGAATTGTCCGGCGGCAAACACCGACATTTTACTGCCGCTGTGACCGACGTCAGACAGATCCATAAAGTGCCAGTTAAACGGCGTGTTGTTCTGCTCGGCGCGCTGCTGGGACGTGGTGAAATAGCTTTCCGCGCGCTCCAGACGGTTTGTCCCCTGGGCCATCGCCTGTTTGGACTTACGCAGCAAACGGTTTTCCGGATCATCATCCTGCGCGCCGACGGCAATCAGCACCGGTTTGGCGAAGTAATCATTCAGTTGCTGCTGACTGACCGCCACCGGCGCTTCCCGCAATCCGTAGGGCCAGCGTTGGTCGGTATCCGGCAATGTCCACCAGCCCGCCGCCGCACACACCGCAGCTTTGACGTTCGGCTCCGGCAACAACGTCAGCATACGGTGGACAAACTGGCAGCCCGCGCTGTTGCCGAATAAATAGTATTGTTTCTGGCTGGTCACGCCCTGCTTCTGCAAGGTGGTAAACAGGGTGTCGACGATGCTGAATGCCCACTGCGATTTCGGCAGGCGGTGATGGGTTTTGCTGTCCGTCAGGTTGCCGAGGTTATACCCTGCCGCACCGGGGAAATCCTGCTCACTGAAATGCGGGACGATCACCCGCAAATGGTATTGATCGGCGACGGTCATCCAGTCATTACGGTAAGTCATCGCGTTACGGTCAACACCGGTCATTACCATGACCACCGGGGTGGTCGCATCCGCGCCAACGGGTTGATAAGTGAAAACGTCCAGCGGCTTTTTACCCGCTGCCAGCGCGATATGCATTACGCCGGATCCCGCCGGAAAAACCAGTGCAGTTTTGGCGGCTTTCGCCTGAGCGGGCGCAGGTTCTTTCGCGGGAGATGCCGTTTCTGCCTGCGCGGTGGCAGAGAACAACAGCGCCAGAACAGCGCAACGAAGCACAGTAATCATTCACTATCTCAACAGGTTAGTTTCTACCGGCTCACTGTAAGCCAGCAATGCAGGCGGAGTAAAGAGAGGAAAAGTCAGGATTTGGTGAAGAAAAGCGCAGCGAAGTCATGGCACGAAAGCCCGTATTCCGGTACTATGCCGCGTTTTTTCGAGCAACGAGACTGCCTCATGACCACCACATTATTTAAAGATTTTCAGTTCGAAGCCGCCCACCATTTACCGCATGTGCCTGCCGGGCATAAATGCGGCCGGTTGCACGGCCACTCTTTCACCGTCCGCTTAGAAATCACCGGTGAAGTGGATCCGCATACCGGCTGGGTGATGGATTTCGCCGAACTGAAAGCCGCGTTCAATCCGACTTTAGATCGTCTCGACCACTATAATCTGAACGACATTCCGGGCTTAGAAAACCCGACCAGCGAAGTGCTGGCCGCGTGGATCTGGAACGAGATGAAACCTAAGCTGCCACTGCTCAGCGCCGTGCGCGTCAAAGAAACCTGCACAGCGGGTTGCGTGTATAAAGGTTAACGCAAAATACCCAAAATCATTCGTGCTTTATCCAGGCGGCAATTGAATGAATCCCCCGGAGCTGACAATAGTCAGTGACTGGGGTGAATGAAAGCAGCCAACGCAGAGACAGCACGAAGGATGCAGGGTATTATGCAATGTTGAGATACTTATGTGTCTGCATTGAAAGCCGCCAGTTCCTTGCAATGCAGGTCGCAATGCACAGTCTGGTGGCTTCTTCTTTTTGGCTGATGGGCTGCAGGGCGATAATTCGCGCTTTGCTGTCCGTCAGTGTTTCCAGCAGAACATCCAGCGCGTCGATATCACGCTGACGCGCCACCGGATGCTTCACTTCATCAGCACGTTTCAGTGCCTGCGGCAGAATGTCGTATCCGCCACGCATATTCACTTTCGGGGAAACGGTCACCCAGGTATTCACTGAGCAACGCACTTCATGCGTGCCGCTGGTTTCAATCTGGCAACTGAAGCCGTTCTTTTCCAGCAATGACGTCAGTTCGGTCAGATCATAAATGCACGGCTCGCCGCCGGTGATCACCACATGACGGGCGGTGTAACCTTGCTGCGCGATCACCTCGAGCAGTTGTTCTGACGTGGCATTGCCCCAGGCGTCACTTTCTTCGGTTTTGACCAGAATGCGCTGCATATCGACTTCCCGATCGGCAATTTTATCCCAGGTGTGTTTGGTATCGCACCAGCTGCAACCCACAGGACAGCCTTGCAGGCGAATGAAAATCGCCGGCACGCCGGTAAAATAGCCTTCCCCTTGCAGGGTTTCGAACATCTCATTAATCGGGTACTGCATCGGTTTCTCAGTCATCTCTAAAAAAATCAGCGCGCATTATCACAGATATGGCCGTTGAGACCAAACTTGTGCTGTAAATGAGTATGGCAGATTTCTCTGTGAGCAAAATCAGGGCATAAAAAAACCCGCCGGAGCGGGTTTTTAAGAAAGTATGACGGGGCAGTAATTACTGACCTTTCACTTCTTTCAGACCGTTGAACGGTGCTGCATCACCCAGCGCTTCTTCGATACGAATCAGCTGGTTGTATTTAGCAACACGGTCAGAACGGCTCATAGAACCGGTTTTGATCTGGCCTGCAGCAGTACCGACCGCCAGGTCAGCAATGGTAGCATCTTCAGTTTCGCCTGAACGGTGAGAGATAACGGCAGTGTAGCCAGCATCTTTCGCCATTTTGATCGCAGCCAGGGTTTCGGTCAGAGAACCGATCTGGTTGAATTTGATCAGGATGGAGTTAGCGATACCTTTTTCGATACCTTCTTTCAGGATCTTGGTGTTGGTAACGAACAGATCGTCGCCAACCAGCTGGATTTTGTCGCCCAGAACTTTAGTCTGGTACGCGAAACCATCCCAGTCAGATTCGTCCAGACCGTCTTCGATAGAAACGATTGGATACTGTTTGGTCAGGTCTTCCAGGAAGTGAGTGAATTCTTCAGAGGTGAAGGCTTTGTTGCCTTCGCCAGCCAGAACGTATTTACCGTCTTTGTAGAATTCAGAGGCTGCACAGTCCATCGCCAGAGTAATGTCTTTACCCAGCTCGTAACCTGCTTGTTTTACCGCTTCAGCGATAACAGCCAGTGCTTCTGCGTTAGAACCCAGGTTTGGCGCATAGCCACCTTCGTCACCAACAGCAGTACCCATGCCTTTAGATTTCAGCACTTTAGCCAGAGTATGGAACACTTCAGAACCCATACGAATCGCTTCTTTCAGCGTTTTCGCGCCAACAGGCTGGATCATGAATTCCTGGATATCAACGTTGTTATCCGCGTGTTCGCCGCCGTTGATGATGTTCATCATAGGCAGTGGCATAGAGTATTTGCCCGGGGTGCCGTTCAGTTCTGCGATGTGTGCGTACAGTGGCAGACCTTTAGAAGCAGCAGCCGCTTTAGCAGCAGCCAGGGAAACAGCCAGAATCGCGTTAGCACCGAACTTAGATTTGTTCTCAGTACCGTCCAGATCGATCATGATCTTGTCGATGTTAGCCTGATCTTTCGCGTCTTTACCGGTTACAGCCTGAGCGATTGGACCATTAACAGCAGCAACGGCTTTGGTGACGCCTTTGCCCAGGTAACGGGATTTGTCACCGTCACGCAGTTCCAGCGCTTCGCGGGAACCGGTAGAAGCACCCGATGGCGCAGCAGCCAGACCTACAAAACCGCCTTCCAGATGAACTTCAGCTTCTACGGTCGGGTTACCACGGGAGTCGATGATTTCACGACCGATGACTTTAACGATTTTGGACATTAGGATTTCCTCAGTACAAGTTAACTAAAGCTTCGGTTAAACGACGTGTCTGAAACACGTCGTTTCGCCGGTATTTTATTTTACCTGACGCTTCTGATACTCACCGGCAGCCTTCACGAAGCCTGCAAACAACGGATGACCATCACGCGGCGTTGACGTAAATTCTGGATGGAACTGGCAAGCCACAAACCACGGATGGTTAGGCAGCTCGATGATTTCCACCAGTTGCTTATCGCCAGAGCGACCGGCTACGCGTAAACCTGCGGCTTCGATTTGTTTGAGCAGCATGTTGTTCACTTCGTAACGGTGACGATGGCGTTCAACTATTGTTGGCTCGCCGTACATCTCACGAACCAGGCTACCGTCGTTCAGGTGACATTGCTGTCCGCCCACACGCATGGTGCCGCCTAAATCACTGTCTTCGGAACGGACTTCGACGTTACCTTCTTCATCGCGCCATTCGGTGATGAGTGCAACCACCGGGAACTTACAGTCTGGCACAAATTCTGTGGAGTTGGCGTTCTCCATACCCGCCACGTTACGGGCGAATTCAATCAGTGCAACCTGCATACCCAGACAAATGCCCAGATAAGGGATGTTGTTTTCACGTGCATAACGCGCCGTGGCCACTTTGCCTTCCACACCACGGTAGCCGAAGCCGCCTGGGATCAGGATAGCATCCAGACCTTTCAGCACTTCCACGCCACGGGTTTCGACATCCTGTGAATCGATAAGTTTAATGTTCACGGTCAGACGATTTTTCAGGCCGCCGTGTTTGAGCGCTTCAATCACAGATTTATACGCATCTGGCAGCTCAATGTACTTACCGACCATACCGATGGTGACTTCACCGCCCGGATTGGCTTCTTCATACACAACCTGTTCCCATTCGGACAAGTTGGCTTCCGGCGCGTTGATGCTGAAACGTTTACAAATATAATCGTCCAGACCCTGAGATTTCAATAGGGCCGGGATTTTATAAATAGAATCAACGTCTTTAAGGGAGATAACCGCTTTTTCCGGCACGTTACAGAACAAGGCGATTTTCGCACGTTCGTTAGCCGGTACGGCGCGGTCAGAACGGCAGATCAGCACGTCTGGCTGGATACCGATAGACAGCAGTTCTTTCACGGAGTGCTGGGTCGGTTTGGTTTTCACTTCACCGGCAGCCGCCATGTAAGGCACCAGCGTCAGGTGCATATACAGCGTGTGTTCGCGGCCCACTTCAACGGCCATCTGACGAATTGCTTCCAGGAACGGCAGGGATTCGATATCACCGACCGTACCGCCAATTTCCACCAGCACGACATCGTGGCCTTCGCCGCCTTCAATGATGCGTTCTTTGATGTTGTTGGTGATGTGCGGGATAACCTGAATGGTGGCACCGAGATAATCGCCACGGCGCTCTTTGCGCAGCACGTCGGAATAAATACGGCCGGTGGTGAAGTTGTTGCGGCGAGTCATCTTGGTGCGGATGAAACGTTCGTAGTGGCCCAGATCGAGATCGGTTTCAGCGCCATCTTCGGTCACGAAGACTTCGCCGTGTTGAGTCGGGCTCATCGTACCCGGATCCACGTTGATATACGGGTCCAGTTTCATGATGGTCACGTTGAGGCCACGGGCTTCGAGAATAGCCGCCAGAGAGGCTGCGGCAATGCCTTTACCCAGAGAGGATACGACCCCGCCGGTCACAAAAATATAATTAGTTGTCATGCTGAACCTGAGAGGTTAGGTTTAAAGATGATGGAGTAACCAAGACGGGAAAACAGTATACCGGAACCTTGTGTGCGCCACAAATAAACGTTTTGCTGTCCATCATCGTTTTCCTTACCGTCACTTCAGAAGGGTTAACCCTGCCAGCCCTATTCTTTCATTCTTTCAAAAACAACCAGTTAGCATATAAAAAGTGCTGAGTTGTTCGCATGACACTCTAAAACATCTTAGATTTCAATTTGTTGGACTTTACTGCTCTCAGATCAGCCGGTTAAGCACTGAATGACACTGAGCTTAACCGTTTCAGCATCAGCAGATCTTGTTTCCGATCAAAGTCGCATCGCGGATCTCAGCCTTCCTGCTTTTTCACCTGCTGCCAGGCGTCTTCCATTTGCTCAAGTGTAGCATCTTCCATGTTTAGGCCCTTCGCACGGATAATTTCCTCGACCTGCCTGAAACGGCGTTCAAACTTGCGGTTGGCCGCCTGCAACGCATCTTCCGCTTTGTGGCCTAAATGGCGGGACAAATTAACGGTCGCGAACAACAGGTCGCCGATTTCCTCGCCGAGTTTTTCTTCGTCAATGACCGCCTGACGCGCCTCAAACATCACTTCGTCAATTTCTTCGTACACCTTGTCGAGCACCGGTCCGAGCGTCGTCCAGTCGAAGCCGACATTTGAACAACGTTTCTGAATTTTGTGCGCTTTCATCAGCGCAGGCAGTGCGGAGGGAATATCATCCAGCGCCGAGTGCAGGGATTTTTCCGCGCGCTCCTGCGCCTTACGCGCTTCCCATTTGACCAGCACGTCTTTACTGCTGGCGTCTTTCGACCAGGTCGCTTCCTGACCAAAGATTTGCGGATGGCGGCGCTCTAACTTGTCGGAGATGGCATTGCAGATATCGTCAAACTCAAACAGCCCCTGCTCGCTGCCCATCTGGGCGTAAAACACCACCTGAAACAGCAGATCGCCCAGCTCGTCGCGTACATCGTCGTAATCTTTACGGGCGATGGCATCCAGCACTTCGTAGGTTTCTTCCAGCGTGTATGGAGCGATGGTCTCGAAAGTTTGCTCTTTATCCCACGGGCAACCGGCTTCGGGATCGCGCAGGGTTTTCATGATGGTGAGCAGGCGTTGCAAAGAAGAATCGGTCATAGGATCTGTCCGTTTTAAAATAGAGGAGTCAAAAACATAAAAGAAAAGGCCCGACTGGCGGGCCTTATAAGCGTGTGATCAACTGCCGTGAAGTCGCTTGGCTTCAATCACATCCGGCAACTGATTCAGTTTGGCAATCACGCGCCCCAGCACCTGCGGGTTGTAGATTTCGATATCCATGTCGATGGTTGCCAGTTGCTGCCTTGTGTCGCTGCGGCTGGCGACGCCGAGCACGTTCACTTTTTCGTTGGCAAGGATGGTGGTGATATCACGCAGCAGGCCGCTGCGGTCGTTGGCCACCACACGCACCACCAGTGAATACCCGCTGGAATAGCTTTCGCCCCACACGGCATCGACCACACGTTCCGGCGCATTCGAGCGTAAATCCTCCAGCTGATCACAGTCGGCACGGTGGATGGAGATCCCGCGCCCCTGAGTGATGTAACCGACGATTTCGTCGCCCGGGATCGGCTGGCAGCAACGCGCAATGTGGTGCATCAGATTACCGACGCCTTCGACGACGACGCGGCCATTGTCTTTGGTGCGGGTCGGTGGCGGCGTGGTTTTCTGCGTCAGCTGGCGCAGCGCTTCTTTATCCAGCTCTTCCGCACTCGGCTTTTTCAGCTGCGATTGCAGGAAGTTCACCATCTGATTCAGACGGATATCGCCGTTACCGATGGCGGCGAGCACTTCATCCAGCGAGTTGACGTTATAGCGTGGCAGCAGCAGTTTTTCGGCATCTTTGATGCTGATATCCAGTCTGTCCAGCTCGTCATCGAGGATTTGCTTACCGGCAATAATGTTCTTATCGCGATCCTGTTTACGGAACCAGTTTTGAATTTTCGAGCGGCCACGGCTGGTTGTGACGTAACCGAGGCTTGGGTTCAGCCAGTCGCGGCTTGGGTTCGCATGCTTCTGGGTGATGATTTCAATCTGATCGCCCATTTGCAGCTGATAGGTAAACGGCACGATGCGCCCGCCGATTTTCGCGCCGATACAGCGGTGACCGACATCGCTGTGGATGTGGTACGCAAAGTCGAGCGGCGTGGAGCCCATCGGCAGGTCGATCACATCGCCTTTTGGCGTAAACACGTAGACGCGATCGTCGAAGACCTGGCTGCGCACTTCGTCGAGCATTTCGCCCGAATCGGCCATCTCTTCCTGCCACGCGATAAGTTTACGCAGCCAGGCGATACGCCCTTCGTAGCCACCGCTGCGGCCACCGACCACTGCCGTGCCTTCTTTGTATTTCCAGTGCGCGGCCACGCCCAGCTCGGCATCTTCGTGCATCTGGCGGGTACGGATCTGCACTTCCAGCGTTTTTCCGCGCGGCCCTAACACCACGGTGTGAATCGACTGATAACCGTTCGGTTTCGGGTTGGCGACGTAATCGTCGAATTCGTCCGGCAGATGGCGGAAATGGGTGTGTACAATCCCTAACGCGGCGTAGCAATCCTGTAAACGCTCCACCACGATACGCACGGCGCGCACGTCGAAGAGTTCGTCAAAGGACAGGGATTTTTTCTGCATCTTGCGCCAGATGCTGTAGATATGTTTGGGACGGCCGTAAACATCGACTTTGATGCCCTCTTCGGCCATCGCATTTTTTACGGTCGACACAAAATCATCGATGTACTGCTCACGGTCGATACGACGCTCATGCAGCAGTTTGGCAATACGCTTGTATTCGTCAGGATGCAGATAACGGAAGCAGAAATCTTCCAGCTCCCATTTCAGCTGACCGATACCCAGACGGTTAGCCAGCGGCGCATAAATATTGGTACATTCTTTCGCCGCCAGAACGCGCTCTTCTTCCGGCGCGTCTTTCACTTCGCGCAGGTGAGCGATACGTTCGGCCAGTTTCAGCACCACGCAGCGGAAATCTTCCACCATCGCCAGCAGCATACGGCGGACGTTGTCCACCTGCTCGGAAGCCATGGAATCGTTTTGCGTGGCTTTCAGCTGGCGGATGGCATCCATATCACGCACGCCATGCACCAGATCGGTAATGCCTTTACCGAACTGCTGCGTCAGCGTGTCTTCGTCGATAATGCCGTCATCAACCAGCGGGAACAGCAGCGCGGCGCGCATACTGTCGTTATCCATGCTGAGGGTCGAGAGGATTTCAACCATCTCCAGACCGCGCCACAGAAGCAGCGAGGCGTCAGGATGGCCCTGCGTTTGTTGCTCGCAGTAGCGCCAGGTTTCGGCTAAACGCTCACATGATTGCTGGCTGGACAGTCCTAAGCTGTTGATCCAGTCGTCGAGCGCGAACTCGCCAGCCGTGTTCAGATGTGCACTTCTTACCGCAACCATACCCTCTCCCTACGTTTCTGACACAACGCCTGTGTCAGACGGGTTGATAAACAGAGCCATCGATTCAAGGTGCCCGGTGTGCGGGAACATATCCAGCATACGTACCTGAGCCAAACGATAACCCGCCTCCAACAAAATTTTACTGTCCCGCGCTAAGGTTGTGGGGTTGCATGAGACATACACCACACGCGCCGGGGCAAGTTTAACGATATGCGCCATCACGCCAGCAGCGCCGCCCCGGGCCGGATCCAGCAAGATTTTATTGAAACCTTGCGCCGCCCAGGGTTGTTTACTGACGTCGTCCTCCAGATTCTCATGGTAGAAGGACACATTATCTAATCCATTATTGCGGGCATTATCTTGCCCATTCGCCACCAGTGTAGCAACACCTTCGACGCCGACAACCTGCTTAGCTCTTTTTGCCAGCGGCAGGGTGAAATTCCCCATTCCGCAGAACAGATCCAGCACGCGATCTTCCGGCGTCAGTTCCAGCCATTCCAGCGCCTGCGCCACCATTTGCTGGTTAACGGCGTCGTTGACCTGAATAAAGTCGCGCGGACCAAATTTCAGATTCAGTCCCTCTATCTGATAATAAGGGGTTTCGCCGCACAAAGGCTCCAGCGTCTCGCTGTCAGGGGCCAGGTAAATCGTTAACTGATGTTGCGCCGCAAACGCCGTCAGACGCGCCCGGTCGGCCTCGCTGAGCGGATCCAGATGGCGCAGCACCAGCAGCGGACCGTTATCCGCCAGCACCAGTTCCAGATGCCCGAGGCGCTTCACCGCAGACAGGGAGGACAGGCATTCCTGCACAGGCACCAGCAGTTGCTCCAGCTCAGGTCGCAGTACCGGACAGCGGGTAATCGCCACCAGATCGTTCGAGCCTTCCTGACGGAATCCCATCACCAGCGGACCGTTCGCCGTCCCGGTTTTACGCCCCGGTTTAACGCCCGCGATTTGCAGCCCCAGACGCGCGCGACGGCGATAGCCATATTGCGGCCCGGCAATCACCGGCTGAGGATCCGCCTGCACGCCGGTTTCGCGCGAAATCAGTCGTAATAATGCCGCCGATTTACTGCGCTGTTGCAGAGCCTCGCTGGCGTGTTGCTGCTGACATCCGCCGCAGGTGGAATAATGCGGACACGCCGGTTTAACGCGATCGTCGCTGGTGGTCAGCAAACGTTTCAGACGTCCTTTGGCGTACTTGCTTTTATCTTCTGTTAAAGTGACGTCTGCCTGTTCGCCGGGCAGTAAGCCACTGACAAATACGGCTTTGCCGTTATGGCGCGCCACGCCCTGCCCGAAAGCATCCAGGTCGGTGGCGGTCACAGTTATCGTTTGCCGGGTCGTCACGCGGCGGTTCGGAGAGTAGAATTGAGCCATTATTGTCGATTACACGCTGGTTTATTAAGCTTAGCTGGAGCTAATTCTCCCACATTGGAACCCCATGACCAAATATAGCCTTCGCGCACGGATGATGATCCTGATTCTGGCACCGACATTAATGATCGGTTTGCTGCTCAGCACCTTCTTTGTGGTGCACCGCTACAACGAGTTGCAGAATCAGCTGACAGAAGCCGGAGCCAGTATTATCGAGCCTCTGGCGGTCGCGAGCGAATATGGCATGACGTTCCGTGAACGCGAACCGGTGAAACGGCTGATCAGCCGCCTGCACCGCAATCACTCTGACATTGTGCGCAGCATCAGCGTCTTTGATGGCGACAATAAACTGTTCGCCAGTTCCACCAGCCAGCATGACGGCAGTCCGTTGCAGGTCAAACGTGTCGAAGACATTCCCCGTGAGCTGACTAAAATCCGTTCCGGTGATGTATTAATCCTGCGCACGCCGATCCAGGCCGAAAACCATACAGAAGCGGATGATGAAACGTTCAGTGCATCGCCGGACAACAGGCTGGGGTATATCGCCATCGAGCTGGATTTACGCTCGGTCAAACTGGCGCAATATCAGGAAGCCTTTGTTTCCACCATGCTGTTGTTGCTGTGTCTGGGGATTGCCACCTTGTTCGCTTACCGCCTGATGCGCGACGTGACGGGGCCAATCCGCAATATGGTCAATACTGTTGACCGCATCCGTCGCGGGCAGCTCGACAGCCGTGTGGAAGGCAATATGCCGGGCGAACTGAGCATGTTGAAAAACGGCATCAACTCAATGGCGATGTCGCTGACGGCCTATCACGAAGAAGTGCAGCAGAATATCGATCAGGCCACCTCAGACCTGCGCGAAACGCTGGAGCAGATGGAAATCCAGAACGTTGAACTGGATCTGGCGAAAAAGCGCGCGCAGGAAGCAGCACGTATCAAGTCTGAATTCCTGGCGAACATGTCCCACGAGCTGCGTACGCCGCTCAATGGCGTGATTGGCTTTACCCGCCAGACGCTGAAAACCCCGCTGTCGCCGACGCAGGCCGACTATCTGCAAACCATTGAACGTTCCGCCAATCATCTGCTGACCATCATTAACGACGTGCTGGACTTCTCCAAGCTGGAAGCGGGCAAACTGGTGCTGGAACATATTCCGTTCTCGCTGCGTGAAATGCTCGATGAAGTGGTGATCCTGCTGGCGCATACCGCGCATGACAAGGGTCTGGAACTGACGCTGAACGTCCACAACAACGTGCCGGAAAACGTGTTAGGCGATCCGATGCGTATGCAGCAAGTTGTCACTAACTTGCTGGGAAATGCGATTAAGTTCACCGAAGCGGGCAATATCGATATCAATGTCGAACTGCGTTCGCAGAACAACTTGCAGGTCGAACTGGAAGTGCAGATCCACGATACCGGCATCGGTATTTCTGAGCGCCAGCAGTCGCAGTTGTTCCAGGCGTTCCGTCAGGCAGACGCCAGCATTTCACGCCGTCATGGCGGCACCGGTCTGGGACTGGTGATCACCCAGCGTCTGGTGAAGGAAATGGGCGGCGACATCAGCTTCTACAGCCAGATTAACCGCGGCTCCACCTTCTGGTTCCACGTCACGCTGGAGCTGAATGAAAACCGCCACGTCACGCCGGTGTCCATGAGCCATCTGGAAGGCAAGCGACTGGCGTATGTCGAAGCGAACCCGGCGGCGGCGAAAGCCACGATGGAAATCCTGCAGGCCACCCCGCTGGATGTCACTCACCGCACCACGCTGGCCGCGCTGCCAGACCCGTGGTACGACATCATGCTGTGCAGCATTCCGGTAAAACCGGATCAGATCCTCTCCGAGTACGACGGTAAATTGCAGAAAGTGCTGGGCATGACGCGGCACCTGCTGCTGGCGCTGCCGAGTCAGTTCCAGGTGGATGCCGAAGAGCTGAAAAAACGCGGCGTGCAGGCCTGTCTGATTAAACCGATGTCGAGCATCCGTCTGCTGCCGTTGTTATTACAGGAACAACAGGCGTCCGTCCGGGTGATCGGCAATAACGACGACAAAACCTCGCGCCTGCCGCTGACCGCCATGGCGGTGGATGACAACCCGGCGAACCTCAAACTGATCGGCGCCTTGCTGGAAGAGCTGGTGGAAACCACCGTGCTGTGTCACAGCGGCGAGGAAGCCATCGAGGTCGCCCGCCATACCGATCTCGACATTATCCTGATGGATATTCAGATGCCGGATATCGACGGCATCCGCGCCAGCGAAATCATTCATCAGATGGCGCGTCATGCCAAAACGCCGGTGGTGGCGGTCACCGCCCACTCACTGAGCGGCGAGCGCGAACAGTTACTGAAACTGGGCATGGATGATTATCTGTCAAAACCGATTGATGAAAGCATGCTGAAAAATGTGCTGTCACGACATCATCAGCACCAGACGCAACTGGATTCGCCGTTACAGGGCAGCGAGGCGCTCGCGCCAATCAGTACGCTCGACTGGCAACTGGCGCTGAGTCAGTCGGCCAATAAAGTCGCACTGGCGCAGGATTTACTGCAAATGCTGGTGGAATTCCTGCCACAGGTGGCGGAGCGGGTGGAAGCGGTCACGCGCGGCGAGCCGGATGACGATATTCTGGCGCTGATCCACAAACTTCATGGCAGTTGCAGCTACAGTGGCGTGCCGCGCCTGAAACAGCTGTGTTTCTACATCGAGCAGCAGTTGCGTCAGGGTGTCAACGCCGACACGCTGGAACCTGAATGGTTTGAGTTACTCGATGAAATCGACAACGTGAAACGGGCGGCGGTGGCTTATTTACCAAGGTGATCCCTGACGGGGGTCATACCAAAAGAGTAACGCCCGGTATCCGCCGGGCGTTTTTTTCTGTCAGAACCAGGTCGTCACTGCACCGGTCACATCCCACTGTTCATTCACCAGCAACAACTGCCGCCATTTGTCGAACGTCAGGCACGGATGGCAAATATCAAACACCAGCATGTCGCCGACTTGCAGATCCGCCTCTTCCGGAATCGACATAAACGCATGCTGATCCATCATCGAGAACACTTTCCAGTCTTCCGGCGCGGGCACCACGGTGGTGTAGCCCGCCTGTGTCGCACTGCGCGGACGAAAATGTCCGGCGGCTTTCGGGTATCCGGCGTCATAACCGGCATCGCGTTTGCCGAAGGCAATGATCGCCCTGCCCGGCTCCGGCAACGACTGCACCGCCGCCCACACCTGCAACGCCGGCTGTAAGCTGCTGTTCATTTCCCGTGCCACCGGATTGCAGGTTTGCATCCGCTCCAGCGCCGCCTGATACGCACCCACGTCATGCGTGACGTAACACCCTGAGCGCAAAATGATATCCAGCACGTAGCGTTTTTCCGGGTCGAGATGGGTTTCTTCCCGCGCCAGTTCCTCGGCCACCACATCAAACCAGGCGGAACCGGCACCGGTTAATATCACCCGTGGCTCGGCAAACTCCCGTGCCTGCGCCAGCGCTTCGGTGCGCGCCATCACATGACGCAGGAAACGGCGGATCACCGCTTCATCGTTACTCACGCCTTCATACAGCTCGACGCCGACCAGCGCCAGTGACTGCGGCCAGCGTTTCACTGCGGCCAGCACATCGGCTTCCTGCTGGTCCGTACGAATGCCGGTACGCCCGCCCGCCATGCCATACTCAAACATCACGCGCAGTTTCAGTTGCTGGCAGGCAAAGTAATGGCCGAGCGCATCGGCGTTCTCAGCGGAATCCACGATACAGGTGAAATCAAACGTCGGGTCTTCGCGCAGCAGCCCGGCAATGATCGCCATATTGCCTTTGCCGATCAGCTGATTCGCCATGATCACTTTACGCACGCCATGCGCAAACGCGGCATTGACCTGCGGCGCGGTAGCCAGCGTAATGCCCCATGCGCCGAATTCCAGCTGCATCTGATACAGCTCGGGGCTCATGGTGGTTTTGCCGTGCGGGGCCAGTTTCAGCTGATACCGCTGGATAAACTCACGCATCCAGGAAAGATTGTGTTCGATTCGCTCTTCGAGCAACACGGCAACCGGCAGGCTCACGTCTTCACGCAGAATATTCCAGCCCTGTTCACGGATATCGCCCATGCGCGCACCGGCGCTCAGCGGCCCCAGCCCTTTGGTGTGTGTGTTAACCGGTTGCTGTGAAAAATCTGTCTCTGACATACGGGGATTCTCATTGGCGAAGGTCTTTAAAACCTAACGTAAAACCGCCACAAATAAAATACAAAAACCGGCGCAGGCTGGGCCTGAACACCGGTTTTTTTATCCTGACTGCTGTGGTTAAAGTTTTTGCGATAACTTAATGGTCGCGGCAATATTGCGTGCTGATTTACGCAGGTTGTCAGCGGCGTTTTTCAGGGCATCGTCCAGCGTACAAATGCTGTAAAGCACACTGAAAACGGCGTCCAGACCGTGGTCGTAAACGACATCAACATCTTTTGTCAGACTGCCTGCAATGCCAATCACCGGCTTGTTGTAACGCTTGGCCACCCGCGCCACACCAATCGGCACTTTGCCGTTGATGCTCTGGCTGTCAATCCGCCCTTCACCGGTGATCACCAGCGTCGCATCTTTCACCAGTGCATCCAGCCCCAGCGCGTCGGTGACAATCTCAATCCCCTGACGCAGTTCGGCATGGCAGAAGCCGTAAAGCGCCGCGCCCATGCCACCGGCCGCACCGGCACCGGGAACATTCTCCACGTCAATGCCCAGATCCTGTTTGATCACCCGGGCGTAATGATGCAGATACCCGTCGAGCTGTTCGATCATCTCCGGCGTTGCGCCTTTTTGCGGGCCGAAGATGGCAGACGCGCCGTCCTTGCCGGTCAGCGGATTTGTCACGTCACAGGCCACTTCAAAACGGCATTTTTTGATCCTCGGATCCAGCCCGCTGATATCAATGTGATGCAGTTTTTCCAGTTCGCCGCCGCCCTGACCAATCGACTCGCCTTGTTTGGTCAGCAGTTTCGCGCCCAGTGCCTGCATCATGCCTGCGCCGCCATCGTTGGTGGCGCTGCCGCCAATCCCGATGATGCAGTGTTTCACGCCATGATCGAGGGCCGAATGGATCAGCTCACCCGTGCCGTAGGACGTGGTTTTCAGCGGATTACGTTGCGCCACCGGGACGCTTTCCAGTCCGCTGGCCGCCGCCATCTCGATGAACGCGATTTTCTCATCGCCGGAAAGCCCGAAGAAAGCCTCCAGCGGCGTGCCCAGCGGGCCGGTGACGTTCACCTTCACCACCCGTCCGCCGGTCGCCGCCACCATCGCTTCGACCGTGCCTTCGCCGCCATCGGCAACCGGCAGCTTGACGTACTCCGCCTCGGGGAAAATCTCACGGAAACCACTTTCGATGGCTTTTGCCACATCCAAAGCAGACAAACTTTCTTTGTATGAATCCGGTGCGATCACTATTTTCATAAAGTCATTACCTTCATAAACTGCACGCGCCGATGTGGAAAAGCGTCCTGTCAGTTTTGCATCCTGCCTGAAGGGCAACGCGAAACGAGTCTCAACTCAGGGCCACGTTGCCGCCGCAGACTAACGGGTAACTTCAACCTTCGCTAAGGTTTCATAATAGCGTGCAATGGCGCTATGGTCAGATTGCCCGTGACCATCCGCTTTCAGAGCCTGCATCATTTCCATGACCAGCGAGGTCAGAGGCAGTTGTGCACCGACGCCGTGTGAGGTGTCCAGCGCGTTCGCTAAATCTTTGATGTGCAAATCAATACGGAAGCCCGGTTTGAAATTGCGATCCATCACCATTGGCGCTTTCGCTTCCAGTACGGTGCTGCCCGCCAGACCGCCGCGAATAGCCTGGAAAACTAAATCAGGATCGACGCCTGCTTTGGTCGCCAGCACCAGCGCTTCTGACATCGCGGCAATGTTCAGCGCCACAATGACCTGATTCGCCAGTTTGGTGACGTTGCCTGCGCCGATATCACCGGTATGCACCACCGAACCCGCCATGGACTTCATGATTTCATAGCATTTATCGAACACCGCTTTATCGCCGCCGACCATCACTGACATGGTGCCGTCGATGGCTTTCGGTTCGCCGCCGGAAACCGGCGCATCGAGCATGGCGATTTGTTTAGCGGCCAGCGCTTCGCTGATTTCACGGCTTGCCAGCGGGGCAATGGAACTCATGTCGATGAAAATGGTGCCCGGACGCGCACCTTCGATCAGGCCGTTTTCGCCCAGCGCCACCTCTTTCACCTGCGGCGAGTTCGGCAACATAGTGATGATCACGTCAGAGACGGCGGCTACCGCTTTTGGCGTGTCTGCGGCGGTCGCGCCGAGTTTTACAATTTCGCCCACGGTATCCAGATTGCGGTCCATCACCACCAGCTCGTAACCTGCTTTCAGCAGATTTTTGCTCATAGGCTTGCCCATGATGCCTAAACCAATAAAGCCAATTTTCATTCGGGTATCCTCTTTATATTGATGTTTGAGAGCAGATCACTGGGTGAAGCGATCGCACAGCGCCTGAGTCCCGGCGCGGAAAACGCCTAAATCACTGCCGACCGCCACGAAGGTCGCGCCCCATTCCAGATAACGGCGCGCATCGGCTTCCACCGGTGCCAGAATGCCGCTGGCTTTGCCGTGTGCTTTTGCACGCGCGAAGATGTGACGGATAGCGGCCTGCACGTCAGGGTGCCCGGCGTTGCCGAGATGCCCCATGCCCGCAGCCAGATCGCTCGGGCCAACAAAAATGCCGTCGATGCCGTCAACGGCAGCAATCGCATCCAGATTATCGACGCCCTGCTGGCTTTCGATTTGCACCATCACCGCGATGTTGTCGTTAATGCTGTTGAAGTAATCCGGCACGGTGCCGAACATGTTGCTGCGATGCGAAACGGAGACACCACGGATGCCTGCTGGCGGATAGCGGGTTGACGCCACAGCCAGTTCGGCCTGTTGCTGCGTTTCGACAAACGGGATCAGGAAATTGTAGAAACCGATATCCAGCAGACGCTTAATCACCACCGGATCATTGAACTGCGGACGAACGACCGGCGCGCTGCGGCTGCCTTTCAGCGCCATCAGTTGCGGCACAAACGTCGTGACATCATTCGGCGCATGTTCGCCATCGAGCAGCAGCCAGTCAAAACCCGCCACGCCCAGCACTTCAGTGGTAATCGGGCTGCACAATGCTGACCAGCAACCAATCAGGGTTTTCCCTTGCAACAAATCCTGGCGAAAACGGTTGGGAATCATTTGATTACTCATATCTGATATCTGACCTCATCAAAGGGGGCAGAGCCGGAAGCCCGGAATGCCCCGCATCACAATTTACTGTTTCTTAAGTTCCAGACGTTTGATATCGCCGACCACCAGCAGATAGCAAAGCATCGCCATCAGTGCTGAACAGCCCACAAAAATTAATGCCATGTTGAATGAATGCAGGCCTTTCACCATGTAGCCGATCACCAGTGGCGTGACGATAGAAGCCACGTTGCCGAACACGTTGAAAATGCCGCCGCACAGGCCGATGACTTCTTTCGGCGCGGTATCGGCAATCACCGGCCAGCCCAGCGCCCCGAAGCCTTTACCGAAGAACGCCAGCGCCATCAGGGTCACCACCAGGGCGTTGTTGTCGGTGTAGTTACACAAGATGATGCTGGTGGCTAACAACATGCCCAGCACGATAGGAATTTTACGTGCCACGGTCAGCGAGTAACCGCGTCGGATCAGGTAATCTGAGAACACGCCGCCCAGTACGCCACCGGCAAAACCACACAGTGCCGGGATAGCCGCAATCATCCCGACTTTAAGAATAGACATGCCCTTTTCCTGAACCAGATAAATCGGGAACCAGGTCAGGAAGAACCACGTAATACTGTTGATGAAATACTGCCCGAAGAAGATCCCCAGCATCATGCGGCTGCTCAACATCTGGCGAACGTAACTCCATTTCGGGCCACTTTTCGCCGTGTCCGTTTTCTTGTGGTCGATATCAACCACCGCGCCGCCGTCTTTCAGGAATTCCAGTTCGCTTTTGGAGATATTCGGATGCTCCGGCGGGTTATGGATGAATTTGATCCACACCAGCGTCAGCACAAAGCCAATCACGCCCATGACGATAAAGACATGTTCCCAGCCCCAGGCGTAGGTCAGCCAGCCGAGCAACGGTGAGAACAGCGCCAGCGAGAAATACTGCGCGGAGTTAAATATTGCCGAAGCCGTGCCGCGCTCCGTGGTCGGAAACCAGGCCGCCACGATACGGGCGTTGGCAGGGAAAGAAGGCGCTTCAGAGAAGCCGAGCATAAAGCGCAGCATAAACAGCGTCAAAGCGCCGTATGCCAGCGGGAACCAGCCGACAAAGCCCTGTAACAGGGTGAACAGCGACCAGAAGAACAGACTGTAGGTGTACACTTTTTTGGAACCAAACCGGTCCAGTAACCAGCCGCCGGGCAGCTGCATAATCAGATAAGCCCAGCCGAACGCGGCAAAAATTTGTCCCATGTCGGCAGCATCCAGGCCCAGCTCACGCGCGACCTCGGTACCAGCGATAGAAAGCGTTGCACGGTCGGCGTAATTCACCGCCGTGATGAGAAAGATAATCAGCAAAATATAGTAACGGATATGGGTCCGCACCTTACTTTGCGCGATTGCCCGTGACTCGGATTGAATGTTCATGGTGACCCTCATTGTCATAATACGAAACTTTTTCAGGGAACTTACCGCTGGCGGAATAACGTTGCTTTATTCACCTGTGGTTATTCACCGTTCAGTTCCTTTATACGAAGCAGGCAATTAACACTCTGTTTATGATTGCCTGAAATTTACCTGTATTACTTTTAACGTCACCTTCAGAGGGCCAATACAGTATAAAAAAGAGGTCCCGAAATAACACTGTGCATTCGCCCAAGAATCGTCCCACAGATGATGACTATTCTTTTGCATCCACACATCGCTGTGGGAGGAGAATCACAGATTGTGCGGTGGCGATAACCGCGCAAATCAAAGGGTGATTTGCATCACATTTATTCTGTCACCTGCCACACAGAATGACGTTCATCAGGCAAAAAGCTGGTCAGTTGCACAATGAGGTTCCCGGAAGACTGCCTTATAATGGACGCCATACCCTGTATCACCAGAGCATGTTTGACAAGAGCATTATTGAGCGTCAACTTCAGAGAATTAACCGGAATTTTTTCCGGGATGTTTAATAAACGCGGAGACAGTTATGTCACGTAATAAAGATAAAGAACACGCCACCGAAGCTCTTTTTATTAAAGTGCATGAAAGCGATAACGTGGCCATTATTGTGAATGACAACGGCTTAAAAGCCGGCACCCGATTTGCCAATGGTCTGGAATTAATTGAGCATATTCCGCAAGGCCATAAAGTCGCTTTAGATCCAATTGCCAAAGGCGGCGATATTATTCGTTATGGTGAAGTGATTGGTTATGCCGTAAGGGATATCGCGCAGGGCGGCTGGATTGACGAATCGCTGGTGGAATTACCGGTTGCGCCTGAGCTGAACAGCCTGCCGCTGGCGACCCGCGTACCGCCAGAATTACCCCCGCTGGAAGGTTATACCTTCGAAGGTTACCGCAATGCCGACGGCAGCGTCGGCACTAAAAATCTGCTGGGGATCACCACCAGCGTGCACTGTGTGGCGGGCGTGGTGGATTACGTGGTGAAAATCATTGAACGTGATTTACTGCCCAAATTCCCCAATGTCGATGGCGTCGTGGCGCTGAATCACCTGTACGGCTGCGGTGTGGCGATTAACGCCCCGGCGGCGATCGTGCCGATCCGCACCATCCACAATCTGGCGCTGAACCCGAACTTTGGCGGCGAGGTGATGGTGGTCGGCCTGGGTTGTGAGAAATTACAACCGGAGCGCCTGCTGGAAGGCACGCCGGATGTGCAGGCGATTTCGCTCGATGACACGCACATTGTGCGTTTGCAGGATGAGCAACATGTCGGCTTCCAGTCGATGGTGGACGATATCCTGACCGTCGCACAATTCCATCTTGAGCGCCTGAACCGTCGCCAGCGCGAAACCTGCCCGGCTTCCGATCTGGTGGTCGGTACGCAGTGTGGCGGCAGCGATGCCTTCTCCGGCGTCACGGCCAATCCGGCAGTCGGTTACGCCTCTGATTTGCTGGTGCGCTGCGGTGCCACCGTGATGTTCTCGGAAGTGACGGAAGTCCGCGATGCCATCCATCTGCTGACCCCGCGCGCCGCGGATGTCGAAGTGGGTAAACGCCTGCTGGAAGAAATGGCCTGGTACGATGATTATCTGTCGATGGGACAAACCGACCGCAGCGCCAATCCGTCGCCGGGCAACAAAAAAGGCGGTCTGGCTAACGTGGTTGAAAAGGCACTGGGTTCGATTGCCAAATCCGGCACCAGCGCGATTTCCGAAGTGTTGTCTCCGGGCCAGCGCCCGACGAAAAAAGGGCTGATTTACGCCGCCACGCCTGCCAGCGATTTTGTCTGCGGAACCCAGCAACTGGCTTCCGGGATCACCGTACAGGTATTCACCACCGGTCGCGGCACGCCGTACGGCCTGCTGGCAGTACCGGTGATTAAAATGGCGACCCGCACCACGCTGGCAAACCGCTGGCACGATCTGATGGACATCAACGCCGGGACGATTGCAACCGGGGATGCGACCATCGAGGATGTGGGCTGGGAGTTGTTCCACTTCATTCTGGACATCGCCAGCGGCCGCAAGAAAACCTGGTCAGACACCTGGGGCATCCACAATGCGCTGGCGGTATTTAACCCGGCACCGGTGACCTGAGTGACCGTTTTACCGATAAACGAAAGGCCAGCATTGCTGGCCTTTTTGGTATTTCGGATCTGAGGGAGAACTTACTGCGCCGCAGCGGCACCGGTTTGTTCTGCACCAACCAGCCCGACTTTCAGGTAACCGGCTTTCCGCAGGTTATCCATCACGCTCATCAGCGTTTCGTAATCGACACTCTTATCCGCGCGGAAGAAAATCGTACTCTGTTTATTGCCCTGAGTACGCTGATCCAGCATGGCGGTCAGGTTGCTGCTGTTGACCGGCGTATCGCCGAGGAACAGTTGCTTGTCCGCTTTCACTGACAGGAAGATCGGTTTCTCCGGACGCGGCTGCTGTTTCGCCGTCGAAGCCGGTAAATCCACCCGCACATCCACGGTAGCCAGCGGTGCCGCCACCATGAAGATGATCAGCAACACCAGCATGACGTCGATAAAAGGCGTGACGTTGATGTCATGCATTTCACCGCTTTCGTCGATATCGTCGTTTAACCGAATAGCCATAATCTGTTCTTACCCTACGCGTAACTGACCTGTCTGACCGCGTGGCGCATCGCCTTCGCTGGCAGCCAGATCCAAATCACGGCCCTGTAACAGGATAATCTGCGCCGCCACATCGCCTACCTGATGACGGTAAGAAGTAATGGTACGGGCGAAAATGTTGTAGATCACCACCGCAGGGATGGCTGCCACCAGACCTACTGCCGTCGCCAGCAAGGCTTCGGCGATACCCGGTGCCACAACCGCCAGGTTAGTGGTTTGTGTCTGGGCGATACCGATGAAGCTGTTCATGATGCCCCACACCGTACCGAACAGACCGACGAATGGCGAGATGGCCCCGATGGTCGCCAGAATACCGTTGCCACGTCCCATGTAACGGCCTGCGGCGCTGACGCGACGCTCAAGGCGGAAACCGGTACGTTCTTTAATGCCGTTGTTGTCGGTCGAACCGGCAGACAATTCAAGTTCGTTCTGCGCATCGCGGATCATCTGGGCGCTGATGCTGCTGGCGGCGAAGCTTTCAGCCTGCTCAGCGGCTTCGTCCAGCGTGCGGACGGAAGACAGCGCATCAAACTCGCGGCGCATGCGGCGTTTGCCGGTGAACACTTCTGCACCTTTACTGAACAACAATGCCCAGGTGACGACAGAGGCCAGCAGCAAACCGATCATCACCGTTTTCACCACCACATCAGCGTGATGGTACATGCCCAACACAGACAAATCGGTAGGGATCACTGGGGTCGCTTCCGTCGGAGCAGGTTGCATCACCGGGGCTGGGGTGGCATCGGCTGTCGCCGGAGCCGGAGTCTCTGCCGCCGGGGCCGGTTGCGTTGCCGCAGACGTGACCGCTTGTGCTGCCGGCGTCGCAGGTGCCGCCATCGCGTTGCCGCTTAAGCCAGCAACCAACATTAACGACATCAGTAATGAGGTCGCCTCTTTCATCTTATTGCGAGCCGTTTTCACGCGTCGCCTCCAGCCAGAATCAGTGTGTAGAAGGAATGAATAACGCCGAATGATATCAAAGAAAAAGCCCTAATTGATAGTCGTTCTCATTATTATTTACATTGTGCAACCTGAATGCCGGTGTGTCGTTGACGGATGACAAGGTTTTTCCTGATTGAACACGGCGTGAACAATTTAATCCCCGTCACACTTTTCTAAAAAATATGGCGGTAAATCAATCAGCTAATCCCAATTACTAAAGTTAAAACAACATTTTAAATAAAAAGTAACACCATTTTACATCTGTTATAAGTTTGTGATAATGCTCAAATACCGCGCAGATATAAATAGGATAAAGTGCAGTTCACAGGCGGAGACCCTACAAAGGCATGTCTGTTATCCATTTCATTTAAAAGGTTAATTCGCCCGATATAACTACATGCACCCGATGCCCTGCGCATCAGCACGGTTCATTTTTTGGTGTCATTTTTCCGTTCCCTTACCGAGTACCCTGGAGACAAACTGATGAAAATGCAAAAAGCACTTCTCAGCCTTTGCCTGAGTTCCGCGACCCTTTTATTCACCCATGGCCTGTCGGCGCAGACACTGAAAGCCGCGGATGTCCATCCGCAAGGTTATCCGAATGTGGTCGCCGTTCAGCACATGGGCGAAAAACTGCAAAAACAAACTGACGGAAGACTGGAAATCAAAACATTCCCCGGCGGCGTGCTGGGTGATGAAAAACAGGAAATTGAACAGGCGCAGCTCGGTGCGCTGGACATCATCCGTGTCTCGATGACGCCAGTGGCGTCGATTTTGCCGGAAATTAACGTCTTCACCCTGCCCTATATTTTCCGCGATGAAGACCACATGCACAAAGTGTTGGACGGTCAGATCGGTAAAGAAATCGGCGACAAAATTACTAACAACCCGAATTCCCGTCTGGTGTTCCTCGGCTGGATGGATGGCGGCACGCGTAACCTGATCACCAAACAGCCGGTGGTGAAACCGGAAGATCTGCACGGCATGAAAATCCGTGTGCAGGGCAGCCCGATCGCCCTGGCGACGCTGAAAGCCATGGGCGCAAACCCGGTGGCGATGGGCGTCAGTGAAGTGTTCAGCGGCATGCAGACCGGGGTTATCGACGGCACCGAAAACAATCCGCCAACCTTCGTCGCCCATAACTATCTGCCGGTGGTGAAAAACTACACCTACAGCCGTCACTTCATCATTCCTGAGCTGTTCCTGTACTCAAAAGTGAAATGGGACAAGCTGAAACCGGAAGACCAGCAACTGATCCTCAAACTGGCAAAAGAAGCGCAGGACGAGCAGCGCGAACTGTGGAAAGCCTATAACGAGAAAGCCCTCGCCACCATGAAAGCGGGCGGCGTGAAATTCTATGAAATCGACCCGGCGACTTACGTCAAAGCCACGCAATCCGTGCGCGATGAATTCGGCAAAGACCATCAGGAACTGATGCAGCAAATCGCTGACGTCAAATAACGCCTGATACCGGCAGCCTGCGGGCTGCCTCTTTTTGATCTTTCGCCGGGGGATTTATGGTTTCGAGTTATCACACCCTGATGGACATTCTTTACCGCTGCGCGATGTGGCTGGCCGGGATCGCTCTGCTGCTGATGGTGGCGGTGATCCCGATCGGCATTTTTGCCCGCTACGTCATGAACAGCGCCCTGTCGTGGCCGGAACCGATCGCGATCATGTGTATGGTGACGTTCACCTTTATCGGCGCTGCCGTCAGTTACCGCGCCGGGTCGCACATCGTCGTCGCCATGGTTACCGACCGTCTGCCACCTGCGCTGAAAAAATTCTCCGCCCTGCTGGCTGACCTGATGATGCTGGCGATCAGCGTGTTTATTTTCTGGTACAGCCTGCAATTGTGCAGCGAGCTCTGGCAACAGCCGGTGGCGGAATTCCCGCTGCTGACCGCCGGACAAACCTATCTGCCGCTGCCTGTAGGTTCTGCGCTAACGCTGTTATTCATCATCGAGCAGATCATTGCCGGCCCGCAACATCAGCGGCCTGTGGTGATACTGGGCAATTCTGACGCCTGACCGGAGCCTGTTATGGATGCATTAATCTTGTTGTTAACACTGGCGGTGATGCTGGCGATTGGCGTGCCGGTCGCCTATGCCGTCGGGCTGAGTGCGCTGGCAGGAGCCTGGTGGATTGATTTGCCGTTTGAAGCGCTGATGATCCAGCTGACCAACGGCGTGAACAAATTTTCACTGCTGGCGATCCCGTTCTTTATTCTGGCGGGTGCCATCATGGCCGAAGGAGGGATCGCCCGCCGGCTGGTCAGTTTTGCCTACATCTTTGTCGGGTTTATCCGCGGCGGCCTGTCGCTGGTGAATATCGTGGCCTCCACCTTTTTTGGCGCGATTTCCGGATCCTCGGTGGCCGACACGGCGTCGATCGGTTCGGTGATGATCCCGGAAATGGAGAAAAAAGGTTACCCGCGAGACTTTGCTGCGGCAGTCACCGCCAGCGGCTCGGTACAGGCGATCCTCACACCGCCCAGCCATAACTCGGTCATTTATTCGCTGGCAACCGGCGGCACGGTGTCGATCGCCGCGCTGTTCATCGCCGGTATTCTGCCCGGCCTGCTGCTCAGCCTGACGCTGATGGTGATGTGTGTGATGTTCGCGCACAAACGCGGATACCCGAAAGGTGAACGCGTGCCGTTCCGCCAGGCGCTGAAGATTTTCATCGACACGCTGTGGGGGCTGATGACCGTCGTCATCATCATGGGCGGTATTCTCAGCGGGATATTTACCGCCACGGAATCGGCGGCGATTGCCTGTCTGTGGTCATTCTTCGTCACCATGTTTATCTATCGCGATTACAAATGGAGCGAGCTGCCGAAACTGATGTACCGCACGGTGAAAACCGTCAGTATCGTGATGATTCTGATCGGCTTTGCCGCCAGCTTTGGCGCGGTGATGACCTACATGCAGTTGCCGATGCGCATCACGGAATTCTTCACCTCAATCTCGGACAACAAGTACGTGATCCTCATGTGGATCAACATCATGTTGCTGATGATCGGCACGCTGATGGACATGGCGCCGATCATTCTGATCCTGACGCCGGTGCTGCTGCCGGTGGTGTTGTCGCTGGGCATCGATCCGGTGCATTTCGGCATGATCATGCTGGTGAATCTGGGGATCGGCCTGATCACGCCGCCGGTCGGCTCGGTGCTGTTTGTCGCCAGTGCGGTGAGTAAACAGAGCATCGAAAACGTCGTCAAATCCATGATGCCGTTTTACTGCGTGCTGTTCGTGGTGCTGATGCTGGTGACGTATATCCCGACGATTTCGCTGTTCCTGCCCAAACTGTTCGGCGTCTACACCGGCTGACGCCGGAAAAGCATTTCTCCCTTGCCCGTCGTCATGACGGGCTTTTTTTTGGCCGGGCTGCTGAAATTTTCTCATCCACCGGCCAAAAGCCTGATCCCTGAAATTCATCATGTTAAGTTAATGACATATCAGCGGATGCCAGAGCGTGCCGCGCCACATAACAGGATGAAATACGGATTATGTCGTCGAAGAAAATTGAGACCGCGCTGGTCAGCGCCGGGCGGAATAAGAAATTCACCCAGGGTTCAGTGAATGCCGTGATCCAGCGCGCCTCATCGCTGGTGTTTGAAACCGTGGCAGATAAAAAACACGCCACCGCCAACCGCGCCAACGGCGAGTTATTTTACGGACGTCGCGGCACGTTGACGCACTTCTCTTTGCAGGAAGCGATGGTCGAGCTGGAAGGCGGCGCGGGTTGCGCGCTGTACCCTTGCGGCGCGGCGGCGGTCAGTAATGCGGTGCTGTCGTTTGTCAGCAGCGGCGATCATATTCTGGTGGCCGGTTCAGCCTACGAACCGACGCAGGATTTCTGCGAAAAAGTGCTGAAAAAACTCGGTGTATCCACCACCTATTTCCCGGCCCACCTCGGCGCGGAACTGGGTGCGCTGATGCAGCCCAATACCAAAGTGGTGTTCCTCGAATCACCGGGTTCCATCACCATGGAAGTCCCGGATATTCCGGCGATGGTGAGCGCCGTGCGTGCGGTCAATCCTGATGTCGTTATCATGATCGACAACACCTGGGCGGCGGGCATTTTGTTCAAAGCGCTGGAATTCGATATCGATATTTCGATTCAGGCGGGCACCAAATATATCGTCGGCCATTCGGACGCCATGATTGGCACCGCCGTCTCTAACGCCCGTTGCTGGCCGCAACTGCGGGAACACTCGTATCTGATGGGGCAAATGGTCGACGCCGACACCGCTTACGTGGCAAGCCGGGGATTACGCACCATGGGCGTACGGCTGAAACAGCATGCAGAAAGCAGTATCCGCATCGCACAGTGGCTGGCAGAGCGCCCGGAAGTCGCAGTGGTCAATCATCCGGCATTACCCGGCAGCAAGGGCCATGAATTCTGGAAACGCGATTTCACCGGCAGCTGCGGTCTGTTCTCTTTCGTGCTGAAACAGCGTCTGAACAAACAACAGCTTTCCGACTACCTCGACCATTTTGAACATTTCAGCATGGCCTATTCCTGGGGCGGCTTTGAATCACTGGTTCTGGCCAATCAGCCGGAAGAGATCCAGGCTATACGCCCGGCAGAAACCGTCGATTTCACCGGCACGCTGGTGCGGTTACACATCGGGCTGGAAAACTGTGACGACCTGATTGCCGATCTTTCAACGGCATTTGAACGGATCGCCGCCTCCTGACCGCTGAGATTGCGACACGCCGCGCAGATCGGTAAGGTATCTGTCGGATTTTCATCCGCAGAATGAGAATAATCTGTAAGCTATCTATAGCTCCGGTGATTGTTGCCGGGGCACTCTGTCTTTTTCGCAGTAGCCTCAGATCAACGTCTTCAGACGCAAATCGCGGTACACTGCTCAGTGACAGTTTTTCATGAACAGAAACAGGACAGAATATGGCAGTTATTTGCGACATTTTTCATGCGCTCTGGCAGCATGATTTCAGTATGCTCGCCGACCCGAAACTTCTCTGGGTGATTTACGCCGTCCTGTTTGCCACGCTGTTTCTCGAAAACGGGTTGCTTCCCGCCTCTTTCCTGCCCGGTGACAGCCTGCTGCTGCTGACCGGCGCGCTTATCGCCAAAGGCGTGATGAGCTTCGTCCCGACCCTGATTATTCTGGTTACCGCCGCCAGCCTCGGCTGCTGGCTGAGTTATATTCAGGGGCGATGGCTCGGACATACCCGTCTGGTCAAAGGCTGGCTGTTACAGCTACCGGCGCATTATCATCAGCGGGCGCATCATATGTTTACCCAACACGGACTGATGGCGCTGCTGGTTGGTCGTTTTCTGGCCTTTATCCGCACCCTGTTGCCGACCATGGCAGGCATCTCCGGGCTGAACAATGCCCGCTTCCAGTTCTTTAACTGGCTGAGCGCCATCCTGTGGGTTGGCGTGGTGATCACCATCGGTTTCGCGCTGAGCCACATTCCGCTGGTCAAACGCCATGAAGATCAGGTCATGGCGGGGCTGATGATTTTACCGGTTCTGCTGCTGGTCATCGGTCTGGCTGGCGGGCTGGTGGTGATCTGGAAGAAACGCAAATGCCGCTTCTGAGCCGCGGACTCAGGCTTTAAACGCCACATCCGCCAGCGCCAGCACACCGGAACTCCCTTCGCGCAGGCGCGCCATCTCATCACTCGGCGTCACGCCAAAATAACGTTTAAATTCACGGCTGAATTGTGACGCGCTTTCGTAGCCGACCTGTAATGCCGCCACGCTGGCTTTCACGCCGTCAAAAATCATCAGCGTCCGCGCCCGGTGCAGACGGTAAGTTTTCAGGTACTGCAACGGCGAGGTGCTGGTCACTGCTTTGAAGTTATGGTGAAACGCCGAAATGCTCATGTTCACTTCGCTGGCCAGCGCTTCCACGCTGAGGTTGTCGGCGTACTGCGCCTCAATGCGGCGCAGGGATTTGGCAATCTGGCTGAAATGGGTATGACGGTTTACCAGCGCCTGCAACGCCCCGCCGTTCTCACTGGTGAGAATAAAGAACAGGATCTCGCGGATAATTTTCGGCCCCAGAATGCGGGCATGCAGCGGCTTATCCATCACATCCAGCAGGCGCTCGGTGGCACACAGAATATCGCCGTCCAGCACGCCGGAGTTGATGCCGGTTGACGGCTCTTTCTGGCGCACCACACTTTCGTCCCCCATATCCATCAGCAGATCCTGCAACATCAGGTTATCAATGCTGATCTGGATACCGGCCAGCGGCTCTTCCGGGCTGCTGAACGTCTCACATTCAAACGGCAGCGGCACGGTCAGCATCAGATAATTATGCGGATCATAGGAGAAGGTTTTCTTGCCCAGATAACCCACTTTGCGCCCCTGAAAGAGGATGACCACGCCGGGATTGTACAAAACCGGCTGACGCGGATGATAGCGCGTGGTGTACATCAGCGTGACCTGCGGCACCGCCGACGGCGTGAGGTTTTTATCTCCGCTGAGTTGCGCGACCCGGTTTGCCATGCGGGCGCACAGGCTGTTCACGTTTTCCATCATTCCGCTCCACACATTCAATAAACTGGCACTGATTCTGCCATAACCCCGTACTTTCCTACAGAGACAAGCAGAATCAGGCAAGACTCAGGCAGAATTGTGCATCATCCTGCTGTCCGTTTTCTCTTACAGTGGTGTTGCCTTCCGCAGGGGGACACACCTGCATAAATGCGATGAACTGCTAGTCTGTATGAACGCACTTTCATTCGCAGATCCTGACCGTGCTTCGGTCAACGATTCAATTTCCCGATAACGCCTTATTTCAATTCATGTTTCGCCTCACATCCCAATCTGGAGGATTGTATGTCCGCACCCGTTGCTGCTGAAAATACGTTTAATGCCTGGGCCGCTGCCGGCCCGAAACAGCCGCTGGAAGCTTTCCCGTTTGATGCCGGTCCGATCGGTGATGAAGAAATCGAAGTGGCCATTGATTACTGCGGCGTCTGCCATTCGGATCTGTCGATGCTCAATAACGACTGGGGCATCACGCAATATCCGTTTGTACCGGGCCATGAAGTGGTCGGTAAAATCGTCAAAATCGGTCATCACGCGCAAAACAAAGGGCTGAAGGTCGGCCAGATTGTCGGCGTGGGCTGGAACCGTGGCAGTTGTATGCACTGTCACCCTTGTATGTCCGGCGATCAGCATCTGTGCCACGATGTGGAAGCCACCATTATCGGTCATCACGGCGGTTTCGCTGACCGCATCCGCAGCCACTGGGCGTGGGCGATCCCGCTGCCGGAAGGCGTGGATATCACCAGCGCCGGTCCGCTGTTCTGTGGCGGCATCACCGTCTTCAACCCGCTGCTGCAATTCGGCGTACTGCCCACGCACCGCGTCGGCGTGGTCGGTATCGGCGGTTTAGGCCACATGGCGCTGCGCTTTCTGAATGCGTGGGGCTGCGAGGTCACCGCGTTTACCTCCTCACTGGCGAAACGTGATGAAGCCTTGTCACTGGGCGCGCACCGCGTGGTCGCCACCCGTGACAGTGAGGCGCTGAAGGACATTGCTGGTGAGCTGGATTTCATCATGGTCACCGCCAATGCATCGCTGGACTGGGACGCCTTCATCGCCACGCTGGCACCGAAAGGCCGCCTGCACTTTGTCGGCGTGGTGCCGGAAGCCGTGCCGCTGCATGTGATGGCGCTGATCAGCAAACAGGCTCAGGTGTCCGGTTCACCTACCGGTTCCCCTTCACGTCTGGCCGACATGCTGGCGTTCTGCGCCCGTCATCAGATTGCGCCGCAGGTGGAGCACTTCCCGCTGAGCAAAATCAACGAGGCGGTAGAACACCTGCACGACGGCAAAGCGCGCTATCGCGTGATACTCGATATGAACGCATAAGGATCTTCCGGGTCTATAAATACGTAGCCTGCTCAGCAAGATGCCGTTTCGTTAACTAGACTTAACGTCAATCCCAACATAGCGCCCGTGCATTCCGGCGGGCACTCTGCCCTGAAAGGAGAAACTCATGGCAACGCAACCCATCATTAAACTTCACGATGGCAATCTGATGCCTCAGTTAGGACTTGGCGTATGGAAAGCCAGTAATCAGGAAGCCACCAGCGCGGTGAAAACGGCGATTGAAACCGGTTATCGCCATATTGATACCGCCGCCATCTACAAAAATGAGGAAGGCGTCGGCGAAGCCATTGCCGCTAACCTCGTGCCACGCGAAGAGCTGTTTATCACCACCAAACTGTGGAATGACGATCAGCTGAATGCCCCACAGGCGCTGGAAACCAGCCTGAAAAAGCTGCGGACCGATTATGTCGATCTGTACCTGATCCACTGGCCGCAACCGGCGCAGGGCCATTATGTCGAGGCCTGGAAAGCCCTGCTGAAGCTGAAAGAGCAAGGTCTGGCGAAGAGTGTCGGCGTGTGTAATTTCCCGCTGCAGCATTTGCAGAAGCTGAAAGATGAGACCGGCATTTTCCCTGTCGTGAATCAGATTGAGTTACACCCGCTGATGCAGCAGCGCCAGCTTCATGCCTGGAATGCCACGCACACCATCGCCACCGAATCCTGGAGCCCGCTGGCACAGGGTGGCGAAGGCGTATTTGATCAGCCGCTGATCCAGAAGCTGGCGGAGAAATACGACAAAACGCCTGCACAGATTGTCATCCGCTGGCATTTAGATAACGGGCTGATCGTGATCCCGAAATCGGTGACGCCAAAACGCATCCGTGAAAACTTCGACGTGTTTGATTTTAAACTGGAGAAGGAAGAACTGGCGGAAGTCACCAAACTGGACAAAGAACACCGTCTGGGGCCGGATCCGGAAAAAGGCCTGTAGGCTTTTACGCACGGTAAGCCATAAAACAAAAACCCGCCGGAGCGGGTTTTTGTTTTATGGGGACTTTGGGCTTACATCGACGGCTGAACCAGCATGTTCGCCGCAGAACCGCGGTCAGCCAGTTCCAGCGCGCCGCTGCGATAGACAAACGGGAAATGGTCGTACGACGGCTGATTGAAATACACCAGCAGTTCGACATCACCATCGACCCAGACCGTGTCTTTGAATCCGGCATCTTCCACCAGTGGCGCGGCGCCGTTGACGCTTTTCACCAGGAAGGACACGCCTTCGGCATGGAAGGTCTGCGGCATATCCGCGTGGATCGTCCAGCGTTCCCAGGTGCCTTGCTGCGCAGTCAGGTCAATGCGGTTGATGTCCCACAGCGCGCCGTTAATCCCCGGATCACTGTCGCCTAAACGGATGTCACGGGTGCGGACAACATTGCCGGAGAGGATCTGATCGGCCAGCAAACGCATCGGCAGATTGTCGGTCACCAGCGGCAACAGGCCGGTCGGTTTCAGGGTCAGCACAATGGTCGACACCAGAATACTCGACGGCTCAAACAGGCCGCGCAGTCTGTCCATCACGCCTGCGGCTTCACCGGCAGTAATCGACACTTCTTCGCCCTGCGACATATCCACCAGCACTTCACGGCGTTCACCCGGCCCGAGCGACAGACGTTTTACCGTCATTGGCGCAGGCAGGAAACCGAGATCAGAGGCCACGACGTGGAACGCGCGGTTGTCGGTCATGCTCAGTTCGTAACGACGGGCATTCGACGCATTCAGTAAACGCAGGCGCACCCAGCCGCGTGAAACCTCGACGAACGGGCTTTGTACGCCGTTGACCAGCATGGTGTCGCCAAAGAAACCGCCGGACGCGGGCGTGTCATATTGCGGTACACCGAAACCGTCCAGACGCTTGTCCTGAATGATGATCGGGAAGTCATCCACGCCGTAGTGATTCGGTAACGGCAGATTCTTGCTGACTTCATCCTCCACGATCCACATGCCCGCCAGCCCGTTATAGACGTGCGGTGCCATACGGTTCGGCGTATTCGCGTGGTACCAGCAGGTGGCGGCAGCCTGACGGATAGGTAATACCGGCGACCAGTCGACACCCGGCTGCATCATGCGCGCGCCGCCGCCGGTCAGGGTGCCAGGCTCGAGCAAACCACTGACGGTCATGGAAACCGGTTCAGCCAGACGGTTGCTGTAGATCAGTTTTACGTCATCACCGCTGTGTACTTTGACGGTCGGGCCGAGGTACATGCCGTTGATGCCCCAGACCGGTGCTTTCGCGCCGCCGAGGAATGACCAGTGCGCGGCCTGCAACGTCAGAAACAGCGGTTGCCCGCGACGGGATTCCAGCAGCGGGGGAACAGGTAATGCCGGTTGCGAACCACTCGCTTCTGCTTTTAAAGGCAGAGCACCTGCGGCAAGAGCCACGCCGGAGGCTTGCAGGAACGAGCGACGACTGAGTGACATATCTTCTCCATGAAAACAAAAGTGATGACCCGTCGCCATCAATGGCAACGGGCATTAAATGACGTGTGATAACTTTTATTTTTTTGCGGCAGCTTCGCGTTGTGCGACTTCGGCATCCAGCTCAGCGATTTTATCCGCCATGATCTGACGACAATGCTCCGACAATTCGCGCAGGCGCTCTTTGGTGTATCCGCTGGTGTCGATCGGGGGCAGCATTTCGACAATCACCAGCCCGTTTGACCAGCGGTTCAGCTTCACCTTATTGCTGGTGTTCGACACGCAAATCGGCACGATCGGCACGCCGGCGGCAATCGCCGCATGGAACGCCCCGGTTTTGAACGGCATCAGACCGCGGCCACGGCTGCGGGTGCCTTCCGGGAACATCCAGATCGACAGATTCTTTTTCTTAATCTGGCTGACCACCTGCGCGATAGTACCGTGCGCTTTGGCGCGGTTATCACGGTCAATCAGCAGGTTACCGGTTAACCAGTACAGCTGACCAAAAAACGGGATCCAGGCCAGACTTTTTTTGCCCACCGTCACTGTTCCGGGCATAACGACGGAAGAGGCCGTCACCATGTCGTAATTGTTCTGATGGTTGGCAATATAAATACAGTTGCCGTTATTCACGGCTTCTGCCGGAATACGTTTTTCGACGCGAAGGCCAAATACCGGTGCCAGACGACCAAACAGCTTACCGAAAGTCGACACATGTTTCGGGTTGCGCGGACTGAAAAGACAATAGATGCAACCAAAAACACTGACCAGAATCGAGTAAACCACCACGATAATCAGACGCAAAATAAATAACATAACATCCTCTTAAAACTACAGCCGAAGCCGGTAAGAAACCTGTGCAGTTTCGCTCCCTGTGCGGTGAACTATTCTCAAGCCTCATTCAACACGGCACAACGGTTTTATTGCTACAAATGTAAAATCTTTGCACTGCACAACAGTCTCAGGCCACTGAATTCCCTGAAAAGAGTTCAGGGCACAAATGTGCCCTGACTTTTACCGGTCAACAGCGGTCTTATTCTTCGCTGTCACCGCCACCGGTGCGGACAGGCGCATCGACTTCAACACGATCGATACGTTGCAGACCGCGTGGCAGAAGGGTTCCTTTACGGCCACGTTCGGCGCGGAATTTCTGCAGGTCTTCCGGACGGAGAACCAGTTTACGTTTACCGACATGCAAGGTGATCGACGTTTGCGGTGGCAGCACCAGCAGCCATTGCAGTTTATCTTCGCCGCTGGCTGCCTGTGCAGACGGAATTGAAACAATTTTATTACCTTTGCCTTTCGACAACTGCGGCAGATCGGCGACCGGGAACATCAGCATACGGCCTGCGGCAGTGATCGACAGCAGCATGTCATCATCGCCATGCAGCTCCATTGGCGGGAAGGCTTTCGCATTCTCCGGCAAGGTGATCATCGCTTTACCGGCACGGTTACGCGCCACTAAATCATTGAACGTACAGACAAAGCCATAACCCGCATCGGACGCCATCAGCAGTTTCTGGTCGTCCGCCGCCATCAGCACATGTTCAATGGTCGCGCCCGGCGGCGGTGTCAGTTTACCGGTCAGCGGTTCACCCTGACCGCGCGCCGACGGCAACGTGGTCGGATCAAGCGCATAGCTGCGGCCGGTGGAGTCCATAAACACCACAGGCTGATTGCTCTTGCCTTTCGCCGCCGCACGGAAGCTGTCGCCCGCTTTGTAGCTCAGGCCGGAGGCATCAATGTCGTGGCCTTTGGCGCTGCGCACCCAGCCGGATTCTGACAGCACAATCGTGACCGGCTCGGACGGAATAAAATCGTGCTCGCTCATCGCTTTGGCTTCTTCGCGCTCAGTGATCGGCGAACGACGATCGTCACCAAAGGCTTCCGCGTCAGCCTGAATTTCTTTGCGGATCAGCGTGCCCAGTTTGCGTTCTGACGCCAGCAGCGCCTGCAACTGATCGCGCTCTTTTGCCAGTTCATCCTGCTCACCGCGGATTTTGGTTTCTTCGAGTTTCGCCAAATGACGTAATTTCAACTCGAGGATCGCTTCCGCCTGCGTGTCCGACAGTTCGAAACGCTGCATCAGCACCGGCTTCGGCTCATCTTCGGTACGGATGATGTGGATCACTTCGTCGATATTGAGGAACGCGGTCAGCAAACCTTCGAGGATATGCAGGCGTTTCAGGACTTTATCGAGACGGTAGTTCAGACGGCGGCGTACCGTTTCGCGACGGTAAGCCAGCCATTCCGTAAGAATCTCCAGCAGCCCCTTAACCTGCGGACGGTGATCGAGCCCGATCATGTTCATGTTGATGCGGTAGCTGCGTTCCAGATCGGTGGTCGCGAACAGGTGGTTCATCACCTGATCCAGATCGATACGGTTAGATCGCGGCACCACCACCAGACGGGTCGGGTTTTCGTGATCGGATTCGTCGCGCAGGTCTTCCACCATCGGCAGCTTTTTGGCACGCATCTGGCTGGCGATTTGCTCCAGCACTTTCGCGCCGGACACCTGATGCGGTAAGGCGGTGATCACCGCACTGCCGTCTTCTTTATGCCACACCGCACGCATGCGCACCGAGCCTTTGCCCGATTCGTACATTTTGCGGATTTCGTGGCGCGGCGTGATGATCTCGGCTTCCGTCGGGAAATCCGGCCCCTGAACGAATTCCAGCAAATCTTCGAGCGAGCTGTTTGGCTTCTCCAGCAAGGCGACCGCAGCAGCAGCCACTTCGCGGACGTTATGCGGCGGAATATCCGTCGCCATACCGACGGCGATACCGGTGGTGCCGTTGAGCAGAATATTCGGCAGACGCGCAGGCAGCATTTTCGGCTCCTGCATGGTGCCGTCAAAGTTCGGCACGTAATCCACCGTTCCCTGACCTAATTCGCGTAACAGCACTTCGGCATATTTTGACAGACGCGATTCGGTATAACGCATCGCGGCGAAGGATTTCGGATCATCCGGCGCACCCCAGTTCCCCTGCCCGTCAACCAGCGGATAACGGTATGAGAAGGGCTGTGCCATCAGCACCATGGCTTCGTAGCAGGCGCTGTCGCCGTGCGGATGGTATTTACCCAGCACGTCACCGACGGTACGCGCGGATTTTTTGAATTTGGCGTTATTACTCAGGCCCAGCTCGGACATCGCATAAATAATACGGCGCTGCACCGGTTTGAGCCCGTCACCGATAAACGGCAGCGCGCGGTCCATGATGACGTACATGGAATAGTTGAGATAGGCGTTCTCAGTAAACGTGTGCAGAGCTAAACGCTCTGTTCCGTCATGAGTCATTTCGCTCATTGATGTTTAATCCTCAGACCCGTGGCGTTATCGTTTTGGAAATTTAGGAAGCTTGCACCCGCTGGCGCATTAAGGCGGCTTACACGAGGCAATGATGTTCGCGATAGTACATCATCTGCCGTATGACTGTCACAGTTGCTGTGTTTCTGCCTTATTTTTAAACAGTTATTCATCGTCTGAATGGTTAATTTGCCGCTCTGTTTCTGCAATTATTGCATCTGAGTCAATAGTCTTGTGCGCAAACTCACATTTTTCTGTGCAGCAGAGTTGAGTACACTACGTGATAACAGCCTGACCCCCAGAATTTAAGAATTCCCGATAAGGAAAAAAACCATGAGTAACATCCTGATTATCAATGCCGGTAAGACCTTTGCCCATTCCAAAGGCGCGCTGAATAACAGCCTGACCGAGGTCGCGACCAGTTTCCTGCGCGACAAAGGCCACGACGTGCGCGTGACCGTGCTGGAAGACGGTTATGACGTGCAGACCGAGATCGAAAGCTATCTGTGGGCCGATGCCATCATTTATCAGCAACCGGGCTGGTGGATGGGTATGCCATGGACGCTGAAAAAATACATCGATGAAGTGTTCACCGAAGGCCACGGCAAACTGTACGCCAGCGATGGCCGTACCCGTTCCGATGACACGAAAAAATACGGTTCCGGCGGCCTGTTGCAGGGTAAATGCTACATGTTGTCCGTCACCTGGAACGCGCCTTTAGAAGCGTTCGAAGATAAAGAACAGTTCTTCCACGGCGTCGGCGTCGACGGCGTTTATATGGCACAGCACAAAGCCAACCAGTTTATCGGCCTTGATACGCTGCCAACCTTTATGTGTAACGACGTGATCAAACAGCCTGATGTGGAAGGGGATTTCGCCCGCTACCGCGCTCACCTTGAAAATGTATTCGGTCAGGCCTAAGGTTGAAGGTCACCCGGGAAAGAGGTTTTTATGATCACTGTTATTGCTGAAATCAAAGTAAAACCAGGCCGTCGCGATTCGGTCATGGAAAAAATTACAGCACTGCTGCCGAGCGTTCTCGCTGAGAAAGGCTGTCACCGTTATGAGCCATACGTGGATTTCAACGGTCAGATCCCGTGGCGCAAAACGGTGCCTGATTCCATTTTCATGCTGGAAGACTGGGAAAGCCTCGCGCATCTCGAAGCGCATCAGCAGGCGGAACATATGGATAAGCACCGCGAAAACATCAAAGCCGACGTGCTGGATGTGGTGATCCATATTATTGAGAAAGCGTAACCGTAAGGTCTGCGCGGTTCAGAAAACAAAAATGCCGGCGCAGCGAAGCGTCCGGCATTTTTTATGGCGACGGCGAAAGGATCAGACGTCCAGTTCGGCGGTGTCGCCTTTTTCCTGCAACCAGTTACGGCGATCTTCAGAACGTTTCTTCGCCAGCAACATATCCATCATACGCAACGTCTGATCGATATCGTCTTCGTCGATGGTCAGCTGCACCAGACGACGGGTATTCGGATCCAGCGTGGTTTCGCGCAGTTGCAGCGGGTTCATTTCACCCAGCCCTTTAAAGCGCTGTACGTTCGGTTTGCCTTTCTTGCGTTTCAGTTGCTCCAGCACGCCTTCTTTTTCCTGCTCGTCCAGCGCATAGAACACTTCCTTGCCCAGGTCGATACGGTATAACGGCGGCATCGCCACATACACATGACCGCCCCGCACCAGCGACCGGAAATGACGGACAAACAACGCGCACAACAGCGTGGCAATGTGTAAGCCGTCGGAGTCCGCATCCGCGAGGATACAGATTTTGCCGTAACGCAGCTGGGTCAGATCTTCGCTGTCCGGATCGATACCGATCGCCACGGAAATGTCATGCACTTCCTGCGAGGCCAGCACTTCGTCGGAAGAGACTTCCCAAGTGTTGAGGATCTTACCTTTGAGCGGCATGATCGCCTGATATTCACGATCGCGCGCCTGTTTGGCAGAACCGCCTGCGGAATCCCCTTCCACCAGGAACAGTTCCGTCATGTTCAGATCCTGAGACGTACAATCCGCCAGTTTGCCCGGCAGCGCAGGGCCGCTGGTCAGTTTCTTACGGACGACTTTTTTGGCCGCACGCAGACGACGCTGGGCGCTGGAAATGCACAGTTCAGCCAGCTGTTCTGCCGCCTGAACGTTCTGGTTCAGCCACAGGCTGAAGGCATCTTTCACCACGCCGGAAACAAATGCCGCGCACTGACGCGAAGACAGACGTTCTTTCGTCTGACCGGCGAATTGCGGATCCTGCATTTTCACTGACAGCACATAGGCGCAGCGTTCCCAGATATCTTCCGCAGACAGCTTCACGCCGCGCGGCAGGATATTGCGGAATTCACAGAACTCACGCATGGCATCGAGCAGACCCTGACGCAGGCCGTTAACGTGCGTACCGCCCTGCATGGTCGGGATCAGGTTGACGTAGCTTTCAGTCAGCAGTTCGCCACCTTCCGGCAGCCACAACAGCGCCCAGTCTACCGCTTCGGTATCCCCGGCAAAGGCACCGACAAAGGCTTTCTCCGGCAAGGTGATCAGGCCGTTAACCGCTTCCATCAGGTAATCGGTCAGGCCGTCTTCATAACACCAGCGTTGCTCGGTGTTATTCACTTTATCTTTGAACAGGATTTCCACGCCCGGACAGAGTACCGCTTTGGCTTTCAGCAAATGGCTGAGGCGGCTGACTGAAAAACGCGGGCTGTCGAAGAAGCTGCCATCGGGCCAGAAATGCACGCTGGTCCCGGTGTTGCGTTTGCCGCACGTTCCGGTCACGTGCAAATCCTGCACTTTATCGCCGTTTTCAAACGCCATTTCATACACTTCGCCGCCGCGTTTTACCGCCACTTCGACACGTTTGGACAAGGCGTTCACTACCGAAATCCCCACGCCGTGCAGGCCGCCGGAGAACTGGTAGTTTTTGTTGGAGAATTTACCGCCCGCATGCAGACGGCAAAAGATCAGTTCAACTGCCGGAACGCCTTCTTCCGCGTGGATATCCACCGGCATGCCGCGACCGTCATCGATGACTTCGAGGGACTGGTCTTCGTGCAGGATCACTTCGATACGTTTGGCGTGACCGGCTAATGCCTCATCCACGCTGTTATCGATGACTTCCTGACCGAGATGGTTTGGACGGGTGGTATCGGTGTACATGCCCGGACGGCGGCGCACCGGTTCGAGTCCGCTGAGGACCTCTATGGAATCCGCGTTATAAGTTGATTGGCTCATCGTTGATTATTCGTGGCTCATAGGTTTGTGGGCTAACGATACAGTATGTGGGCGGGTGGAAGCACTGGCAGCAAGCAGACGTTATAAATCCGGGGGAAAACGTCACCCTGACGATGTTAGTCTGCGGCCAGTTCCAGGAAATCGACAATCGGCGAAAAATAGCGTTCAAAGCCGACAAATGCGTGATTTCCCTCGGGTTCGACCGTCTGGCGACAGGTGGTGTAATACGCCACAGCCTGACGGTAATCGAGAATTTCATCGCCCGTTTGCTGCAGTAACCAGAGTAAATCCGGCGACTCCAGCGGTTCGACCTGCATGACTTTCAGATCGTAAACGTGGCGTGACTCTAACACATATTGCTGGCCGGTGTAGGGGTTCTCGTTTTGCCCGAGGAAGTCAATCAGCAGCTCGTAAGGCTTCACGGCGGGGTTCACCACCACAGCCGGGACCGAGAAACATTGCGACAGCCAGGTGGCGTAATAGCCGCCGAGAGAGGATCCGACAATGCCCAGTTTTTTACCTGCATGACTGATCACCAGACTTTCGAGTTCTTCCGCCGCATCGGCCGGGTAAGGTGGCAACTGGGGGACAACCATATCAATATGCGGATGATTCACGGCCAGCCAGTTTTTTAACAAGGTGGCTTTTGCTGAATTCGGCGAACTGTTGAATCCATGCAGGTAAAGTAAGGTGTTCATTCGTAGCCGTCCGACTCCGTGTCAGGATGAAACTCGCTGGTTTCCAGACGGAAGACTTCCGTCTCCACGCGGCCATCCGGATACAAATCGAGGTAGCGCCAGCCCGGCGCAACGGTATCAATGGTGAAATTGGTGCAATGGGGTTTGAACTGCACGCAGGTCGATGGCGTGGCGTAAAGACGACGGCCATACCAGTCGAGATCCAGTTCCTGATGAATATGCCCGCACAACAGCGTGTTCACTTTCGGGTAATTCACCAAGGTGTTCGCCAGCATATGGGCGTTGCGCAGGCTGTGCTGATCGAGCCAGGTACAACCGGAAGGCAGCGGATGGTGATGCAGCATCAGCAAGGTGAAATGATCGGGGTACGCATTCAGGCAGCGTTCCATCCATTCCAGCTGATACTCGCTCAGTTCACCGTGCGGCACGCCAAACACCTGCGTATCCAGCAGAATAATCTGCCAGTGATCACCGAGAAGAACGTGCTTGGAAGGGCTGATACCCGCGTCCTGCAAGGCATTGACCATCGCAGGCTGGAAATCATGATTACCGGGCAGCCAGACACAAGGCGCAGTCAGTTCGCCGATGCCGCGGGCAAACTGGTGGTAGGCTTCCACCGACTGATCCTGAGCCAGATCACCTGTTGCCGCGATAATATCGACGTCGCGCTGCTGCGCTTTTATGGCGTCCAGCACTGCGCGATAGCTGCTAAACGTATTTACGCCTAACAACGTTTCATCTTCACCGGCAAAAAGATGGGTATCAGTTATCTGTAGAATCCTGACTTTGGCCCCATTCACCAAAGGCAGTGTAAACAGGCTTTCCAAATCGTTTCCTTTGTTGTTGAAGTCTGTCTAACAAACCGGAATTGCCATCGCTCCGTGCGCAAGGCAATAACGCAGCCAATCCGCAAGGAACTGGTTAATTTGATGCTTTTCATCACGCTGATGCAACTTTTTATTCGGGTAATCATAGCGTGCTTTGAAACGAAAGATCTGCTGACTCGCACACACTTCAGCCACCATCGCGTCGTGATACAGGCGGACGGTGAGTGAAGGCAGACTCCAGTAACTCACGGCCGGTGCGGTCTGTTTGATTTCTACCAGGGAGGTATAACGCGTTGATTCGAGAATTGTCAGGCAATACGTCGCGCTACTCACCTGATATGTCACGGTTTCACCAGGCTCATCGGTGCGTGGCATCAAACGGCGCAATTGGGCGAAATTGGTTTCGCACAATCTCATCATTTCGGGGAAATCAGGGGTATAGCGCTTAATCATTAGTTAGCCCACTCTTTTCTCAGGGATTCATGGTGCAGCTGCAGCCATTGCAAGGCAATCACTGACGCCGCATTGTCTATCGCTCCTTCTTCCACCCAGCGGTAAGCCTGTTCGCGGCTGACCACATGTACCCGGATGTCTTCATTCTCTGCTTCCAGACCGTGAATTCCTTCTGCCGTCGTGGCATCGACTTCACCGACCATAATAGAAAGACGCTCGCTGGTGCCACCCGGACTGGCCAGATAATTCACCACCGGTTTGCAGCGTTTCACCACAATGTTCGCTTCTTCGAGTGCTTCGCGGCGGGCGACCTCTTCGACCGTTTCGCCCTCTTCAATGATACCGGCGACCATCTCCAGAAGCCAAGGGGTATCACTGGAATCCAATGCCGGGATGCGGATCTGTTCAATCAGCACCACTTCATCCCGTAACGGATCATAAGGTAGCAGGACGGCAGCATGGCCGCGCTCAAAAACCTCACGCACCACTTCTGCGCTCATTTCTCCATTAAACAGCCGATGGCGAAACCGATATGCAATAATAGAAAAAAAACCTTTATATCGTGTCTCACGTGCAATAATTTCTACATCATCTTTGCCGAAAGTAACCGGTGACCGTTTAAATGAAGACATGGAATGTTTCCTTATCCCTCATAAAGGTAATTTATCGCCCTTTGAGGTCAATTTGATGAAAATGCGTTAATAATAATCAAGGTTGTTTGTGATAGATTTAGGCTCATTCCATCGGTAAGGCACGTTAAGCCAACCGCCCCGTTAGCCTGACTCTGCTAGAATCCGCGTCTATTGGTTAATTTGACTGCGCCACCATACATAACAACATTGCTGCACAACAAGGAATGCAAATGAAGAAACTGCTCCCCCTTCTCATCGGACTCAGCCTGGGCGGCTTTAGTACGATAAGCCAGGCCGAAAACCTGATGCAGGTCTATCAGCAAGCCAGGACAAGTAACCCGGACCTGCGCAAATCTGCTGCTGACCGGGATGCCGCATTCGAAAAAATCAACGAAAGCCGCAGTCCTTTATTACCGCAACTCGGATTGGGTGCGGACTACAATTATACCAATGGCTACCGTGATGCGAACGGCGTTAACAGCGATGTTGGCAGCGCCAGCCTGCAATTAACGCAGACCATCTTTGATATGTCAAAATGGCGCGCCCTGACACTGCAGGAAAAAACTGCCGGTATTCAGGATGTGTCTTATCAGACCGATCAGCAGGCGTTAATCCTGAATTCCGCGACGGCTTATTTCAACGTTTTGAGTGCGATCGATTCACTCTCTTATACCGAAGCGCAAAAACAGGCGATTTACCGTCAGTTAGATCAAACCACTCAGCGTTTTAATGTCGGTCTGGTTGCCATTACCGATGTGCAGAACGCCCGTTCACAATACGACACCGTATTGGCTAACGAAGTGACTGCCCGTAACAATCTGGATAACGCGCTGGAATCCCTGCGTCAGGTGACCGGTGTTTATTATCCGCAGCTCTCTTCCCTGAACGTTGATAACTTCAACACCACGCGTCCGCAGCCTGTGGCGACCTTGCTGAAAGAAGCTGAAAGCCGCAACCTGAGCTTGCTGTCTGCCCGCCTGTCACAGGATCTGGCTCGTGAGCAAATCCGTTATGCGGAAACCGGCCATATGCCAACCGTGGATCTGACCGCCTCTACCGGCATCAGCAACACCAAATACCACGGCGACAAAACCGGCGGTGCGTCAAGCTATCAGGATGCTGACGCCGGTCAGAATAAAGTGGGGCTGAGCTTCTCACTGCCACTGTACAGCGGCGGTTCTGTCACCTCACAGGTGAAACAGGCGCAGTACAACTTTGTCGGTTCCAGCGAACAGCTTGAAAGTGCGCACCGCAGCGTCGTGCAAACCGTGCGTTCCTCCTTCAATAACATCTCTGCCTCTATCAGCAGCATCAACGCTTACAAACAAGCCGTTGTTTCTGCTCAGAGTTCTTTAGATGCCATGGAAGCCGGTTATCAGGTGGGTACCCGTACCATCGTTGATGTGCTGGATGCGACCACCACGCTGTATAACGCCAAACAACAGCTTTCCAGCGCACGTTACACCTACCTGATTAACCAGCTGAACATCAAATCAGCGCTGGGGACACTGAACGAAAGTGATCTGCTGGCTCTGAACGGTGCACTGGGTAAACCTGTGCCAACCGCACCGGATCAGGTCGCGCCAGAAACGCCGGATCAGGATGCAGCAGCAGACGGTTACGGCAACAAAACGGCAGCAGCGCCGGCACCACGCGCGCAACAAGCCAGTGCAACGACCACAACCCCCCGGAAAAACGGCAATCCTTTCCAGAACTGATCCTGAAAAGTCCCCGTATTTCCTAGAAGGCAGCCTGCAAAGGCTGCTTTTTTTTGCCTCCGTCACGCCCCACTGTAAAGTCTCGTAACAATTGCCCGTCGCTGCTTTAACAATCACCCACTTTCCCCTATTCTTAGGCCCTACTGGGAAAGGGCAAAAAAGCCCTACACATGGGATAAGAACGATGAAACGGACACAACACGTTAACTTAGCTACCTTCCGTAAATCATGGCGTAGCTCTCGAATTACTCCTGTCGCTCTGGCCGTCAGCGCCGTCTTTATGCTGGCGGGCTGCGAGAAAACCGACGAAACCGTTTCTCTGTATCAAAATGCGGATGATTGCTCAAAAGCCAATCCTTCCGGCAGCGCACAATGTGTCGCCGCCTATGATGCAGCGAAACAGGAAGCGGCGAAAACCGCGCCTAAATATGCCAGCCGCGAAGACTGTGTCGCAGAATTCGGCGAAGGTCAGTGTACGCAGGCTCCTGCTCAGTCAGGCGTTGCGACGGCTGAAAACCAGAGCAGCGGTGGCAGCATGTGGATGCCGCTGATGGCAGGTTACATGATGGGCCGTATGATGAGCGGCGGTGCTTACGCGCAACAGCCGTTGTTCAGCTCAAAAAATCCAGCCAGCCCGGCGAACGGTAAATTTGTCGATGCGACCGGTAAAAACTACGGTCCGGCAACCGCGGGCGGCCGCACCATGAACGTGCCGAAAACCGCGATGGCCCCGAAACCGGCTGTGACCAACACCATCACCCGTGGCGGCTTTGGCGACAGCGTGGCAAAACAAACCTCAATGCAACGCACCTCGTCAGCGGCTACCCGCAGCCCTGGCCGCAGCATGGGTGGCTAAGAGACACCGATGAAACGTTTAGCCATTAATGAGCGCCCGGACTGGCGCGAAAAAGCCACGGAGTTTGGCTTCAATTTTCACACCATGTATGGCGAACCTTACTGGTGTGAAGATGCGCATTACCAGTTCACGCTGGCGCAGATTGAAGAGATTGAAGACGCGACAGCGGATATTCATCAGATGTGCCTGAAGGTCGTGGAACGTGTGGTGAATGACGACAAACTGATGGCGAAATTCCAGATCCCGAAACACGTCTGGGAATTTGTCCGCAGTTCATGGCGCACGCAACAGCCTTCCCTGTATTCGCGTCTGGATCTGGCCTATGACGGGGTGAACCCGCCTAAGTTGCTGGAAAATAACGCCGATACGCCGACGTCCTTGTACGAAGCCGCTTTCTTCCAGTGGCTGTGGCTGGAAGATCAAATCGCGGCGGGCAATTTGCCTCAGGATGCGGATCAGTACAACAGTCTGCAGGAAAAACTGATCGAGCGTTTTGCTGAACTGAAAAATCAGCACGGTTTCTCGTTACTGCATATCGCCTGCTGTCAGGACACCGAAGAAGACCGCGGTACCGTGCAATATTTGCAGGACTGCGCCCTGGAAGCGGAACTGGCCAGCGAGTTCCTGTTTATCGAGGAAATCGGACTGGGCGAGCGCGGACAATTCACCGATACGCAGGATCAGGTGATTTCGAATCTGTTCAAACTCTATCCGTGGGAATTCATGTTCCGCGAAGTGTTCGCCACCAAGCTGGAAGATGCCGGTGTTCGCTGGCTGGAACCAGCCTGGAAAGCCATTCTGTCGAACAAAGCCTTGCTGCCGCTGTTGTGGGAAATGTTCCCGGATCATCCGAATCTGTTACCGGCATATTTCGCCGAAGATCCGCATCCGGAGCTGGATCACTACGTCGTGAAACCGCTGTTCTCACGCGAAGGCGCGAACATTAAGGTCATCGAAAAAGGTCAGGAAGTGGCCCGTGTGGATGGCCCGTATGGCGCGGAAGGCATGATCGTGCAGCAGTTCCAACCGCTGCCGGTGTTTGAAGGCAGTTACACCCTGATCGGCAGCTGGCTGGTCAACGATCAGCCTTGCGGCATCGGCATCCGTGAAGATAAGGCGCTGATCACGCAGGATCTGTCACGTTTCTATCCGCATACTATTGTCGGATAAAAAAACTAAAAAAGGATAATGAGAGCTTTCATTATCCTTTTTATTTCCGGATTACCCTATCTGAACCGACAGCATCGACAGCGATCCCATCACGATCCCGTCCGTTGGCTGTGTGACCGGCTCGGCACCATCCCACGCACCTAAAACATACAACAAGGGCAGATAGTGATCCGGCGACGGATTCGATAACGCGCCGCCGTCATGTTCCATAAATTTCACCAGCGGATGGTCTTTCGCCTCACCCTTCCAGGTCAGATTCTCTTTCACAAACGTCTCGAAAGATGTCGCCCACGGATAAGCATCCGCGTCGCCGCCCCATTTCACCATGCGCAGGTTATGCACCACGTTACCGCTGGCGACAATCATCACGCCTTCGTCACGCAGGGCCGCGAGTTTCCGGCCTAATTCATAGTGGTATTCCGCCGGCTGTGTGCCATCAATACTCAGCTGGATCACCGGAATATCGGCATCCGGATACATCTTGATCAACACACCCCAGGTCCCGTGATCAAAACCCCACTCGCTGGTGTCAGCCATCACATTCACCGGGCTGAGCAATTCCTGAACCCGTTTGGCCAGAGCCGGGGAACCCGGTGCCGGATAACGTTTATCAAACAGCGCCTGCGGGAAGCCACCAAAGTCATGAATGGTGCGCGGATTTTCCATTGCTGTGACCGCCGTACCGCGGGTAAACCAGTGCGCGGATACTGCCAGAATCGCTTTTGGCCGTGGCAATGTTTCGCCCAGCGTATGCCAGGCACGGGTGTAAATATTGTCTTCCAGCACGTTCATCGGGCTGCCGTGGCCTAAGAAAAGTGCGGGCATACGTTGAGTCGTCATCATGAATTCCTTACCGCAAAATAAAAGTGAGCGTGCCGGTTAACCACCTGCCGCGTGATGTGATTACGGTACTCTTTTTGACGGGCGGTGACAGCCGGATAACCGTGAAGGAGATGTTCAGTAAATTTGATGAAGCAAATCAATGAAGGCGGGAGAGGTTTTTTTTGCAAAGACAAATTCCGGCAATAACAGGCGATAAAAAGCAAAAAGGCCGCATCAGCGACCTTTCTGTTATGCCCAACCGGTCATTCAGCTAGCCTGACGGGTTTGCGCCTGACGGTATGCCACCAGATCGGCGATGGTCACGACCGGCATCTTATGCTCACGGGCAAAAACGACCACTTCCGGCGCATGTGCCATGGTGCCATCGTCATTGGTCAGTTCGCACAGCACACCGAAAGGCCGCAGGCCCGCCAGTGTTGCCAGATCGACGGAAGCTTCTGTGTGACCGCCACGGGTCAGCACGCCACCGGCCTGCGCACGCAGCGGGAAAATATGCCCCGGACGGTTCAGATCGGAAGGTTTTGCACCCTCTTTGATTGCCGCGCGGATGGTGGTGATACGATCAGCGGCAGACACGCCGGTGGTCACGCCTTCTACCGCTTCAATGGTCACGGTGAATGGTGTCTGGAACGGGCTGGAGTTGTTCTCTACCATCATCGGCAGGTCCAGCTGTTTACGGCTGTCTTCGTTCATGGTCAGGCACACAATGCCGCTGCCGTGACGAATGGTCAGCGCCATTTGCTCAACGGTCATGTTTTCTGCGGCAAAGATTAAATCGCCTTCGTTTTCACGATCTTCGTCATCCAGCACCAACACACCCACGCCGTTACGCATGGCGTCAAGCGCACGCTCAACACGTTCAGCAGATGTACCGAATTCGGAAAGTAGGGTCTGATTCATGGTAAAAATAACCTCATGTTCTGTATGTGGATTACCAGAATCAGGGCGTCTTGAGGAGGCTAGCTGCGGCAGCCAGACGGCGTGCTACAGTTATAAAAAATAACGCAGCGGGCAATCTATGCCCGACTTGAATCGTTACTCTCTCCCATCCGGACTTTAACCGTCGGCCCCGGAATTACACCGGATCTGCTGACCTCTAACCCCGAAGGATTGAGCGCTCGCGGGCTTCCACATAGAAGGGATTGTGATCCTTCCGATATTCCGTGGTTTACCGCCGGTGGGGACTTTCACCCCGCCCTGAGAATAAGCAAAGCAACTATAGCGCCAATAAATGAGCAGAGCAATCCTGTGGTTTGGCCAATTAGTGCCCCTGAAGGTTTATAGAAAGCGCGTCAGCGATTACACTAAGGAAAAGCACCTCCTTCGAGAAAAGGAAATAACATGATTGACCCGAAAAAAATTGAACAAATTGCCCGCCAGGTTCACGAGTCTATGCCTAAAGGGATCCGTGAGTTTGGTGAAGATGCCGAAAAGAAAATCCGTCAGGTATTGCAGGCGCAGTTCAGCCGGATGGATTTAGTCAATCGCGAAGAGTTTGACGTTCAGACCCAGGTTTTACTGCGTACCCGTGAAAAACTGGCTGTGATGGAACAACGTCTGGCCGCGCTGGAAGCCAAACCGGCTGACGCGGAAAAACCGCAAGATCCGGCCTGAGTTCTCCTGGCAGCGGATACAGAAAAGGCCTGCTGAGCAGGCCTTTTTGCTGTCTGTGATCCTGTATACGGCCCGCGTTATTGCGCGCGCAGTACCGTTCTGGTGCGCGGCAGTAACAGCCACAATCCGGCAAACACCAGCACGGCGTACAGAGCCTTCCAGCCGACCATGGCCAGCAATCCACAGCACAATACTGCGCCCAGCATTGCCATCCATTTTGCCCGTCCCGTCAGGATCCTCGTCCCTGCCAGCATGCACAGCAGGTAGATCAGAATGAAAATGCCGTTGGCGTAAGTGATCAATGCACCGAGCGGTAAATGCAGCCAGTAAATCAGCAACGTAAACAAGGCGCAGCACCCCACCACCAGATTCAGCGCCGCCACCGGCACCTGCTGGGCCGAGAGTTGCGCCAGTTTACTTTTTGGTTTCAACTGAGCCTGCGACCACACCAGGCGGGCGAAACTCTGGGTGTAAATATTGACGCTGGCAAAACACGCCAGATAACCAATGATGCAGGCAACCCACAGTGCTTTTTGCCCGAAAAGCTGCACGACGATCCCCGGCAGTGACGCCCCGGCTTCGCGCCCTTCTCCCCACGCGTGGAATTTCAGCACCGCCACGGTACAGCCCCAGTACACCGCCCCCGCCACCAGCATGCCGATCAGCAAGGCACGCGGAAAATCACGTTCCGGATTGCGGAATTCTGTCGCCAGATGCGCAAAGGCTTCCAGCCCGACAAAACACCAGAACATCACCGCCAGTGCGTCAAACAGGTTCGAGGGCGAAACGTCACGCACGGCGGGCAGCGGAATTTCCGGCAGAGAAATATCGCCTTTCCACCAGATCGCCACCACCAGCGCGACCACCAGCAAGGCAATGACTGTCTGAATATTGGCGCTGGAACCGGCACTGCGCGTGCCAAGGAACCAGATGACGAACAGCGTACCGAGTTGCACCAGCAGCAGGTTTTCACTGCTCCAGCCGAAAGCCGCCTGCCAGAAACCGGCAGCGATATGCAACGCGGCGGGCAAGCCGACCGGGATCACCGACAGAAATAACCAGCCGGTGACCCGCGCCATATGCGGCCCGAACGCTTTACCCACGAAATGCGCCGCACCGCCCGCACTCGGGAAGTGCCGTCCAAGCGCCGCAAAACCGATGGCGATAGGAAACACCAGCAGGATCAGCACCGGCCACGCCCACAGACTGTCGTTTTGCGCCAGTTGCGCCGCCAGTGCAGGCACCGCGAAAACACCGGTCCCCAGTAATGAGGTTGAAAGCAGCCCGACGCCCTGCGCCAGACTCAGTTCCTGTTTTAATCCGCTCACGAGGGCGTCACGTCCATTTAGCGTTAATGTTAGAAAAATCAAAAAGAAAAGGGCTTATCAGATAAGCCCTTCGGTACAAATGACATGATTCACCCGGAGGAAATCAGTCCTGCGATTTAATCTGATTGATGATTTTGGTGGTGGATAAGCCATCTTCAAAATTCAGCACACGCACTTCGCCGCCATTCGCCCAGACTTCCTGACAACCGGCAATCTGTTCAGGCTTGTAGTCGCCGCCTTTCACCAGCAGATCCGGCAAGATCCCGGCGATCAGACGCTGCGGGGTATCTTCTTCAAAGGAGACCACCCAGTCGACCGCGCCCAGCGCGCCCAGCACGATCATGCGGTTTTGCAGCGCATTCACCGGGCGGGTTTCGCCTTTCAGACGTTTGGTTGACGCATCACTGTTAACGGCCACGATCAGACGGTCGCCGAGTTTGCGCGCATTCGCCAGATACGAGACGTGTCCGGCATGCAAAATGTCGAAGATGCCGTTGGTCATCACGACTTTCTCGCCGCGCTGACGTGCCATCGCCACAGCGGCTTTCAACTGTTCTTCATTCATCACGCCAAAACCGACGTCTGAACGCCCGCCGATGGCATTTTCCAGTTCAACCGGAGAAACGGTAGAAGTCCCGAGTTTACCGACGACCACACCGGCGGCGGCGTTGGCCAGGAAACAAGACTCTTCCAGCGTATTACCGGCAGCCAGCGCGGCGGCCAGCGTACCGATCACGGTGTCACCGGCCCCGGTCACGTCATACACTTCCTGCGCCTGCGTCGGCATATGGAATGGCGCTTTGCCCGGCTGCAACAAGGTCATACCGTGTTCGGAACGGGTCACCAGCAAGGCGGAAAGCTCAAAATCAGCAATCAGCTGCATACCGCGCGTCACGATTTCTTCTTCGTTTTTGCAACGGCCCACAACGGCTTCAAATTCGGACAGGTTCGGCGTCAGTAAGGTCGCACCACGATAACGTTCGAAATCCGAGCCTTTCGGATCGACCAGCACCGGCACACCGGCTTTTCTCGCCAGCTGGATCATTTTCTGTACTTCTGTCAGCGCGCCTTTGGCGTAGTCAGACAGCACCAGCGCACCACTTTGCGGCAACGCCTGCTCGATTTTAGTCAGCATCGGCTGGAGATCGACGCCTTCAAAACCTTCTTCAAAGTCGAGGCGGATCAGTTGCTGGTTGCGGGACAAAATACGCAGTTTGGTGATGGTCGGATGCGTGGATAAGGCCACGAAATCGCAGTTTACTTTCACTTCCGCCAGACGCTCGCTCAGGGCGCGGGCGGCATCGTCCACACCGGTCAGACCGATCAGACGCGAAGAAGCACCGAGAGACGAAATGTTCATCGCCACGTTAGCGGCACCGCCGGGACGTTCCTCGATGGTGTTGACCTTCACGACCGGCACCGGCGCTTCCGGCGAAATGCGGTTGGTCGGGCCATACCAGTAGCGGTCTAACATTACGTCACCCACCACCAGCACACCGGCGCGGTGAAAATCAGGCAAAGTCACTTTCATCCCAAGACTCCAAAACAGATCAATCAAATCGGGTAAATACATTGCGCCGGATGATATCACAAGCGCCTGTTACCCGAATAAAAACCCTCAGCCCAGCCAGTTGGCCCAGCTGGCGCGGATTTGCGCACGCTCGGTGGCAAAACTGTCGGCGGCCACTTTGCCGCTGTGTTCCTGCAACGCCAGATGATGGATCTCATCGCGCAGCGTCACGTAAGCCTGCGTCAGATGGCGTGCTTCCTCTTCCGGCATAATATCGTATTGCGCCATCAGCTCGAAAATCCGCACGTTATCCGACCAGCGTGTCAGCTTAGGCTCGTCGTGCGCGAAGCGTAAGACCAGATATTGTGCAATGAATTCAATATCGGTGATGCCACCGGGATCGGCTTTCAGGTCAAACTCGTCGGCTTTTTTACTGCCCAGATGCGCATACATTTTTTCGCGCATTTCGCGGACTTCCTTACGCAACCCGTCACCGTCGCGCTGGCGGCAGAGAATATCCCGCCGCGTGGCGTTAAATTGCTGCGTCAGTTGCGGATCGCCGTAGACCACGCGCGCGCGCACCAGCGCCTGATGTTCCCAGGTCCAGGCTTCATTGGCCTGATAATCGGCAAAGGCTTCGATGGTGCTGACCAGCATGCCGGAAGCACCGGAAGGCCGCAGACGCGGATCAACTTCATAAAGAATGCCTGACGCGGTACGGGTGCTGAATAAATGCATAATGCGCTGCGCCAGCCGCAGGTAGAACTGACGCCCGTCGATGACGCGCTCGCCGTCGGTCATGACTTCCGGCGCACAGTCGAGCAGGAACACCAGATCCAGATCGGAACTGTAACCCAGTTCCCAGCCACCGAGCTTGCCGTAACCAATCACCGCAAAACCCCGCCCTTCACGCTGCTGAAGATGCGTCGGCTGGCCGTATTTCGCGACCATCTGTTCCCACGCCTGCTGCACCACCACGTCAAGAATGGCCTCCGCGAGATAGGTTAAGTGATCGCTGACTTTCATCACCGGCAGCGCGCCGGAAATATCCCCGGCGGCGATACGCAGATGCTGCGCCTGTTTGAACTGACGCACGGCTTCCAGCTGCTGCTCTTCGTCTTCCGTCGGCACCCGCATCAGATACTGACGCAGTTCGTCGCGGTAGGCGGTCAGTTCAACCGGCTGATAAAGCGTGCGCGGATCCAGTAATTCATCCAGCAATAAAGGATGCCGGGCAAGCTGACTGGCGACCATCGGCGAGGCCGCACAGAGGCGAATGAGCTGTTTGAGCGCGCCGGGATATTCCACCAGCAGCTCGATATAGGTGGTGCGCGTGACGATATTCAGCAGCAACTGCATCAGACGTTGCAACGTGACGTCGGCATTTTTATAGGTGCAGACCTGCGCCAGCAACCGCGGCATCAGCAAATCCAGCTGCTCGCGGCCACGCGGCCCGATAGTGCGTTTATCCACATCACGACGGAAATCGCCAATCTGCTGTAAAACATGCCGCAGCGCATTTTCATCCAGTTGCGGCACCAGCGGTGCCAGCTCGGCTGGTTCCAGCGCATCAATCCAGAGACTGCTGAACTGGGAAAGCTGCGCATCGTCTTCGGCGTCCGGCGTGTCATCACCAATCAGATCGTTAAACACCGCACGTACCGCCTGCATATGCGCATTGACGGCATCCAGCAGTTGCGGCCAGTCGTCATAATTCATTCCCCACGCCAGCCGCGCCTGATTGAGTTCATCCGAGGGCAAGGTTTGGGTTTGTTCGTCTGCGATGGCCTGCAACAGATTTTCCAGACGACGCAGGAACAGATAACTGGTGCGCAGCTGCAACACCTGTTCAACCGGCAACAACCCCAGATTTTCCAGCGCCTGCAACGTCGGCAATAAAGCGCGTTGCTGCAATGCCGGTTCACGGCCACCCCGGATCAGCTGGAATACCTGCACGATAAATTCGATTTCGCGGATGCCGCCCGCGCCGAGTTTGATGTTGTCCTTCAGACCACGGCGGCGCACCTCACGGGCGATCATGCCTTTCATGTTGCGCAGGGACTGGATCACGCTGAAATCGATATAGCGACGGAAAACAAAAGGCTTCAGCATTTTGCGCAGTTCCTGACTGGCGGGATCTTCCGCGCCGCCCATCAGCCGCGCCTTCACCATCGCGTAACGCTCCCAGTCGCGTCCCTGCTCCTGATAATAATCTTCCAGCGCCGGGAAACTCATCACCAGCGGACCGCTGTCGCCAAACGGACGCAAACGCATGTCCACGCGATAGACAAATCCGTCAATCGTCGGCTGATCCAGTGCTTTGATCAGCCGCTGGCCAAGACGGGTGAAAAACTGGGCATTGTCGAGTTCACGACGCCCGCCACGGGTCTGGCCATTTTCCGGATAGGCAAAAATCAGGTCGATATCGGAAGAGAAATTCAGTTCGCCGCCGCCGAGTTTGCCCATCCCGAGGATCAGCATTCTCTGCTCTTCGCCCGCCGCATTCACCGGCGTGCCGAACTCGCGACAGCAGGCGGCATACAGCCAGTCGCGGGCGCTGACGATCAGCAATTCTGCCAGTTCACTCAGCTGGTGCAAGGTGTCTTTGGCTTCGCTGGTTTGCGCCGACTGCGACCAGGCAATCCGGGTCAGAATGCGGCGGCGGAACAGGCGCAACGCCTTCATCAGCCCGGCTTCGTCGGTCACTTGTGACAGCGATTCATCCAGCCACTGACGGTAAAGTTGCCACTCCTGCGCCTGAGGAGGATTTTGGTCGATTTCATGCCACCACTGCGGGAACGCCAGCACACTGTCCGTCACGAATTCACTGCTGCTCAGCACCGCCAGTTGGCTGTCGTCGGGCAGGGGCAGGTTTTCAGGATGTTCACGCCAGCGTTCAGGCAAACTCTGCGCATGGCTTTGCAAAACAGGAGAAAGTGGCAACATGAAGTCAGATTCCTTGCAAAAAAAAGCCCGGGCAATTTGCCCAGGCTTATCAGTCAATTAACGAGGTTGTCCGTTTAACCAGAAGGCGTCCATCATCACGGCGTGAGAACGGGCCGAATCCTCCCAGGCGTGTTGCTGCTGGACGATAGCCTGCTGCAGATCGACCCAGCCCGCGATATAGGTCGCGACATCTTTGTCCGGATAAGCACCGGCCAGCAGATGGAAGGTAATGATCTGACGTTTCAGGCGTGCCAGTTGGTCACGATAACCTTCTTCGGTCAGCGGCTGCGAGAAGGCATCTTTCAGATCAGCGGCAGTACGGCCCAGCATGATGTCAGCGAAACGCTTGAAGGAACCTTCCAGTTTTTTCGCCGATTTGTCGTCAATGAACGGCGTCCAGCCTGACGTTGCCAGCCATGAAGTAAGCACTAACTTGCATTTCAGATACGCCGCGCTGTAACAAATTTCCTGCGCATCCGCAGATTTCTGTTCCAGCACCGGCACCAGATCGGTCAGCAAGGTACGCAGTTCAGAAGACGCTTTACGCGGCACCAGCCCGCCGAACAGCACCAGAACCTGACGCACGGTTTCTACCGCCTGCAACACCGTCAGACGCGCCGTTTTATCGCCCCGCACCCATAATTCTTCGTGATATTGCCAGTGATCCAATGCCAGTTCGAACATCGCAGACATGGCCTGTTCAACCGTGGCTTTCGGCTGCGCTTTAAACACCGGCAGCGGTTTGATTTCGCGCGCAGGATTGCCCTTCGCCAGATGATAGCCGCGGGCCGCTTTGCTGAATCCGCCCTGACGCAAACCACCATGAGCACCTATTTCAGCCGCCAGCGCCAGCAAATCGGCGGTGTTGCCTTTTTTCAGCTCAAGCTCGATTTCGGCCAGCGCTTCGGTCAGTTCACCGGCGACCACTTCGCCCTGATCTAACCCCAGTTCAATCTCGCTTTCACCGTAAGTGATCACCCACTTCTCGCGGGTGAAATCCGTGCGGAACAGCGGTGAGAGTTCTTTCTGTAACGCGGCAGGCTTGCAGCCTTCCGGCCAGATATCTTTCGGGAACGCGCTGAGTTTCAGCACCGGCTTTTTCAGCTCAACGTTATATTCCGGACGCTGATGCAGGCCACCCACCACTTTGCCGCCGGTTTTGATGGTCATTTCATATTGATCGTCAAAACCACGGATACGCAGACCGATGTCGTGGGAACGTAAATAGTTATCCGCAGTCTCAAAATAGATGTTGGTCAGTTTCGAAGGCGCGGTGTGCTCGCTGTTAAATCCAGCGAGTTGCGAAGGTAATTCGGCGATTGCCGCCGGGGTGGCGATAAATTTTAATTCTATTTCTACGGTCATATGAGTCTTCACACCGATTCTTTGCTGCCAAAAGGGATTAACGCGTCGCTGTAATTCTATCATAAGCACAGCGCGCAAGCCGCATGTTGCGGGATTGTAAGATAGTTCTCATTCCGGTTTATACATTGCGTCGTCACACTGTTGCCCTTACTATCGGTCTCCGAACTTTTAGTACCTATATGAGTGCAATGGCCGGACAGAGGCGGTTGCCAGAAGACGTATCCTGATAAAACGGATCCACACTTCACGTTCCCTCATTCACAAAGAAACGATGAAATAATGCAGAAATTACGCCTAATTGGTTTCGCTTTGCTTGGTTTAAGCATCACATGGGGCGCTCACGCTGATGAGAAGCGCTATATCTCCGACGATTTGATCACCTATATCCACAGCGGTCCGGGTAATCAGTATCGCATTGTTGGCACCCTGAATGCCGGTGAAGAAGTGACCCTGCGCAGTGTTAACGACAGCACGAAATACGGTGAAATCATTGACTCAAAAGGGAAAACCGCCTGGATCCCGCTTGATCAGTTAAGCAATGTGCCGAGCCTGCGTACCCGCGTTCCGGATCTGGAACAACAGGTGAAAACGCTGACCGACAAGCTGACCAATATCGATTCCAGCTGGAACCAGCGCACGGCAGAAATGCAGGGCAAAGTCTCTTCCAGTGACGGCATCATCAACGGCCTGAAAAAAGAAAATCAGGACCTGAAAAACCAGCTGATCGTGGCCAAAAAGAAAGTCGACGCCGTGAACGTTCAGCTTGATGACAAGCAAAGAACCATTATTTTGCAATGGTTTATGTATGGTGGCGGTGTGGCAGGCGTCGGTCTGGTTCTGGGTCTGCTATTGCCACATCTGGTTCCGCGTCGCAGGAAAAAAGATCGCTGGATGAGCTGAAGTTCACCCTCCTGAATCATACCCTAAGGCACTTCGGTGCCTTTTCGTGTTTCCATCAATCGGGAAATCTTCAGCGCAACTTTGCTATGATGAAAACAGAGTCCCTTGGCTAATTTCAGGAGTTATCGCGTGGAGATTTACCTGGTCGGCGGCGCAGTCCGAGACAGTTTATTAAACCTGCCTGTGTCTGAACACGATTGGGTGGTGGTGGGCGCGACGCCTGAATACATGCTGGAAAACGGCTATCAGCAGGTCGGCAAAGATTTCCCGGTTTTCCTGCATCCCCGTACCCGCGATGAATATGCCCTGGCGCGTACCGAGCGCAAATCAGGTTCCGGTTACAACGGTTTTACCTGTTACGCCGCGCCGGATGTCACGCTGGAACAAGATCTGATGCGCCGTGATCTGACCATCAATGCCATCGCCCGCAGCAAAGACGGCGAACTTGTCGACCCGTATCACGGACAGCGCGATATCGAACAACGCCTGTTACGTCACGTTTCCGATGCGTTCGGCGAAGATCCCCTGCGCGTGCTGCGCGTTGCCCGTTTTGCTGCCCGCTTCGCACATTTAGGTTTCACGGTCGCGCCGGAAACCCGGACGCTGATGCAGCAGATGGCGGAAAGCGGTGAACTCGAAGCCCTGACGCCGGAGCGCGTATGGAAAGAAACCGAGAAGGCGTTGCAGACGCAGGATCCTCAGGTCTTTTTCCAGGTGCTGCGCGACTGCGGTGCCCTGAAAGTCTTGTTCCCTGAAATCGATGCATTATTTGGCGTGCCTGCGCCGGAGAAATGGCACCCGGAAATTGATACCGGTGTCCATACGCTGATGACGCTGAAAATTGCCAGTACGCTGACGCCCGATGTGGATGTGCGTTTTTCGGCGCTTTGTCATGATTTGGGTAAGGCGCTGACGCCGCCGCAATTCTGGCCTGCCCATCACGGCCACGGCCCGGCGGGCGTGAAACTGGTGGAAAATATCTGCCAGCGTCTGAAAGTACCGACGCATATCCGCGATTTAGCGAAACTGGTGGCGGAGTTCCATGACCTGATCCACACCGTCAATAAACTGCGCCCAGAAACCCTGTTAAAGCTGTTTGATACCATTGATGTCTGGCGCAAACCGCAGCGCCTTGAACAGATGATCATGACCAGCGAAGCCGATGCGCGCGGGCGCACCACCTTTGAAAATAATCCCTATCCGCAGGGCGATTATCTGCGGGAAGCCTTTGAGGTGGCGAACAGCATCGGCAATAAAGAAGTGCTGGATGACGGTTTCCAGGGCATCGCTATCCGCGATGAACTGAAGAAACGCCGCATTCAGGCACTCGCCGACTGGAAACAGAAACAGGACGTGGCGATTTAACGCTGACGTTTGCCTGATCAAAAAAGCCCCGCACGGTCATTCGCCGGCGGGGCTTTTTTATCGCATCAGGAAACACCTGTCAGGCGATAAACACCACATAGACGGCGATCGCCACGAAGAAGCGGTAAATCGCAAACGGGATAAACGAAATGCGTTTAATCACCGCCAGGAAGGTTTTAATGGCAATCAGCGCGACAAAAAACGCGGAGATAAAACCGGTGGCGAACATCGGCAAATCAGCCAGCGTCAGGAAGCTGTAGCTCTTGTATAAGTCCAGCGCTGTGGCACCCATCATCATCGGCACGGCCAGCAGGAAGGAGAATTCAGACGCGGCAAAACGGCTGATCCCCATTAACATCCCGCCACTGATGGTGGCGCCTGAACGGGAAAATCCCGGCCAGAGCGCCAGACACTGGAACACACCGATCATAAACGCCTGCAGGTAGCTGATATCATCCAGCCCCTCGGCACGCGGTTTCTTCGGCTTCAGCAGCTCAGCGGCAATCAGTAACACCCCGCCGACCACCAGCGAATACATCACAAACTTTGGTTCAAACAACGACTTAATTTGCGAATGAAACAGCAAGCCGATGACGGTGGCCGGGATCATTCCCAGAATAATATGCAGTAAATTCAACCGGCGGGAACCTGTTCCTTCATGCACCGGCGGCTTGCCAAAATGCAGGCCAATCATGCTGAACAGACGACGCCAGAACATCACCACCACAGCCAGAATCGATCCTAACTGAATGACCACTTCAAATGATTTTGAGGTATCTCCGGTGAAGCCCAGGAGATTGCCCGCAATGATCAGATGCCCCGTAGAAGAGACTGGCAAAAACTCTGTCAGCCCCTCAACCACCCCTAAAATAGCCGCAACAAGTAAAGAATGACTTTCAACAATCATTACCGCACCCTACCCTGTTAAATATCCGCTGATGGGAAAACATGCTCAAAATAAAGACAACAAAAAAGCGGCATCCCACATAGCCGCTCCGTTAAAGAAAGGCCGAAAATCCGGACTTTCCTTTTTAACGCTTCTTTATGACATTAAATAGACAAGCATTTTCTAAATTGTATCCATCACAGGATTAAAAACGTTTTCCACGCTCGATGATCACACCCACATTTGCCGCCTGCGCCACAGCGCCCGGTTTGCTGAGTTTGATGCGTACCCATGGCGAATTAAAACGGCTGAGAAGCAGCGTGGCGACCTCTTCAGCGACGCGTTCCACCAGCGCGAAGTTCTGTGAGGCGACGTGTTCAATCACTGCATCACTGACGTCAGCATAGCTTAAACAGTCATTCACATCGTCGCTGGCAGCGGACTTACGGTTATCCCAGGCCATTTCGATATCGAATACCAGTTTCTGTTTAATGGTCTGTTCCCACTCGTAAGCGCCAATGGTGGTGATTACATTTAGTTGCTCAATAAATACGATATCCATCACGCGATTCTCTGTTTTTGGCCCAGCCGGATACCACTTCCAGCAGAAAATGCGTATTATCCATGGATGTTGCGATTAAAACGACCCTTATTAGACGGAACGGCTTTATGAGTGCTACCGCGCTTGGAATGATTATTTTCGCCTACCTTTGCGGCTCGATTTCCAGTGCGATTCTGGTCTGCCGGGTAGCCCGCTTACCTGATCCGCGCACCGCGGGGTCCGGTAACCCTGGTGCCACTAACGTTTTGCGTCTGGGTGGCCGGCTGGCCGCAGCGGCCGTTCTGATTTTCGATGTGCTCAAAGGTATGCTGCCGGTCTGGCTGGCGTATCGCCTGAACATCCCGCCGATGTACCTTGGCCTGACGGCCATCGCGGCGTGTCTCGGTCACATCTATCCGGTCTTTTTCCGCTTTAAAGGCGGCAAAGGCGTCGCTACCGCGTTCGGTGCCATCGCCCCTATCGGCTGGGACTTAACCGGCCTGATGACCGGTACATGGCTGCTGACCGTGCTGCTCAGCGGTTACTCTTCGCTGGGCGCGATTGTCAGCGCGCTGATTGCGCCATTTTATGTCTGGTGGTTCAAACCGGAGTTCACCTTCCCGGTCGCCATGCTTTCCTGTCTGATCCTGTTACGCCATCACGACAATATTCAGCGTCTGTGGCGTGGGCAGGAAGGAAAAATCTGGGACAAACTGAAGAAGAAACGTAAAGCGGCGAAAGAAGATAAGACCGAATAGCGGATAACGTCAGATTTCAGACATAAAAAAACGACCTCAGGTGGGTCGTTTTTTATTGGTTTTTTAACTCAGCCAGCCTGGCTGAGCGGGAGCGAGACAAGGCGTCAGGAGACCTGAAAGCGCAGCATACTCAAGTATGTGAGCATTTCGGGTCGACGCAGCAACGCAGTCGCAGCCCCGCTCAGACTGGCGGAAGCCTGACTCAAACTGGCGGAAGCTCCGCCAGAGGCCAGCGCGGACGTACTGTCACACCCAGTTCAGGGGTGCCACCACTTTTCAACCGCACCATGCCCGCATAGGCGATCATCGCGCCGTTATCGGTACAAAATTCAGGACGCGCATAAAATACCTGACCGCCTCGTTTCGCCATCACTTCCGCCAGTTTGGCGCGTAATGTGCGATTGGCGCTGACGCCACCGGCCATCACCAGCTGTTTAAAACCCGTCTGATCCAGTGCGCGTTTGCATTTAATCGCCAGCGTATCCACCACCGCATCTTCAAAAGCGCGGGCAATGTCGGCATGCGTCTGCGGGTCGCTGTCATTGCCACGAATGGTATTGGCTGCAAACGTTTTAAGGCCGGAGAAACTAAAATCCAGCCCCGGACGGTCTGTCATCGGACGCGGGAAGGTAAAACGTCCTGCTACGCCCTGAGCGGCCATTTTTGACAGCAACGGACCACCGGGATAATCCAGACCCAATAATTTCGCTGTCTTATCAAAGGCTTCACCAGCGGCGTCATCAATCGACTCCCCAAGCAAGGTGTATTCACCAATGCCGGTAACGCTGATTAACTGCGTATGCCCACCGGAGACCAGCAGCGCGACAAACGGGAAATCTGGCGGATTATCTTCCAGCATCGGAGCCAGTAAGTGGCCTTCCATATGATGCACCGGCACCGCAGGCACATCCCAGGCAAAAGCTAACGACCGGCCGATGGTTGCGCCCACCAGCAATGCGCCAACCAGACCAGGACCGGCGGTATACGCCACGCCATCGATGTCCTGAGCGGTCAGCCCGGCTTCTTTCAGCGCGGCCTGAATCAAGGGTACTGTTTTACGCACGTGATCACGCGATGCCAGTTCAGGCACCACACCGCCGTAATCTGCATGCAGTTTTACCTGACTATACAGTTGGTTGGCTAATAAACCGGCTTCGCTGTCATAAACTGCAATTCCGGTTTCATCGCAGGACGTTTCAATACCCAGTACTCGCATCACTCTATCCATCATGTTTTCGCGCTAACTCGCGGCGCGCAGTTTAGCACACAAGCCTCGGCGCGTGCTGCACCGGAGTGGGAATTCCTTGGTTCCCGGGCCAATTAATGTCGAGCAATTTCGATTGATTGGTATATAATCGCCGCCCGACGCAAAAGCGAGCGCACAATGTTGCAGAAGGGTTGCAGATAGCGCCTGTTTCAATTTGCCGTTATGCTTTACAAGACGACGCGAATTGGAGTAAAATTCCGCACCATTTTGAAATGTGCTGGTACAACATCAGCAAACAAACCGATTTTATCGAGGTGAGAGGCACATGCCTGTAATTAAAGTACGTGAAAACGAGCCGTTCGACGTAGCTCTGCGTCGCTTCAAGCGTTCCTGCGAAAAAGCAGGTGTTCTGGCAGAAGTTCGTCGTCGTGAATTCTATGAAAAACCGACTACCGAACGTAAACGCGCTAAAGCATCTGCAGTAAAACGCCACGCCAAGAAACTGGCTCGCGAAAACGCACGCCGCACTCGTCTGTATTAATCTTCGGGGGCAACCCCAAATCGCGTGATTTGCAATATTAAGAACGCGCAGACTGCGTAGTAGCATACGAAGGCCGTGCTTTCCGAAAGGAATGCGCGGCTTGTTCTCGTTTATAGGCTAGTGAGTAAGGGGCTTATGGCTGGGAGAATTCCGCGCGTATTTATCAATGACTTGCTGGCTCGCATCGATATCGTCGATTTGATCGACGCCCGGGTAAAGCTCAAGAAACAGGGTAAAAACTATCACGCGTGCTGCCCTTTCCACCATGAGAAAACACCCTCATTTACCGTAAATGGCGATAAGCAGTTTTATCACTGTTTCGGCTGTGGTGCCCACGGCAATGCCGTCGATTTCCTGATGAACTATGACAGACTTGAGTTTGTCGAAAGCATTGAGGAACTGGCGACAATGCAGGGTCTGGAAGTGCCGTATGAAGCAGGCACCGGTCCAAGCCAGATGGAGCGTCATCAGCGTCAAAGCCTCTACCAGTTGATGGCACCGCTCAGCGAGTTCTATCAGCAATCACTTAAACAGCCTGCAGGTGCCCCCGCACGGGAATATCTTGCCCGGCGTGGTTTGAGTGAAGACGTCATCAATCACTTCGCTATCGGTTTCGCCCCACCGGGTTGGGACAACGCATTAAAGCGTTTCGGTAAAAATGCCGATGATAAAGCGTCCCTGATCGATGCCGGTATGTTGGTCACCAATGACAATGGCCGCAGCTACGATCGTTTCCGCGAACGGGTAATGTTCCCGATCCGCGATAAACGTGGCCGCGTGATTGCCTTTGGCGGCAGGGTGTTGGGTGACGGTACGCCGAAATACCTCAACTCACCGGAAACCGAAATTTTCCATAAAGGCCGCCAGTTGTATGGCCTGTATGAAGCACAGTTAAAGCACCCGACACCGGCGCGTTTGCTGGTGGTTGAAGGGTATATGGATGTTGTCGCTCTGGCGCAGTTCGGCATTGATTACGCCGTTGCCTCACTGGGCACGTCCACGACAGCCGATCATATTCAGCTGATGTTCCGCAGTACGGATAACGTCGTGTGTTGTTACGACGGCGACCGCGCGGGACGTGAAGCCGCATGGCGCGCACTGGAAACGGCCTTGCCGTATCTCAATGATGGCCGTCAGCTGCGATTTATGTTTTTACCCGACGGCGAAGATCCGGACACGCTGGTACGTAAAGAAGGCAAAGAAGCGTTCGAACAACGGATGGAACAGGCGATGCCGCTGTCCACTTTCCTGTTTGATTCGCTGATGCCGCAGGTTGATTTGAGCAGCCCTGACGGGCGCACCAAATTGAGCATGCTGGCATTGCCGCTGATCCGCCAGGTTCCCGGTGAAACGTTACGGATGTATTTGCGTCAACAGTTAGGGAATAAGCTCGGCATTTTAGATGACAGCCAGTTGGAAAAGCTGATGCCTAAACAGGCAGAAAGTAGCAATGTCTATCAGGCGCCCCAGCTAAAACGCACAACCATGCGTATACTTATAGGGTTACTGGTGCAAAATCCACAACTGGCTACACTTATACCCTCGCTGCAAGGTTTGGAGCAAGCGAAGCAACCAGGATTGGATCTGTTCAGCGAGTTAGTGACCACTTGCTTAGCCCAGCCGGGGCTGACCACAGGCCAGTTACTGGAGCTGTATCGCGACAATAAGTTCTACCAACAGCTTGAAACTCTGGCGACATGGAACCACATGATCGTAGAGGACATGGTCGAAGAGGAATTTCGTGCCACGTTAGCCAGCCTGTATGACTCTATTTTAGAGCAGCGGCTAGAAACCTTGATTGCCAAAGCCAGGACGCACGGCCTGAGTCCCGAGGAACGAACCGAAGTCAGTTCCCTGAATCAGGTGTTAGCGAGAAAAAGTTAAAATTTCATAACAAGAACATAATTTATCCCAAATGATTCGAGTTGCAGGAAGGCGGCCAACGCATCTACGGCTCGAAGTATGACGGGTAAAACAGAAAACACGGCTTAAGTGCCGATAAAAAGCGGGGCACGGCCCTGCGCAGAGCCGCCCTGGTGGGCCGCGGCACAATAAACGCCCCTAACGTTATTGTTGGCGATGTTACCCGACCGACACCAACCCAAATACTCTGAAGTGTGGATACCGTCTTATGGAGCAAAACCCGCAGTCACAGCTTAAGCTACTTGTCACCCGTGGTAAGGAGCAAGGCTATCTGACCTATGCTGAGGTCAATGACCATCTGCCGGAAGATATCGTCGATTCCGACCAGATCGAAGACATCATCCAGATGATTAACGACATGGGCATCCAGGTACTTGAAGAAGCACCGGACGCCGATGATTTGATGCTGGCCGAAAACCGCCCTGATACTGATGAAGACGCTGCAGAAGCCGCGGCGCAGGTGCTTTCCAGCGTTGAATCCGAAATTGGCCGTACCACCGACCCTGTGCGTATGTATATGCGCGAGATGGGTACCGTTGAGTTGCTGACCCGTGAAGGCGAAATCGACATCGCCAAACGTATCGAAGACGGTATCAATCAGGTCCAGTGCTCCGTTGCTGAATATCCTGAAGCTATCACTTATTTGTTAGAGCAATATGACCGTGTGGAAGCAGGCGAAGTACGTCTGTCTGACCTGATCACCGGTTTTGTTGACCCGAATGCCGAAGAAGAAATCGCACCAACTGCGACTCACGTGGGTTCTGAACTGACCACTGAAGAGCAGAATGATGACGACGAAGACGAAGATGAAGACGACGACGCTGAAGACGACAACAGCATCGATCCGGAACTGGCTCGCCAGAAGTTCACCGAACTGCGTGAACAGCATGAAGCGACGCGTCTGGTCATCAAGAAAAACGGCCGTAGTCACAAGAGCGCAGCAGAAGAAATCCTGAAGCTGTCCGATGTGTTCAAACAGTTCCGTCTGGTGCCAAAACAGTTCGATTTCCTGGTTAACAGCATGCGTTCCATGATGGATCGCGTTCGTGCTCAGGAACGTCTGATCATGAAAGTGTGCGTTGAACAGTGCAAAATGCCGAAGAAAAACTTCGTCAATCTGTTCGCCGGTAACGAAACCAGCGATACCTGGTTTGATGCCGCTCTGGCAATGGGTAAACCATGGTCTGAGAAGCTGAAAGAAGTCACCGAAGACGTGCAACGCGGCCTGATGAAACTGCGTCAGATCGAAGAAGAAACCGGCCTGACTATCGAACAGGTTAAAGACATCAACCGTCGCATGTCGATCGGCGAAGCGAAAGCCCGTCGCGCGAAGAAAGAGATGGTTGAAGCAAACTTACGTCTGGTTATTTCTATCGCCAAGAAATACACCAACCGTGGTCTGCAGTTCCTTGACCTGATCCAGGAAGGTAACATCGGCCTGATGAAAGCCGTTGATAAGTTTGAATATCGCCGTGGTTATAAGTTCTCAACTTATGCGACCTGGTGGATCCGTCAGGCTATCACCCGCTCCATCGCCGACCAGGCGCGTACCATCCGTATCCCGGTACATATGATTGAGACGATCAACAAACTCAACCGTATTTCCCGTCAGATGCTGCAAGAGATGGGCCGTGAACCGACGCCGGAAGAACTGGCTGAACGTATGCTGATGCCGGAAGACAAAATCCGCAAAGTGCTGAAAATTGCCAAAGAGCCAATCTCCATGGAAACGCCAATCGGCGACGATGAAGATTCGCATCTGGGCGATTTCATCGAGGATACCACCCTCGAGCTGCCACTGGATTCTGCGACGTCTGAAAGCCTGCGTTCTGCAACGCATGACGTTCTGGCTGGCCTGACTGCACGTGAAGCGAAAGTTCTGCGTATGCGTTTCGGTATCGATATGAACACTGACCACACGCTGGAAGAAGTGGGCAAACAGTTCGACGTTACCCGTGAGCGTATCCGTCAGATCGAAGCGAAAGCGTTGCGTAAACTGCGCCACCCGAGCCGCTCCGAAGTACTGCGCAGCTTCCTGGACGATTAATCGTTTTCAGATTGCCAGTCGCAAACAGAAAGCCCCGGCAGAAACGCCGGGGCTTTTTTATTACAGGTAACTGACACAGTCCATCATGGCTGCTATTTGCTGCTAGCTGTTTTCCAGATCGACATTAATCCATTTCGAGTCGTCAGGTAATGGAATAAGATCATTACTCACGCCGGTAATACCCAGAACTTTCGATGCCTGATGATCAGCATGAAAATCCAGATAAAATGTTTCGGCGAAGCTAAGCAGGTCTTCAGTACTGTCTGCGGACTCACAGGCATCAATATAAACATTCCCTTTATAATTCTCAGGAATAATCTCTTTGATGTTCAGGTAAAGTGCATCACCATTTAAATAAAATGCTTTTTCTTTATCACCGATCACTGGCCGGTCATTATCACCCTGGAATGCGCCATGAGAAATAATAAACAAATTCTCATCTTTTCTCAGTGCCCTTAGCTGAGAGTGAAATATCTTATAGGTTGCGCCATAGATACCAGGATAACGACGCAATGTTTCTCTCGCTACATGTTCCAGTTCCGGATCATCAGTACATACGATAAGTATCATAATTCTACCCCATCTTTAAATGAAATTAATGGCTCAGCCAACGCTCCAGGTATTATCACTTTTCAGCTGAACGTTCAGGCTGTAAGTGTTCGGCGCAAACTCAAGCTGTTGCTTATTGGTGATCTGCCCAACATCCAGCACCTGGCCCGGCGTATAGTTACCAAAAGTGATCCAGTACGTTGGATGCGGTGTAAAGGTCAGGTTGATGTTCGGCTGCGCCTGTACCACAAAGGTACCGGCACCCGACATACCGACCCCGACCGAGGCCTGATTGAGCGGCAGACTGCTGTCATTGGTGATATACAACGTGCCGTTCTTACCGCCGGTGGTCTGTTGTTCGAACTCGAACGCCCCCGCGGAATAGCTCAGCGTCACCTGATTATTGCTCGTCAGGCTGGCAGGAAGGGTCTGAGAGGCATCGAATGTCACACCGGGGATCAGCACACCGGTTTCATCCCAAACAAAACTGTAATCAATGCCCCAGTCAAACTGCACTTTGGTTTTTGGGTGTGCCACTTTGGAGAACCATGCCAGCGACATCACCCGAGGATCGCTGATATCCGGAGACGTTTGATAAATACAAATTGCGCCGGTATTTACAGAGTTGTTTGCTACAGTGACAGAATATTGAGTCATAATATTTACCTTTTATATTTAAATGAATGAGAAAATAATTGTGTGTAGTCTTTGCCTTCTCTTAACTTCCTCTACCTCCTTTACAGACACGCGTTGCGTGATTTAATAAGCCGGATACTTCTCATCGTGATACCAAAAGTTTGTGTGAGTAGCTTTGCCGGAATATCTTCTTTCATCGCCACTTGCATTGCTGCGCGGCGAATGGCGATAAACACACCCCAGTTGGATGGCGTATCCAGATATCCTGAAGAATCAATTTTTTTATAAATCCTGTTATATTTATTTTGCGGAATATTAACCCCGTAAATCTGATAAAACTTCTCTGCCTCTTTGGGCATGTATATTTTTCGCCCTCCGTGGAGATGAATAAAATGAAATAATCCGGAGAACCCTCCGTGTTCAGCAAACTCTGATACGATCCAGGGCATCACCGACATAATGCTGACACGGTTTTTTTCACAAAAGCTGATTAACCTTGTTTCTCTTTCCGAATGCCGGAGCGGTAGCCCTGAAAATAATTCGAACCATTCCTCCAGATTCTCCTGCCTTTCTTCTGTTTCAACATTAGCCATATCTCCTGCTCCTGAAGAATCACATTGCCCGACTGCTCTGCTGCTCACCCCGAATGAAGTGATGGAATAAGTTTTAGCTCAGTTGGAGGCATTCACACGGGGGAAGCATTCCTCTTACATTAAATATACAAATGTATGGGTGGGGATTTCATGGGTTGGGGAGCGGATTTAAAAGTGGAATGAATTGACTGACACCCTAAAAGCAAAACGATCCTTTAAAATGGATCGCTTTATCAGGGTTTTATATCTCAACCAACATCAGAACGACGTTGCGGGATTATGAATCGCGTTGTAATGATAAGCATAGCTCACGGTATGCCGATACCAGCTCATCCAGTGTCGCCCGGTTCAGTCCGCTGGTATTCGGCAGCACCCAGACCTCAGTGCGACCCATTTTCAGCGGCTGACGGCCCCAGCTCACTTTGCTGATACCAAAAGCCTGGCTGAATGCCTGCTTACCTAAAATGGCTAACGCCCGTGGCTGATGGCGCAGGATCTTCTCTTTTAACACTTCGCCGCCTTCGCGCAATTCATCGCGCATTAACTCACTGGCTGCCACCGTCGGACGCGCCACCAGCGCCGTGATACCGCAACCAAAATCCTTTAACTGCTGCCACTGTTCCGGCATTAACTGACGGCCGGTAAATCCAGCCTGATGGATAACCTTCCAGAAACGGTTGCTGCCATTGGCAAAAGGATAGCCCTTATGGGCTGACGAAAGACCGGGATTGATGCCGCAGAACACAACTAAAAGATCGTCGGCAATAATATCTGTAATCATTATTCTATCCTGAGATGTATTTACCGGACTTATCGGTAAAAAAATGCTGCGAACACAACAGACTACAACTGTGCACAAAACGCGCATACAAACCGAACACATATAGACCTGTAAGCCGGGTTTACCGTATAATCCCGCACCTCGGCCCTTTAGCTCAGTTGGTTAGAGCACGCGACTCATAATCGCTTGGTCGCTGGTTCAAGTCCAGCAAGGGCCACCAAATTTTAGCTTGAAATTCAAACGATTAAGCCACTTCGCAAGAAGTGGCTTTTTGTTGGTCAGTCAGCGGCTCCATTTTTGTCTCATAAAGAGCCTTTTATCAGGTTTTTTCTGCCCTTCCCGGTATCAGGGACGCTGTTCCGCAACAAACGATCGTATAGCCTTTCCTGGTGGCTTCCTTATTGAAAATATCGGCAACCACACATCAAACCGCTACATGGATGGACAAAGAGTTTTATCAGCACTGACAATTCAGCGTCTTTATCATTTTAAAATCAATTAATTTTTAAAATACATATAAGGCCAATTATTTCGATAATTTATTAATTATTCGGGAAGTATATAAATACTTATTTTCAACCATAATTTGATTGTATAAAACCTTTCACAGGAGTATGTTTTCCACTCGCACGCTTGTTTTAAAAGTAAACCATCTTCATAGGGGAAATGAATGATATAAAATACCATCCAATTACAATAAGCAAACCCAATGATAGATCTACGCCTTTATTGATGATTGGGATATCTAATAATGAACACATGAAAATGACTAACGAAAAACAAATGACATCCAGCAGTTGCATGCCAAAAAAAACACTTTACCGTTCAACTTACATGCGCAACCATAAATGACGCGCCCCCATAATATTGCAGGTACAACAGGTTATAGTGTTTGTGATGAAAGATCTTATTGATAAATGACGCCATCGATATAATAGAAATCGATGGCGTTATCTCACTCATCGCAAACAGACTTATCTTCTGTTAAAAATTTATCATTATGGAAAACTTCTAATCTGACGGGTACTCCACATTTTGAATTTATGTCATCTCCATCAGAAGGCACCTGTATTAGGGTGTATGTATATGTTTTATTCTTAAATATATACCCTAAATACCGCCCGGTAGAGCTATACCATCCCGTTCCTTTCAACCTTAACTCGGAATTATTTTTCTTATTAATAGAGTGATACTCAAACTCATCACATTGTTCATCATTTAAAGGACAGAGAGCTTTTACATAAACAATAAACTTACTTCCATTTAACTCTAAATCCTCAGGGTTATCGCTTGCCCTCGAAAAAGCTGGCATTAACATCATGACAATAATAAAAATCCTCGCTACCATCTTGCCTATACACCATTGTTATAAATATTAAGTTCACAATTACGCCTGTTGAGAACCCCGGCTAAAGCGACCCTGGCTATGAGAATAACTTCTCCACTGGGCATCCAGACGCCCCTCTTACTTCATCCTTATATTCATAACACCCTCCTTTTTTTACTCTCCCTGAACCTCGCAATATCAATTATCTGCCGATAATGTAGAAAAACCATACTTATTTAGTGGCTGACACAAACTGCAACAATTGAAATATCTCATAACTTACAGGGTCATCACCGTTCTCTGGAAAATACATTTTAATAAAAACCGGATCCCCTGAGGAGTATTAACATTCACGTTATTAATTCATAATGAAAATGCTAAATCTAAGTTAACAGGGTAAATAAGCGGCGTGGAATAGTTATCTGGACAGCTATATTAATTTATCCCCCTCTGCAAATGCCTGACCCCGTCGATCATCGCTTCGCACCAGGCGGCATAGTCGTGACCGCTGGCATAGGGGCGGAATACCACTTCATAACCCTTTTCACGCAACGCGTCTCGCAGATGGATGTTATTACCCAAAATACCCCCTTCTTCCCCTTTGTTTTCAAACAGGCCCGCCTGCAGATAAAACCTGAGCGGCAATGTATGCCGGGCAGAATACTCACGAATTAACCATTCCGGTTTTTCGCCTTCCGGAGCCCACCAGTAAGAGCCTGACAGGCTGAGCACATTGCCAAAGATCTTCGGATAACGCATTGCCACCCATGCCGACGCCAGTCCGCCATAGCTGGAACCCGCAATGACGGTGTGGTTCGCCACCGAAGTGAAGCCCTGCTGTTGAAGCCACGGTATCAGTTCGTACGCCATAAAATCGCTGAACGCCGGATTGGGCGGAAGCTCGCGCCCGCGGCGTTCACCATCAAGGCTGTCGATAAACACAATGCGCAGGGGTGCGATGTCGCCTCTGGCAGTCAGTCGCTCAAAGGCTTCATGTAGCCGGTATTTTTTCTGGTAGGTTTTACCGTCAAAAACCAGCAATAACGTGCTGTCCGGTGTGGCATCCGGCGACTGATAAAGGGTGATTTCCCGCAGATTGCCCAGAATGGCACTGTTAAATTGCACGCTGCGCAGGCTGCCTTTCAGCGGTTCACGGCCTTCAGGTGGCAACAGACAATGAGTTTTATGTTGTAGATTCAGCAGGGAAGAACGGGTAAAAACATCATCGGCGTCCGTTAAAGCTACCTGTTTATTTAAGGGATCGGCCTGAGCTGTCACCAGTAACGCCAGACGCTGTTCGCGTCCGCCTTCCGGTACCTGCGGGATATCCGGCGCAAGCTGATACTGCATCAGCGTATCGTCAGGCACGACATAGCTGCGAAACCAGATATCTGTGCCCGCCAGATGAAATAACGGATCATGATCTCCTTCCGGCGATCCCATCAGAAATACGTTTTTCTTCGCGCCGCGCCACAGAAATGTCACGCGCTTATGATGCGTGTCAAACGGCTCAATCAGCGGCGTGCCTTCGCGGCTAGTCCGCAGCCAGAAGTCAGCGAGGTTCGCGGGAGTCACTGCCTGTAACGTCGGGCTGAGCGGGATCAGCGCCTGATCTTTATCCAGCGGGTTCAGCGGCTTTTGCTGATAACGCAGATGCCAGTTTTGCCGTGCCGGTCCCTGAAGAGTGACGTGCTGGATATCGCCGGACGGCACTGTGCTCCGCAGCATCTGCGGGCCATCGACGGGCGCGTCATTGAGCAATGTCCGCCAGTGCTGGCCGTTTTTATCCCGCATCCTGAGGACCTGTACACCCGTGATTTCACCGGTGAAATAATGCCCCGCCACGATGTGCAATGTCAGGAAGGCATTGCCCTGCCCATCAAATACCCCATGCAGGTCTTCAGCGGAAAAAGCACCCGCCTGAGATGACATTCCGATCAGTAAAGTTGCCATTGTCCCCCACTCCTTTACGCCCATTCCCGCCTCAGAAATATTGCTCAAACCCCACAAATGCTAATGTAAATACGAATGATTAGCAATTGCATAAAAATGTATGCTAATGTTTCGAAAAATAAAAAACGTTCCATTTCAATACTTAAAAACTCAAATCTGTAACAGGATGATAACTTTTATGGCCAGTATGAAAAAAATCACGTTGAAGGGGCTGACTCTTCTGGGGTCTGCTGTGTTGATGCCGCTGGGGGCAACGTATGCTGCGACAAGTACCGAGGAAACTCTGGTCGTCAGTGGTAACACGCAGGTGAGTGAAGACCCTACCCTGCCGGTGAAAGGTATGGTGGCAACGAAATCACTTTCAGCGACCAAAACGCCGACTGAAATCCTGAAGACGCCGCAATCGGTCTCCGTGGTCACCCGCGATCAAATGGATGCGCAGGATGCCTCCTCCGTATCGCAGGCGTTACGCTATTCTTCCGGTGTTTTTACCGAATATCGCGGCAGTTCGAACCGTAATGATGAGGTTTTTGTTCGCGGTTTTAGCTACGTACCGAAGTTTCTTGATGGCCTGAGCTATGGCGCCACCGCATCGTCGCAAACCGGCAGTCTGGATCCGTGGCTTCTGGAGCGCGTTGAAATCATCCGTGGTCCGGCTTCTGTCCTTTATGGTCAGGTTAACCCCGGCGGTCTGATCGCCATGACCAGCAAACGTCCGGTGGCGGAAGACATCCATAAAATCCAGATCAAAGCGGGCAACCATAAACTGGCTGAAGGTGCGTTCGATTTAGGTGGCGTGCTGACCGATGACGGGCGCGTGCTGTATCGTCTGAATGGCATCGGACGCTATCAGAACAGTCAGGTGCAGGATAATAAAGAAACGCGTTATGCCATCGCGCCAGCCATTACCTGGCTGCCAAACGACAACACACGGTTCACGTTACTCACCAGTTTCCAGAAAGACCCGGACGCCGGTTACCGTAACTTCCTGCCAGCAACAGGCACCGTGACAGATACCGATGCAGGCCAGATCCCGTGGGATTTCAATGTCAGTGACCGCAATTACAATCAGTCATGGCGTGAGCAGAAAAGCATCGGCTACGAATTTGAGCATATCTTCAATGAAATGTTCACCTTCCGCCAGAATGCCCGTTACAGCGAGATCGAGCAGAAATACAAATATCTGGTGTATACCACGTCTAAAAGCGATTACGTCCTCGGACGCCGCCCGCAGCGTGAAACCCGCGACACCAATGAGTTCGTGATCGACAACCAGTTGCAGGCGCAGTTTGATACTGCGCAGGTCGCGCACACAATCCTCGGAGGCATGGATTATAAAACCAGTAAGGATCGCCAGAACCTGTGGCGCGGCTCATCCGACGGTTACGATATCGACTGGCGCAACCCGGTTCGCGGCGTGACGGTGGATGAATCCACCATGACCCATTCTACCGATGAGCAGCAAACGCTCGATCAGCTGGGCCTGTATGTGCAGGATCAGATGGAATGGAATCAGTGGAATCTGTTGCTGGCAGGGCGTTATGACTGGACAGAAGTGCGCACCGATGACTTCCAGGCCAGCGAGCAGACGCAACAGAATGACAGCAAATTTACCGGTCGTGCGGCGCTGTTGTATGCCTTCGACAGCGGAATTTCGCCGTATATCAGTTACAGCACGTCGTTCGAACCGAACCTGCAAACCAACCGTGCGCCGGGCGTTGCCCCATTTGCGCCGACCAACGGCAAACAAACCGAAATCGGCGTGAAATATCAGCCGGTGGGTTCGCAGACGCTGCTGACCGTTGCGGCTTATCAGTTGCGTCAGGATAACGTCGCGACCTATAACAGCGCGGAAGGCTGGTACGAATCGGCCGGTGATATTCAGTCACGCGGTATTGAAACTGAGTTGCATTCCGCGCTGACCGAATCCATCAATCTGATCGCGTCTTATACCTATACCGATGCGGAAACCAAAGAAACCACCGTGGCGAACACCAAAGGGAAAACACCGGCACGTATTCCTGAACATATGGCATCACTGTGGGGAAGCTACACCTATAATCACGGCGTGTTACAAAGCCTGACCATCGGCGTCGGCGCCCGTTATATCGGCACCAGCTGGGGCGATGCGCAAAACACTTACAAAGTGCCTTCCGTCGATTTGTACGATGCGATGGTCAGCTACGATTTAGGTCAGGTAAGTCACAGCCTGAACGGCGCGTCCGTGCAGGTTAACGTGAACAACGTGTTTGATAAAAAATACGTCGCGTCCTGTGCATCGACCTCTGCCTGCTTCTATGGCATCGGCCGCACTGCGTCCGCCACCTTCAATTACAGTTTCTGATCCCGCAAAACGTTGCCCGGCCAGTGTCCGGGCAACGTTTTGCCGTCCCTCTGCGATTGACCTTACCCCCGCCAGATATAATAATGATAACCATTAACATTAAAAATTCAGGAATGGATCCAATGACAAGGGCCGGTTTTCGTCGTTTTTCAGGGACAGTGGCACTGCTTTTATCACTGATGTTCACCACGCAGGTTTTCGCAGATGGCTGGCCGCGTAAGATCATGACCCCGAAGGGCAGCATCACGTTACAACAACCGCCTCAGCGTATTGTCTCAACCAGCGTGACCGTCACCGGGACATTGCTGGCGATTCATGCGCCGGTCATCGCCAGCGGAGCCACCGCGCCAAATAATCATGTTTCCGACGCGCAGGGCTTTTTCCGCCAGTGGGGCGATATTGCGAAACAGCGCGGCGTGCAGCGGCTCTATATCGGTGAACCCAATGCCGAAGCCATTGCCGGTGAGGCACCTGATCTCATTATTATCGCGGCCACCGGCGGCGATTCAGCCCTGAAACTCTATGATCAGCTGTCGGCCATTGCGCCGGTCATGGTGGTCAATTACGACGATAAAAGCTGGCAGGAACTCGCCACCGAATTAGGTCAGGCGACAGGTAAAGAAGCCGATGCCGCCAGCGTCATTGCACAGTTTTCACAACGTGAAGCGCAGGTGAAAAAGGCCATAACACTGCCGCCGCAGCCGGTCTCCGCGCTGGTATACGGATCTGATGGCAAAAGTGCCAATCTCTGGACGCCGGTTTCGCCACAAGGTCAGCTCCTCCAGCAACTGGGGTTTACCCTCGCGCCGGTTCCGCTGAATCTTGCCGCCAGCTACAGTCAGGGTAAACGCCATGACATCATCCAGCTTGCCGGTGAAAAAATGCCGGATGCAATGAACGGCCAGACGCTGCTGTTATTCTCCGCGAATCAGGCCGATGCACAGCGTCTGCTGACCAATCCCTTTCTGGCGACGTTACCCGCCGTGCAGGCGGGGCGGGTGTATGCGATGGGCGATGACACCTTCAGGCTCGATTATTACAGCGCCAGCAATATGCTGAATCAGCTTGAAAAATTGTTCGTTACGCACTGATGCCCCGCTCAATAAAAAATCTTACGACGCTGTGTTTTGCGCTGTTGCTGCTCTGCCTGATGATGGCGCTGAGTCTGGTGCTGGGTGAAAAATCACTGCCGCTCAGCACCGTCATCTCCGCGCTGCACGGTCAGTGTACGGGCGCGGATTGCATGATCGTCACGGATGCCCGTGTACCGCGCACGCTGGCCGGTTTACTGGCCGGCATGGCGCTCGGACTATCGGGCGCGCTGATGCAGATCCTCACCCGCAATCCGCTGGCCGATCCCGGCATTCTCGGCGTCAACGCCGGTGCCGCCTTCGCGGTGGTTATCGGGATAGCCTTCTTTGGCGCAACGGATGTCAGCCATTATCTGTGGTTCGCTTTTGCCGGTGCCCTGCTGGCGACATTACTGGTCGCCATGATCGGGGCGCTGGGGCGCGGAAAACTGGATCCGGTACGCCTGACCCTCGCGGGCGTCGCGCTCGGCGCGGTGCTGGAAGGCATGTCTTCAGGGATTTCCCTGCTCAACCCGACCGTCTACGACCAGTTGCGATTCTGGCAGGCCGGCTCGCTGGATATCCGTAACATCGCGGTGATCAACACCGTCACGCCGCCGGTGATTTTTGCTGTTGTTCTGAGCTTACTGATGACCCGCGCGCTGAATAATCTGTCGATGGGCAGCGAACTGGCGACGGCGCTGGGTACCAAAATCGCCACCACGCAGTTGCTGGGATTACTGGCGATTACCCTATTGTGCGGCAGTGCGACGGCCGCCGTGGGGCCGATCGCCTTTGTCGGCCTGATGGTGCCGCACATAGCGCGCTGGATCTGTCGCGCGGATCCACGCTGGATGCTGCTGTGGACGCTGGTGTTAACGCCGACATTGCTGCTGGCGGCGGATATCGCCGGACGTTTTCTGGTGACCGGCGAATTACGGGTTTCCGTGGTGGTGGCCTTTATCGGCGCGCCGGTGCTTATTTTCCTTGTACGCCGTCCCGGCGGATTACGCAGAGGTTAATCATGAGCCAGATCCTGACAACACCTCGCCCGCTGAAAAAACCTGTGCTGTTGTCGCGCCCGTTTCTGACCGCCTGCGGGCTGGTGTTGTGCCTGATTTTACTGGCGATTTACGCGCTGGGGAGCGGCACACTCGCGCTGACCCCGTCGCAGGTAATCTCTGCCCTGCTCGGCGACGGGCCGAAAAACCTGAGCATTATTGTCACCCAATGGCGTCTGCCACGCGTGGTGATGGCGATGGTGCTCGGTGCCGCGCTCGGTGTCAGCGGCGCGATTTTCCAGTCGCTGCTGCGCAATCCGCTGGGCAGCCCGGACGTTATCGGTTTTAACACCGGCGCGTATACCGGTGTTCTGCTGGTCATCGTGTTGTTTAACGGCGGCGCAGGCGAAACCGTGTCCGGCGCGATGGCGGGTGGCGTACTGACCGCGCTGGTGGTTTACGCGCTGGCATGGCGTCAGGGCGTCGAAACCTTCCGCCTGATTATTGTCGGTATCGGCGTACGCGCGTTGCTGATTGCAGCCAATACCTGGCTGATTATTCACGCCTCGCTGGAGTCGGCACTGACGGCTGGCTTGTGGAATGCCGGTTCGCTTAACGGCATCACATGGGAGAAAAGCCTGCCGGTGGCGGGGATGATCGTCGCCGCCTGCATTCTGGCGCGTTGCTTATCCGCGCCGATGCGGCTGCTGGAAATGGGCGATGATGCCGCCTGTGCGCTGGGCGTTCCGGTTGAGCGTTCCCGCCTGCTGCTGATGCTGGCGGGTGTGGCGCTGACCGCCGCTGCCACCGCGCTGGCCGGGCCGATCTCCTTTATAGCGCTGGTCTCACCGCAGATTTCACGCCGCCTGTGCGCCAGCCAGCAACATGCGTTGTTCTTCGCCGCACTGACCGGCGCCCTGCTGTTGCTGGCCGCCGATGTCACCGCACAACGGCTGTTCCTGCCCTATCAGTTACCTGTGGGCGTGCTGACCGTCAGTCTCGGCGGCATTTATCTGATTGGGTTGCTCATCCGGGAGTCACGACGCTCATGAATACTGAACACGCTTCACCGTTGTACGCGGAAGATCTGACGCTGGGCTACGATAAAAAAATCGTCGCCCGCGACCTCTCTGTGTCCATTCCGCAGGGCAAGCTGACGGTGATTATCGGGCCGAATGCCTGCGGCAAATCCACGCTATTACGCACGCTCAGCCGCCTGATGCAGCCGCAATCCGGCGCGGTATTTCTCGACGGTAAGCTGATTGGCGATTACGGCACCCGGGACGTGGCGAAACGCCTCGGCCTGCTGCCGCAAAGCTCAACGGCACCGGGCGATATCAGCGTGGCGGATCTGGTGGCTCGCGGGCGTTACCCGCATCAGAGCCTGTTCCGCCGCTGGACGGCACAGGATACGCTGGCGGTCAGCGAGGCCATGCGCGCCACCGGCGTCGCTGACCTGGCGGAAAGCACCGTTAATTCGCTTTCCGGCGGCCAGCGCCAGCGGGTGTGGATCGCCATGGTGCTGGCACAACAAACGCCGCTGCTTCTGCTGGATGAGCCGACGACCTGGCTGGATATTGCCCATCAGATTGATTTGATGGAACTGATGTGTCGTCTGAATCAGGAAAATGGCCGCACGCTGGTGGTGGTGTTACACGACCTGAATCAGGCGTGCCGTTACGCCGGACACCTGATTGCTATGCGCGATGGCAAAATACTGGCGGAGGGCGCACCGGCGGATATCGTCACACCGGCGCTGATCGAACAGGTTTTCGGGCTGCGCTGCGCCATTATCGACTGCCCGGTTTCGCATACGCCGTTAATCATCCCGCTGGGTAACGGCTGAATCTCCGGCGCCCGATGGCGCTTCATTCCACAGACATTGAAGGCCATCGAGTAAACCGCCGCGCCAGCTGAGCGCGTCATGACCGGCATCCACCACCCGATAACGCACGCTGTTTCCGGTGCGACCCAGCAGCTCCTCCATCTGGTTATTCACCTGATAAATCAGCCGCTCATTGCTGCCCGCCTCCATGAAAATTTTCAGATGGCTGGCCGCGCCCAGCCCGTTGCTCACCTCACGCAATAACAGATCGGCGTCGTCAGGATGTTCCTCCTGCTGCGCTTTATTGCGTCGCGGCCACCAGAAAGAGCCGGACTGACTGAGCACGCAACCGAACCGCTGCGGCCAGTGTAAACCGGCATACAGCGACGAAAGGCCGCCGAAACTCTGCCCAGCCACCACCGTTTTGTCCGCGCTGTCACTGTGCGGCGCGAGCGCGGCCACGGCGGGCAATAATTCCTCCTGTATCGCCTGCCAGAAATCCGCATTACAGGTCAGTTCGCGGCTGCGGGTTTGCGTATCAATCACGTCGATCAGAACGTAGACCGCCTGCGGCAGGCTGCCCTCCTGCGTCAGTTGCATCAGCGGCTGCCAGACCGGCATCTGCTGCGCCCAGAACTGGCCGTCGAGCAGTAATGCCAGCGGGCGCGACGCCAGATCCTGACTGTCACCGGTGGTGTAAATCCAGACCTTGCGCCGGTTTCCCAGACGCGCGCTGTTCCACTGATAGATTTGCAGTTTTGCCGGTGCCTGCGGCGGTTGAGCGCCGTGCAGATCAAACTCGCGCCAGGCGGGTTGCGGCATGGCATCGGGCATATGCAAAGGCGACAGCGCGTGAGATTTTGCTCCCGGCCACGGATGATTCAGATTGAGCGGATCGTGGATCGCATGGGCGAACATATCCTTCCACCAGTCGCGTGCCGCCAGCATCGCGGTATACGCATCAGGATCCTGCGGGAACTCGCCCCCCGTTTCCGTCCGTGGGATCAGGCTGTAGCTGCCGCGCCAGCCGGAACGCAACGCGATATGCAGGAACCAGACGTCTGTGCCCGCCAGCCGTTGCAAACTCTGCGGCGGCTTCGGCTGATGATGATCGGTGATGCCGTTGATGTTGATCCACACGCGCTGGAAATCCGATGTCGCCTCACTGCCTTGCGGATCCCGCCAGAAGAACGTCACGTTGCACAGGCCATCGACCGGCCGTTCGATCCACGGCGATCCCTGCGTGTTAATTTCATTCCACCACGCCGCGCTGCCCGCATCACCGGCGGATAAGAGGGTCTGTGCGGTCGGTTTTTCCGCAGACGAGGATTTCATCATTTTTTCGCTTTGCCGCCTTTTACATCGTGAAGAACAGACACTCCCTGTCGGAGCCTTTACACAATCCCAACAAATAAGGAATGGGAATCGTATTGATAATTATTTTCAATTGCAATAGTGTGTAACCGCCCGTAAAACGGGACGATAAAAAATACACATACAACAGGCCATCCTCCTGTTCATTGAGACGATATTGCAGGAAAGGATGGATTTCAGGGCAGAATCCAATATGAAAAGCAGGCTACCACACTATTCTCTGGCAACCTTAATCGGGCTGGGATCGGCGCTCACTTTACCCGCCAGCGCAGCTGAAACTTCCGCAACCGACACAGCAGAAGCCAGCCAGACCACCGAAGACGCCACGAAAGACACCGGCGATACGCTGGTAATCACCGCCGCACAACAAAACCTTCAGGCTCCCGGTGTATCGACCATCACTTCCGACGAAATCCAGAAACGCCCTCCGGCACGCGACATCAACGAACTGATCCGCACCATGCCCGGCGTCAACCTGACCGGCAACTCCACCAGCGGCCAGCGCGGTAATAACCGCCAGATCGACATCCGTGGCATGGGCCCGGAAAACACCCTGGTGCTGATCGACGGTAAGCCGGTAAACAGCCGCAACTCGGTGCGTCAGGGCTGGCGTGGCGAGCGCGATACCCGTGGCGACACCAGCTGGGTTCCGCCGGATATGATCGAGCGCATCGAGGTGATCCGTGGCCCGGCAGCCGCCCGTTACGGCAACGGCGCTGCAGGTGGCGTGGTGAACATCATCACCAAAAAAGACACGCAGGAGTGGCACGGTTCCTGGAATACCTACCTGAACGCGCCGCAGCATAAAGACGAAGGCTCGACCAAACGTACCGACTTCAGCCTCTCCGGCCCGCTCAACGATCAGTTCAGTTTCCGTCTGTTCGGTGGCTACAGCAAAACGCAGGCCGACGCGCAGTACATCAACGACGGTCATCAGTCCGAACGTACCGGCACCTATGCCGACACCGTACCGGCAGGCCGTGAAGGTGTGATCGATAAAAACATCGATGCCCTGCTGCACTGGGATTTCGCCCGAATGCAGTCGCTGGAATTTGAAGTGTCCAACAGCCGTCAGGGCAACCTGTATGCGGGCGACACGCAAAACACCAACACCAGTGCGCTGGTGAAAAGCATGTACGGCAAGGAAACCAACCGCATTTACCGCCAGTCTTACTCGGTGACCTACAAAGGCGCGTGGGATAACGGCGTGACCACCAACAACTATGTGCAGTATGAGAAAACCCGTAACTCGCGCATGGATGAAGGGCTGGCGGGCGGTACCGAAGGCATCTTCTCAGACGAAGACTTCAACACCATCGCGCTGGGCGATATTCTCGCGCACAGCGAAGTCAGCGTACCGTTCGAACTCGGCGTGCCGCAAACCGCCACATTCGGTACCGAATGGAACCAGCAGAAGATGAAAGATCCGTCTTCTAATACGCAGGCCATGCTCGGCGGCGCGATTGACGGTATCGACAGTACCGACCGCAGCCCGTATTCGCAGGCGGAGATTTTCTCGCTGTTTGCTGAAGACAACATTGAGCTGACCGACAGCACCATGCTGGTGCCGGGACTGCGTTTCGATCACCACTCCATTGTCGGCAATAACTGGAGTCCGTCCCTCAACCTGTCGCAGGAACTGGGTGACGATTTCACGCTGAAAATGGGCATCGCCCGCGCCTATAAAGCGCCGAGCCTGTATCAAACCAACCCGAACTACGTGCTGTACAGTAAAGGTCAGGGTTGTGCGGCCAGCGGCGGCGGCTGCTATCTGGTGGGGAATAAAGATCTGGATGCCGAAACCAGCATCAACAAAGAGATCGGGCTGGAATTCCACCGTAACGGTTATCAGGCGGGCGTGACCTATTTCCGCAACGATTACCGTAACAAAATCGAATCCGGCTACCTGCCGGCCGGCACTTCTTCCACCGGCACCACCGACGTGTATAAATGGGAAAACGTGCCGAAAGCCGTGGTACAGGGCCTGGAAGGCACGCTCAACATTCCGGTCAGCAGCACCGTTTCCTGGAATAACAACGGCACCTACATGATTGAAAGTAAAAACAAAGAGACCGGCGATTACCTGTCGATCATCCCTGAATTTACCATCAACTCCACGCTGAGCTGGCAGGCAACGGAAGATCTCTCCCTGCAATCCACCCTGACCTGGTATGGCCGTCAGAAGCCGAAGAAATACAACTACAAGGGTGAAGCCGTTACCGGCAGCGAGAAGAATGAAGTCAGCCCGTATTCCGTGGTCGGCATGAGCGGCACCTACACCGCGACCAAAAATGTCAGCGTCACGGCGGGTATCGATAACGTCTTCGACAAACGCCAGTTCCGTGCAGGTAACGCCCAGACTGTGGGTAACGCCACCACCGGCGCCTATATGTATGGCGCAGGCGCAGCCACCTACAACGAACCGGGCCGCACGTTCTACATGAGCCTGAATACGCACTTCTGAGTATGCTGATCGCATAAAAAAGCCACCTGCAAAGGTGGCTTTGTTGTTTCTGAAACCTGAATCCGGATTACAACACGCCCTGCGCCAGCATGGCATCGGCGACTTTCACGAAACCGGCGATATTGGCCCCGCGCACATACTGGGTCTGTTTGCCTTCACCCCCGAACTCCACGCAGGAATGGTGGATATCCAGCATGATGTGACGCAGACGCGCATCCACTTCGTCGGCTTTCCAGCTCAGACGTGCAGCGTTCTGCGCCATCTCCAGGCCGGACGTGGCCACGCCACCGGCATTCGCCGCTTTACCCGGCGCGAACAACACGCCTGCGTCGGTAAACAGATCGGTTGCTTCAATCGTGGTCGGCATGTTTGCGCCTTCCGCCACCGCTTTCACACCGTTGGCGATCAGCACGCGTGCCGCAGAGGCATCCAGTTCATTTTGTGTCGCACAGGGCAGCGCGATATCCACCGGCACGTTCCACGGCTGCTGGCCTTCGAGATAGGTCAGGCCGAGTTTTTGGGCATAATCGGCTACGCGGCCATCGCGGCTGGCTTTGATTTCGGTCAGCAGCGCCAGTTTTTCTGTCGTAAAACCGGCTTCATCCACCACGGTGCCATTGGAGTCTGAGGCAGTAATGACCCGTGCGCCCAGTGACATGGCTTTTTCAATCGCGTATTGCGCGACGTTACCGGATCCGGAAACCGCCACGCGCATGCCTTCGAAATCCAGACCATGGCGTTTGAGCATCGATTCAGTGAAATAGATCAGGCCGTAACCGGTGGCTTCCGGGCGGATCAGGCTGCCGCCGAACGACAGCCCTTTGCCGGTGAATACGCTGGCGGTGTTGTTGGAGAGCTTTTTCATCATCCCCGCCATATAGCCGACTTCACGCCCGCCGACACCGATATCGCCCGCAGGCACATCGGTATCCGGCCCGAGATGGCGATAAAGTTCCAGCATCAGCGCCTGACAGAAACGCATGATCTCGCCTTCGCTTTTGCCCTTCGGATTGAAATCACTGCCGCCCTTCCCGCCGCCCATCGGCAACGTGGTCAGCGCATTTTTGAAGGTTTGTTCGAAACCGAGGAATTTAAGAATCGATAAATTGACCGACGGATGGAAACGCATCCCGCCTTTATACGGGCCGATGGCCGAGCTGAACTGCACGCGCCAGCCACGGTTCACCTGCACCTGATTTTTGTCATCCACCCACGCGATGCGGAACTGAATGACACGCTCCGGCTCCACCAGACGCTCGAGTAACGCAGAACGGCGGTATTGCGGATGTTGTTCGAGGAAAGGCCATAGCGTGGTCATAACTTCACGTACGGCCTGAGAGAATTCGACCTGATGCGGGTCGCGTTGTTGCACTGAGGATAAGAACTGTTCGAGGGATTGAATCTGATCCATTAAGGTAAAACTCCGTCTGTAAGTGATGTTGTCTTTTTTATTTACTGCTTATTTTTTGACTATGCATCGACTGACAAGCGGACATCAAGAAATTTATTTCCTCAATAAAGACCCTACGATTTGCGACCTTCCAGCTTCAGCAGCAATGCCTTGTTATCCAGCCCCCCGGCAAAGCCGGTTAACTTACCGGAAGCGCCAATCACACGGTGACACGGTGCGACAATGGAAATCGGGTTACGGCCATTGGCGGCACCGACTGCGCGAACGGCTTTCGGGCGGCCGATCCGGCGGGCGATATCGCTATAACTGCGCGTTTCACCAAAAGGAATTTCCAGCAACGCCGCCCAGACTTCCTTCTGGAATGCGGTGCCGGTGAAATCGAGTTCCAGTTCAAAACAGGTACGTTCGCCTGCAAAATATTCGTTCAGCTGTTGCTCGGTTTTCAGCAGGATTGGAAACGCCGGGTCTTCAAGCATCTCGCCTAACGGCACACGACCGTCGATTTCACATTCCCACAAAATCGCCGTCAGTTTGTCGCCTTTCGCTGCCAGTGTCAGCTGCCCGACCGGTGATGCCATGCGCTTGAATCTGTATTCCATCAGTCCCTTCCTCTGCGAGTTTTACGCTCCACACTTTACCGGAAAGGCAGGAACCGACGAAAATTATTTCAGGCTTATCGGGTTAAATGACAGTCATCAGCCCAGCAATCCCAGTTTGCCGGTCAGTTTGCGCACCACTTTCTTTTTGCCCGCCAGCGCGATGCCCAGCAGTTGCAGATTGTCCGTCGGCACAACCGACACGGCCTCGCGAAAAGCGGCGTAATCGGTGGTTTGCTGGCCTTCGACCGGGAAAATAATGCCGTCCATTTCCTCATCATTAAGCAGATGCTGATGAAGTTGCGTGAGTTGTTCGCTGTCGGCAACCAGAACGCTGATACCAATCGGGATCAGCCCCGGATGGGTGCGGTTATCAGCATCAATCAGCGGCTCGCCCACCAGCGCGGGATGGCGCTGTCCGAGCGTCAGCGCCAGTACGGCGGCGGCATTGGCGGCATGTCCTGCGGCAAGTTGCTGATTGATCACAATCACGCAGCGTTCAGGGGATGAGGGAAGAAGGGTTGCAGGGGTATTCATGATGACAGGCTCCGGTTCAGTTGAAATCTGAGCTTAACCCGTCACTTTTTCTTAATCTGGAAGATTTGTGCACAGACGCCGGTAATGCGCTGGCGTGAGCTGATACGCACGGCGGAACCAGCGCCCGAGATGGCTCTGATCGGCAAACCCTAAATCGGCGGCCACGGCAGCCGGCGTACGCCCGAGCGCCAGCCCTTCGCGGGCGCGGGTCAGTTTCAGCTGAATAAGATAGGCGTGCGGCGGCAATCCGAATTCGGCTTTAAACGCACGGCTGACCACAAAACGGCTTTCACCGGTTGCCGCCGCCAGTTGTTCGAGGCCGACGTCTTCATGCAGATGCGCATGCAGATATTCCCGCGCCTGATGCGCCACCCGCGACCAGGGCGCATCCCCCAGAAGCCGCGGCGGTTGCCAGGTGAGATGCCCGCCCAGCGCACTGAGCAAGCCGTCGAGCGCAGTCTGGCGCACAATGCGCAGCTCTTTACCGTGCAGCGCCTGAAACGCCCGCGAGGTCGCCTGCGCCAGTTGCGGATCCTGCGCTAAGGTATTTTCGAAACTCGGGTCACCGGCAGAAGACAGCGAATCGCGCCGCGCCGCCAGTTCACGGTTCAGCCATTGCGGATCGAGATACAGCATGTGATAGGTAAAACCGCCAGGCTGCACGGCATCGCCGTCATGAATTTCACCCGGCTCGAGCATAAAGACTTTGCCCGGCAAACTCTGGTGCTTCTGGCGGCGGCAACTGAACTGCTGCAAACCGTACTGGGTAACGCCGACCAGATAGCTGTCATGCCAGTGAGGATCGTACGCATGGCCTTCGAAATGGGCGTGGATCGTTTCGATCCCGCTGTCTTTATCTTTCGATAAGTCGACCCAGTTTGCAGACGCCATACATCCCCCGCTGAATGAATTAACAACAGGGTAACAAATAGGCGGAGTGAATAAAACTCGGGCGGCTCCCTCCCCTGCGAAGGGGAGGGCTGGGGTGGGGTATTAAGGTCAGATCGCAATGCGTAAACATCGACTATTTTATGGTTTGCTAAACCCCCTCCCTGCCTCCCCCTTCGCAGGGGGAGGAGCTAAAAACCGACTACAAAGACTTTGCCCGGCAAACTCTGGTGCTTCTGGCGGCGGCAACTGAACTGCTGCAAACCGTACTGGGTAACGCCGACCAGATAGCTGTCATGCCAGTGAGGATCGTACGCATGGCCTTCGAAATGGGCGTGGATCATTTCGATCCCGCTGTCTTTATCTTTCGATAAGTCGACCCAGTTTGCAGACGCCATACATCCCCCGTTGAATGAATTAACAACAGGGTAACAAATAGGCGGAGTGAATAAAACTCGGGCGGCTCCCTCACCTGCGAAGGGGAGAGAGATACACTGCAACTCACTGCAACAACTAAAATTTCTCTGGAAAGCAACTCCCAATACGCCACTTAGCTGGTTGGTTTAAGACGCCTATTTACGCTATAGTCGCGCCGCTGCGGAAAAATCCGTGGCCGGGATTTGCACCCCGGAAACTATAAGGGCGCACTTGATGATATGCATTGAGTGTCAATGCTTGTGCACACCTATTGTTTGCGCAGTATAAATACTGTACTCACAATATCAATGGTGGCTCAGGCAGGGCTGACTTCGGTCAGGCCGGTGTCCTTGTAGGCCGGTAGTGCAAACCCTGTCTGAGCTATCACCATGAGATTTGCACCTCCGGTGATAGTCGTCACGACTACAAGGAGATGTATCAATGAAACTGCCACACAACCCTACTTTCCTGCCCTATCTCGTTCCTGTTCAGTCTTTATCAGGAGCATTCAATTATGACTAGTCACGACTGGCATCCGGCCGACATTATTGCTGCATTGCGCAAGAAGGGCACCACGCTGGCAGCCGTCTCACGTGCGGCTGGCCTGAGTTCATCGACGCTTTCGAATGCCCTTTCCCGCCCATGGCCAAAAGGCGAAATGCTGATTGCTCAGGCCATTGGTGTACAACCTTCGCTTATCTGGCCGAGCCGGTATTTTGATCAGGAAACGATGACGTTTATTGAGCGAAAAATCAGGGTACGGGGAAAATAAAACTCGGGCGGCTCCCTCCCCTGCGAAGGGGAGGGCTGGGGTGGGGTATTAAGGTCAAAATCAAGAAGTTAAAGTGTGATTTAACAAGGTGTTAGTCATTAAAACCCCCTCCCTGCCTCCCCCTTCGCAGGGGGAGGAGCTAAAAACCGTCTGCTTTATCTCCTGCACTTGCAGGGTAGGAAGTTAGTGCTTCACGCTTTCAATAAAGGTTTTACGGGCAGTTTTAGAACCCAGACGTTCGGCTTCGTCCAGCAGTTTCAGGGCCTTATCGACGTCCCCGGCTTTCACCGCTTTCTTAATCGCGTCATTGAAGTAGGTTTCTGAATCGCTGAGCATTGGCTCGCTCGGTTTTGCCGGTGCTGCGGCAGGCGCAGGCGCTTGTGTGCTGCCGACGACGACCGGTGCAGCGGCGGCTGGTGCGGAAGACGGGAAGATCTGACCAATCATCACGTTACCGGTTTTCTGCTCGGCGGTGACTTTCAGGCTCAGCGTGCCGGTCGGGGTATGACGGGCAATCGGATCCGGGATATCCGGTACGGCGTTACCCACGCCCGCAGCGAAAGCTTTCGCCGGGTTGACCATCTGCGTGGTTTCTGCCAGATCTTGACGGGTGGTGTACACCAGCAGATAAATTTGTTTCTGACCCAGTGCCGGTGTCAGTTTCAGTGTGCCTTCCAGACGGTCGCTCGAGACGATGCCCGGTTTCTGATACGGGAAATAGCTGGAAGGGTAAAACGCAGCCGGACGCATCTGCTCATCCAGCACCAGAACATTTGGCGCATACACGGTTTTACCGGTCGCGATACTGGTCAGTGTAATTTCAAGCGAACCCCGGTCGGCTGGCAACGCGAAAGCCCCGACGGCGCCCTGAATCTCACCCTGATTGATTTCAACACTGGACGTCCCCAGCGTCACATCCTGCGTCACTGGCGGAACCAGCGGCGTCCATGAAAGGTTGCGTAAGGTCTGGCTGGAAATAGCCGGTGCCGTATTCGCATCATTTTGCGCAGCATTCACCACCGCAGGGGCAGCAGCCAACAGGCTCAGCGACAGACACAGTGACAGCAGATTCTTTTTCATTATTGTTTCCTTTGAAATCACCATGAAGGCTGGCGGTCATCAGCGATAATCCGCCAGCCAGCACATCTTCTTTACTGCGTTTTTTAAAGCTTACATTGCCATTTTTCCAAACTCTTTCGGGTTGCCGGAAGGCGGCAAGCGTCCAAGTCCCCGGGAGCGTAGACAACTACGTGACCGGGGCGAGGACGCGCAGCCAACGCATCGGCAGCGCGAAGGAGGAAGGAAAAAATTACCACCAGATTTCCATTTGGGCGCCGAAGGTTATTTCGTCGTCATTACCACGGCTGAAGGTACGGGTGCTTGTGTCATTCATTGCTAAGCCATTGCTTGCGCCGCTGTCAGTGTCGTAGCCCCATTTCTCATCCCAGTTCGCATAGGTTGCGAACACACGGATGGCCGGACGTGACCAGATGCTGTCGCCCGCCTGCCATTGTTGCGCCAGGGTGACTTTGTACTGACCGTTTTTGTCGCCAGTACGCTGGGATTTCACGTTGTCGTAACCGACTTCCAGCAAGGTGCTCATGATCGGGGTCCATTTGTACATCGGACGGACACCGACGGTGTACCAGGTGGTGCCATTGTTGTTATCGCGGTCAACGTCCTGATACATCGCCACGTACATCAGGCTCCAGGTGTCGTTGAAGTCGATCGCACCGTGGTCGAGCACACGAACCATGCTGCCGTTGTTGTTGATGGCTGCACCGTTGGAGTGGCCGTTCGCTGCGCCCTGACCCGGATCGGTCATGGAATCAGACGCGTATTGCAGTACGAATTTGTTGTAGCCGTTATAGATGCTTTGCGTATGTTCTGCGGTGACCAGGAAACCGTCTTTGGTCGCGTCGTCAGCCAGGGTGTAACCGTCACGCGCATTGGCACGACCGTAATCCACACCTAACTCCAGCACGCCGCCCGGGTTCGTTTGCAGACCTGCCAGACGCACGTCGAACACGTCATTGGAGGTTGGCACTTCGTCACGCTGATCGGCGATGTAACCGTATGAACCGCCACTTTCGGTGTTACGGGTTGCCGCCAGAGACAGCTTACCGAAGCCCAGATCGATATCTTCCAGACCGGCACCAGGACCTGAAATATCCCAGTAGTAGAAGTCGATCATGTGAACGTCATGACGTTGGTAGAAACGCTTACCGGCCCAGATGGTGGAACCCGGCAGCCATTCGATCAGGTTTTTACCCTTCACGTTTGCTTCGCGGAAAGCCGGATCGGTTGACTCCCAGTCGTTCTGTTGTGAGACGGAATACGCCACGTTGGTGTCGAAGTAGAAGCTCTTATCCCCTTCTTTCCACACTTCCTGACCCAGTTTCAACTCTGCATAGGTCTCACATTCGTTACCGAGACGGTATTTGCTGTCTGCGCCCGTTGCTTTGAAACATTGCTGTTCGCCGCCGCTGCCGGTCCAGCCAATACCCGAACGGGCATAACCTGTGAAATCCACCGCCATTGCTTGTGTAGAAAGGATGCCAGCAGCCACTGCCAGCGCCAGGGAAGAACTACGCATTGTGATCATCATTTTCTCCTGTAGGGGATCGCGTGCTTTCAAACACCAGGTTCGGGGTGTAACCGGCGACATGCGGTTCCGTCTTCACGGAACAGATGGCAGCGGTGTGGCGGCAAACCGATGGCGAATGTTGCACCTTCTTCTACCAGCACCACGTCGTTCTGGCGGTACACCAGGTTCTGACGAATTGCCGGAATTTGGATGTGGATCTGTGTTTCGTTACCCAGTTGCTCGACGACCTGCACTTCACCGGACAGCGTCACTTCCGCGACGTCGCTGGGCAGAAGGTGTTCAGGGCGAATACCCAGTGACAGGTTGCTGCCGACTTTCACGTCAGTACCTTCCACCGGCAGCCAGACTTGCTGGCGGTTTGGCAACTCGACCTGCACACGCGCAGGTTCAGCACCGGTGACTTTCACCGGCAGGAAATTCATTTTTGGTGAGCCGATAAACCCGGCGACAAAACGGTTGGCAGGATAGTGATACAGCTCGAGCGGCTTACCGACCTGGGCGATATGTCCGGCATCGAGCACCACGATTTTATCGGCCAGCGTCATCGCTTCAACCTGATCGTGGGTCACGTAAATCATGGTGCGTTTCAGGCGCTTATGCAGGCGCGAAATCTCAATGCGCATCTGCACACGCAGCGCGGCATCTAAGTTAGAAAGCGGTTCATCGAGCAGGAACACCGTCGGTTCGGCCACCAGCGTACGGCCAATCGCCACGCGCTGACGTTGTCCGCCGGACAGGGCTTTCGGGCGTCGGTCGAGCAGGTGCGCCAGTTGCAGCACTTCGGAAACCTGATTGACCCGCTGGCTGATTTCAGCTTTTTTCGCCCCGGCCAGTTTCAGGCCAAACGACATGTTTTCTGCGACAGACAGATGCGGATACAGCGCATAAGACTGGAACACCATGCCGATGCCGCGATCGGCCGGTGGCACTTCGTTCATGCGTTTATCGCCAATCTTCAGCTCGCCGGACGTGATGTCCTCCAGACCGGCAATCATGCGCAGCAGAGTGGATTTACCGCAGCCGGACGGACCGACAAACACCACAAACTCGCCTTCTTCTATTTCCAGATTGATGTCGCTGGAAATCACAGTATCGCCAAAGGCTTTGTACACGCTGTTAAGGGAAACGCTCGCCATCCTGAACTCCTGTACTTGCTGCCAGCGAGAAAACTCAATGCAACGAAGAGTGAAGGATTAGCGGTTAAGCGTAATCATCCGTAACAAAGTTTTTCATGGGGGAGGAGCAGGGAGGATGACGGTTTCCCGCAACCGGATGAAAGTTCAGACCAAAAATCAAATTCGTGATCTGAATGGCAAAAAACGAAGCATATTTTTGAGTGATGAGCCACATAACGCCTGAGACTGTCGGCGGGATCACACTCTGAGAGGCGGGGGCGTAGAGGGGGGGATGATGAAGCACCGGCGGGTTGAATCCACACTGGCATCGTACCCTGTCTTTTCCGTCTCAGACGGCAGAAAAACCGACTCCTCACAGGAAATAAAAGGATTGGATTATGACCCTCAGCATTAAGAAAATGGTTAAACACACACTGGCACTCTCGGCGCTGGCTACGCTGGTGTTGTCATCTTCCGCTTTTGCCAAAATAGAAGAAGGTAAGCTGGTCATCTGGATCAACGGTGACAAGGGCTATAACGGCCTGGCGGAAGTCGGTAAGAAATTCGAAAAAGACACCGGCATTAAAGTCACGGTAGAACATCCGGACAAGCTGGAAGAAAAATACCCGCAAGTGGCAGCCACCGGCGGCGGCCCTGACATTATCTTCTGGGCGCATGACCGTTTTGGCGGCTACGCACAATCCGGCCTGCTGGCTGAAATCAGCCCGGATCAGACTTTCAAAGACAAACTGTTCCCGTTCACCTGGGATGCGGTCACCTTCAACGGCAAGCTGATCGGCTATCCGGTCGCGGTTGAGGCGCTGTCACTGATTTACAACAAAGACATTATTAAAGAAGCGCCAAAAACCTGGGAAGAAATCCCGGCGCTGGACAAAGAGCTGCGCGCCAAAGGCAAGAGCGCCATCATGTGGAACTTGCAGGAACCCTACTTCACCTGGCCAATCATTGCCGCTGACGGCGGTTATGCCTTCAAATATGAAAACGGCAAATACAACATCAAAGACACCGGCGTGAATAACGCAGGTTCACAGGCTGGCCTGCAATTCATCATCGATCTGGTGAAAAACAAACACATTAACGCCGACACCGATTATTCCATCGCCGAAGCCGCCTTCAACAAAGGCCAGACCGCCATGACCATCGACGGTCCGTGGGCGTGGTCAAACCTCGACAAGAGCAAAATCAACTATGGCGTAACGCTGCTGCCAAGCTTCCACGGCAAGCCGTCTAAACCGTTCGTCGGCGTGCTGACTGCCGGGATCAACGCCGCCAGCCCGAACAAAGAACTGGCGAAAGAGTTCCTGGAAAACTACCTGATCACCGACGAAGGTCTGGCGGTGGTGAATAAGGACAAACCACTGGGTGCCGTGGCGTTGAAAACCTATCAGGAACAGCTGGAAAAAGATCCGCGTATCGCCGCAACCATGGCGAACTCGAAGAACGGCGAAATCATGCCAAACATCCCGCAGATGAGCGCCTTCTGGTACGCAGAACGCAGCGCCATCATTAACGCAGTGAATGGCCGTCAGACGGTGCCGCAGGCGCTGAAAGATGTAGAAACCCGCATTACCAAGTAATGCCAGCGTTTTAGCTCAATGAACGGTACGGAGCCGACCTGCTCCGTACCGCCACTACAAGGATTGTCCCTATGCCAGTAGCCAAAAAACGGCCGTTCAGCAATGCGTTTAAGTGGCTGATCATCGCCCTGCTCGCCTGCCTGACCGGTTATCTGATCGTGCTGATGTATGCGCAGGGTGAATACCTCTTTGCCGTTCTGACCCTGATCCTTTCCGGCGTCGGCTTATACATTTATGGCAACCGCCGCGCCTATTCGTGGCGCTACGTCTACCCCGGTCTGGCCGGGATGTCGTTGTTCGTGCTGTTCCCGCTGGTCTGCACCATCGCGATTGCCTTTACTAATTACAGCAGCACCAACCAGCTGACTTTCGAGCGCGCACAGTCGGTCCTGATGGGGCGTGAATTCCAGGGCGGCAAGGCGCTGAATTTTGCGCTCTACCCTGCTGGTGAAAAGTCTGCCGGTGATAAATGGCAACTGGCGCTGACGTCGCCGGATAACAGCGAAACGCTGGTGTCTCCGCCTTTTGCTTTCGATGCTCAGACACCGCAAACGCTGGAGATGCTGCCGCAAACCGCGCCGTCGGCTGAAAAAGCCGGGCTGCGGGTGGTGACACAAAACCGTCTGGCGCTCGGTCAGATCTCTGCAAAATTACCCGACGGTGAAACGTTGCGCATGAGTTCCCTGCGCCAGTTCTCCGGCACCCAGCCACTGTACAAACTCGGCGAAGATGAAAAACAGCTGACCAACGTACAAACCGGCACCCTTTACCGCCCGAACATGGACAGCGGTTTTTATCAGGCCGTAAATGCGCAGGGCGAATGGCAGGCTGAAAAACTCAGCCCCGGCTTTACCGTCAGCATCGGCTGGGGCAACTTCCTGCGCGTATTGCACGACGAAGGGATCCAGAAACCCTTCCTGTCGATTTTCGTCTGGACCGTGGTGTTCGCGCTGCTGACCGTGGTGCTCACCGTCGCCGTCGGCATGGTGCTGGCCTGCGTCGTCCAGTGGGAGGAGCTGAAAGGCAAGGCGGCGTACCGCATCCTGCTGATCCTGCCGTATGCCGTTCCCGCGTTCATTTCGATTCTGATTTTCAAAGGGTTATTCAACCAGAGCTTTGGTGAGATCAACCTGATGCTCAGCGCCCTGTTTGGCATCAAACCGGCGTGGTTCAGCGACCCGTGGACTGCCAAAAGCATGATCATCATCGTCAACACCTGGCTCGGTTATCCGTACATGATGATCCTGTGCATGGGCCTGCTGAAAGCCATTCCTGACGACCTTTACGAAGCGTCAGCCATGGACGGCGCGACGCCGATGCAGAACTTCTTCCGCATCACGCTGCCGCTATTGATCAAACCGCTGACCCCGCTGATGATCGCCAGCTTTGCGTTTAACTTTAATAACTTCGTGCTGATCCAGCTGCTGACCAACGGCGGCCCGGACATGCTCGGCACCACCACGCCTGCGGGTCATACCGATTTGCTGGTCAGCTACACCTACCGCATCGCCTTCGAAGGCGGCGGCGGACAGGACTTCGGGCTGGCGGCGGCAATCGCCACGCTGATCTTCCTGCTGGTGGGTGCGCTGGCTGTCGTGAACCTGAAAGCCTCACGCATGAAATTCGACTAAGGAGAAACAGACAATGCCCATGGTTAAACCTAAGTCGCAGAAAGTCAGATTGCTGGTCACGCATCTTTTACTGCTGTGTTTTCTGGCGCTGATCCTGTTCCCGCTGCTGATGGTCTTCGCCATCTCGCTGCGCCCCGGTAACTTCGCCACCGGCAGCCTGATCCCCGATCAGGTGTCGTGGGATCACTGGAAACTGGCGCTCGGCATCGCGGTCACCAACAGCGACGGCAGCATCACGCCGCCGCCGTTCCCGGTCATGTTGTGGCTGTGGAACTCGATCAAGATCGCCGGGATCACTGCGGTTGGTATCGTGGCGCTGTCCACTACCTGCGCCTACGCCTTTGCCCGCATGAAATTCCGCGGAAAAAGTTCGCTGCTCAAGGGGATGCTGATTTTCCAGATGTTCCCGGCGGTGCTGTCGCTGGTGGCGTTATACGCCCTGTTCGACCGCCTCGGCATGTACGTGCCGTTCCTCGGGCTGAACACCCACGGCGGCGTGATCTTCGCGTATATGGGCGGCATCGCCCTGCACGTCTGGACCATCAAAGGCTATTTCGAAACCATCGACGGTTCGCTGGAAGAAGCCGCCGCGCTGGACGGTGCCAGCCCGTGGCAGGCGTTCCGGCTGGTGCTGCTGCCGCTGTCCGTGCCGATTCTGGCGGTGGTATTTATTCTGTCGTTTATCGCGGCCATCACCGAAGTGCCGGTGGCGTCTTTACTGCTGCGTGATGTGAACAGCTACACCCTGGCAGTGGGTATGCAGCAATATCTGAACCCGCAAAACTACCTGTGGGGCGATTTCGCGGCAGCCGCCATATTGTCCGCTATCCCGATTACGGCAGTGTTCCTGATTGCTCAACGCTGGCTGGTCGGCGGCTTAACGGCAGGCGGTGTGAAAGGTTAACGGTAAGGCTAATGCGCTTTGTAATACTTGATCAATTCCCTGTGTCTTGGGCGGCTGAATAAGCCGCCTTTTTTTATTACATCCTCTGAATTCTAATAATTAACTCAATCATTTATAAGACTTAATCGCAAAGCCCAAGCTCTTTTCCTCCGATTTCACGAATATGCCTGAAGGCACTTTTTACCGAATCAATATCCTGCCCGCCTACCGCAAATTCCTCGAAACAATTACGCCATTCGCGAACCGCTTTCCACACTGAATCAATTTCATTGATCGCCAGCTGGCGGCTGAGGCCAAAACGCTCAGACCAGGAAACCGCATTAATCAATGTTGCTTCCCGGCCAAACTGGCCCACACCTAAATGCAGAAGACGAGAATAAGTGCCACTTGGGCGCGGAACAACGTCATATAAAGGGCTGAGACGCCATGCCAGAGAAACAGATTGCGGGGGTTCCTGACACGCAGAAACTGCCAACTGAGCGGGATCATCCATCAGAATAAAACCATGATTTCTTAAATGATCATCGTCGTTGTTAATTAAAATATTAAATATCATTCGTTTAAACAGCTCAGTTAAATCCTGCTGAAGAAACTTTGCGTTCAGATGCATTCTCATGGCATCAGCCATATCCGCATAACTGCTTTTCGGTGAGTCCATCTCATGCAAGTCCATGAATGTCAGCGCGGAATTAAAAAAGTGCTTTCAGAAGTCATAATCTTTAAGTTCCCTCTCGGATAATGCACGGGCGCGCTGAGGTCTGATTTTCTCATTCATCGACTGTACGACGTTGTCTTCCCCTGATAAGAGGTCGGCCAAAGTTACTCCCGGACGAATGGCATCGAGATAACGCAGAATTTGTCCTATTGCGACACTTGTATCTCCATTCTCAATCCTGCTGACAGTATTTCTGCCAAGGTTGGCTCGCACCGCTGCTTCGGATTGCGTCATCTTTCGTGCAATCCGGCTTTCAGCGAGCAAGCGTCCCATTTCGCGGAGTTGCTGCAAAAGATTTTCCGATACCAGCAAAGATTGAGAACGTTTCATATTGCACCTTAAAATAAACATTATGTCATTAGTGATTACTTTAAGGTGCAATGAAAACTAAGCAAGATAAAGTTTGGAGTGCTGCGGAAAGCCTGACCGCAGTCTTTATCCGGGTTTTGTTATTGGTTGATTTATAAGCACAAATAAAAAAGGAGCACTCCCTCACGGCAGCACTCCCTTTTTCACTTCTTTTTTAAACCTCAGCTTACCGACACTTTCCGGCGGCGTTTATCGAGGTCTTTAATCAGCTTATTTACCTGCTCATCAGCGAACATCTCTTCGAGCGTGTGGGAAAGCTTACGGCGCCAGTTCGGGTATTCGTCGCTGGTGCCGGGCACGTTGACCGGTGCGTCCATGTCCAGCCAGTCTTCCGGTTGCAGGCCGAGCAAGGCACAGGCGCTGTCGGCGACGTAACGTTGCAGGCCACGATTCAGTACCGGGGTCATTTCCATCAGTGCCGCTTTGCGTCCGGTTTTCTTCGGGATGCAGTCGTAATGATGTAAACCGTCGAGCAACCCCTGACGCGCACGGGCGCGGTCGGCGTACAGCTCCTGCAAAACGGCTTCGTCACGGTATAAACCGAGCGTTTTACCCAGCGCCAGATCGTCGCTTTGCCAGTAACCGCGCAGCGTCGGCAGGTCATGCGTGGTGATGGTTGCCATCGCCTGCACCGGATATGACTGCGGCGCACGGAAATTGTTTTCCTCATCGCGCTCGAAATACAGCACCTTGTAGGAATACACGCCGCCTTCGCGCAGCTTACTGACGATTTCCACCGGTACGGTGCCCAGATCCTCGCCGATCACCATGCAGCGGTGACGCTGACTTTCCAGCGCCAGGATCGCCAGCAGATCGTCCACCGGATATTGCACATAGGCGCCTTTATCCGCCGTTTCACCGGCCGGGATCCACCACAGGCGCAGCAGGGTCATCACATGATCGATACGCAACGCCCCGCAACTGGTCATGTTGGAACGCAGAAGATCGATAAACGGCTGATAGCCGCGTCTGACCATCACGTGCGGATCCATCGGACGCAGATCCCAGTTCTGGCCGAGCGGACCGAGAATGTCCGGCGGTGCGCCAACGGAGGCTTTCAGGCAATAGAGTTCGCCGTCGCCCCAGGTTTCAGACCCGCCCTGCACCACGCCGACCGCCAGATCACGATACAGTCCCATCGGCATCTCGTGTTGCTGGCTGGTGTGATAGCACTGCGTAAACTGGGTTTCCGCCAGCCATTGCAGCCACAGGTAAAACTCCACGTCCTGCGCATGTTGTTCGCAGAAAGCGCGCACGGCCGGGCCGCGGGCGTCATGGTATTTTTCCGGCCAGCGGTTCCAGCCCAGCGCCACATCGCTCTCCTGCGCCAGATGCTCGTACAGCGCATCAAACGCCGCCTGTAAATACAGGCTTTCACCGCCCTGTTTGACGAAATGGCGCAGGGATTTCACCTGCGGATCCTGCGCCTTACGGCTCTGGAAATGTGCGTAAGCCAGACGCAGACCTTCTAATTTCAGCGGCATGACGCTGGCGTAATCCACCCAGTCGTTGGCGCGGACGGCCTGCAAACGCTGTTGCGTCACCGGCTGATGCCACCACTGTTGCGCCGCGTCGCTGAGACGAAAATCCTCCACCGCGCTGACGTCGATATAAATCACGTTCAGCCAGCGGCGGGACGACGGACTGTACGGGCTGGCCGCCACCGGATTGGCCGGATACAGCGCGTGGATCGGGTTCAGCCCTACAAACGCGCCACCGCGTTCGGCGACGTTTTTCAGCATCAGATTCAGATCGCCGAAATCGCCGATGCCCCAGTTGTTCTCCGAGCGCAGCGTATAAAGCTGCACGCAGGCGCCCCACAGTTTTTTACCGGCCAGCAGGGCGTCCGGTTCGTAACAGCGTTTCGGCGCGACAATCACCCGGCAATCCCACTGCTGTGCATCCTGCTTCAGCGTCAGCTGGTGATAACCGGTTGGGATTTTGCCCGGCAGCGCCAGCGTCATTTTGCCGCTGATGCGCCCGCTCTGCGTTGTGCCGCTTTCCAGTTTCAGTGTCCAGGCATACTCGCCTTCCCCGCCGACCGGCAATGCCAGACGGCTGCCGGTGACGAACACTTTGACCGCCGGGACCGGCGTGGCCGCCGGGCGTTTACCGGCCACCCAGCCCATCGCCGACAACAGTTCACGCTTGGTTTCAGGGGCAATCGCCTGCTGCTTGCCATGCGCGTTAATGAAGCCAGAGGCAATCCCCGCCTCTCTGGCCGCCTGTTCCAGTGCTTTGTTCTCCATGCGGACTCCTTATCGCTTCGCCTGCCAGATCCGCTGCTGATAATCGCGGATCGAACGGTCGGAACTGAACATCCCTACGCGGGCCGTGTTGAGGATTGTTTTACGCGTCCACTCATCCTGATCGCGATACAGCACGTCCACTTTCTGCTGCGCCGCGCAGTAATCCGCAAAGTCCGCCAGCACCAGATACGGATCGCCGCCGCCCAGCAGGCTGTCGAGCATCAGGCTGAACGCCTGCTTGTCGCCATCGCTGAAGAAGCCGTTTTCCAGTTCTTTAAGGATCTTATCCAGATGCTTGTCTTTCTTACGGATTTTCAGCGGATCGTAACCTTTAGCCTGCAAGGCTTTTACCTGATCGACGGTATTGCCGAAGATGAAGATGTTGTCTTCCCCGACCTCTTCGGCGATCTCGACGTTCGCTCCGTCGAGCGTGCCGACGGTCAGCGCGCCGTTCAGCGCCAGCTTCATGTTGCCGGTGCCGGACGCTTCTTTACCGGCAGTCGAAATCTGCTCGGACACGTCAGCCGCCGGGATCATCAGTTCGGCCACGGACACGCGGTAATCCGGGATAAACACCACTTTGATGCGGTCGCGGACCCGCGGATCGTTATTCACTTTTTCCGCCACTTTGTTGATGGCGTAAATGATGTTTTTCGCCAGGTAATAACCCGGTGCGGCTTTCGCGCCGAACAGGAAGACGCGCGGCACCATGTCCATGTCCGGATTATCGCGCAACTGGCGGTACAGCGACAAAATGTGCAGCAGGTTGAGATGCTGACGTTTGTATTCATGCAGGCGTTTGATCTGCACATCGAAAATCGCGTCCGGGTTGAGCGTCAGCCCCATGACGTTTTTCACATAACCGGCCAGTTTGATTTTGTTCTGGCGCTTAATCGCCTGATAACGCTGACGGAATTTTTTATTCTCCGCAGAACTTTCCAGCCCTTTCAGCGCATCGAGATTGTTCACCCATTCGGTTTTCAGCGTGTCGTCAATCAGTGAAGACAACGCCGGGTTGCACTGTTTCAGCCAGCGGCGTGGCGTGATGCCGTTGGTGACGTTATGGAATTTGTTCGGCCACAACTGGTGATATTCCGGGAACAGATCTTTCACCACCAGCTCGGAATGCAGCGCCGCGACACCGTTCACCGCAAAGCCGCTGACCACGCACAGATTAGCCATGCGCACCTGTTTGTTCTGGTGAACTGACAGTTTCTCCCACACCGCTTTGTCGCCCGGCCACTGTTTGTCGACCACTTTTTTGAAGCGGGCGTTGATGGCTTTGATCAGCGAGAAATGGCGCGGCAGCAGGCTGCGCACCAGTTTTTCATCCCAGCACTCCAGCGCTTCCGGCATCAGCGTGTGGTTGGTGTAGGCAAACGTCTGGCTGGTGATCGCCCAGGCGGCGTCCCATTCCAGCTGGTGTTCGTCGAGCAAAATACGCAGCAGTTCAGGAATGGCGATGGTCGGGTGCGTGTCGTTGAGCTGGATAACTTCGAATTTCGGTAAATCTTCAATTTTGCGGCCGAGGAAATGATGACGGCGCAGGATATCGCCGACGGAACAGGCGCACTGGAAATACTGCTGCATCAGGCGCAGGCGTTTACCGGCGTCATGATTGTCATTCGGATACAGCACTTTGGTGAGCTTCGCGGCATCAATGCCTTTCTGCTCCGCTTTGAGGAATTCGCCGTCGTTAAACAGCGTCAGGTCAAACGGATGCACGTCGGTGGCCTGCCACAGACGCAGCGGCTGGGTGACCCCGTTTTGGTAACCGACCACCGGCAGATCCCAGGCTTCACCGCGCAGGGTGAACGCCGGATGCCACTGTTCTTCGCCCTTTTCGTTTTTCGTCAGCTTGCCGCCAAAGGCGACATCGACGGACAGCGAACTGTTGTGGCGGAACCACGGATAGCTTTCGCGGTGCCAGTTATCCGGCGCTTCCTGCTGTTTGCCTTCGCTGAAGGACTGACGGAATAAACCGTACTGATAGTTCAGGCCGTAGCCGGTCGCCGGTTGCCCGACGGTGGCCATCGAATCGAGGAAACAGGCCGCCAGACGGCCTAATCCGCCATTCCCCAGCGCCGGATCGGTTTCCTGCTCCAGCACGTCAGCCAGCTCGACACCCTGTTCTTTCAGCGCCTGACTGACCGTGTCATACCAGCCGAGATTAATCAGGTTATTCGCGGTCAGGCGCCCGATGAGGAATTCCATCGAAATGTAGTTAACGTGGCGCTGCGGCTGTTTCGTGTCTTCTGGCGCGGGCTGCGCGCTCAGTTGTTCGGATAATGCGGCACTGGTGGCCTGCCACCACTGATGCGGAGTCATATCCTGTGCCTGTTGCAAACCGAACCCCTGCCACTGGCGTTTCAGCGCGGCTAAAAACTGTGTCTTATCCAAAGTCACCTGCATCACATGCCTCTTTATCCGGAAATTTGTTGGGAAAGTCTGATGTTGATTATCACTATGCTGACGCGTGTGTCGGTGAGCAGCATCATCCCGCCAAAGATTAGGCAGGGAGGAGAAACGGGGCGTAGCCGGAGGAGACGGGGCATCAGGGCGAATGCCCGAAAATTTGTATTAAGAAGTGTGATGCAGAGCAACTTAACGGCATGTAAAAACGTAACATTCTTGCAATCAATGTTTCAAAGGAGGACTTTAGAAAAAGTGATTAATTACACGCTGTGAAATAAATAACGCCCCTTCTGTCTTTCTGTCAAAAGAATCGAAAAAAATGCTGATCCCGTCAAAATTGAGCCGCCCGGTGCGGCAGCAAAATACAGTGGTTCGCGAGCGTCTTCTGACCAGGCTCTCGACTGCGCCCAATTATCGTCTGACCCTGGTCGCCAGTCCGGCGGGCTATGGTAAAACGACACTGGTGGCGCACTGGGCAGCAGGTAAAAGCGATCTCGGCTGGTATTCTCTTGATGAAAGCGACAACCAGCCGGAGCGGTTTGCCAGCTATCTGATTGCGGCGGTACAGCAGGCGTGCGGCGGGCATTGCGTGAAAAGCGAGGCGCTGAGCCTCAAGCATCAGTACGCCAGTTTACCGGCGCTGTTTGCCCAGCTTTTTGTCGAGCTTTCCGACTGGCATAGCCCGCTGTTGCTGGTCATTGACGATTATCATCTGATTTCCAATGACGCCATTCATGAAGGCATGCGTTTTTTCCTGCGTCATCAGCCGGAGAACCTGTCGCTGGTGGTGCTCTCGCGCACCCTGCCGCCGCTGGGCATCGCCAATATGCGTGTGCGGGATCAACTGCTGGAACTCAACGCCTCACATCTGGCGTTTACTCATCCCGAAACCCAGCAGTTTTTCGATAACCGGCTGAAAGACCCGATTGATCAGGCAGACAGCGGACGCCTTTGTGATGAAGTCGCAGGCTGGGCCACCGCGCTCCAGCTGATCGCCCTGTCGGCACGCCAGTCCTCCCACTCTTCACAGCATTCGACCCAGCAATCCGCGCGCAAACTGGCCGGACTCAATGCCAGTCATCTGTCGGAATATCTGGTGGATGAAGTGCTGAATCGCGTTGACGCGCCGACCCGTGACTTTTTACTGCGCTGCTCGCTGCTGCGCTCAATGAATGATGCGCTGATCGTGCGCCTGACCGGCAGCGAAAATGGTCAGCAGCGTCTGGAAGAACTGGAGCGTCAGGGATTATTCATCAACCGGATGGATGACAGCGGCGAATGGTTTAACTTCCACCCGCTGTTTGCCACTTTCCTGCGCCAGCGTTGTCAGTGGGAACTGGCGACCGAACTGCCCGCCATTCACCGCGCGGCGGCAGAAGGCTGGCTGGCGCAAGGCTTCCCGGCCGAAGCCATTCATCACGCGCTGGGGGCGGAAGACACCAATATGCTGCGCGATATTCTGCTGCAACATGCCTGGTCGTTGTTCAATCAGAGCGAACTGGCGTTGCTGGAAGAGTGTCTGGCGGCGCTGCCTTACGACCGGCTGATCCAGAACCCGAAACTGGTGTTGTTACAGGCGTGGCTGGCGCAAAGTCAGCACCGTTATGCCGAAGTGGAAGCCTTGCTGGTGCGCGCGGAAAGCGAAATGCAGCAGCGTAATATCGTCATGGAACAGGAACTGGCGGCAGAATTTGATGCCCTGCGCGCGCAGGTGGCGATCAACGATGGCCGTCAGGATGAGGCGGAAAAACTGGCCGCCGACGCCCTGCGTTATCTGCCGTATGAAAGTTATTACAGCCGCATTGTGGCGACGTCGGTCACCGGCGAAATCCAGCACTGCAAAGGCGATCTGACCCGCGCCCTGCCGCTGATGCAACAAACCGAACAGATTGCCCGCCGATACGAGGCCTATCATTACGCCCTCTGGGCGCTGTTGCAGCAGAGTGAAATCCTGATTGCACAGGGCTTTTTGCAGGCCGCGTTCGAGATGCAGGATCGCGCCTTTGAACTGGTGCGCGAACAGCATCTTGAGCAGTTGCCGATGCACGAATTTTTACTGCGTCTGCGTTCACAATTGCTGTGGTCGTGGTCGCGCCTTGATGACGCCGAAGAAGCCGCCCGTCAGGGGCTGAGCGTGCTGACTAACTTCCAGCCGCAACAACAGTTGCAGTGTCTGGCGATGCTGGCGAAATGCTCGCTGGCGCGTGGTCAGCTCGACAATGCCCATCATCATCTGCAACGCTGCGAAACGCTGCTGAAAACCGGTCAGTATCATATCGACTGGCTGACCAATACCGACAAGCCGCGGGTGATTTACTGGCAGATGATCGGCGATAAAACCGCGGCGCGGCAGTGGCTGCAACAGGCGCGCAAACCCGACATGGCCGACAACCATTTCCAGCAAGGCCAGTGGCGCAATATTGCCCGCGTGCAGATTTTGCTGGAGAAGTTTGATGAAGCCGAAGTGGTGCTTGATGAACTGAATCAGAACGCCCGCCAGTTGCGCCTGACCAGTGATCTCAACCGTAACCTGCTGCTAAGCAATTTGCTGTACTGGCATACCGGCCGCAAAAGTGATGCCCAGCGGGTGCTGATTGAAGCCCTGACGCTGGCGAACCGCACCGGTTTTGTCAGCCATTTCGTCATTGAAGGCGAAATGATGGCGCAACAGCTGCGTCAGCTGATCCAGCTCAATCTGCTGCCGGAACTGGAACAGCGTCGCGCCCAGCAAATTCTGCGCGAAATTAACCAGCATCATCGTCATAAGTTTGCCCATTTCGACGAAGGCTTCGTGAACAAACTGCTGACCCATCCGCAGGTGCCGGAACTGATCCGCACCAGCCCGCTGACTCAGCGCGAATGGCAGGTTCTGGGGCTGATCTACTCCGGTTACAGCAATGACCAGATTGCCGGTGAGCTGGACGTGGCCTCCACCACCATCAAAACGCACATCCGAAATCTGTATCAGAAACTGGGCGTCGCACACCGTCAGGAAGCGGTGCAGCAGGCGCAGCATCTGTTACAGGTCATGGGGTACGGCGCGTAAATTCCCTTCAACAATCCCGGTGATATTTCTACTTTTCATAACACATCAGCGAAATAAGTTGATGTGTTATGCCTATTTTTCATTAGCGAACATTTTTCGCTCAAAAATAAAATCCGGTGATATAATGTGACAATCATCACATTTTTGTAATTCACCATTTCTTCAGTAAAGCCCGGTGCCAACCCGTTGTCGCAGCCTTCCGGCTGATTGTGGCTTCGCGCAAGCGGCTGTAGTGAGTAAGGATTTTATCGATGGGTACATTAACTGCCGGGATTTTAATGATGCGCTGGGAACTGCTGAGCGCCTTTTTGATGTTCTGCACCAGCCAGCTGAATATTGTGTGTCGCCAGTCCAGCCGGAATACCATGGCTTTCGTTTGCAGTGGTGTCGGTCTGACCGTGACCTGCTTCTTCGTCATGAGCCTGATGGGCATGAGCTACGATGCCGCCGCCGTGGCGCAATTCTGGGCAAACACCAAAGACGTCTTCTTTGACGTGATGAGCAAAACCCCGACCGATATGTCTTACTACTATTAATCCGATGACCTGAACGGTTATTGCGAATTATGCCCGGGCAGAACAATGCGTTCTGCCTTTTTTATTGCCTGTCCTTTTCCCTGCCGCCGCATTGATGTTTATTTGTTCAGCGGTATATCACCTAATCCTAAATTTAAAAATTTGCGTGGCATATCGACTGTCTTCTTGTATCTGTCATGCGGATTACCTGTAAATTGCAGGCTGTCCCGAAGGATAAAAAGATATTGTGCGCAGGCCATAAACTATTCATTGCTAATAGTTGAACGGTCGTATTAGATTCTCACATTATGTTTTTCTTAGAATGATCATTGCTTTGTTTGCTTCAGGCTGCTGAATTTTCTCTGATTTGGCTCCCCTGCTTATGGCTGAAGGAATTCCGATGAATACGCATCACATGCTTGGCGCGTTCGTGTTACTGGTAAGTTCTGCTTCTACATTTGCCGTTGAAACAACGGGTATCCCTCAGGATCAGGTAAAAGAGCGCAACGCGTTCATTGCCGACCTGATGAAAAAAATGACCCTTGATGAAAAAATCGGTCAGCTGAATCTGGTGACTGTGGGGACGGATTATCCGAAAGAAGCCATCATGGCCGATATCCGCGCCGGTAAAGTCGGCGGTGTGTTTAACACGGTGACCAAACCCGATATCCGTCGTCTTCAGGACGAAGTGAAATACAGCCGCCTGAAAATCCCTCCTTTCTATGCCTATGACGTGGTCCACGGCCAGCGCACGATTTTCCCGATCAGCCTTGGCCTTGCCGCCAGCTGGGATATGCAGGCCGTCGCCACCAGCGCCCGTATTTCTGCGCTGGAAACCGCCGCCGATGGTCTGAACATGACCTTCTCGCCGATGGTGGATATCACCCGTGATCCGCGCTGGGGCCGTGTGTCCGAAGGCTTTGGCGAAGATACCTACCTGACCTCGCGTCTCGCTCATGAAATGGTTACCGGTTATCAGGGCAAAGACCCGTCTGCGCCGGACGCCGTGATGGCTAACGTCAAACACTATGCGCTGTACGGTGCCGTCGAAGGTGGCCGCGAATACAACACCGTGGACATGAGCCTGACCCGCATGTTCAACGATTACATGCCGCCTTATAAAGCAGCAGTCGATGCCGGTGCCGGTGGGGTGATGGTGGCGCTGAACAGCGTGAACGGCATTCCTGCCACCTCAAACACCTGGCTGCTGAAAGATATCCTGCGCGACGACTGGCAGTTCAAGGGCCTGACCGTCAGCGACCACGGTGCCATCGGCGGGCTGGTCAAACACGGCGTGGCCGAAGACGATCGTCAGGCGGCCGCGATGGCGCTGAAAGCCGGTGTCGATATGGACATGGCCGACAATATGTACGGTAAGTACCTGAAAGGTTTACTCGCCGACGGTCTGGTCAGCCAGCAAGACATTGACCGCGCCGTGCGTGACGTCCTGGCCGCGAAATGGGACATGGGGCTGTTTGTCGATGAATATCGCCATTTAGGCCCGCAGTCGAGTGACCCGGCAGACACCAACGCCGAAAGCCGTCTGCATCGTCAGGAAGCCCGCGAAGTGGCGCGGACCTCGCTGGTGCTGCTGAAAAATAGCAACCAGACATTGCCGTTACAGAAAAAAGGCACCATTGCCGTGATCGGCGCGCTGGCTGACAGCAAACGCGACGTGATGGGGAGCTGGTCGGCAGCCGGTAAAGCGGCACAGGCCGTGACCGTGTTGCAGGGCATGAAAGACGTGCTCGGCGATCAGGGCACTATCTTGTATGCGCGTGGCGCGAACGTCACCAACGATCAGGGAATGGTGGATTTCCTCAACTCTTACGACAAACAAGTGATCAACGATCCGCGTAAACCGCAGGAAATGATCGACGAAGCGGTGAAAACGGCGGAGAAATCTGACGTCGTGGTCGCGGTAGTGGGCGAAGCGCAGGGCATGGCACACGAAGCCTCCAGCCGTTCTGACATCAACATTCCGCAGAGCCAGCGTGACCTGCTGAAAGCCCTGAAAGCCACCGGTAAACCGCTGGTGATCGTGCTGATGAATGGCCGTCCGCTGACGCTGACATGGGAGAATGAGATCTCTGACGCCATGCTGGAAACCTGGTTCAGCGGCACCGAAGGCGGCCATGCCATTGCCGATGTCCTGTTTGGCGATTACAACCCGTCCGGCAAATTGCCGATGACCTTCCCGCGCTCTGTCGGGCAAATCCCGCTGTATAACAGCGTGCTCAATACCGGTCGTCCATTTAATGCGCAGCATCCGGATAAATACACCACCCGTTATTTCGATATCACCAACGGTCCGCTGTTCCCGTTTGGCTATGGCCTGAGCTACACCAGCTTCAGCGTCTCTGACGTGAGCGTGTCCTCTTCCACCATGGATGCGAAACATCCGCTGACCGCCAGCGTAACGGTGAAAAACACCGGTAAAGTCAGCGGTGCCACTATCGTGCAGATGTACCTGCAGGATGTGACCGCCTCGATCAGCCGTCCGGTGAAAGAGCTGAAGAACTTCGAAAAAATCAATCTGCAACCGGGCGAAGAGAAAATCGTTACATTTGCCATCAATGAAAAAGATTTACGTTTTTACAACGACAAGTTGAAATGGGCGTCTGAACCTGGAAAGTTCAATGTATTCGTAGGGTTAGATTCTCAGGATGTGAAACAAAGCAGCTTCCTGCTGAAATAATACACCGGGCCTGAAATCAGGCCCGGTACACAGTCAAAAACCTTCTCTCGCAGGCGGACATCCGGCAACGGTGCCCGCCTGTTCTGAGCAGTAATTTCTGTCTGGCGACTGGATATATAACCGACAGTTGCTAACCTTAAATTCAATGTGTTACGCCCTCCTGACCTGATCCGCGCTTGCGGAGCGGTGCGGGTGTGCTGAACAGAGTAAGCTCCGTCTGTGCTGACTGTCGCCATGTCGCCACACTGGCGGCGTATAGCGTTCTTTGCGGAGAAACATTCATGGTCGACTCTCAAGATGCCTCCATCTTGTACCTGCATTTTGGTACACCCCGCCCTTATTGGCGACTGGGTTCAGACAGCAATGCCCTGGAGTTATCCGCAGAGAAAGGCGTCGTCAATGTTGCTATCCCCCTGACGCAGTGGCAGGCCGGGAAAATCCGCCAACTGACCGGCATTACCTCCAGTTTTACCCTGGATATCACCTTATTCGGTTCTCCCGTTCGCCTGTATCTTGTCGGGCGAAAAATCGACAGCAAAGCCTGGGCGGGTACCGCATCTGCGTATCAGGATACGGAATCGGTCGCGCACGATCTTGAAGTCGGCCTGACCTTCGCGGAACAGGTAGTTTCCGAAGCCAATTCCGTGATCGTGATTATCGATCAGGAGGGCAAAATCCACCGTTTCAACCGCCTGAGCGAAGAATATACCGGCCTGCGTGAAGAAGATGTCATCGGGCGCAGCGCCTATGACTTATTCATGTCGATGGAAGAAGGGCTGGCCTCGCGTCAGAACATCAATGGTTTTTTTCAGCATCAGCAATCTTATGAAGTTGAGCGTTGGATCAACACCGTCAAAGGCCAGCGGCTGTTTCTGTTTCGCAATAAATTCGTGCACAGCGGCAGCGGAAAACAGCAAAAATACCTGATCTGCTCAGGCTCTGATATTACCGACGAGCGCAAGGCTCAGGAACGTTTACGCGTACTGGCGAACACCGATCTGGTCACCGGTTTTGCTAACCGGAATGCCTTACAGGAATCGCTGGCGAAAGCCTTACTTGAACGCGGCGAAAGCCAGGTCGGCCTGATCTATCTCGATCTGGATAACTTCAAAAAGGTCAACGACGCCTACGGCCATATGTTTGGCGATCACCTGCTGCGCGCGGTCTCCGATGCCATTCAGGATTGTCTGTCGCCGAACGATAAACTGGCGCGACTGGGCGGCGATGAATTCATTATTCTTAGCCTCCACGCTGATCTCAGCACGCTGGAAGAACTCAGCCGGCGGGTGCTGCGCAGGTTGAGCCTGCCGTTTCGTATCGGACTGATTGAAGTCTATACCGGCTGTTCCGGCGGTATCGCCATTTGCCCGGAACACGGCACCGACGGCGATACGCTGTTGCAGAATGCCGATACCGCCATGTATGTGGCAAAGGAAAAAGGCAAAAACGCCCACTGCGTTTTTTCGCCGGGCATGAACGAGAAAGCCTCGGAATACATGTGGTTAGATACCCATCTGCGTAAGGCGCTGGTGGAGAAAGATCAGCTGGTGTTGCACTATCAGCCGAAAGTCTCGCTGTACGGCACAGTGCAAAGTGTCGAAGCATTGCTGCGCTGGAATTCGCCGGAACGCGGCCTCATTCAGCCACAAAGTTTTATTCCCTATGCGGAAGAATCCGGTCTGATCACGCCGATCGGCAAATGGGTGATTGAAACCGCCACCCGTCAGGCAACGGAATGGCAGAAGAAAGGGCTGAACCTGCGTGTTGCAGTGAATCTTTCCGGGCGGCAGCTCAATAACGGATCCTTTATCACCACGCTGTCGGAAGCGATGAAAAAAGCCGGTATGAAAGGCTGTCTGCTGGATTTTGAGCTGACGGAAAGTTGTCTGGTGGAAGATGAAGGTTCCGCAGTCAGCATGATCAATCAGCTGCATAAACTTGGCGCGCAGGTGCATCTGGATGATTTCGGCACCGGTTATTCCTCGTTGTCGCAACTGGCGCGCATCCCCCTCGACTGCATCAAGCTGGATCAAAGTTTTATTCGCGGCATCAATGACAATCCGGTGTCTCAGGCGCTGGTGCGGGCGATCGTGGCCGTGGCAAAAACCCTGCAACTGACCGTGGTGGCGGAAGGGGTGGAAACGGCGGAAGAAGAGAAACTGATTGACGAAATTGGTGTGGACAGCAAACAGGGATTTCTTTACGCCAAGCCAATGCCCGCGGCTGAGCTGGAGCACTGGCTTGAGGAAAAAAGTGTTGCTTCACCCAATGTGTTTAAACATAAAGCAAAACAGAAATAGCGCCAGTGACGGGCTGTTTCTGCCTGCTGCTAGCCGGTTTTACGCAATGATGCCGTATGCCGGTTTTGCAGCATGACCAGACGCTCCATATAACTCAGATCTTTCTCCTCCAGCGTAAACGCCGCATCCACCCAGTCCTCCGTAATATCCATCAGTTCTGAACGTGACAGTTGCAGCACACGCTGACGTGCGCGGATCATCGCCCGTATGCCGTTGAGTTTGGGCCGCAGGACATCCATAAAGGTACGGGTCGCGTTGAACGCTTCCCCCGGCTGGAACAGCACATCCACCAGCCCGCGGCTTTCAAACCATTCCGCCGTGTGTGACTCGCCGGTAGAGATCAGTTCCTCCGCCAGCTTCATGCCCGCCTTGCGGGAAACCAGCGAATACCCGCCCATACCGGGGAACAGGTTAAAGGCGATTTCAGGGAAACCCATCCGCGCGGTGTTCTGCGCCAGCACATAATGGTGCGCCAGAGCCGCCTCAAACCCGCCACCGAGCGCCGTACCTTCAATCATCGACAAACTGATCGCGCCCACATCAAACCCGCGTGCGGCGGCGTGAACGCAGTCCACACAGGATCGGGCGTAAGCACGTAACGCCTCGCGTTTGTTGTTGACGATAGAGTCCACGAAGAAACTCAAATCCCCGCCGACATTGTACATATTGGGCACCAGGGAGCCGGTGACCCAAAAGTCAAAACGCAATCCGGAGGCTTTGGCGGCATAGGTCAGCGTCATAATGTCTTCGATAAGTTCCTGATTGAAACACGGACGTGGATAAGACCTGAGCATCATCCACATGACATTACGCCCTTCTTCATAATAGGCTGCAATTTGGGACAAATGCCCGGCTTCGGTAAACGGGCGGCAGGCTGTATGGTCAATAAGATTCATAGTATATATCCAGGTTAGGAATGAATTTTTAGGGTGAAGCAGCTCCAGCCTAGTCCAGCTCTAACCCGAACTGAATCGATTCGATATGCTTTTATAAAAATAATCCTAACCGGCACTGTCCGGTAAAAAATTGTTAAAAATAAACAACCTGCGAACAATTAATATTGTGTAAAAACAAAGAAATAATGTTTTTATCTGCTATGTTGTGCCGTTTTAACCTCGCAAAAATAACCCGATTTAATTAAATAACTCTGATTAATAATATGCGGAATAGTTAATTAACCCTCAGCGATCGGCGCGGAGTGATACATATCACAGTCATTGCACGCTGACTTTCCAATTGTCCTGCCAGCGGCTAAATTGAATTCATCTCCTCCGACCACTTAAGAGAATTCCATGACTGATCGCGCTTCGCTGTTTTATCCGCACCTGCTGGCGCCGCTGGATTTAGGTTTTACCCAACTGAAAAACCGCGTGCTGATGGGATCAATGCACACCGGTCTTGAGGAACGCGAGGACGGGCCTGAACGTCTGGCGGCCTTCTATGCCGAACGCGCCGCTGCGGGCGTCGGGCTGATTGTCACGGGAGGCATTTCACCGAACGCGCAGGGCGTGGTGTATCAGGGCGGGTCAATCCTCGCCGAACAGGAGCACATCACTCATCATCGCGTGGTGACTGACGCGGTACATGCCGCGGGCGGCAAAATCGCCTTGCAGATCCTTCACGCAGGGCGTTACAGCTATCAGCCCCACCCCGTCGCGCCCTCTGCCCTGCAGGCACCGATCAACCGTTTTACGCCACACGCGCTGACTGAAGAGGAAATCGACTCCACACTGGCGGATTTCGCCCGCTGCGCGCAGCTTGCCAAAGAGTCGGGTTACGACGGCGTGGAAATCATGGGTTCCGAAGGTTATCTGATTAACCAGTTTCTCACCGCACGCACCAACCAGCGCACCGACCGCTGGGGCGGTTCAGCGGATAACCGCATGCGCTTCGCCACCGAGGCCGTACGCCGCGTACGTGAAACCTGTGGCCGGGAATTCATCATCATTTATCGTTTATCCATGCTGGATCTGGTCGAAGAAGGCTCGGACTGGCAGGAAGTCGAAATTCTGGCGCAACGCATCGAACAGGCGGGGGCGAGCATTATCAACACCGGGATTGGCTGGCATGAAGCGCGCATTCCGACCATCGCCACTATGGTGCCCCGCGCCGCCTTCAGCTGGGTGACGCAAAAACTGATGGGCAAAGTGGGCATTCCGCTGATCACCACTAACCGCATTAACGATCCTGACGTGGCGGAGAAAATCCTCGCCGAAGGCTGTGCGGATATGGTGTCAATGGCGCGCCCGTTCCTTGCCGATCCGGCCTTTGTCGAAAAAGCCGCGCAGGGGCGTGCTGATGAGATCAATACCTGCATCGGCTGTAATCAGGCCTGTCTGGATCAGATATTTGCCGGTGAAGTCACTTCCTGTCTGGTGAACCCGCGCGCCTGCCGGGAAACGCAGTTACCGGTGACCCGCGCGGACATCACCAAACGTCTGGCGGTGGTCGGCGCTGGCCCGGCCGGACTGGCCTTTGCCACCACGGCCGCCAGCCGCGGACATCACGTCACACTGTTCGATGCACACAATGAAATCGGCGGGCAATTTAATGTCGCCAAACAGATCCCCGGTAAAGAAGAGTTTTATCAGACGCTGCGTTATTACTCGCGTCAGCTGACTTTGCTGGGCGTGACGCTGCGTCTGGGCGAAGCCGTCAACGCCAGTCAGTTAACGGGCTATGACGACGTGATCCTCGCCTGTGGTATTTCTCCGCGCCTGCCGGATATTGCGGGCATTGATCATCCGTGCGTGCTGACCTATCTCGAGGTGCTGCGCGAGAAAAAACCGGTCGGCCAGCGCGTGGCGATTATCGGCGCGGGCGGCATCGGTTTCGATACCGCCGAATACCTGATCCACAACGGCCCGTCATCGAGCCTCAGCACGCAGGCTTTCAGTCAGGAATGGGGAATTGACCAGAGCCTGACGCATCGCGGCGGTCTGGCACCCACCGGGCCACAGCCTGAACCCGCCGCACGGGACATCGTGCTGCTGCAACGCAAAACCACCAAAGTCGGCGCAGGGCTGGGGAAAACCACCGGCTGGATCCACCGCGCCAGCCTGTTGCAGCGTGGTGTGAAAATGCAAAGCGGCGTCAGTTACGAACGTATCGATGACGCGGGTCTGCATCTGATCATGAACGGCGAACCGGTGTGTCTGGCAGTGGATAACGTGATTATCTGCGCCGGACAGGAACCGCAGCGTGCGCTGTATCAGCCATTGCAGGAAGCCGGAAAAAACGTGCATCTGATCGGCGGCGCCGACGTGGCCGTCGAACTGGATGCGCGTCGTGCTATCGACCAGGGCACCCGGCTGGCGCTGAAGATTTAGAAAACGGCATCAGAAACTCCAGCCGAAAAAAAGCCGCGATAAGCGGCTTTTTCATGACTAATAAGGAAAATGGAATAATAAATGATGTTATAGGTTTTATAACACGTTAGTTGTTTCTATTAATTGCCTGAAAATTTTCCATAGAAAATTAATGAGACAACCACATTGTATTACGCCATTAAATTACTTATCACTTGCCGTTATATTGCCCATCAGGAGTTAAACCCATTCATGAAATCAATGCAATATAACCGACTTACTGTAAAATAAAATACTTACCCATACTAATCATCTGAAAATTAACCACTAACCTCGTTAAAAAACACCGCCTCATTTACCTGCCCTTCAGAAGCAGCCTCTCCACAAAGCCCGTATCAAGCGGGTTTCACAAGAATCCATTACGGTTAATAGCTAACTGATTAATCATTAATTCTAAAAATAGCGACACTCATTCTTATATCCATCTTCATCGAGGAGTTATAAACTTTGCACTCGAATGATTAATTCAAACCCTGACTTTACTTTTAACCTTACGGATATATTCACTCATGACATCTATTGACGGACTGCTTCAGGGCACCTGGCTGCTGGTTATATCGTTAAGGCAAAGTAATTGTCAGACAGGAGAATCACTTTATCAGCAGGGCATTATTCAGGTCGAGGCGGTACGTAAGGCACTCAAAGGCCAAAATATCTCACCTGAGAATATTGATCATATCACTTACACGCAGTGTGCTTTGCTTGATGAAACCGCTTCAGGAAACATCAGTCAAAGGGTCGCCTGGCAGAGTCAACCGTTACAGGTTCGTTTCTTTCAGACATTTCAGGCTGGCGAACAGCTATATGAGCGCATTCGTCAGGTACTGCATCAGCCTTCTCCAGATATCTGCGTTTTGACCTGTTTTCAACGTGCCCTGACGTTAGGATTTCAGGGCATCTACCGCGATAAGTCATCTCCTGACCGTCAGGCACTTCTCAATGAGCTGAACGAATTAGTCCCTGCCTTTGATTTCCCTTTGAATACCCCGGTGCTCGTCGATCGCCGCTTTATGCGTCGCGGTGGCTGGCTTCGTTCTCCGTGGTTAATCGGTGGCGGATTACTCTTGGTGACGCTGCTTATCAGTGTGGGGTTAAACATTCAATTGGGGCAGTTTCTGCGTCAATGGCTACCGAATCAGTAGGCCACTGACTTTCTTTTTTCCGACGGACTGGAAAACGACCACGAGCTCCGTCACCAGAACACGGGTCAGACACGACCTCATGGGCCTGGGTTTACGGCTACGGGCGGTAGCGTGTCTACATCTCACTGAAACGTTTATCACACTCAAGGAATTCAGGTATGGATACTGCTTCTTCAACACCTTTGAACATCGTCAATTCCCTGAACCGCTATCAGCTCGCCGTCCATAACAGTATTGCTCCGCTTGATGTTGAGTCTTTTGTTGCCAGTGAACATTTGAGCCGCGCTTACCGTTATGTCGTCGATGTCACCAGCGTGGTTCAGGACATTGATCCGCAGACTATTCTGATGCAGGACGCCTCGTTCATCATGCAATCCTTACCGGCGACAGCATTCAATATTTTAACCCCCCCGCAGGTGCAGCGTAGGGTTCACGGCGTCATCACTCAGTTTGCGCGCTTGTCAGAATCCCGAGATGAAGCGCACTACCGCCTGACCCTTGAGCCACATTTTGTCCTGCTCGACCACACACACCGTTGCGCCATTTATCAGAACATGTCGGTTCCGGAAGTTGTTGAGAAAATCCTCCGTGATAATCACCGTTATCAGGGCTGGCAGTTTGAGTTTCGTCTGAACCAGAGCTATCCGCGTCGTGAGTTAGTCACCCAGTGGCAACTGTCTGATTTCGACTTTATCCGCCGCCTGCTTTCCGAAGTAGGGATCTGGTTTACTTTCGAAATGGACAACCGCCTCAAGGAAGAAGTGGTGATTTTTGGTGATGCCCAGCAGTACTACCAGTTCGACGTCAAACTGCCGGTGAAAGATGTCTCGGGGATGAACGATAACGCCGCAGAGTCCGTCTGGTCTTTATCTGCCCTACATCAGGTAGTAGAAAGTGCCGTCAAGGTAAAGGACTACAACTACCGCGATGCAGGAAACACACTCACAATGGAAAACAGTGTGGTATCGGAGGACAAAACGACAACAGGGAATATTTATCATTATGCCGAAGGTTTTCTGAAAGCTGGCGGTGCTCAGAAACCTGAACCGGACAGCGCCGGGTTTTATGCCTTGCTGCGCCATGAACGTGATCTGAACGATCAGCATCAGTTATGGGGTAAAACCAACGCTACCCGGCTGGCACCGGGGCAGATGTTAGAAATCGACGGCATCATTCCGAAGGCTTACGGGAAAGGCATTCTGATCACCGGAACCGTTGCACGCGGTTCACGAAGCACTGCCTATCAGGTGACCTTCACCGGCATTCCATACAGTGAAACCGTCGGATTTCGTCCTGCGTTGCGGGCTCGCCCGAAAATAATTGGTACGGTGCCTGCACGTATCACCAGTAACAGCCCGAACGACATCTACAGCCATATCGACAAAGATGGCCGCTATCGCCTGAATTTCAACTTCGATCTTGATACCTGGAAAGATGGCTATGAAAGTCCGTGGTTACGTCTGGCCCGCGCCTACGCCGGGGACACTTACGGGTTACATCTGGTTTTGCTTGCAGGAACGGAAGTTGCGGTAGCGTTCGACGGCGGACATCCGGATAAACCGTATATTGCTCACGCCCTTCACGATTCCCGCCATCCCGACCATGTGACTATTGAGAACTATAAACGAAACGTCCTTCGCACACCGGCAAACAACAAACTCAGGCTCGACGACGAACGTGGGAAAGAACATGTCAAAGTCGCCACCGAATACGGTAAAAGCCAGGTCAGCATCGGACATCTGGTTGATAACAAGAAAGAACAGCGTGGTGAGGGGTTTGAACTGCGAACAGACCACTGGGGTGCGATCCGTGCCGCCAAAGGTATTTTTATCAGTGCCGACGGTCAGCTGGAGGCGCAGGGAAAAGTTCTCGACATGCATGAAGCGCTTGATGAGCTACAAGCCGCTCATCGGGAAGCCATCAGCCTTCACACTGCAGCAGAACTGGCCAAAGCAGAACTGGCCGATATTGAAAAACAAGCAAGCCTGATGAATGACACGCTTAAGCAATTACAGCAGCGTGCCCTGCTTCTCTCGGCTCCGGCGGGGATAGCGCACGTTACGCCAGCCAGCCTGCAACTGTCCGCAGGTGAAAACCTGATTGTCACTACAGGACAGAATGCCGATATCAGCATCGCGCAAAAACTGCGTATCGCCTCAGGGGAAATTCTCAGTCTTTTCGCCAAAGCCATGGGCATCAAAATGTTTGCTGCCGCCGGCAGGATACAGATCCAGGCGCAAAGTGATGCACTCGATATGTTCTCGAAGAAAGACATGACGATCGCCAGCAGCGACAGCAAAGTGACTGTTTCAGCCAAAACCGAACTGCTGCTCGAATGCGGCGGCGGTTTCATTCGCATCAAAGACGGTAACGTGGAAATCGGGGGGCCGGGCAGCGTGTCAGTAAAAAGTGCCACTCTGCAAAAAGTCGGGCCAGACAGCCAGAATGCGTCGCTGAAATTACCGGAACACTGCGCTTCTATGATAGACGAAGCGGCGGCAGGTCAGGGACCAACGGTAAGCCTGAGTTAAAGGATGAATGAAATGACGACTCTGGAATATGACACGGAACAGGTGCTGTTTGATTACTCTCACACAGCGATACAACAACAGTCGGCGGCTATCCTTGACCAACTTAACAAGCATTTTCTCCAAAGCGGAGAGAACGTATTTATGCTGGTCGACCCGGCAAAACTGGAACTTAATATCACGTCATCCTGGCTTGTCACCCTGACGGAACGTCGCCCGGAACCTGTCGCATTACTGCATGCCTCAATACCACACTCTTATTATCCGTGGCTGATCACCCTCGACCTTGCACGGCCAGAGGATCAGGCATTGCTGCAGGAAAGTATCATCATGTCGCTGCAGGAAACCGATCCGGCGAAACTCAGGGCCGGTTGCGGGCGCACCCTGTGCGGATGGCTGACCAGCATGCAGCCTGCCCGCGTTGTTGCACGTCAGCTTGGGAGCACTGCCATACAAAAGCTGAAGGAAGGCGGTAATATTTTGCTGCGTTACTTTGATCCGGCAGTGCACAACACCTTATGGCCCCACCTGAGTCTTTTCCAGCAACAACGCATGCTGGGCATCCTGTCAGGATGGTATTTCCCGGACGGCGACGGCCAGCTTGTTTCACACCAACACACTCCGCCTGCGCAACCCTTACTGACCTTCTCACTGGCCTTGCAGGAAAATGACAACGTAATGCTGGAGCGCGTGGGCATCGTCAATCAGGCCCTAAAGCAATATCGCGAGCAGACAAAGCACGATTCACGCATGAGCGAGACTGCATTACGAAGCATTGCAGAACTCGCGTTGCAACGCATTGCCCATTCACCCGTCATTACCACCGTTGATGAACACGTGTTGTTTGCTTTTCATGCACTGCGCTATCACGCACACATCGATCTGAGCCCTGAGTTTCAATATCTGCTATCCACAGAGACTCAGCCAGCCGATATTCGCTATCGCCAGCGCATATGCGCACTCACATCACAGGACTGGCAGCGGCTGGCCGATGAATGTCAGCACTTAACTGCCGCCACGCACAAAAACAAGGAGCTGTTGCCATGAGTCAGCCTGCAGTCGTAATTTGTCCCCGCTGTCAGCCCTGCGGCCCGGCCATCCTGCCGGTGCGTTATGCCCCGATACCGGACTCACTTTCACCTACACTGCCGGGATGGGCTAAACCTGAAATCGAGTTCCCTAAAATCTCTGGCTACGACTACGGTTTACGCGCCATGCGCGCCGGTTTTTTATACGTCTGGTACGAAGCCGATGCACATTGGGAAACCTGGAGCATCACGCCAGATGGCGGACTATGGAAGCAGAATGACGCCCTCTCCGCACAGCCCAAATACACTTCGGACTGCGAAAGGGGTTTCCATAAATCCGCCAATATTGAATTCATTGTGCTGGATAAGCTGGCTCTGACCAGCACGCTCTGGCTGGCCTATACACCAGCTAAATGGAACCCGGCCCTGCTCGACATTTATGCCGCAGATGCCGGTAAACGAAAGGCGCGTATGCAGCAGGTAGAATCCTGGCAATGGACCGCTCCCGAAGAGGAAAAAGGCATTGCACAGGCCACGCAGGCGACCCTGCAAACCGTGCTTGATTATCAGCCGCCGGGGCATACCTGTCCCGCCGGGAAGTTACCTTTTTCCACCGATATTTCCCGTATCAGCGCCATATCCGGCACCTCGCCGTCTTACACTTTTGCGGCCGATGCTGTTCGTCCGCGCACCACACTTTATCCCTGGAGCACGGAACGTGCCGGAAAAGAAAGTGCCACACTGACCGCTTTAGCATCGCGCGGAACCTTACCCGACGGCACGCCGGTAAAACCGCTTATCATGGCAGTCAATGACCCGATTGGCATCGCGCATGAGCTGACCGGCTGGTGTGATGACATGACGCTGATGCATAAACGCTACCGCGATGAGCTGGGCGTTGAGTTTGCGACCTATTACGATATCAAAGGGCTGGAGCGGGTCGTCAGACAGGCTGAAGAACAACTGTTTGACCAGACCTCCCCGGAGAAAGCCTCCCGGCACAGTATTGAAACGGTGCTCAACGGGGCAGGATTCGACCTGAAGGGGACGACGCCTTCGTATGAAGAACTGGAAAAAATATACGCCAAGAACCGGGCGAAATGGAGACTCGATGCGGCGGAAAAAGCCTGGAAGAAATATGCGGATAAGTTTAACCAGAGCTGGATCACGGATTTTGAAACCGCTTACGGGGAACTGACCCGTACCGTAGAGGAAAAAATAGGCATCCTTATCGGGCTGCGCCTGCTCTGGCTGCAACATCCTTTGTTTATTGCCTGCATTGACGATTTCAACTCCGACCTGACTCAGGACAACCTTAATTACCGGGAAATGGTCGGTTACGCGCTGGCGTCGATAAATCTGAGCGAGACGGGAAAGGCACAGATTAATACGTGGACCGGCAGCTATTCAACACAGGACAATAAGAATCTGCTCTGGCGCTATCAGTTCTTCAATAGCCCGGCGGTCATGACCTCCGTCAATCCGTTACTGGCGCAGATAAAAAGTCAGACAGCGCCCACTGCGGGCGAGCAAATAAAAGCAGATACACAGTTTATCCTGAATAATTTATCGGTCTATGCTGATGCGGTGGACAGAGCCTTAGCCGCCATGATGTCATCCGGTCAGGCGCAATCCCTGACACAAAGGATTATGGGGTTTGGTGACCGCGCTCTCACCACCATGACCAATCAGGTACTGGCCGGCACCGTGGTGGATACCTTTCAGGGAAAAGCGCTCAGGGCATTATTTCTTTTAGATTCCGGCGTTGCGAAAGACCAGCTAGCCAAAATGATGAATGACGCAATCGCCCATCCTGCGGGGGACAGTATTTTTACGGCTGAAGCGAGGGATAATATACAGAAGGTTCGTGATAACAAAAATAATAATTCAGAAAGAAATTTAAAAGCACTAGACAGATTTAAAGATAAATACAATAACCTGACTAATACCCTCGAAGGAAGAGAGTCAATAAAGATATTTCGGGTTAAATCCTTGGGCATAATAATGTATTCGGTACTGGCATTAAGCCTGGCAGAAAGCAGTAAGGGATCTGTTAAAGATATAACGGCACTGAGCATCCCTTTGTTATTTGTAGGCAGTTCACTTGCAGGCATGATTGAAGAAGCTTACAGAAACGTTATTGAAGTCGAGATTAAGGCAAATACCTGGAAAATGAGAGCCGCCTCACTGGGGAGCGTTGCTGCCGAACTCACGGTTATTATGGATAGTTGCGATATGTTTGAAAAAGGCCGAAAGGAAGGTTGGGTTTCATGGTCAGTCGTTCTTTCATTTGCAAAACTTTCTTCAGATACAGCATTTGCTCTCAGTACGATGAATGACATTTTACTCAGTAAGAACAAAGTACTGGCTGCGATGGGCAAAGAAGGACTTAAGTTCACACTTTTATCGACAGCTACTGAAGGAATAGGATTAGGAGTAACAAGATTAATTGGATATCTCTCAACCTGGCAGGTGATGGTTGCTATAGTTTTCGCTCAGATGTTATATGAAATGCTGGCTGATAATGAAATTCAGGACTGGTGTGAACAAACCTTGTTCGGAATAAAATCAAAAAATCATAATACGATGTATTTATCAGCAAAAGACATATCTGCGTTAGTACAGAAACAGGAAAAAATGTTACATACTGCAATGCAAATAGTATTTAATCTACCACTTTCTGAAGAAGAACTTAAAAAATCAGAGCAAGATAAAATAAAACGCCAACAGGATATTGCTGATCATTATCGGCTGAAGTATTAAAAGGATTAAATTATGGAAAATGAAACTGAGAAAGAACTCATCAATTATACAAGCTGCTTACGCAGTGAATATAAAGACCCGGCCAGATTAAGTGGTTGCCGTGAAAGTTTAGTGATCTATGTTAAATCTTGCCAGGATCAAATCAATGAGTATGACCGCACACATTATCCTTCCGGAAAGGCCGAACCAGTTCATGAAACATGGAAAAACGATTATATCGATGATGTCAGAGGATGCCTTATCAGAGCAAAAGAATACCTCCGGCAAGTAGAAGCGGAGAAGAATAGCTTCCCTCCCTTACCTGAACTCCCCCCAACAAAGCCATTGATTAAAATCAGTGGCATAGTCGAAGAGCTCTCAGTCAAAAAGGTCATTGGTTACTTTGATTTCAGTGAATACAGTACCGAGAAAGCCCGTGCAGAGGAGAAAATTAAACGAGATAACGAAGGAGCTTCATTTCTATTACTGTTACAATTTTTTGCCGGGGATGCGCCTCACGCACGGTTTAATGATGGCAAGAGAAAAGAAAGTCAATGTATTTACGTCACAGGAAAAGTAGATAGCAAAGTCTTCTCAGGATGGTTACGCCATTCGAATATGCAGGTAGGAGACTATGTGGAAATAGCCGCCATGCCGGAAAATAATGAGTATCGCATGTACGCTGTTGCTAACCCAAAGATGCGTATAATTTCGACCACACAAAATTGTCACTTTGGCAGAAAGTACTCAAACGTTAAAGAATTTACAATCTTAACCGGTGT
>NZ_SJOJ01000070.1 GCF_004330295.1 Rahnella victoriana
TGGTGGGAAACCGGCGACGAACCCGGCACGTTTCGCCTGGATATTGGCGTGCTGGAAACCGGCATCACCGAAGAAATGTATTTAGAAATGGAACGGCTGATTGCCGACGCCAAACCGGCAAGCCGCCATCTGATCGGCCTGACCATCACGCAGGATATCGCCGGTACGGTGTATATCGGCGCAGCCCACTACGGCGGCGACCTGCTGACCGTTTACCCCGGATAAGAGGACGTTATGAGCACGTTTAAATCGGTTGTCACCACGCTCGGACAAGCCCGCATCGCGGCAGCTATCCAGGCGGGGACGGACATTAAAATCACCCAGCTCGCCGTCGGTGACGGCAACGGCGTGGCGACCACGCCCGTCGCCACGCAGACCAGGCTGGTTAAAGAGGTGTACCGCACGCCGCTGAACTCGTTAAAGCCGGATGCGTCACACGCAAACTGGATCATTGCTGAAGCCATTATTTCGGCGAGCGTCGGCGGCTTCTGGATGCGGGAAATGGGGCTGTTCGCGGACGACGGCACGCTGATTGCCGTGTGCAATATGGCGGACACCTACAAGCCGACTCTGGCGGAAGGTTCAGGCCGCACGCAAACCCTGCGCATGGTGATCACCGTCTCTGACACGGACGCCATCACGCTTATCATTGATGATTCGAT
>NZ_SJOJ01000071.1 GCF_004330295.1 Rahnella victoriana
GAGAAATTATCCAGACACCCCTGTTTCACCGCTTTGATGGCAAACGGCAGCGAAATGCCGGACGAGCGCGATAAGGTGGTTGACTGGATCGCGCCGAAATCCACAATCTGGGATTCCGGGTACACCTTCAGGTCGGAACCGCAGGCCAGAAAGCGGATCCCCTGCAGCCCTGACAGGTTGTATTTGAGGTTCTTCGCCCCCGGCGTTTTATTGATGCCCTGGCTACCATCGAGCTGAAACACCGTAAACTGGTCGGCTCCCTGATAATGTCCGCTGGAAGGCGCATTGCCGCTGACTTTGATATACAGACGGAACGTGACATTCACCGTCACATTTTGTCCTTTTTTGATCGGCTCGCTGTTGGTGCTCAGGCGCTGCTCGTTTTGTTCCAGATCCTGCCCGTTATAGCTGACGCCTAATAACAACCCTTCGCCAATCGACTGGGATTTGGGGTTGAAGTAGAAATGCACCACGTCAATGATCGACCCCAGCACGTTGTCGCAATAGGCCGTCACGTTGATGTCATTGGATTCCCACACCTTGGTTCCAGGGGGAACATTGGCCGGGATCGCCAGTTGCCCGACCGGGATCGCCGGTTTATCCACGATGCCGGTGCCTTTTTCGACACAATC
>NZ_SJOJ01000072.1 GCF_004330295.1 Rahnella victoriana
GTGTCGTCACGCTGGAAGGAACCGGCAAAGCGCAGCGGCACGGCGTCCACCGCGCCCCACTGCTGCAACACCAGTTCGTCCAGTCCGCCCACCGTCCATTCAAAGGTCAGCGCGTCGTCGTCCAGGCCGAAATCAATGGAGGCGGAACCGGTCATGCCGCCGCCGCGATAGTTCTCCAGCTTGCGGGTCAGTTTCGGCAGCGTCAGCCCGCTGACCATGCCCAGGTAGCTGTTCCCGTCGTTAAACAGGTTCAGGTATTTGAGTTTTTTAGGCAGTGCCATGTTTTAGCGCCTCTTAGCTGTTAACGGAGGTGGCGAACGTCGCCAGATACTGATCGGTGATGCGCTGACGCAGGGTCAAATCTTCCAGCGGCGGCACCGGCGTGTAGTCGTAATCAATGAATAGCTTGCCCGCTTTCAGGGTGTCAACGGTGTTCGCTTCGGGGTCATACCAGCAATTGCCATCAATGATCAGACCGGCAGTTTTCATTTCGCGCAGCTTGGCGTTAATGCCCGCGATCATGTCTTTGATAAGCGTCGGGGTCATTGGCCTGTCCATCGCCCACAGGTGCGCTTCTGCCATGGTGTCCGCCAGCACCTGCGCGGTGCGGGTGTAGTT
>NZ_SJOJ01000073.1 GCF_004330295.1 Rahnella victoriana
ACGTTCGTTCTGTTCCTGCTTATCTGTATTGGTCTGTATTTGCTCGCACTCAACAGCTACTGCGATCAGGGCGGAAACTTTGATCTGGGCGTCTGTGCGGTCACTTCTTTTATTCCTTTCTGACATTGACTGTCAGACCGCCGGCTCTGGCGGTTCAGTACCGTTAAGAAAACCCTGTTTTTTCGTGAATGGCTTCCCTGGCCTGCCGGGGGTGGTAAGATGAACGCTCTGAACATTCAGGGGTAGGGTAGTCAATGTTTGATTTCGCAATGGGCCAAAACAGCCTGGCTTCATTGGTGCTGTGTGCACTCTCAGCGCTGTTATTTCTTCTGGTGTGGTTTTTCGTCAGCCGCGCCAGTGTCAGGGCAAATGAGCAAATTGCACTTTTACACGAGATTGCTGAGCAGCAACGCCAGCAAACCGAGTTGCTCAAGGTGCTGGCTGCACAGGCAAGGGGC
>NZ_SJOJ01000074.1 GCF_004330295.1 Rahnella victoriana
GGACCCGCCACCAGACCAAACACGCCGAGCGCGCCGATAATCAGCAGCGCACCGCCCGCAATCTTGCCGAGCGTGGTCGCCAGGGCTTTATTGTTCACAATCCACTTATCCAGTTTCAGCACGTAGCCGGTGGCGGTCTGCACCAGTTTGCGCAGTGACGAATCCTGCTGGTCGAACAGGTCAGTCCCGACCGCCTCATAGGCTGACTGAAATTCCTTAAAGTCGCCGCCGAGGTTGTCCTGCATCATCGCCACCAGCGCCTCGGTTTTGCCGTCCGAGGTTTTGAACGCCTGGGTGAGTCCGTCCAATTTACCGGATGAAGCATCACCCATTAGTGTCAGAGCCGCTCCGGCAGCCTCCTCACCAAAGATGGCTTTCATGTACTGCATTTGCTGAGAATTGCCGAGCTTGTTTTTCTCAAAGCTCTTTTGCATTTCTTTCAGGATGGTAAACAGCGGGCGCATGTTGCCTTTGCTGTCCGCCGTTTTTACTTTTAGTTCACCCAGTGCAGCAGCAGCGGTGCCCGTGGGTGCCTGTAAGCGTGTAACCACTGCCTTCGCCCCAGTACCCGCCATTGAACCGGTGATTTTGGCATCTGCCAG
>NZ_SJOJ01000075.1 GCF_004330295.1 Rahnella victoriana
CTTCTTCCTCATCCCAGCCCAGTGCCAGCGCCGTGGCGCGTTGTTGCGCTGCCATGCGTTGCAACAGTTGCTGGCTCAGTACCGGCAGGATCTGCTGATTGAGCAGGCTGTCGATGTTGCGCGCACCGGTATCCGGCAGCATGCAGGCAGCGACCAGCGTGTCGTACAGACTTTCTTCGATGGAGCAGGTCAGGCCATAGTGCTTGTTCAGACGCTTCGCGACTTGTGCCAGTTTCATCTCAACGATAGTGCGCAGTGCGACGGCGTTCAGCGGACGATAAATCAGTGTCTGGAAGCGGGCGAGCAGGGCGGGCTGGAAATGATCGCGCAGGATCGGGCGCAGCAGTTCCTGTAAATCGCTGTCAGTGGCTTCCGGCTGTTCATCCAGCAGTTGCATCAGGTGGTCGCTGCCGAGATTGGCGGTCATCA
>NZ_SJOJ01000076.1 GCF_004330295.1 Rahnella victoriana
ACCGAACTCGGCGTGAAGCCGCGCATTCTCGGCGTGCCGGGTCTGGATAATCTGGATGTCGCCACGGCGCTAGCCGCCGTCTGTCAGCAGCTCCGCGCCTTTGGCTACGTCAGCGCGTACGACTGTAAAACCGTGTCCGATGCCATCAAGTACCGCGACAATTTCAGCCAGCGTGAGCTGATGGTTGTCTGGCCGGATTTCGTGACATGGAACACCACCACGAACGCCAGCGACATCGCCCCCGCCACGGCTTACGCCCTCGGCCTGCGTGCCAAAATCGACGCGGATACCGGCTGGCATAAAACCCTTTCAAACGTCGGCATCAACGGCGTCACCGGCCTGTCTGCCAGCGTGTACTGGGATTTGCAAACCACCGGCACCGATGCCGACCTGCTGAACCAGGCGTGCGTCACCACCCTTATCCGCAAAGACGGCTTTAAGTTTTGGGGTCAGCGCACCTGTTCTGAGGATCCGCTGTTCCTGTTTGAGAACTACACCCGCACCGCGCAGGTGCTGGCGGACACCATGGCAGAAGCGCACCTGTGGGCGATGGACAGGCCAATGAC
>NZ_SJOJ01000077.1 GCF_004330295.1 Rahnella victoriana
CAAGATAATATTTTGTGCTTCCAGATTTTGCCCTCCGATCCTCATCAGTAAGCGCCTTGCTGTCGCATAACCGATTTCCCGTGCAGAATTGGCAATCGAGGTCAGTGGCGGCTCCGTCAGTTCAGATTCCGGGGCATCTTCCATGCCAATTAAGGCGACTTTCTGCTGGAAGAAACTGTCTACTGCGCCGCCCCCGACCTGTGCGCCGGTACGCATCACACCGAAATAGGCACCCAGCGCCACGGAAGATTTATGGCACACGATGGCGCTGATTTTCGGATAGTGGGACAGAAGGGTTTCGGCAGCGTCGGCGGCGCATTTTTGCTGGTAATCACACTCGATGATCCATTCACTGCGAAAAGGCAGCCCGTATTGCAGCAAGGTGGCGCAGAAA
>NZ_SJOJ01000008.1 GCF_004330295.1 Rahnella victoriana
CGTGTAGGCATAAAGCTGGACGAGAATCTCTTTGGTTTCGTTTATGGTGAGTCCTGCATCAAGACCCTGATTCAGGGCTGCATTCAGCTTATCCATCTGACTGCTGGCCATCGATGCCGCAATCAACGGGATGGCCTGTTGGCGGGCTGACAGCGTATCTGAAACGGTTTGTTCGTGGTTCATTTCTGAGGCTCCTTTGTTGACGGGTGCAGCATGTGCCGCGAGACCAGAACCAAAGGTCAGCAGCACTGCTGCCGCTAATGCTTTAATGGGCGTGGTATTGTTCATCTGTCACTTTCTCCATCCAGTTAACGCTTTTGCCATCCACAATCCCGGTTATCGCCAGATGCGTCATCGCGCTGCCGGGTGCCGCCCCGTGCCAGTGTTTGACGCCCGCCGGGCAAGAGACAACATCACCCGCGCGGATAACCTGCACCGGCTGGCCTTCTTGTTGGGTCAGCCCGATACCTGAGGTCACAATCAGCCGCTGACCTGCCGGATGCGTATGCCAGGCGGAGCGGGCACCGGGTTCAAAGGTGACATAAGCCCCGGAAACACTGATGTCGTTATCCGGCTTGAAGAGCGGATCAACCCGGACGCGACCGGTAAAGTTCTCGGCTGGCCCGAACACCACGTTCTGACTTCCGGCGGGGGCGATATGGACAGCGGGATTTTGCTCCGCTGCCCGTGATGAAAAGGTGAAGAGGGGCAGTAACAGCCCGAGGTAACGTAAATGTCCGATCATGCAAAGCGTCCTTATCAATGAAGAGGGGATTGCCTGCGATGATTTTATCGGGGGGGTGATGACGTCAGGCTGACGCCCCCCTGACAATTCTGTCAGTTAAACCGGGTCCCGGCTCAGCGCCGGATTGAGCATTGCCCGCCGCTTTATCCGCTTGTATTGCAAAGGTGAGGCCAAATGTATTGATGCCACCTTCACTACGCGCAAAGACATCTCCCCGGTGCATAATGGCGACGGCACGCACGATCGACAGGCCCAGCCCATGATGGGTATCACTCCTGGCCCGGGAGGTGTCAACGCGATAGAACCGCTCGAAAAGCCGGTGTAAGTGCTCTGGTGATATCGGATCGCCAGGGTTTGAAACTTCAACACAGGCCTGATGACCTTTTTCGCTTAACCGCACCGTTACCCTGCTGCCGGAGGGTGAATGTCTTGCGCTGTTTTCCAGTAAATTAGCCAGTGAGCGGTGGAACAGCCGCCGGTCGATGTGCGCGGTGACATCCCCCTCCACATCCAGAGAAAGCTGTTTTTCCGCAAAAGAGGGTTCCACATACTCCGCTGTTTTCAGGGTTTCTTCCCGCAGGGAAACCTGCGTAAGCTGGGAAGCATGTTCACCTGCATGAGCATGAGACAGGAACAGCATGTCGTTTACGATTGACGTCATACGCTCAAGCTCCTCGAGATTGGAACCCAGTAACTCTTCCAGTTCTTCATGCGAACGCCGGCGTGAGAGACCCAGTTGCGTCTGACCGATAAGGTTTGTCAGCGGAGTACGGAGTTCATGCGCAACATCGGCGTTAAAGCTTTCGAGCTGACGCCAGGCGATTTCCTGACGTTCCAATACGCCGTTAAATGATGAGGCTAACTGCTGCAATTCTTCAGGCAACGCGCGGGTATTCAGGCGCTGACCATGATCCCCGGGAGCGAGATGTTCGGCCTCTTTACTGAGTGCTCCAACGGGACGAAGACCGATCCTTGATACGATGTATCCCAGCAAGGCGACAATCACGACGCCCAGTGCGGCTATGATTAGCAGCGTCCGGGTGAAGGCATTCAGTGTGCCCATGTACGGCGTGGAGTCGATGGCAACCACATAGCGCAGCGCAGGTCTTTCAGCATTGGCAGGGATGGTTTTCACTAACAGGAATAGCGAGCATGCACCTTCCGATGCGCCGGGCACTTTATTAAAGCCTTCCTGCAAAGAAGACCACTGAACACCCACGGGTGGCGTTCCCCCCATGCTAAAGCGCGGGTTATCGCTCACTATCCAGTAGCGAACGCGCTCACCTTCAGAATTGGTTAACACAGTGAATTTATTGGCAAGCTGTGACCAGCCGTCCGCCGAGGTTCGTGCGGTGATCCACGGACTCATTAATGATTCCCGGAACAGCAGTTCGTTATGCATCTGCTTTTGCAAAGAGTCATGTAAGGAGCTTCTGAGCAGGATGCCGATAACGGATACAATCAGCAGCGCGGATAAGGCAAACATCAGCGCCAGATGAACGGAGATGGAACGCTCAGGCATGCTTATCCCCTTCATTTATTCGGACCGGACTTCGAGGACATAACCCATGCCACGGACGGTATGCAGTAGTTTGATATCGAACGGGGCATCCACTTTGGCTCGCAGACGTTTAATGGCGACTTCAACCACATTGGCATCGCTGTCAAAATTCATGTCCCATATCTGCTCAGCAATCATCATCTTTGACAGAATCTCACCCTGATGACGGGACATAAGACTCAGCAGGGAAAACTCTTTTGCGGTAAGTTCCAGTCGCGTTCCGGCGCGAAAAACGCGGCGAGCCAGTAAGTCGAGGTGCAGATCGTGAATTTGCAACTGGGTGATGTCCGCGCCATCCGTAGCGCGGCGGCGCACCAGTGCCTGAATGCGCGCCACCAGTTCAATAAGCGAAAAGGGCTTGGGAAGATAATCATCCGCGCCAAGGCGCAGCCCTTTGACGCGCTCATCGACCGACCCCCGTGCAGAGAGCATCAGCACCGGCGTCTGTTTGACAGCCCGCACCCCCTCGAGAACCCGGTAGCCATCCATCCCCGGCAGCATGACATCCAGGATTATCGCGTCGTAGTCGAACTCCAGCGCGTAATGAAGACCTTCAGCGCCATCTGCAGAAACATCTACCGTAAATCCGGACTCACTCAACGCACGGTTGAGATAGGTTGACGTTTTTTCTTCATCTTCGACTAACAACAGGCGCATAACGGGACTTCCTCTTAACTTTTCATCGGTGCTTCAACATCGGAATAAACCTGCACAGCATCCGGCAGACGTTGACCCTGGATAGTGATGGCATCCAGTGAGCGGGTACCCGCCCCGGCGACTAACAGCTTGCGTCGTGCTGGCATTGTTGGGTCATTCTGCCTCCTGATTGCCAACATAAAGCTGACAGTTACCTGACAGCGTTGTCAGAAACACTTACCCATCGCAGTCCCTTTCCTGACGAAAATGTTATTTCCCCGTCACGATGCTGACAGCCCTCTCTGCCTACTCTGAGCCTGCAAATTTGATTCCGCGAGCCTGCATAACCAGGCCAACACTCATCGGGAAAGACCATGAAATTTACGCTTATCAGTGCAATGCTAATCACGGCAATGGCCGGAGCCACCTCAGTCAATGCGGCTGATTACAAAAAAAATCCATTCACACTCGTCTATGACGGTGCCATCACTGAGAACGTCAAAGGCAAGGTCAACATTCATCCGGTGAAATACGATCTGCATGGCATCCAGATTGCGGCGAATGTCTATACCCCTGCTGACTACGATCCCGCCAAAAAATACCCTGCGGTGGTGGTTGCACATCCGAATGGCGGCGTAAAAGAGCAGGTCGCAGGTTTGTATGCCCAGCGTCTCGCAGAGCAGGGCTACATCACGATTACCGCCGATGCGGCTTATCAGGGTGCCAGCGGTGGTATGCCTCGCAGCGTGGATAAACCGGCTAACCGTATTGAGGATGTTCACGGCATGGCTGACTACATCAGCCAGTATCCTGGTGTGGATACCGCCCGCCTTGGTCTGCTGGGTATTTGCGGAGGCGGCGGGTATTCACTGGTTGCCGCCGAGACGGACAAGCGGTTCAAATCGATAGCAACCATCAGCATGTTTAACTCCGGGCTTGTGCGCCGCAACGGTATGCAGGATTCACAGCGGGATACTCTCCAGCAGCGTCTTCAGCAGGCTTCTGACGCACGTGCTCAGGAAGCCGCCGGAGGAGAAGTGCTTTACTCCGGCGATGCCAACCTGACGGATGAACAGATTGCTAAATTACCTTTTGCCTTGTATCGCCAGGGCTACGAGTACTACTGGAAAACCCACGCGCACCCGAACTCCACGTTTAAATACACCACCAGCAGCCTGTTAGATTTGATGAACTTTGACGTGACGGACCATATCAATCTCATCAATAAACCGCTGCTGATGATTGCCGGTACAAAAGCGGATACGCTCTATATGACTGAAGATGCGTTCGCGAAAGCCACCGGTACGAAAGACAAAGAACTCTTCCTGATCGAGGGCGCTACCCATATCGAGGCGTATTGGGTACCTAAATACGTAGACCAGGCAATGCAAAAGCTGGACGTCTTCTTCGATAAGAATATTTAATCAGCCCCCGCTGATGCCCCGGCCGTGCAGGCCGGGGTATGTCCATTAGCTGTAGCCACTTTCCGCTAGCGTATTCACACAACAGACCCAGATTAACGAAGTTGCAGTGAAAGATAATTGCGCTGCTTAGATAGGCGCTATGAATAGAATTCATAGACCTCATCTGGAGCAGAGAATGAAAATGATAAGCCTGACGTGAGAGAAACAGCGAGCCGGGTGAATTCCGTTCCCTGATGATAGCCATCAGGGCGATTCAACGGCTGGGGTATTCATTTAAGGGGGGGGGCGGTGAAGTGTCGTACACCGGGACGGTTTTTCATGCTAATTCGTTGAACCTGAATCCTATAAATAATCGCCACGATGCAAGAAAAGCAAAAAGCCCGCTTCAGTTTCCTGAAGCGGGCTTTTCTAATTTGGCTCCTCTGACTGGACTCGAACCAGTGACATACGGATTAACAGTCCGCCGTTCTACCGACTGAACTACAGAGGAATCGTGTGAACGGGGCGAATAATAGCGACTGCCCCGTGGCATGTCAAAGGGTTAAGGAAAAAAGTTGTCTGACTGTTTCCTTAATATCCAACCTGTTGACTATTAAGACAAAGTGATTAAAACCTCGGCTTTTACTTCTCCGCACCGGCGTGGTATCTCCCGATGCTGCACTAAAAGCACACATAAGTTGCCTGATTGTTGTGCAGCGGTTATCGGGAAAACCCGCGCGGGGAAATATTACGCCCGGCTTTTGACCTTCCTGCGCCATAAATCCGTCACAAACTCAGATCTGCTGCACAAATTTCACTCATTTCCCAGAATTGGCACACCCCGTGCATTGTTATTTTACTAACAGCAGCTAGTTTTTTGACAATGAAGCAACAAGAGGTTAACCGATGCAGCCTGCTCAGGATGTGATTTCACAGATCGAAGCCTCGTTTGCCGGTCAGACGCCAACGGGCAAACGCATCGCCGGTTATCTGCTGGCGAATCTGGCGCAGATCCCGTTTGAAACGGCGGACAGCATTGCGCGCAGTGCCGCGACCAGCGGGATTTCAGTCGGCCGCTATCTGCGCAGTCTGGGCTATCGCAATCTGGATCACTTCAAGCAAACGCTGCGTCTGCAAAGCGGCACCTCCTATCAGCCGTGGGTGGTGACCGATCGTCTTGGCGCTTACCGCGAACGCAGCAAACAGCCGCAGCAGGAAAAACTACAGCAGTCGCTGGCGCTCGAACTGGAAGCCATCAGTCACGTTTACCAGCTCGCACAGACTGACAGCTTTGCGCAGGTCAGCCGCCGTCTGGCCGATGCGGAAGCGGTGTTTATCCTCGGCATACAGTCGGTGCGCGGCATTGCCAATAATTTCTCCAGTTATCTCGAATACTTGCGGCCAAAAGTGTATTTCGCCGACGGGCTTTCCGGCACTTATGTGGAATCCCTCAACTCAGAATTTGCGCAGCCGTATCTGGTGGTCACTGACACCCGCGCCTATTCAAAAATGGCGCAAACCTATTGTGAAGCGGCCTGCGAGCGCGGCCTGAACGTGGCGCTGATCACTGACATTTATTGTCCGTGGGCGCGCGATTATCCGGTGGATCTGTTGCAGGTAAAAACCGACACCGGCCAGTTCTGGGACTCGATGGCGCCGCTCAGCTGCCTGTTCAATCTGCTCTGTTCGGCGGTGCTCGAACTGCGCGGTAACGAAGTGGAACAGCGGCTGGCCAACAACCGGGTACTGCAAAAACAGCTTGGGCAATTTGAATCGTAATTTCACTGCAAAGACAGGAACGGAAAGATATCCATCATGACCATCAATACGAAAACACCTGACATCGCGCTGACGGATCTGGCTGAGCTTCTGCCGGATGCCGTGATCGACCTGAAATACGCCACGGCAGATAACCTGACCGGTCAGCCTATTTACCGCGAATCACGCTGCCTGCTGCATCCCGATGCGGCGTCGGCACTGGCTCGCTGTCACGAGGTGGCAAAACTGGCCGGGTTCGGGCTGAAAATTTATGACGCTTACCGGCCGCAGGCGGCGCAGGCCTGTCTGTGGGCGGCATTCCCGAATCCGGATTATGTGGTGGATATCAAACTCGGATCCCATCACAGCCGCGGCGTGGCCGTCGATCTCACCCTGCTGGATGAACAGGGTGAGGTGGTGGATATGGGCGCGGGCTTTGATGAAATGACCGAGGTGTCGCATCCGTTTTATCCCGATTTACCGCCACACATTCAGCGTAACCGCTTGTTGCTCAATGCCGTGATGGCGGCGGGCGGCTTTAAAGGTATCACCAGCGAGTGGTGGCACTTCGAATTACCGGATGCCAAAACGTATCCGTTGTTGGAAGAGCGGTTCGGCTGTTATCCGCCGGTCAGTGCCGCGTAATCATTGCACGTCTCTTATCCCTTTTTTGACAGAGCCAGGAGTTCTCCGATGAGCAACACAGCAATTAACACGTTCCGCAAAAATACCAAAACACAGATCGCCGGTGCCCTTTTACTTGCCTTGTCTGGCCTGAGTGTTGCGGCGCAGGCGGCCGTGCCGAAAGACATGCTGGTGATCGGCAAAGCGGCGGATCCGCAAACGCTGGATCCGGCAGTGACCATTGATAACAACGACTGGACGGTCACGTATCCGGCGTACCAGCGTCTGGTGCAGTACAAAACAGAAGACGGCAAAGGCTCGACGCAGGTGGAAGGCGACCTGGCGGCAAGCTGGACAGCCTCGCCGGATCAGCTGGTGTGGACGTTCAAACTCAAACCGGGCGCGAAATTTGATGACGGCACGGAGGTGAATGCCGATGCGGTGAAATGGTCATTTGACCGCCTGATGAAAATCGGTCAGGGGCCGTCGGAAGCATTTCCAAAAGACATGACCGTGACGGTGGTGGATCCGATCACCGTGACGTTCACGCTGAAAACGCCGTTCGCACCTTTCCTTTACACGCTGGCGAATGACGGCGCAGGCATCGTCAACCCGGCAATTGCCAAAGCCAATCCGGCCGATGAAGGCAAGGCGTGGCTGGCAGGGCATACCGCCGGTTCCGGCCCGTATAAGCTGGATCGCTGGCAGAAAGGGCAGCAACTGGTGCTGGTGCCGAATCCGCATTACAGCGGCGCGAAACCTGCGTTCAAACGCGTGACGGTGAAAATTATCGGTGAGAGCGCCAGCCGCCGCCTGCAACTGTCGCGCGGGGATCTGGATATCGCCGATTCCCTGCCGATGGATCAGCTGGCCGCGCTGAAAAAAGAAGACAAAGTGGCGGTGGAAGAATTCCCGTCGCTGCGCGTGACCTATCTGTATCTCAACAATGCTAAAGCGCCGATGAATCAGGTGGATTTACGCCGCGCGATCTCCTCTGCCGTGGATTATCAGGGCATGGTGAAAGGCATTCTCGGCGGTAACGCCAAACAGATGCGCGGGCCGATCCCGGACGGCATGTGGGGCTTCGACCCGACGGCGAAACAATACAGTCTGGATCTGACGCAAGCCAAAGCCGATCTGGAAAAGGTCAAAGACAAACCACAGACGCTGGATTTCCTCTATTCCGATAACGATCCGAACTGGGAATCCATCGCGCTTTCCGTGCAGGCCAGTCTCGGTCAGGCCGGGATCAACGTGAAGCTGGAAAAACTGGCTAACGCCACCATGCGCGACCGTATCGGACAGGGCGATTACGACATCTCCATCGGTAACTGGAGCCCGGACTTCGCCGACCCGTACATGTTTATGAACTACTGGTTTGAGTCCGATAAGAAAGGGCTGCCGGGTAACCGTTCCTTCTATTCCAACCCGGACGTGGATGCGTTGCTGAAAAAAGCCGTGTCAGTCACCGATCAGAAACAGCGCACTGATTACTACCAGCAGGCGCAGAAAATCGTCATTGACGAGGCGGCGTATGTCTATCTGTTCCAGAAAAACTATCAGGTGGCGATGAACAAAGACGTCAAAGGTTTCGTCTTTAACCCGATGCTGGAGCAGGTGTTTAACGTGGGGCAAATGCATAAGTAAAACAGCAACATCATTCACGAAACCCCTTTTCGAAATTAAAGGGGTTTACGGGGAAAAACACTATGACTTTTTGGACTTTGATCCGACAACGCTGCTGGGGGCTGATTCTGGTGATGGCGGGCGTTTGCGTTATCACTTTTATCATCTCGCATATGATCCCCGGCGACCCGGCGCGGTTGCTGGCGGGCGATCGTGCAAGCAATGAAATGGTCGAACATATCCGTGAACAACTGGGGCTGAACCAGCCGCTGTACGTGCAGTTTTTCCGTTATGTCAGCGATTTGCTGCACGGCGATTTGGGCACGTCAATCCGTACCGGGCGTCCGGTGCTGGAAGACCTGAAAGCCTTCTTCCCGGCGACATTAGAACTTGCGGTCAGCGCGCTGTGTCTGGCGATCGTGTTCGGCATTCCGCTGGGCGTGCTGTCGGCGGTGTATCGCAATAAATTCCCGGATCATCTGGTGCGTCTGCTTTCCGTACTGGGCATTTCCACCCCGGCGTTCTGGCTGGGGCTGGGCGTCATCATTCTGTTCTACGGCCATCTGAACCTGCTGCCGGGCGGCGGAAGACTGGATGACTGGATGGATCCGCCGGCCAATATCACCGGTTTTTACGTCCTCGATTCCCTGCTGACCGGTAATTGGGAGGCCTTCTGGAACAGCCTGCAACATCTGGCGATGCCTGCGCTGACCCTGGCGTTTGTGCATATGGGCATTGTGGCGCGACAGATCCGCTCGGCAATGCTCGAGCAACTGAATGAAGACTATATCCGTACGGCGCGGGCTAACGGGTTGTCGCGCTGGCGGGTGATCCTGAGTCACGCCTTGCCGAATGCGCTGATCCCGTCGGTCACCGTGCTCGGGCTGGCGATGGGCGACTTACTTTACGGCGCGGTGCTGACCGAAACCGTCTTTGCCTGGCCGGGCATGGGCGCGTACGTGGTGAACTCCATTCAGGCGCTGGATTTTCCGGCGGTGATGGGGTTTGCGGTGGTGGTGTCGTTCGCCTACGTCATCGTTAATTTATGTGTGGATTTACTGTATGTGTGGATCGATCCGCGCATTGGCCGTGAGGGGTGAGGCATGTCTGTGATTGAACCGGGCGTCAATAATCATCGGGCCGACATCGTGGCCCCGGACGTCAAACCGCGTTTCGCCAACGGGCGGCGCACCTTCCATTTACTGAGCCGCAGCCCGCTGACCCTGCTGGGGCTGGCAATCATGCTGATCGTGCTTTTCATCATGATCTTTTCGCCGTGGCTGGTGCCGCACGATCCGAACGCCATCAACCTGACCGACCGCCTGCAGGCACCTTCCGCACTGCACTGGTTTGGTACCGATGAAGTCGGACGGGACCTGTTCAGCCGCGTGCTGATTGGCAGCCAGCAATCCGTGGCCGCCGGGCTGGCGGTGGTGATCATCGCGGGGACGATAGGTTCGCTGCTCGGCTGCTTTTCCGGCGTGGTCGGCGGGATGGTCGACGCCCTGATTATGCGCTGCATGGATATCATGCTGTCGGTGCCGTCGCTGGTCTTAACGATGGCGCTGGCCGCCGCGCTCGGGCCGAGCCTGTTTAACGCCATGCTGGCCATTGCCGTGGTGCGCATTCCGTTTTATGTCCGGCTGGCGCGCGGTCAGACGCTGATGCTGCGCCATCAGGCTTATATGCAGGCCACGCGGACGTTCGGCGCATCCCGCTGGCATCTCATCACCTGGCACGTACTGCGTAATGTGATGCCGCCGCTGGTGGTGCAGGCGTCGCTGGACATCGGTACGTCGATTCTGATGGCCGCGACCTTAGGTTTTATCGGCCTTGGCGCGCAACAACCGACCGCCGAGTGGGGCGCGATGGTGTCCAACGGCCGCAATTACATTCTCGATCAATGGTGGTATTCCGCCTTTCCCGGCGTGGCGATTCTGATCACCGCCACCGGTTTTAACCTGTTCGGCGACGGTCTGCGCGACCTGCTGGATCCGAAAAGCAGAGGGCGCTGAGATGACGGAACAAACCCCTGCGCCGGTACTGGAAATCGACCATCTGCAACTGGTCTTTCCGGTGTACGGCGGTGAAGTGAAGGCGCTGAATCAGGTGTCGCTGACCGTCAGCGCCGGAGAAATCGTCGGCGTGGTCGGCGAATCCGGCTCGGGCAAATCGGTCACGGCCATGATGGCGATGCGTCTGTTGCCGCCCGACGGGTTTACCGTGACCGGCGGCGCGTTACGGCTGCTCGGCACCGACGTGGTTAACGCCACGGAAGACCAGATGCGTAGCCTGCGCGGCGCGCGTGTGGCGATGATTTTTCAGGAGCCGATGAATGCCCTGAATCCGACGCGCAAAATTGGCCGTCAGATGTGTGAAGTCATCTGTCTGCATCAGAAACTGAACAAGGCGCAGGCATGGCAAAAAGCCATCGGCCTGTTGCAGGACATGCAGATCGCCGATGCGGAGCAGGTGATGTCGCGCTATCCGTTCGAACTGTCCGGCGGTATGCGTCAGCGCGTCCTGATCGCCATGGCGTTTTCCTGTGAACCGGAACTGATTATCGCCGACGAACCGACCACGGCGCTGGATGTCACCGTGCAGCGTCAGGTGCTGCGTTTACTCCAGCGCAAGGCCAGGGCCAGCGGCACCGCCGTTTTATTTATCACCCATGACATGGCGGTGGTGTCCCAGCTGTGCGACCGGGTGTACGTGATGTACGCCGGGCATGTGATTGAAAGCGGCAATACGACGGATGTGATCGACACGCCGTCGCATCCGTATTCCATCGGATTATTACAGGCCGCGCCGGAGAACGGCGAGCCGCGCAGCCTGCTGAAAGCCATTCCCGGCACGGTGCCGAATCTGGCAAAACTGCCGCAGGGTTGTGCGTTTCGCGGGCGTTGCCATCATGCCGATGACCAGTGCATACAGACACCGGCGCTGGCCCCGCTGCCGCATTTCCCGCAGCAATCGGTGGCCTGCTGGCATCCGCAACGCCATGCCGGTGAAATCCACATTCAACGTATTGAGGAGCATTCCTGATGATGGCAGAAGCCCTGGTTGAACTGCAGGATGTGCGCGTCCGCTTCCCCGCAAGCTATAACTGGCGCGGTAAACCGACCAGTTATGTGCATGCGCTGAACGGGCTGGATCTGAATATTATTCGCGGCGAAACGTTAGGCATTGTCGGGGAATCCGGTTGCGGTAAAAGTACGCTGGCGCAGTTGCTGATGGGTTTACAGAAGCCGAGCAGCGGAGAAGTGCACCGCGCGCGGCATGACAATTCCTGGTTCGGTTCAGGCATGCAAATGGTGTTTCAGGATCCGCAGTCGTCGCTGGATCCACGTCTGCCGGTCTGGCGAATCATCACCGAACCGGTGTTTGTGCAGAAACACAACAGCAGCCGCGAACGCCGCGAACTGGCTGCGACACTGGCGGAACAGGTGGGGATCCGCAAAGAATACCTCGACCGTCTGCCACATGAATTCTCCGGCGGTCAGCGCCAGCGTATTTCCATCGCCCGCGCCTTGTCTTCCGAACCGGACATCATCGTGCTCGATGAACCGACCTCGGCGCTGGATATCTCGGTGCAGGCGCAAATCCTCAATTTACTGGTAGAACTGCAACGCCAGCGCAACCTGACCTTCGTGCTGATTTCCCATAACGTGTCTGTTGTGCGCCACATGAGTGACCGCGTGGCCGTGATGTATCTGGGGCAAATCGTTGAGCTGGGCGCAGCGGAAAAAGTCCTGTCCGAACCGCAACATCCCTATACCCGTCTGCTGCTGGATTCTGTGCCCCGCGCCGGACGTCAGCTTGATGAGGGGATCGTGGATAAAAAAGGTGAATTACCCGGCAACCGCAACCTGCCGATGGGATGTTATTTCCGCGAACGTTGCCCGCTGGCAGGTGACGGCTGCCAGATGCCGCAGGAACTGGTCTGCGGGGCAGGCGGGGTGGTCGCGAGATGTCATCGGGTTATGCCGGAGCGGGCATAGTTTTTAGCTCCTCCCCCTGCGAAGGGGGAGGCGGGGAGGGGGTTTTAATGGCGAAACGATTATTGAAGTATCCACCAGGTAAAAACGTGCCAAAGCAAACGTCAACATTTTGATTTTTCTTTAATACCCCACCCCAGCCCTCCCCTTCGCAGGGGAGGGAGTTGACCGGTTTTCTCCTCCGCTCAGGTGAGAAAGGGACAACTTATTTTCGTAAAAGATCCACTGTTTTCCCCCAGTCAAACGGCTCCAGATCCGAATACCTGAGGCCCTTCGCGGCCAGCGCATCCACCAGCCCTTGCTGGGCCAGCACCGTGCCGGAACTCATATCCGGGGCGACGCCGACGTCTTCCAGCGTTTTCACCACTTCGCGCATTTCCTCGGCGCGGCGTTTGCCGTGTTCGGCGATGCGGCTGATCAGGTAATGCGGAAATTGCGCATCCCAGCCCAGTGACGGAAAGCTGGCGTGCAGCGAGGCGAGCACTTCATTCTCTACGCCGTACTGACGCGCCGCGCTCAGGCATTCGGCAGTCAGCGCTTCCAGCCCTTTGATCATCACGCTGCGACACATTTTGATCGCCGACGCTTCGCCGACGACGTTGCTGTGAACCTTGCTGTTAAATCCCTGCTCGTTAAGCCATTCGCTGACGGCACGGGCATGGATGCCACCCAGCAACAGCGGGGTTTTCAGTCGGGCAGGCGGATAGGGGGCCATCACGGCGACGTCAATGTAGTTACCGCCCGCCTGTTCGATTTCTGCCATGGCGGCGCGTTTGGTGTGTGGCGAGACCGAATTCAGATCGAGAAACAACTGCTGCGGGCCGATGTGCTGCGCGACGGCGGTGGCGACGTTCAGGGATTCTGCGGCGGTGACAGCAGAAAAGATGATCAGACTGCCCTCTGTCGCTTCCTGCACGGACTCCGCAAAGCGGACACCGGCGGCGCGGGCGCGCTGGCGAATGACGTCGCTGTCGGTCTGCTTATCAAACGCCACAATCTCCAGTGCCGGATGGTGCTGTTTAAGGTCGGTGGCGAGGATAGTGCCCACTTCGCCGAGGCCGATAAGGGTAATGCGGGTGATGTTATTCATGATGAGATCCCTGTTGATCGTCCTGATGTCCGTTCCAGACGCTGGCGGGGATGGCGACACGGCCATCAAAAATCAGCCGCGCGGTGCGTAACAGTGCGCAGCCTGCCAGTCGTTCTGCACCGGTCCGGGTCGGATCGAGTTGTAATTCCACGCTGAATTCGCCGGTCGGATGTTCGACGCTGAGTAACGGCGTATTGCCGGAAGGCGTATGTGCCAGCCCGTCGGTGATGCTGCCGGGGATCAGGCAGGCGCTGGCGACACTGACCGCGCCCAGCACGCCGATGGAGGCGTGACAGCGGTGCGGAATGAATGTCCGGCTGGAAATGGCACCGCCGTTTCGCGGTTCGGCAATCAGCGTCATTTTCGGCACAGTGCGCTGCGTGACATCGCCGAGATTCATTTTTGGCCCGGCCTGCAAGCGAATGGATTCGAGGCGTTTTTTCAGTTCCGTATCGGCATCAAGTTGTTCACGGGTTTCATAACCGCTGCGGCCCACATCGGCGGCGCGCAGCAACACTACCGGCATGCCGTTGTCGATGCAGGTCACCCCGATGCCGTCGAAGGTATCGCGCGGATTGCCGGTCGGCAGCAATGCGCCGCAACTGGAACCGGCGATATCGGCAAATTCCACGCTGATTTTGGCGGCGGTGCCCGGTACGCCATCAATGCGTAAATCGCCCTGATAGCACACCTCACCGTCCTGCACCGGCACATAAGCCGTCGCCATCTGACCGGTGTTTTCCATAAAAATCCGTACCGGCGTGATGCCTTCCTGCGGGCGGATTAATTGCCGTTCGAGGGCGAACGGACCGACAGCCGCCAGAATATTGCCGCAGTTTTGCCCGTAATCCACCCCCGCGTTATCGACGTTAACCTGCGCGAAAAGATAATCGACGTCGGCATCCGCACGGGCGGAAGGGCGGATAATCGCCACCTTGCTGGTCAGCGGATCGGCACCACCGAGGCCGTCAATCTGGCGCGGATCAGGCGATCCCATCACCGCCAGCAGCACGCGGTCGCGCAGATTGTCGTCTTGCGGTAAATCATCCGCCAGAAAGAACGCGCCTTTTGAGGTGCCGCCGCGCATCAGCAGGCAGGGAATTCGGGTCTGTGGCATATCAGCTCCTCAGCGTTTTTCGGCCTGTTCCAGTTCTTCGGTCGAATCGAAATACGTCAGACCTTTTTCTGCCAGACGCGGGCGCATGTTGTAGATATCCAGCCCCAGTTCGCCGTCGGCCATTCTGGCCCGCTTACCTTCTTCCAGCGCTTCCCGCTCGCGGCTGGCCTGGACCACCTGCGCCACCTCTTCGCGGCGTACCACCACCACGCCGTCATCATCGGCCACGATGGCATCGCCCGGATACACCAGCTGTCCGGCACAGACCACCGGCACGTTCACGGAGCCGAGCGTTTCCTTGATGGTGCCCTGCGCATGAACCGCCCGTGACCAGACGCGGAAACCCATATCGCGCAGCGTTTTGGTATCACGCACGCCGAGATCGGCCACCAGCCCGACCACGCCGCGCGATTTCAGCGAGGTTGCCAGCAAATCACCGAAGAAGCCGTCGGAACACGGCGAAGTCGGCGCGACCACCAGAATGTCGCCCGGCTGACACTGTTCCACCGAGACGTGGAACATCCAGTTATCGCCCGGTGCCGTCAGCACGGTGACGGCGCTGCCGGAAATCGCACAATCCTGCTGGATCGGACGGATACCGGCATCCAGCAATCCTTTGCGGCCCTGCGCTTCATGCACCGTCGCCACGCCGAAAGCCGCCAGCGCCGATACGTCAGTTTTATCTGCCCGTGGGATATGGCGAACCACGACGCCTTTTTTGCCGACCAGACTCATGCTAAATCCTCCGTTACGCGCGGGAAGATGCTCTGATAGCCTTCGCCGTAAACGATATTTTTGGCGCTGGTGATCCCGACATTACGTTTGGCCTGCACGCCGCGCTGCTGGGCGACGCGGGTGTAGTATTCCCACAAATGTTCCTGACCGGCCATGCACTGAATGGCCTGATATTTTTTGTCCCAGACGTCGGTGATATCGAGCAGCACGTCGGGTTTCCACTCACATTGTTCCGGCTGATGCGGCTCAAAACAGTAAACCGGCGGCGCACCGACGATGGTTTCGCCCGGCCGGTAGCCTTCCGCCTGCGCAATGATGCGGGCTTCCTGCGCCAGATGGGTCGCCATCGGGTGATCGTAGTTGTACGGGTCTTTCAAAGAATGGGTCAGCACGAAATGCGGCTGCACGCGGCGGTAAACGTCCGCCAGACGGAACAGTGAGTCTTTGTCGGCACGCAGCGGATAATCGCCCATATCGAAGAACTCGACAGTGGCGCCCAGGATTTCGGCGGCGGCCATGGCTTCTTCACGGCGTGATGCTTTGACAATCTCTTCGGTCATGTTGCCCTTGCGCCACAATTTTGCGGATTCACCGCGTTCACCAAATGACAGGCAAACGATGTGCACGGCATAACCGGCCTGCGTATGTTTGGCGATGGCACCGCCCGCGCGCCAGACGAAATCGGCGGAGTGGGCACTGACGACTAATGCACTTTTGGCGTTCTCTTTTTTTGGCTGAGTCATGAGGATGTCCTTGGTTTTTGTTCTCAAAATGTCTGAGTTCCATGCTGTCAGCCTCAGCCTGCGGCGGGTAATTCATTTGATTGCACGGGGTATGCGTTTTATTTATATTGCGGGGAGACGTCACGCAAAAAAACCAGAAGGGAGAAGGGGATGGCGCAGGATGAGATGCTGAGTAACCTGATGCAAATACGGGCTTTTTGTCAGGTGGTCGATCAGGGGAGTGTGTCGCGCGCGGCAGATGAACTCTATCGCACGCAGTCGGCGGTGACGCGGGCGATCCGCGATCTGGAGCAATTTCTGGATGTCCCGCTGTTTGAGCGCCATGCCAACGGCATGTTGCTGACGGATTTCGGTAAATGCGTGCTGCCCCGCGCACGGCGGGCGATTGCCGAGCTGCGGCAGATCCCGTCGCAGCTGGCGAAATTACAGGGCAAAAGCGGGCAACGGCGCTTCGATACCGAACCCTTGTATCTGTTTAACGTCCGGCGGCTGCAAATTTTTATCTCCCTGTGCAAAACGCGGCATATGCAAACCGTCGCCACGCTGCTGGGCCTTAGCCAGCCCGCGGTCAGTGCCGCGCTGAAGGTGCTGGAAAACGGTGCCGGTGTCGCGCTGCTGGAGCGCACACCGCATGGCATGATGCCGTCGCTGGCGGGGCAGGATATCGTGCCGAACCTGCGCCGTGCGCTCAACGAACTGCGTCATATTCCTGCGGATATTGCTGCCCGTCGCGGCGTGCTGGAAGGTACGGTTCAGGTCGGGGCGTTGCCGCTCGGACGCACACGCTTACTGCCGCAGGCGATTATCGGCCTGACGCAGCGGTATAACGGCGTCAAAGTGGTGACCAATGAAAGTGCTTTCAGTGCGCTGGCATCCGAACTGCGATCCGGCGAAGTGGACTTTATTTTCGGCGCGCTGCGTTCCAGCGATTACGCGGCGGACATGACAACCGAAACGTTGTTTACCGAAAGCATGGTGATTCTGGCGCGAAAAGGCCATCCGCTGCTGGCAGAAACCGTCACGCAGGAACATCTGCGCGAAGCGCGCTGGGTCCTGCCGCGTGCGGAAACGCCAGCCCGACGTCTGCTGGATAACAGCTTTGCGGCGATGAATATGCCGCCGCCGGATCCGGTGGTGGAAAGCGGCGATTTGGGGATTGTGCGCGGCTTGCTGCTCGGTTCAGACATGCTGGCGGCGGTATCCGCGCGTCAGCTCGAGCATGAACTTGAATCCGGTGAACTGGTGAAACTGCCGCTGGAACTGGCCGATACGCATCGCGCCATCGGCCTGACATTCCGTGCCGGGAGTTTGCTGTCACCGGCGGCACACGCGCTGGTTGCTGAAATTCGGAAGGTGTGCGCTCAATAATACCCTCGCCGGGTTTTGCCTTTGCTCCTCTCCTTCACTGGGGAGGGAGCCGATTGAGCCATACTTCGGGCTTTTGCTTTAGCTCCTCCCCCTGCGAAGGGGGAGGCGGGGAGGGGGTTTTAATGACAAAACCACTGCCTGCGGAAACATCAACTTCATGATTTTGCTGTAATACCCCACCCCAACCCTCCCCTTCGCAGGGGAGGGAGCGGATTGTGCCACACTTCGGGCTTGTGCCTTTGCTCCATCCCCTGCGCAGTTGAGGGTGTTAATCACTTATTCAGATTCACCACAGCTTGCCTGATCGCGTATTCATAGCCCTGAATGCCGAAGCCGCAGATCACGCCGACGGAAACATCGGAAAGAAATGAGTGGTGGCGGAAGGCGTCGCGTTTGTGCACGTTGGTGATGTGCACTTCGTACAGCGGCAGGCTGACGGCAGTCACCGCGTCACGGAGGGCGACGGAGGTGTGCGTCCAGGCCGCGGCGTTCAGCACGATCGCGTCCACCGTTCCACGGCAGGCCTGAATGCGGTCAATCAGATCGCCTTCGTGATTGGTCTGAAAGAACTCGATTTTTGCGCCGCAGCTTTCGCCGGTCTGACGGCACAGCTTTTCAATGGTTGCCAGCGTGTCGTGGCCGTAGGTTTCCGGTTCGCGGGTGCCCAGCAGGTTCAGGTTCGGGCCGTTAAATACGGCAATGTTGTAGTTCATCGGTGCCATCCTTTTTTAATAATCCGTAAATCCAAACAAATCTTTCGGCGTCTGCCACAAAATCTGCTGGCGGACTTTTTCGTCAGGGAATAATTGTTCAACCAGCATCAGCAGCGTGCCGAGATCCATCCGGTGCTCTGCGCGCAGAAACGGCCAGTCGGATCCCCACAGGCAATGCTCTGCACCAAAGGCGTCGAGCAGGGCATGCTGATAGGCGTGTCCGTCCTGATAGGGGAAAGGCTGGCGGCTGAATTTCGCCAGGCCTGAGAGTTTCACCCAGGTGCGTTGCTGGCTGGCAAGGTTGAGCAGCGCCTGAAAAGCAGGCTGATGCAGGCCCTGTGTGACATCCGGACGCCCGGAGTGATCAATCAGCAGCCGTGTTTTGGTGCGGTTAATCAGCGGCAATAACGCCAGCAGCTGATCGTCCTGCACCTGAATGGCGGCGAACATATCGAGTTCGGCCAGTCTCCCCATCAGGTTGTCAAGATGCAGAAAGGGCGTCGTACCCAACATCGCCACATTCATGGCAATGCCGACCACACCGGCCTGTTTCAGACTGGCGAGCCGTTCAGTGCTGATATCAAAAGGCACCACGGCGATGCCTTTGAAACGTCCGTTGCCTTGTGCCAGCGCATCCAGCAGACACGAACTGTCGGTGTTATAACCCGACGTCGGGCCGACAATCAGCGAATGGCGGATGTTGTATGCCTGCATTACGGCGCGGTAATAATCGGTGGTGCCAATCTCGTGCCCTTCCGGACGATAAGGCGTGTCCGGAAGGTACGGGAAGCGCGCCGGATCAAACACGTGATGATGTGTGTCGATCTTGGGTTGCTCAAAAATCGTCATGCTTTCGCTTTACCTGCTACTGAATAGAGAACTTGTTGATTGCGGGTTTTCTGGAATTCTTCCAGCGTTTCGCCGCGCATCGCGGAATAAATATGTAAGTTGGAGACACCGACCACCGCGCCCAGTTTTTCCAGCAGGAAGAAGCTGACGCCGTAATGGATCATGCCGCGCCAGTCGAGTTCGCGCAGAAGTTGTTGTTCCTCTTCGGTCAGCTTGTTTTCGGCAAACAACGCGTGCTGATCGGTAAGGAAACGCGCGCGCCACGCAGGCTGGATCAGGCGGTGCAGGAAACGGTTAATGCGCAGTGCTTTCAGGCTGCGTGCCTGCGTGAACGGATAGGTGCCCGGCAGCTTTTCGACGCCCGCCATCTGTTGCGCGATTTTGTCACGCTGGCGCTGCTGCACGTCATACGGCGCTTCGCGTGACTGGTTCTCGAGGATCAGCGTGGCAATGCCGGTCATCGACGGCAGGTAATACGCCTGATGCAGTTTCTTCACATTGGCCGACAGCGCCCCGCGCATCACCAGCCACATGATCACTTCCGCGCCTTCCATACCGCCTGATGTGGCAAATTCTGCCAGCGTCATTTCTGTGAGACGTTCCGGGTCGTTGACGATCATATCGACAAACTGCTCATCCCAGTCCGGGTTGTTAAAGCCGCAGCGTTCGCCGTGAACCTGATGCGACACACCGCCGGTCGCGACAATCGCCACGTTCAGATCTTCCGGAAAACTTTCAATCGCCCGGCGCAATGCCTGCCCGAGTTTGTAGCAACGACGGGCGGTCGGAATAGGGAACTGCAACACGCCGATTTGCAGCGGGACGATCTGCGTCGGCCAGCCGCCTTCGTGCGGTAACAGGGCGGAAAGCGGGGAGAACAAACCGTGATCCAGCGGCTTATCCTGGAAGAAGGACATATCGAATTCGTCCGCCATCAGGCTGGCACCGATATGCTGAGACAGCGCCGCATGGCCTTTGACCGCAGGCAGATCGCGCGGACCACCGCCTTCGTCAGCCACTTCATACTGCTCGTCGATCCCTAAGGTAAACGCCGAATAGTGGTCGAAAAAGAACGAGGTCACATGGTCGTTAAAAATGTAGACCAGCGCGTCGGGTTTCTTTTCCTCGAGCCATTTTTGCATCGGTGCGAAACTCTCGAAAATCGGTGCCCAGGCGCTTTCTTCCTGCTTGTTATGGTCAACCGCAAAACCGATAGTCGGGGTATGTGAAACCGCTAAACCGCCAATGATTTTCGCCATCTTAAATCCTCAATACTTTTGTAGGGTAATCGCGGTGCTGTCACCGCGTCATGATTTTTATGTTGATGAACAGGTTTCTAATTATTAGGAGGCTAATCCGGAGATTAGCGGATATTCATGGTGCGCGACAACTCCGGGATGTCAGTAATATCAACGCCTTTGATCATCTCGGCCGGGTGTGCCGCACGGTGTAAAAGGATGCTCAGGCCAGCCAGCAACGCAGGCAGGGCCAGAATAATAAAGATCATGTTTTCGCCGGAGAAAATGCCCAGCAGGATCCCGCCCATGGACGAGCTGATGATGGCACCGCTGCGCCCGATGCCGTGCATCCAGCACACGCCGGTGGCACGCATTTCTGTCGGGTAAAAGGCCGGGGAAAATGCCTGCAAACCGGTTTGCGCGCCGTTAATGCAGACGCCGCTGATGAACACCAGCAGGGCAAGAACATCCGGGCCGAAGTTGCCGATGCCCTGTGACAGCAGGCTGACCATGCCCATCATGTAGAAACCGGCAATCACCCGTTTGGCGGTGAATCGGTCCATCAGCCCGCCAACCATCAGGCCGCCGAACGTGCCGCCTAACTGGAACAAACCGGCGACGATGGCCGCACGCTCCAGCGAGAAACCGCCGTTGCGCATGATGGTCGGCAGCCAGCCGTTCAGCAGGTAAATCACGAACAGCCCCATAAAGTAAGTGACCCACAGCACAATCGTGCCTTTGGCGTAGCCGTTGGTGAATAACTGGAAGACTTTGGCTTTCTTCTGAATCACCGGTGCCTTGAGCACGAATTTGGTGCCTTCACTGAACACGCCACCGGCGCGCGTCAGCACTTTGGCGATTTTCTCTTTCGCCACATCGCGCACCACCATGTACATCGCCGACTCCGGCAGGATCCACAGCAGCAACGGCAACATCAGTAACGGCACAATCCCGCCGGCAAAAATCACCGCTTTCCAGCCGAAATGCGGCAGCAGACCGGCGGCGACAAAACCGCCCGCACCGGAACCCACGTTAAAGCCGCTGTACATCACGGTGATCATCAGGCTGCGGCGGCGTTCGGGCATATATTCCGACACCAGCGTGACGGTATTGGGCATCACCGCGCCTAAGCCGAGGCCGGTGAGAAAACGCAGAATTGCCATTTCCATCGGCGTGCGGGCAAAGGTGCTCAGCAGGCTGAACAGGGCGAAACACAAAATCGACCACATCAGCACCCGTTTACGGCCAAAGCGGTCCGCATTCGGCCCGGCAATCAGTGCGCCGATCGCCACACCAAACATCGCCGCGCCTAATATCGGCCCCATTTCCGCGCGGCTGATGCCCCAGTCTTCGATCAGCGCCGGGGCGATAAAGCCCATGACGGCGGCGTCGTATCCGTCGAACATGATGATGATGAAACACAGGGACAGAACCACCCATTGATATTTCGATATCGGGCGTTCGTCTATCCACGTTTTGACATCCACGATGGTGTTGTTGCTCATAGGGTACGCTCTCTGTTTTTTTTATTAATATGTGATCGGATTAAAACTTTGAAGAAAATTTCACTGACCGGAGCAGCACGAAACACGGCAGTGATGGGTTTTTATTAAGATTATTTTATTTATTAAACAATGAGTTGGTTAATCATTGTTGTGCTTCCTGATAACCAACTTAGGGGCTGTAAAGCGCGCTGTCTGCCATAAAATCATTATGCGGGTATGAGTTTTATTTATGACGGACTGTTCGAAAAGTGCGGCAGCGGGACTGCCGCAGGGAAGAGGTTTAGCAGGAGGAGATCCGTTCGCGGGGATAAAACAATGAAATGACTACGCGGGCATATCCCGGAAACAGTCGTTATCGAGGGTAAGGGTGGCGATTTTCTGCACCGGCCCGCGCATGTTGACCTGAAAATCGCCGCTGAAACGGATGGCGAGTTCACCGCCGGGCATCTGCACGGTAACGGTGTCGTCCACCAGCCCGAGCTTGCGCATGGCGCTGGCCGCCGCACAACTGCTGCTGCCGGAAGCCAGCGTATACCCCGCGCCCCGTTCCCAGATGCCGATGCGGATAGTATTGCGATCAATGACTTGCGCGAACTGCACGTTGGTACGTTTCGGGAAAATCGCCAGCGTTTCAATTTCAGCACCGAGCTGCCTGACCAGATCCAGATCCAGCTTTTCCACCCGGATCACACAGTGCGGATTGCCCATCGACACCAGCGTTGCGCTGAGATTGTGCCCGCCAGCCACCAGCGGTAACGCGAGGGCTTCATCGCCTTCAACCGTTGCGGGTAACGCGGCTGGCGAGAATTTTGCCTGCCCCATATCCACAATCACCTGATGCGCACCTTCGGTGACTTCGCAGCGCACCTGTCCGCCCGCCGTGTTCACCAGAAAGGGTTCATGCGTGACGCGTCCGATATCAAACAGATAGCGGGCGTAAATACGCAGACCGTTGCCGCTTTTCTCGGCTTCTGAACCGTCGGGATTAATAATGCGCAGGGAGGGAATGTCAGCACCGTCATCGTCGATCAGCAGACCGTCGGAACCGATGCCGTAATGGCGGTCGCAGACGCGCTGAATTTGCTGATTGCTGAGCAGGGCGGCGACGCTGTGATGGCAGACCAGATAATCATTACCCAGTCCATGATAGCGGTGAAAAATCATAGTGGTATTTCCCAAATATTTATAATTGATGTGAATAGCTTTAATAGGAAATCTTGCCTGTTTCAATAGCGGCACGTAAATTCAAAATTATCTGTGCGAACTGCTTAGCTGATGTTCGTGATAGCCCGCCATTAACAAGGACTTATTGATGGACATATTTAGTGTTCCACTGGCCGTTCCGCCGCTGAATATCATCACGCCGCGTCTGATACTTCGTCAGTGGCAAAACAGTGATTTCGGGCCTTTTGCTGCAATGAATGCAGATCAGCAAGTGATGGAATTTTTCCCGTCAGTTCTGACCCGTGAAAAAAGCGATGAAATGGCGATCCGCTGTCGGGATTTGATCACGGAACGCGGATGGGGTATCTGGGCGGTTGAGCTGCGTGAAACCGGTGAGTTCATCGGTTTCGTTGGGTTACATACGCCGGGTTACGATTTGCCGTTTACGCCATGTATCGAAATCGGCTGGCGCCTGAGGGCGGATACATGGGGGCAAGGTTATTGCACTGAAGCCGCCCGCGCCGCGCTGGATGCCGGGTTTAACCAACTGGGGCTAAACGAAATTGTGGCCTTTACCGCGCTGCCGAATGTCCGTTCTCAGGCGGTGATGAAAAAACTCGGTATGGCATGTGATCCAAAAGAGAACTTCATGCATCCGGCGCTGGAGGAGGGGCACGGGTTACGGGAACATTGCTTGTATCGGCTAAAACGGGTCTGACTCCCTCCCCTGCGAAGGGGAGGAGTTGAAACCAAAACCGTACGGCTATTGCAGGGGAGGAGCAAACAACTAACTCTGCATCCTCCCCAGTACCGATGCCCCTACTAATCCGCCGTCGGTCAGAAATTTCCCCGGTATCAGCAACGGTTCTGTATAAGTGTGCAGCACACCGCCGCGTACTTTCTCATCCAGCGCCGCGATAAGTTCTTTCGCCGAGGCCAGACCGCCACCTGCCACGATCCGCGAAGGGCCGAGGATGTTGATCAGCAGCGCCAGCGGTTCGGCGACCAGTTCCAGCCAGGCATTCACGGTCAGCGCACAGTCGGGATGCCCCTTCAGCCAGCCGGTCACAATGTCCAGACTGGTATTTTCCTGATGGTGGAAATGCTGATGCAGGCGTTCCATGCCGCGTGCGCCGCCGAGCATGTCGAGGCAACCGGTCTGGCCGCAGCCGCATCTGAGGCGTGGCACGGCATAATGTTTGCCGGCCAGGGTCAGCTCCGTGCGGGTGATCGCACCGTGTCCCCATTCACCGGTGACGCCACCGTGGCCGCGCACCAGCTGGCCGTTGATCACCAGACCGCCGCCGACGCCGGTGCCTAAAATAATCGCCGCGACCACGGAATGATGTTGCGCATTACCCGCATGCGCTTCGGCGAGAGCGAAACAGTCAGCGTCATTGGCGGCAGTGACCGGGCGCTCAAGGGCTACGCTCAGATCATTCGCCAGCGAATGGCCGGTAAACGCGGGGATATTGGTTGCCAGCATTTCACCGGTTTGCGGCGACACCAGACCGGCGGTGGAAATCGCCAGCGGAGTCCCCGCCGGTAAATCCGCGCCGTAGGTATCAATCAGATATTGCATTGCGCCGACAAATTCCTGCCATGAGGCAACGGGTGTCGGGACTTTGCCGCATTCTTCCACTTCGCCGGAACGGCGTGAAACACCAAATTTAATAAAAGAACCGCCGATATCGGCGCAAAAAACCGCAGAGTTCATGAGCGTGTGTCCAGTAAATCTCGCAGCCCGTCGCCCAGTACGTTAAAACCAAGCACGGTCAGCATAATGGCCAGACCCGGGAACAGCGAAAGGTAAATATTTATGCCGAGGAAGTTCCGGCCATCGCTCATCATGGTACCCCATTCCGGCATCGGCGGCTGTACGCCAAGCCCCAGAAATGACAGGCTGGCCGCCGCGAGGATCACCGTGCCGGCGGTCAGGGTGGATTGCACGATAATCGGCCCGATAGCATTGCGCAGAATGTAATGCACGATGATGCGGTAATTCGACAAGCCCAGCGCCTGCGCGGCTTCCACGTATTCCATCTGCTTTAAACCCAGCGTCAGGTTACGGCTCAGACGGGCATACACCGGTATGGCAAACAGTGAAATGGCGATCAGTAAATTCACCAGTCCGCCGCCGAGAATACTGACCACCAGAATGGCCAGTACGATGCCCGGAAAGGCAAACAGCATGTCCATAAACCACATGATGATCATGTCGGTATAACGGCCCGCCATCCCGGCGATAATGCCCAAAGGAATGCCGATGATCATCGCCAGCCCGACGCTCAGCACCACTTCGATAATCGAAATCCGTGCACCGTAAATAACGCGGGCAAAGATATCGCGGCCATAATCGTCGGTACCAAACCAGTGGTCGGCACCCGGCGCAAGCAGGGTATCAATCAGATCCTGTGCGTAGGGATCATGACGGGCGATCAGCGGTGCAAACAAACCCAACAGCACGATCAGGCTGACGATAAACCCGCCCGTCGTGACGGCAGGATGACGCCATAACCAGCGGAACAACCGCAGCGTGCGCGGTTTGCGACGGGGTAATTGCGTGATAATGGCAGACATTAATCGAACCTTATTTTTGGATTCAGGAAAGCAATCAGTAATTCACCGAGCAGGTTCATTACCACCACGCCGCAGACGGCAACCAGCGCCACGCCCTGAATCACCGGGTAATCACGATAGCGCACGGAATCCACCAGCAGGCGGCCGATACCCGGCCAGTTAAAGACGGATTCGGTGACCACCGCGCCACCGATCAGGCTGCCGAAATTGAGCGCCACAATGGTGACAATCGGGATCAGCGCATTGCGGAACGCATGGCTGCAATAGACGGTGGTGGCGGATAACCCTTTGGCGCGCGCGGTGCGGATATAATCTTCCGACAGCACGTCGAGCATGCTCGATCGCGTCATGCGCGCCATCACCGCCATCGGTAAAACCGCCAGCGTGACGGAAGGCAGAATGTAGCTTTTCCACGATGTCGCACCGAGTAACGGCAGCCAGCCGAGATTTACCGAGAAGGTGTTCATCGCCATCAGACCCAGCCAGAAGTTAGCGATCGACGCCCCGGCAATCGCCAGTAACATCACGCCAAAATCCGGCCAGCGGTTGCGATACACCGCGCCTATCATGCCCGCCGGAACGCCAACCGCCACCGCCAGAAAATAAGACAGAATGGCCAGCGCCAGCGTATACGGCATCCGCTCGCCGATTTCCTGCGTCACCGGCTGTTGCGACTGCAACGAGACGCCGAGATTGCCCTGCAACACGTTACCGGCGAAATGCAGATATTGCGTCACCAGCGGTTGATCTAACCCGAGGCGAACGCGCATGGCATCAACGGCTTCCTGCGTGGCTTCAGGCCCGGCCATCAGACGCGCCGGATCCCCCGGAAGCGCGCGGATCGACACAAAAATCAGCATCGACACGCCGATCAGGATGACCGGGAAGGCGATGAGTTTTTTGGCAAGATAGGCTTTCATGGCTATTTTCCACTGTAAATGCTGCGGTTATTTTTTCTGTGCATCTTTCACCACAATTTGTCCGCCGGGGATCATGGTGACGCCCGATACCCCGGTGCCGGTGGCATACAAATCGTTCTGGTAATACAACAGAACCTGCGGCGCCTGCTGGTTAATCTCCTTCTGCGCATCGACGTAAATGGCATTGCGGGTATTTTCATCCAGTGTCGAGGCCGCGTTGTCTAACATTTCATCGAGTTTTGCATCACTGAAGAAGCCCAGATTCGCGCCGCCCGGTGCGAAGCTTTTGCTGTAGTAAAGCGGACGAAGTTGCAGATCGGCGCCATTCGCGCCGGAAGACCATGACGCCAGCACCGCGCCGGTGTTATCGGCCTTTTTACCCGCCTGATCGGCAAACGCGGCTTTCGTCCACACGCCGCTTTCCATGATTTTCACGTCCAGTTTCACCCCGATTTTCGCCCACATGCTTTGCAGCACCTGACCGATACGCGCGTCCTGACCCTGCACGGCAATTGACATCGTAAAGCCGTCGGCAACGCCTGCTTCTTTCAGCAACGCTTTGGCTTTCGCCAGATCCAGCGGATACGGGTTCAGGGTTTTGTCATAACCGGCGGTGACCGGTGCCAGCGGGGAATTCGCCGGTTGTGCGAAGCCCGACATAATGGCGCGCACCAGTCCGTCGCGGTCCGTGGCGTAGTTCAGTGCCTGGCGCACGCGGACATCGCTCAGCGGTTTGAGGTCGGTATTCAGCGCGACCCAGAACACGGCCGCTCCCGGGCTTTCATGCAGACTGAATTTCGGATTGTTTTTCAGTACACGGGCAAATTGCGGAGGGACAGGGTTGATGACGTCGGCTTCACCGGCCTGCAGGGCCATGTTCATGACGGACGGCTCGGCGCTCCAGGTCCATTTGATGTCGTCCGGCCCGGCGGCTTTATCGCCCCAGTAGCCCGGATATTTTTCTTCCAGCACGAATTCGCCGGTTTTGTATTGCACCATTTTGTACGGGCCGGTGCCGACAGCTTTGCTGTCCAGCGTGCCGGTTTTATCTGCCGCCGGACTGACCATCAGACAGGCGCCGGTGGTCAGTAAATTCAGGAAGGCCGGATACGGTTTTTTCAGTTTGAACACGACGGTGGACTCGTCGGTTTTGGTCACGCTGTCGAGGAAGGTGCGCAGACGTCCGCTGGCGGCCAGACCGCGTTTGGTGTCGAGATGGCGGGCAAAGTTGGCGACCACCGCGTCGGCGTTAAACGGCGTGCCGTCGTGAAAAGTCACGCCGCTGCGCAGTTTGAATGTCCACACCAGACCACTTTCATCGCTGCTCCAGGAGGTCGCCAGCGCCGCTTCCGGCTTCAGTTGTGGTGACATGCGCAGCAGGCCTTCATACATCGGATCCAGCACCGTGCCGGTAAAAGTCGCGGTCTGGTTGCCCGGATCCATGCTGCGCGGCGCTTCGTTTTGCATCACGTTCAGCGTGGCGGCAAACACCGGCAGCGAAAAGACGGCGAGAAGTGCGCTGCTCAGCAGCGATAACTGCACGGGACGCCGGATGTAACGGGTAATCTTCATGTTCTGCCCTCTGGGTAAAAATCGGATGAAGTGGCTCTGGCTCAGTCTGCCGGTTCGCTAAAACGCCGGTTTTAATCACAGTTTGTTTTAACAAAGAGATTTCATTAATAGTTCATATGAAATACTTATATCGCAACATTTAGTTTATTTTGTGAACTAATTAGCATTGATATATCCATTTCTACCGTTTAATGTCAATGCAGATGAGCGAAAACTGAGAGCGCCAAAACGAATATGCTAACAACTTTGCAACGTCAGATTTTAGGCGCAGTGAATGCCTCCGGCCATTTGAGCCGCACCGAACTGGCGCAAATCTCAGGAATGAGCAAGGCGGCGATCGGCGGTGTGGTGCGCGAGATGATTGAGGCCGGTTTTCTGCATGAAGCGGAAACGGTGCCGGGCAGCGGGCAGGGCAGACCGTCGGTCAGGCTGGTGGTGCATCCCGACGGGGCGTGGTTTGCCGGCGTTTCTTTGCTGCAAAATCCGGCGCAGATGGCGCTGATCAATTTGCACGGCGAAATCCTTTCGCGGGTGTCTTTTGCGGCCGATGCCGATCCGCAACAGCTGGCAGCGAATATCGCCAGCGCCTTACCGGCATTACTTGAGCCTCATCCCGAGGCGGCAAAAAAGCTGGTCGGGTTGGGCGTGACGCTCTCTGGTCTTATCGATGAACATCAGTCGACCTGCGTGCAGTCGGCGCTGCTGGGCTGGCGGGATGTGCCGCTGGCGAAGCTGATTTCGCAGGCCACCGGCATGGAAGTGGCCATTGAAAATGATGCCAAGGCACTGGCGGTGAGCGAGAAAAGTTTCGGTCAGGCGCGGGATCTCAGCAGCTTTACGCTGGTCAGCCACGGCGCGGGGATTGGCAGTGCGCATTTTATTGCCGGGCAGTTGCATCGCGGTTTGCATGGCGGTGCGGGGGAAATCGCCCACTGTACGCTGGAGCTGAACGGCTCGCCGTGTCGCTGCGGCAAGCGCGGCTGCCTCGACACGCTGGCGTCACTCAATGCGATTGCCGAAATGGCGAAAACGGAGGGGCTGGAGGCCACGACGATCGGCGGGCTGGAACAGCTGGCCATGCAGGGCCAGACGGCGGCCATCCGCATTCTGCACCGCGCGGGTTCTGCGCTGGGTTTAGCCATATCGCATCTGATTCAAATCAATGACCCGGACCTGATCCTGATTGCCCATCAGGACGCCGATTTTTCCGGGCTGTTTGGCACGGTTGTCCATCAGTCTGTGGAGGCCAACGTGCTGCCGGGCAATGCCGGTAAAACGCCGGTTCGCACTTTTACCCTAAACGACGACACCTGGGCGCGCGCGGCGGCGAGTATTGCCGCACACCGCTTTCTGGTCGGTCTGAAGCCTGTCTGAGGAATGAGCAACATGCGTATAGCGGTCAGCGGTATCCATATTGAATGCAGCACTTACAATCCGGTGCTTAATGAGGAAAAGGATTTTACCGTCGTGCGCGATGCGCAGTTACTGGCATCGCCGCGTTTTCGTTTTTTGCAGGATTATCCGGCGACGTTTTTACCGACAATCCACGCCCGCGCCATTGCCGGTGGCCCGGTCGCGCGGGCGACTTACGATAAATTCAAAGCGGAAATGCTGGCAGGATTAGAGGCGCAAAAGCCGTTTGACGGCGTGTATCTGGCGATGCACGGCGCGATGTATGTTGAAGGGCTGGAAGATGCCGAAGGTGACTGGATTGCCGCCGCCCGTAAGGCCGTCGGGCCGGATTGCCCGATCAGCGTCAGTTACGATCTGCACGGCAATGTCTCGCAGCGCATTATTGATGCCATCGATATGTTTTCGACCTACCGCACCGCGCCGCATATCGACGTGGAAGAAACCATGCGTCGTTCTGTCGCCATGCTGGTTAAGCATCTGCAAACCGGCGTGAAACCGACGTTGCTGTGGGTGCCGGTACCGGTGGTGTTACCGGGCGAGCGCACCAGCACGGAAGATGAACCGGCGAAAAGTTTGTACGCCCGTCTGCCTGAAATGGATGAAGTTGACGGCGTGTGGGACAGTTCGCTGATGGTCGGTTATGTCTGGGCGGATGAGCCACGGGCAACGGCGGCGGTGATCATGACCGGCACTGACCGCGCTGTGCTGGAACAGCAGGCGACTCAACTCGCGCAGGCTTACTGGGACGCGCGGGAAGATTTTGTGTTTGGTTGTGAGACTGACACGGTGGAAGCCTGTGTGAAGAAGGCGATTGCCAGTGAAACGCGGCCGGTGGTGCTGGCGGATTCCGGCGATAATCCGACCGGTGGCGGCGTAGGTGACCGCGCGGATGTGTTGCAGGAACTGATCAAACAGTATGCACAAAATACCCTGGTGGCCGGGATTGCCGATGCACCGGCGACGGATGCCGCCTTCAATGCCGGTGTGGGATCCACACTGACGCTGACACTCGGCGCGTCGCTTGATCATTCCAGCCCGCAGGTGAAAGGCGAGTTCGACGTGGTTTTCCTGCTCGACGCACTGACACCGGCTGACCGTCAGGCCGTGCTTCGCATCGGCGGAATTGATGTGGTGGTCTCGGCGCGCCGCCGTCCGTATCACAACATCAGCGATTTCACCGCGCTGGAACTGGATCCGCATAACGCAGACATCGTGGTGGTGAAATCCGGTTACCTTTCGCCGGAACTGGCACCGATTGCCAGCCCGAACCTGATGGCGCTGTCGAACGGCGTGGTCGATCAGTTTGTCGAACGTCTGCCACGCAACCGCAAGCCGCGCAAAACTTTCCCGTTTGATCGTGATTTCAGCTATGTGCCGCAGGTGCAACTTTCCTCCAGGAGCAAATAAGATGAACCAGACCACCGGACAGCCTGTAAACCGTCAGCCCGTGCTGAGCGTGAAGCATCTCACCACCTCGTTTCGCGGCGATGACGACTGGCTGCCGGTGGTGCGTGATGTGTCTTTTGAGGTGTATCCCGGTGAAACGCTGGCGATCGTCGGGGAATCCGGCTCAGGGAAAAGCGTGACGTCGCTGTCAGTGATGCGTTTGCTGAAAGCGCAAAGCAGCCGGATTGAGGGCGAAGTCTGGCTGAATCAGCGCAATTTGCTGACCCTTTCGGATAAGCAGATGCGCGATATTCGCGGCAACGAGATGGCGATGATTTTTCAGGAGCCAATGACCTCGCTGAACCCGACTTTCAGTATCGGCAGGCAGATTGCCGAGAGCCTGAAGCGGCACCGCGGGATGTCGTCGGCGCAGGCGCGGGCGGAAACACTGCGGTTGCTGGAAAAGGTGCGCATTCCCAATGCGGCCAAAAGATTTGATGAATATCCCCATCAGTTTTCCGGCGGTATGCGCCAGCGCGTGATGATTGCGATGGCGCTGGCGCTGAAACCTAAATTACTGATTGCCGACGAACCCACCACGGCGCTGGATGTGACCATTCAGGGACAGATTCTGGATCTGATTAAAACGTTGCAGGAAGAAGAAGGCATGGCGGTGCTGTTTATCACGCACGATATGGGCGTGGTGGCGGAAATCGCTGACCGCACGCTGGTGATGTATCGCGGTGAAGCCGTGGAAAGCGGGGCGACGGAGGATATTTTCCATCGTCCGCAACATCCTTATACCCGCGCGTTGCTGGCCGCCGTACCGACACTCGGCTCAATGCAGGGGCGTGGCTGGCCGTTACGGTTCCCGCAAATCAATCTGCAAACCGGTGAAGCGAGCGTGCCGGAGGAAGTGGCGGGAACAGTCGATACAGGGCTGACGCCTTTGCTGTCGGTGAAAAATCTCAGCGCCCGTTTTCCGGTTTATGGCGGTATTTTCAGCCGCCAGGTCGGTGCGGTGCATGCGGTGGAAAACATCAGCTTTGATTTATTTCAGGGCGAAACGCTGTCACTGGTCGGCGAATCAGGTTGCGGGAAATCGACCACCGGCCGCGCGGTAACCCGTCTGCTGAAACCGCACAGCGGGGCGATCGATTTTGATGGCTTTGATGTGATGAATCTGGGAAAACGTGACGTTTTGCAGATGCGCCAGCGTATCCAGATGATTTTTCAGGATCCGTTTGCCAGCCTGAACCCGCGTATGCGCGTTGGCGACGCACTGATCGAACCGATGCTGCAACACAAACTGCACAACCGCCGTGATGCCAGAGAGAAAGCCGCTTCACTGCTGCAAAAAGTCGGGCTGTCACCGGACATGCTGCGCCGTTTTCCGCATGAGTTTTCCGGCGGTCAGCGCCAGCGGATTTGCATCGCGCGCGCCCTGACACTGGATCCGAAAGTGATTGTCGCCGATGAATCCGTCTCTGCGCTGGATGTCTCCGTGAAAGCGCAGGTGGTGAATCTGCTGCTCGATTTGCAGGAAAGCATGAATCTGTCTTATCTGTTTATTTCGCACGATATGGCGGTGGTCGAAAGGGTGAGTCATCGCGTGGCGGTGATGTATCTCGGGGAGATTGTGGAGATCGGCCCGCGTGCGGCGATATTCGATAATCCGCAGCATCCGTACACACGCAAACTGATGGCGTCAGTGCCGGTGCCGGATCCGTCGCGCAGAATGCTGAAACGACAAATGCAGGTGGATGAACTGAAAAGTCCGGTACGCGACAACGGCTATATTCCACCGCAAAGGCAGTATCAGGAAGTGTCAGCAGGACATTTTGTTCAGATTTAATATAACAGGAAGGTTTTTCTACAGAGAAACTCGAGGATGAATCTGGAAGATGGTGGTGGGGGAAGGATGACCCGGCCTTTGGCCTCGCCCTGCGGGTCGTTGCTGCGCAACGCTGTCTCGCTTCGCTCGGCTCAAACCTTCGGGTCGAAGGTTCTCTATCCTTCCCGATTTGTATTTTTATTTTGGTTTGGAGTTTTCGAAAGAGGCGGGAATATCTGGAAGATGGTGGTGGGGGAAGGATTCGAACCTTCGAAGTCGATGACGGCAGATTTACAGTCTGCTCCCTTTGGCCGCTCGGGAACCCCACCACAACTTTTGTGGCATTTACTACTTACTTCTGGCCTAAATCATCATGTGCTACATGGATGATTTTTGTCGCTGCAGCGGTTAGCTGCGAACGGGGCGCATAATACCAAATAAGCCGAAGGTGTAAAGCGCTGAAAGCGATAATAAAGTTTGTTTGCGGTTTTTTTGCCCTTAACGGTGTTTCTCTGAGCGAAAAACACCGTCAGGACGCGGATTACAGAATGACGGTACGGTTTCCGTAAACAAACACGCGTTGTGCCAGCACACGGTATAACGCGCGGCTGAGCACGTTTTTCTCAACGTCACGCCCGGCACGCATCATATCTTCGGCGGTATAGGTGTGATCGACGTTAATCACGTCCTGCATGATGATCGGGCCTTCATCCAGATTGTCATTAACGTAATGCGCCGTGGCACCAATCAGCTTCACACCCCGCTCATACGCCTGATGGTACGGACGTGCGCCAATAAAGGCAGGCAGGAACGAGTGGTGAATGTTGATCACCTGATGCGGATAATGCTGCACAAAGCCCGGTGTCAGCACACGCATGTATTTCGCGAGAACCACATAATCAGGCTGATACTGGTCGATTTGCGCAATCATCGCGCTGTCGTGCTGTTCGCGGGTCAGACCGTCGTGGCTCACCAGATGGAACGGAATATCAAAGCGTTCCACCAACGTTTGCAGGGTATCGTGGTTGCCGATCACCGCCGCAATTTCCACATCCAGTCCGCCATACGCAGCTTTCATCAGCAGATCACCCAGACAATGGGCTTCTTTGGTCACCAGGATCACGATACGGCGACGACCGGTGCTGTTCAGTTCACGCACGGAACCCGCAGGCAGCGCGCTGTCGAGATCGGCGAGCAGGGTGGTGTCGTTGAAGATCCCTTCCAGCTCGGTACGCATAAAGAAACGTCCGGTGCGGTGATCCACGAATTCGTTGTTCTGCACGATGTTCAGTTCGTGCTTGTAGCAAATGTTGGTAATTTTGGCGATCAGACCTTTTGCATCAGGGCAAATGGTGCGTAATACCTTGGTTTGTACGTTCTGTTGCGGCATGAGGGAGTGGATCCTGTCCAAGACTTAAAATAATACGGTTGAATTATTTACCGCAGCACTTCTTATATTTTTTACCCGACCCGCACGGGCAGGCGTCGTTGCGGCCTGTCTGCGGTTTAATTCCGTCGATATAGTACCAGCGATCTTTCAAACGAAGAAATCGCGAACGCTCGTGGATCAAATGAAGGGAGTCGCTGCCGGTTTCGGTAAATCGCGCCGCAAACTCAACGAATCCTTCATTCGCATCGCGTCCTTCCGACTGGCTGATCACCTGCAAACCCTGCCAGTGCGTGCTGGCAAAGCCTTCCTGTAAACTGTCACGCCATTGTTCGGGTTGACAATCCGGGTGCCAGGTGGCGATCAGATAACTCGCATTTTTCAGGACGTAAGCAGTGTAGCGTGATCGCATCAGCGCGGACGGTGTCGGCGCCACGCGGGTCTCAGAAATGTATGGCTGGCAACATTCTTCGTAAGGAAGATGGCTGCAACATGGGCAAAGTTCTGACACGGAAACTCCTGATTCGCAGGGCTTACACATTCAATAGCGCAGGTTGCGCTATTGAATGCACCAAAGCGATATGTTACCTAACAACCTCGCCGGGTGACAACGCGCTTCCCCGCTGATTCTAACGCTATGTGCAATATAAGGTCATCAGATGAGCAGAAAAGTCACCATTGGTCTTGCCCTCGGTTCGGGAGCGGCGAAAGGGTGGGCGCACATCGGGGTGATCAATGCCCTGAAAGAAATGGATATAGAGATAGATGTGGTGGCCGGTTGTTCGGTCGGCGCACTGGTCGGCGCGGCGTATGTCAGCAACAGGTTACCGGCCATTGAAAGCTGGGTGCGGTCTTTCAGCTACTGGGATGTGTTGCGGCTGATGGATTTCTCCTGGAAACGTGGAGGATTGTTGCGCGGCGAGCGCGTGTTTAACGCCGTCGGGCAGTTGATCCGCATCGATGAATTCGAGAAGTGTTCGAAGAAGTTTGGTGCCGTCGCCACCAACCTGAGTACAGGACGCGAGTTGTGGCTGACCAAAGGGGATTTGCATGAGGCTATCCGCGCCTCGTGCAGTATGCCGGGGTTGCTGGCACCGGTGTGGCACAACGGTTACTGGCTGGTGGACGGCGCGGTGGTGAACCCGGTGCCGGTCTCGCTGACCCGGGCATTAGGCGCGGATATCGTGATTGCGGTCGATCTCCAGCATGATGCGCATCTGATGCAGCAGGATTTGCTGACCGTGCAGCCGACCGGCGAAGCACTGAATACTGACAAAGAAGTGAGCTGGCGTGACCGGATCCGCCAGCGTCTGACCCGGCCAAATGCCCGCAAGCCGAATGTCAGTCCGTCAGCGATGGAAATCATGTCGACCTCCATTCAGGTGCTGGAAAACCGGCTCAAGCGTAACCGCATGGCAGGCGATCCGCCTGATGTGCTGCTTCAGCCCTATTGTCCGCAAATTTCTACGCTGGATTTCCACCGGGCAGAAGAAGCCATCGAAGCGGGGCGTCTTGCCGTTGAAAAACAAAGAGAGCAATTGCTGCCCCTGATAAAAAATAGACAGTTCTGAACGGCTTAAAATGTGTTTGGATGAATCTGACAATTCTGCCAAGCAAAAACGGGCTTTATGAGCCACTATTAGAATAAGAAATTCTGGGGGACCCTGATGGACAAGCCACTTACAAGCAAGCATATTCTCATCGTTGAAGACGAAGCCGTTTTCCGATCCATACTTGCTGGCTATGTAAGTTCACTGGGTGCCACCTTTACCGAAGCTGAAAATGGTCTTGAGGCTTTGTCTCTGGTCGAAGACTACCCGCCTGATCTGATCCTCTGTGATTTAGCCATGCCTGAAATGGGGGGCATGGAGTTCGTCGAAAATCTGCGCTTGCAGGGGATTAAAATTCCTGTTCTGGTGATCTCCGCCACCGACAAAATGACCGATGTCGCCTCTATGCTACGTCTCGGTGTAGAAGATGTCCTGCTTAAACCGATTAACGATCTCAACCGGTTGCGTGAAGCCTTACTTTCTTCTTTATACCCAAAGCTGTTTTCATCCCAGGCGATGGAGGAGAGTTCGCTGGTGCAGGACTGGGAGGCGCTGTGCCGTAATCCCAACGAAGCACAACGCCTGTTACAGGAATTGCAGCCGCCGGTTCAGCAGACGCTGGCGCATTGCCGCATTAATTACCGTCAGCTGACCAGTGCGGAAAATCCGGGGCTGGTGCTGGATATTGCCGCGCTGTCTTCCAAAGATCTGGGCTTCTATTGTCTGGACGTCACCCGCGCCAGTGAAAATGGTGTGCTTGCCGCTTTATTGTTACGCGCAATCTTTAACAGCTTATTACGTGAGCATTTAAGCAATCAGAATCAGCGATTGCCGCAGATGTCTACGCTGCTCAAACAGGTCAATCATTTATTCAAGCAGGCGAATCTGGAAGGGCAATTTCCTTTGCTGCTGGGTTATTATCACGCCGGTTTCAAAAATCTCATTCTGGTTTCTGCGGGTTTACATGCCAACGTCATTACCGGCAGCAATATGATCCAGCTCAGTAACGGTGTCCCGCTGGGAACGACCGGCGCGACATACTCCAATCAAATCAGTCAGAAATGTGATGCCTGGCAGTGTCAGGTCTGGGGATCGGGTGGGCGTCTGAGATTAATGCTGTCTGTAGAATGAGCGGATTTATTGTTGTTGATAATAATACGTTAATAATATTGAGTATTTTTTCTGCACGTTATTAGGCCTGCATTTTCCATTTCAATCTTCTAAGACCTATCTTAATGCAAAATATGCCTTTGCAGGCGCACTCCTGTGTGAAACTGGTATAATGCGTGCGGAAAATTCTAGAACGGTAATTTATGTTGTTTGGACAAAACAAATAGGAATTCGCTGATGAAAGTAACAGTTTTTGGTATCGGTTACGTAGGACTTGTTCAGGCTGCGGTTCTTGCAGAAGTCGGGCATGAAGTATTGTGCATCGATGTGGATGCAAAGAAAGTAGAAAACCTGAAAAACGGGCAGATTCCAATTTTCGAACCAGGCCTGACTCCACTGGTTCAGCGCAACTATGAAGCAGGGCGTCTGCTGTTCAGCACCAATGCGGCTGAAGGCGTGGCGCATGCAACGGTCCAGTTTATCGCCGTGGGAACTCCGCCGGATGAAGACGGTTCTGCTGACCTGAAATATGTGACTGCGGTGGCGCGTACCATTGCTGAACATATGACTGAACCTAAAGTCGTGATTGATAAGTCAACCGTTCCTGTCGGTACTGCGGATAAAGTGCGCGCGGTCATGGCAGAAAAACTGAAAGAACGCGGCGTTGATATCAGTTTCGATGTGGTCTCCAACCCGGAATTCCTGAAAGAAGGTGCCGCAGTTGCTGACTGTATGCGACCTGAGCGTATCGTCATCGGTACGGATAACCCGGATGCCATCGACCCGATCCGTGAACTCTACGAACCCTTTAACCGTAATCACGATCGCATGATTCTGATGGATATCCGCAGTGCTGAGCTGACCAAATATGCGGCGAACTGCATGCTGGCAACCAAAATCAGCTTCATGAACGAAATGTCCAATCTGGCAGAGATGCTGGGCGCGGATATTGAGAAAGTGCGTCAGGGCATCGGTTCAGACTCCCGCATTGGCTACCACTTCATTTACCCTGGCTGTGGCTATGGCGGCTCCTGCTTCCCTAAAGATGTGCAGGCGCTGATCCGCACTGCTGAGCATATTGGCTATCAGCCAAAACTGCTGCAGGCTGTGGAGCAGGTGAATTATCAGCAAAAATATAAACTGCCCGCGTTCATTCAGCGCCATTTTGGCGAGGATCTGAAAGGCAAAACGTTCGCTCTGTGGGGCCTTTCCTTTAAACCTAATACCGACGACATGCGTGAAGCATCCAGCCGTGTATTAATGGAACAGCTCTGGGCTGCAGGCGCAAAAGTAAAAGCTTACGATCCGGAAGCCATGAATGAAACCCAGCGTATTTACGGTCACCGTGATGATCTGGAATTGATGGGCACCAAAGAATCCGCGTTACAGAATGCTGATGCGCTGATTATTTGTACTGAGTGGCAGAGTTTCCGCGCCCCGGATTTCGATGTGATCAAAAAAGCTTTAAAAGAACCGGTTATCTTCGACGGTCGCAATTTATTCGATCCTGAACGTTTGGAAAAACGCGGATTTACTTACTACGGCATCGGCCGTGGCGCATCAATCAATCCCGTTTTGTAAGGAGTTTTCATGAAATATCTGGTCACCGGCGCGGCGGGCTTTATTGGCTTCTATGTGTCACAACGTTTGTTGGCGGCCGGTCATTCTGTTATCGGCATTGATAACCTGAACGACTATTATGACGTCAATCTGAAACTTGCCCGCCTGGCGCAGCTGGAAAATAAAGACGGCTTTGAGTTTATTAAGCTGGATTTGGCTGATCGCGAGGGTATGGCGGCATTGTTTGCTGAACAGCGTTTTGAACGTGTTATCCATTTAGCGGCGCAGGCGGGTGTCCGATATTCAATCGAAAATCCTCTGGCTTATGCTGATTCAAACCTGACAGGATTTGTTAACGTTCTCGAGGGCTGTCGCCATAATAAGGTGGGGCATTTGCTTTATGCCTCATCCAGTTCAGTTTATGGTCTGAACAAAAAACAGCCTTTTTCGACGGATGATTCTGTAGACCATCCTGTTTCGTTGTATGCGGCGACCAAAAAAGCCAATGAATTAATGGCTCACACCTATTCACATCTTTATAGCTTACCTACCACCGGATTACGTTTCTTTACCGTATACGGTCCGTGGGGACGCCCTGATATGGCTTTGTTTAAGTTCACCAAAGCAATACTGGCGGGTCAGAGCATTGATGTTTATAACCACGGTGAAATGCGTCGCGACTTCACTTATATCGACGATATCGCCGAAGCCATTGTTCGTTTGCAAAACGTTATTCCGCAGGCTGATCCTGACTGGACGGTGGAGAACGGTTCCCCGGCCAGCAGTTCAGCACCGTATTGCGTGTATAACATTGGGAATAGCAATCCGGTGAAGCTGATGACGTATATCAGTGCGCTGGAAAAAGCGTTAGGAATTGAAGCAGCGAAGAATATGCTGCCAATGCAACCCGGCGATGTACACGAAACCAGTGCGGATACTGCGCCATTATCCAAAGCCATTAACTTTAAGCCTGAGACGCCGGTAGAGCAGGGCGTACAGCGTTTTGTTGACTGGTATCGGGACTTTTATCAGGTGTAAGTCGGGATGTTTTGCTTACTGAAAGGTCGCTGATGCGGCCTTTTTTTATGGAATCAGTTAAATCTTATGGATATTTATTCCATGACGGTAGCGGGTGTTTTATCTGCATTTTTTGTATTTGTCAGAAGAATATGACAGCCTATTAAAAACAAAAAGCCCATCATAAAGATGGGCTTTTTAGTATTAACTCGAGGGTTAATACGGGCAATTACAGCAGGAAATCGTCCAGTGATTTGCCTTGCTCTTCGATTGCTTTTTTGATCACGGCTGGAGTACGGCCCTGGCCGGTCCAGGTTTTGTTTTCGCCGTTTTCATCAACGTATTTGTATTTAGCCGGACGTGCAGCACGTTTAGCTTTACCGGTTGCTTTAGTCGCTGCCATAGTTTGCAGCAATTCATTTGGATCGATGCCGTCAGCAATCAGCATTTCGCGGTATTGTTGCAGTTTACGGGTACGCTCTTCAATCTCAGCAGCTGCCTGAGAATCTTCTTCGCGACGCTCGTTCACAACAACTTCTAATTTTTCCAGCATCTCTTCCAGAGTTTCCAGAGTGCATTCTCTCGCTTGCGCGCGCAGAGTACGGATGTTGTTCAGAATCTTTAATGCTTCGCTCATTATACTAGTCTCAAATTATATTGGTGGGGGGCGTTTGGCTAATAATAGAATGCTCTTCTGTATTCTGCAATAGCCAATTTGTTTACCTGACCTTAATTTACGCATTTAAAGCAAATAACGTTTCCGGAAGGGTAAATATAGCCAGGTCCATTCACGCTATTTATCTGAGGGGGATTACCCTATTTTCAATACTCAGTCGGGGGTAATTGTTGCGTTACGTATGCTGTTTTATAAGCCTGCGATTGTTCACAAATTTAAACGCAAAGTGAAGTTATGTTATGTAAGGATATGGAAAAACAGGGCACTAAGGCCGCGCTGCCACAAAAGCCTCTCTGTGATAAAGCATTCTATTCATCAGGATGAATGTATAGACAAACCAATAACCCTGCGGTATTTGCATATAAGAAATGCGGTCTTTACGGGTATTGAGGCGAGGTGATAACAAGATATTGTTCCATGCCATTATAATTTTTGATTGTAAGTTTCTGTGATTTTTTTAAATGAGACGGTTGTATCCGTTGCGGATTACCCAGATGACGCGCGTTGTTATCGACTGCCGGGCATGTGGTACAATGCACACCGAAAATTTACGCCATCCATTACTTTATGGGGTCACTCCTTCATGGCTCAGCTTTATTTCTATTACTCGGCGATGAATGCCGGTAAATCCACCTCGTTGTTGCAATCTTCATATAATTATCAAGAACGTGGTATGCGCACGCTGGTACTCACTGCCGAATTAGACCACCGCTTTGGTGTGGGCAAAGTCAGTTCACGCATCGGCCTGTCATCGCCTGCAGAACTCTACAATAAAGAGACTGAACTCTTTAACCTGGTCGCTCAGGAGAACCGTTCACAGCGTCTGAGTTGCGTCCTGATTGATGAGTGTCAGTTCCTTACTAAGACTCAGGTTTCACAGCTCACGGATGTGGTGGATGATTTAGACGTGCCGGTGCTCTGTTATGGCTTACGCACAGATTTTCGTGGGGAGCTTTTCGAAGGCAGCGAATATTTGCTGGCGTGGGCGGATAAGCTGGTGGAGCTTAAAACCATCTGCCATTGTGGCCGTAAGGCAAACCGCAACCTGAGACTCGATGAAAAGGGCAATGCTCTGCACGATGGTGCACAGGTCGTTATCGGGGGGGATGAAAGCTATGTGTCTGTGTGTCGCAGACACTACAAGGAAGCGATGGCCGCGTTAGACATAAAGGATAATGACCCGCTTCTCTGAGGCTTTTAAAATCCCCTGTCAGCATTGTCAGTATGACGCATAAAAAAACCCGCCTTTTCAGCGGGTTTTTTACTATCAGAATCTCAGCAGATTATTTTTTGCTGGTTTTCTTTTCAGCTTTTGGCGCAGGAATAACCACTTCTTCTGCCACATCTTCGCTGAATTCACGGCCGTAGTAAGTATCCATCAGGATCTGTTTCAGCTCAGCAATCAGTGGGTAACGTGGGTTAGCACCGGTACACTGGTCATCGAAAGCATCTTCAGACAGTTTGTCTACTTTAGCCAGGAAGTCAGCTTCCTGAACGCCTGCTTCGCGGATTGAGGTTGGGATACCCAGTTCCGCTTTGATTTCATCCAACCATGCCAGCAGTTTCTGGATTTTCTGTGCAGTACGGTCACCAGGTGCGCCCAGACCTAAATGGTCGGCAACTTCTGCGTAACGACGACGCGCCTGAGGGCGGTCATACTGACTGAAAGCAGTCTGTTTAGTTGGGTTATCGTTGGCGTTATAACGGATAACGTTGGAAATCAACATGGCGTTAGCCAGGCCGTGTGGAATGTGGAACTCAGAACCCAGTTTGTGGGCCATTGAGTGACAAACCCCAAGGAAGGCGTTAGCAAACGCGATACCTGCGATAGTCGCCGCGTTGTGAACACGTTCACGGGCAACCGGATTTTTAGCGCCATCTTTGTAGCTGGCTGGCAGGTTTTCTTTCAGCAGTTTAAGCGCCTGCAGAGCCTGACCATCTGAATATTCGTTTGCCAGTACAGAAACGTACGCTTCCAGTGCGTGAGTCACCGCATCCAGACCACCGAAAGCACAAAGTGATTTCGGCATGTTCATGACCAGGTTGGCATCAACGATAGCCATGTCCGGGGTCAGCGCATAGTCAGCCAGTGGGTATTTCTGACCTGTCGCATCGTCAGTCACCACAGCGAACGGTGTGACTTCTGAACCAGTACCTGAAGTGGTAGTGACAGCGATCATTTTCGCTTTCACGCCCATTTTCGGGAACTTGTAGATACGTTTACGGATATCCATAAAGCGCAGAGCCAGATCTTCAAACTGAGTGTCCGGATGTTCGTACAGAACCCACATGATTTTGGCCGCATCCATCGGTGAACCACCACCCAGCGCAATGATGACGTCTGGTTTGAAGGAGTTCATCTGCTCAGCACCTTTACGAACAATGCTCAGTGTTGGATCCGCTTCCACTTCGAAGAAGACTTCAGTTTCAATACCGTGGCCTTTCAGAACACTGGTGATCTGGTCAGCGTAACCGTTATTGAACAGGTAGCGGTCAGTCACGATGAAGGCGCGTTTTGCTCCATCGGTCGCCACTTCTTCCAGTGCGATTGGCAGAGAGCCACGACGGAAGTAGATAGATTTCGGAAGTTTATGCCACAACATGTTTTCTGCTCGCTTCGCTACAGTTTTCTTGTTGATCAAGTGTTTAGGACCGACGTTTTCAGAGATGGAGTTACCACCCCATGAACCGCAACCCAGCGTCAGAGAAGGAGCAAGTTTGAAGTTGTACAGGTCACCGATACCACCCTGAGAAGCCGGGGTGTTAATCAGAATACGTGCTGTCTTCATTTTGTTGCCAAAATAGTTAACACGTTCTGGTTGGTTGTCCTGGTCAGTGTACAGACAAGAGGTGTGACCGATACCGCCCATTTCTACCAGTTTCTCTGCTTTAGAGACCGCATCTTCAAAATTCTTCGCGCGGTACATCGCGAGGGTAGGGGACAGTTTTTCATGTGCGAAGGGTTCAGATTCGTCAACAACACTGACTTCACCGATAAGCACTTTGGTATTTGCTGGCACTTTGATGCCGGCCATTTCAGCAATTTTCACCGCTGGCTGACCCACGATTGCCGCATTCAGGCCGCCGTTTTTCAGGATGATGTCTGAAACCGCTTTCAGTTCTTTCCCTTGCAGCATGTAGCCACCGTGGGAAGCGAAACGTTCGCGAACTGCGTTGTAAGCAGATTCAACCACGATAATGGACTGTTCAGACGCACAGATAACGCCGTTATCGAAGGTTTTGGACATCAGAACGGAAGCCACGACACGTTTGATATCTGCAGTTTCATCAACGACAACCGGGGTGTTACCCGCGCCAACGCCGATGGCTGGTTTACCAGAGCTGTAAGCTGCTTTCACCATGCCCGGGCCGCCTGTTGCCAGAATCAGGTTCAGGTCAGGGTGATGCATTAACTGGTTAGACAGTTCTACACTTGGTTCATCAATCCAGCCGATGATGTCTTTTGGCGCACCCGCAGCGATGGCAGCTTGCAGGACAATATCCGCAGCTTTGTTCGTTGCATTTTTAGCACGTGGGTGTGGGGAGAAGATGATGCCGTTACGGGTTTTCAGGCTGATAAGCGCTTTGAAAATCGCAGTAGAAGTTGGGTTAGTAGTCGGAACGATACCGCAAATCAGACCAATTGGCTCTGCAATGGTGATGGTACCGAAAGTGTCATCCTGACCCAGGATGCCACAGGTTTTTTCATCTTTGTAGGCATTGTAGATATATTCAGAGGCGAAGTGGTTTTTAATCACTTTGTCTTCGACGATACCCATTCCGGATTCTTCAACAGCCAGTTTCGCCAGCAGAATTCGAGAATCGGCAGCAGCCAGGGCGGCGGCAGCGAAAATCTTATCGACTTGCTCTTGACTGAAGTTGGCATATTCGCGCTGTGCTTTTTTGACCCGAGCGACGAGTGCGTTCAGTTCAGCGACATTTGTTACAGCCATAATGCTCTCCTGATAAAGTTAAACTCTTTTAGTAAATAACTTGCCAAAGACTAGTATAGACCTGCTATCAGTCACCGTGAGAAACTAATTAAAGCTAGATTTCTCAATGTGTTGTCTTTGTCTCTTTATTTGCTCAAAGAGCTTTCAGTAATGAAGCACCTGTGTAGTCAAAAAGTTGTCATCCGGCGACATAAATGAACATTTGTTCTACAAGTACCGCTGAGTGACTATGCACTGAGATTACCTATTTGTGGGCAGGGTTAATTTGATCTGGATCACTAAACCATAATGCTGACACCTTTCAGCAGGGGGTAGGTGCGATCGATTATCAAATTTGCTCAAATTGAATACAATTTATCTGTGATTTGTGTCGTTAAAATTACGCTGTTTTAACAAAAGTGGTATTCACTGCTTTTTAATCAAATTCTGGTGATAAAAGTTGTGAATCGGCGTGGCGCCTTTACTGCAATTCCAGTACATTAGCGCCCATCAAAACCTTCATCTGCTGGCATAATTGTGCGGAGTTCTGCGTGAGCCAATCTTTATTAGATTTTTCAGGGTATATCAAATTCTTTGTCGGGCTGTTTGCGTTGGTCAACCCTGTGGGGATTTTGCCCGTGTTCATCAGCATGACCAGTTATCAGGCGGCAGCAGGGCGCAATAAAACCAATATGACGGCAAACCTGTCGGTAGCCATTATATTGTCGACCGCACTTTTCCTGGGCGACGCGATTTTACATCTGTTCGGCATCTCCATTGATTCGTTCCGCATTGCGGGCGGCATTCTGGTGGTGACGATCGCGATGTCGATGATCAGCGGTAAACTCGGTGAAGATAAACAGAACAAGCAGGAAAAATCAGAAACCGCGATCCGTGAAAATGTCGGTGTCGTGCCTCTTGCGCTGCCGCTGATGGCCGGACCCGGTGCGATCAGCTCGACGATTGTCTGGAGTTCGCGCTATCACAGCTGGCCAAATCTGCTGGGGCTGACGCTGGCCATTATTTTCTTTGCGTTTTGTTGCTGGCTGTTGTTCCGGGCGGCACCTTTACTGGTTCGCCTGTTGGGTCAAACCGGGATTAACGTTATTACCCGTATCATGGGACTGTTACTGATGTCTCTGGGCATTGAATTTATTGTGACAGGCATTAAAGCGATTTTCCCGGGCCTGCTTTAATCCCTTCGTCCCCGAATTATCACGGAAACACTTATGGATTTCCGTGATAATTATTACCCTTCCTTATAATGCAATGCATTAATATAGTGCAGCTAATGACGTAATTAAGAGCGATTGCACCCAAATGTGGCGTAAAGCCCTGTCTCATTCTTCTTTTTAATCCAAGTCTTCATTTCTTCTAATAAACTTAGCGAATATTTCGCTAAACCCCCCTCTTTATTGCCCGCTTTGGCGCTAATTTATCCACATCATTCTGTAAGGCTTGTGCATGCCGTATCGAGATGTTATTAGTGTTAATACAGCAGTTAACAGGTGTTTATCCTTGAAAACCTCTGAATGTTAACTGATTGTATCAGGATGCTTCCTGAGCAGCCCGCAACCTGAATTTCGCGCCAAAACCTGACATAAAGATGATGTAATACAACGGGTTGGGATAGCGTTTTGAGTATTGCTCAACCGGGGTGCTTTACGGTCTGTAACCGGTAAAAGAGAATTGCGTAACAAATTTGCAAAATTTATTGGCGCCGGTATCAGGCTTCTGATAATTTTCAAATCGCCTTCAAAAATGGAATTTTGTTAAGCGGAATGCTCTAAGTGAGAATGAATCTTGCTAGAGACAGAAAGATAGAAGCCATTTCATTTGTTTTTGGAGAGTGTCGTGTCGCATTGCCTGCCACAAAATTATCCTCACCTGCTTTTTGCGAAAAGAAAGCCGGGTATTGCGCTGACGACATTGCACGGCCTGCTGTTAACTCTGTCTGTTCAGCAAAACAACTCTTCAGCTTATCTTCTGATTAATTGATTTCGGGCGCTTAACCGCGAAGGACTTTCTGTTGCCCTAAGTCGGGCGAATAAGAAAATAATATTGTTAAGGTTCGGAATAACAGTATGTGATTACCTGGTGCGCGGTGAAATGCAGTTTTATTGCGCACGGGGTGGATCTAATGGAGTGGGGTCATCCTTAACGACCCCGGAAACCGCATGGCGAACAACAGCCAGACGTTTCAAGCGCATTATCAGGTAATACATGCAGTAATAGGGGACAGCCATCTGCGGGTGGCAACAACATGGGGGGCCTTTCTTGAGCAATTCGTTCCTGCTTTTGAAACCCATTGACCCAGCAAGGGTTTATCTTGCACCCCGGCGTGCAAGTTCATAATAAAAACTGGAGTTGAAATACAATGACCAACATCACAAAAAAAAATCTGCTGGCTGCCTGCATTCTTGCTGCAGTGAGCTCAGTTTCCATCAATAACGCATTCGCGGCGAATGTGCCTGCAGGCGTGACACTGGCGGCTAAACAGGAGCTGGTGCGTAACAACGGTTCTGAAGTTCAGTCCCTGGACCCACATAAAGTCGAAGGCGTACCGGAATCCAACGTGATCCGTGATCTGCTGGAAGGTCTGGTGAATACCGACAGCAAAGACGGCAGTGTGATCCCGGGCGTCGCTACCACCTGGGACAACAAAGATTTTAAAGTCTGGACCTTCCACCTGCGTCCGGATGCAAAATGGTCAAACGGCGACCCTGTCACTGCGGCGGATTTCGTGTACAGCTGGCAGCGTCTGGCTGATCCAAAAACAGCCTCTCCGTATGAAAGCTACCTGCAATACGGTCACATCGAAAACATCGATGACATCATCAGCGGTAAGAAAAGCCCTGATACTCTGGGTGTGAAAGCGATTGACGACCATACCCTGCAGGTGACCCTGACCGAACCTGTTCCTTATTTCGTAAAAATGCTGTCTCACACCGCGATGAAACCGGTAAACAAAAGTGTTGTGGAGAAATTTGGCGACAAATGGACCCAACCAGAAAACTACGTGAGCAACGGCGCTTACAAACTGAAAGCCTGGACCGTCAACGAACGTATCGTTCTTGAACGCAGCCCGACTTACTGGGATAACGCGAAAACCGTGATCAACCAGGTCACTTACCTGCCAATCTCTTCAGAAGTGACTGACGTTAACCGCTACCGCAGCGGCGAAATCGACATGACCTACAACAACATGCCGATCGAACTGTTCCAGAAGCTGAAAAAAGAAATCCCAACTGAAGTTCACGTTGACCCGTATCTGTGTACTTACTACTACGAAATCAACAACCAGAAAGCCCCGTTCACTGACTCACGCGTGCGTGAAGCTCTGAAACTGGGTCTGGATCGCGACATCATCGTCAATAAAGTGAAAGCACAGGGCGACCTGCCAGCGTATGGCTATACCCCGCCTTACACTGACGGTGCAAAACTGACGCCTCCGGCCTGGTTCAAAGAAACTCAGGCACAACGCAACGAGCAGGCTAAAAAATTGCTGGCCGAAGCAGGTTACACGTCTGCCAAGCCTCTGACTTTCGAACTGCTGTATAACACCTCTGATCTGCACAAAAAACTGGCTATCGCCGCTGCCGCTATCTGGAAGAAAAACCTGGGTGTTGACGTGAAACTGGTTAACCAGGAATGGAAAACCTTCCTGGACAGCCGTCATCAGGGTAACTTCGATATCGCCCGTGCAGGCTGGTGCTCCGACTATAACGAGCCTTCTTCCTTCCTGAACACCATGCTGTCTGACAGCAGCAACAACACTGCCCACTATAAGAGCCCGGCGTTTGATAAAGACATCGCTGACACTCTGACAGTGAAAACCGATGACGAACGCGCGGCGCTGTATCAGAAAGCTGAAACCCAGCTTGATAAAGACTCTGCCATTGTCCCTGTCTATTACTACGTGAACGCGCGTCTGGTGAAACCTTACGTCGGCGGTTACACCGGTAAAGATCCACAGGACAACGTCTACGTGAAAGATCTGTATATCATCAAACACTAATCCATCAGTGTCCGGGCAAGGCATCCCCGAGCTGCCTTGCTCGTTCTATTTTGATGAAGGTAATGATTTCAGCACCGGCTTTCGGCGCTGAAACAAAGAGCCACCACGATGTCCTTTGTTCAGGGGCATCGTGACCAAGCCAAAAACTATCAAGCTGTAGTGACAGGCTTAGAAACAGGTACGGGCAATGTTAAAGTTTATTTTACGCCGCTGTCTGGAAGCGATTCCGACGCTATTCATTCTGATCACCATTTCGTTTTTTATGATGCGTCTCGCACCGGGCAGCCCTTTTACGGGTGAGCGTAATCTTCCGCCAGAAGTCATGGCGAACATTGAGGCGAAATATCACCTCAATGACCCAATGTATAAGCAGTATTTCCACTATTTAGAACAACTGGCAAAAGGCGATTTCGGCCCGTCGTTCAAATATAAAGACTACACAGTGAATGACCTGGTGGCGGCGTCGTTCCCGGTTTCAGCAAAACTGGGTCTGGCGGCATTCATCATGGCGATTGTGTTTGGTGTGAGTGCAGGGGTGATTGCAGCACTGAATCAAAACACCAAATGGGATTACACGGTGATGGGCATTGCGATGACCGGGGTGGTTATCCCCAGTTTCGTGGTCGCGCCGTTACTGGTGCTGATATTTGCCATTACGCTTAAATGGTTGCCTGGTGGCGGCTGGAACGGCGGTGGCACGAAATATATGATCCTGCCGATGGTGGCACTTTCACTGGCTTATATCGCCAGTATCGCGCGTATCACCCGGGGTTCGATGATTGAAATCCTGCACTCCAACTTCATCCGTACAGCACGTGCCAAAGGGTTGCCGCTGCGCCGCATTATTTTGCGTCACGCACTGAAACCTGCCTTGCTGCCGGTATTGTCATACATGGGACCGGCCTTCGTAGGGATTATCACCGGTTCGATGGTCATCGAGAGCATTTTCGGATTGCCAGGTATCGGCCAGTTGTTTGTTAACGGGGCATTAAACCGTGACTACTCCCTGGTACTGAGCCTGACCATTTTAGTGGGCGCATTAACCATTTTGTTCAATGCGATCGTCGACGTGCTGTATGCCGTCATCGACCCGAAAATCCGTTATTAATGCCGGAGTACGTCAATGATGTTAAGTAAGAAAAATAGCGACGTCGTGGAAAACTTCAGCGAAAAACTGGAAGTTGAAGGCCGCAGTTTGTGGCAGGATGCCCGACGCCGTTTCATGCACAACCGTGCTGCGGTCACCAGCCTGATCGTACTGGCGTTTATTGCGTTATTCGTGGCATTTGCCCCGATGTTATCGCAGTTTGCCTACGACGATACTGACTGGAATATGATGTCAGCGGCACCGGATTTCGCCTCTCACCACTATTTCGGGACTGACTCCTCAGGCCGTGATTTGCTGGTACGCGTGGCGATTGGTGGACGTATTTCCCTGATGGTTGGTGTGGCGGCTGCGCTGGTGGCGGTGATCCTCGGTACACTGTACGGATCCCTGTCCGGCTATCTGGGCGGTAAAATTGACTCCGCGATGATGCGTCTGCTGGAAATTCTCAACTCCTTCCCGTTCATGTTCTTCGTGATCCTGCTGGTGACCTTCTTCGGGCAAAATATCCTGCTGATTTTCGTGGCGATCGGGATGGTGTCCTGGCTCGACATGGCACGTATCGTGCGCGGTCAGACCCTGAGCCTGAAACGTAAAGAATTCATCGAAGCGGCGCTGGTCAGCGGTGTGAGCACGCGAAATATCGTGTTGCGCCACATTGTGCCAAACGTGCTGGGTGTCGTGGTGGTGTATGCCTCACTGCTGGTACCGAGCATGATCCTGTTTGAATCCTTCCTGAGCTTCTTAGGATTAGGGACACAGGAGCCACTGAGCAGCTGGGGCGCGTTATTAAGCGATGGTGCCAACTCGATGGAAGTTTCACCTTGGTTACTGCTGTTCCCGGCAGGCTTCCTGGTTGTAACTCTGTTCTGTTTCAATTTTATCGGCGATGGCCTGCGTGATGCCCTCGACCCGAAAGATCGTTAAGGAGTGCAACCATGAGCACGATTGAACATATGCCCGCTTCTGCACTGCAGAATGCGAAGGGCAGCCAGACGCTTCTGGATGTCAAAGATTTACGTGTCACCTTTGAAACGCCTGACGGCGATGTCACGGCGGTTAACGATCTGAATTTCGACCTGCGTGCCGGTGAAACCTTAGGCATCGTCGGCGAATCCGGTTCCGGTAAATCCCAGACCGCGTTTGCCCTGATGGGCCTGCTGGCCAGCAATGGTCGCATCGGAGGTTCGGCGAAATTTAATGGTCGTGAAATCCTCAACCTGCCGCAAAACGAGCTGAACAAGCTGCGCGCAGAACAGATTTCGATGATTTTCCAGGATCCGATGACCTCTCTCAACCCGTACATGCGGGTCGGCGAGCAACTGATGGAAGTCCTGATCCTGCACAAAAAGATGAGCAAACGCGAAGCGTTTGAGGAATCCGTACGCATGCTGGATGCGGTGAAAATGCCGGAAGCCCGCAAGCGTATGAAGATGTTCCCGCATGAATTCTCCGGTGGTATGCGCCAGCGTGTGATGATTGCGATGGCATTGCTGTGCCGTCCAAAATTGCTTATTGCCGATGAGCCAACGACCGCCCTGGACGTGACCGTTCAGGCGCAGATCATGACCTTGCTTAATGAACTGAAGTCTGAGTTCAATACCGCCATTATCATGATTACCCACGATCTGGGTGTCGTCGCCGGGATCTGCGACAAGGTGCTGGTGATGTACGCGGGGCGTACGATGGAATATGGCCGTGCCCGCGATGTTTTTTATGAGCCGTGCCATCCGTATTCTATCGGTCTGCTCAATGCGGTTCCTCGTCTGGATGCTGAAGGCGGCGCGATGCTGACCATTCCGGGCAACCCGCCAAACCTGCTGCGTCTGCCAAAAGGCTGTCCGTTCCAGCCCCGCTGCCCGTATGCGATGGATATTTGCGCCTCAGCGCCACCGCTGGAGCGTTTCGGTGATGGTCGCCTGCGTGCCTGCTACAAGCCGCTGGAGGAACTGGTATGACAGACAACACAATCATGAACAGCGCGGCGATGAACACTCACGCCCCTGAGAAAAAAGTGCTGCTCGAAGTGGCCGATCTGAAGGTTCATTTCGACATCAAAGACGGAAAACAATGGTTCTGGCAGCCTTCGAAAACCCTGAAAGCGGTGGATGGTGTCACCCTGCGTCTTTATGAAGGTGAAACGCTGGGCGTGGTCGGTGAATCCGGTTGCGGTAAATCCACCTTTGCCCGTGCGCTGATTGGGCTGGTGAAAGCCACCGACGGTCGTGTGGCCTGGCTGGGCAAAGATCTGCTGAACATGTCGGATAACGAATGGCGCCACACGCGCAGCGATATCCAGATGATTTTCCAGGATCCGCTGGCGTCCCTTAATCCGCGTATGACCATCGGTGAAATCATTGCCGAGCCGCTGAAAACCTATAATCCGAAAATGCCTCGTCTTGAGGTGAAGGAAAAAGTGAAGGCAATGATGTTAAAGGTCGGGCTGCTGCCTAACCTGATTAACCGTTACCCGCACGAATTTTCCGGCGGTCAGTGTCAGCGTATTGGTATCGCGCGCGCCCTGATCCTTGAGCCGAAACTGATTATCTGTGATGAGCCGGTTTCTGCGCTGGATGTGTCCATTCAGGCGCAGGTCGTCAACCTGCTGCAACAACTGCAACGCGAGATGGGATTATCCCTGATCTTCATCGCGCACGATCTGGCGGTGGTTAAACACATTTCTGATCGCGTTCTGGTGATGTACCTCGGGCATGCCGTCGAGCTGGGGACGTATGATGAGGTGTATAACAATCCTCAGCATCCGTATACCCGTGCGCTGATGTCTGCGGTGCCGGTGCCGGATCCGGATAAAGAGCGCAATAAAGTGATTCAGTTACTGGAAGGGGAGTTACCTTCGCCGATCAACCCGCCATCAGGCTGCGTGTTCCGTACCCGTTGCCCGATTGCCGGACCTGAATGTGCGGTGACCCGTCCGTTGCTGGAAGGCAGCTTCCGCCACGCGGTGTCCTGCCTGAAAGTCGATCCGCTCTGATTGTTTTCCTCAGACGCAATGCATAAAAAAACCTGCCAGTGGCAGGTTTTTTTTCGTCTTCGTTTTCTTTACGTATCGTTCTGCTACGTCATTCAGATGGGATTAAAGCTGCAATTGAATGAATCCCCGGAAGCTGACTTATGTCAGTGACCGGGGTGAATGAAAGCCGCCAACACAGCGCCAGTCTGAAGGACGACGGAGACGGTTATTCTTTCCAGAGGATATGGCAAAGCTTATGGTCTTTCTCGCGACACAAAAGAACACGCGCGAAAATATCATTGATTGGCTGATCTTCCGCGTCAGCCAGACCGATCACCACTTCAGCAAAGAAGTCCGGGTTCAGGTCGAAATCCACATGCTCGACCCAGTCTTCTGCCGGGTCATATAATTCAGCGCCGCCGCGTTCTTCAAATTGCAGATTGAAGATCAGGATATCTGCCGGATCAAGGTTATCTCCGGCCAACTCCAGAAAGATGTCATAGGCTTGTTCAAGCGTTTCGTCTTCGGTCAGGCGATTATTCAGGTCCATATCATTCTCGTTTACAGATGAGTGTATTCTGGCTCTTGCAAGCCGGTACTGGGGGTATTACATCATGCCCGACGCGGCATTTACAGCAGCGGACTGAAAAAGTAGAACAAACGTTCGACGATGCGGTGCCAGAACGGGCGTTTAATCCAGGCTTCAACATCCAGCAGATGTGAGCGGGCAATGTAATCGTCCTGCACGCGCCCGAGATCATCCCCAAAACCGGCATCGTCAATCACCAGTGTTATCTCAAAATTGAGCCACAGGCTGCGCATATCCAGATTCACGGTGCCCACCAGACTGAGCTGACCATCAACCAGCATACTTTTGGTATGCAGTAAGCCATCTTCAAACTGGTAAATTTTGACCCCGGCTTCCAGCAACTCGCCAAAGAATGATTTACTGGCCCAGCCCACCATCATCGAATCGTTTTTCATCGGCAGGATGATACTGACATCAACCCCGCGCTGTGCCGCAGTACAAATCGCATGTAACAAATCATCGCTGGGGACCAGATACGGCGTGGTCATCACCAGTCGCTCGCGGGCCGAGTAGGTGGCGGTCAGCAGTGCCTGGTGGATCATATCTTCCGGGAAGCCGGGACCGGAGGCGATAACCTGAATGGTATGGCCGCTCTCCTGTTCGAAGGGCATCTGATTGCTGTCAGGTTCCGGCGGCAGAATACGCACGCCGGTTTCAATTTCCCAGTCACAGGAATAGACAATGCCCATGGTGGTCGCGACGGGGCCTTCCATACGGGCCATCAGATCGATCCACTGACCGACGCCAGCATCCTGCTTGAAGAAACGCGGGTCGACCATGTTCATGCTGCCGGTATAGGCGACATAGTTGTCGATCAGCACCACTTTACGGTGCTGACGCAAATCCATGCGGCGCAGGAACACACGGAACAAATTAACCTGCAAGGCTTCGACCACTTCAATACCGGCGTTGCGCATCATTGCCGGATAAGGGCTGCGGAAAAAGGCGACGCTGCCTGCGGAATCCAGCATCAGGCGGCAATGAATACCACGGCGCGAGGCGGCCATCAGCGATTCGGCGACCTGATCAACCAGACCGCCCGGCTGCCAGATATAGAACACCATCTCGATATTGCTGCGGGCCAGTTCGATATCGCGCATCATGGCATGAAGCACATCATCGCTGGTGGTCAGCAGTTGCAACTGATTACCTTTTACGCCAGCAATGCCCTGACGGCGTTCGCACAGCTGGAAAAGTGAGGCGGCAATTTCACTGTTTTCGGTGGCAAAAATACGCTTGCAGTCTTTGAGATCATTCAGCCAGCGGGCGGTTGAAGGCCACATGGCTTTCGCCCGTTCAGCACGGCGTTTGCCTAAGTGCAGTTCACCAAACGACAGATAGGCAATAATACCGACCAGCGGAATGATGTAGATGATCAGCAACCATGCCATCGCGGAAGGGACCGCCCGGCGTTTCATCAGAATACGCAGGGTGACGCCGGCAATCAGTAACCAGTAACCGAAAACCAGAAGTCCGCTGATTACTGTATAAAATGTTGTCATAAAGGCGAAAAGTCCTGTTCGCAAGCCATTGGCGTGAGTGTACGTGAAAGGGGCAACCTTTTAACTAACTTTATCCGGCCAATCAATCGGCTACCTCTTAAATCGCTATCCGCTCAGTAAATTGCCACTGCCCTGACTTCAAGGTTAGCTGATAACGGGGAGAAAGGACAAAAACAAGACTTGGATCACACCGCCATCGGCCTATAATGTCCCCGCAGTTTTTTCCGCTAAAAGACACTTAAAGACATTCTTCCGTTAAAGAAGCAGCGACGGCATCACGGGACATAAGTGAATGAAACGCAGTAGAAATGAAGTTGGCCGGTGGCGGATGTTACGCCAGACCCAGCGCCGGAGAAGCCGCTGGCTGGAAGGTCAGTCAAGACGCTATCGTCACATCTATCGTATTCGCCAGATCCACCATCAGCAGCATCAGCGCCTGTCTTTGTATGCCGTTAACTACGAATGGAATGCCTGATTACCGGGATTTAGGCTGAAACAGCGCGCCACATTTTTTGCAGACCAGCGTTGAGTTTTTGCGCACTTTTGCACTCATCTGTTCGGCAACATAACCGCATTCCGGGCAGGTGACCTTGGTGGTCGTACTGGTTAGAAACTTCAATCCGTCGAAGAATGACATATTGCTTACCTCATGGGCAGGGGTAAGCATCCTAGCACACAAGCGATGAAAGCAATGTGACGGCATTCGGGGAAATCGCGCCATGGGTATTATGCTATGGCGCGGGATGGCAGAAATCAGTCGAAAAGCTCTGAAAGGAAACTCTTCTTTTTATAGGGTTTTTGCGAGGAATAATGCCCGCGATTGTCGTAATTGCCTTGCGGGCGGTGATCGTCCCGGCGGTCGCGTTCCTCGTAGCGCGGCGTTGCTGGCCGCTCTGCGGACTGCGATGCAGCCGATTTCTCGATGATTTTATCCAGCTCACCGCGATCCAGCCACACTCCGCGACAGTCAGGACAATAATCGATTTCAATGCCCTGACGTTCGGACATCACCAGCTGACTTTCTTTGCATACCGGACATTGCATATCAGGTTCTCCGCTCAACGGTTAAAGAAATAGGGCGCAGGTAAGTGTGTGAGTAACCGGATATTTAGACAATCAACTGACGTAAGCAAAAGTAAAGTTGATTAAAGAGTGGCACGGCGGGGGAAGCAGGGCATCGGGCAGTTCGGAAAACTGCCCGCAAAACATCAGAATACGCGTTTGAATGGCTTCACGGTGACGGATTTGTACACGCCTGCCGCGACGTAAGGATCCGCATCAGCCCAGATTTTGGCGTCTTCCAGCGTTTCAAACTCAACCACCAGCAGGGAACCTGTCATTCCTGCCGCGCCCGGATCTTCGCTGTCGATGGCGGGCGTCGGCCCGGCAATCAGCACGCGGCCTTGCTCGTGCAGGTTTTTCAGGCGTTCGATATGAGCAGGGCGGGCAGCAGCGCGTTTTTCCAGTGAATCTGATACATCTTCAGAATAAATCACGTAAAGCATGAGTCACCTATCAATGGGTTTATGAAGTCCTGTGCGGCAGCCTGTGGCCGCCTGACGATTTTACAGAATTAACATAGCTAAACCTGAAGCCGGGGGAAAGCGCTTTGCGTGGGATCAAAGCAAAGGTTATTTGAGAATAGTTGTCATCTCGGTGTTGAATATGATTGCTATTTACATTTAAACTTGCGGCTTCACGGGGAAAATGAATCATTATGCCGCTAAAAAAGTTTAGATTTATCCGCAAGGTGACGGTGCCTGTCGCGCTGGCTGTCAGTTTACATGTCGCTGTTATCGCTGGCGTGTTGTATATGACGGTCGGCGAGTCAATAAAATTACCGAGCCAGGATCAGAAAGTGATGAGTGTGACGATGGTCAATCCGGCGGATTTTGCGCCCCCACCGCCGCCTCAGCCTGAACCGACGCCGCCACAACCTGAGCCTGAGCCGGAAGTGGTGCCTGAGCCGCCACCGCCGCCGGAAGCCGTGGTCATTCCGGAACCGCCGAAGCCTAAGCCGAAACCGGTGAAAAAGCCGGTGGTGAAACCGAAGGTGAAGCCGGTTGAACGTCCGGTAGAAAGACCGACCCAGACAGTCCAGACGCCGGTGACCAGTAATCAGCCACTGACCAAACCGGTGAGTCAGCCGCCTGCGTCTTCCAATGCCAAAAGCGACACCGGGCCGCGACCGTTGCAGCGCGGACAGCCGGGTTATCCGGCACGTGCGCTGGCGTTACGCATTGAAGGCCGTGTACGCGTGCAGTTCGATGTGGACAGCGATGGCCGCGTGCAGAATATCCGGGTGCTGTCAGCCGAACCGCGCAATATGTTTGAGCGTGAGGTAAAACAGGCGATGAACAAGTGGCGCTATGAACCTAAAGCGGCCAGCAACTTAATCGTGAATCTGGTGTTCAAAATTAAAGGCGGCACTTCTGTCGAGTAAGCCGACACCGCGGTGTTTGCCCCAATAAAAAAGGTCGCCTCTGAAGGCGACCTTTTTACTTTCTGAAGAGCCGGTTCGTCACTCAGTCCTGAGAAACGCCTTCCGAGTCGACACTGAAATTGCTGCGTCCGTCAGGTAACTGGCGCGATTTGCCTTCGTCATCGACGGCGACATAGGTAAACACCGCCTCAGTGGCTCTGTAACGCTGTCCTATCGGCTCGGAAGAGACTTTCTTCACCCACACCTCAACATTGATGGTAATCGAGCTGTTGCCGGTACGGATGCAGCGTGCGTAACAGCACACCACATCACCGACGGCCACCGGCTTGAGGAAGGTCATCCCGTCAACACGCACAGTCACCACGCGACCCTTGGCGATTTCCTTCGCCTGGATCGCGCCGCCCATATCCATTTGCGACATCAGCCAGCCGCCGAAGATATCACCGTTTGCATTGGTGTCAGCCGGCATTGCCAGCGTACGCAGAACCATTTCACCATTGGGTAAGCTATGTTTTTCGTTCATACGATAAAATTCACAGTGCTCAACAAACTGAAAAAGTAAGGCCTTTCAAAGAAAGGCCCGTGCAGAAGAATGCTTATTTTTTTTCATCATCCGGCATATGCCGGTAAATATAGACGCCGCTTAACAAAGTGAAGACCAGCGTCAGCGCGGTCAGACCAAACACCTTGAAATTGACCCAGATGTTTTGCGGCAACCAGAACGCCACATAAATATTGGCCAGACCGCACAGCAGGAAAAAGATCGCCCAGCTGATGTTCAGTTTATTCCAGACATGATCCGGCAACGTCAGTTCTTTGCCGAGCATACGCTGGATTAACGGCTTTTTCAGCACCAGCTGACTGATCAGCAATGCGCCGGAGAAAAGCACATAAATGACGGTCACTTTCCATTTAATGAATTCATCATTATGGAATACCAGTGTCAGGGTGCCGAAAACCGCCACCATTGCGAAGGTGATCAGCGTCATCTTCTCAATTTTGCGGTACAGAACCCAGGTAAAGATTAACGCTAACGCGGTGGCTGCGATCAACGCGCCCGATGCGACAAAAATGTCGTAAAGCTTATAAACCACAAAAAAGACAATCAGGGGAAGAAAATCGAGGAGCTGCTTCATACTTCATTCCATGTTTTATGTATGTGATGACTATACCGGATTCAAATCGCGGACAAAAGAAAAGGGCGCCGGAGCGCCCCTGAAAAACGTATGTCTATATTATGCTTGTAATTTCATGTAAAGACGGAACATATAAATCAGCATAAAGGCGCTGATCATGTTGCTTAATGCGCCGAGGATCACCGCACCGAGCATCGGATTTAACGCGCTCAGTACGCCAACAAACAGCATCAGAACCACCTGAGCCACGATCCACAGCATCACCGCCGGCGCAACCAGACGCACATTACTGAAGGATAACCGGGTACTCATGCCCAGCGCGCGAAAGACGCCGACATTCTCTTTACAGGCAATCACCGGCGACATCGCCCAGGCGATGGCCACCAGGAAAGCAGGCACCAGCAACAGCGCAAGACCGAAGCGGAACATAATGCTGCAAATAAACAGCAGGATGATCAGACGCGGCAGCACCGGCAGCGACGCGGTCATGACCTGAACAACACTGGCCCGAACGCCCTGAGACACCAGCTGAACCAGCGTTAGTACGCCCCCGACCAGAATGACATTCCCGGCCAGTGTGGAAAACAGCGCCGCCAGGCTGTAACGGAAAATCGCGCTTTGCTGCTCAGGCGTGATCTGCTGTTCAAGATACCCCATCATATCGCCGACGCTCATCCCCGTGATATTGCTCATCAGTTGCCCGATAGCGTCGACCTGCTCTGCGGAAGGACTCAATATCCAGCTCAAAATGACGGTAATTAATGCGGCCAGAACGGACAGCGCGAAAACGCTACCCAACTGATTACGCATAAAATTATAACTGTCACGGTACAACGTACTGGCCGTGATAGACATGGACGCTCCTTGGCAAAAAGCAAAAATCAATAAGGCGGCGATTGTACCCTTTAAATGGCCCCCGCCGATAGTTTTGCGCTGACTTCCTGTCAATCTGCCTGATGAATCTCTGCTTATACGCAGGTGACATGCCACAGGTCTGACGGTGTGGCATCCATCTCCAGCGGCGGCAGACCATATTGTGCGCGCGCGCGGTCACAGGCGGAATTGGCGACGCCATTCAATCCAGACTGATTGAACTCCCGGCACGGTGACGGGCGGTTAAGGTAAACGGAGCAGGAAACCGACTGTCCCACTTCACCTTTCAGGGCGATGCAGCGCGGGCGTTTACTGTTCGTGCCCTGCATACAACTCATAAAAGGAGTGACCTGCTCGGTCAAAGCTTGCGGAACCACGCCGCCGGCCTCTTCAGATTCAGCCCAATAAAATGAAACGCGGAAATAGGCGCAGCACGCGCCACAGGTCATACAGGGATTGTTAATTTCGCTCATCCTGGGAAGCCACCGACTCCTTACGGCACCAAACCAAAACCAACAGTGAACAAGCAAAGTACGCAGCGTCATTTTTTTTAGCAACTGAAATATCACCTGTTAACAAAACAACAAAATCTCCTCATTTTTGATGCAGATCAATTCCTTTGTTTTTATAGATTTAGATCGCTTTGCGGAAGATGCATTTTCTGACTTTTTGTTTTAAAGATGTGATCCGGCATTGATCAAACCATACCAAAGAGTAGGTATCATTCGCGCGGTTGATAAATAATCCACACAAAGGAAAGGGATAATGAAAGCAGCATATTGGGCATTAGTCGCAGCAGCGGCATTTCCGGCAGTCGCGAGTGCACATCAGGCAGGGGATGTGATTTTTCGTGTAGGGACAGCGACCGTTCGTCCAACCGAAGGGTCAGACAACGTGCTGGGGCTGGGATCGTTTAATATCAATAATAATACTCAGATGGGGTTAACGCTGGGGTACATGTTTACCGACAATATCGGGATGGAGTTACTGGCCGCCACGCCGTTCCAGCATAAAGTCGGACTGAAAAGCACCGGCACCATTGCGGAAGTGAAACAGTTACCTCCGTCCCTGATGGCGCAGTATTACTTCGGTGACAGGCAGGACAAATTGCGTCCGTACCTCGGTGTGGGCATCAACTACACCACGTTCTTCGACACAGATTTCAACCAGACCGGGCGCGATGCCGGGCTGTCTGATTTAAGCGTCAAAGATTCCTGGGGTGTGGCCACCCAGGCCGGTCTCGATTACAACCTGGACGACAACTGGTTAATCAACATGTCCGTCTGGTGGATGGATATTGATACCGAGGTGAAATTCAAAGCCGGTGGTGAGCAGCAAAACATCAACACCCGGATCGATCCCTGGGTCTTTATGTTTGGCGTCGGCTATCGTTTCTGAGTCTTCAGCCCGCGCATAAAAAAAGAGGCGCTTCTGCGCCTCTTCGCTGTGTCACCCGTTCTGTTTCAGGCTACTTCACCCGCATGTCATTCTCAATCGAACGAACCCCGGCCACGCCGCGCGTCACTTCTACCGCACGGTTCGCATCTGCTGTCGAGGTGACAAAACCACTCAGCTGAACACGGCCTTTAAAGGTCTCGACGCTGATTTCCGTGGATTTGATGGTCTTATCTGCCAGCAGCGCGGATTTCACTTTGGTGGTGACCACGGTGTCATCAATGTAGCCACCGGTTCCTTCTGATTTTTTAGTAGGCGCACAGGCTGCAACGGCCATGACCACAACAGCTGCCATGCAGAATGCGGACAATGTTTTGAATAGCTTCATAAATAACTCTCCACGCTTTGTTATAAAACCAAAAGAAACGACCTGCAGACACTCAGACAGGCGATAGCCGCAATGGCCGTATTATCATAGGCCTGATGAGTAGTTTGAGTTTGGTTTATTGATGGCGTTAATACAAATAAATCGAAGTAAAAAAGCGTAAGAATTTAAAAAGAAACAGAACGTTAGCGGGTTCAGCCACGAACGTTCTGTTCAGGGGAGGTTATGCGCGGGTGGCGGCTTTCATTTCACTGACGAAACGGGAAAGCTGTGCCAGCATTTCTGAAGGCTGATGTTGATTGTTTTCGATAATACGCACGGTCGCCGAGCCGGAAATCGCGCCCGCCGCACCGGCAGCCAGGGTTTCCTTCACCTGTGAAGGTTCGGAAATCCCAAAGCCCTGCAATGGCGGTGCAGCGTTATATTCACGAAGCTTATCAACCAGATGATTCAGCGGAGTCAGCGCACGTTTTTCCGTCCCCGTTACGCCTGCGCGGGACAGCAGATAGGTATAACCCCGGCCATGAGAGGAAATCTCACGCAGCAAATCATCGGATGCATTCGGCGGGCAGATGAAGATTGGCGCGATACCGTGGCGCAATGCGGCTGCACGGAACGGCGCGGATTCTTCAAATGGCACGTCGGCAACCAGCACGGAATCCACACCCACTTCGGCGCAACGCTGATAGAAGGTTTCGATGCCGTTGTGGAAGACCAGATTGGCGTACATCAGCAGACCAATCGGAATATCAGGATGCTTTTCGCGGATGCGCGCCAGCATGTTGAAACACTGCGTCGGCGTCACACCGGCGGCGAAAGCGCGCAGGTTGGCGTTCTGGATTGTCGGGCCATCCGCCAGCGGATCAGAGAACGGAATGCCCAGTTCCAGCGCATCGGCACCGGCTTCAATCAGCGTGTCGATAATGGACAGTGACAGCTCAACGCCCGGATCGCCCAGCGTAACGAAAGGAACAAATGCGCCTTCTTTTTTGCTTTCCAGACGCTTGAATAATTGCTGATAACGTTCCATTAAATTTCTCCCCGGGCAGTCAGGATGTCATGTACGGTGAAAATATCTTTGTCGCCGCGGCCGGACAGGTTCACCACCAGAATTTGTTCTTTCTCCGGGGTTTCCTTGATCAGTTTCAGCGCGTAAGCCAGCGCATGTGACGATTCCAGCGCAGGAATGATCCCTTCGTGACGGGACAGTTCTTTAAAGGCTTCCAGGGCTTCATCATCGGTAATCGACACGTATTCCGCGCGGCCGGTGCTGTTGAGGAAGGCGTGCTGCGGGCCAACCGACGGGAAATCCAGACCGGCAGAGATAGAGTAGGATTCCTCAATCTGGCCTTCGGAGGTTTGCATCATCGGCGCTTTCATACCGAAATAAATACCGACGTGACCGTGTTTCAGCGGCGCGCCGTGCTGTCCGGTTTCAATGCCGAGACCGGCAGGTTCGACACCGATCAGCTTCACGCTGGTCTCGTCAATGAAATCAGCAAACATGCCGATGGCGTTGGAACCGCCGCCCACGCAGGCGATCACCGCATCCGGCAGACAGCCTTCGCGTTCCTGCATTTGTGCTTTGGTTTCCTCACCGATCATGCGCTGGAATTCACGCACAATGGTCGGATAAGGGTGCGGACCCGCCGCCGTCCCCAGCATGTAGTGGGATTTTTCGTAGCTGCCGGACCAGTCGCGCAGCGCCTCATTACAGGCATCTTTCAGCGTGGAAGAACCGCTGTGTACCGGGATCACTTCCGCCCCCATCAGACGCATACGGAACACGTTTGGCGACTGACGCTCAATGTCTTTCGCGCCCATATAAATACGGCATTTCAGGCCGAGCAGGGCACAGGCCAGTGCTGAGGCCACGCCGTGCTGACCGGCACCGGTCTCGGCGATAATTTCAGTTTTACCCATGCGTTTAGCCAGTAATGCCTGACCCAACACCTGGTTAGTTTTGTGTGCGCCGCCGTGCAGTAAATCTTCACGCTTGAGATACAGCCTGGTTTTGGTTCCGGCGGTCAGATTTTTGCACAGCGTCAGTGCTGTCGGGCGACCGGCATAGTTTTTCAGCAGATCAATGAATTCAGCCTGAAACTCCGGGTCGCGCTGCGCGCTGACAAAAGCTTCTTCCAGCTGGGCCAGCGCAGGCATCAGAATTTGCGGTACATACTGGCCGCCAAATTCGCCGAAGTAGGGATTAAGTAAAGTCATGTTATTCCGTCCTGTCTGTCAATTTTTGCGTCATTGCGTGCGGCTTAATACGCCCGCAATGTCTGGAATACGGCGGTAATTTTTTCGGCATCTTTGATGCCCGGCTCACTTTCAACACCGGAGTTGAAATCCAGCCCTGCACAACCGAGCTGTGCAGCTTCGACACAATTGTCGGCACTCAGTCCGCCAGCCAGCAGTACGTTGCTCAGATCCTGCCCGGCCAGCTTGCTCCAGTCGAAACGATAACCGGTGCCGCCTTTACCGTTGTCGAGCACATAGCGGTCGACATGATTCAGATCGCGTGCCGGCATCGTGTCTTTCACACTCAGCGCCTTCCAGATCTGAACGGACTGCGGTAATGCGCTGCGTAACGCGTCGATGTACGCCTGATTTTCATCGCCGTGAAGCTGCACGGCAGTCAGGGCTAATGCTTTCGCTGTTTCTGCCACGGTATTCAGGTCTTCATCCCGGAACACGCCGACATACTTCAGCGGTGCGCCGTTTTGTACTTCTTTCGCCAGCGTGTGGGTCACAAAGCGCGGCGAGGTGTCGACGAAAATCAGTCCGCCATAAATAGCCCCTGCGTCGTGCGCGGCTTTGGCATCCTGCGGGCGGGTCAGACCGCACACTTTATTATCACCCAGCAACACGCGACGGACGGCGCTGCTGAGGTCTTGTTCTGACATCAGTGCGCTGCCAATCAGGAAACCATTGGCGAAGCGGCTGAGTTCGCGGATTTGTCCGTAGGTGTTAATGCCCGATTCGCTGATGACTGTGACACCATGCGGCACACGCGGTGCCAGCTCGCGGGTGCGGTTCATATCGATGGACAAATCGCGCAGATCGCGGTTATTGATACCGACCACTTTCGCTTTCAGCTTCACGGCGCGATCCAGTTCTTCTTCATTACTGGCTTCGGTGAGCACGCCCATATTCAGGCTGTGAGCGACGGCGGCCAGCTGAACGTACTGGTCATCATCGAGTACGGAAAGCATCAGCAAAATCGCATCTGCCTGATAAAAACGGGCCAGATGGATCTGATACGGGTCGATAATAAAATCTTTGCACAGCACCGGCTGCGTGACGGTTTTGCTCACCAGCGGCAGGAAATCAAAACTGCCCTGGAAATATTTCTCATCGGTTAATACCGAAATAGCGGAAGCGTAGTCTTTATAAACGCTGGCGATTTCTACCGGATCGAAGTTCTCGCGGATCTTGCCTTTCGACGGAGACGCTTGTTTGCACTCCAGAATGAAGGCCGTTCTGGCCCCTTGCAGGGCATGGTAGAAACTGCGCTGGCTCTGAGTTATTTCGTTCTGAAAGCTGGCCAGCGGTTGTTGTTCTTTGCGTGCCGCGACCCAAACTTCCTTATCGCGAACAATTTTGTGGAGCACGGTTTCCTGCTGCATCACTTATCCTCTTGCTGCCAATGCCAGCACGCGCTGGTAAGGTTCACCGCTGCGCATGACGGCCAAAGCCTGTTGTGCGTTTTGCTTTACGTCTTCCTGACCGAACAGACGCAGTAACATCGCCACATTGACGGCTACCGCGGCTTCATGGGCCGGATCTCCTTTACCTTGTAATAAGCGTGCCAGAATGTCACGGTTTTCTTCCGGCTCGCCGCCCAGCAAGGATTCAATCGGATAATTATCCAGACCGAAGTCCTGCGGGGTCAGTTCATAAGTGGTAATTTTGCCGTCTTTCAGCTCGGCCACCAGCGTGGCTGCGTGGATTGCCACTTCATCCATTCCGCCGCCGTGAACCACTGCCGCACGCTCATAACCCAGCGCACGCAATGTTTCGGCAATCGGCTGCACCAGTTCCGGGCTGTATACGCCAATCAGCGCCAGCGGCGGACGTGCCGGATTAATCAGCGGACCCAGCACGTTAAACAGCGTGCGGGTTTTCAGGGATTTACGTACCGGCATCGCATGACGAAAACCGGTGTGGTATTGCGGGGCGAACAGGAAACACGCGCCCAGATCATCAAGCGCCGCACGGGATTGTTCCGCAGGCATATCCAGACGGATGCCAAACGCGGCCAGTAAATCCGACGAGCCCGAACGGCTGGACACGCTGCGGTTGCCGTGTTTTGCCACCCGTGCGCCACAGGCCGCCGCCACAAAGGCGCTGGCGGTAGAAATGTTGATGCTGTTGGTGCCGTCGCCGCCGGTGCCGACAATGTCCGCGAACGGATAATCGGGGCGCGGGAACGGCTCGGCGTGTGCCAGTAACGCTTTGGCCGCTCCGGCGATTTCAGCCGGTTGCTCGCCACGCACTTTCATGCTGATTAATGCACCGGCCAGTTGCGCCGGTTCCAGTTCGCCATTCACGATGGCGGTAAATAATTGCTGGCTTTCTTCCTGTGTCATCGTCTGAGCGCGGAACAGATTTTCGAGAATGCCGGGAATAGTTTGCGTTTGCATGACAGTTCTCCTTACGCCAAAGCCCAGGCCAGTGTCTGCTCAAGCAGACGGGCGCCCTGTGAAGTTAAAATGGATTCCGGATGGAACTGGAAACCGCAGACGCGATCTTCTTCGTGACGCACTGCCATGACCATGTCACCGAAACGGGCGTTAACGGTCAGCCCGTCAGGGATCTGGCTGCCCACCAGCGAGTGATAACGCGCCACCGGCAGCGGATTGTTCATACCGGCAAACATCGCTTGGTTGTCATGGGTAACAGATGAGGCTTTACCGTGCAGGATTTCACCGGCCTGGCCGACGAAACCGCCATACGTTTCCACAATCGCCTGATGGCCGAGACAGATACCGATAATCGGCAACTGACCGCGCAGACGTTTCAGCAGCTCCGGCATGCAACCCGCTTCGGACGGCGTACCCGGTCCCGGCGAAAGCACCAGTACCGGTTTTTCCAGCTGGCTGAGTTTTTCGATTATCACGTCAGCCGGGATCTGATTGCGGTAAATCACCACGTTGTGGCCGCTGGAACGCAGCTGATCGACAAGGTTGTAAGTAAAGGAATCGACGTTATCGATAAGTAAGATATCGGCCATCTTAAAATACCTCTTTCGCATTGTGGGCGGTGGCGATGGCACGCAGCACGGCACGGGCTTTGTTACGGGTTTCGTCGGCTTCGGCTTGCGGCACGGAGTCCAGCACCACGCCGCCGCCTGCCTGCACGGTGGCAATGCCGTCTTCGACATACGCCGAACGGATCACGATGCAGGTATCTAAATCACCGTGAGCGGTGAAGTAACCCACTGCGCCGCCGTAGCTGCCGCGACGGGTTTGCTCGGAGGCGGAAATCAGCTGCATGGCGCGCACTTTCGGTGCGCCGGTCAGCGTGCCCATGTTCATCACCGCCTGATAGGCATGCAGCACGTCGAGGTCATGACGCAGCGTGCCGACCACGCGGGACACCAGATGCATCACGAAAGAGTAACGGTCAACTTTGGTCAGGTCGGCGACGTAACGGCTACCCGGCTCGCAGATACGCGCCAGATCGTTACGCGCTAAATCCACCAGCATCAGGTGCTCGGCCAGCTCTTTATGGTCGGTACGCATTTCCAGTTCGATACGGCTGTCGAGATCCAAATCCAGCGAGCCGTCAGCACGGCGGCCGCGCGGACGGGTACCGGCAATCGGATAGATTTCAATCTGGCGATTGGTCGCGTCATATTTCAGTGCGCTTTCCGGTGATGCGCCGAACAGGGTGAAATCGTTATCCTGCATAAAGAACATATACGGGCTTGGGTTGTTGTTTTTCAGCGTTTCATACGCGGCCAGCGGCGCAGGGCATGGCAGTGAGAAACGGCGTGACGGCACCACCTGGAAAATTTCACCGGCGCGGATCGCCACTTTCATTTTCTCCACCACCGCACCAAATACTTCATCGCTCTGGTTCACGCTCAGTTGCATCTCCGGCACGCTCTGGTGCGGAATGGCGTGTGGCGGCAGTTGTAACTGATGTTGCAGTTGTTCCAGACGCTCGTGCAGGCGCTGTTTTTCTTCAGCGGAAGGCGTAAACAGGCTGGCCTGCAAACGGCAGGTGCGGTTCTGGTGGTCGAGCACCAGCAGGGTTTCTGCCAGATAGAAGCAGAAATCCGGGCAACGCTGGTCAGAATCTAATGCCGGTAAATTTTCAAAACCGGCGACCAGATCGTAAGCAAACAGACCGCCGAGGAACATCGCTTCGCGCTCATCGGCAGGGGCTTCAACGCAGGTCAGGATGCTGCGCAGCGCATCAAAAACGGAGCGGGAGCGCAGACGCGCGTCTTCGTCCTGCATCTGGTCGATGGCCGGGAAGCTCAGTTCACGGCCATTCGGACGCACATCATTGCGAATTTCAGCCGGTAACGCGGCATCAATCAGTGGCAGTAAAGAGGCGCCGTTTGGCGTCAGTGCCTGAACCGACACCCGGGAACCCAGCGCGGTGATGCGCAGGGCGCTGTCGACAATCAACAGGCTCTTCAGGTTTTCTTTGCTGGTGACTTCAGAGGATTCCAGCAACAGGGTCGCCGGACGGGCGCCGCACAGCTGGTGGAAAATGGCCGTCGGGTCGCCGCGGTAACATCCTTCTGCGGTCAGCAATTCTAAACGTGGTTTCTGAATAGTCATTGTGCTTCCTGAAATTTTCTCAACGTTTGTATTAAACGGATGACAAAGAGACGGCCACAAAAAAGCCCGCGTTATGCGGGCTTCGGGAATCTTGCAGCGTCTGATGACAGCTATGCGTGATTACTCCGCCCGCCAAGGGGAAGTACGCCACCAGCTGAGAACCGCCATCATGTAAGTTTTCATCATCAGACACTCTTGTTTGTTTATGAAGCTAACGTCTTTAAAACGTAAGCTTTCTGAATCGGTTTGTCACGTTGTTCATTTCTGAACTGTCCCGTGAACTTGCGTACTAGTAAACTAGTTCATGGATGTAATGTCAACCCTCTTTTTCCTGCAAATCCCACCTTTAGTGCGGCTGCATTGTGCAGAAAGTGTTATCGCACCGTAACAGTGCGTAGCGGCCGGGTGAAATCATTCCTGACGCGTGCCTCCCTGACGCGTTATGATGGGGACTGCATTCAGAAACAGGTTAATTCCCCACGTGACGATGACTTTGCCAACAAACACTTCGCCTTCAGCAGACGACCAGACTTCCAGCACCGCCTTCACTCTCTACGATCTTCACAGCCACACAACCGCATCTGACGGCTATTTAACGCCGGAAGCCCTGGTGGCACGGGCCGTGGACATGCGTGTCGGCGTGCTGGCGATCACCGATCACGACAGCACGGAAGGGCTGGCGCGCGCGGCGCAGGCGATTGCGGACCAACAGCTGCCGCTGCAACTGGTGAACGGCGTCGAAATTTCCACGCTGTGGGAAAATCATGAGATCCACATCGTCGGGCTGGGCATCGACCCGGCCCATCCGGCCATGGTGGAATTACTGAAAGTGCAGGCAGATTTACGCCAGCAGCGGGCACAGGAAATGGGCCGTCGCCTGGCAAAAGCGCGCATCGAAGGTGCATGGGAAGGCGCACTGCGTCTGGCCGACGGTGGCGCGGTGACGCGGGCGCATTTTGCCCGTTTTCTGGTGGAATTTGGCGCGGCCGACAACATCGCTCAGGTGTTCAAAAAGTACCTTGCCAAGGGCAAGACCGGCTACGTTCCGCCACAGTGGTGTACAATAGAACAAGCGATTGATGCGATTCATCAGTCTGGCGGACAGGCGGTTGTCGCCCATCCGGGACGTTATGACCTGTCCACAAAATGGCTGAAACGCTTACTGGCTTTCTTTGCTGAACAGGGCGGGGATGCCATGGAAGTCGCGCAGTGCCAGCAGGCACCGAACGAGCGCGCACAACTGGCGGCTTATGCCCGTGATTACCATTTGCTGGCCTCGCAGGGTTCTGATTTTCATCAACCCTGCTCGTGGATCGAACTGGGGCGCAAACTTTGGCTGCCCGCAGGCGTGGAACCGGTGTGGCAACACTGGCCGGTCGCCGGAAAACAGCCTGAAATTGAACCGGTCTGAAGCCCGACCGCAGAAGAAGAATTAAGAGGGAACAATGAGTCAATATTTTTATATTCACCCTGAAAACCCGCAGCCACGTCTGATTAATCAGGCCGTCGAATTGCTGCGCAAGGGCAATGTGATTGTGTATCCGACCGACTCAGGCTACGCGCTGGGTTGCCGTCTGGAAGAAAAGAACGCCATGGAGCGCATTTGCCGCATCCGTCAACTGGACGGGAACCACAACTTTACGCTGATGTGCCGGGATCTCTCTGAGCTGTCCACTTACGCTTATGTGGATAACTCGGCGTTCCGGCTGATCAAAAATAACACGCCGGGTAACTACACGTTCATTCTCAAAGCGACTAAAGAAGTCCCCCGCCGCCTGATGAGTGAAAAACGTAAAACCATCGGCCTGCGTGTGCCGTCGAACCCGATTGCGGTCGCGCTGCTGGAAACGCTGGGTGAACCGCTGATGTCGACCACGCTGATGCTGCCGGGCAATGATTTCGCGGAATCGGATCCGGAGGACATCAAAGATCATCTGGGCAAAGTGGTGGATCTGGTGATTGACGGCGGATCACTCGGTCAGCAACCGACCACGGTGATTGACCTGACCGAAGCGACGCCGGAAGTGGTGCGCGAAGGGGCGGGCGATCCGGCGCCGTTCCGTTAACATTGCCTGAAAAATAATCAGTCCGTCATCGCCTTTGCAGGATACAAATTGCAGATAACTGTGTATAATGGCGGGCTGACTTTTTTGTAAGTCGTTGTATTACTACGTAATAACTGAATTTTGGCGGGCAGACGACAATCACGTCGTGCTGCCGGCTCCCCCCGACGCCTGTGAAGGCGACAAATGAGGCTGCTCAATGAGCGAGAAGTATAATTCCCAGAAGCACTCCAGCGACAAGTCCAAACCGGCACGTTCGTCTGGTGACAAGCCAAAAAGCGGCAGAAATTCCGGCGCTGCAAAAGGCCGTCCGGAACTGTCACGGGCTGAAAAGCGCGGCGAAAAGCCACGTACTGACAAACCACGCAGCGACAAGCCACGTTCAGACAAACCACGTTCTGATGCAGGTCGCGGCGATTCACGCATTGAAAATTCACGTATCGAAAAACCGCGCAGTGGCAAACCGGGTCGTCCGGAAAATGCCCGCGCTGAAAAACCACGTGCGCCGCTGAAACCGCGTGGCACCAAACCGAAAGCGGAAGCACTGTTTGATGAAAACGGTGATGAAGAAGAAGTGAAATACCAGAAGCCTAAGAACGCACTGGACAGCACCGAAGGACAAAGCGAAAAGCTGCAAAAAGTCCTGGCGCGCGCTGGTCACGGTTCACGTCGCGAAGTCGAAGCGATGATTCAGGCTGGCCGCGTCAGTGTTGACGGTAAAATCTCAACACTGGGCGATCGCGTGGAAGTCACCGGCGGCACTAAAATCCGTCTCGACGGCCACATCCTGTCGGTGATGGAGTCGCAGGACACCGTCTGCCGCGTGCTGGCGTACTACAAGCCGGAAGGCGAGTTGTGTACCCGCAGCGATCCGGAAGGCCGTCCGACCGTCTTTGACCGTCTGCCAAAAATGCGCGGTTCCCGCTGGATCGCCGTCGGTCGTCTCGACGTCAACACCTCGGGCCTGCTGTTATTCACGACCGACGGTGAACTGGCTAACCGCCTGATGCACCCGAGCCGTGAAGTTGAGCGCGAATATGCCGTGCGCGTTTTCGGTCAGGTTGATGATGAAAAAATCAAACAGCTGAGCCGTGGCGTGCAGCTGGAAGACGGTCCTGCGGCATTCCGCTCGATCAAATTCCAGGGCGGCGAAGGCCTGAACCAGTGGTACAACGTGACCCTGACAGAAGGGCGTAACCGTGAAGTTCGTCGTCTGTGGGAAGCCGTTGGCGTGCAGGTCAGCCGTCTGATCCGCGTCCGTTACGGTGATCTGAACCTGCCTAAAGGTCTGCCTCGCGGCGGCTATAAAGAGCTGGATCTGCCGGATATCAACTATCTGCGCACGCTGGTCGATATGACCGAAGAAACCGTCAGCAAACTGCCGGTTGAGCGTGACCGTCGTCGCGTGAAGGCCAACCAGATCCGTCGCGCGGTTAAGCGCCATACGCAGGTTGCACCGGCACGTCGTACCACCGGACCCGCAAAACGGGGTTAATCGCTGACAAGCGACGGACTTCCCACTATGCTCATAAGCCGCAGTCAGTGACTGCGGTTTTTTTTGCTCAAATTTCAGGGCATAACGTCATTACTGACCCCTGTTAAATGAACATACAGAAAGTAAGGAGCCGATTATGATGCTGATTACCGGCGGTGCCCGCAGCGGCAAGAGCCGTTTTGCCGAACAGGTGGCACAAAACCGTGGCGGTGACGTGCTGTATATCGCCACGTCCGTGGTGACTGATGCCGAAATGGCGGACCGCATCCGTTATCACCAGCAGCAACGTCCGGCTCACTGGCATACGTTTGAAAGCTGGCGTGATCTGGGTGAAGTGGTGCTTGCGCATCAGGAACAGTTTCCGACCATTATTATCGAATGCATCACGACGATGATGACTAATCTGTTGTTTGATATAGCCGGTGAATCCCAACCGGAAGAGATGGATTTTGACGCCATTGAACAGCATATCTTTGCGCAAACCGCGCAGTTGCTGGCGGCGGCACAACATCCTGAATCAGAAGTGATTATCGTCACCAACGAAGTGGGCATGGGGATTGTGCCGGATAACCTGCTGGCGCGGCGGTTTCGTGATATTGCCGGTCGGGTGAATCAGCAACTGGCCGCGGCGGCAGACGATGTTTATCTGATCGTCTCCGGGATCCCGGTGCCGGTGAAAACCTCCGAATAACACGACTCAGAAAGGGCATGGGTATGACGACATGGCGTCTGTTTCTGGCGACGTTACAGTTTCTCACCCGCATTCCGGTGAAGGAACGCTGGTGTGACGGCATCGGACTGAAAGATTATCCCCGCGGTATTGTCTGCTTCCCGCTGGTCGGGCTGGTCATCGGTTTACTCACCGCACTGGTCTGGCAGATTCTGATGCCCCATGTCGGCGTGCTGGTGGCGGCGATTGCCGTGGTGGCCACGCACATTATGCTGACCGGCGGTCTGCATCTCGACGGGCTGGCCGACAGTTGTGACGGCTTATTTTCAGTGCGCAGCCGGGAACGCATCCTCGAGATTATGCGCGACAGCCGGATTGGCACCAACGGCGCGCTGGCATTGATCGTGGCTGTTGTGCTGCGGCCGGCGCTGATTTACCAGATCAGTATTGAAGGATTACCGGTGCTGGCGTTTCTTATCATCACGCCGGTGGTCGGACGGGGCATGATGGCGGTGATGATGTTTCATCAGGCCTATGCCCGTGAGTCTGGCATGGGAAATTTGTTTATCGGCAAAATCAGCGAGGGACGTTTCTGTTTCACCCTGCTGCTGATGGCGGCGCTGACGCTGGCGATTGGCGGGATATCGTCACTGCCTGCGCTGCTGATCACGCTGTTATGTGTGCTGGGCTTGCGGCGTTTTATCGCCAACCGTATCGGTGGACAAACCGGCGATACGCTGGGTGCGGCCTGCGAGTTAAGCGAGCTGGCCATGCTGTTCTTTCTGTTATGGCACTGAGATAAAGGACAACATCATGAAACTGTATCTGATAAGGCACGGACAAACTCAGGCTAACGTCAACGGGGTATTTTGTGGCAGCAGCGATATCGCGCTGACCGCCGAAGGCCAGCGTCAGGCTCAACATGTTGGCCGCCAGCTGGCGTCAACGCCGCTTGATGCGCTGATCCACACCGGTATGCGCCGCAGTCACGAAACCGCCAGCATCATTGCGCAAGGCCGCCAGCTGGCGATGGAAACCCAGCCGCTGTTGCAGGAGATGGCGTTCGGCGACTGGGAAATGCGCCATCATAAAGAACTGGAGGCCACTCAGGCCGAAGGTTATCAGGCGTGGTGTCAGGACTGGCAGAAAGCCGATGTTCCGCAGGGCGAATCGTTTACGGCGTTTACCCAGCGTATCCGTCAGGCTTTGCAGCAGCTGCATTTACGTCCGCAGGAAAGCAGGCTGGCAATCGTCGCGCATCAGGGGTCGCTCAGCCTGCTGCTGGCGATGATGCTTAAACTGGCGCCTGCCGACATGTGGCGTTTCCCGTTTAAGCAGGGCTGCCTGTGTGAAATCGATCTGAGTCACGGCGCTTGTGTGATCCAGCGGTTTAACGACAGCGGTATTTAACTTTTTAAACCCGTAAGGACAACCGATGGCTTCGCTGGAAAATATCCTCCGTCAGATTGCTGAACCCGATGCCCAGGCCGCACAAACGGCTGCGGCCCGGCTCGACAGTCTGGTAAAACCTTTAGGCAGCCTTGGCCGTCTGGAACAACTGGCGATCCAGCTGGCCTCCATTCGTGGTGATCAGCCGTTGCATTTTCCGGCCAAAGAAGTGCTGGTGATGGCCGCCGATCACGGGGTCTGGCAGGAGGGCGTCACGCCCTCTCCGCAGGTCGTCACGGCCATTCAGGCAGTGAATATTGTGCAGGGCAAAGCCGGAGTTTCGGTACTGGCAAGGGCGGCGGGCGCACAGGTGACGTTGATTGACTGCGGTATTATCGGCCCGGATATTCCCGGTACCCTCAGCCATAAAATCGCGCAGGGCACGGGTAACATTGCCACCGGCCCGGCGATGACCCGCGAACAGGCGCAAGCCTTGCTGGTGTGGAGTGCGGAAAGGGTGATTGCCAAAGCCGAAAGCGGTTTGTCTCTGCTGGCAGTGGGCGAACTGGGTATGGCGAACACCACACCGGCGGCGGCAATGGTGGCGGTGCTGACCGGTGCTCAGCCTGCGAAAACCGTCGGGCTGGGGGCGAATCTTCCGCCAGACCGTCTGGCGCATAAAATCCGCGTGGTGGAAAAAGCCATCGCGGTGAATAAGCCCGATCCGGCCGATGCGCTGGATGTGATGGCGAAAGTGGGCGGCTTCGAACTGGTGGCGATGGCGGGCGCGATGATTGGCGCAGCGGCGGCGGGTATTCCGCTGGTGCTGGACGGTTTTCTGTCTTATGCCTCGGCGCTGGCGGCCTGTCAGATCGCCCCCGCGCTGAAACCCTATCTGATCCCTTCGCACCTTTCAGCAGAGCAGGGCGCGACGCTGGCGCTGGAAGCGCTGGGGCTGCAACCCTATTTTGATCTGAATCTGCGACTGGGCGAGGGCAGTGGTGCGGTGCTGGCGATACCGCTGATTGATGCCGCCTGCGCCATCCACAATGAAATGGCGACGCTGGCGGAATGTCAGATAGAACTTTGATAAATGAAGGCGGGCGTTACCAGTCGATGCCCTGCTGCGCCATAATACCGGCGTCAAAGGCATGTTTTACCGGGCGCAGTTCGCTGACCGTATCGGCCATTTCCAGCAGGTCACGATGGCAGCCACGGCCGGTAATGATCACCGTCTGATGCGCCGGACGGGTATTCAGCGCATCCACCACGTCCTGCAAATCCAGATAACCAAAACTGACCATGTAGGTCAGTTCATCGAGTACCACCAGATCTAATGAGGCATCCGCCAGCATGCGTTTTCCGTGCTGCCAGACTGCCTGACAGGCCGCAGTATCGGTTTCTTTATTCTGCGTTTCCCAGGTAAAGCCGGTCGCCATCACCTGAAATTCCACGCCGTGCGGTTCGAGCAGATTCTTCTCGCCGTTCGGCCATTCACCCTTAATAAACTGGATCACCGCGGCGCGCATGCCATGCCCGACGACGCGGGTGACGGTACCAAAGGCCGCCGTGGTTTTGCCCTTACCGTTGCCGGTAAACACAATCAGAATGCCGCGCTGTTCTTTGGCGGCATCAATACGTGCATCAACCTGTTCTTTCAGTTTTTGCTGGCGTTGCTTGTGGCGATCTTCGGTCATCAGTGACTCCGTGATTATTCTGCCGGTCCGGCTTTACGGCCCGGCTGGGCATCAAAACTGATCCCGGTTTTGCGGCGGCTGTCGTCGCCCATCAGGTACAGATACAGCGGCATAATGTCAGCCGGTGTTTTGAGTTTGTCTTTATTTTCATCAGGGAAGGCCGAGGCACGCATGCTGGTGCGCGTGCCGCCCGGATTAATACAGTTCACGCGCAGACCGGTATGTTTATGTTCTTCGGCCAGCACCTGCATCATGCCTTCGGTGGCGAATTTCGACACGGCGTACGCGCCCCAGCCGCTGCGGCCTTCGCGTCCTACGCTGGAAGTGGTGAACACCAGTGACGCACTGGCGGATTTCAGCATCAGCGGCAGTAATGCCTGGGTCAGCATAAAGGTCGCATTGACGTTAACCTGCATGACGTTCATCCAGTCCTGCAACTTAATCTCAGCCATTGGCGTGATGTCCGTCAGCAAACCGGCGTTATGCAATACGCCGTCCAGATGCGGCACCCATTGTGCAATCTGACCGGCAACGCGCTGGCAATCCTGCTGACTGGCCGTCAGTAAATCCAGAGCATAAATGAACGCCGGACGCAGGTTACGCGCGGCGATTTCCTGCTGCACGTTGGCCAGTTTGCTCTCCGTGCGGCCCAGCAGAATCACCTGCGCGCCGAAACGGGCATAGGTCAGGGCGGCTTCACGGCCAATGCCATCGCCAGCGCCGGTCACCAGGATAATGCGGTTATTCAGCAGGTCGGATTTAGGATGATAATGCACGGTCTGTCCTCATATTTTTTCAGCAATGTGGCGGCAAAAGGCCGTCATCACATCGGGCGCTCTTAAAATCAAAACGCCGGGAACGGGAGACAGTGGCTCAACCAACATCCGGCATTTTGGCGAAATTTTTGGGCGTTTCGGGTTAGATCACCGGTTATATGCCTCAAATGCGCATGAGTTTCAATGATTAACCGAAAAACGGACAGCTCTTTTGTAACAAAATTGGAACACTGGCGCACTCAGTTTTACGTACGGTTGACAATGTCATATTCAAACAAGACGCCGCCGTGGCGATTGTCTAGAATGTTCAGCATCTTTCTGACCACAGTGAAAAGGCGGGTTTGTGGATTTACTTTCTCTTTATGGGCTGTTTTTGGCCAAAGTCGTGACCGTAGTGATCGCCATCGGGGCGCTGGTGGTATTGGTGGCGGGCCTGCGCCATCGTAAAGCTCACAGCAAAGGTGAGTTGCAACTGATCGATTTGGGTGAGCAGTACCGCGACATGCAGCGGGAAATGCGCAGCGCGCGTATGAACCCGGCTGAACTGAAGATTCACGGCAAGGAGCTGAAGCGAAAAAATAAAGCTGAAGCAAAACAGAAAAAACTGCAGGCCAAAACCGGCGGTTCGGCAACTAAACCTTGCCTGTATGTGCTCGACTTTAAAGGCAGCATGGACGCCCATGAAGTCACGTCGTTGCGGGAAGAAATCTCGGCGGTACTGGCGGTGGCTACGCCGCAAGATGAAGTGCTGCTGCGCCTGGAAAGTCCGGGCGGGGTGGTACACGGTTATGGTCTGGCGGCGTCACAACTGGTGCGTCTGCGTCAGGCTGGCATTCGTCTGACCGTGGCAGTGGATAAAGTGGCTGCCAGCGGCGGTTACATGATGGCGTGTGTGGCAGATCGCATTGTCGCCGCGCCGTTTGCCATCATCGGTTCCATCGGCGTCGTGGCGCAGATCCCGAACTTCAACCGTCTGCTGAAACGCAATGACATTGATATCGAGCTGCACACGGCGGGCGAGTTCAAACGCACGCTGACCCTGCTGGGGGAAAATACCGAGGAAGGGCGTGAGAAATTCCGCGAAGATCTGAATGAAACCCACGTTCTGTTCAAGGAGTTCGTGCACCAGAATCGTCCGTCGCTCGATATTAATGCGGTCGCCACCGGTGAACACTGGTTCGGGACCCAGGCGCGTGAAAATGGTCTGATTGATGCCATTGGTACCAGTGATGATTTACTGATCGCCGAGATGAAAAATCACGAGGTGATTGCGGTGCGTTACAGCCGTCGCAAACGCATGATGGATCGTTTTACCGGCAGTGCGGCAGAAAGCGCCGATCGCCTGTTCCTGCACTGGTTGCAGCGCAGCCAGAAACCGCTGCTGTAAGGCTGTTTCAGTCAGCGTGACGGTAAATAACAAGCAAAGAAAAAGGGACGTACGTCCCTTTTTTTATCACGCTAACCTATCACTGAAGTTTATCGGTTGCGTGCACCTTTATTAGCGATTCTTTTATCTCAATCTTCGAGATGGTATTTTTCTGAAAAAAGATGAGCCAGGTGTTTAAACATATTAAATACCGCAGTGGTTTTTCTGGTCGGTAAACCGTCGTCATCCATGAAAAACTCTCCGCGGAAAACCAGCACATTGCCTTTCTGCTCAACCTCTGTCGCCAGCATCCCGTGCATGTAATCTTCGTGCTCACGGATAACCTTATTCGCTTCGATCAGTAAAGCTTCGCGACTAATTGCCGATGTATTTTCGTGCATGATATTTACTCCCCACTATAATTGCTGACGTTATTGTAATCCTGACGTGGATAAAACCGCAAATCGGCTGGGGGTAATCGGGGAATGTTCAGGTCATAAATTGAGCGTTTCTTTAAAAACCCTGAGCACGTTGGCGAAAAGAGCGTTTAGGTGTTAATTAGTTTGCGTGGCGATTTTTATCAGGTAGAGTGTGGGATTTTGTGGCTTCAGGTGGAATGTTTTGTTTACGCTTGGTCATTATTTGACATAAAAACGGGCGCATTCTGCTGAGCCCTGTCTGGTTAATCCCTCGCAGAATCAGTGTTTTGAACCTCTGGAAGTCAGTTCTCGCCTTCTTTGAAAGAAATAAGTTGACGTTCTGACTCACTGCCGCAATATAAAAAAAGACGTGATATTGTGCCGCGGCATAACAAGACAAAATCTTCTTCAGGTTATGAAGAATCATTCAGGTAAAGGTAATTATGGGCAAAGCTCTCGTAATAGTTGAGTCCCCGGCAAAAGCCAAAACGATTAATAAATATTTAGGAAATGACTACGTGGTGAAGTCCAGCGTCGGTCATATCCGTGATTTACCGACCAGTGGATCCGCTGCGAAAAAGACCGCCAACTCAACCGAAGAAAAAACAAAGAAAAAAGTAAAAAAGGATGAGAAAACCGCGCTGGTAAATCGCATGGGCGTCGACCCGTATCATGGTTGGGAAGCGCAATACGAAATACTTCCGGGTAAAGAAAAAGTGGTTGCTGAGTTAAAAGCGTTAGCGGAAAAAGCTGACCACATCTATCTCGCAACCGACCTTGACCGCGAAGGAGAGGCGATTGCCTGGCATTTGCGGGAAGTGATTGGCGGCGATGAAAAACGTTTCAGCCGCGTGGTATTTAACGAAATTACCAAGAACGCGATTCAGAATGCCTTTAAAGAACCCGGCGAACTGAATATTGATCGTGTGAATGCTCAGCAGGCGCGTCGTTTCATGGACCGCGTGGTGGGTTACATGGTGTCTCCGCTGTTGTGGAAGAAGATTGCCCGTGGTTTATCCGCTGGCCGTGTTCAGTCCGTGGCGGTGCGTCTGGTGGTGGAACGCGAGAAAGAAATCAAAGCGTTCGTGCCGGAAGAATACTGGGAATTGCATGCAGATTTGCTGGCGAAGAAAGACACCGCGCTGCAAATGGAAGTCACGCATCATCTCGAAAAACCGTTCAAGCCGGTCAATAAAGAACAAACTCACGCGGCCGTGTCGCTGCTTGAGAAAGCGCGCTACACCGTGGTGGATCGTGAAGATAAACCGACCAGCAGCAAGCCGGGCGCGCCTTTCATTACGTCCACCCTGCAACAGGCGGCCAGTACGCGTCTGAGCTTCGGTGTGAAGAAAACCATGATGATGGCGCAACGTCTGTATGAAGCCGGTCACATCACCTATATGCGTACTGACTCCACCAACCTGAGTCAGGATGCGGTGGAAATGGTGCGTGGCTATATTGGTGAGAATTTCGGTGATAAATACCTGCCGAAAGCCCCGCTGCAATACAGCAACAAAGAGAATTCACAGGAAGCGCACGAAGCGATCCGTCCTTCTGATGTGGCGGTGGTGTCCGAACAACTGAAAGACATGGAAGCGGATGCGCAGCGTTTGTATCAGCTGATCTGGCGTCAGTTCGTGGCCTGTCAGATGACACCGGCCCAGTACGATTCCACTACACTGACGGTGAAAGCGGGCGATTATTCCCTGCGCGCCAAAGGCCGTACGCTGCGTTTCGATGGCTGGACCAAAGTGATGCCTGCGTTGCGTAAGGGCGACGAAGACCGCACCTTGCCGGTGATTGAAGTGGGTACCGATCTCGAACTGCAACAGTTGCTGCCAACCCAGCACTTCACCAAGCCGCCTGCGCGTTTCAGCGAAGCGTCACTGGTGAAAGAACTGGAAAAACGTGGCATTGGCCGTCCGTCTACCTATGCGTCGATCATTTCGACCATTCAGGATCGCGGCTATGTTCACGTGGAAAACCGTCGTTTCTACGCCGAGAAAATGGGCGAGATCGTCACGGATCGTCTGGAAGATAATTTCCGCGAACTGATGAACTACGATTTCACCGCGCGCATGGAAGACGGTCTGGATCAGGTCGCCAACAACAAGGCGGAATGGAAAGCCGTGCTGGATGAATTCTTCACCGAGTTCAGCAAGCAACTGGAAACCGCCGAGAAAGACCCTGAAGAAGGCGGTATGCGCCCGAATCAGATGGTGCTGACCAGCATCGAGTGCCCGACCTGTGGCCGCCCGATGGGGATCCGTACCGCCAGCACCGGCGTGTTCCTCGGCTGTTCAGGCTATGCCCTGCCGCCGAAAGAACGCTGCAAAACCACCATCAACCTGATTGCTGACGCCGAAGTGCTGAACATTCTGGAAGGTGACGAAGCCGAAGCCAACGCGCTGCGTGCCAAACGTCGTTGCGGTAAATGCGGCACGGCGATGGACAGCTATCTCATCGATAACCAGCGCAAATTGCATGTCTGTGGTAACAACCCGGAATGTGATGGCTATGAAATCGAGCAGGGTGAATTCCGCATCAAAGGCTATGACGGCCCGATTGTTGAGTGCGAGAAATGTGGTTCTGAAATGCACCTGAAAATGGGACGTTTCGGTAAGTACATGGGCTGTACCAACGACGAGTGCAAAAACACCCGTAAGATTTTGCGTAACGGTGATGTTGCGCCGCCGAAAGAAGATCCGGTTCCATTGCCAGAACTGCCGTGTGAGAAATCAGACGCCTATTTCGTTCTGCGTGACGGTGCGGCAGGTGTCTTCCTGGCGGCCAATACGTTCCCTAAATCGCGCGAAACCCGTGCGCCGCTGGTGGAAGAACTCAAGCGCTTCAAAGATCGCCTGCCGGAAAAACTGAGTTATCTGGCCGATGCGCCGGTAACCGATCCGGAAGGCAATAAAGCCATGGTGCGTTTCAGCCGTAAGACCAAACAGCAATACGTGTCTTCGGAAAAAGACGGCAAAGCCACTGGCTGGACGGCGTTCTTTGTTGATGGTAAGTGGGTCGAAGGCAAAAAGTAATTTTCGCCGCCTTCCTGCAACCTGAATTATTCAGGCGAAAACCGGAACACTGCATCCTGTTGCGCAGTTGTAAAAAACCAGTCCTTTGGGCTGGTTTTTTTATTGCATTAAGATCTATCATCGACCGGTTCTTGCTGTTTTTCTTATCAGGGCAGGTTTGCCTGCCATTTTCGTTATGTTCTCCGGCTATACATGACGTTAATAATTGATATAATTGTTATATAGAATTTATTCTTATGCACTTAAGTAATAAGCTAATGCGTCTGGGGCATAAAACGGTGCGTTCACAGACTTCCGGTATTCGATAAAAAATCATTTCCAGACTGTTCAGCCTTTGGATGAACAGGGATGGCGACAGGGTTTGAAACCAGGGTGGTATGAGATATGAAATTGCAGCAACTGCGCTACATCGTAGAGGTTGTTAATCACAATCTGAACGTCAGTTCGACGGCAGAAGGCCTGTACACGTCGCAGCCGGGGATCAGCAAACAAGTCCGTATGCTGGAAGATGAACTTGGGATCCAGATTTTTTCCCGCAGTGGTAAACATCTCACACAGGTGACACCGGCCGGACAGGAAATCATCCGTATCGCCCGTGAAGTGTTGTCGAAAGTCGATGCCATCAAAGCCGTCGCCGGTGAACATACCTATCCCGACAAAGGATCGCTGTATGTGGCGACCACGCACACTCAGGCGCGTTATGCCCTGCCTAATGTGATTAAAGGCTTTATCGAGCGTTACCCGCGCGTTTCGCTGCATATGCATCAGGGATCGCCGACACAGATTGCTGAAGCGGTTTCAAAAGGCAATGCGGATTTCGCCATTGCCACCGAAGCACTGCATCTGTACGACGATCTGATCATGCTGCCTTGCTATCACTGGAACCGTGCAGTGGTGGTACAGCCGGATCATCCGCTGGCAGGGAAAGAAAAAGTCACCATCGAAGAGCTGGCGGCGTATCCGATAGTCACCTATACCTTCGGCTTTACCGGCCGCTCGGAGCTGGACACCGCGTTTAACCGCGCCGGTCTGACGCCACGCATTGTCTTTACCGCGACGGATGCTGACGTCATCAAAACCTACGTGCGCCTTGGGTTAGGGGTAGGGGTTATCGCCAGCATGGCGGTTGACCCGGTTCAGGATCCGGATTTAGTGACCGTGGATGCGCGAGATATTTTCACCTACAGCACCACGAAAATCGGCTTCCGCCGCAGCACCTTCCTGCGCAGTTACATGTACGATTTCATTCAGCGATTTGCGCCGCATCTGACGCGTGATGTGGTGGATACCGCGATTTCCCTGCGTTCGAACGAAGACATTGAAGAGATGTTCAAAGACATTAAGTTGCCGACCAAGTAAGTCGTCACGCTCACTCTCCTTTGCGATCCCGCCGCCTCCTCACAAGATGCGGCGGGATTTTTTTTTGCCTGATGAACAGTTTGAGCTGTTATCAAAATGTTAACGGCATTTTGTGTTATCTTTAACTATGCACTTATAAGCCAGCGGGTTATTCCTCAAGGCCACGCTGAGCGCTAAAGGAGAAGCTATGTCGTCTATTCGCAAGAACAGTCTGGATAAGCTGGCAGTCCGGGAGAAGGAATTTTACTACTACAGCCTGCCGCTCGCTGCCAAAACGCTGGGTGAACTTCAGCGCCTGCCAAAATCCCTCAAAGTTTTACTCGAAAATTTACTGCGCCACGTAGATGGTGACACTGTCACGGAAAGCGACCTGCAAGAGCTGGTCAGCTGGCAAAAAACCGGTCATGCCGATCGGGAAATTGCTTACCGTCCGGCGCGCGTGCTGATGCAAGATTTCACGGGTGTACCCGCGGTCGTGGATCTGGCTGCTATGCGTCAGGCGGTAAAACGCCTCGGCGGGAATGTCGAACAGGTGAACCCGTTGTCGCCGGTCGATCTGGTGATTGACCATTCGGTGACGGTGGATGAATTTGGGGATGACCAGGCCTTCGATGAAAACGTGCGTCTGGAAATGGAGCGTAATAACGAACGCTACCAGTTCCTGCGCTGGGGGCAAAAAGCCTTTAACCGCTTCCGCGTGGTGCCGCCGGGCACCGGGATTTGTCATCAGGTCAATCTGGAATACCTCGGACAAACCGTCTGGTACGAAGAGCAGGATGGCAAAACAGTGGCCTATCCCGACACGCTGGTCGGCACGGATTCACATACCACGATGATCAACGGTCTGGGGATTTTAGGCTGGGGCTGCGGCGGTATTGAAGCCGAGGCCGCGATGCTCGGCCAGCCGGTTTCCATGCTGATCCCGGACGTTGTCGGTTTCAAACTGACCGGAAAATTGCGCGAAGGCATTACCGCAACGGATCTGGTATTAACCGTTACCCAGATGCTGCGCAAACATGGCGTGGTGGGCAAATTTGTTGAATTCTACGGTGACGGGCTGGCCGATTTGCCGCTGGCCGACCGCGCGACCATCGCCAATATGTCGCCGGAATTTGGCGCGACCTGCGGCTTCTTCCCGGTGGATGATGTGACGCTGAGCTACATGAAACTCAGTGGCCGCAGCGATGATCAAATCGAACTGGTGAAAGCCTATTCGCAGGCGCAGGGGTTATGGCGTCATGCCGGTGATGAGCCGGTATTCACCAGTACGCTGTCGCTGGATATGGGCGATGTGGAACCCAGTCTGGCAGGGCCGAAACGCCCTCAGGACCGCGTGGCGCTGCCCAATGTGCCGAAAGCCTTTCAGGCCGCGACCGAGCTGGAGCTGGGTAACAGCAAGCCGGGGCGCAGCGATAAAGAGAGTTTCACGCTGGAAGGCCAGCATTATTCGCTGACCACCGGCGCGGTGGTCATTGCCGCGATCACGTCATGTACCAACACCTCAAACCCGAGCGTGCTGATGGCCGCAGGTTTGCTGGCGAAGAATGCCGCTGAAAAAGGGCTGACCAGCAAACCCTGGGTGAAAACCTCGCTGGCGCCGGGTTCCAAGGTGGTGACCGACTATCTGAACGCCGCCGGACTGATGCCGCATCTGGAAAAGCTGGGCTTCAATCTGGTCGGCTACGGCTGCACCACCTGTATCGGTAACTCGGGGCCGTTGCCGGAACCGATTGAATCCGCGATCAAGGCCGGTGATTTAACCGTCGGTGCGGTGCTTTCCGGTAACCGAAACTTTGAAGGGCGCATCCATCCGCTGATCAAAACCAACTGGCTGGCCTCGCCGCCGCTGGTTGTGGCGTATGCGCTGGCCGGAAATATGAACGTCGATCTGACCACCGATCCGCTGGGCGAGGGCAGTGATGGTAAACCGGTTTACCTGAAAGATATCTGGCCGTCGGCCAATGATATTGCCAATGCTGTCGGGCAGGTGACGACGGACATGTTCCACAAAGAGTACGCCGAAGTGTTCAACGGCGATGCCAGCTGGCAGTCCATTAAGGTGGAAGGTACGCCGACCTATACCTGGCAGGAAGAGTCCACCTATATCCGCCATCCGCCGTTCTTCAGTGATATGAAGGTCGAACCGGACGCGCTGGAAGACATCAAAGACGCGCGTATTCTGGCGATCCTGGCCGACTCGGTGACCACCGACCACATTTCGCCCGCAGGGAACATCAAGGCTGACAGTCCGGCCGGGCTTTATCTGACCCATCATGGGGTTGAGCCGAAAGCGTTTAACTCCTACGGTTCGCGGCGTGGTAACCACGAAGTGATGATGCGCGGGACGTTCGCCAATATCCGCATCAAAAACGAAATGGTGCCGGGCGTGGAAGGCGGCTATACGCGCCATATTCCGTCGCAGGATCAGCTGGCGATTTACGATGCGGCCATGCGTTATCAGCATGAGAGTGTGCCGACGGCGGTCATTGCCGGTAAAGAATACGGTTCCGGTTCCAGTCGTGACTGGGCAGCGAAAGGGCCGCGTCTTCTGGGCGTGCGTGTGGTTATCGCCGAATCATTCGAACGTATTCACCGCTCGAATCTGATCGGGATGGGGATTTTACCGCTCGAATTCCCGCAGGGGGTAACGCGCAAAACGCTGAAACTGACAGGTGACGAACAACTGAGCATCAGCGGGCTGCAAAACCTGACGCCGGGGCAGGACGTTGCGGTGCATATTACGTTCGCGGACGGCCATACTGAAACTATCGATGCGCGCTGTCGTATTGATACCGGCAATGAGCTGACGTACTTCCGTCACGGCGGTATTCTGCATTACGTGATCCGCAAAATGCTGTAATCCGGATCCCTGCCAATAAAAAAAGGGCACCTTCTTAAGGTGCCCTTAATATTTTCATCGGACTATAAACCCTTACTTATCGAGCAGATGGCCCATTTTGGCGGCTTTGGTCGACAGGTAACGTTCGTTTTCCGGATTGCGGCCAACAATCAGCGGAACGCGCTCGGTAATATGGATACCGGCTTCGGTGAGGATTTCGACTTTCTTCGGATTGTTGGTCAGCAGGCGGACGGAATCAACGCCAAGTAATTTGAACATATCGGCGCACAGCGTGAAGTCACGTTCGTCGGCGGCGAATCCGAGCTGATGGTTGGCTTCGACGGTATCGTAGCCTTTATCCTGCAAGGCGTAAGCGCGGATCTTATTCAGTAAACCGATGTTACGGCCTTCCTGACGGTGATACATCAGAATGCCGCGGCCTTCTTCAGCGATATGATTGAGGGCGGCTTCGAGCTGGAATCCGCAGTCACAGCGCAGGCTGAATAAGGCATCACCGGTCAGGCATTCGGAGTGAACACGCGCAAGGACAGGCGTTTCACCGCTGATGTCGCCAAAAACTAACGCCAGGTGGTCGTGCCCGGTGGCCAATTCTTCAAAACCCACCATCAGGAAATCGCCCCAAGGTGTTGGCAGATTGGCTTCTGCCACCCGTTTCAGCTGCATTTTACGCTCCAAAAAAACCACAAATAGTCTTTATTTACAGTGAGTATTTTACTTGTTGATGCGCATCCTACGTTCTGATGCGGCCTCTGGATAGGGAATCGGTGCCTTTCCATCCTAACAGGGCGCTATTTTGCCACACTTCGGGTCACATTTTAGCGGGAATATTTGAACGATTCGTTCATAACTTATGAATTATAACCGCTTACTCAACAACTGAAGCGAAAGGAAGGTGAAGCGTTGACAAGGTTGATACACTCCCACTCTTTTTACGCATGACAGAAGGAACGACTATGTATGATATCGCCAAACGCACCGCCATCGGGGCTGTGATGTTATTAGTGATGCCCGCAGCGGTTTGGATCAGCGGCTGGTTATGGACACCGGGGGGCAATCCCGCCGTGTTGCGCCCGCTTTACTGGGTGACGGAAACCGTGAGCCAGCCGTGGGGCATTATCACAACCGTGGTGCTGTGTGGCTGGTTTCTGTGGTGTCTGCGTTTTCGCCTTAAAGCCGCGAGCGGGCTGGTGGCCATCATCATTGCGGCGTTACTGATCGGCCAGTACGCCAAAGATTACATCAAGAGTGAAGTCCGCGAGCCGCGCCCGTATGTCGCCTGGCTGGGCACCGATCACCAGATGAACGTGGATGAATTTTACGCGCAAAAGCGAAAAGCGCGCAGCGCGCAGGTGAAGGAAATTCTCGGCGATAACGTGCAGGTCCCGCACTGGCTGAACAAAAGCTGGCAGAAGGATACCGGTTACGCGTTCCCTTCCGGGCACACTATGTTCGCCGCCACCTGGGCACTGCTGGGCGTTGGTCTGTTATGGCGGCGTAAGCACTATAAAACGGTGACGGTGCTGATGATCTGGGGCGTGGTGGTGATGGGCAGTCGTCTGATGCTCGGAATGCACTGGCCGCGTGATCTGGTAGCGTCGGTCGGGATCAGCTGGCTTCTGGTCACGGTCGCCTGCTGGCTGACGCAACGTTACATCGGTCCGCTGACACCGCCACCGGCGGAAAACCGCGAAATCGAAGAACGCGATCCCTCGTAGTTCTGTTTACGGAAAGGGGGGCTTTGCAAATTCCCCCTTTAATTCCACGCTTTTAATCCCCATATCTTCTCCATAGGTCAAATTGCCGTGGTGTTTGCTGCATCCCACAAAAGTCGCATGAAGTTTATCCAGACGGCATTTAAACCCCGCGCAATGTTTCCCTGCTTTGTTCGGAAATGCTAACTTATTAGGTCGGGACGAGAGTTTTTGGCATAATTCATCCGGTACATCCGGCATTACAGGAATGAATGTGAAATATCTGCTGATTTTTTTATTTTTACTGGTCATCGTGGTGATTTCTATCACCCTGGGTGCCCATAACGATCAGACTGTGACCTTCAATTATTTGCTGGCGCAGGGTGACTATCGCGTTTCCACACTGCTTGCCGTACTGTTCGCGACCGGTTTTATTCTTGGCTGGGTGATCTGTGGTTTGTTCTACCTCCGTGTCCGCCTGTCACTGGGCCGCGCACAGCGTAAAATCAAACGTCTTGAACAACAAATTGAACCCGCGGCTGTCGTTACGCCGCCCGCAGCATCCTACGATGTCAGCAAGGAATAACCCTCTATGTTAGAACTGCTGTTTCTGTTGTTGCCCGTTGCGGCCGCCTATGGCTGGTACATGGGGCGCAGAAGTTCTCAGCAGGACAAACAGGAAAATGCTAACCGCCTGTCGCGTGAATACGTTGCGGGCGTTAACTTCCTGCTTTCCAATCAGCAGGACAAAGCGGTCGACCTGTTCCTCGAAATGTTGAAAGAGGACAGCAGTACGGTCGAAGCGCACCTGACTCTGGGTAACCTTTTCCGCTCCCGTGGTGAAGTCGATCGCGCGATCCGCATTCACCAGTCCCTGATGGAAAGCGCCTCGCTGACCTTCGAACAGCGCCTGCTTGCCGTACAGCAACTGGGCCGGGATTACATGGCGGCCGGTTTCTATGACCGTGCGGAAGACATGTTTAATCAGCTGGTGAAAGAGCAGGATTTCCAGCTGTTTGCCCTTGAGCAACTGTTAATCATTCATCAGGCGACCAGCGACTGGCAGAACGCCATCGATGTGGCTGAACGTCTGGTCAAACTCGGCAAAGAAAACCGCCGTAAAGAAATTGCCCATTTCTGGTGTGAGCTGGCGCTGCAGGCTGTGGTGTCAGATGATTTTGACAAGGCGACCGGCTTACTGAAAAAAGCCGCGTCGGCGGATAAACTCTGCGCCCGCGTGTCGATCATGCAGGGGCGGATTTTGCTGGCGCAGGGCGAATATCGCAAGGCGACCGAAGCGTTACAGCGGGTGCTGGAGCAAGACAAAGAGCTGGTCAGCGAAGCGCTGCCGATGCTGCAAGAATGCTATCAGAACCTTGGCGATACGCTGGCCTGGGCGGAATTCCTCAAACGTTGCGTCGATGAAAATACCGGTGCCACTGCGGAACTGATGCTGGCAGAAATCATCCATGATGAAGAAGGGCGTGAGACGGCGCAGAACTATATCAACCGTCAGCTTCAGCGCCATCCGACCATGCGCGTGTTCCATCACCTGATGGATTACCATCTGGCCGATGCGGAAGAAGGGCGTGCGAAGGAAAGTCTGGTCTTACTGCGGGATATGGTGGGTGAGCAGATCCGCACGAAGCCCCGTTACCGTTGCCATAAATGCGGCTTTACCGCGCATTCACTCTACTGGCATTGCCCGTCTTGCCGGGGCTGGGCGACAATAAAACCGATCCGGGGACTGGACGGACAGTGATCGTTTGACTCGCTGTCCTTCCGGCTATCGCGTGCTGATTCTTAGTGTTACTTCTTCTTACTGCTGGTCTTACGTGCGTTAAGCAACGTGCGTAATTTCTTGATTTCTTTGGCGGTCAGCGCGGGTTCAGTCTCTTCAGCGAGATGCTGGTTATCAATGTCATGTTCGGTGGCTTTTGCGGCTTTCTTGCCTTTCGGCGCGGCGGGGCTAAAACTCTCTTCCAGGCGTGCTGCCACTTCTGCACTTAATGAATGTTCTGCCTGAGCAGCGGCGTTTTTAATCAGTTCTTTTAATTCGACCGGAATTTTCACAGTCAGGGTCGTTATCTCACTCATTTTTCAGCCTTTCCTTAGAGTAAAAATAACAAGCTATGCCAGCCTTGTTGCATCGTCTAGTGCTTAACAAAAATTTAATAAAACTGTCACATTATGTGTAGCTGTGAATTCAGCGACTTGCCATGTAAAATGCTGGCGGCAAAATGAATAGTTTCCCTTCCTGATTTGAACATTAACAAGAGGCTGACGATATGAAGTCCGAAAATAACATTAACAACAACGACTTAAATACATCACCTATTGTTGTCGCACTTGACTATGCCGATAAGGCCGCCGCGCTGGCGTTTGCCGATAAAATTGATCCCCGTGATTGCCGTCTGAAAATTGGCAAAGAGATGTTTACCCATTTTGGCCCGCAAATGGTCAAAGATTTGCAAACCCGCGGTTTCGACGTATTTCTGGATCTGAAATTCCACGATATTCCAAACACCACCGCGCGCGCAGTGGCTGCTGCAGCGGATCTGGGCGTGTGGATGGTGAATGTCCATGCCAGTGGCGGGGCGCGCATGATGACCGCCGCGAAAGAAGCACTGGCTCCCTTTGGTAAAGATGCGCCGCTGCTGATTGCCGTGACGGTGCTGACCAGCATGGAAGGCAGCGATCTGGCGGATCTGGGCATCGACCTTTCTCCGGCGGATTACGCCGAGCGTCTGGCCCGCCTGACCCGCGATTGCGGCCTCGATGGCGTCGTGTGTTCCGCGCAGGAAGCGACGCGCTTTAAATCGGCATTAGGGCAGGCCTTTAAACTGGTGACACCGGGTATCCGCCCGGCAGGCAGCAAAGCCGACGATCAGCGCCGCGTGATGACTCCGCAGGAAGCGCTGGCGGCAGGGGTGGATTACATGGTGATTGGCCGTCCGATCACGCAGTCTGCCGATCCGGCCCACACCTTACGTGAAATCCGCGCGTCACTGATTTAAGAAGGAAGAAGCATGAACAACGACAGCAACAGCCGTTTAGTCTATTCGACCGACAGCGGCAGAATCGATGAGCCGAAAGCGGTGGCTGAGCGTCCGAAAGGTGACGGCATCGTGCGCATTCAGCGTCAGACCAGTGGCCGTAAAGGGAAAGGCGTATGCCTGATCACCGGCGTGGATCTTGATGATGCGGCACTGGAAAAACTCGCGGCGGAGCTGAAAAAGAAATGTGGCTGCGGCGGTGCAGTGAAAGAGGGCGTGATTGAGATCCAGGGCGATAAACGTGACCTGCTCAAACAACTGCTGGAAGCGAAAGGGATGAAAGTGAAACTGGCGGGCGGCTGATGTGAACAAGATGCTGCGCCTGTTAACAGCGCAGCATCTTTCAATTTTTTGGCGCTGTCTTTATTTGCTGACCTGATGCCCCACAATACCACCGACTGCTGCGCCACCTAATGTGCCTAAGGTACTGCCATCAGTCAGAACCGCACCACCCAGTGCACCGGCACCGGCACCAATTGCCGTGTTGCGGTCACGTTTAGACCAGTTACCGCAGGCGGTAACAGACATCGCAAGAGTCAGAACCAGTGCAATACTGGCAACGCGTTTATTTAAGAGCATCATAGTTATCTTCCTCAAAGGATTAACGTTCAGCATCATTTATAAGTATAGGTAAATGGCAGCGTTCTCACCGAAATTCACCCTGTATTCCTTCACAGTACTTACAAATTTTCTGGCTGTTCCGAACCTTTATTTATAATTCGTATCATCCGGACGCACTTTTGCATCCGTTGAATTAAAATAGTGAAATTACCATTCATTCACTAGGTGAATAATCTTAATTCACCAGCTTACCGCTTCACCGGAGCACAAAAGACTAAAGCCCGCACACTTCTCATCCAAATCCCGCCTGGCAGGCACTTTTACGTTTGCAGCAGATCTGTACGCACTCTTTAGCGATTTGCCCCATACCTGCGTTTTGCCGTCAACCAGACAATAAAGCATCGTAATAAGAGGGAACCAAGATGCTTAAACAACTGAAAGAGCAGGTACTGGAAGCCAATCTGGCACTGCCGCGCCACCATCTGGTGACCTTTACCTGGGGAAATGTCAGCGCGGTGGATCGCCAGCAGGGGCTGGTGGTGATCAAACCGTCGGGTGTGGAATACGATCATATGGGTGTGGACGACATGGTGGTGGTGGAACTCGAGACCGGTAAAATCGTCGAAGGCAGCAAAAAACCGTCGTCGGACACCGACACGCACCGCGTGCTGTACCTGAATTTCCCGGAAGCGGGCGGCATTGTGCATACCCATTCACGTCACGCCACCATCTGGGCGCAGGCCGGTTTAGACATTCCAGCCTGGGGCACCACGCACGCGGATTATTTCTACGGCAACATTCCCTGCACCCGTCTGATGACGGAAGAAGAAATCGCCGGGCGTTATGAATGGGAAACCGGTGAAGTGATAGTCAAAACCTTCGCGGAAAGAAATCTTTCACCGGCAGATATTCCTGCGGTGCTGGTTCATTCCCACGGGCCGTTTACCTGGGGGAAAGATGCGGATAATGCCGTGCACAATGCGGTAGTGCTGGAAGAGGTGGCCTATATGGGCATTTTCTCCCGCCAGCTCACCCCGCAATTGCCAGATATGCAGCCGCAGTTGCTGGATAAGCATTACCTGCGTAAGCACGGTAAAAACGCCTACTACGGTCAGTAATCCCCGTCATACGTCGAATTGCAGATGCGTGGGCTGCGCATCGTCACCCGAATCACTTACTTGTGTAAGCTCATCGGGATTCCTTCACCTGCCGCCTTGCTGCAACTCGAATTTATTTTGGGGATAAGTAATGATGGGTCAGCTGACAAGGCTGACCTTAATCCCTGCGGCAGAAAGCTGCTGTTGATATTCAGCGGACAGTTTATCGTCGGTGATCACCCGGCTGAAGGCGCTGACCGGCCCCAGCGGGTTGAGATTGATTTGGCCGAATTTCGAGGAATCGGTCAGCACGATATTTTCCGCGCCTTTCGCCACCACGGCATTCACCACGTCAGCACGCAGCATGTCGCGGCCGGTAAAACCGGTGGTATCGGTAAAGCCGTCGATGCCCATAAACGCTTTGCTGAAATTCATTTGTTGCAGACAGAGCCGGGTCAGCGGGCCGACCACGGTCTGACTGGTTTTCTGATACATTCCGCCGAGCAACACCACTTCACACGGCATGCTTTTCAGTAACGAGGCCACATAACTGCTGACGGTGATCACCGTCAGGTTCTTCTTATCGGCCAGATATTGCGCCAACAGGGCAATGCTGCTGCCACTTTCGAAAAAGACCGTTTCACCGTCCTGAATAAGCGACGCCGCGAACTTCGCCAGCTTCTGCTTCTGGGCAAAATTCGACATCATGCGGGTATCAACGTCATCGGTCTGGATCGCCACCGCATAACCGTGTGCGCGGCGCAGATAATGACGCTGTTCCAGCAAGGTGAGGTCATGGCGGATAGTGACTTCCGACACCTGACAAATCTGTGACAACTCACCGACGCTGATGCGTTGCTTGTCGTTTACCCATTGCAAAATAACTTGCTGTCTGTCGTTCATAGCCGCCCAAAATACGGGCGACCTGCGCCGCCCGGAAAAAGTAAAATTCAGAGGAGAACGTTAAAGTGAATGTTCTGTGCGGGCGATAATATCATCCTGAGCCTCCGGCGATAAGGCCGTGAAGAACGCGGAGTAACCCGCCACGCGCACCACCAGGTCGCGATAATTCTGCGGCTCCTCGCGCGCCTTCAGCAATGTCTCGCGAGACACGATGTTGTACTGCACATGCCAGCCGCGATGTTCCTCAAAGAATGTCCGCAGCATCAGCATCAACGTCTGGCGGTCAGTTTCATTTTCCAGCGATGCCGGATTCAGTTTTTGATTGAGTAACACACCGCCGAGAATGGCTTCTGTCGGCAATTTACCCAGCGAGTTAAACACCGCCGTCGGCCCGAGATGGTCGGTGCCGGAGGCCGGGCTGGCGCCTTCTGCCAGCGGGGTAAAGGCTTTGCGGCCATCCGGTGTGGCGGTGGTTGCCGCACCAAAGGGCACGTTTGCCGAAATGGACGACGTACCCGCGTAATAGGTGCCGCCGACCGGGCCGCGTCCGAAACGGGTATTGTGATAATTCGACAGTTCATCGATATAGCACTGATACGCGCGCACCAGCAGCTGATCCACCTCGTCATGATCGTTGCCATATTTCTCTGCGCCGTTAATCAGACGCTGACGCAGCCGCTCGCCGTCCAGCCCTTCATAATCGGAGGCCAGCGCCTGTGCCAGCTCCTGCTGGCCGATCACGCCCTGATCAAACACCAGTTTTTTCACGGCGGCCAGGCTGTTGCCCAGATTGGCGATCCCGACCTGCAAACCGGACACCCAGTCGTATTTTGCGCCGCCTTGCTTGATGGTTTTTCCGCGTTCGATGCAGTCATCCACCAGCGCCGAACACAGAATATCCTGTGCGTTCTCTTCCAGAACCGTATCGACCACACATTCGATTTCGATGGATTTACGGGTGTAATAACGGATCTGCTGATCCCACTGCGCAAACACCTGTTCGAAGTTATCAAAATTGCCCTGCGACAAACCGCGTTCCTGCGGCAGGAAGCAGGTATGACTTTTCGCGTCGTGACCCTGTTCCATCGCGGCGAGCATCACGCGGGCAAAGTTGATGAAACTCATGCCGGTGCAACGATAGCCCCATTTGCCGCCGACGGCCGTTTCGATACAGCCGATGGCGGCATAATCGTATGCATCCTGTTTTTCGACGCCCAGCTTAATGAATTCCGGAATGACAATTTCGTCATTATTAAAGGCTGGCATCCCGAATCCGCAGCGGATCACCTGTACACAGGCATCGAGGAAATCACTGCTCATGCCTGCGTGATAGCGTACGCTGAGATTCGGCTGGGTGGAGCGCAGCTGACCGCAGGATTCCAGCACCGCGTATGACAGCGGATTAACCGCATCAGAGGCCACGCCGTTATGCAGATTCTGTCCGCCGATGGTGACATTCTGATACAGCGGACTGCCCGCTGACGCTTTGGAGTGCGTACCGGAACGGATTTTGTTCACCTCCAGCAATTTCAGCCAGCAGCTTTGCAGCAATTCGATGGCCTGATCGCGCGCCAGCGTCTGTTCCAGCTCAACATCGCGGCGATAGAACGGATAAAGATACTGATCCATACGACCGAATGACACGGAATGGCCGTTGGATTCGATCTGCAAAATCAGCTGAATGAAATAGCACAGTTGCAGTGCCTGCCAGAAATTTTGCGGCGGCTGATGAGCGATGACGTCGCAGTTAGCGGCGATCGTCAGCAACTCGTTGCGGCGCGCCTCGCGGGTTTCGGTGGCGGCCATGTCCCGTGCCTGTTGCGCGAAACGCACGACGTGATCGCTGACCGCAGCCAGCGTGATATCAATGGCTTTCAGCAGTTGTTCTTTATGCAGGTCTTCCCAGTCGGTCAGCTGAATACGGCTGCGGCGCTCGTCCACTTTACTGCGCAACCCGTCCAGACCCCGTTCCAGCAGCAGCGGGAAATTCACCGCCAGATGGGCATCGCCGGAAGTCATATTGCCCTCGGCTTTCACGATGCCGCTGTCAAGCAGGGCTTTCTGTTCATCAGTAAACATGCCATAGCAACGGTCCTGCACGGTCTGACCGCGCCACCACGGGCAGATATCATGCAGAATTTTTTTGTTGGCTTCACTGACCGCAAAACCCGCGCCGGGGCGTTCTGCCAGCGCGTCAATTTCGCTTTCGATCCAGCCTACGGTGTATTCCGGGAAAATCGGTGCGGCGCGCACTTCGCTGGCCTGATTCCCCACGATCAGCTCGTCGTGTTTGATCCAGATAGTGCGCTGGCGCAGATGTTCCGCCAGCGCCAGTGCGCGACGGACCGCCAGCGGTTTGTCGGCATGTTGCTGATAAACCTGCGTGTAATGTTGCGCGCGCTCGGTACACACCGGCGGCTTCACGATGTGGATCAGGGCGTCTTTATGCGCGCGGATACGGCCGGAAAGGGTGTTCAGATTCAGTTGGGTCATTTTTCTTATCCTCTTAACTGTGCACAAAGCCCTTTTTCTGCGGCGTATTGCTCAGCGAACGTCAGCAGGTCAGGGTCATTTAACGGCTGGCGTGGCGCCAGATAGGGTTGTCCCAGCAGGGCATATTTGTTGATGCCGAGGGTGTGGTAGGGCAAAAAGTGGATGGCGTCGCAGCCGGTTTCTTCCGCAGCAAAATCAACGATCTGGCGAACGGATGCCCGGTCAGCATTAAAATCAGGAATTAACGGCACCCGGACGATCAGTTTTTGTCCGGCCGCCGCCAGCCGACGGAAATTATCTTTCACCCGTCGGGCAGACCCGCCGGTCAGACGCCGGAAAGGCTCGTCGGCGACATGTTTGAGATCGGCCAGCAGCAGATCCAGCGCGCCCAGTGAAGGCTCGATATATTTCCACGGCACATGCAGGCAGCTTTCCACGGCGGTGTGCAGCCCTTCATGGCGGCAGCGTTGCAGCAGTGTCAGCGCAGTCTGTGGCTGCATAAAAGGCTCACCGCCGGAAAGCGTGACGCCGCCACCGGTGCGGGTATAAAAAGGTTTATCGCGCAGGATCTGCTGCATCAGGGCATCAATAGCCGCCTCTTCCCCGCAGACGCTCAACGCGCCGGAAGGGCAGACGTCAGCGATCTGGCTCAAATCGTCAGCCTGAAACTGTTCACGCCGTACGGCAATGTCACCTTTTTCCACGCGGATGGCATGAGGAAAGACCGTCGCACAGTGCTGGCAACCTGCGCTGCACAGACGTGAATCGAACAGCACATCCGGTACGGCGGAACGGCTTTCCGGGTTTTGGCACCAGGTGCAGCTCAGTGAACAGCCTTTCAGAAAAATGACCGTGCGGATCCCCGGACCATCGTGTGTGGAATAACGCTGTACATTGAAAATCATCTCGACGCTCTCTGAGTTCTGTTTTCTTCTTTCGTAATTTACAGGCTTTCATTCGAAAGTGATTTTGATGACGATCAACAAACCTTCTGCTTGCAGGCGTACACTCTCTGAACTTTGCATTCACTCACAAGTTTCAGGGAGAAAGTTATGGAGCTGTATCTCGATACTGCCGATGTCACTGCGGTAAAACGTTTGTCGCGCATCCTGCCGTTGCAGGGGGTTACCACCAATCCGAGCATCGTGGCGAAAGAAGGAAAATCGCTGTGGGAAGTGTTGCCCGCGTTGCGTGATGCTCTGGGCGGTAACGGCAAATTGTTCGCGCAGGTCATGGCATCCGACGCCGAACAGATGGTTGCCGAAGCGCTGTTATTGTCGCAACGTGTCTCCGGTTTGGTGGTGAAAGTGCCGGTTACCCGTGAAGGTCTGGCGGCCATTAAGAAACTGAAAAGCATGAACATCCCGACGCTCGGCACGGCGGTGTACGGCGCCGGTCAGGGGTTGCTCTCGGCGCTGGCCGGGGCGGAATATGTCGCGCCGTATGTGAACCGTCTGGATGCGCAGGGCGGTGACGGCATCGCGATGGTGAAAGAATTGCAGACATTGCTCAGTCTGCACGCGCCGCAGTCAAAAGTGCTGGCTGCCAGCTTCAGAACGCCGCGCCAGGCAATGGATTGTCTGCTGGCGGGATGTCAGTCCATCACCTTGCCGGTGGATGTGGCCGAACAACTGCTCAACGCGCCTGCGGTACAGGCAGCGGTGGAAAAATTTGAAGCCGACTGGCAGCAGGCGTTTGGCACCACCACGCTGAGTTAATTGTCCGGCGCATGAACCTACCCGCACAGACCTCTGTTGCGGGTTTTTTTACGTCTGCGGGTTAAGAATTTTCGTATTAATAGTCGAAAATGTGATTTCCCTCCGCAATCAAATATTGACGAATTAAATTTATAAAACTAGCGATCTAAAAAATAGAAACATCGTTTCAATTTATGAAGTGAATCACTTTTATCACTCTGATAAATGGATAACGTAGCGGCATTCGGTAGTCCGTTACTTTTAAATCAGGTGAAAAAATATGCACATTAAACGAGCGATAGAAAAAATCCCTGGTGGGATGATGTTAGTGCCTCTCTTCCTAGGTGCGCTGTGCCATACCTTCGCGCCTGATTCGGGCAAATATTTTGGCTCCTTTACCAACGGACTGATGACCGGCACCGTACCGATTCTGGCGGTGTGGTTTTTCTGCATGGGCGCTTCCATCAAACTCAGCGCGACCGGTACGGTGTTGCGTAAATCCGGCACCTTAGTGGTCACCAAAATTGCGGTCGCGTGGATTGTGGCGGCGGTAGCATCCCGGTTTATGCCGGAGAATGGCGTGGAGTTCGGATTCTTTGCCGGGCTTTCCGTGCTGGCGCTGGTCGCCTCAATGGACATGACCAACGGCGGTCTGTACGCCTCTGTGATGCAGCAATACGGCACCAAAGAAGAAGCCGGTGCATTTGTGCTGATGTCGCTGGAATCCGGCCCGCTGATGACCATGGTGATCCTCGGCACGGCAGGTATCGCGTCATTCGAGCCACACGTTTTTGTCGGTGCGGTGTTGCCGTTCCTGGTCGGTTTTGGCTTAGGTAATCTTGATCCGGAACTGCGCGAGTTCTTCAGCAAAGCGGTACAAACGCTGATCCCGTTCTTCGCCTTCGCGCTGGGTAACACCATCAACCTGAGCGTGATCGCACAAACGGGTCTGTTAGGTGTCATGCTGGGTGTGGCGGTGATCGTCATCACCGGTATCCCGCTGATCCTTGCCGATAAATTCATCGGTGGCGGCGACGGTACGGCAGGCATTGCCGCCTCCAGTTCCGCCGGTGCGGCGGTCGCCACGCCGGTACTGATTGCAGAAATGGTGCCGCAGTTCAAACCGATTGCTCCGGCCGCCACGGCGCTGGTCGCCACCTCGGTGATTGTGACATCCATCCTGGTGCCGATCCTGACAGCCATGTGGTCAAGAAGAGTGAAGAGCAAAGCGGTGAAAGGCAAAGTGGCGATGGATCCGCCGATGGCAAGTGTGAAATAACGGTTTTAGTTGGGCAAGAGGCATTAACCCGGAAGGTATATGCAGGACAACTCCCTCCCCTGCGAAGGGGAGGGTTGGGGTGGGGTATTAATGACAATTCAATGAGTTAAAGTGTGCTTTGGCTTTTGTGTTGTCTTTAAAACCCCCTCCCGCCTCCCCCTTCGCAGGGGGAGGAGCAAAACCGTATTCACCTTAAGAGTGCTGTCAAAGCACTTTCTCCAGAAACCGCCGCGTGCGTTCATGGCGCGGCCGGTCCAGCACCTGTTCAGCACTTCCGCTTTCGACGATGGCGCCATCGACCATAAACACCACCTGATCTGCTACCTGCCGCGCGAAGCCGATTTCGTGCGTGACCACCACCAGCGTCACGCCGGACTGCGCCAGCTTTTTAATCACATCCAGCACCTCGCCCACCAGTTCCGGATCCAGCGCGGAAGTGGGTTCATCGAACAACATCACTTTCGGGTTGAGCGCCAGTGCGCGGGCGATGGCGATTCGCTGCTGCTGGCCGCCGGAAAGGTGGCGCGGCCAGGCATGGGCTTTTTCGCGCAATCCGACGGTATCGAGCAGTTCATAGGCGCGGGCGATGGCCTGTTTGCGCGGGAATAAACCGTGAACCACCGGCGCTTCAATGATGTTATCCAGCACGGTCATGTGCGGAAAAAGATTAAAATTCTGGAACACGTAACCGACGTGCGTACGCTGTTTCAGAATGGCGCGTTCCTTGAGTTCATACAGCGTATCGCCTTTGCGGCGGTAGCCAATGTAATCGCCGTCAATCTGGATAAAGCCTTCATCAACCCGCTCCAGATGGTTAATAGTGCGCAGCAGCGTGGATTTCCCCGAGCCGGAAGGGCCGAGGATCACGGTCACGGTGCCGGGCTCAATGCTCAGGCTGACATTATCCAGCGCTTTGTGTGCGCCGTAGTATTTGCTCAGATTATGGATATCGATACGCCCGACGGTGGCGGCCTGCGGCTTATGCAAAAACAGGCGTTCTGCGGGGGCGTCTGCCGGGCGGTTAACGAATAAATCAAAGGCTTCAGACATACGGTTTTCCCTTTATTAAGAACGGGCGGTACGCCACAGACGCAGGCGTTGCAAAGGCGTTGGCGCGACCTGCCGCACCGTGCCACGCGCGAAATAGCGTTCGACGTAGTACTGCAATACCGATAGCACGGTGGTGATCAGCAGATACCAGATGGTGGCGACCATCAGCAACGGAATGACCTGTTGCGTGCGGTTGTAAATTACCTGCACGGTGTAAAACAGCTCCGGCATCGACAGCACGTAAACGATCGACGTGCCTTTCGCCAGACTGATCACCTCGTTAAAGCCGGTCGGCAGAATGGAGCGCAGCGCCTGCGGCAAAATAATGCGGAAGGTGCGGCGGTAAGCCGGTAACCCTAAAGCCGCCGCCGCTTCATGCTGACCGTGTTCTACGCCCAAAATGCCGCCGCGAATGATTTCTGCGGTATAGGCCGACTGCACCAGCGACAAGCCGAGTACCGCGACAGAAAACTGATCCAGCAAATTGACGGTCGGCGTGCTGAAAAAGGAAATCGTGGTGAACGGAATGCCGAGGGAAAGGTTGTCGTACAGATAGGAAAAGTTATAGAGGATGATCAGCACCAGCAGCAGAGGCAGAGAACGGAACAGCCAGATATACCCCCAGGCCAGGGCGTTGAGCAGGTACGATTTCGACAGGCGGGCGAGGGCCAGCACGGTGCCAAAAATCACGCCAAACACCGTGCCGAGCAGCGTCAGCAACAGCGTTTTACCCAGCCCTGATAAAATCACCGGATCAAAAAACCACTGACGAAACACGCCCCATTCCCAGCGGGAATTCGTCGCAATCGACTGGATAATCCCCAGCAGAATGAACACGGAAAACACCGCACCGGCCAGCCGCCACGGATAACGCGCGGGCACCACTTTCAGCGGGGGATGACGTACAGATGAAGGGGCATTTTCGCTCATAACGTTCTCTTTCTGTCAGGTTGCAGTTCAGGTGACGGGAACGTCAGCTGTCAGCGCCTTGGTAAACGGCAGGCGTCCGTCATACGGCGGACGGGAAAACACTTCCGGATCCAGACGGGTATCAAACTGTGGCTGATAGCCGTGGGATAAATACAGTCCGACGGCTTCCGGCTGACGGAAACCGGTGGTCAGAAACACCTGCCGGTAACCGTACGCAGCGGCACGGCGTTCCAGTTCATGCAGGATTTTTTGCGCCAGTCCCTGACGGCGCAGCGACCGGTGAGTCCAGATACGCTTCAGCTCGGCGGTCTGCTCGTCGTAGCGTTTGTATGCGCCCATCGCAATGGGCGCGCCGTTTCTCAGCAGAACAATGAACGTGCCATCGGGCGCAGAGAACACACTGTTATCTTCCGGTGGCTGGCTTGAGAAAAAATCGCCGTAGCGGTCGCGATATTCACCGAATAATCCTTCGATCACCGGCGCAATCAGCGGGTCTTCCGGCGCAATCTGAATAAAAACGTCTTCGCTCATTGTTCGTGCTCCTGATCAGTCGCCCAGTCCCGGCGGGTTAATTTCTGAATGGTCAATTTTCTCGACACTTTCACCCCAGCGATCCAGCACTTTGATATAAGCGCCGCTGGCGATGGCACTGTTCAGCGATGCCTGTACGGCATCCACCAGTCCGTTACCTTTTTTCAGGGTGACAGCGATATTGGCCGTTTTCGGCCAGCCGCCGGGTACGGTGCCGACCAGTTTGGTTTTGCCGGTCAGCAGTGCTTTATACGCACCGGTGACGTTAGGGCCGAAGGTGGCATCGGCACGACCGGACTGGATCGCCAGCGTCGCAGCGGCGTCATCGGTGACATATTGCGGCTTGAGCGCCGGTAATCCTTTGGCCTGATTCTCTTTGTCCCAGGCCAGCAACACCGCTTCCTGATTGGTGCCGGAGCCGACGATAATGCGTTTACCGGCGATGTCCGGCGCAGAAGTAATGGACGTGATTTTGCTGTCACTTTTCACGTAAAAGCCCAGCGTGTCCTGACGATAGGTCGCGAAATCAAACTTAGTTTTGCGGTCTTTGGTGACGGTGATGTTATAGATCGCCGCATCGTATTTTCCGGAGGTGACGCCGAGCGGCCAGTCTTCCCACGAGGCGGGCACCACTTTGAGTTTCAGGCCCAAACCGTCGGCGACCAGACGGGCGATATCCGCTTCGCTGCCGATCACGGTTTTATTGTCGCGGGCATACAGGCCGAACGGCGGTGCGCTGCCGAGAACCGCCAGCGCCACAGTCAGCGTGCCCGGTTCAACAAACTTAAAATTGGCCGGAATTTTGGCTGCGGCTTCAGCGCTTTTCGGCGTATGAATTGGCGTTTCATTGGCAATCAGATCTATTCCCGGCGCGGCCTGTGCCACCGCAGAAAAACTCAATAATGCGGCGATGGTGGTCGCGGTGAAAGTGGCGCTATGTTTCATCATTATTCTGTTTACCCTGCATTCTTATTGTTTATGGTGATTATCGTGTGGTGACGTTTTCACTATTCCCGAGTGTTACAGGGATGTAAAACAACAAAATTAAATAATCAAAGAGATAAAGTAGAAATACATGACGGCATAAAATAACCACGAAAAATGCCCGGAATAACCGGGCATGAGAGAATAAGATCAGGAATGAAAAGGTTATTTTTCGCTTAATTCCCGCAGTGCTTTTTCCGCTAACTGCTGAAAATAATTGGCCGCCGGATAAATGGCCGATTCATCCGGATTAAATTGCGGATGATGCAATCCGAAATCGCTGGCCGAGCCGATGCTGACAAACGCCCCAGGCACATGATGCAGATAAAAAGCAAAGTCTTCACCGCCCATCTGCGCCTGCGCCACTTGCGCGTTATACCCAAAATCAGCGGCCGCCTGTAAGGCAAAATCCGCCCAGCGTGGCGTATTCACCACAGCAGGCGGCCCGCCGAACCAGTGCAGTTCCGCTTTCGCGCCCAGGGCCTCAGCCACGCCGGTGATCACCTTGCGGATCCGCTGCGGGATCTGTTCGCGGATAACGCTGCTGTAGGTGCGCACCGTTCCTTCCAGTTCGACCGTTTGCGGCAACACATTCCAGGTATTGCCGCCTTCGATGCGGGTGACGCTGACCACCGCCGCATCCTGCGCACTGACGTTGCGGCTGACCACGGTTTGCAGCGCGGTCACGATATGGCTGGCGGTGACAATACTGTCAGTGCCTTCTTCGGGATGAGCGGCGTGCGCGCCTTTGCCGGTGACGGTGATCTGGAAGCGGTCAACGTTGGCATAAAATGCGCCGCCTTTGGTTTCAAAGGTTCCGACCGGCAGTTCCGGCGCATTGTGCAGGCCGAAAATCGCATCGACGTTGACCAGCGCACCGGCTTTGATCAGTTGCGATGCGCCGCCAAACCGTTCCTCGGCAGGCTGGAAAAACAGCCGCACGCGGCCGGGGAGCTGGTCTTCGCGTGCTTTAAGTAAATAAGCCGCGCCGAGAATCACCGAGGTGTGGAAATCATGGCCGCAGGCGTGCATCACGCCGGGCTGTTGCGAACTGAACGGCACGCCGGAGGCTTCTTCAATCGGCAGGGCATCGATGTCACCGCGCAACGCCACCACCGGTCCGGTCTGCGGGCCGATTTCTGCAACGACGCCGGTTTTCAGGCCAAGTGATAAAATGCGGATCCCGGCGGCATTCAGCCACTCCGTTATTTTTTGCGTGGTCACAAATTCCTGATTGGATAATTCAGGGTGCTGATGTAATTCACGGCGATAAGCGATAAGTGTTTCTTCTAATCCTGACGGGGTGCCGGAGGTGATATTTTTCGTGTCTTCTGCAAGTGAAATGCTCATAGCGAAATAACCCTATTGTCTGATAATGCGTGCTCAGGAGAGGTAGCAGGTCATTTCATGCTAGTCAGCACGGTGAGAATAACTAAATACTCAGTCGCTATAATTTATAGTCATTTTGCACAGCGCGGTGCATAGCAAAATACTGACTATAGAAACGTGTTTTTATTATTTAGCTTTACCCTTATTTCATGGAACTCTTTTTATCACGACGGATAAAAAGGAATACCCAGGTGAATTACCGACTGAGTTTATTAGACCAAAGCCCGATTAATGAAGGGCAGACGGCGGCGCAGGCACTGAATGCCACGCTGACCTTTGCGCAGGCCGCCGAACGGCTGGGCTATCACCGTTTATGGGTATCGGAACATCACGACGCTGAAAAACTGGCGGGCAGTTCGCCGGAAGTGCTGATTGCCTGGCTGCTGGCGCACACCTCCCGGCTGCGCATCGGTTCCGGCGGGGTGATGCTGCAACATTACAGCCCGTATAAAGTGGCGGAAAATTTCCACCTGCTGTCATCACTGGCTCCGGATCGCGTGGATATCGGCATCGGCAAAGCGCCCGGCGGTTTACCGCTGTCGACCAAAGCGTTACGCGCCCATGCACCGGCCGAATCAGCGCCCGGTTTCCCGGCGCAGTTACAGCAACTGACGCATTATCTGACGCATCTTGATGATCATCTGGCGGGCACCGAAGCCCGTGCATTGCCGCGTCCGCCGGTTGCGCCGCAGCGATTTCTGCTCGGTGCCAGCAAAGAAAGCGCCCGTCTGGCGGCGTCGCTGGGCTGGAACTTTGTGTTCGCCGGTTTTATCAATGCCTCCGCCGAAGCGATGACCGAATCGGTGCTGGCCTTCCACGAATATTCCGCCGGACAAGGGCAGGCGCTGGTCAGTCTGGCGGTGCTGGCGGCTGAAACCCGCGAGCTGGCCGCTGAAAAGGTGGCCGGACGACATAATTTCCGCGTCACGGTGGGCGACCGCCATGTCACCGTCGGCTCCCGCGAACAGGCGGAAGCCTTTGTGCGGCAGTCCGGCGCGACGCAATACCATATCGAACAACAGCAAATCAGCGTGCTGCACGGCACGCCGGGCGATATCCATCAGCAACTGCGCGATATCCAGCGCCGCCTGTGCGTGAACGAATTTATCATTCATACCCCACTGACCGAGGCCGATGTGCGTCTCAAATCCATCGAATTGCTGGCTGGCCAGCTGTAAGGAGATTTCATGAGCCATTCAAAAAGTATCAAGCTGGGTCTGATGTTGCACGGTGCCGGCGGCCACATGAATTCGTGGCGTCACGAAAAAGCGCCTGCGGATGCCAGTGTTAATTTCCCGTATTTCCGCGATCTGGCGCTGCGCGCGGAAGCCGCCGGTTTTGATTTCCTGTTTGTGGCCGACGGTCTGCATATCAATGAAAAATCGCTGCCGCATTTTCTCAACCGTTTCGAGCCGGTGGCGTTGCTGTCGGCGCTGGCGTCAGCGACGCACAGCATCGGGCTGGCGGGCACCATTTCGACCTCCTACAGCGATCCCTTTACCGTGGCGCGTCAGCTGGCATCCATCGACAACATCAGTCAGGGAAGGGCTGGCTGGAATGTGGTGACATCGCCGCTGGCCGGTTCAGCGAAAAACTTCGGTAAAGATCACCCTGAACACGCACTGCGCTATCAGATTGCCGAGGAGTACATCAACGTGGTGCAGGGGCTGTGGGATTCGTGGGAAGACGGCGCCTTTGTGCGGGATCGCGAAAGCGGCGTGTTCTTCGATGCCGCAAAGCTGCATAAACTCAATCATCAGGGACAGTTTTTCTCGGTGGAAGGGCCGCTGAATATCCAGCGTTCGCCGCAGGGACAGCCGGTGATTTTCCAGGCAGGCGCTTCAGATGCCGGGATCGCGCTGGCAGGTAAATCCGCCGATGCGGTGTTTACTAATGCCCGTTCCCTGGAAGAAGCGCAGGAATACGCGGCAAAATTACAGGCACAGGTCAGCAAAAATGGCCGTCATCCGGTGGGCATCTTCCCCGGTATCAGCCCGATTGTTGGCAAAACCGAACAAGAAGCCGAGGCGAAATATCAGTATCTGCTGTCGCTGTTGTCACTGGACGATGCGCTGGCGTATCTCGGCCGTTTCTTCGACCACCACGATTTCAGCCAGTATCCGCCCGACGGCCCGTTCCCGGATCTGGGTGATCTGGGGCAGAACACCTTCCGCTCCACCACCGACAGCATCAAGAAACGGGCGCGGGAAGAGCACCTCACGCTGCGGGAAGTGGCGTATCAGGCCACGTTGCCGCGCGGCGAATTCTTCGGCACGCCGGAGCAGGTGGCCGACCGGCTGATCCGCTGGGTGGAAGAGGGCGGTGCCAGCGGATTCATCATCAGTGGCCCGGTGCTGACCGAGGCGCTGGACGACATTACCCGGCTGGTGTTACCGGTGCTGGCAGCACGCGGCTACTGGCATCCGTCGGAAGCCACGACGCTACGCGAGCGTTTAGATATTCCGTTCAAAACCAACCGTTACAGCGTGCAGGGATCCGTTCGCGAGGCGGTGAGCATAAAATAGTTACAACATACTTTAGCTTTTGTCTCAGCCCGCTCCGGTGACCCGGTGCGGGCTTTTTGTTTTGCAGGTTTTTATCGGCAGACACCGCGGCGGGGTTGCCTGTCTGAACAATTGGGCGTACGCTTTCCGCAATTAAAAAACGATCGGTCTAAATGATGAGTGAGACCCTTACAACTGATATCAGGCCCCGTCGCGGGCGTCCGCCAAGAACGGAACGCGAGTTCACGGATACCCGTGAGGCATTGATCCGTTCGGGTCTGGAAGTCATCACAGAAACGGGTTACCTGTCGGCGGGCATTGACACGGTGATCAAAAATATCGCGGTGCCGAAAGGCTCGTTTTATCACTATTTCAAAAGTAAGCAGGATTTCGGCATGGCCGTGCTGATGGCTTACGGATCGTTTTTCGCCCATAAACTCGATAAATTTCTGCTCAATACTGAGCTGCCGCCGCTGCAACGCATCGATGATTTTGTGGCGCATGCCGGGCAGGGAATGGCGAAGTTTGAATTCAGACGCGGCTGTCTGGTCGGCAATTTATTGCAGGAGTCCCCGCTGCTGCCGGACGATTTTCCGCAAACGCTGAAAGCCATTTTAGGCGAGTGGGAAATCCGCATCGCCGCGTGCCTGGAGGAAGCCCGGCAGACGGGAGATATCACCAGCACCACTCAGACCGCGCAACTGGCGCAGATATTCTGGTCCGGCTGGGAGGGGGCGGTGATGCGCGCAAAACTGTTCCGTTCTGCCGACCCGCTTAATCAGTTCTGGGCGTATTTCCGCCACAGCATTCAGTAATTTCTTACGCATAAATTCGAAAAACAGCACCTGCAATCATGACGTGAGTCATCGCATCACTCACGACAAAAACGTCAAACGCCTGAAATCATAAAGGGACAAAAATGAAAGCATTGGTTCTCGAGCAACAAGATAAGGCCACCCTGGCCGCCGTGAAAGACATCGCACTGCCGCAGATGGCGGAAGGCGACGTGCTGGTGGATATCAGCTGGTCAGGTCTGAATTATAAAGATGCGCTGGCAATCACCGGTCAGGGCAAAATCATCCGCCAGTTCCCGATGGTGCCGGGCATTGATTTCGCCGGCCACGTGAGCCACAGCAATGACCCGCGTTTTTCCGTCGGGCAATCTGTCATTCTGACCGGCTGGGGTGTGGGCGAAACGCACTGGGGCGGTCTGGCTGAGCAGGCCTGTGTTAAAGGCGACTGGCTGGTGGCATTGCCGGAAGGGCTGGCTGCACGTAACGCGATGATTATCGGCACAGCCGGTTTCACCGCCATGCTGTGCGTGATGGCGCTGGAAGAGGCGGGCGTCACGCCGGAAAGCGGCACGGTGCTGGTCACCGGTGCCAGCGGCGGCGTCGGCAGCACGGCAGTCGCGTTATTGCATACGCTCGGCTATACCGTGGCGGCGGTGACGGGTCGCGAATCGACTCATGATTACCTGCGTAAACTCGGTGCCAGCGAGATCCTCTCACGGGATGATTTTGCCGAAACCCGTCCGCTGGAAAAACAACTCTGGGCGGGGGCGGTGGATACCGTCGGGGATAAAGTGCTGGCGAAAGTGCTGGCACAAACCAACTACGGCGGCTGCGTGGCGGCCTGCGGTCTGGCGGGGGGCTTCAACCTGCCGACCACCGTGATGCCGTTTATCCTGCGTAATGTCCGGCTGCAGGGCGTGGATTCCGTTTCCGTGCCTGCGGAGCGCCGTGCGGCGGTCTGGGAGCGTCTGCAGAACACGCTGCCGGAAAGTTTCTATCAGCAGGCAGCAACGGAAATTACGCTGGAACAGGCTCCGGCCGTTGCGGCGGATTTCCTCAGTAACAAAATTCAGGGGCGCACGCTGGTGAAAATCGGCGGCTGACCTGTTTCACCCGGTATCCCTGGCGATACCGGGATCTTTTCCCGTTCAATTTTTCCCCCGCTATAAAGAATTTCCCCTGACCAGCCGATAAATAAACAGTCCCTCTGAGAAAAAAGAGAATGGAATTCCTTATTTTCCGAATGACGTACAGCGCAAACACAGTCAAAAACAAATAACAAAAGCCATGGGGAAAGTATGGATAATTTTCAGAAAGAAATTGATGAGAGAACTAATCTCACTTCATCAAACCGGTTTGAACTTTTGCTGTTCCGTCTGGGGACATCGCCTGACGACGAGCAGTCTGAACTTTTTGGTATCAACGTCTTTAAATTGCGCGAAATCGTGCCGATGCCAACCCTGACCAAGGCTGCCGGAATGGCCTCGCCGATGATGGGCATGGCGAACATTCGTGGCGAAATTATTCCGGTCATCGACCTGCCTGCCGTCGTCGGCTGTGTGCCGAAAACCGGTCTGAATATCCTGCTGGTGACGGAGTACGCGCGTAGCACTCAGGCGTTTGCTGTGGAATCCGTTGACGACATCGTGCGTCTGGAATGGAGCCAGGTTCTGGCCGCCGAAGCCGGGGTGAAAAGCCGTAACATCACCAGTATTGCGCGTCTGGATACCGATAAATCCAGCACCCGTCTGGCGCTGGTGCTGGACGTGGAACAAATCCTCCATGACATTATTCCGAACAGCAATATCGACATGGATAAAAAGCGGACCAGCGCATTTAAACTGAAACCGGGCACGGTGGCGATTGTCGCCGAGGATTCGAAAGTTGCCCGTCAGATGCTGGAAAAAGGTCTGAACATGATGGAGATCCCGGCGCAGATGCATGTGACGGGTCTGGAAGCCTGGAATAAAATCCGCAAACTGGCCGAAGAATGCAAAGCCGAAGGGGTACCGATTGCCGATAAAATCTCCTTCGTATTAACCGATCTGGAAATGCCGGAAATGGACGGCTTCACCCTGACGCTGAATATCAAGCGCGATGAATTCCTGAAAAATATTCCGGTGATTATTCACTCCTCATTATCCGGCAGCGCCAACGAAGATCACGTACGCAAAGTCGGTGCCGACGGTTACGTGGCGAAGTTTGAAATCAACGAACTGGAAGCCGCCATCCATAAAGCGCTGGATGCGAAAAAAATCGCCCATGCCTGACAGGTGATGAGGTGATAAAAATAATATAGCCCGCCAGTGTGCGGGCTTTATTATTGACAGGTCATTATCCGGCGGACTTATTCCACAGAAGTACCAAAAGAGAAATGCTGTGCCAGATATTCCGCAGACGGGTGTGACCCGTCATTGCGTTTGCGAAGCTTTTTGCCATTTAACGTCCAGTAACCGGTCCCTTTCAGGGATTCATTTAAAACGACTTTGAATGTTGTCGGGTCTATCTTTAACAGCCGTTTATCAAACAGAATATGGATGTCAGCCCGCAGCAGTAAGCCATTGGCAGAATGGTTAATGCCGGATTCGGCATGGCCGACGATATGGGCGGCTTCAAGGACTTCTACAGCAGGACAGCCGGTGATAGCGCACTGGCTATCATAAAGCTCAAAAAGTTTCAGTTTGAGGGCATTTTGTCCACGGCGGACGCGACGGCGATATTCTTCGTACTCTTCTTCATCATCACGAGCTTCTGGCAGAACAGGGGCATTATAAGAAATGTTGTTAATGCCGTGGTGGGTGAAAACGCTGCTGACCAGATGCAGGAGCCGGGGGGTTAAGATATTCCAGCTGACCTCATCGAGGAAGGTAAAACCATTTTTGGGGGTATTAATTCCCGACTGTAGCCGTTCTTTTTGCTGCCTTATGGATTCGATATATTCCACAGGGAATCTGCCGGTTTCGCCTAAATGTTCAATCAACGCGCTGAGTGTGGTTTTGTGTTGCGGGGATTTTAAATGCCATGTGTATTGATCATTGCGGAAGAGCAACATGGATAAATCTAACTCAAATATATAACGCCCCTTTTCATTAAAAAGTATGATGTAAAAGGGCATGGCATCGGCCCGCCAGCGGGTAAAGCGGATCGAACAGCCATTTTCCAGAGATAATTCCTGATAGCAAATGCTGCTGAAACGATCAACGTCGTTAATATCAACGAGCGTTGAATTGCTGAAAGCGTCATTGAAAAACTGCATAATATTGTAGCCAATGACTTTATGAATTGAGGCACTCATTTTATTTCCTTGCTGAGTTTACTGTTATTAATAACAACAGTGTAAAGATGCAAGGAAACCTCAATAAAATCAAGACGAATGAGTGCCTTTTTAGCGGTTAACTTACTGACATCGTTATTAATTATCAGTGTGCCGTCCAGTGCGGATCATAATTTCACTTATGTCCAGTTGTCGGGCTGCTGCAAGGAATACAACGCCGCGTATGCGGAGTTCGATATTATCGGCCCGGTTTTGGATGATAATTCGCGTAATTAAGTGAAATAATTACGCTATAGGGATAGAGAAGGTGAGTGATGTGCAGTATCACCTTGTTCCTGCCCGCATCCTCACTGACACGAGTCAAAGTAAGGTTTCAGTACTTCTTCCGTCCAGCTCATAAAGGCTCTCACGCGTTGCGACAGATTGCGCCGGTGCGCAACGACGAAAGAGGCATTCAGCGGCCGGGGCCGCAGATGGGGAAGGACTTCAACCAATGTTCCACGTTTTATATGGGGGAGGAGTGCGGAATAACCTCCCTGAATTAAGCCCAACCCCGCAAGCCCTGCTTCATGGTAGGCGGGTACGCTGTTGACTGTCATCGTGCCGGGTAACATCAGCGATTTGTAACCCTCAGCTGACGGATATTCCCATCCTTCAGGTTTCGAACCGAAATTGCGCAGGTAATGCACCATCTTGTGTCCCTGATGAACAAGGTCATCAAGCGTCTGCGGTACACCGAATCGTTCCAGATAGTCCGGACTCGCCGCATTGATCATGCGGAGTTGCCCCAGCGGCCGGGCAATCAGCGTCTCATCCACAAGGGGACCCAGACGAATTACGCAATCAAATCCTTCCAGAACCAGATCAACACGGCGGTCAGTACTGGAAAGCTCAAGTTCGAATTCCGGGTGAGCATTCAGCAGTTGTGGTAGTGCGGGGATAATGACGCTTTGCGCCAGAATAGCAGGCATATCAACACGTAAACGCCCGCGCAGTAACACGCCGCCATGGGAAAACATGGACTGCAATTCCTCTGCTTCCGCCAGCAGGTCGCGTGCGCGCGAATAAAAAATGCGGCCATCTTCGGTCAGTTGCACGTTTCGCGTGGTGCGGTGCAAAAGCGTCGCGCCTACCTCTTGCTCAAGCTCCCGCACCACCATTGAAGCGCGTCCTTTCTGAATTCCCAGGCTTTCGGCTGCCAGCGTAAAGCTTTTCATTTCTGCCACGCGCACGAAAATAGTCAGTGCATCAAGATTTTTCATTGTTACTCATCCGGATAACAGTGCGTTCATTATTGGGGTATTTATGCCTAATGTAATACGCAATAGACTGTCTTCACACCCTGTTTAGGTGCTTCACCCTCAAATACACCCCCGTTTACGAAGGATAAATAAAAATGAAAAAAGGTTATTTAATCGCTCATGTTAATGTCACGGATCCCGTTGTTTATGCGGAATATGCCAAAGCCGCCGGAGAGGCAATGCAGGAATTCAGTCCTGAGCTGATTGCCGGCACCGGTCAGTCTGAAAATCTGGAGGGCGAATCGTATGAAAGGCACGTCGTTTTTGAGTTTGCCTCCTTTGCCGGGGCAAAGCGTTTTTATGAGAGTCCCGGCTATCAGGCTGCCAGAGCAATCCGCTCAGGTGCTGTAACCGGAACCTTTGTATTAATTGAAGGCGTCTGATTTTATGTAAAGCAGGGTAGCGGTACATCGACACGCTGATTTCACCGATCATAACTACCCGTCAGCACTTGCCCGCTTAAATAACAGCCTTAACGCGGGCGTTTTCCGTTTTCCCGTCGGATGCCTTAAACTACGCCGCACAGCCCGGTAAACATGGGCAATGACCCTAATTCGAAGGAAGTAAGATGCTTTTGCCAGATTTGAGCAATACAAAAACAGACTGTCACTCGTCATTTCACGAATGAGTCGTCAGCTGTTTATTACTCTGGACGGGCCCAAGGGCGCCGGTAAAACCACCTTGCTGGAGGCCATTACGAAAGTACTCAGGGCCGACAACAAAAAGGTGGTCCGGCTTAGCGAGAAAAAAAGCGATCCCTTCAGGGGGGAAACCATGGTTCTCGTGAATCAACTCGCCAGAAATCCCACGCTGGATCTGGAACGTGAAGTGTGTGAACGCTTTGCTGACAGCCGTGCCTGGATTTCCCGGCACGTGCTGACTAAACAGCCCGCGGACAGCATTATCCTGATGGACCGCTGGTACCCGTCTGATGCCGCGTTTCGCCGGATGGTGCCGTTTGCAGAGATTTTACAGATTAACATTGAGCGAAACGTACGAACGCCAGACCTGCATGTCGGGGTCGTGACTGCGCCTGAAATTTCGTGGGCAAGGGCCGCAGCCCGATCGCGTGGGTTGGGTAGTACGGTGATTCATCAGCTGGAAGAGCATGTCGCCTGTAGCGGGGCGTTCGGGCGGGAAATCGCGGAGCACGGCTGGTTTATGTGCCGTAACGAAGGAACGATCGAAGAGGCAACCAGGCAGGTCGTTGCTGAGATTTACAGAGTCAGCGCATGCCGCCAGTAATGCCATGCGCTACCCGGGCCTGATCAGGCAGCCAGAAAGAGCATCATAAATTCGGTTCTTTGCGAGATTGTGTCCACAGAACTCAGGAGTTCCCCCCGAGCCCGTAGACAAATCTGGCCTCTATTGCTTGATAAAAAAGCTAACACTGCCTGGCACTAAAGCCTGCCTGATGTCAGACCTTAGTGCTAAGTATGATGTTCATTTGGGGACCATCTGAATCACACAATTTAACGGTGCTGGCAAATAAATTCTGCTGCCGCATCCAATGCATGGCGCGATGCATCCAAACGAATATCACGTTGGAACACGTGATGCATTCCTTCATAGATATCCAGTTGCACCACACCCCCCAATTCTGCCGCTTTTTCCGCAAAGCGAATTGCGTCATCAAGCAATAGCTCCTCGCTACCTACCTGAATCGCCAGCGGCGGCAGTGTGTCGAACCGGGCGAACAGTGGCGATGCACGTTCATCCTTAACCATACCGCCCTGCAGGTACTCAAGCGCAGCATCTTGCAAAATTGACGGCTGGAAAATAGGGTCACGCATCGAGGGATCATTGAAAGATGCGCCGCTAAATGTCAGATCGGTCCAGGGCGAAAACACCACCGCTGACCGGACCTTCTCCGCCAGCTGCGGATTTTGCATAGCCACCAGCGAGAGCGCTCCGCCAGCCGAATCACCAACCAACGCAATTTGGTTAACACCGCTGTTTATCAACTCCATCAGCACTTCGTTCACCTTATCCGGTGCAGCAGGGAAGGGATGTTCCGGTGCCAGTGGATAATCCAATACAAAGGTTGAATAGCCGGTACGCACCGCTAACTGGCTGGCTAATCCACGATACGCCCGCGCACTTCCGAGCATATAGGCACCGCCATGAATAAAGACAATGACGCATTCGCTGCGGGTGGCTTGCGGGTGCAGCCAATATCCCGAGGCATCGTTTTGTTCGCAGCGCACACCTTCTGCCAGCGGCGTTTGCTCGCACATAGCGTCATAAAACTCGCGCATTGTCCCGGCAAAATTGTTTCGGAGGTCTTGTTGTTCAGCCAGGAATTGCACGACATGCAGACGGTCATGCCCGGTTAATGGATGATGTGTTTTGTTCATGATGTTCTCACATATAGGGGGTGTGAGAAGACGTTAAACCATTCCAATTTCAGCAACCAGATGGCTTAATGGAATACCATCTATTCTATTTTGGACTACCTAATGGATCGACTTGATGCCATCCGGCTGTTTATGCGCGTAGTGGAGTGCGAGAGTTTCTCCGCAGCGGCCAAAGAAGCAGGCATTGGGCAATCTGCCGTCAGCAAACAAATCGCCGCGCTGGAGAACCAGTTCAACCATCAGTTGCTGAAACGTTCATCGCGCGGAATTGCATTGACCGACGCGGGTAAAGAGTTTTATGACGGCGCATTGCGTTTACTTGATGAGTACGACCAGTTGGAATCCAGCGTTAAATATGGCGCGGATGAAGCGGCGGGCACGTTGAGAATATCTGTCGCACCGGTTTTTGGCCGTTTCTATATCGTTCCACGCCTGCCTGCACTGTTTGAGCGCTATCCGGCGCTAAACATTGAACTGCGCGTCTCCGAACGACATATTGATTTGATTGAGGAGAATATCGACATCGCAATCCGCCACGGTGAACTGCAAGATTCTGCCTTAACACAACGCAAGCTTGCGGAAAGTCCTCTGATCACCGTAGGCAGTCCGGGCTATCTGGCCAGGCACGGTGCTCCAAGCTCACCTGCCGAACTGGGCAATCACCAGTGCATTGTGTTTAATGGCGGCCGTGGCGTCCACCCGTGGCACTTCCTCGATGAACAAGGTAAGCCGATAATTCATATTCCGCAGGGGCGTTTTCGCAGCAACGATGGCGAACAGCAACGCGCCGCCGCCCTTTCCGGAATGGGCATCGCGCAATTACCCGCATGGCTGGCTGGACCCGATTTAGCGTCTGGGGCATTGGTTCCCCTGTTGCGGGAGTTTACGAGAGGTGCGATGCCGGTGAGCGCGGTCTTTGCGACCAGGCAAATGGCGAACAGCAAAGTGCGGGTGTTTGTGGCGTATTTAATGGAGACCCTGAAGATCGATTTGCCGAAGTGGTGATAAAAACTTTTTTTGCATCCAATCTGAGGATTGAAGAATGCGGTATCCGTGAATTCTTCATTGTCACAGGTGACAGAATTTCTGGAGGTTTTTTATGGGAATTATCGTAGGCAAATTACTGAGCATAGTCCATGACTGCCTAATGACTCTGGAACAACCTGAAACGGAAAAACCACCAGCAGCTTCTCAGCAGCCTGTCTGGGATCAACATCCACGGAGTGCTGTCGTATAAGCTGCAAAGCGGAGCGGCGCAAATCTTTAGGAACGCAGTTTTTGCCGGGACGGCAGCGTCTGACAGAAATAATCATCCGGCGGGATGTTCACGATAACGCAAAAACTTGCTGCGTTATCGACCTTAAGTCCCTGAGTGAATTGATAATGATTCTGGTCAGCCATGATTGATCAATGTGCGACAGAGTCGTCCACAAGGCACAGGGAGTTGTTCTGAGTTGACAGGCAGAGGTTTTGGCAGACCTGCTCAGTATCAAGATTTCCACCTGAATGGCCTCAGGAGTGTCAGTTACTGCGAATGTTGAGGCCATTACAGCCGGTGGTTTTTTTTGTTTATTGGTTTAAATTCAATAAGAATATTCTTAGTTACAAATCTATTGCTATCTTGTTTAAAATTTGTTTTGTCAGGATCCCGGCAGATTTTTGTCCTGAAATAATACAAACAACTGACATTATTTGGAATATTTTCCGCGCTCGCTGGTTTTTTCGAAATTATTAACCTAATCTTAAAATTTATTCCCAGATCAAAATTCCAAAAGTGACTTGATAAAATAAAGCGAGGAATTAATCAAAGTAAGGAATAATTAATGGCGTGGAAAAGAAGAGAGAAAGTGGCAATTATGGAGCCACTTTCGATGGTCAGCGATGTAATGTCGCAGATCCTGAGAGAGGAGAGTGATATTATTATTGAAGGCGCACTTTCTAATTTCATATCCCTCAAGTCTTTGCTGGAATTACGAAAGTTAGATGTGGTTTTCAGTGAGGTTTATGATGCCAATACGTCTATTATTGAAGGCCTGGATTTCTTAAGAAAACTAAAAGCGCAATTCCCCGCCATTGATATGATTATTCATACTGAAATTGAAATTCCTGCTTTACTGATTCAGAGTAATGCAGATGCTATCTATATGAAACAATTAGGTGTTGAAGGCTGCCGCGCTTCTGCAGCGCAAATCCTTAATGCAACGAGCATGGTGAGCGTACTCTTTTACGAAGACAGAAAACTTCGTTACGATTTCGAAATGCTGAGCGACTATGAATGGGAAGTGCTGATTATGTTCAGCCAGCAAATGAGCATTACTGAAATTGCGACGAAAATGAAAACCCAATATCGACGCATCAGCCGGGTGAAGCACATCATTATGCATAAACTGAAAGTGAGTAATAATGTGGCATTCAGTCAGTTAATGGCACTTGGCGGAAGCAAGTTTGGCGACTATCCGCCGGTTTCTTTAAAATAATATTGCATCAATACTTTCATTTCAGGCAAACCATGAAAACCGCAAAATCTGTTGGCCGGCCTTTATTATTTCTGTCAGGTACCTTGCTGGTAGCCACATTTATCCTGATTGTCACACATCTCGTCATCGCGACGTATGATCGCGACTATCTGGCTTCCTATGCCCGACACATCATGACGCGCGGACTGGAAGTTGCTGATGAGTCCGGTAAAATCGTCAGTAAAGTGAATGCCATACGCGATGAAACATGCAGTGATAAATTTCTCGATGAAATTCGTTATCTCTCATTTACCTCTATATTTATCTCAGATATTGGCTACATCCGTGATCACCAGCTGAAATGTACGGCGATGCGTGGCCGTTTACCGGAGCCGGTGATGATGTCGGTTCCCGATACCATCACCCGTTATGGTCAGCGCATATGGACATCATTCAGCGGCATTATCGACCCGCGGATCACCGCCGATATGATGGAATCAAAGAACGTTCTGCTTTTCCCGACACCGGCCGCATTTCGTGACATTTATGTTCCATACAATGGCTTCGGTGCCGTGCTGATCAACCACCGGCACGACCATATCTTCAGGCTGTTTGGCGACTCCGCCGGCCTGGTGCGGGATGTTAACGAAATGCAAGGTTTTGCGTGGTGGCAGCAAGCCCGCTTCACGGAATGCAGTAAACGATATGATATTTGCGTTATGGCAAGAAATACTCAGATCGGACTTTTTTCCCTTTCAGCCACGGCGAGAGTATTTATTATTCTGGCAGCATTCACAGCCGGTGGAATGTTTACCTTCGCACTCCGCCAATACATCAGTAATACCCGTTCATTACAGAATAAACTCAGGATGGCGATCAGCCGGGATGACATTTATATCAACTATCAACCCTTTGTGGATATTGACACCGGCAGGTTGATTGGGTACGAAGCGCTGGCCCGCTGGCAAGAGGTAAACGGCGACAATATATCACCGGATGTGTTCATTAAACTGGCAGAATCGACGCACCAGATTAAGGCGCTTACCCGGTCTGTCGTCACGCGGACGCTGACAGAAATCGCCCCACTTCTGCGTGACAATAAAGCTTTATTTGTGAGTATTAATATCACTACTGCGGATGTGACTGAGACGGATTTCAGGGTTTTTCTCGAAGAAGAGGTCGATAAAAGCAGGCTTCACCGTAAGCAAATCGTCTTAGAAATCACGGAACGTTCGACAGCCGACCATAGGCTGCTTAAAGAGTCATTAGCCCGGCTGAGAGATTACGGCTACCGCATTGCGCTGGATGATTTCGGTACCGGTTATTCCAATCTGGATTATCTGAGCAAGTTATCGTTTGATTTTATTAAGATTGACAAGATCTTCACTGATTCTATTGGCAGCCAGTCAGTTAGTTTCAAAATGTTGAAAATGATGCTGGAAATGCTCGCACAGACCGGTGCGACCATTATTGTGGAAGGAATAGAAGAACAGCATCAGGCGGACTTCTTCCTGAAAGAATATCCCCGCATTGTCGGACAGGGCTGGTTTTACGGCAGGCCGGTGGATATCGATAAAATCACTTCCTGAGTGTGTCAGACAGGGGCCTTGTGCCCCTTTCTTCTTTTTACCTTCATCATCGGGTCAATCCGCTTTATTTTCATCTCTCATGATTTCCATCTTCTATCTCGCATCTGCTTGTCTAAAGGACATCAATGTCGCCATGGTTTTGCCTTTTGAGCGTTTTTAGTGATTCTTGAGCGACATCAATATTTACTCAGCCCTGACATAAATATCATTCTGAAAATATTCAATCTGGTTGTAATTAATATCTCCCGCTTAAATAACACGCAGAATGATTATTTTGCGATCTATTAATTATATTAATAACGCAGTTTATAGGTAATCGTTTAATTATATTTAGAATATTCCTAGTTAGGAAATCGTAAAGATGGGAAATGTTTTCTAGATGTTAATGAAAATTGCAGATTATTTCTCTGCCAGGAAAACGGATCTACATCAATTTAGTGAGTTAGTGTTTTAAATAACTCACATCAGAAGAATAATTCACTAATTTATACGTTCTTGACGAGATTGATTGCCGAAAAAGCTCGTGACTTTATAGTGACTGGCACTGGCAGCGCAACCCGCTATGGGACCTGCCAGAAGGAAATTAATCTAACGGAGAAAAGACGTGAATAAGAAAATTTTAGTGGCTTGTGGTTTGCTGGTAGCGGGTTATTCAATGACGGCGTCTGCTGTATCTGATAACACTATTTCGTTTCAGGGTGAAGTCACTGATGAAACCTGTTCATTGACCGTAAATGGTAATGACACTGCGCCAATTATTTTATTACCTACTGTCTCAACGTCTAATTTATCTGCGTCAGGTGACGTAGCGGGCGCGACGACGTTCGAAATGGGTGTGAGCGGTTGCACAGGTAGTACTGACTCAACAGCTATTAGCACGGTATTTGTCGGCAATTTGGTTGAAACGACCAATGGCACTTTAGGTAATACTGGTACAGCAGAAAACGTAACAGTTCAAATTCTGGATACAGAAGGTACTGAGATTAACTTAAGTTCAACCTATACGGCCGAAGGCGATCTGACTTTAGCTGCAGGTGACACTGCTTCGACCGCGACATATACCGCTCAATATTATGCGTCTGATGCTGCTACAGCAGGTACTGTTGCGGCTTCACTGCAATATGCAGTGACTTATCAGTAAGCGTTAAATAATCGCAAGATGGCAGAACGCTGCCATCTTATTTTATATCATGCGGCGTGCCACTGATATCTGAAAAAATTATGAGTTTAATGTTCATATGTTTAATAATCGCAATCTGATTAGAAAAACAACTGGTCTATTTCTGTTGTTAATATTATCACTACTCTCTGTAATGGCATCTGCCAGTGTCACTATGATTGGCAACCGGATTATTTATCCCTCAGATAACGCTTCAGTAGACGTTGAATTTCGTAATAAAGATATCATTCCTTATGCGGTGCAAACATGGCTGGATGATGGAGATACTGAGTCAACACCCACAACAGGTAAGGCTCCGTTTTATGCTTCGCCGGCACTCTTTAGAATTGCAGCAAACGGCGGGCAGGTGCTCCGTATTGCCTTTAATGGCAGCAGAAATTTGCCGCAGGACCGGGAATCTGTTTTTTACTTTAATTTTCTGCAAATACCCCCGGTGAATGCGGGTGAAGAAAGTGCTCAGCAAAAGAATAAAATGCTAATCATGTTAAAAAACCGTGTGAAGGTTTTTTACAGACCCGTTGCCATTGCCTCCGGAAGTAAAACATTTTTTGATAAAATTAATGTCAATTCTCAGTTACAAAATGGTGGGACAGTTATCAACATTGAAAATAACTCCCCATTTTATGCATCAGTGATTGATGTGAGAATTAAACACGGAAAACAGGTTTACAAACAAAAAGCGGAAATGATTGCACCATTTTCTAAAGGAAGTGTTCTGTTCAAAAAAAACCAGGATATTAAAGGAGCGACAGTTATTGTCGATTATCTCAATGACCAGGGCGCAAGGATAAGCCATGAATATGAGATTAGTCACTAATAATAAAATACTGACGCCATCGCTATTAACTTTATGTATTCTCTCTACTTACATTCCCATGGCGTTAGCTGAAGATTTCTATTTTGATCCCAGCTTGCTGCAGGGTTCTGGCGTATCAGTGAATCTGGATAAACTTAACGAAAAAATTGTCTCGGCGGATGCGGGAACCTATCGCGTAGATCTCTATGTCAATAATAAACTCGTTAAAGAAAATACTGAGATCACCTTTAGCCGTAAATCTGAGGGTGATAATGTCGCTGTTCAGCCTTGCCTGAATGCTGAAGATATAAAACTGATTCAGCTGAAAGTGGATGCAGTCAGCTTAATACCTGTTGGTAAACAATGTATGTGGTTTTCCGATCTCTCAAAAGCCTCATCATGGGAACTGGAACAGTCAACGCAGAAACTGAAACTGCTGATCCCGCAGAGCTTACTTTACCGTCAGCCACGCGGTTATATTCCGGTATCTCAGTGGGACAGCGGGGGCCTGGGGTTATTTGTTAAGCACAATACCAACTATTATGAGACCAGTAGCACCGGTGGTTATAAAACTAAAAACCTGTGGAGCGGACTGAACAGCGGCACCAATATTGGTCTTTGGCAATTAAGAAATCAGTCAAATCTGCGCTATACCGATAATAACGGTCGCACCAGTCATAAATGGACCAGCGTGCGCACCAATGCACAGCGACCTCTGCCATCAATTAATTCCCTGGTGACGCTGGGTGACAGTTATACCAACAGCAGCCTGTTTGGCAGCCTGTCTTTCAATGGCGTCAAACTCGCCAGTGATACCCGAATGATGCCTCAGGGTAAACGCGGCTATGCGCCAGAAGTTCGCGGCGTTGCCAGTACCACTGCGCGCGTTGTGGTCAGCCAGCTCGGAAAAACCATTTATGAAACCGTGGTTTCGCCAGGTCCCTTTGTTATCGACGATTTGTCTAATACCAAAGGCCAGGGCGATCTTCAGGTCACGGTCATTGAAGCTAACGGGCAGACATCCTCTTTTACCGTTCCCTATTCTGCGGTGCCAGATTCTATTCGCCCTGGCTCATGGAACTATGAACTTGCACTTGGAAAAGTGCGGCAGTATTACAGTGTGGATAACGAATTTGTCGAAGGTGTCCTGCAACGGGGGATAAGCAATCGATTCACGGGTAATGCCGGTATTCGTCTGGCGAAAGACTACGAGGCATATTTGCTGGGTGGCGTCATGGCAACACAATTTGGGACTATCGGACTCAATACCACTTATTCATATGCCGTCGCTGAAAATAATAAAACCCAATCCGGCTGGCGTGCGGAAGCCAGTTACAGCAAAACCTTTACAACCGGCACTAATCTGACGCTGGCGGCATACCGCTACTCGACTAAAGGTTTCCGTGATTTGCAGGATGTGCTGGGTGTAAGGCGGGCCGCTGAAAATACCACCACTTACTATTCGGATACGTTGAATCAGAAAAATCAGTTCAGCGCGACCATCGCCCAAAGTTTTAATACATTCGGGTCACTTTCGCTGAATGCCAGCACTTCAGATTATTACAGTAATAATTCACGTATTACTCAGATGCAGCTGGGCTACAGCAATAGCTTTAAAAAGATCAGTTATAACATCAACATTGGCAGACAGCGCACCAGTTACAGTACCCGCAGCAACTACTACAGTGAAGTGGATAACAGTGATAATCGTCAGAAATATACAGAGAACACCATTTCAATCGGTTTCTCAATGCCGCTGGACTGGGGGGATTCACGTTCGAATGTAGCATTCAACGTGGCGAAAAATAAAAGCTCTGAGTCCGCGACTACCAGCGTATCGGGCAGCTTCGGTGAGAAAAGTAATTCTTCTTATTCTGTATACAGCGGTGTAGAAAATTACCAGGAAAACGGTAATAAAATGCTCTGGGGTGGTTCACTGCAACAAAATACCTCTAAAGGAACGTTCCGTGGATCTTATTCGCAGGGCACGGGTTATAAACAGTATGGATTGGGTTCATCGGGTACGCTGCTTATTCATCCGGGGGGAGTAACCTACGGACCTTATGTCAGTGATACGTTTGCGCTGGTGAAAGCCAAAGGCGCCAAAGGGGCAGAGATTAAAAACGCTCAGGGCGCAAAAATAGACAGTTTTGGCTACGCCATTATGCCGTCTTTATCCCCTTACCGTTATAACCAGGTAAGTCTGGATCCTAAAGGCTTAGATTCCAAAGTGGATATTCAGGGAGGAAGCCAGCGTGTTGTACCCTATGCCGGAGCCATCGTGCAGATTAATTTTGAAACCGTGTTTGGCCAGCAGGTATTGATTAATTCAACGCTGAAAAATAATCGAATGATCCCGATGGGTGCAGATGTAACTGATAAGGACGGTACGAATTTAGGCATGGTCGGACAGGCAGGGCAAATTTATGCACGAATTAACGAGCGTTCAGGAGTGTTATTTGTTTCCTGGGGGGAAAGTGATTTAGAACAATGTCGTATTAATTATCAGCTGCCAGCAGCAACTGAAGATAATGAATTTGTTCAGTTAACCTTGCCATGTGAAATGTGATTCTGGAATAAACTTATGCTTAAATTAAAAATTTTTTTTATGCTTATGCTGTTAACGGTATCCATTCCATCTAATGCTACCTGTTACAGAGTTACAAGCACCTCATGGTTATCCAGTGAAATTATTGCTGCGGGATATACTGCCACGAGTTGGTCCGGGGGATCAGATGCTAATTCAGGTAATCTGGGATTCCCCGCAACGATTAGTTTAAGTACTTCATCCTTCACGCCTTCCGGAACACTGCTCGCAAGTAGTACGGCAACGTTCCTCACCGGTGGCTACAGTACGGGATATGCTGCCAACCAAATATTATATCGCTGTGCACTTGCCGATGCAGGTTCCCTGCTGGAATTCTACGCAACGAATGGTGATGATAACACTGGCGGTCGATACGAAACGGAAGAAGTTGAGGGGGCTTATTATACAGCCATGGCAAATGTTGCAATTCGTCTGACTAACGTTAAAACTGGAAATTACTTCTCAAAATATTGGCAGTCAAGAACGTTGACGTCCGACGACTGGGTGCAAGATAGTACTTATATTTATATTCCAGCCAGTGCTTTCAGTGATGTAAACGCTGAACTATTTAAAATCAACGATACAACTTACTATAGGAATTCTACTAACTCCCGAAATGCGTATTATTATAGTTATGCTGGCCCGGCTGGATATATTGCATTTCAAGGGCCAGGGATTAGCGCTTCACTTGCTGATGGTCTCTCATCCGATGGCGGCAGTGGAACTTCCGGATGGTATGCAAATTGGCCTGGTGCCTTTTCACTTTATCGGGGGGTTACATTTGTCAGGGGAGCAATGTGTTCTGTTAAAGATTATCCAACCATAGTTATATTGCCCTCAATCAGTGTCCCGGAAATAGTTAATGGTGAGGTCAGCCAACAGTCATTTAGTATAACTTTAAGCTGTGAAGATACAGCCGTATCCAGTGTGAGTGCATCTACAACGACATCAGCCAATGTTGCGATGGGATTCTTAGTTAATGAGGCTACAGCGGTTACAGCCGCGAGTAATTTAGGCCTGACGTCAACTAACGGTGTGACTTATTTACTTGATACCAATTATGGTAGCTCTGGTGTTGCATCCGGTGTGGGGATTCGTATTTATAACGAAAGTGGCACGGCATTGAATCTGTTGTCGAAAACAACTACCGCGACTGGAAATGCGGGCGGCTGGTACGCCTATAAAGATCTGACTACCAGTCAGGGCGACTCTACGGATGGTGTAACAACCTACACCGGAAATTTTACGGCGTCTTTGGAGGCAATCAGTGGCGAAACAGTGACAGCGGGAACCGTCAATGCACAATTACAAGTGGTGGTCAGTTTTCAATAAAGTCACCGTTGCGGCGGGGATTATGCTCTGTTGCACGGCGTTTCACGCCAGCGCGGTGGTTAATGCGGAAAAGACCCGCGTGGTGTTCAACTCGGGAAGTATCGCCGAATCACTGTCATTGGTGAATTCCGAGAAAGAACCGGTAGTGGTACAGGTCTGGACAGATAACGGTGACCCGACGGTGAGCCCGGATAAGGTCCACACGCCGGTTGTGATCAATCCGCCGGTATTTAAAATGAAACCGGGGGAAATGCGCAATATCCGGCTGTTGATGGTTTCAGCCGGAAGTCTGCCACAGGATCGCGAAAGTCTATACTGGCTGAATATTTATCAAATTCCGCCAAATACCGAAGCGCAGCATAAAGGTGATAAAAGAGTCGTGCTGCCGTTAAAAATCAGGATGAAAGTATTTGTACGGCCGGAGAAAGTCGGCGAACTGAAGGAAAGTGATGCACTGGAATTGCAGTTCAGTATCAGGGAAGAAGCGGGTGTTAAAAAACTGCATATTCAAAATCCGACGCCATGGCATATGACAATGTCATCGCTCAGGTCAGGGCAGATTGAACTGCCGACGCTCATGCTGAAGCCATTTTCCGGCCAATGTATTGAACTACCGAAAGAGAAACCGATAAATGGTGAAATTGAATATGAGGTGGTAAATGACAACGGTACACGCTGGGCATATAAAGTTAAAGCATCCTGAATTGATCCTACCGACGTAATGTGGACTCAGCATTACCGCGCTGCATGAGATAATTGACTGTAGTGGGGGTAAACGTGAAATGAAAGCGAAGTTTACAGTGTTGAATGGTGCGCCGGGAAGGGCATTCTTGAGGAGGGCCTGGGAATCATTGGTGAGGGTCAACAAGAGAACTATATAGCTCCCTGGCTGAAAGCACTTAAGTAAGATAAACGCTATATTCTCAAAGCCGTCAGTTCTGCATCCTAAGCGCGTCGTTATTTGATGGGTAAAATCTTTCGGTGAGATATTTAATATCTTCAAAACAAAAAGCCCGCTTAAGTTTCCTTAAGCGGGCTTCTCTAATTTGGCTCCTCTGACTGGACTCGAACCAGTGACATACGGATTAACAGTCCGCCGTTCTACCGACTGAACTACAGAGGAATCGTGTGAACGGGGCGCATGATATCCAGAGGGCTGCGGAGTGTCAACGCTAAAATCACTAAAACCCGCCGACTGCTCAGCAACTAAGCAATGTCGCCATAAAAGGCCCTCATACGTGCCAAAATTCCCCGGGATTGTGCTGATTAACAGTCGCAGCGGTGGCCGCGAAGTTGCCTTGCCAGCGGGTCCTGCTGATAAAAACGGGTGAAATGACCGTATACCAGCGGAAATCGTTCTGAAAGCAATTCTGGCGCACTAAAGAAGTATTCCGAGAGGACGGCAAAACATTCTGCCGGATCGGTGGCGGCGTAGGCATCCATGCTGGCGGCGTCTTCACCCACGGTGTCGATCTCGTCCTGCAAATTCTGCATGGCGGCCTGCAAATCGTGTTCCCATGACACCACTTCACGCAGCGGAATAGGGGGAATACCGCTGACTTCGCCGCCGTTGCGCATATCCAGTTTGTGCGCGGCTTCGTGGATGATCAGGTTAAAACCGGAGTTATCAAACGAGTCCTCGATATCCTGCCAGTTGAGCACAATCGGCCCCTGATCCCAGCTTTGACCGGCGTGGATTTGCGAACCGGCATGGACCAGACCGTTTTCGTCCTGCCACGGGGAATCGACCACAAACGGGGAAGGGTAGAGCAAAATCTCATGAAAACCGTCGAGCCAGGATGCGCCGAGTTCCATCACCGGCAGCGCAAACAGCAATGCGATCCGCGCCTGCATCTGCTCAGTCAGCACAATGCCCTGTAACGGCACCAGCCGTTTTTGTTGCAGCAGCTGGCTGGCAACCTGCACCAGACGCTGTTGCTCGTCCTCGTTCAGGGAAGATAAAAGCGGAATATTCAGAGCGTCATTCCACGCCTCTGATTTCTCAATTTTCAGGTCATTCGCTTTCCACGGCCACTTAATCATCATCTTGCTCGCAAAGTGATCATTCGGATTATCAGCAGGGTTCCCCGCCAGAGTACTCCAATACAAGTAACTTCAACAAGTTAGCTTCGCTATCAGACGGAAACTGTGTGGATGTTACACATCGGCGGATTTTAAGCAAAAAGCGCGCGCATCTTATAAGACGTAGCTCACGTTATTAGTCTAGTCACAGAGTCCGCAACGTGCCCGCAACGGGAGAAATGCGCGGGCACGTCAGGCTCCTTATGCTGATGACTATGAAAAATCCGACCGGAAAATGCCGTTATTATTCACAGTGCAGGCAGGGACTATAAATAGTTGCTGACCTGGGTCTCGATATTCTCTGAGGTGGTTTTGAATTCTTTTGCCAGTAAGGCAATAAAGGCATCCCGGTCAATATGTTCTACTTTTCCGTCGTGGTAACAGTCTGAAAAAGAAACATAAAGTCCGTTCTTAAAACCAATCTGCACGCTTTCACCTTCAAGGGGAATGTTTTTCATCATCGATATCCTTCACAACATGAGGTTGAGCTGAATAATTGAAAACAGAGTTGCAGGTGTTTTTGTGGGCTTATTTAACCGCCGCCCGTCGTGACAATATAGTGCAGCGAACCGGGCGTCTGAACTGTGATCGCAGACGGGATTTACCGCGTCCGCATCGCAGCGTTATGTCAGCCATTTGTCGATGAAGTCATTGGGAGCGACCGGCTTTCCGAAAAAGTAGCCTTGCAGGAATTCGAGCCGGTAAGGCGCGAGATAATTGACCTGTGTCTGGGTCTCGATGCCTTCTGCCACAATGATCATTTGCAGGCGCTTGGCGAGGTCAATCACGTTATCGACGATATGCCCGGCCAGCGCGTCCGTGCCGATACGGCCAATAAAGCTCTGGTCGATTTTTAATATGTCGATATGGAATTTTTGCAGGTACGCCAGGCTGGAATGGCCGGTGCCAAAGTCATCCATGGCGATCAGCACGCCCATTCTGCGCAGGGCGCGGAACAGGCTGTGTGTCACCTCGCCGGGTTCAATCAGTTCCCGCTCAGTCAGTTCCAAAACCAGATTGATCGGGTTCTCCCGGAACGCATCGATAAAGGCTTTGCAGTCCTCCGCCAGCGTCAGATCTTTGAAGTGTCCCGCGCAGATATTAAAGCCGAAATGGAAATTTTTAGGCAACTGCGCGGCAATCGGACCGAACTGCTCCCGCACCTGGGCCATGATCGAGCGGGTCATCGGCACAATCAGGCCGCTCTCTTCGGCCAGCGGAATAAACTGGTAAGGCGGGATCAGACCCGACTGCGGATGCTGCCAGCGCATCAGCACTTCCGCACCGGTGATCTCATGAGTGGTGCCGTCCACCACCGGCTGCAAATACGGAATGAACTGTTTTTTCTCCAGCGCCGCTTTCAGCGCGGAGGTCGGGTTGCCAAAACGTCCCAGCAGGATGTAGGTCATAAAGGCGATGAAAATGCTGACCAGCGGAAACAGCACCAGACTCAGGCTGGCGTAATCGAAGATATAATTCCAGTGGTCACTTTTGCGGATCACCAGCCGCACTTCATAAGGATAACGCTGCGACGTCAGCGCCATTCTCTCGCCGTCCGGCCAGTCAGTCCCCTGATGAATTTTGCCCTGGCTGTCCATCCACTGATCGCCGACCTGCAATATCAGATACGCGTGCGTGCTGAGCAGCCGGAGAATGTTATGCAGAAAATATCCATCGACGCCGATCAGAATGCCGCTGTCGTTCACATCATGGCGGTAGGCGATCAGCGGATGGTCCGGCGTGACGCTGTTGCCGCTCATCAGCATCAGCTGGCCGCCGGTGTAGCGATCGTTCGAGATATTGTCCGAGCGCGGGCCGAATAAGGAGGTGCAATAAATGGTGTGCTGGCGGTACAGATTGACGGTGCGGATGTTTGGTACCCTGGCGACCTGCCAGCGCAATGCCTGCAGGGTGGCCGGGTCGCAAGGTTGTCCGATCAGGTGCTCGACCGCGCCGGAGGCGATGGCCGCGTTATCGAGCGTCATATCAACCAGTCTGACGGATTGTTGCAGGCTCGCGCGGGTGTCACGGCGCAGGCCCTGCGAGGTTTGCCACGAAATCGCCAATATCCCCAGGGCTGCGACCACAATGAAAGCCAGTACAGAGAGGCAAATCCGGATGTGCGGTCGGTTTAACCAGTTTAAAGCCAAAGGGATATCCACCAGTGAGCGCGAGAGAAAGAAATTTCGTCCAGTTAATATAACCTATAATAGAGTTATCTACTGCGACAGCCCGATAAGAAGGCCAAAATCACACCTCAAATAATCTCATTTTTGATGCATATCATGAATATTTCAGTGTTCAACTATTTTTGGTTTTAATCAAAAATAGTGGGCGTATTATCCCGCTTTTAGCTTTTGCTATAGCAATTAAATGTGGCTAAAAGGGAAATTTCCCATATATGACGCAGGGGTTTTACTATGTTGAAGAGATTATCTGCCGAGTTCATCGGCACGTTCGTTTTGGTCTTTGGCGGGTGCGGTAGCGCGATTTTTGCTGCCGGATTCCCGGCGCTGGGCATCGGTTTTGCCGGTGTGGCACTGGCGTTTGGTCTGACCGTATTAACCATGGCGTTTGCGGTCGGGCATATTTCCGGTGGTCATTTCAATCCGGCGGTGACGCTGGGTTTATTCGCCGGTGGACGCATTCCTGCTGCGGATGTGGTGCCTTACATCATTTCACAGGTGCTGGGCGGTATCGCAGCGGCCGCTGTGCTGTATGTGATCGCCAGCGGTCACGCCGGTTTTGATGCCACGGCCAGCGGTTTTGCCTCAAACGGTTATGGCGAGCATTCTCCGGGTGGCTACAGCCTCGCGGCGGCGATGACCATTGAAGGCGTGCTGACCGCCGTGTTCTTGATCGTGATCCACGGTGCGACAGACAAACGCGCACCGGCCGGTTTTGCGCCGGTTGCGATCGGTCTGGCGTTAACCCTGATCCACCTCATCAGCATTCCTGTGACCAATACGTCCGTTAACCCGGCGCGCAGTACGGCGGTGGCGCTGTTCCAGGGCACCTGGGCAATCCAGCAGTTGTGGATGTTCTGGCTGATGCCGCTGGTGGGTGGCGTCGTGGGGGGACTGATTTACCGTTACATTCTGCAATCGAAAGACTGACGCAGACAGCGTTAAGTGGTTTTCCTGACGGCGTAAAGTTTGTAGCATAAGGCTTTACGCCGTCTGTTCAGTGAACACCACCAGGACAATCCGATGCTTCCCCGTTTTAAACTGCTTCTCTGTGCCGCTGTTTTATCCTTTTCCGCCAGTCAGGCTGCTGTGGCTGCCGATGCCCCGACGTACGGGCCGCAGTTACAGGGTTTTGACTATCCGTATCCGCTGAAGCAATTTTCCTTTAACTCGCAGGGCGCGCCGCTGCAAATGGGTTATCTCGATGTGTCACCCGCCGGTCGCAAAAACGGCCAGACGGTGGTGCTGATGCACGGGAAAAACTTCTGCGCCGCCACCTGGGGGGGCACCATCAAATCGCTGGTCAGCCACGGTTACCGCGTGATCGCGCCGGATCAGGTCGGGTTTTGTTCATCAACTAAACCTTCCCATTACCAGTACAGCTTCCAGCAACTGGCGACCAATACCCATGATTTGCTGAAAAGCCTGAAGATCACCAAAGCCGTGATTGTCGGGCATTCCACCGGCGGGATGCTGGCGACGCGCTACAGCCTGATGTTCGCACCGGAAGTCTCAAAACTGGTGCTGGTCAACCCGATCGGGCTGGAAGACTGGAAAGCCAAAGGCGTGCCGTACCGCACGGTGGATCAGTGGTATGACCGTGAGCTGAAAACCTCTGCGGAGAGCATTAAGCAATACGAGCTGAAAACCTATTACGTGAATAAGTGGAAGCCGGAATATGACCGTTGGGTGGATATGCTGGCGGGGCTGAATAACGGGCCGGGGCATAAGCTGGTGGCGTGGAACTCCGCGCTGATCTACGACATGATTTTCACCCAGCCGGTCTTCTACGAATTCAAAAATCTGCGTGTGCCGACCACGCTGATGATTGGCACGTCAGACACCACGGCGATTGGCAGTGACATTGCGCCGCCTGAAGTAAAAGCCAAAATCGGCCATTACCAGGTGCTGGGTAAACAGGCCGCAAAACTGATCCCTCATGCGAAACTGATTGAATTTAAAGGTCTCGGCCACGCACCGCAGATGGAAGAGACGGAGAAATTCAATGCGGTGCTGCTGAAAACGCTGGCACGCTGAAACGCCTTTCTGTCTGAAATCCGCAGCATAACAAACCGCAGCCTGGTCGGACTGCGGTTTTTTTTATGTCTGCGCTTACACGGTTAACGCAGGTTGTCCGGGAAATTAGCCGGTAACTCACTGGCCGCGCAATCAATCACGGTGTCGTTATCCGCACCGCAGTCACGCACAAAAGTGATGGTGGCGAATTCGTCGATCACTTCGGTCGGATACGCCGGTCCGGCATCGCGATAGGAATTCATCAGCGGAATGTGATCGTTCTGGAAGCAGACGGTTTTTTCCGGATTGTTCATGATCCAGCGCGGGAAGAAGATGGTGCCGTGGAAGACGTTATCGCCCAGATTCACAATCAGACTGACATCGGTGCCGGTCGGTTCTGTCCACGAAATTTTGTAGACGTCGGCGGCCACACGCACGATATACGCCTGCTGGTCTTTCACCCAGCGGTTACCGACGAGGCCGCTGTGAATACGGTAATCCAGGGTCTGCGCGTTTTTCACGTAGATTTCATAGTTCCAGCCGTTGTCATAGGTGTAAACCACGTGTTTGCCGATGAAACCGCTCAGGTCATGTTTATCAAAGTTGCTCATTATTATTCTCCTTAACTCAGTGTGGGGTGAAACCTGTTGTTTCGATAAAGAGAATAGTACGCGCTAAAAAACGGATAAAAAAACGCTGATTTCAGATGAAAATCATCTAAAATTCCGATGGGATAATTATCGGGAGAACCGACGTTATGGCACTGCCACGTACCACACTGGAACAATGGGTCGTATTACAGACGGTGATTGAGGAGGGGAGTTTCGCGCAGGCGGCGACAGTGCTGAACCGCAGTCAGTCTTCGGTCAGTTATGCCCTGAGCAGCTTACAGACGCGTCTCGGCCTGCCGTTGCTGGAAATCAGCGGACGCAAGGCCACGCTCACCGAACAGGGGCGAGCTTTGCTGACTCAGGCCGCGCCGCTGATCTCGGCTTTCCTGCAACTGGAACATCGCGCCGCCGGGCTGAAAGGCGGCACGCGCACCGAACTGAGTCTGGTGGTCGACAGCGTGTTTCCGAAAAACCGTTTGTTCCGCGCGCTGAAAAATTTCCAGAGTCAGTTTCCGGATACCCGCGTGCATCTGACGGAAATTCTGCGCGGAGAAAGTATTGAGCAACTCAGGGAACGGTCGGCGGATTTGTATATCACTACGCTGGCGCCGGAAAACGCCATCCACGGGCGCTTTCTGCTGGATGTGGATTTTGTGCCGGTGGCGAAAAGTGATCATCCGCTGATGAGCCTTCCTGTGCCGCTGACTGTGGAGGATCTGGCGCGTTTTCCGCTGATCAGCGTGGCTGACCGGCATTCCCCGCCCGGTGAGAATCCCCCGTCGGGCACCATGGCCAGCTGGACATTTACCACGGTCGGCGCGACGACAGAAGCCATTGCGGTCGGGGTAGGTTACGGCTGGGTCCCGCTGGAAAGTGTGGAAAACGCGCTGAAGAGCGGTTTGCTCAGCCGTCTGGCATTATCAGCCCGGACGGTGAGGCAAACGGCGCTGTATATGGTGATGGATAATGAATCAGAGCGGTATGATAAAACCGTCAGCGCGCTGTCAAAAAGTATTCTGGCGGAGTGCGGCACACCCCATTTATAAGTTTTTGCGGGCATAAGGCTGCATCAGGTCTCGGAGGATTTGCATCCTTTTTTCCACCGGAATATACAGCCAGCGGCGTATACCGGTTTTTGGCGTGTTGTCCTGTTTATCGCTGCGGATAAACATCTTTTCGAGGTTTTTAAGGTCTGTTTCAAGACTGTCCATTTTTATTCTCCATGCGTTAGCGGGTGTAAAACTAACTTACGCCCGCAAAAGCGGAATAAAAACGGACAGCTTTTTTTTAATTGTTCAGGTTTTCTTGCGCAGCGCGACAGCCCGCCAGAATATCCAGTTGCGGATCGCGAGCCGACGTCTGCACATTCATCGCGCTCAGAACGGTGTGGAACAGATTGTCCTGCGACACATCCTTAGTGGCGGCGTTGGCTTTCAGGCAGGACAGGTCGATGCCCTGCGCCTTCAGATACCCTTCGGACAACCAGAACAGCATCGGCACATGGGTCTGCTGCGGCGGCGCCACGCGGTAAGGCGTGCCGTGCAGATACAGGCCATTTTCACCCAGCGACTCACCGTGGTCAGACAGGTAAATCACCGCCACGTTGTACTTATCCTGATACTGCTTCGCCTTCTCAATCACCTGCGACACCATGTAATCGGTATACAGCAGGGTATTGTCGTAGGTATTTACCAGCTGTTCCTGCGAGCAGTTTTCGATGTCGCTGCGCGGGCAATCCGGCGTGAACTTGCGGAACGCCGGCGGATAACGTTTGTAATAGGTCGGGCCGTGGCTGCCGATCAGGTGCAGGGCGATCAGGGTATTTTTGCCGTCCGGCTTGATATCGTCATCGATATGTTGCATCAGCGCCATGTCGTAACAGGTCTCGCCATCGCAATATTTACCGTCTTTTTGGGTATCAATCGTCACTTTCGGCACGCGGTCACAAACGCCCTTACAGCCTTCATCATTGTCTTTCCAGAAGACAGAAACCCCGGCCTTTTGCAGGATATCCAGCAACCCTTCGCTGTTACGCGCCCGGTTGGCATCGTAATCCGTGCGCTTCATGTCGGAGAACATACAGGGCACAGAAATCGCCGTGGCCGTGCCGCACGAAGTCATTTTATGGAAGAACACCACATCGGGAATGGCCTGCGTGTACTGATTGGTCGGTTTGGCATAGCCGTCAGATGACTGGTTCTGCGCCCGCGCGGTTTCACCCACCACCAGAAACACCAGATTCGGTTTCTGCCCTGGTTGCTGCACCTGCTTTGCATCGTTGCCAAGGGTGCGGAACGGCATCTTAGCGGTGAAATACCGGTGATTCATGTACTGGAAGGCGCTGTAGAGATAGTTGGTCGGCACGATTTCCAGATTCAGGGTGCGGTTATTACGGCCGACGGAGGCGTAATCTTTGTAGAAAATACCGGCCACCGAAGCGACCACCAGCAGCGAAATCACCATCGAAACCAGACGCACACCGAGGCGGCGCAAAGGTGTTTTATCGTAGCTGACCGGGGTTAAAAACAGCAAAATCGCTGGCAGGATGCCGGTGAACACCAACCACAACACCACTTTCATATTCAGATACGAACCGGCTTCCGCAGACTGCGTCTCAAGAATGTTTTCAATCATGCCGCGATCAAAGACCACCTGAAAAGTCATCATCGCAAAACTGGCCAGCGCACTGACCGGTAATACAATCATAAAGAAAGGCTTAAGCAGCGGGCGGAAACTGAACGGGGTGAAGACAAAGTTCAGTGCCGCAAACAGCACCACCGGAATGGTCATGGCAAAGGCCAGGTTGTACGCCGGTAACGCATGCAGGATGCGGTAAAAATGTAACAAAATTGGCAGGTTAACAACGAAAGTGAAATACAGGCTAAGGAGCAAAGTCAGCTTAAAGTAGCTGACTTTCGGGAATAAATAGCGCAATGACGACTCCCAACAGGATGACGATAACCGGGGTTACGCAGAGGTAAACATAACGTGGGTAAATGAATTGTCGGGTATCCTAGTGACTGAAGCTTAAGAAAGCCTTAGTGCGTCTGGCCTTAGCGATTCGTGCTCACGGCGTTCTGAAAAGGTTCAGAAAATAAATAAAATATAAGAGGCAGGGTTTGCGGGCCGGAAGCCTTATGCTGTGCGGCATAGCGATGACCGTGAACAAAAAACCATCAATCGTTTATACCTCTCTGAGTGCGTTTTTCTCCGCTCATTTTGACCTTCCCCTGATTAATCCTGACCGGTTAATTCACCACTGACAGCCTGCCGGTTGTCAGAAGGATGTCTGCGTTGATTTCATCTTCGGCCACAATTGCGGCCAGCAGTATCATTGAACCCGGCGTCATTATCGGCCCGCACGTTGTGATCGGGCCTTTCTGTTTCATTTCCGCCGGTGTGCATATCGGCGAAGGCAGTTGCATTGCCTCCCATGTCGTCATCAACGGCAACACCAAAATAGGGGCAGATAACCAGATCGATATGGGATCGTCGATTGGCGAAGTCAGTCAGGATCTGAAATACGCCGGAGAACCGACCGGGCTGGAAATCGGCGACGGCAACCGCATTGGTCGCCACGCCACACTGCATCGCGGCACCGCGCAGGGCGGTGGCATGACCCGCATCGGTCACGGCAATGTCTTTGCACGCGGCGTACATATCGGCCATGACTGTCAGGTAGGGAACGCGACAGTAATCGGTGAAAACAGCGGTCTGGCCGGGCATGTGATGCTGGGGGATGATGCCCGGATTGACGCGATGTGCGCGGTGCATCAGTTTTGTATTGTCGGGGCCGGTTCACATTTGCTGACCGGCACCTGTGCCGTGCAGGATGTGCCGCCGTTTGTGCTGGCGGGCGGCAACCATGCCGTGCCGAAAGGCATCAATGAACAGGCCGCCGCTTTCCGGCAGGCAGATGCCGCGCAGCAAAATGTGATCCGCTATCTGTACGATTTGCTGTATCACCAGCAGGCGGCGGTGGAGGAGGTCAAAGCGGAAATTGAGCGGCTCAGCGTGGAATACCCGTTACTGTGCCACTTCAATGAATTCTTCCTCCATTCCGCGCGCGGGATTGTGCGCTGACGGAAGGAGGAAGGGCTGGCGGTCAGGCGTCGAGCGCCAGCAGCGCAAAGGTCGCCAGCCAGTGTTCGCCCATATACGTGCTGTCGAGATGGTCCAGCGCGCTGTGCAGATGGGCTTCGGCGGCCTGACGCAGCAGCGCAACGCGCGGATCACCCGCCGGCAGCGCCGAAGCCAGCGAACGCTGACACCAGGCGCGGCTGAGGTTCAGCCCGTCGAGATGGCCGATTTTGCCGTCGCTGCGGTCGGTGACCGTGGCGGGGGTGAACAGCGTGGCAGGCTGGCTGTGCGCCAGATCCGGCAGGAAGCGCCCGAACCAGGTCACAAAAGCCTCGCCCGGCAACACGCGGCGCATCAGTTCGGCCTCCATCAGCGACGGCGAAAGGAACTCATCGCCGCCCGGTTCCCACGCCTGACAATGTACATCCACGAGATGCCAGCGCAGGGCCGTTTCTTCAATCAGCGCGGTCAGTGTGTGATGCTTCACGCTGCGGGCGTAATCATGCGTTAACGCCAGCGCAAAGGCCGTATTAAAGTGGCTGCCGACGCGCAGCGGATACGTGGCTTTGGGCAAAAATTCCGCCATGCTTTTTTCAAAGAACCGGCTCATCGGTGCCAGCGTTTTCGCCCATTCCGCTGCCTGCGGCAAGGCCATTTCATGCAGTTGCTGCGTCAGCGCCAGAAACCATGCCCAGCCGTATGGCCTTTCAAATCCGGCATGCTGCGGCTGTTGCAGATAGGCCATTTCTCCGGCGACGTTGTCTGGGGTGAAATGCTGACCGATCACCGCCATGATTTTTTCCGCCTCCGGCAGTTGCGGAAAACGATCCAGCAGGCGCAGCAGCAGCCAGTAGCCGTGCACGCAGGAATGCCAGTCGTAGCTGCCATAAAAAATCGGGTGCAGCTGGCGCGGTGTCCGGGCGTCAGCCGCGCTGCTCATGGCATGCATCAGCTTGTTCGGAAACTCCCGCGTTAAATGGTTCAGCGCCAGTGAGGCAAAACGTGACGCCATTTCCGGCGTCAGGGTGGTGCACTGTTGCGTCGTCATCGGCTTTCCTTATCAGAAACGGAACACAAAGAAATACATAAAGGCGGTGTTAACCAGTAACAGCAGGACGCCGGTTTTCCACTGCGCCTTGATCACGCCATTTTTATCCTGTAACTCCAGCAATGCGGCGGGCACGATGTTGAAGTTGGCCGCCATCGGGGTCATTAATGTGCCGCAGAAACCGGACAACATGCCGATCGCGCCCATGATCGCCGGGTTTCCGCCAAGCTGATTGACGATCAGCGGCAGACCGATACCGGCGGTCATCACCGGGAACGCGGCAAAACCGTTACCCATGATCATGGTGAACAGCGCCATGCCGAAGGTGTAGGCGATCACAATCGCCAGCGGCGAACCGAGCGGAATGATGTTTTTGACCAGATCCGACACCACGCCACCGACGCCTGCCAGCGCGAACAATGCGCCGAGGGCGGCCAGCATCTGCGGCAAAATCGCTGCCCAGCCGACGGTATCCATGGTTTGTCCGCCCGCTTTGACGGCTTTGACCGGCGAATCGCGCAGCATAATCAGCGCCACGAAGAAGGCGACCAGCGTGCCGAGAACCAGTGAAATCAGGGTGACGTTTTTGGCTTCCACCAGCGGCGTGTATTTCAGCGTCAGGGTGCCAATCAGGGTGACCACCGGGATCATCAGCGCAGGAATAAACAGCTTATTACCAAAGCGTTTGGCACCCGCTTCACGTTTTTCCACTAACGCTGGCTGTTCGCTGTCGGTTTTGCCTTTGCCCAGCTTTCCGGTACCGGCAATGATCGCCAGCAAAATCGCCATGCAGCCGGTGACAAAATGCGGCAGCTCAGCGCCGAACAGGAAAGTCACCCCGTAAATGCCCCAGAACAGCGCGTTAACATAACGGCGTGAATTAGATTTATCGCGCACATTAAAGAACGCGTAGGCGCAGAACATCAGGCCCGCCAGAATATAGACCGTTTGTAAGGTGATCATTTCGCGGTGCTCCCGTGGTGAACGTCAAAACGTTTAGCCAGTGAGCGGTCAAGCAACCACAGACGAATAAAGTGAATAATCAGTGCGGCAATGGCGGTCGGGATCGCCCAGACAGAAAGGTGCAGCGGCTCCACATTAATACCGTATTGCTCCAGAAAACCTTTAATCAGCAAAATGGATTGCACGGCGATAAAAATATCTTCACCGAAAAATACCGCCACGTTATCTGCCGCAGCCGCATGTGCACGAATTTTCTGGCGCACATCATTCGGCAAATCACCGTATTTGGTGGTCGCCGCCGCCTCCGCCATCGGCGCGATCAGCGGGCGTACCATTTGCGCGTGACCGCCCAGCGAGTTGAGGCCCAGAGCTGCCGTCATCTGACGCAGGAAGAAATACAGCATCAGCACGCGGCCGGTGGTGGCGGCATGGACTTTGGAGATCAGATGCCGCGCCTGTTCTTTCAGGCCGCTGCGCTCGAGAATGGCGATCACCGGCAGGGTCAGCCAGATCAGCCCCATATAGCGGTTATCGGTAAAGGCTTTACCGAAGGCACTGATGATATCGATGGTATGCATGCCGCCCGCCAGACCGGTAGAAATACCGGCAACGGTGACCACTAATAATGGATTAAACCGCAGTGCAAAACCCAGCACGACGATCGGAATACCAATTAAAACCCACATAGTCTGTCCCTCAATAATGTTGCGTTTGTCTTATTTTTTTATGGATTTCACGTTTATCTATACGCGGGTAATAACTGCGGGTTATTACATAGAACAGATGCGTATAAATAAAAGTGTGAGGCGGAAAGTAACAAGCGTAAACGGTGAACGCAAGACGCAAACACATGGCGGGTCACAGGAAATTATTCTTTAAATTTGGCGGGGCGTAATCTGGCAATATATCTCACTGGTGCGGGAAATATCTGTGGTGAATCTGACAGGCAGCGGCTGGAATATCAGAATAAATAACCCGGCCATCTGAGCGGATCAATTAAAGATAAGCAAAGACGGATTATTCGTCCTCGTCAGTTTCTCGCGGCTTAATTCAGACAGACTCTTCTCCACACTCTCGGATTTTCTTTATCCGCTGTTCACCGGCGATGTCAGAAGACGCGGCCTCACTGTCAAAATTTTCTTACCTGTTTAGGTGACAGGGAGATTGCGCGCTGAGGTTCGGTGCTATGATGTCAGCCGCGCCAGGGCAAGACCTGGTACTCAGAGATTTAAGGATACAGGCAATGCAGATTATGAGATCGAATCAAATTCGCTGGCTCAGTGTTTTGATTGTGATGAGCGGGCTGTTACTGATTCTTCCTCTTCATTTACTGGCATGTTTTATCGCCGGTTTTTTAGTGTTTGAACTCATTAATGCGCTCACACCGTACTTTCAGAAAATTATCAGCGGCGAGCGTGCCCGCTGGCTGGTGGTGGCGATTATCGGCACGCTGGTCATCAGTTGTCTGACGCTGGCCATTGCCGGTATTGCCGATTTCCTGATGGAAGATATGCGCAATCCGGTGGCCTTTAATGCGATGGTGTCGCGGTTACTGACGGATGCGCAAAGCCGCCTGTCGCCGGTGCTGTTGCATTATCTGCCCGCCAATATTGAAGAGTTGCAGCGCAGTTTCCTGCAATGGCTGCGTGAGCATATCGTGATGATTCAGGCCGTGGGCAAGAACGCCGCGCATGTTTTCCTCACGATGATCATCGGTATGATCCTCGGGGCGATCATTTCGCTTCAGCAACCGCGAAAAGGCGAGCTGCACGCGCCGCTGAAAAAAGAGCTGTTGCAGCGGATGCATCTGCTGGGCGAAGCCTTCCGCAATGTGGTTTTCGCCCAGTTCCAGATTTCATTAATCAACACGGTGCTGTCGGGCATTTTCCTGTTCGGCATTTTACCGCTGTTCGGCATTCATCTGCCGCTGGCGAAAACGCTGGTGGTGGTGACGTTTGTCTGCGGGCTGTTACCGGTGATTGGCAACCTGATTTCCAATACGCTGATTTTCATTGTCGGCTTGTCGCTATCCCTGTGGGTCGGGGCGCTGGTACTGGCCTATCTGATCATCATTCATAAAGTGGAATACTTCCTCAATGCGCGGATTGTCGGCAGCCGTATCAAGGCGAAATCCTGGGAAGTCTTGCTGGCGATGCTGGTCTTTGAAGCGGCGTTCGGTATCCCTGGCGTGGTGGCTGCACCTATCTATTACGCCTATCTGAAAAGCGAACTGAAAGAAGCAGGTCTGATTTAATCCTTTCTGAAAATGTGGCGCCGTGAGGTTCATGGCGCCACTGTCCGGTCTCTGTACGATCTCCCTTAAACATCCTGAAAAAAACAGATTCAGGCAAGCAATCGCGAGAATCGTTATATCTGTTCGTCATCTTAAGCCGTCATACTTTACGGGTGCCTGCCTTTTTGCGGGCATGAAGTATTCCGTAATCCAATCAGGAGATAAAAATGACGCTTAACGTTCGTGGTTTCGCTGCCCTTTCAGCGGATGCGCCTCTTGCGCCTCATAATTTTGTTCGCCGTGAACCGCGTGATACCGACGTTGTGATCGACATTTTGTACTGCGGTGTGTGTCACTCCGACATCCATCAGGCGCGTAATGAATGGCATCAGAGTATTTATCCGATGGTTCCGGGGCATGAAATCATTGGCCGCGTGAAACAGGTTGGCGCGAAAGTGACCGGCTTTAACGTCGGCGATACCGTGGGTGTCGGCTGTATGGTCGATTCTTGTCAGCACTGTGAGTCCTGCGCGGAAAACCTGGAACAGTACTGTGAAGAAGGCGCGACCATGACCTATAACAGCCACGATCGTCATGACAACATGATGACCTACGGCGGTTATTCCGAACAAATCGTGGTTTCTGAAAAATTCGTGCTGCGCGTTTCTGAAAAACTGGACATCAAATCTGCCGCACCGCTGCTGTGCGCCGGTATCACGACGTACTCACCGCTGAAACACTGGAAAGTCGGTAAAGGCCATAAAGTGGCTATCGTCGGTCTGGGCGGGTTAGGGCACATGGGCCTGAAATTTGCGAAAGCACTGGGCGCCGATGTGACACTGTTCACCCGTTCCAAAGGCAAAGAGCAGGAAGCTTACCGTCTGGGCGCTGACCACGTTGTGCTGTCTACCGACCCGGAACAAATGGCTGCCGTGAAAAGCCACTTCGACTTTATTCTGGACACCGTGCCAAATCCGCATGACCTGAATCCGTATCTGGAAACCCTGAAACGCGACGGTACGCATATTCTGGTCGGTCTGATCGAGCCAATCGAACCTGCGCTGCACAGTGGCAAACTGGTCGGTGGCCGTAAAACCGTTGCCGGTTCCCTGATCGGCGGTATCGCTGAAACGCAGGAAATGCTGGATTTCTGTGCTGAGCATGACATTTCCTGTGATGTGGAAATGATCGACATGCAGGACATCAACGGCGCGTATGAACGTATGCTGAAAAGCGACGTGAAATACCGCTTTGTGGTGGATATGGCTTCGCTGAAAAATGCCTGACAGGGCGTGTTGAGCCGAAATTTGTGCTTTACACGTTTCTGTGACTTCTCCCCTTGAAAGCGCGGTGGTATCCTGCTGCCTTTCGCCGGGCGAAGGAAAACCAGTGGCTAAGAGTTTTGATGAACTCATCAGAGACATGGATCTGATGATTGAACATGTGGACAGCCTGAAAAACTTGCCACCACGGGCAGCGCAGACAACGGCTGCTGACAAACCTGCGTACGACTCTTTCGGCGAGATTTTCGCGCTGAAAGCTGTCATGCGGGCTTTTATCTCTTCAGTCGACACCATTGTAAAAGTGCAGATTGCGAAGAAAGTTGAGCAGGACATCGGCCATCTGGAAAATACCGTACGGTCGATTGGCGGCGGCAGCGCAGATGCTGACGACGTGGCGCAAATCACGGCCTATGTCCGTCACGCCGTGTCTGAGTTAATGGATTAACGCGCCGCTCAGTCTGACTTCCGGCCAGTGAACACCGGTCACATCGTGTATCAGAATACACCCTGTGACCGGTGTTTTTTTATGGACTTTTTCCCCGTAGGCGTGGCGGCCAAAAGCGTCTATTCTTGCCAGTATTCTCTTCTGCCGGTACCGGATATGGCCCAGGATTACCGCTTCTTCGCGTCAGCACGACGCAAATGCTATGCCCTTTTATTTGAACACCGCACCCGCAGCGGCCGCCGGATGGAAACATTCTGGATTGTGATCTCGCTGCTGAGCGTGCTGTTTTTGTTCATCGAATCGAGCGCCAGCGATCTCTTCCCGGATACACCGGATATCCTGTATCGCTTTGGCCTGATGGAAGTGGCCTTCACCGTGTTGTTCACGGTGGAATATGTGCTGCGGGTTATTTCCTCGCCGCGAAAAATCCGCTATCCGCTGAGTTTCTTCGGCATCATCGACCTGTGTACCGTGTTGCCGATGTATATCATCTGGCTGTTGCCTTCGGTCGCCGTGTCGCCGGACCTGGTGGTGCTGGTGCGTCTGCTGAGGGTATTGCGCGTACTGCGGGTGCTCAAGCTGCTGCGCTATATGAATGACGCCGGGATTTTGTGGCGCAGCCTGATGCGTGCGCGGCGCAAACTGGGCATCTTCTTCGGCTTTGTGGCCATTATATTGTGTCTGTTCGGCGGGCTGATGTTTGCGGTGGAAGGCGGCAAGGACGGATTCACCTCGCTGGGCGCCTCGGTGTACTGGGCGGTGGTGACACTGACCACGGTCGGTTATGGCGATATTACGCCGCATACGGCGCTGGGGAGAATGCTGGCGTCGGTGCTCATTTTACTGGGGTATTCCATTATTGCGGTACCGACCGGGATTTTGACGGCTTATATGTCACAAGAGTTAGAAAAAGGGCGTGCTGCCCGTTCTTGTCAGACTTGTCTGCATTCCGGCCATGAAATAGATGCAAAATTTTGCGCGCATTGCGGCGCGGTATTGGCGGCAGATAATTCCCAACCTGTTGAAAAATAGCCTGATAATTGCTCATTCATTGTACTGGTTGGTACATATTTCGACTATTTTTGGTGTTTACCGTGGCTTTGCGTTAAAAAGAGTTGCTATTAAAGGGCAGTCATGAGTAAATACATACCGGCCTGTGGTACAGACCTATTTATGCACGACATCCTGAGTAAAGTTGTTCCAATTTAAAGCGTTATCCATGATAACCCTGCTCTGACGAATTTCCTTCTTAGTGCCTCCATAAGTAACGACTGAAATCCGGCTATAACATGCCCATGGTGGCGAAATTTATTTTTAAAAGGTAATTCCTATGTCAATGATGAAAGGTCAGGTTAAGTGGTTTAACGAGTCTAAAGGCTTTGGCTTCATCACTCCTGCTGACGGCAGCAAAGATGTGTTCGTACACTTCTCCGCTATCCAGGATCAAGGTTTCAAGACCCTGGCTGAAGGCCAGAACGTACAGTTCACTATCGAGAACGGTGCTAAAGGTCCGTCTGCGGCTAACGTTACCGCTATCTAATCTTGCTTTACCGCTGTTTCAGCGATAAACGTAAAGATGACAAAAACCCGCATGCGCGGGTTTTTTTACGTCTGTTGTTTGTCAAACTGACCGGTGTGCTTTTGTGAGGGGCTGACGGATTTCCCCCGGAACCTGACAAAAGGACAAAAAAAAGCCCGCATAGTGGCGGGCAAAAATATTTCTTATGACATTCATTTTGTACTCCCTCGGGGGTGAGCACGCTGTCAGTATAAAAGAAATGAAAGTCAGGATTCTGGCGTCAAAGTGTTAAGAAAATGCAAATTCATCACGCAGGGTTATTTTAGGGTTTTCGGGTTAACTTTTCCTTTCTGCCATGCCTTTGTACGGCGGTCTGTACTACACTATACCTAATTGAAAACCATGGGATAACCTGATGAAAGTTAATGATCTTGTGACAGTAAAAACCGACGGCGGACCACGCCGCGAAGGTAAAGTCTTAGCCGTAGAGGAATTTTACGAAGGCGTCATGTATCTGGTGTCGCTGGAAGACTATCCGGCAGGTATCTGGTTCTTCAATGAAGGCGACACCAAAGACGGCACCTTCGTCGAACCGCGCGAAGGTTCGGAGTAACGTTTTCGCACCCTCTGCGCATAAAAAAATACCGGGGCAATCAGATTGCCACCGGTATTTTTTTGCCTGTCACCTGATAAAAAGGCGCGATGAAGGATCAGAAGGTTTCCCAGTCAGGGTGCCCGCTGACACCTTTGGGTGAGCGGGATGCCGGCGCGGGTAGGGTACGTGATGCCGCCGGACGCTGTGGCGCGGCGCTTCGCGTACTGTTGTCCAGACGGAATACCGCCACGGCCTGCGTCAGACGTGCGGCCTGTTCTTCCAGCGACGCGGCTGCCGCTGACGCTTCCTGCACCAGCGAGGCGTTTTGTTGCGTCACGCCATCCATCTCCGAGACCGCCTGGCTGACCTGACTGATCCCGCGACTTTGTTCGTCCGACGCCGAGGCGATTTCGCCCATAATGTCGGTCACATGGCCGACGGCGGTGACGATTTCAGACATCGTATCGCCCGCATCACCGACCAGAATGCTGCCTTCGCCGACGTAATCGACGGATTCCTCGATCAGCGCTTCGATCTCTTTCGCGGCCTGCGCACTGCGTTGCGCCAGATTGCGTACTTCACTGGCAACGACGGCAAATCCGCGACCCTGTTCCCCGGCGCGGGCGGCTTCCACGGCGGCGTTCAGCGCCAGGATATTGGTCTGGAAAGCAATGCTGTTAATCACATTGGTGATTTCGGCGATTTTGGTCGAACTGCGCGAAATCTTATCCATAGTCGTGACGACGTTCGCCACAATATTGCCGCCTTTCTGCGCTTTACCGGAGGCGTCAGCGGCCAGTTTGCTGGCGTGATGGGCGTTTTCGGAGTTCTGTTTCACCGTCGCCGTCAGCTGTTCCATGCTGGCAGCGGTTTCTTCCAGCGCGGCGGCCTGCTGCTCGGTACGGGAAGAAAGATCGGTATTGCCCGACGCAATCTCCGTCGAACCCTGATAGATCGACACTGCGCCTTCACGCACGGTCAGCACGGTGGAAGCCAGCGACGTCTGCATTTGCTCCACGTTACTGCTCAGTACGCCGATTTCATTGCGGCCATTGCTCTGCGCCGGTTGTGTCAGGTCGCCTTCGGCAATTTTCTGGATGCGGGTCACCAGCTTGTTCAGCGGATTAATAATGACTTTGCGCATCACCAGATAAGTAATGAAGGTCAGCACCAGCGCCAGCAGGAAACCGCCGCCCATCAGGGTATAACCGAGAACGGCGTTACGCTGCGCTTTATCATTGATGGCATTGGCGGTTTCGGTGCGATAGGCAATCGCCGCCAGCAACGGCACGTTATTGGCCAGATCCAGACCGCGCACCGTTTCGGCTTCCTGAGAAATCACTTCCTCGAAATGGGCCTGTTGTGCGGAATCCAGCATCGGCGTCATACCTTTGGTCAGGTACGCGCTGTAGGCCACTTTCAGCGGCTCATCCAGCGCCCGGTCTTTATCGGTTTTATTGGGCCGGTTGATGTAGGTATCAAAGGACGATTGCGACTGTTTGATGCGGCTGGCGGCGTCAGTCAGGTTCTGTTTAAACACATCCTGATCGCCGATACGCGCGGCGGCAGCGGCCTGAATAAGCAGTAACCGCGCGGTGCGCAGATGGTTAGAGCTGTTGGACAGCGCCAGGCGGATTTGCAGTTCCTGCGTCGCGTTGGCCAGGGCGGCGTTACTTTGCTTTAAGAAGAAACCGGAGGTGCCGATGGAAACCGCAAAGAGGAAAAGTATCCCGGTGAGGATCAGGCTGATCAGGGTGATAAGGCGAATATTGCTGATAAAAGAGGTTCTGGTATTTAAAAGTGTAGGAGTATCCATTTTATTTTGTTCCGCTCTGGTGATCCTGTAGACCGCCTGTTCCGGGCGATCAGTGACAGCGATAAAGGCATTGCCAGCGGGCAAGTCCGGCCGTGACGAAAAAAACGCCATAAGGTGTCATCGGCATTCAGGCGGAGGGATTCAGTTTATATTTGTGGCGCAGATCTCATTTTCAGAGATTAATCCGGATCACTACAGGCCACGCGATCGCATAGCCTGTAGCGGGAACCCAAAAAGGGAGAGGATTAATTCACATAGATGCCGTTCGTGAGCTGATCACATAAGCGGACGACGTGATAAATAATGTGCTTATTCGGTGATTTTATTTTCCTTTTAATATTTCCCTTATAAGAGGACACCGTTTTGGTCTTAATTTGTAGCTTGTCAGATATTTCAATGGTGCCGTTGCCGGACATCCACATTCTGAGCATCGCCGATTCAGAGCGGCTCAGCATGACGGGCCGGGTATCGAGCACTCCGCTGATGGCAGGATCCTGCGCCTGCGGCAGTAGCGGATGATTCATCAACAGTTTCAGTGTGCCCGCCTTAATTGATTTCGAGGTGATAATCACGTTCTTACGAACGAAAATATACTCTTCGAAATGAATACGTGTGCGCGACATGAAGATAAAAAACAGTGTTTCCGGGTGTTCGTTGATCAGTTCTCCCAGTCGTTCTTTATTGCCCGAATGGGACAATATGCAATCCTCATTAATAAAAACAATGGAAGGATTCAGTCTGGCGCAACCATTGAGTAACTGATCGAAATGGTTGACGTAACTGACGTCGTGATCACTGGCAAGAAATTGTTGCAAGCCGAGACGCGTATACCGGCATGGATCCAAGATTATCGTTTGCATAGTAAGTCCCCATAGGACGTCCCTGTTCTGCATAATGATTGGATTCTCAGGTGTCAGCACAAAAAGCACAAACTGCGTGCTGGCTCTACTTTTTGCATGAAAATTGACCGGTTGGAAGTGATTTTTTTACCCCTTCCGGGGCATGGAGGATTTTGATTAATTTGGTTTATGTCAGGATTAACTTTGTGACTGTACAAAGAAATCGCCACAATTCAGACTATTCTTAATGGATGTAAGGACATAGAAGAAAGGCTTATGGAGTGGGATGTTACAGTAACACGCTGGAACACTTAGCATTCCGATGATGACCTTGCTTATCCTTAAAAACAATTCACGAATGAAAATGGCAGGAAAAACGGACGCAGTGCGTAAACACTGCGTCACAGCGATCACCAGTAAGACTGCCAGCACTGGGTCACGCGTGTCAGGGCTTCGACATAAAAGTAGTCGCCCCAGCTGCAACACTCATCGACGCCTTTGCCGCTGGCCATATGATAGACCGAATGCTTAAGCAAACCGTCACAATCTTCTTCCTCAGATGTCAGATAGTTCTCAGTCAGCGAATCCATAATGCGCAGCGCCATTTCCTCGTAACAGGCACGTTTGTCATCCGTGGCGGGCAGGGTGGTGGCCAGACTCAGCAAGCCGCACACGGCGATGGCTGCCGCTGAACTGTCGCGCACCGCGTCAGTGCCGAGCAGGGCTAAATCCCAGTGGCAGACATCATCTTCCGGCAAGCGGTTGAGGAAGTAATGCGCCAGACGGCGGGACAACTCGACGTGATCCGCATCGCCGGTATAACGGTAACTGAGCAGAAAGCCGTAAATACCCCAGGCCTGTCCGCGTGACCAGCAGGAATCATCGGCATATCCCTGATGGGTATTGCCAAAGCGCGGTTCGCCGGTGACGGTGTCCATGTAATAGGTGTGATAGGTCGAGGCGTCAGGACGGACAATATATTTCGCCGCCTGTTCAGCGTGTGCGCGTGCCGCCTGAGCAAAACGCGGTTCACCGGTTTGCTCACTCGCCCAGTACAGCAGCGGCAGGTTCATATTACAGTCGATAATCATCCGTCCAGCCTGTTCCGGATCCTGCAAATCTCCCCATGCCTGAATGATTTTCGCGGTGGTATTGAAACGCTCCATCAGCGCCTCGGCGGCCAGCAGCGCGAAGCCACGGGCCTGACGGTTGCCGGTCAGTTTGAAGGCGCTGACACACGACAGGCTGTAGAGAAAACCCAGATCATGCGTCGCGGTATCAATGCGGTTGGCGATGCGGTTACCAAAAGAGGTCACCTGTTTTTCCGCCGCGTGACAATACCGGTCGTCGCCGGTCATTTCCCACGCCAGCCACAGTTGTCCGGTCCAGAAACTGGTGGTCCACTCGACATTTTCCGTCAGCGGATAATGGCCGTTCACGCAGGTTTCCGCCGGAAACTTATCACCGAACTTCTCCAGATTACGGGAAATTTTGCTCAGTACCGTCTGGCGCGCCCGCTGCATTTTTTGCGCAAAGGCGATCCTGTCCAGCTGATTCAGTTCCACGGGCAGTAACGTCTCTTTCGCGATGGTGATAGTCATACTTTCTCCCTTTCCATTCCAATAGTCTCAAGGTCAACCTGTTCCGCCGGTGCGGGGACGCCGGAGCGCAAACTGTGACAGGCAGATAAGGTGAAGGCGGAAATCAGCGTAAAGCACAGCGCGATGCCGCCCATAATCAGATACGTGTGTTCAAAACCGATGCGGTCGTAGAAATAACCGGCTGGGGGCGCGACGACAATCGAGCCGACGTAAATCATCGCCTGATAGCCCAGCAGATACATGGTGGCGTTGACGCGTTTACTGAAATGCTCGGCGATGTACTTGAACACCGACACCAGCAGCAGCGCGATTTCCAGGCCGTAGAAGGGCTTAATAATGGAAATCAGCAGCGGATCGTTGGTCAGCCCGGACGCAATCAGCCGCAATCCCACCAGCGCGCCGACCAGCAACAGGCTTTTCTTGGCACCGAAATAGTTCACCAGGAAAGGGATCACCATCATCATCAGAAACTCAAGGCCGGACTGTACGGTGCTCAGATAGCCGTACCAGGCGTTGCCTTGCTCTTTGGTGGCGAAGAAGGTGACGAAGTAGCGTGAGAATTGCTGTTCGGCAACAAACATCATCCACGCCACACCGGCGACATACAGCGAGAACATCCAGAACTTGCGGTTTTTGAGCAGCAAAATCACATCGCTGAAGACGATTTTTTGTTGCGAGATCACATCGTTATTTCTCAGTTGCTCATCGCCGATTTTCAGCGACAGCAATACCGCCAGCATCACCAGCGAGGTGGCGCTGCTTAGCCCGAAGTTCCAGGCCGGAGACAGATTAAACAACACGCCTGAGAACGAGGCGGCCAGCGCCCAGCCCAGCGATCCCCACATGCGCACCTGACCAAATTCCATGTGATACAGACGGCTGAAACGGTCGGCGTACGATTCTGATGCCGCGACCCCGGCGTACCAGCCAAGACTCAGATACAGCGCCCCGACCACAATCCCGACCATCAGATGGCTGTCCAGCAGCGGCTGATAGACGAAGATAAAGAACGGCGCCATCAGGGCGGAAACCAGCACCACAAAATAGAGCAGTGATTTGCTCATGCCGATTTTGTCCATGATATAGCCGTAAACCGGCTTCATGATCACCGCAAATACGCCATTAATGGCGAACACGGTGCCAATGCTGACGCTGTCCAGCCCGGCTTTTTGTCCGAGCCACAAGGCGTAAAGCCCGAAGCTCGATGACCAGGTGAAGAAATACAGGAATATAAAGCTGCTCATTTTATAGTAAGCCGTTTTACTGGCTGTTTTTATGGCTTTCATAGTGACTCCTGAAACGGATCCTGAGGATTAACCTAACGTGATGTGCCCGCTGTTACCCTGATATTGCCAGCGCAATTGTTGCCCCTGACGACTGACTTCCGGCACGGCCAGCGCGCGGATATCACGGGTGGCAGACGCACACACGGCGCTTATCAGCCAGTGAGAACCGGCAGGCAGTGACGACTTCAGCAGCGGAATGGATGCGGTTTCAGCAAACATGATGCTGCTGTTTGGCGGCGTGATAACGGTGGCGGCCTCGCGGGGTGAACTGTCATCCAGACTGACAATCCGGCTGATGCCGTTCCGTGCCGTTACCGTCACTGCCCGCTTGTCTGCGGTGTGTTGCGTCCGGGTAGCCGGTTCCTGCATCACCGCAAATCCGCCTTCGGCGGTATCCAGCGGACGCTGATTCTCAATGTGATGAACCCGCAGATGCCAGTCACCGCAGGGGATCAGCCAGGTACGCACGGCAACGTCATGCCACGGCAGCCAGCGGGAACAGATCATCTCGCCGGTGATTCGGGTGTCGGCGCAGTCGCGGCGTCCGCGAAAATAACCGTCGCCTTCAGAGAACATCAGCATCGAATCGCAACCGGCGTGGTTCAGCCCGTAACGTCCGCGATCTAAGGTGAAACCGAACTGACTGGAATAGGCGAATTTGGTGTATTTGGCTTCGGTATTGACGAAGTTATTCAGCTCAAGCTGGCCGGAGGTGAGCATCACCACATGCTGGCCTTCGGCATCGCGGGTCAGGATCTGGTTAGCATGAGGAATACAGTGCGCGGCGGGCAGTACCGGAAGCGGCGCTTCTTCGGCCTGCCAGAACGCATCGTCCTGCGGCAGTGCCAGCACCAGAAACAGTTTGCACGCCCAGTAAGGCGAACCGGGCGCGTTGTAATCCTCGGCCATCACCAGATTCGGCGTGTGATAGCCAATGCTCAGCACGCCGTCGCGGTCGAAAATCGGCTCTTTCAGCCAGTGGCGCAGATGGCGCAGGATCAGCCCTTTAATGATGCCCGGCGTGAAGACGTCCAGCTTGCTGTACGCGGCGGCGCTCCAGAAAGCGGCTTCAGCGAAACGGTAGGTCAGGCTGCGGCCGAAAGGCACGGCAGCGCCACCGGTGGAAAACATCGTGATAAAGTCCTGGGCGAAACGCTGCGCCCGCTCACGCAGCATGGCCGCCCGCGGGGCATCGACATCGGCCATATTCTGCGCATACAGCAATCCGTAATAATGGAAGGCCATCGAAATATAGTAATCACGTGGTCTTCCCGGACCGTCGGAATACCAGCCATCGCCCAGATAATAGTCTTCCATCAGCGCAAACCGCGCTTCAACGGCATCTTTGTCCCACGCCAGACCGGCGGTCTTAAAGCCCATCTGCACCATGACCGGGAAGAAATTCCAGTTGTTATTCGGAATGGTGGCGTTACGTCCCTGATCCAGCCAGCGGACGAGATTTTGCTGTTCCTGTTCGCTGAAATGGCTGAGCAGACGGTGATTTAGCAACGTCAGCCCGACGCCAAAAGCGGCCATTTCCACACAACGCTGATCGAAATCGCGGATGTTGCCCCAGTACTGCGGATGTTCAGGGTCGGTGCCGTAACGAATGGCATTCAGATAGAAAGGCAAATCCGGGCAGTCACCGCCACCGGCCAGCAGCGGGAAAATCCCCCACAGCATGCGTGACAGTGCTTCCATTTTGGCAATCTCTTTCCCGTAGTGGGTGGTGGAATTGCCGAGATCGATTCCGCTTTTGCCTTCTTCCGTATAAGGCGACACCGCCGCGAGCATGTCGTTCAACAGTTGCTGCACATCGTCGCGGGTTCGCAACGGATTATGGGTGTTCACTTTTTTCAGCGTCATAAAAGTTCTCCCGGTGACGTGAGTGGGAACCAGTAAAATAAGGAATGAATAATTTGAAATAGTATTTCAATTCTCTGTGCCGCGAAGGAAATATAGAGAACTGAAAAACGCTGATTGTTATGTGCCTCACAGAATGAGCTGATTTTCAACATTGTGATTATTAAACGGGCGGCAAAACGGCTTAAATTATAAAAAGCAGACCGAAAATTGTGTTTTGTTGTCCTGGCTGTCAGCGGCGTAAAAATGAACGGAGAAAAACAGCAATGCCGGTATCGGATTATCTTGAACGTATTGCCCTTAATGAACGTCAGGTTTCTTTTAACCGGATGAGTCGCGGCAGTGCCAATTATTTTCACTGGCATCAGTGTCTGGAATTACTGTTTGTCAGTCAGGGCTACGGCATTGTGATTGTCGATAACCAGCAATACACGCTGCGGCCGGGAAGGTTATTCGTGTTTCCGCCGTTCAAACTGCATAAAGTGTTTGTTGAGTCCGGCGACAAAAATCTCTACCTGCGCACCACCATTCATCTTGATCACCAGTTGCTCGACGGCTGGCTGCAATCCTTTCCGCAGCGCCGTGCCCGTTTCGCCAGCCTGTGGGATGCCGACCGCGCCGCGCACATTTTCGATCTCAGCGAACAGGCCAGCCACATTGAAGTGATACTGGAACAATTCAATCAGTTACCCGAACCGCTGGCCGATCAGTGGGAAGAAATCGCCATGCTGATTTTGCAGCTGATGGCATTTATGCCTGCGGATAATGCGCAGACCAAAACCATCAGCCGCACGACGGCCTCAAAAGTGATGCAGTGGATTGAAGAAAACTACGTGCAGAAATTTTCGCTGGCCGAACTGGCGGCCGCCATCGGCTTATCGGAAAGTTATATTTCGCGGGTATTCGGGCAGGAAACCGGCGGCTCGATCCAGGATTATCTCGCCACCCGACGGGTGAAACGGGCCTGTGAATTACTGCGCTCGACCGACCGGTCGGTGGAGGAGATCGGCCTGCAATGCGGCTTCGCCGATGCGCCGTATTTCATTACCCGTTTTAAAAAGCTGATCGGTAAAACGCCGCTGCAATATCGCAAGGCGGCGTTTTCGCTGACGGCTTAACGCCAGTTCGCGGGCGAGGAACCGAGTGATGAGGCGGGGAGATCCCACGCCAGCCGGGAGTTCTCCAGCCAGACCGGCGGCCGTAAGCGCCAGCCGGTTCCCCAGACGGTGTGTTCCGGTTCAGCAGAATAATCGGCCTGTCCGGCGGAACCGATCGGCGGTTCGTTGTCTGCCTGCGGGTTATCTTCCGTCAGCTCGCGGGCCGTGCGCGCCAGCGACAACCGCGTTTCGCTGCCCTGACCGGTTTCCACGCGCTGCGCCAGCCCCTGAAGCACGGCCGCCGCCATCAGATAACCGGTGACGTGATCCAGCGCCTGAACCGGCAACGGGACGGGTTTCTGGCTGCCGGATTTCTGCATCCCGTGTTCCGCAATACCGCAGCTCATCTGCACCAGACTGTCGAAACCGCGCCGCTCGCGCCACGGACCGCTCCAGCCATACGCATTAAGGCACACATCCACCAGCCCCGGCGCAATCGACCGGCGTTGTTCGCTGCCATAACCCAGTTTATGCAACGCCCCGGCACGGTAACCGTGGACGATCACATCGGCGTCACGCAGCAGTTCCTCAAAACGGTGGCGGTCCTGCGGATTGTGCAGGTTGAGCCGTGCACAGTGTTTACCCAGGGTGACATCCGCTTCCTGACTGGTTTCATCCCAACCGAAAGGATCGATGCGCAGCACATCCGCCCCCAGCCCGGCCAGAAAACGGGTCGCGACCGGCCCGGCGATAATCCGCGTCAGATCGAGGACTTTCACGCCCGCCAGCGGTTGTTCAGGGGATAATTTCCACTGCGGTGCCGCCGCCTCAGGAGACAGCGAGGACTGAAAAAGCGGTTCCGTCAGCAGTGATTTTCCCTGCACATGGTTCTGCCATTCGGCGGCGCTCAGCATCTGCGCCGCGCACCCGCCAGCCTGCACTACGGCCTGTTCCAGCCCGGCCTTCTTCCACATCACCACCCGCAGCGCCAGTGCTTCGCGGTTGTCTGCTTTCCCCAGCAGAGTCTCCACCACCTTGCGGTGCGCTGGCGCATTGGTATGCAGACGGATCCAGCCGTCGGCGGTGGCGTAATCGCCAGCCAGACTGTCCCACGCAGGCGGTATTTCCCAGCCTTCGGGACGGATACTGGTTTTACACCACAGCGAGGCCAGACGGCGATCGACCGTAACGGCATCATGCACGCCGCTTTGCAGCGCAACCAGACGCGAAAGCGCCACACCGGCCAGCGCCACCGAGGCCGCAATCAACGGCGTCACCGGATAATACGCAGGCAGGTTGCCGTCGCCGCTGACATGCAGCAGGCAGGGAAGCGAAAGCTTGCCGGTTAACTGCGCGTATAGCTCACGCGCTTTCTCCTGAATCAGTTCATCGGACATGCAGAAACCTCCATGCAGTAAAATAAATAAGCATAAAACAATAAGATTTCAGCATAGCAGGACGGGCACAAAGGCGTGTTAACCCGGCGCAGATGACACGCCAGGTTATGAAGAATAATAACCTGCCGGTAACAGAATGCTCCTAAAGTCTCCGGCCTGTTGCGCCCCAAAACGGGGCAGGAATTGCTGGTAAAATCTTCGTTTCTGAAAACCGCCTCAGCCCCTGTCATACGGGGCATGAGCGCAGTCAGGCTTGCTTACTTTTTCAAGCAAAATATTAGCTGAATGCATTCAATTTCTTGTACTCGGCTTGTGAATTTTACGTTAGCCTTAGGGTCGAAAACTCTGAATACGCGGGGGACGGCGTCACAGCACGATGTCTCCAGATTTTTGCCCAGTACAGGAAACGATTCTGGCATGGAACGAAGAGCATTTATTAAAGCATCAATGGCACTCGCCGCCTGGTGTGGTGTGCCGGCTATGTCCACACTGTTCACCCGTTCCGCTGAGGCGGCAGAGGCGAATGTGGCAGACGGCGGCGAACTGTCATTTGATTTCAACGCGCTGAAAAAGATGGCGAAAGATCTCGCCGACAACCCTTACGGCGGCGCGCCACAACCCTTACCTAAAACGCTGGCTGAACTGACACCGCAGGCTTACAACGCGATTCAGTACGATCACGCACATTCCCTGTGGAATGGCCTGCCGGAACGTCAGCTGGATGTGGAACTGTTCCACGTCGGCATGGGCTTTAAACGCCGTGTGCGCATGTATTCCGTCGATCCGGTGAAACACATGGCGCGCGAAATTCACTTCCGCCCGGAATTGTTTAACTATCACGATGCCGGTGTGGACACCAAACAGCTGGAAGGCTTCTCTAATCTCGGCTTTGCCGGTTTTAAGGTGAACAAAGCGCCTGAACTGACCCGTCGCGATGTGGTTTCCTTCCTCGGTGCCAGCTATTTCCGTGCGGTGGATGACACCTATCAGTATGGTCTGTCAGCCCGTGGCGTGGCGGTGGATACCTTCACCGATCAGCCGGAAGAATTCCCGGATTTCACCGCGTTCTGGTTTGATACGCCAAAACCGGGCGACACCACATTCACGGTTTACGCCCTGCTGGATGGCATGAGCATCACCGGTGCCTATAAATTCGTGATCCACTGCGAGCCGACCCGCGTGGTGATGGAAATCGAAAACCATCTGCATGCCCGTGAAGACATCAAACAGCTGGGCATTTCGCCGATGACCAGTATGTTCAGCTGCGGCACCAGCGAGCGTGGCCGCTGCGACACCATTCACCCGCAAATCCATGACTCAGACCGGCTGGAAATGTGGACCGGAACGGGGGAATGGATCTGCCGTCCGCTGAACAATCCGCAACGTTTACAGTTCAATGCCTTCAGCGATAACAGCCCGAAAGGGTTTGGCCTGTTGCAGCTCGATCACGAGTTCAATAATTATCAGGACGTGATTGGCTGGTACAACAAGCGTCCGAGCCTGTGGGTCGAACCGGTCGGCGACTGGGGGAAGGGCAGCGTTAACCTGATGGAAATCCCGACGACGGGTGAAACGCTGGATAACGTGGTGTGCTTCTGGCAGCCGGAAAAACCGGTGAAATCGGGGGCAGAATTCAGCTTCAGCTACAAACTGTACTGGAGTTCCGAACCGCCGCACCGCAGCCCGCTGGCTAATGTGCTGGCGACCCGCACTGGCATGGGCGGTTTCCCGGAAGGCTGGGCACCGGGCGAGAATTATCCGCAGGTCTGGGCGCGTCGTTTCGCCATTGATTTTGTCGGCGGCGAGCTGAAAGCCTTTGCCGATAAAGGCATCGAGCCGGTGATCAATGTCTCTCACGGACAAATCAAAAACATCGAAATTCTGTATGTGCAGCCGTTCGACGGGTACCGCATCCTGTTCGACTGGTATCCGGACAGCGATTCTGTCGCGCCGGTGGAACTGCGGATGTTCCTGCGCTCCGGCCAGACCGCGCTGTCTGAAACCTGGCTGTATCAGTATTTCCCGCCGGCACCGGAAAATCGCAAGTACGTTGATGACCGCCAGATGACGAAGTAGTCCCCGTCATCCTTCAAGCCGCAGGTGCGTTGGCTGCATTCGCTCACCCGAATCACTGACTTTAGTCAGCGCATCGGGATTCGTTCGTTTGCCGCCTTCTGCAACCTGAATGCTTTAGCGGAGTTGTCATTAATAAAGACAAAAAGCCCCGAATATTCGGGGCTTTTGCTTTTTTTCTATTTTATTTTTGCAGATGAACCAGACACAGGATCTTGCAAATTGCTTCCATGGGTAAAGCAAGGGTAACGCACGGTACTCAACTGGCTAAGACCAAGATGGCAATCAAAACGCCTTAACCAGCATGCCGTTCTGCGGTTGCTGCTGAGGGTTTCTCAGCGCCGCGTCGAAAGATTTCTCGACCTCTTTCAACTGTTGTAAAAATTCTTGTGGCGAAAAGTCGTGTGGTTTGCTGCTCATATAGGCAAGCGCCAGTTCTTTGGCGTTGTAGCGCTGAAAGTTGTACATGCTGTTCCTTATTAATCTCAGAAATATTAATGGAATGGCTAACAGCGAGCTGGCTAATGACCACTGCTTACGACGTGCTGCCAATGCGATGAATTCTACGGATTTCGCTGATAAGCGGAAGTCGCTTTTATTGATGTATTCAATAGTTAAAAGCTAACAGTCTGGATATTTTCTATCAGGCTGGAATCATGCGGATTTTAATAATCATTAAGGGGTATTAAATCGAACGAAAATATCTGGCCATATTATTTTAACCCTCCGCACTGATTGAAAAAATTCTTTGCGCGTCATGCTGTTAAAGTGAATGAAAGGGGTTGGGCTTCCTGTCGTGCTGCGTTACCCTCGGATGAGTAGTTCACTTTCGCATTATCAACGAAAAGAGGTTTTTATCATGAGTAAATTTATCTTCTCTTCGCCAAGGAAATACGTTCAGGGCAGCGGTGTTCTGGATGAATTAGGGGATTATCTGCCTGCGCTGGGCGGAAAATCATTCCTGATTGCTGATGATGTTGTTTGGGGAATTATCGGTGATCGCGTAAAAACGTCACTGAAAAAAGCCGATGTAGAATTCCATTACGAACGCTTTAACGGCGAGGCTTCCGCCAGCGAAATTACCCGTCTGGCAGGTATCGCCCGTGAAGCCGGCACGCAGGTGGTGGTCGGTCTGGGGGGCGGTAAGACCCTCGATACCGTCAAGGCGATTGCCGATGAACTGCAACAGAATGTGGTGATCGTGCCCACCGTCGCGTCCACCGATGCGCCATGCAGCGCACTGTCGGTGATCTACACCGATGAAGGCGTGTTCGAATCCTACCGTTTCTACAACAAAAACCCGGATCTGGTGCTGGTCGATACCCATGTCTGCGCGCAGGCACCGGTACGTCTGTTCGCTTCCGGTATCGCCGACGGTCTGGCGACCTTTGTCGAAGCGCAGGCGGTATTGCGTTCCCATTCGCAATCCATGGTAGGCGGCGCGCCGACCATTGCCGGGATGGCGATTGCCGAAGCCTGCGAGAAGACCTTGCTGACTTACGGCTACAGCGCCTACACCTCGGTTGAGCAGAAACTGGTGACGCCAGCGGTCGAAGCCGTGGTGGAAGCCAACACGCTGCTTTCCGGTCTTGGCTTTGAGAACGCCGGTCTGGCGGGCGCCCATGCGATCCACAACGGTTTCACCGCCATTTCCGGTGATATCCATCACCTGACCCACGGTGAAAAAGTGGCGTACGGCACGCTGACGCAAATGGTACTGGAACAGCGCCCTGACGAAGAAATCGCGAAATACGTGCGTTTCTACCGCGCCATCAAAATGCCGACCACGCTGAAAGAGATGCATCTGGAAAACGAATCTTTCGCCAACCTGGTGAAAGTCGGTGCGCTGGCAGGCGGTGAGGGCGATACGCTGGGTAACCTGAACCAAAATCTGTCCGCCGAAGACGTGGCTAACGCCATTCTGGCCGTGGATGCGTTCAGTAAAACCGTGAAGTAAGGGTTGTCACGGCTCCCCCTGACAAGGGGAGCCATCATGCTTAACCAAACACCGCGTCGTATAAATTCCACTTTTTGAGATGACCGACATATTGCAGCGGCTGAACCGGAGCGAAAGAAGACACATCGCCTTCGCGCATATGCAACAGGTCGGCCGGTGATATCCACAGGGCATTCGAGGCGGTAATTGGGTTGCCGGCAAAATTGAACGCCTCAATGACAAACTGGGAGCAGAAAAACGTTTCCTGTGGCGCTGGCGTATCACCGATTTGAACGGTCGCCAGCGTATCAAAGCAGGTATTACGTCCTTTGCCGAAAAACAGGGGTAAATCACACACTCTTCGCGTCAATGTATAAGGCGCAATAATCACAATGCCTTTATAATTATATTTCTTACCCTGATTATTCTGAGAGAAAATTCTTAATTTCTCCGCCTGCAAGTCCGTTAATTTCTGATTACGTAAACTCACCATCGAATTACTGTGGGTTAATGCCTCTTCTAAAGAAATAATCTGCACTCCGCTGCCGACGGCCTCAGCAACTTCGCCCTTGCCCAGATAGACCGAGGCATGACTGACGCCGGTCAGGCTGAATAAACGGATACCCAGTGACGTCACGCCGGTCGCGGAGGAAAGCAGGATATCCCCCGGCTGAAGCTGCTCCGCACCGATCGCGATCGCATCCTGCCCCTCCAGCGTGGACAGTCTTTGCATCTGTAATGTCGAGGTGCTGACAGAAGGCTGTAATGCTTTTTGCTGCGATAAATTGGGTTGCGAGCTGCATCCCGATAATATAATCGCGACAAACAGGAAGGCTTTCCTGAATGAATACATCATATTTCCGCATCCTTGCTGATAATAAAAATCTGAATAAAAGTGTTTTGTTATATTTAAGCCGGGTGATTCTATTCTTTTAGAATTCATCGGGCAATCAGGTTATCCGATTAAAAAGTGCGGCTGCTTATTTTGGCTTTCGCTTTTAGCGCCTCCCGCTGTGAAGGGGGAGGCGCTAAAATATTAAATCCGCGCCATTATCCAGGGGAGCGCCACCGGCAGTTGTGAAAGCAGGTACAGCATCAGGCCGATAAAGGCGCCGACCAGTGTGCCGTTGATGCGGATAAACTGTAAATCCTTGCCGATATTCAGCTCGATTTGCCGTGACATATCGCGCGCATCCCAGCCTTTTACCGTGTCGCTGATGTGGCGCGTCAGGAATTCAGCGAACTCCGGGGCGACTCTTTCTGCAATAGTTTCCAGCTGCTGATTGAGCGAGATACGCAGCTTTTCATCCTGCGCCAGCGCGTTGCCCAGCCATTGGCCGGATTCGGTGACTTTGGCAAACACCCGCGAATCCTCGCTTTCCAGATCCTCTTTCAGCCAGTTGCGCATGTCGCTCCACAGCTGTAAGACGTAAATATTCAGCTTCTCGTCATCCTTCAGGTACTGCTTGATCTCTTCCGCTTTCTGCGCGGTTGCGGGGTCGTTTTGCAGTTTCCAGATAAAACGCTGAACAGACTGATCGAAGCCTTTGCGGAAAGCGTGGGTTTTGTCGTTGCCCATATCATCCAGCACAGAATTCACCGCATTAGACACCAGATCCGCGCCGTTACGTCCCAGCCAGCCGGTGGGTAACAGTTTGGCGGTGAGCGGATGTTCGCGTTTCATCCAGCCGACGATCTGGGTGGAGATAAACTGCCGCGTGCTGTCTTTCGCCAGCAGGATTTCCAGCTGATCCATCGCCTGATCCAGCAGTTCCTGATGGCGGCCATTTTTGGTCAGGCTTTCCAGCAGGGTCGCAATGGACGCCGACAGATCAATCTTGTCGATCACGCGATACAGCGCACGCCGCATCAGCTGCGCGATGCGCTGATCGTCGGTGACATCCAGAAATCCGCGGATCATCTTTACGGCATATTTTGCGAACCGCTGGGCATTATCCGGTGCGTTCAGCCAGTCGGTCAGCATCCGCGCCGGGTCGTGCTGGCGGATAAGGGTGATCAGCGTCGCAGGCGCGAGGAATTTTTCCTGCACAAACACCGCCAGATTGTCGGCAATTTTGTCTTTGTTTTTAGGGATGATCGCCGTGTGCGAGGCAACAAACGGCACCGGCACGCGGCGGAACAGCGCCACGACGGCAAACCAGTCGGCCATTGCCCCGACCATTGCGGCTTCAGAAATGGCTTTCAGCCCGGACACCCAAAAATTGGGCGGCAGGAAAAGGGTGATGACAAACAGGGCGGCGGCAATCAGCAGCAGCCCCAGCGCGTTACGTTTACTTCGGCGAAGTTCTTGTTCTTTATCCATTACCTCAGTTTAGGAAGCGTGCGGCGGCCTGTCAGCTTTTTTCTTTCTGACGCGCCGGTCGCTGAACAATGTTCCCTGACCATCTCCCGGAAAGCCGCGAGGGCAGGGGTTTCGCCGTCCTGTCGCCAGGCCATGTAGATTTCAGCAAAGGCGTCGGGGTGGCTGAGCGGACGAAATTCAATATCGGGAAAGCCCAGCTGGCGGGCGCTGTCCGGCACAATCGCCAGCCCGACACCGGCACGCACCAGCCCGAGAATGGTGTGAGTCTGGCTGCAATGTTGCACGTAATGCGGCACGACGTTGGCCTGCGCAAACAGCCCGGCGATACAGTCGTAAAAGTATTTCCCCTCGGTGGCGGAATACATGATGAAGGGCTGCCCGGCAAAATCACGCAGACGGAGTCGCGGTTTGGCCGCCAGCGCGCAGGCGGCGGGCAGGGCGACGCACAACGGTTCGCGCAACACCCGATGATAAGCCAGCGGAAATAACGCCACCGGCTGACGCACAAAGCCGATATCCAGCGTCCGCGCCGCCAGGGCCTGCAGCTGCGCCGACGACACCATTTCTTTCATCACCAGGGTGATTTCCGGCAGGGTCTTTGCGGCGAGCGCAATGATCTGCGGAATTTGCCAGTATCCGCTGACGGCCGTAAATCCGAGCATCAGCCGGCCAATTTCCCCTTTCTCCACCCGTTTTACCGTTTCCTGCGCCTGCCCGGTGAATTCGAGGATCAGCCTGGCATCGCGCAAAAACGTTTTGCCGGAGGCGGTCAGGCTGACATGCCGGTTGCTTCTTTCGAACAGTCGGGCGCCCAGCGCGTGCTCAAGGAGCTGGATCTGACGGCTCAGCGGCGGCTGCGTCATAAACAATCTTTTGGCCGCCCGGCCAAAATGTAATTCCTCTGCCACCGCCACAAAACAGCGCAACTGGTTTAATTCAATCATTCAATTTTTGACTTGTTCCATTGTCTTTTTAACTTAGACCGTATCGTTAAATGTTTCTACTCTGTTAATTAATTTGGATTTTTTAGATCTCAATGGCGTGGCCGGAACGGTAAAAAGTGTGCATCCGGTCACAAAAAGCAGGGAATGCAATCATAAGTCTGGAGAGAAAACATGACGTCCCCTACAGATGTGTCAGATAACGCGAAACCGCAGTGTCGTGAAACAGCGGCAGAGGCGGCGAAACCGGGTCACTTCCGTTACGTGGTGCTCGGGATGATTTTTGCCATCACGGTGATCAACTACGCCGACCGCGCCACGCTGTCGATCGCCGGTACGGAAGTCTCGCGGGTGCTGAGTCTGGATCCGGTGATGCTGGGCATGGTTTTTTCGGCGTTTGCCTGGGCGTATATGATCGGGCAAATCCCCGGCGGCTGGCTGCTGGATAAATTCGGCGCACGGCGGGTGTACGGGTGCAGTCTGGTGCTCTGGTCGGTGTTCACCATGTTGCAGGGCACCGTGGGCTGGTTTGGTGTCAGCGGGCTGTCGGCGGCCATCATGCTGTTTTTTCTGCGCTTTATGCTCGGTCTGGTGGAGTCTCCGGCGTTTCCGGCCAATGCGCGCATCGTCGCCTGCTGGTTCCCGACCCATGAGCGCGGCACGGCAACCTCGCTGTTTAACTCGGCGCAGTACATGGCGATTGGCGTGTTCACGCCGATCATGGCGTGGCTGACCCACGCGCTCGGCTGGGAGCATGTTTTCCTGTGGATGGGCGGCGTCGGGCTGATCGCCGGGATTTTGTGGTTCGCCTTCTACAAAGAACCGCACAGCAGCCCGCACATCAAACCCGCTGAACTCGAGCACATCCGCGCCAACGGTGCGCTGGTCGATCTGGAGCTGAACCGCCGCGCCTCGCGCCAGAAATTCACCTTCCGTGAAGTGATGCAACTGTTCCAGAGCCGCACGCTGTGGGGCATTTATATCGGGCAATATTGCATCACGTCGATGAGTTACTTCTTCATGACCTGGTTTCCTATTTACCTGATCAAAGGGCGCGGGATGACGGTCATGGAAGCCGGGTGGGTGGTGGCGCTGCCCGCCATCTGCGGTTTTTCCGGCGGTGTGCTCGGCGGCGTGATGTCCGATTACATGATCCGCCGCGGGATCAGCCCGTCGAAAGCGCGTAAAACGCCGTTTGTGCTGGGCATGTTCTTTGCGGCGATGCTGGCGATGGCGAACTTTGTCTCCACCGATGCGGCGGTGATTGCGCTGATGACGCTGGCGTTCTTCGGTAAAGGGCTGTCGGCCATCGGCTGGGCGGTGATGTCGGATACCGCGCCGGAGAAAATGATCGGCCTGAGCGGCGGGGTGTTTAACTGCCTCGGGAATGTCGCCGGGATCATCACGCCGGTGGTGATCGGTTATATCGTGGCGGCCACCGGCTCCTTTAACCTCGCGCTGTGGTTTGTCGGCGCGCACGGCCTGCTGGGCATGTTTGGCTATCTGGTGGTGGCCGGAAAGTTCGAACGCATGGTGATCCGTCCGGATACGCGCCTAAAATGAGAATTGTTCTTGATATGACAATGTGTGTCATTAAACTGCGTGCAGCATCATTTACCTGCATTCAGAACGAGAAAAATTCATGGAGTTGTTACGCGTTGTCTTTAAGCAATATCGCTGGCCGTTTTTAGGGGTTATGGCGCTGAGTTTGCTCAGCGCCGTTCTGGGTATCGGGCTGATCGCGTTTATCAATCTTAAGCTGATTGAAACCACGCAAGGCTCCCTGATGGTTCTGCCGCAATTCCTCGGGCTTCTGCTGTTGCTGATGGCGGTCACGCTGGGTTCGCAACTGGCGCTGACCGTGCTCGGCCACCACTTCATTTACCGCCTGCGCGGCCAGTTCATCAAACGTATTCTCGATACCGACATCGAACGCATCGAGCAAATCGGTAACGCGCAACTGCTCGCCAGCCTCGGCAGCGACATCCGTAACATCACACTGGCGTTTGTTCGCCTGCCGGAGCTGGTGCAGGGGATTATCCTGACCATTGGCTGTGCGGGTTATCTGGCATGGCTGTCACCGGAAATGCTGCTGGTGACGGTTGTCTGGCTGCTGATCACCATATTCGGCGGTTTCAAACTGGTGTCGCATGTTTACCGCCATCTGGCGAAAGTGCGTGATGCGGAAGACAAGCTGCAAACCGATTATCAGAAAGTGATCGAAGGGCGCAAGGAGCTGGCGCTGAACCGCGAACGCGCACGCCATCTGTTTGATGATGTCTACCGCAAAGATGCCGAAGAGTATCGCCATCATATTATCCGCGCCGATACCTTCCATCTGAGCGCCGTGAACTGGTCGAATATCATGATGCTGGGCGCGATTGGTCTGGTGTTCTTTATGGCGAATACGCTCGGCTGGTCGAATACTGACGTCGCCGCGACCTATTCCCTGACGTTGCTGTTCCTGCGCACGCCGATGTTACAGGCGGTAGGGGCGCTGCCGACATTGCTCAGCGCACAGGTGGCGTTTGGCAAACTGAAAGCCCTGAAACTGGCGGAATACCACGAGGCCTTTACGCCTGCGGTTGTCGCTAAAAAATGGCAAACCCTTGAGCTGCGCGACCTGAGCTTCAGTTATGCGGGCAAAGAAGAGGACGCCGGTTTTGGCGTCGGTCCGCTTAACCTGACAATCACCCGTGGCGAACTGGTGTTTCTGATTGGCGGCAACGGCAGCGGCAAATCAACCATGGCGATGCTGCTGACCGGCCTGTATCAGCCGCGCGCCGGGCAAATCCTGCTCGACGGCGTGCCGGTCACCGCTGACACTGCCGAACAATACCGGCAGATGTTCTCGGCGGTGTTCACCGATTTCCATCTGTTCGGCCAGCTGATGGGGCCGCAAGGGCAACAGCCGGATCCGCTGCTGGTGGAAGACTGGCTGCAACGCCTGAAAATGAAAGAAAAACTGACCTTCAGCGGCAACGAAGTGACCAACCTGCAACTGTCCGCCGGGCAGCGTAAGCGTGTGGCGCTGCTGCTGGCTGCCGCCGAGGGGCGCGATTTCCTGCTGCTCGACGAATGGGCCGCCGATCAGGATCCGCAATTCCGCCGTACCTTCTACCGCGAACTGTTGCCGCAATTGCGGGATATGGGCAAAACCGTGCTGGCAATCAGCCACGATGATCACTATTTTGAACACGCCGATCGTCTGCTGGAAATGCGACAGGGCAAATTACACGAACTGCACGGGCAGGCGCGCATTGACGCCAGCCGCGATGCGGTCGCACAGATTGGAAGTCACTAAATTGTTTACGGAAGGCATTGGAAAATGAACTGGACTGAAGTGATGGTGTGGGGTGTCATCGGCGTGGTGGCTGGCTCGCTGATCGCGGCGCTGCATAAAAAAGGCAAAATCGGCCGCATCCCGGCGGTGATCTTATTTCTGGTGGTGATCATCGGCGGCAACCTGCTGTGGGGCGGCGTGATCAAGCCGCGTCTGGCAGGCAACAGCGAAGAGCAGAAAATCGATCAGGCGCTGGCGGCGCTGCCGATGTACAACACCATCAAAGCGCAGGAACCGGCGCTGTATGCGCAGATCCGCAGCAACATTCTGAACATGAAGAAAGAGGGTAAATCGCAGCAGGAAGCCATTGATACCGTGAAACCGATGGTGTCGGTGCTGCTTTCGCAGCGCATCACGCACGCGCCGGATGCCAATGTGAACGAGGCAATGCAGGTCAATCTGGAAGAGATGCAAACCTTGCAGGCGCGCAAAGACGGCAGTTGCTTTAAATTTCTCTATCCGCAGGTCAGCGGCGGGGTGAATACCGCAGAAGTGCTGCCGCCACAGCTGTTCCAGAAAGACCTCAGCACCATGAACGATTTGCTGCTGGCGACCGGCAGCAACCAGACCGTTCAGCCCGCGCCGGTCAGCACCGAAAAAGTGGTGCAACTGATGGCACCGGTGCGTGAGGCGCTGGCCACTATGTACGGTGAGCAGTTGCAGATGTTCAGTGACCTGACCAAACCGGATGTGGATCGCGAGAAAGTGTGCGAAATCTCCATCAGCCTGTACTCAGGCATTCTGGCGCTCCAGCCAGCGGATTCGGCGGCTATACTCAGAATGATGCTTGGCCAGAAGAACTGAATTCGGATCCCTTTTCGGAGTGATAAACGCTATTTTTCCGGCTGAGAAAGCGTATTCTTAGCCGGATTTTTAAAACACTAATTTCCCGAACTCCCGGAAACCTCCTTCTATGCAAAAAATGTTAAGAGTGCCGTTGTTGCTGGCATTATTGTCATGTCTGCTGATAACGCCTGCGCTGAGTCAGGCGGATGAAAGTACAGGTCAGCCTGACACGACAGAACAACCGGTTAAAGTTAATGCCACGACGGCCTTACCGGCATTGCAGAAACGTCTCGACCAGCTAAAACAGCAGGTATCCTCGGCAAAAACCGACAAGAAATTTACCGGTCTGACGGATGCCGCGCAGAAACTGTCGGAAGAAGCCGACAAGCTGGCCGCCGCGCTGACGCCTCAGCTTGCGCAGGTTCAGGCGCAGCTTGATGTGCTGGGGCCAGCCCCCGCGCCGGGCACGCTGACCGAAACGCCGCAGGTGATCAGCCAGCGTAATAAGCTCAACAACAACAAGACGCTGCTCACCACGCAAATCGAGCAAAGCAAAGCCATCGCCGTCGGCGCGCAAAACCTGTCGTCGCAAATCTCCGGATTGCGCCGTGACGCGCTGAAAACCCAGATTGCGCTGAACACCGGCAGCATTCTTGGCGGTAATTTCTGGTCGCCGCTGATCACGCCAAACGACAACGACGCGGCGCGGTTTGAGGAGTTCGGTTCACAAGTCAGTGATGCCTGGAGTCAGGCGTGGAGCGAAGACTGGCGCATCGGCACCGGCATTTATCTGCTGCTGGCGCTGGTGATTGGTCTGTTCGGTCGCCGCGTGCTGGACAAACCGATGAACTGGATCCTGCCGCGCTGGTTGCCGCAGGGACGTTTCCGCCGCAGCTTCCTGGCCTGTTTCACCACGCTGAGCACCACCTTTACGCTCGGCATCAGCGTGCAGCTGCTGGGCTACATTTTTACCCGCCTGCCGGACACCTCGCCGTGGGTGAATGAATTTGCCGAACAGCTGGTTGAACTGACCTATTTCAGCGCAGTGATTGCCGGTCTCGGTATCGCCTTGCTTTCCAATAATCACCCGTCATGGCGTCTGCCGGGCATCGCCGATCCGCTGGCAAAAACGCTGGCATCCTTCCCGGTTCTGCTGGCGGGCTTTATTTTCCTGTTCGGTATTGTCGAACAGCTGAACAATCTGGTCGGTGCCAGCGTTTCCGCCACCCTGTTTGGTAACGGATTAGCGGCCCTGCTGGTTGCGCTCAATTGCCTGATTGCACCGGTGCGGATAAACCGTATGCGCCGCAAAATGAAGGCGGAGGGCGAGCAGACCGAAGCCCGTTCCACGCTGGCCGGGCTGATTCACCTGGTGATCAGCCTGACGGCGTTCGTGATCCTGATGGCGCTGCTGATTGGTTATATTCCGCTGGCGCGCTTTGTGACCTTCGAACTGCTGTGGATTGGACTGGTGGTCAGTTGCCTGTATCTGCTGATTCACTTCGTCGTTGACCTGTGTGAAAGCGTGTTTGCGCCGGCGACCCACAGTGGCAAAATCCTCAAAAGCACGCTGAGCGTCAATGACCGCCATTTATCGCTGGCCGCGACGCTATTCTCGGCGATCGGTAAAACCGCGCTGTTACTGATGGCTGCCGTGGCGCTGCTCAACGGCACTTTCGGAACCACCACGCCGCTGGAACTGCTGGCAAAAATCATCGACATCTGGGGCGGAAAGGGCCTCGAAAGCATGAACATCATTCCGGCACATGCCGTGAATGCGGTGCTGTGTCTGGTGGTCGGCTGGTATATTTTACGTTCCGCACGCCGCTGGCTGGATAACGATTTCCTGCCAAAAACCATGATGGATCGCGGTATGCGCGCCTCGCTGGTGACGCTGTTCACCAACGTCGGTTACGTGCTGGTGATCCTGCTGACGCTGTCGTCGCTGGGCATCGAGTGGAACAAACTGGCGTGGATCGTCAGCGCCTTGTCGGTCGGTATCGGTTTCGGCTTGCAGGAGATTGTGAAGAACTTTATCTCCGGCCTGATCCTGCTGACGGAGCGTCCGGTGAAAGTGGGCGACTTGATCAGCATCAGCGGTGTGGAAGGGGATATCCGTCGTATCAACGTCCGCGCAACGGAAATTCAGCTGGGTGACAAATCGACGGTGATTGTGCCGAACTCACAGCTGATTTCGCAGAACGTCCGCAACGCCACCATGGGGAATGCGCAGGGCGTGGCGACCATCACCCTGACGTTCCCGCTGGACATCGACCCCGAGCAGGTCCGCACGTTATTGCTGGAAGCCTACAACCTGCATGAATCCATTCTGGAAGCGCCTGCGCCGTCGGTCAGTTTTAAAGAACTCGGCCCGACCGGGATCGTGCTGAGCGTCACCGGTTACGTCAACAGCCCGCGTATGGTCAGCGCCACGCGCAGTGACTTGCTGTACGAAATCCTCAAAATGCTGCGCGCAGCGGGGATCAGTCTGAGCCAGACACAGACGATGATTCTGGAGAAACCGGGGGAGAGGGGGGGCCCGGTAGCGGAGTAAAACCCAAAGAATGATCCGGTCGGCTCCCTCCCCTGCGAAGGGGAGAGTTGGGGTGGGGTATTAAAGTAAAATCAATAGGTTGAAGTATGCTTTGACCCGGTGTCAGCCCTTAAAACCCCCTCCCGTCCTCCCCCTTCGCAGGGGGAGGAGCAAAGCAACCCCCATTCTGCTTTTCCTTAACCCGTTTTGTTTCTTCGCCTCCGATGCATCAGCAAATACACCACCGGGATCACCACCATCGACAATAACGGGGCGCTCACCATGCCGCCGATCATCGGTGCGGCGATGCGCTGCATCACTTCCGAACCGGTTCCTCCGCCCCACATGATTGGCAGCAAACCCGCCATAATGGTGGCGACCGTCATGGCTTTCGGACGCACGCGCAGCACCGCGCCGTGATGTATGGCGTCGCACAGTTCGGCTTCACTCAGCGCATCACCGGTTTTCTGCTGGCGCTGTACGGCCTGATTCAGATACAGCACCATGATCACCCCGAATTCGGCGGCGACACCGGCGAGGGCGATAAATCCGACGGCGGCAGCGACCGACAGATTGTAGCTGAGTAAATACAACAGCCAGACGCCGCCGGTCAGGGCGAACGGCAGGGTCGCCATGATCAGCAATGCGTCGCGCACGTTGCTGAATGTGACGTACAGCAGCACGAAGATGATCATCAATGTCACCGGCAGCACGACTTTCAGTTTTGCCGTGGCGCGTTCGAGATATTCGAATTGCCCGGACCAGCTCACCGTGACGCCTTCCGGCAAGGTCACCTGCTGATTCACCGCCTGCTGCATGTCTTCGACGGCAGATTTCAAATCCCGGCCGCGCAAATCCACATAGATCCAGTCCGAAAGGCGGGCGTTCTCGCTTTTCAGCATCGGCGGGCCGTCAGTGATGTTGACGGAAGCCAGCGCCGACAGCGGCACCTGCGCACCGGAAGCGGTCAGCACCGGTAAATCGCGCAGCGCCTGCACGTTGTCACGCAATTCACGCGGATAGCGCAGGTTGATCGGATAACGCTCGCGGCCTTCCAGCGTTTCGCCGATATTTTCCCCGCCGACCAGCGTCGAGACCAATGATTGCAGTTCAGCAACCGTGACACCGTAACGTGCAGCTTCACGCCGGTTGATATCAATATCAACATAACGGCCGCCTTCCAGCCTTTCGGCCAGCGCCGAAGTGACGCCGGGAACCTGCCTGACGATGTGCTCAATCTGTTGCGCCACCTGCCCGATCTGCGCAATGTTATTACCGTTCACCTTGATACCGACCGGGCTTTTGATGCCGGTCGCCAGCATGTCGAGACGGTTGCGGATCGGTGGCACCCAGACGTTGGCGATGCCCGGTAATTTCACCGCGTTATCCAGCTCCGTCACCAGTTTGTCCGGCGTCATGCCTGACCGCCACTGGTCACGGGGTTTAAAACGGATCGTGGTTTCGATCATGGTCAGCGGCGCGGGGTCGGTGGCGCTGTCGGCGCGTCCGGCCTTGCCAAACACGCTGGCGACTTCCGGCACGGTTTTGATCAGCCGGTCCGTCTGTTGCAGTAACCGCGAGGCTTCACGGGCGGAAATGCCGGGCAGCGTCGAGGGCATATACAGCAGGTCGCCTTCATCCAGCGGTGGCATAAATTCACTGCCGAGTTTCGCCAGCGGATACAGTGACACCAGCAGAAACAGACCGCTGAACACCAGCGTGGTTTTCGGGCGTTTCAGGACCGCGGACAGCACCGGCTGATAGGCGGCGATCAGCCAGCGGTTGATCGGGCTGGCGTTCTCGTCAGGGATTTTGCCGCGAATAAAATACCCTATCAGCACCGGTACCAGCGTGATACCCAGTCCGGCAGACACCGCCATCGCATAGGTTTTGGTGAATGCCAGCGGTGAGAACATCCGGCCTTCCTGTGCTTCCAGTGAAAACACCGGAATAAACGACAGGGTGATGATCAGCAGGCTGCAAAACAGCGCCGGACCGACTTCCGTGGCGGCGCGCTCAGACACCTTCCAGTAATCCGCTGAAGCAGGCTGCTGGCCGGGATGATCATGCCGCCATTGCTCCAGCACTTTGTGCATATTCTCGATCATCACAATCGCCGCATCGACCATTGCGCCGATGGCAATCGCGATACCGCCGAGGGACATGATATTGGCGCTGACCCCTTGATAATGCATGACGATAAACGCCCCGAGAATACCGAGCGGCAGGGTGATGATGGCCACCAGCGCCGAGCGGAAGTGGAACAGAAACAGCGCGCAGACCACCGCCACCACCACGAATTCTTCCAGCAGTTTATGCGACAGGGTGTCGACCGCGTTCTCAATCAGCGGCTGGCGATCGTAAACCGGCACAATTTCCACGCCTGCGGGCAGCGTGCGGGCGAGGGCATTCAGCCGCGCTTTCACCGCCTTCAGGGTTTCCAGCGCATTTTTGCCGGAACGCATCACAATTACGCCGCCCGCCACTTCGCCTTCGCCGTTCAGTTCCGCCACGCCACGGCGCAGTTCGGGGCCGGTGCGCACGGTCGCCACATCTGCCAGCAATACCGGAATGCCGCTGTTAACCGTCACCACCACATTGTTGAAATCCGCCAGACTGCTGAGATAGCCGGAGGTGCGCACCATGTATTCGGCTTCGCCCATTTCCAGTAATGAACCGCTGCTTTCCTGATTGGCGCTTTGTAAGGCGCTGACTAACTGCTGATGCGTCACGCCACGGGCGCGCATCCGCTGCGGATCGGCGACCACCTGATACTGGCGCACCATCCCGCCTAGACTTGCTACTTCGGAGACATTTGGCACGGTTTTCAGGTCATAACGCAGCGTCCAGTCCTGCAGGGCGCGCAGTTGCTCCAGACTGTGTTTACCGGTTTTGTCAGTCAGCGCATATTCATAAATCCAGCCGACACCGGTGGCATCCGGCCCCAGCGAGGCTTTGGCACCGGCAGGCAATGAGGATTGCACCTGACTCAGGTATTCCAGCACCCGTGAGCGCGCCCAGTACGGGTCAGTGTCGTCGTCGAACAGCACGTAAACATAGGCATCGCCGAACATAGAAAAGCCGCGCACGGTTTTTGCGCCCGGCACCGACAGCAAGGTGGTGGTCAGCGGATAGGTCACCTGATCTTCAATGATTTGCGGCGCCTTGCCCGGGTAACTCACGCGCACGATCACCTGCACATCGGAGAGATCCGGCAGGGCATCCAGCGGGGCTTTTTGCAATGACCAGATGCCCCAGCCCGCCATCATCAGCGCGGCGAGTAACACCAGCAGCCGGTTCTTCAGCGACCAGCGGATCACGGCGGCAATCATAAATCACCTCCGTGCTGATGTGCGTCCGGTTGCTGAGCTTCGGTGGCAGGAAGCGCACTGCGCAGGCTGGCTTCCGAGTCGATCAGGAACTGGCCGGAGGTGACCACAGACTGACCTTCCTCAAGACCGGAAAGTACCTGCGTCCAGCCATCGCGGGTCGCGCCGGTGATCACCGCCTGCGGGGTGAAATGTCCGTTGCCGTCGTTGAGCAGGACGGTATTGCGGCTGCCGGTCTGGATCAGCGCTTCCTGCGGGATCGCCAGCACCGGTTTCTGCGTACTGATATCTGGCGAGAGATTCAGGTACATGCCGGGACGCAGTTTTTGCTGCGGATTATCCATCACCACGCGGGCTTTCAGCGTGCGGCTGACGGCATCCACGTCCGGCAGTAATTCGCTGACCGTGCCGTGAAACACCTCGCCCGGCTGGCTGTCCGTGCTGGCGGTGACTTTGCTGCCGGTGTGGATCTGGCTGGCGGCGGAAGGCGGATAATCCATCACCATCCATACCTGTTTCAGGCTGGTCAGTTCGAACAGCGGCTGCGTGGCGCTGACCTGTGCCCCTTCGCGCACGGAAAGCTGACTGAGATAACCGTCTTCCGGTGCGAGCACATCGGTGCGGGTTTGCGGCTGGCCGGTTTTATCGACGCGGCGCAGAACGTCTTCCGGCATAAACTGCAACGCCAGACGCTGACGGGCGGCAGCGGTCAGGCTGCGGTCGCCCAGCTGGCGCACCGCCAGATATTCCTGCTGCGCGGCAGTCCAGTCGGGTATCCACAGGGTGGCCAGTTTCTGACCCTTTTTCACCTGCTGCTGGCTGGCGGCCACATACAATTTTTCCACCAGCCCGTTCGCCCGCGCGGCGACAGTGCGCAGGCTGCGTTCATCGGCGCTGACCGTGCCGTAAACATTCAGCGGCGTGGAAATCATCCGCATCTGCACCTTTTCACTGCGCATACCGAGATTTTGCTGCTGGCGGGCGCTGACCGTCACACCGCCGTCGTCGGCCACCTCATCGGCGTAGCGCGGCATCAGATCCATATCCATAAACGGTGATTTGCCGGGCTTATCGAAACGCTGATCCGGCGTCATCGGGTCGTACCAGTAAAGCACTTTGCGTTCTGCGGGCGTGGCGGAAGCGGATGGTGCGTCGGGCTGGCTGTGGCGTCCGGCGGTAAATCCGGCAGCAAGCGCGATAAGCACGGACGCGGCGAGCAGGCCGCAGGTTTTAGCGGAAGTCATTAATTCATCTCCACAGGGGCAAGATAACGCAGGGCGACCCAATAGCGGGCGACCTCAAGGGCGGCATTACGTTCGGCAATCTGGCTGTCGATAAGGTCACGGCGGGCGCTGAGCACCTCATTCAGGCTGCTTTTCCCGGCGCGATACTGCGCCTGAACGACGCTGATGCGCTGTTGCTGTAACGGCAGCACGTCGTTTTTCTGCCGCTGCCACACTGTGCTGGCCGCGCGATATTGCGCCAGCAAAGTGGTCAGCTGCGCCTGATGATCGCGGACAAGTTGCGCCAGCCGGTCATTGCTTTCCATCGCCATCGACTGATCGGCGGCATGATCTTTGTCCTGGCGTGAGGCGGTGAACAGAGGCAAATCGACGGTGAACATCACACCCGCCAGATCCTCATAACTGTCGGCGCGGTGGGCGTAATAGACTTCTACGCCGACATCCGGCAGGGCGGCAATGGCCGACTGTGACGATTTTGCCTGCGCGACATCGGCTTCCCGCCGCGCCTGAATAATTTCAGGATGCTGCTCGACACTGGCGGCTTCCGTCGCCTGAGCCGGAAGCGCGCTGATTTCCGGTATCGCCCCGTGAATGTCGGGCTGATCAATACCGGTCAGCTGGCTTAAACGGGTGCGCGCCAGCAGCACATCCCGTTCAGCGGCGGTGAGTTTGTCCTGCATGCCGGCAAGCGTCAGCCGGGCATCCAGCACCGAGGCGGGCAGCGAACTGCCGCTGCTGACCGCGCCGCGCTGTACGTCAATCTGCCGCTGACTTTCATCCACCAGTGTGTGTAACTGCGTGACGGTTTGTTCTCCCGTCGCCAGTTCCATCCACGCCAGCGCGGTGTCCCGTTGCAATCGCGCCCGGATACTCTGGCGGGTGGCTGCCACCTGACGGGATTCCGCCCGCAGCGTGTCAGCTTTGCGCTGGCGTTTATCGCTGCTGACGTAATCCTGCATGATGCCGATACGTTCCATGGTCATGCCTTCGCGGCTGAACCGGTCGGTATTGCCGCCGCTGACCGGCAGGTTTTCGATACCAAATTTCAGCTTCGGATCGGGCAACTGCATGGCCGATTCGGCGCGGTTATCCAGCGCGTTTATCTGATGACGACTGGCCGAAAGCTCTGCGGAATAATCCTGCGCGGCGACCAGTGCCTGTGGCAGGGAAACAGGTGTGGCAAAGGCGCTGACCGGCATAAAAGCCAGCAGCCATTGCCACGTCACCCGGCGGTGACGCGGTAAATCAAACATGATGGCGCTCCCTGTCAGCGATTCAGCGGTGTCAGTGTCTGTAACTGATACGCGGTGTCAGTTTTGACAAAGCTGAAAGCGACCGGTGTCCCGGCGGGCAGGGCGTTGGCGGTGATCGCCGGCGGCAGACGGAAATTCATGGTCATGGCCGGCCATTTCAGCGCGGGAATGGCGTGATGGGAAATACCGACACGGTCAGACTGCCATTGGGTGATCACACCTTCGGAGGTATAGATCTGCGCATTTTGCTGCATCGCGTTATGATCGTGATCCATTGGCATGGCATCGGCAAAAGAATAAGCGGAAATAAAGAAAAGACTAAACAAAGTTAAATTTAAAATAGCACGCATGGGAATAACTCCAATACTGTCATCAGATAAAAGATTGCCATTGTTCAGAAAATAAATGGCTAATTCATTTCATTGAATAATGAGTGCAGAAAAACACTCAGGACAGGAGGGGCTATTCTCTGTATCGGCAGAACTGAACTTCAGCGGGAGGGGCGGTTACCGGCGGCGCGACCCAGTCTGCAGTGGTGACGGCGATACTGGCATCGACAGTGATCATCGCCAGGGTCGGCACGACGGGCAGCGCCAGCAGCGGGACAGAACCGCCGTCAGACGAGGTTCTTTCCGGCACGCAATGTTTTTCACACAGCAGCGACTGACTCTGCATATGCTCAGGAGAATCAGGCATTTGCATGGTCATGTTATGCGCCATCGCGGTGTTTTCCACCGGCGGGCGCATGTCGCACTGATGGCTGGCGAGGGCGATTTGCGAGTTGAGGATCAGCCAGCATAACGCGAACAGCAACGCACTGACCCGCTTGCCGGGCAAGCGCAGTGAATGCATAAACTGTGAAATCGCGAAACGGACTGACATGTTAATGATTATTTCCAAAGGAAAGATGCGGATGAGTATATAAGCAAATAACACACAGAGGAAAGGAGAAACAGAATAACTCAGGATTTAAATTGTCAGGATAATTAAAGAACGCGAATAACAGCGGCTTCTGTTATTCGCATGTTAATTAAAGTGCGGCTTCCGGTGATAATATATTTACAACCAGCCAGAATTTTTCAGTTTCCAGTATAACCATCCGCAACCGATGACGGTGACACCGAGCGTAACCGGATATCCCCACCAGTCATCCAGTTCCGGCATATTTTTAAAGTTCATGCCGTAAAGGCTGAAAATCACCGTCGGGATCGCCAGAATCGCCCCCCAGCCCGCCAGCCGCTGCACCACTTCGTTCTGATGCACCGACACCAGCGCCAGATTGACGTGCATGGCGTTCGATAACATTTCCCGCATATCGTCCGTGGTGCGGATCACCTGATTGGCGTGGTCCTGCACATCGCGAATATACGCCCGCAGGCTTTTCGGCATCAGTTCTTCATAATGGTGGCTGAGCTGGTTACAGATATCCTCCATCGGCACCGCCGCGTTGCGCAGCGACAGCAAATCGCGCCGCAGACTGTAGACATGCTGAACGGCCTGCTGATTGAAGGTGTTCTGGAACATCTGTTTCTCGATGGCATCAAACTGTTCGGTGTACTGATGCAGAATTTCCAGATAATTATCGACGATGGAATCGAGCACACAATACAGCGCATAACCCGGCCCTTTATTCATCATTTCCGGGCGCTCTTCGGCGTGTTTACGGATGGCTTTATAACTCGACGACGCGCCGTGGCGGATAGTAATCAGGAAGTTTTTGCCGAGAAACATGTGCGTTTCACCGTACTCAATGGTGTCGTTCACCTTTTGCGCGGTGTGTGTGACGATAAACAACGACTCGCCGTACTGCTCGATTTTTGGCCGCTGATGGGCGGTCAGTGCATCTTCAATCGCCAGATCGTGCAGACCGAATTCTTCCTGAATGCTGCGCATATACGCATCTTCCGGCTGCCACAGCCCGAGCCAGACAAAGGTTTCCGGCTCTTTCAGCACTTCGCTGATGTCTTCGACGGTCACATCCTGCAAACGCTTACCGTCGCGGTAAGCCACGCTGTTGATCACTGAATCACAGCTGGGTTTTTTATCTTCGTTGGAAATGGAGTTCATTATTTTACCCGATTGTTATTCAGACAAAAATCCTGCCCGCAGGCAGGATGATTTCAGTGTCTGAACAGAATAGCGCAGTCTGATAAAAAGCGCTGACCGGGGATCTTAAAAGAGTGTTTCAGAAAAAAACGGCTTCAGCCGTCGGTGGAACGGCTGACCGCTTCCCACGCATCTATACCGGCGTTCATCTGGTGCAGCTTTTCCCGCACGAATGTCACCGCGTCGCTGCCGAGTAACAGTGAGGCCGGTGGCTCAGGGACTTCAAGCAGTTGCAACATGGCCTGCGCGGCTTTTTGCGGATCGCCCGGCTGATGTCCGCTGCGTTTTTCCCGCGTTTCCCGCACCGGATCGAAACTGGCATCGTAATCACTGATCGTTCGCGGCGATCGCACCATCGAACGTCCCGCCCAGTCGGTGCGGAAAGACCCCGGCTGAATGGTGGTGACCGCGATATTGAACGGCTTCAGTTCTTTGGTCAGGGTTTCAGAAATTCCCTGTAAGGCGAATTTACTGCCGCAGTAATAGCTGATGCCGGGCATCGTGATAAATCCCCCCATTGATGTGATGTTGAGAATATGTCCGGCGCGGCGTTGACGAAAATAGGGCAGGAAGGCTTTGATCACCGCCACCGCGCCAAACACATTGACATCAAACTGATGCAGCGCCTCGCTTAACGGCGACTCTTCCATAATCCCTTCGTGACCGTAACCGGCATTGTTGACCAGCACGTCAACCGCACCGGTTTCCTGTTCCACGGCTGCCGCCAGCGGAGCGACCGCCCCGAAATCCGTGATATCCAGTACGCGGCCAAAACTGCGGCCGGGGACCAGTGCGTCGAATTCTGCACAGGCCTGTGCATTGCGCAGCGTGCCGACGACACGGTGCCCGGCTTTCAGGGCTTCTTCTGCCAGCGCACGGCCAAATCCGCTGCTGACGCCGGTGATGAAGAATAATTTAGACTGGCTCATATAAACTCCTCGTTTAAAAGCGGAGTTGCAGAATAGGGCGGGCAACATCAAATACGTAGCCCCGATCCTCTCAGATGTTTGCCTGTTCCTCTGAGGTGTCTGGACGCGGCGGATTCCCGGTGCGACACTTCATTCACTTTCCGCGAGATATTTTCAGGTTGAAATGAGGTTTCCGGCTTTGACAGTCACCGAACAGATGATCGCGCTTTTGGACCAGCTCACCCCCCTTGAAGGCTACAACCTCACGGCGCTGGCGGATGTGCGCTTTTTACGCTCAAACCGTCCGCTGCTGCGTACGCCGGTGTTATATGAGCCGGGGATTGTGATCGTGGTGCAGGGCAGAAAGCGTGGCTTTTTAGGCAATGATGTCTATTTGTATGACGCGCAACATTATCTGACCGTGTCGGTGCCGGTGCCTTTCACCATGGAAACGGACGCCAGTGCCAGCGAACCGATGCTGGCCATTTATCTGCGACTCGATTTCAGTCTGGCGGCGGAACTGATGTTGCAACTTGATGCCTGCCACGCGCCGCAGGTGGAAGCGCCGAAAAGTATGGTGTCGAGTCTGATGGATGATGCGATGCGGGCGTCGGTTTTGCGGTTTTTGCAGGTGATGGCATCTCCGCTCGATGCGGAAATTCTGGGCAAAGTAATGATGCGCGAGTTGTATTACCGCGTGCTGACCGGCGCTCAGGGCGGCACGTTGCGCAGCGCGCTGGCCATGCAGGGACAGTTTGGCAAAGTGGTGAAGGCATTACGGAAACTGCACGCAGAATACGATTCGCACCTCGATGTGAATGCGCTGGCGAAAGAAGCGGGCATGAGCCTGCCGACGTTTCACAGCCACTTTAAAACGGTGACGGATACCTCGCCTATGCAGTATCTCAAGTCCACCCGATTGCATCAGGCCAGATTACTGATGTTACGCAATAATCTGACCGCCTCGGCGGCCAGCGCGCGGGTGGGATATGAAAGTGTGTCGCAGTTCAGCCGCGAATTTAAACGCTTATTCGGGCTGACGCCGGTCAGCGAAGTGGCGCGCATGAGACAGAATTTTTCCCTTCCTGCCCCGGTCACGCCTTCAGACTTTATTTCTTCGCATTAAATCGCGATTAAGGCGTTATGCCAGAGGTGGTTTTGACTTTTACCTCCGGCGTGGCTGCCGGGCCAAACACGGTGTAGGTCGGTAGTTCTACGTTCTGATACGGTTCCCAGCCGCCGCCCAGGGCTTTGTACAGCGACACCAGATCGGTGCTGGTTTTCACTTTTGCTTCGGCTGATTGCTGATGCGCCTGTGCCAGCTGGCGCTGGGCATCGAGCACGTTGATGAACGTAGACAGCCCCTGACGGTAACTGTCGCTGGCCAGATCAAAGGCGGTCTGCAAGGCTTCGGTGGTCTGATCTAATCCGCTGACCTGATCCTGATCGGTGCGGTAATTCACCAGCGCATTATCCACATCCTGAAGCGCCGTCAGCACGGTCTGGCGATAGTTGAGCGCGGCATTGGCCTGTTGTGCGCGGGAAAGGTGCACGCTGGAGACCAGACGTCCGCCCTGGAAAATCGGCAGGGAAATCTGCGGGCCGAAGGAGTAAAAGTGGCTGCTCCAGTTATCGAGATAACTGACGTCGGTATTACGCATACCAAACTGGCCGGTGAGCGAAATACTCGGGAACATCTGCGCGACGGACACACCAATATTCGCGGTGGCGGCATGGAGATCGGCTTCGGCTTTGCGCACATCCGGACGACGGCGCGCCAGCTGTGACGGTACGCCGACCGGCACGGCAGCGGGCAGGGCAGGCATCGGTTTCACGGCCGAAAGTTCCGCATCCAGCGAGCCTGGCGTCTGACCGAGTAATACTGCCAGCCCGTTCATCGCCTGACGTTCCTGCGCCTGATATTGCGGTAACTGGGCGCGCAGGGAACCTAACTGCGCACGGGCATTTTCGACATCAAGCTGCGGCGACAGCCCGTTCTGCTGACGGTTCTGTGTCAGGTCTAACGTTTGCTGCGCGACGTCGATTTGTGTCTGAATTGCCGCCGTCACGCTTTGCGCCCCGCGCAGTTGCAGATAGGCGCGGGCGACTTCGGCTTCCAGCGACACAAGGGCATCGTTGCGCTGTTCGATGGAGGACTGCGTCTGCGCATTGGCGGCTTCGACCTGACGCCGCGTGCCGCCGAACAAATCCAGCTCCCAGCTGGCATCGAAACTCCCCTGATACAAATTCACCGGTCGCGTGGCCGCGCCGATAGCGCCGGAGGCTTCCGGACCGAGATCGTCAAGTTGCTGCGACGCGCCGCTGGAATCCAGAATACCTTTCAGCCCGAGCTGCTGGCGGGTCATTTTCGCGCTGCCCTGCACCGACGGCAGCCACGCGCCTTCGGCCTGTTTCACCTGTTCGCGGGCACCGGCAATGCGCAGCACCGCCTGTTGCAGCGAGATATTCCCGGCAATCGCGCGGCTGATCAGGCTGTCGAGTTGCGGGTCGTTAAAGGCTTTCCACCACAACGGATTGGGTTCCGAGGGCAGGGCGATTGACGCGCCGTCTTTGTCTTTCGGCTGCGTCATATCGTTATACGCCGTCGGCGTCACCGGATTCGGCTTCTGGTAGTCCGGGCCAACCGAGCATGCCGCTAATACCAGCGTTAAGGTCGAGAGTGTCAGGAACCGGGTGCCTGAATGTAAAACCCCCTCCCGGCTTCCGCCTTCGCAGGGGGAGGAGCAGGACGGTATCACTGATGGCTGAATTCTCAGAGTAGAGCTTTTCTTGTTCAACTTAATGTGCTCCGGCATTACCTTCGCTCTTAACCGGCGAAAGCAGAAAACAAAACGGGATCAAAATAATGGCGACGATGGCGCAGTAACCGAATACGTCGATGTAGGCCAGAATGCGCGACTGGGAAATCATTTCCTGATACATCCGCACCGTCGCCAGTTGCATAGGGTCGCCGACCACGTGGGCAAAATCACGGATCGCTTCGGCACTTTTGCTGACCGCCTGATTAAACTGTTCATTGAGCGGCGACATGTTGTGCGCCATATGCGCGCTGTGTGCCTGCGTTCGCTCGGTGACACCGGCTGTCGCCAGCGAAATACCAATCGACCCCGCGACGTTACGGAACATGGTAAACAGCGCGGCGGCGTCGGCGTTCATTTTTTGCGGGATGGTAATAAACGCGATGGTGGTCAGTGGCACAAACAGGAAACCCAGCCCGATCGACTGCGCACTGCGGTACAGCACCAGCGTTTCAAAATCGACATTCGGGGTCAGCGTCGCCGAATAGATAAACGAGGCCGCCAGCAGGAAGAAACCGAACGCAATGATGTAACGGGTCTGTACCACCGGCATCAGTTTCAGCACCAGCGGGATCGACAGCACGATCAGTATCGCCCCCGGCGACATCACCAGCCCCGACAGCGTGGCGGTGTAACCCAGTTGCTGCTGCGCCAGTTGCGGGATCACCACTGAGCTGCCGTACAGAATCATCGCCATACCGGCCATCAGTAAGCCCGCGACGGCAAAGTTTTTATCCTTCATACAGCGCAAATCGACCACCGGCTTTTTGGCGTACAGCAGCCAGTAAATCGCCCCGACAATCCCCGTTGCGGCCAGTACGGCGAAGGTGACAATAAAGCCGGATTTAAACCAGTCATCATCCTCGCCGCGGTCCATCATTACCTGTAAGCAACCCAAACCCAGTGCAATCAGCCCGATACCAATGTAATCGATGCTGAGTTTGCCTTTGGCCTTGCGTTCCCACGGCGGATCTTCCAGCAGCTGATAAATCGCCAGCAACGCAATGATCCCGACCGGAATGTTGATCAGGAATACCCAGCGCCAGCTGAAGTTATCGGTGATGTAACCGCCGAGCGTCGGGCCGACCACCGGCGCGACGATAATGGCAATCGAAGACAGACCAAACGCCTTGCCGCGATCTTCCGGTTTAAAGTAATCGAGCAATACCGATTGCTGGATCGGTTGCAAACCGCCGCCGAAAAAGCCCTGCAAAATGCGGAACAGAATCATCTGCCACAGTTCGGTGGCGATCCCGCACAGGAAGGAGCACACGGTGAACATGCCGATACAAATCAGGAAGTAGGTTTTACGCCCCATCACGCGGCTGAGAAACGCTGAAATGGGCAGCACGATACCGTTCGCCACCAGATAGGACGTCAGCACCCAGGTGGATTCGTCATAACTGGAAGACAGCGATCCGGCGACGTGCGGCAGCGCCACGTTAACGATGGTGGTGTCCAGAATCTCCATGAACACCGCAATGGTTACGACGGCGGCAACTGCCCACGGATTGGCCTTGGGTTTCCAGTAGCTGCGATCTTCATTCATTCGACGGTCACCGTCGGTTCAACAGACAGCCCCAGCGGCAGGTGGTGATTCTCATCCAGCCCGCTGTCGATGACGATTTTCACCGGCACGCGCTGCACGATTTTCACGTAGTTACCGGTGGCGTTTTCAGCCGGGAAGGCCGAGAAGCGCGAGCCGGTGCCTTGCTGGATACTGTCCACATGGCCCTGAAGTTTGATGTCCGGGAAGGCATCCACGGTGATTTCTACTTTGTTGCCCGGACGCATACGTTCGAGCTGGGATTCTTTATAGTTCGCGGCGATCCAGATATCTTTCGATACCACCGAGAACAGCGAAGTCCCGGCCTGCACCAGCGTGCCGACCTGCACATTACGTTTAGTGACATAGCCGTCGAACGGCGCGCGCACCTGCGCATAGGACAGATTGAGCGTCGCGGTTTCCAGCTGAGCTTTCGCCTGTTCCACCTGTTGCTGACGGGCTTCGACGTTGGTTTCGGCCTGACGGATATTCAGCTGCACCTGTGCGGCAACCTGCACCTGCGCTTTGGCGTTTTCCAGATCAGCCGTTGCAGAACGCACCTGCGCATTGGACGTATCAATATTTTGTTGTGTGGTGGCACGCGGGTCTACGCCGCGCTGACGGCGGAAATCGGCGGTGGCATTCAGCAGGTTTGCTTCAGCACGGGTCTGCTGAGCTTTCGCCTGCGCAAGCTGCGCCGGATATTGTACTTTCGCCAGATCATATTGCGCCTGCGCCTGATGTAACTGAGCGACGGCCAGACCGAGTTGCGCCTGCGCCTGATCGCGCTGCGCCGTGGCATCACGCGGGTCGATTTCAACCAGCAAATCGCCTTTCTTCACAAACTGGTTATCTTTTACCGCCAGACTGGTGACGTAACCGGCGATTTTCGGCGCAATGGTGACGGCATCGCCTTCGGTAAAGGCATCGTCGGTGCTGACCTGATCTTTGGTCATCAGCCACCACACCAGCGCCACCACCACCATGATCACCACGACAATTCCGAGGATGATCAACGGCTTTTTGCCGGGGCCTTTGCGCTTTTCATCATTATCCTGATTGTTATTGTCCGGATCTTTCTGGTCTTTCGGATCCTGTTTGTGACCTTCTCCTGATTTGACCTGGCTGGAATCGTGTTCGGTATTGGCGTCAGCGGACGCCGAAGACTGTGTTTTGTTATCGTTTGTCATAGTGCTCTTCTGGTTATCAGCGGCCACGCGCCGGAACAAAGAAATCTTGTTTTAAGCTAGAACGTATTGATGTAAATGCAAGTAAATCCATGTCAATTAACCTTAAAGATGGCACGAAGATCCAAACCATAGGGAACGTCTTAAAAGTGGGAAATGGGTTATAATGCTGGGCTGGTATTTGTATTTATCAAATAAAGTTGATTCTCTGTTTCAGGAAATTCGCGTGAAAAATTCCCAACAACATCCGCTCCTGTGGGGCAAACCATGACCCGTCCTGCGCCGTCCTATAAAGGGCTGACCCGTATTGCCTCGCTGGTGTCACTGTGTGTCGCGCTGATCCTGGTTTGCGTCAAAGTCTGGGCATGGGCCGCCACCGGTTCGATTGCGCTGCTGACCTCCGCCGCCGATGGCCTGGTGGATGTGCTGGCGTCGATGGTGACGCTGATTGGCGTGCGTTATGCCATTCGTCCGGCGGATAAAGGCCATCGCTACGGACATGGCAAGGCGGAGGCCGTGGCGGCGTTTGTGCAGGCGCTTTTACTGGGAGGCGCAGGGCTGGTGCTCGGCGGTGAATCCATCGGGCGTATCATTAACCCCGCGCCGCTGGCGCAACTGGGGCTGGGGATCTGGGTGATCATCGGAAGTTCACTGGCTGCAACCGGCCTGGTGCTGATGCAAACTTACGTCGTGAAACGCACCGGTTCGACCGCCATCGCCGCTGACCGCGCGCACTACATCACCGACGTTGCGGTGAATATCGCCGTCCTGCTGGCGCTGATATTTGAACGTTATTTCGGCTGGACGCGTTCCGATTCCATCGGCGCGTTACTGATTTCTTTCTATATGTTGTGGAATGCCCGTGGCATGGCGGCGGATGCACTGAAACAATTGCTGGACCGCGAACTGAGCGCCGACGACCGTAAGCGCGTAAAAGCGGCGGTATTAAGTGTGGAAGGGGTACGCGGTGTGCACGACATCCGCACCCGTAACGGCGGCGACCGCGTCTTCGTCGAATTCCACGTCGAGGTTGACGGTAACCTGACGGTGGATATCGGGCACGATATCGGTGATGCGGCGGAAATGGCGGTCAGCAAACTGTTCAAATCAGCGGATGTGACAGCACATCTGGAGCCGGACGGGATTGATGACGACAGACTGGATAATTTATTGCACTAAGGTTGAGGCCTGAAGTTTACTCCCTCCCCTTCGCAGGGGAAGGAGCAAAGCAAAACCCTCACTATTGCGCTTTAATCGCCATGGCATCCCGCATGGTATAGAACAAATCCGTCTGGTCGGTCAGACCGACGACATTCCCCGCATGCGGGCCGAACGCGGCAATGCGCAGTTGCGTTCCGGTATGTCCCTGCGAATCATCTTCTGAGTTACCGTAGCTGATGGTCATCGGGGCGCCGTCTTTGGTGGTCAGCGTTTGCGTCAGGCCGGGTGCTTTGGCATCGGCTTCGATAATCTGACTGGAATGGGCGTGGTCGGCGGTGACGATAACCAGCGTGTTGCCATCCTGACGGGCAAACTCCAGTGCTTTCTGCACGGCTTCATCCAGATCGACAGTTTCACCAAACTGTCCGCACGGATTCGCTGCGTGATCCTGTTTATCAATCGAGGCACCTTCCACCTGCAGGAAGAAACCGTTCTGATGAGCTTTCAGTAGGTCGATGGCTTTTTCCGTCATGGCGGCCAGCGTCGGGATATCGGCTGTGCGCTGCGGATTGGCTTCGCAGGTCACGGCCGGTTTATCGATGTTACCGTGATAAGTGGCTTTCGGACCCTGCCAGCGCACCGGCATGTTGCCTTCAGAGAACAGGCCGAGCACCGGTTTCTTCTGATCGGCCTGGGTGATCGCGCTGAGCTGTTCCGCGTTTTCTACCCACACATAACCTTGTGCCAGCGCCTGATCTTTCAGGGATTTACCCTGATATTCCCCGGCTTTCGCCAGCTGGCCGAAAGATTTTCTGCCGCCGCCGAGCGTCACATCCGCACGGGTCTGCAATAACTGCTCAGTGATTGAGCCGCGCCCGCCATTTTCCAGCGCGTTACTGGCGCATTTCTCCGCCGTTTCTTCCGGACCATAGCACTTACGCGAGGTGACGTGGGCGATCTGCGCGGCAGGGGTCGCATCCTGCAATTCAGCCGTGGAGACGTTGCCGGTCGCCTTGCCTGCGGCTTTGGCGATCTCAAGGATAGTCTGGTGATCTTTACCGTCTACATCCACGCCAATCGCGCCGTTATAGCTTTTAACGCCGGTCGTCCAGGCTGTCGCGGAAGCGGCGGAATCGGTGACGTAGCTTGGTTTACGGGTTTTCTTGTCCAGAGAATAATGGGTGTACTGGCCGGTCAGCGGCAGGGCATCGATGCCTTTAAAATAGCCGCCTGCGCCTTCAGCATAGTTACGTGCAGAAGTAATTTCAGAATCACCCATACCGTCGCCGATCAGCAAAATCACGTTTTTCACCGTCTTGTCGGATAACGACGCTTTCAGCGCCGCGGTCTGGTCACCGCTCAGACGACGGGCACCGCCCGGTTCGGTCAGCACACCTTTTGCCGCGCGGTCAGTCAGCGTGTCGGTTTCGGCGGCGAGTGAGGTAGCAGAGGCGGAAAGCAGCAGGGCGGCACTGACTGCGCGGGCGATGAGGGATACGGATTGTTGCATTATCAAAACTCCTTTTTTAAACCGTCGGAAATAAAAACATACATATGGATATTTTTTGTTACCGGAAGGTTAAGGGAGAGTTGTGACGGTTTAATGACAGTGATGGAATGGATTTTGCTTTACTCCTCCCCCTGCGAAGGGGGAGGCGGGGAGGGGGTATTAATGGCAAAACGGTTGGCTGAGTAAACTTCAGGTCGATGATTTGTCTGTAATACCCCACCCCAGCCCTCCCCTTCGCAGGGGAGGGAGTAATCCGTAGTCTCTTATGCGTTTGCAAAAAAAAAGCCCCGATGAACGGGGCTTTTTCACAAAAACGTCGAAGAGATTATCAGTTGATCTGAACTGGCATACCTGCACGCATCTCAATGGCGCGCTGAACCACAGTCTGATTAACCGCAGGATCCATCGATACGCTGCTTGCGCTGCCGGTCAGAGTGATTGGCAGTGGCTGCTGGGAATCAAACTCTTCCTGGTTAGAGGACAGCGGGTTGTGGATCTCAATGTAACGCTTGCCGTCCGGCTCAACGGTGGCTTTCACCGGTTCGTTGATGAACTGAACGCGGGTGCCTTGCGGCACATTGTCGTACAGCCATTTGATGTCAGCATCACGCAGACGCACACAACCGTGGCTTACGCGCAGACCGATACCGAAGTTGGCGTTGGTGCCGTGAACCGCATACAGACGGCCAACGTACAGCGCGTACAGACCCATCGGGTTGTCCGGGCCTGCAGGGAAGACGGCTGGCAGGAATTCGCCGCGTGCGGCATATTCTTCATGCATTTTTGCGGTCGGCGTCCAGGTCGGACCGGCTTTTTTACGCTGAACGGTGGTCACCCAGTTCATCGGGGTGTCTTTGCCCAGTTCGCCGATACCGATTGGCAGAACCACCACGGTGTTGGTGCCTTTAGGGTAGTAATACAGACGCATTTCAGCACTGTTGATGACGATGCCTTCATGCGGCGTTTCCGGCAGGATCAGCTGCTGAGGAATAGTCAGCACGGTGCCCGGCGTTGGCAGGAACGGGTCAACACCAGGGTTAGCTTCAAGCATGTTGCTCAAACCCATCTGGTATTGCGCTGCGAAATGTTCCAGTGGCAGGCTGCTGCCCTGAGGAACGATAACTGTGATGTTTTCACCGACCAGACGACCGTTATTGGCCGGAAGAGGGTAGACCACAGCAAAAGACGCCTGGCTATATGCAGCAACTGCCAAAACCAGGGTAAGGATTGCGCGAATGCTCATTTTCATATTTTCGTTGGTCGTTAATGCCACACTGGCAGTTGTTGTCAGGATGTTGATTCCCCCCGACCCGATGGAAACCGGCCGGAGGAATAGTGTACTTGCACATAGCACTTGAAAGGCACTCAGTATGTGTAACGAATCACCTTTCAGGGCCGCTAATTATAAGGATTTATTTCAAACAGGCCAAAGCTTTCTCACCTTGTTGGAAAAGTTCCCTGCCGCAAGCGCATTTTTTGCGGCAGCCTGCACAATTCCTTTACTTTTTAGGATGACTTCCGGCAAAACGGCACCATCACCAGCGCGGCAATAAACATCCAGGCCATGACCTGAAAGATATCGTTGAAAGCCAGCGTCAGTGACTGCGCGGCCACTTTTGCCCCGAATAACCCTTTTGCCATCAGCAGGGCCTGTGCGGTATCCGGCGTCAGATGGCCGATCTTATCCGCCAGCGATCCGATAACTTCCTGCGCCTGATCGCCGTATTGGCCGAGGGTGTCGCCGAAACGGGCCGCATGCATACGTGTCCAGTCCTGCAACCAGGTATTGACCGTGGCAATCCCAATGGCACCGCCGAGGTTGCGCATCAGGTTAAACAACCCGGAGGCGTAGCGCAGTTCCGGCCCCTGAAAGGCCGTCAGCGCCATGTTCACGCTTGGGACGATGCACAACATAATGAATAACCCGCGCACCACCTGCGGCCAGAAAAATTGCCCCGCGCCCCAGTAGGTCGTGACGGCGGTGGTCAGCCATAAGCTGAGCGCAAAGCCCGATAATCCCACGGCGATCAGCAACCGGCGGTCAACGCGGTTAATTAATCTGGCGGCGATGATGGTACTGAAGAACTGTCCGACGCCGACCACAAACACCGTAGTGCCGATTTCCAGACTGTTGAAATCCCGGATGCGGCCGAGGAAAACCGGTGTCAGATAAGTGGACGCGTACAGGCCGAAACCGACCACCAGATTGAACAGGCAGGCGAAGGTAAATGTCGGATCGCGGAACGGCGTCAGACGCACGATGGGGTTTTTGGAATAAAAGGAGCGTTCGAGAAACAAGACAAAAGCCACCAGCGAGAACCACGCCGAAATCTGGATCTGCGGATCGCTGAACCAGTTTTTGCGCGGGCCTTCTTCCAGCACATATTCCAGACAGCCCAGCGCAATCGCCATCGACAGCAAATGTACCCAGTCGATGCGTTTAAGCATCGAAAAATCTGCTTTATCGACATGAATAAACATCACCGCACCGGTCGCCACCAGAATGCCCGGCAGGATATTGATGAAGAAAATCCAGCGCCAGTCGAGCAACTGTGTCACCACGCCGCCGACCGTCGGGCCGAGGGTCGGGGCCAGTACGCTGACCATGCCGAGGATCGCCGGGATCAGCGCCTGCTGTTTGCCCTGAAACATCGCGAAGCCCGTGGCAAACACCGTCGGCACCATCGCCCCGCCGGTAAAGCCCTGCAAGGCACGAAAGAAGATCATCGACTCGATATTCCACGACAATCCGCAACCAATACTGCTGAGCGTAAATAACGCCGCCGACGCGCTGAACAACCAGCGGGTGGAGAGCGCCTGCGTCAGAAAGGCCGAGAAGGGGATCATCACCAGTTCAGCGATCAGATACGAGGTTTGTACCCAGCTGATTTCGTCGGGACCGGCGGAAAGCCCGGCCTGCACATCGTTTAAGGAAGCCGCGACGATCTGAATGTCGATCAGCGCCAGAAACATGCCGAACGCCATAATGCTGAAAATCAAAAACTTGCGCGACGTCGGATAATCCGCAGGCGAGAGCGCCGCGGCTGGAGTCAGGGTGGCAGACATGTTGTGAGATCCCGGGGCTTGTTTGCATGATGAGTATCATATTAATATGATGACCATCATGCAATGAGCGGAATAAAAAATGAGTGAAGCAACGGCAGGTGAAGGGATCCCGGTCCCGGCAGTGAAAGCGAATAAACGGTCAAAGCGGATCTTTGTGGTCAGCGGCATTGCCCTGGCGGTGGCGCTGGGCGGGGCGGCATGGTTACTGGCAGCGCCTGCGTCGGAATCCACCGATGATGCCTATCTGACGGCGGATGCCACCACGGTTGCGCCAAAAGTAAAAGGCTTTGTCTCGAAGGTGCTGGTTCGCCATAACCAGCAGGTTCATGCCGGCGATAAACTGGTGCTGATCGACAGCGAAGAGTTCACGGCGCGTCTGGCCTCGGCGCAGGGTGAACTGGAAGATGCCCGGGCGCAGGTGGCACAACAGGAAGCGGCATTGCTGAGTCAGCAGGCGCAGGAGCAACTGGCGCTGACCCAGATAGACGCGGCACGTACGGCGATCCGCTCTTCGCGTGCGGAGCAACAACATGCCGAAGCCGAACAGCAACGCTATCAGTCGCTGGCGGCCAGCGGTGCGACGTCCCGTAATGATGCCGACCGCTATAAAACGGTGGCAGTGACGGCAGAACAAACGTCGGCGCACGCCGCCGCGATGCTGGATGTCGCGCAAAATCAGGCGGCGGTCACGCACGCGCAGCGGGCAGAAATTCTGGCGGCGCTGGCACTGGCGAAAGCCGCCGTGGTGAAGGCGCAGGCGGCGGAAGATCTGGCGCAACAGGATCTTAATCACACCACCATTTTTGCCGCCGTTGATGGCGTGGCGGGCAACCGGCAGGTACAGGTTGGCGACTACGTTACGCCCGGTCAGCGGCTGATGACGCTGGTACCGCAACAGGGCATTTATGTGACCGCTAATTTCAAAGAAACGCAGACCGGCAGAATGCAGCCGGGACAGCGGGCGGAGGTGCAGGTTGATGCGGTGCCGGGCGTGACGTTTCGTGGCGAAGTCGACAGTCTGGCGCCGGGGTCCGGTTCAACGTTTGCACTGTTACCTTTTGAGCCGGGCACCGGTAACTTCACCAAGATTGTTCAGCGGGTGCCGGTACGGATCCACCTTGATGCCGGTCAGCCGGATTTAGCGATCCTGCGCCCCGGATTATCCGTCGATGCGCGCGTTTCGTTAACCGACCCCGTCAGGTAAACTGTGGCGGCAATTTTCTGATTATCAGGGTGTTTCTATGCGCTACGAAAGTGAACATAAACCGAAAATCCGCGAGCGGATCGTGAAGGAAGCGGCGAAAGCCATTCGCGCCAAAGGCCCGTTACAGGTCAGTGTGGCGGGGGTGATGAGCAAAGCCGGTCTGACCCACGGCGGGTTCTATGCGCACTTTGCCTCGAAAGATGCCCTGATCGAAGCGGCGATCGAACAGATGTTTAATCAGGTGATGGCGCGCTGGGATAAAGATAATCAGGGACTGACGGCGAAACAGCAACTGGCGGGCTATATCGATTTCTACCTGTCGCCATGGCACCGTGATAACCGCGCACAGGGCTGTCCGGTGTCCGCGCTGGCGTCGGAAACACCGCGAATGCCTGCGCCTTGTCAGGCTGAGTTCGCGCGCGGCATCGAACGTATTCGTGGCATGATTATCCGCCAGTTAACGGAAATGGGCGTGGAGGATCCGCAAACGCTGGCAATATCAATAAGTGCGGAGCTGATGGGCAGTTTGTCGCTGGCGCGTTGCGAGCCGGACAGGCAGGTATCCGATGCCCTGCTGGAAAGGGCGAAGACGTCGCTGAAAGCGCGGTTAAATTTGCAGGAAGAATAAACTCTCAGAATTGCTCCCTCCCCAGCGAAGGGGAGGGTTGGGGTGGGGTATTAAGAGCAAGTGCCGCGCTATTAATTAAGCCCGAACA
>NZ_SJOJ01000078.1 GCF_004330295.1 Rahnella victoriana
TACAGCCTGTCGGTCAGCAAGATTTTCGATGTCGGGCGCTTTACCGGCGTCTCGGCGACGTTTTCCGCCAGCAAGCTGAACTACCGCGATACCGATGAAAACCAGATGTTCCTGTCGCTCAGTGTGCCGCTTGCTTCCGGGCAGCAAATCAGCTACGACGCGCAGCAGGATTCGCAGAGCGGCTTCTCGCAAACGGCGTCGTATTACAACAGTCAGGATCCGGCCAACAGCTGGCGCGTCGGCGCGGGCGGCAGCAGCCCGGATCTGCAAAAAGGCAATGGCGTGTTCCGCGCCAACTACCAGCACATGTCGCCGTACGGCCAGTTCGGGGCCAACGGCAGCGTGAAAAATAACGATTACCGCTCGGTGAATGCTAACTGGTACGGATCGCTGACCGCCACGGCGGCGGGTGCGGCCCTGCATCAGAGCAGCGCCGGCAGCGAGCCGCGCATGATGTTGTCGGCAGGCGTGAAAGGCATTCCGGTCAGCGACGGCGCGTCCGTGACCAACGATTACGGCATCGCGGTGGTGAACGGCGTGTCCAG
>NZ_SJOJ01000079.1 GCF_004330295.1 Rahnella victoriana
TACAGCCTGTCGGTCAGCAAGATTTTCGATGTCGGGCGCTTTACCGGCGTCTCGGCGACGTTTTCCGCCAGCAAGCTCAATTACCGCGATACCGATGAAAACCAGATGTTCCTGTCGCTCAGTGTGCCGCTCTCTTCCGGGCAGCAAATCAGCTACGACGCGCAGCAGGACTCGCAAAGCGGCTTCTCGCAAACGGCGTCGTATTACAACAGTCAGGATGCGGCCAACAGCTGGCGCGTCGGTGCGGGCGGCGGCAGCCCGGATCTGCAAAAAGGCAATGGCGTGTTCCGCGCCAACTATCAGCACATGTCGCCGTACGGCCAGTTCGGGGCGAACGGCAGCGTGAAAAATAACGATTACCGCTCGGTGAATGCCAACTGGTACGGATCGCTGACCGCCACGGCGGCGGGCGCGGCCCTGCATCAGAGCAGCGCCGGCAGCGAGCCGCGCATGATGTTGTCGGCGGGTGTGAAAGGCATTCCGGTCAGCGACGGCGCGTCCGTGACCAACGATTACGGCATCGCGGTGGTGAACGGCGTGTCCAG
>NZ_SJOJ01000080.1 GCF_004330295.1 Rahnella victoriana
ACTCAGTACTTCTACGGAGAGTGATGTTCAGCTGTAAACTTTCAATTTTCAGCTTGTTCCAGATTGTTAAAGAGCAAAATACTTCGCAGCATACTGTTTCCAATACACTCTGAAGTATTATTTAGGGGCTGTACGGTAATGGTGGAGCTAAGCGGGATCGAACCGCTGACCTCCTGCGTGCAAGGCAGGCGCTCTCCCAGCTGAGCTATAGCCCCATACAGTCACTTACAGATACCTTAATCACTAACACATCAGGAAGATGAGTTAGCCAATTACTTTCTCATCAAGGCGGAGTCATGCGAAGTTTGCTTGTGCAAACGAGACATGGCGACAACGAAGAGGAGGAAGGAATTGGTAGGCCTGAGTGGACTTGAACCACCGACCTCACCCTTATCAGGGGTGCGCTCTAACCACCTGAGCTACAAGCCTATTAAGGTATTTCTGCTCGTTACTTTCTATCAGACAATCTGTGTGGACACTGCACAATGCGTATCTTTAGGTAAGGAGGTGATCCAACCGCAGGTTCCCCTACGG
>NZ_SJOJ01000081.1 GCF_004330295.1 Rahnella victoriana
CTGACCTTTCACGATGAAAACTGGGTGCCGCCGTCGCAGTGGGATGAGGGCGTGAACGGCGCACTGCTGGATTACAATCTGCTCGGCAGCAAATACATGCCGCAGTCCGGTGACAGCACCACCAGCTTCAGCAGCTACGGCACCACCGGCGTTAACCTCGGGCCGTGGCGTGCGCGTGCCGATTATCAGTATGCTTCATCGCGCACTTCCGGCACTCCCGCCAGCGACAAATTCACCTGGACGCAAACCTATATTTACCGCGCATTACCGTCCCTTGGCGCGCGCCTGACCGGCGGCCAGACCTATTTCAGTTCGGATATTTTCGACTCATTCCGCTTTCTCGGCGTGTCGCTGAACAGCGACCAGCGGATGCTGCCGCCGTCGCTGCGTGGCTACGCGCCGCAGGTGACCGGCATCGCCAAAACCAACGCCAAAGTGAGCATCAG
>NZ_SJOJ01000009.1 GCF_004330295.1 Rahnella victoriana
TGGCTAATAAAGTGCTGGCCGGGTGAAGATTTTCTGCGCGAAGCGGAACAAAAAACGCAAAAAATGAATAATAAATTAAGCCCGACTAAATCATCTCCAATTACTTGTATTACAAAGACAAATTATTCGTTTAGCCCAAACTGCTGTCTATTTTTTGCGTTTTTTGTTCCGCTTCGCGCAGAAAATCTTCACCCGGCCAGCACTTTATTAGCCAGTGTTTTATGCTAAATGAAACAAAATGTCATCTTAGCGATTTTCCGGAATTTCCACACAGCGAAGGTTGACATACCGCACACATTCCCGTATCACTTTAAGCACTGTTTGAACGATATCCGTTCTGACCACCCATTACGAGAAGCTGAAAACACATGTTCATGATGACCCGTCTCCTAGGCCTACTACTCAACGCAGAAAATTTGCGCGGTAAGCCAGTGGGCGAAAATCAGAACTGATTTCAACTTCCACAGACAATAAACCCGCGCCGATGCGCGGGTTTTTTTTTACCTCCCCGCAGGGCGCGAAAATAAAAGCAGACAAGGAACAACCCATGAGCGAGCAAGTCATTATTTTCGATACCACGCTGCGTGACGGTGAACAGGCGTTACAAGCCAGCCTGAGTGTTAAAGAGAAGATTCAGATTGCAATGGCGCTGGAAAGAATGGGCGTTGACGTGATGGAAGTCGGCTTCCCGGTCTCTTCTCCCGGCGATTTCGAGTCTGTACAAACTATTGCGCGCCAGATTAAAAACAGCCGTGTTTGCGGTCTGGCCCGTTGCGTGGATGGGGATATCGATGCCGCTGCCGAAGCCTTACGCGTCGCAGAAGCTTTCCGTATCCACGTGTTCCTGGCGACCTCAACCCTGCACATTGAATCCAAACTGAAGCGTTCGTTTGATCAGGTGCTGGAGATGGCCACGCATTCCGTGAAACGCGCCCGTAATTACACCGACGACGTGGAATTCTCCTGCGAAGATGCCGGTCGTACGCCGCTGGATAATCTGTGTCGCGTGGTAGAAGCCGCGATCAAAGCCGGTGCGACCACCATTAATATCCCGGACACGGTGGGTTACACCACCCCGGTGCAGTTCGGCGGCATCATCACCAATCTGTATGAGCGCGTTCCAAACATTGATAAAGCGATTATCTCCGTACACTGCCACGACGATCTGGGCATGGCGGTCGGTAACTCCATCGCGGCTATTCAGGCCGGTGCACGTCAGGTGGAAGGCACGCTGAACGGTATCGGTGAACGTGCCGGGAATACCGCGCTGGAAGAAGTGATCATGGCGATCCGCACCCGCAGCGACTACATGAACGTGCACACCAACATCAATCATAAAGAAATCTACCGCACCAGCCAGATTGTCAGCCAGATCACCAACATGCCGATCCCGGGCAACAAAGCGATTGTGGGTTCTAACGCCTTCGCGCACTCCTCCGGTATTCATCAGGACGGCGTGCTGAAAAACCGCGAAAACTACGAAATCATGACCCCGGAATCCATCGGCCTGAATCAGGTGCAGCTGAACCTGACCTCCCGCTCTGGTCGTGCTGCCGTTAAGCATCGTATGGAAGAAATGGGCTACAAAGAAGCCGATTACAACCTGGATCATCTGTATGCCGCATTCCTGAAGCTGGCCGACAAAAAAGGGCAGGTTTTCGACTACGATTTAGAAGCACTGGTGTTTATTAATAAGCAGCAGGAAGAGCCTGAATTCTACCGTCTGGATAATTTCAGCGTGCAGTCAGGGTCCAAAATTACCGCGACCGCGTCAGTCAATCTGGCCTGCGGCGAAGAAATCATCACCGAAGCCGCCACCGGCAACGGTCCGGTGGATGCCGTCTATCAGGCCATCAACCGCATCACCGGTTATCAGATTGAACTGGTGAAATACCAGCTGAGTGCGAAAGGACAGGGCCGCGATGCACTGGGCCAGGTCGACGTCGTCGTCTCCTTCAATGGCCGCCGCTTCCACGGTGTTGGTCTGGCGACCGACATTGTCGAATCCTCCGCAAAAGCGATGGTGCACGTACTGAATAACATCTGGCGCAGCAAACAAGTTGAGATTGAAAAACAACGTTTGCAGCAGGCAGGTCAGCAACACAACAACATTCAAAATAATCAGGAAACGGTGTGAACATGAGCAAGACCCATCATATTGCCGTCTTACCCGGAGACGGAATTGGCCCGGAAGTTATGGCCCAGGCATATAAAGTTCTGGAAGCAGTACGTCAGCGTTTTGGCCTGAAGATCACCACCAGCGAATACGATGTCGGTGGCGCAGCCATCGACAAACACGGCAGCCCGTTGCCGGAAGCGACCGTTGCCGGTTGCGAACAGGCGGATGCGATTTTGTTCGGCTCGGTCGGTGGCCCGAAATGGGAACATCTGCCCCCTAACGATCAGCCTGAGCGTGGCGCATTGTTGCCACTGCGCAAACATTTCAAACTGTTCAGCAACCTGCGCCCTGCCCGTCTGTATCAGGGACTGGAAGAGTTTTGCCCGCTGCGTGCTGACATCGCCGCAAAAGGTTTCGATATTCTGTGTGTGCGTGAACTGACCGGCGGTATTTATTTCGGTCAGCCCAAAGGCCGCGAAGGTCAGGGTATGCACGAGAAAGCCTTTGATACCGAAGTGTATTACCGCTTTGAGATCGAACGTATCGCCCGCATTGCCTTTGAATCTGCGCGCAAACGCCGCAGCAAAGTGACTTCCATCGATAAAGCGAACGTCTTGCAGACCTCGATCATGTGGCGCGAAGTGGTTAACGAAATCGCCAAAGATTACCCGGACGTCAGCCTGAGCCACATGTACATCGATAACGCGACCATGCAGCTGATTAAAGATCCGTCTCAGTTTGACGTGCTGCTGTGTTCCAACCTGTTCGGCGACATCCTGTCCGACGAATGCGCGATGATCACCGGTTCCATGGGTATGTTGCCCTCCGCGAGCATGAATGAGCAGGCATTTGGTCTGTTCGAACCTGCGGGCGGTTCCGCACCGGATATCGCGGGCAAAAATATTGCTAACCCGATTGCCCAAATCCTGTCTGCTGCGCTGTTATTGCGTTACAGCCTGGGTGCGGATGACGCGGCCAACGCCATCGAGCAGGCCGTCAATAAAGTACTGGAAGCAGGTCACCGTACCGGCGATCTGGCTAACGGCCAGCAGGCGCTGGGTACCAGTGAAATGGGCGATATCATTGCCCGCTTTGTGAAAGAAGGGGCATAACATGGCCAAGACGCTGTATCAGAAATTGTTTGATGCCCACGTGGTTTACGAAGCGGAAAACGAAACGCCATTGTTGTACATCGACCGCCATCTGGTTCACGAAGTGACCTCGCCGCAGGCATTCGACGGTCTGCGTGCGATGGGCCGTCCGGTGCGTCAGCCGGGCAAAACCTTTGCGACCATGGACCATAACGTGTCCACGCAAACCAAAGACATCAATGCGAGCGGCGAAATGGCACGCATCCAGATGCAGGAATTAATCAAAAACTGTGCCGAATTCGGTGTGCAGTTGTATGACCTGAATCACCCGTATCAGGGCATCGTTCACGTTATCGGCCCTGAGCAGGGCATGACCTTACCGGGCATGACCATTGTCTGCGGCGATTCCCATACCGCCACGCACGGTGCGTTTGGCTCACTGGCCTTTGGTATCGGGACGTCGGAAGTGGAACACGTTCTGGCAACGCAAACCCTGAAACAGGGTCGCGCCAAAACCATGAAAATCGAAGTGACCGGCGATGCCCCGGTGGGTATCACGGCGAAAGACATCGTTCTGGCGATTATCGGTAAAACCGGCAGCGCGGGCGGTACCGGTCACGTGGTGGAATTCTGCGGCAAAGCGATTGAAGCCTTAAGCATGGAAGGTCGTATGACCCTGTGCAACATGGCGATCGAAATGGGCGCAAAAGCCGGTCTGGTTGCGCCGGATGAAACCACCTTTGCCTACCTGAAAGGTCGTCAGTTCGCACCAAAAGATCAGAACTGGGACGCGGCGGTTGAATACTGGAAAACCCTGAAAACCGAAGATGGCGCGACGTTCGACAGCATTGTCACGCTGGATGCCTCTGAAATCGCGCCACAGGTCACCTGGGGTACCAATCCGGGTCAGGTCATGGCGGTGAATCAGACCATCCCGAATCCGGCCTCCTTTGCCGATCCGGTAGAACGTGCCTCTGCTGAAAAAGCGCTGGCGTATATGGATCTGCAACCGGGCATTAAACTGACCGACGTGGCGATCGATAAAGTCTTCATCGGTTCCTGCACCAACTCCCGTATCGAAGATTTACGTGCTGCGGCAGCCATTGCCAAAGGCCGTAAAGTGGCGAACGGCGTACAGGCGATTGTCGTGCCAGGTTCCGGCCCGGTAAAAGCACAAGCCGAAGAAGAAGGCCTGGATAAGATCTTTATCGAAGCCGGTTTCGAATGGCGTCTGCCGGGCTGCTCAATGTGTCTGGCGATGAACAATGACCGTCTGGAACCGGGCGAACGTTGCGCGTCAACCAGCAACCGTAACTTCGAAGGCCGTCAGGGTCGTGGCGGGCGCACGCATCTGGTCAGCCCGGCAATGGCTGCGGCAGCAGCGGTCACTGGCCGTTTCGCTGATATCCGTGAACTGAACTGAGGAAAACACCATGGCTAAATTTACCCAACACATCGGTCTGGTGGTTCCGCTGGATGCAGCTAACGTCGATACCGATGCCATTATCCCGAAACAGTTTTTACAGAAAGTCACCCGTACCGGTTTCGGCCAGCACCTGTTCAACGACTGGCGTTTTCTGGACGATGCCGGCCAGGTGCCAAACCCTGATTTCGTGCTGAACAAGCCGCGCTATAAAGGCGCGAGCATTTTGCTGGCGCGCGAAAACTTCGGTTGCGGCTCTTCCCGTGAACATGCGCCGTGGGCGCTGACCGATTACGGCTTCCATGCGGTGATCGCGCCAAGCTTTGCCGATATCTTCTACGGTAACTCTTTCAATAACCAGTTGCTGCCGATCACCCTGAGCGAAGCGCAAGTGGATGAATTGTTCGAACTGGTTAAAAACAACGAAGGCATTCAGTTCGAAGTAGATCTGGAAGCGCAAACCGTGAAAGCGGGCGATAAAAGCTATCCGTTTGTCATCGATAGCTTCCGCCGTCACTGCATGATCAACGGTCTGGACAGCATCGGCCTGACGTTGCAGCACGAAGAAAATATCTCCGGCTACGAGAAGAATCAGCCTGCGTTTATGCAGTAATTTCCGGAGACTGAGCATAAAAAAACCCGCGGATTTGCGGGTTTTTCTTTATCTGAAAAGCGACGGGTTATGTCAGACGTCTTTGACTTTATACATCAGCCCGAGCGCCACCACCGCCAGCACAGTCGCCGCCCAGTAGACCGGAAAGTGGCCGAAGTTCTCCACGATAAAGCCCTGCAACAAACCAGCGCAAATCACACCGGTAGAAATGCTGTTGGTGAACAATGTGGTTGCTGACCCCGCCCTGCCCGGCATCAGATCCTGAAAATACAACATGCCGATCCCCGCCACGATACCGATGAAAATCGCATTGAACAGTTGCAGAATCATCAGCGCCGCCTTGAACTGAAACGCCACCAGTCCGGCATAGAAAATGACGCCGCTCGCCACGGCATACAGCATCAGCTTGCGTTTGCCGGTACGTTTCACCAGATAGCCTGCCAGCAACATTGCCGGGATTTCCAGCCCGGCGGCTGTCCCCATCAGCAAACCTGCCAGCCCTTCCGGTAAACCTAAATCACTGGTGATGTACAACGGCATATCAATGACATACATGATATTGCAGGTCCACATCAGCAAAGAGGAAAAGAACAGCAGACGCACATCTTTGTTGCGCCAGGCGCTGACGTGTACCACTTTTTCATCCACCGGTTGTTCGAGGCGCGGCACCGACGGTAGGAAAAACAGGATCATCAGAATACTGCCGACAAACACGGCGGCGGCGCTCAGGTACATCGGAGTAAAACCGTAATTCAGCGCCAGCATGAATGACAGCGGCGGGCCGAGCACCCAGGCCAGCGACAACATCGCACGCATCATTGAGCTGAACATCACCACTTCACTGGCGGAGCGGTCGGCATGTTCACGCGCCAGCGCAAACAACTGCGGCATTGATGCATTCCCTATCGCCGCCAGCAATACGCCGACGGTGATCAGCACCAGATAATCACGGCTGAAGGCGAAAACCAGGCTGTTCCCGAGCGCCATCAGGCAGCAAAACATCAGCAGTTTTCGCCGGTCACCTTTGTTATCCGAACGGTTGGCCAGCAGGAAACTGATGGCAATCCCGGCCACCGCATTGACGGTATAGAACAGACCGACCCACATTGGCCGGACTTTCACTTCATTGGTCAGAAACAAGCTGAGTGTGGGCGCCTGCAACGCTCCCGCGATACCACACAGCAAAGACACCACCAGAAAGGTGACATAAATGGCATTAATACGAGGTTTTGACATGACGCCGTCCCTGAGAAATGAAAGCCCATAAAACAAGACAGACAGTGTAGCGAAGTTTCAGGAAGTTCTGGGGAATGAACAAAAAAAGCGTGTAAAAAAACCAGTGAGTTTCCTCACTGGCTGGTGACATTACACCATTACTCAGAAAATCGAATTTTGACGGGCCTGCCATGAGCCGGATTACAAATGCTGGCGATAGTCTTTTTCATCCACAGAATCTAAATCCCACTGCGTGAGACGGGACAAAATATCCAGGCGGTATTGCACCGGCACCCAGGACAACCAGTCAGCATGATTTTTAGAGGCGTTCCTCTTAATGGCTTCAAAATAACGCTGGTAAAAACGGGCGTTCAGACTGCGTTTCATGCTGACCTCCGGTCATTCACAACAGGCTTTCGTTGAGAAACAGTATCGGAGTATTATGAGGAAAGATAAATTGATGAAGATCGCCCACGGAGTTCCTCTTTTATGTCCTCGTCCCGTTTGCAACAGCAGTTCATCCGCCTGTGGCAAAGCTGCCACGGTGAAGAAACCGAAACCACGTTGCAGGCGTTGTCTGAGGTTCTCAATTGTTCACGCAGACATATGCGATCCTTGCTCAGTACCATGCAGGAACAGGGCTGGCTGCAATGGGATGCCGAAGCCGGACGCGGCAAACGTTCCACGCTGAAATTCCTGTATACCGGGCTGGCTCTCCAGCAACAGCGCGCCGAAGAGCTGCTGGAACAGGACCGGATTGATCAGCTGGTGCAACTGGTCGGCGATAAGGATCGGGTGCGTCAGATGTTGCTGTCCCAGCTCGGACGCAGCTTCCGTCAGGGTAAACATATTCTGCGCGTGCTGTATTACCGCCCGCTGATTAACCTGCTGCCCGGCACCATGTTACGCCGTTCAGAAACGCATATTGCCCGGCAAATTTTCAGCGGCCTGACACGCATAAATGAGGAAAACGGGGAAGTAGAAGGGGATCTTGCCCATCACTGGCAGGAAATTTCTCCGTTGCACTGGCGTTTTTATCTGCGTCCGGCCATTCATTTTCATCATGGCCGTGAACTGGAGATGGCCGACATCATCGCCACGTTCACCCGCCTGACCGCCCATCCGCTGTTCAGCAACCTGAAAACGGTCACCACGCCCACGCCGAATGTCATTGATATCCATCTGAATGCCCCTGACCGCTGGCTGCCGTGGCTGTTCGGCAATATCCACGCGATGATCCTGCCGCAGGAATGGCAATCCCTGCCTGATTTTGCCCGTCATCCGGTCGGTACCGGCCCTTACGCTGTGGTGCGTAATCTTAAAACACAACTGCGCATACGCGCCTTTGATGAGTATTTTGGCTTCCGGGCGCTGATAGACGAAGTGAATATCTGGGTGCTGCCGGAACTGAGTGAAGAACTGGTGCATTCCGGCGTACAGCTTCAGGCCGATGAATCCGGCAAAAGTGAGCTGGAAAGTCGTCTGGAAGAAGGCTGCTATTTCCTGCTTTTTGACCAGCGTTCGCCGGTCGGACAATGCGATGCAACGCGCCAGTGGTTGTGCGATTTACTGAATCCCATCGCCCTGCTGAACAATGCAGAACCGATTTATCAGCGCTACTGGTCTCCGGCGTATGGCTTGTTGCCGCGCTGGCACCATAAAGCCCCGCAGCCGCGTCCGCCCCGACCGCAAGGTCTGACACAGGTGACCCTGACCTTCTACGGCGAGCATTCTGAACATCAGGCAATTTGTAATGCCCTGCAACCGCTGCTGGCGGCGGAAGGCATCGAACTGATCATTCAGGTGGTGGATTACGCCGTCTGGCACCGCGGCGACGCCAAAAGTGATCTGTGGCTCGGCAGTGCCAACTTTACCCTGCCGCTGGAATTCTCACTGTTTGCGCATTTCCATGAATTGCCGCTGGCGAAACATTGCTTCAGTGAAGGAATGGAAGAGGACGCCGCGCAGTGGCACGCGGGCAATTTGTCGATGGCGAAATGGAGTCAGAAACAGACAGTCAGCCATCAGATCCACCCGCTGTTCCATCACTGGCTGGTGTTGCAGGGGCAACGAAGCATGCGCGGCGTACGTATGAATACCCTCGGCTGGTTCGACTTTAAATCCGCGTGGTTTGCGCCACCGGACAGTTAATCGGACTATCGCATCGCGCCGTTAGTCTCTAGAATGACATCCGTTCTCAACGGGGTGCCAGAGTGATTTCTTTTTTAAGAAGAATGAACTCGATCTTTAAACGCCGCGAGCGCGTGTTCAGCGGGTGAAGTCCAGCGCACAGAAAGCGGAGCGTACACAAAGTACGTGAGCATTTCGAGCACTGCACGACGCCCGATCAACACACGCACAGCAAGTTTAAAAGGCTGAGAGTATACCCGTCGAACCTGATCCGGTTAATCCCGGCGGAGGGATTTGAGACTGCGCGATGCTTACTCAAAATCCTTTGCCCTTTCATTTTTTTGGAGCGCAAAGTTGAAAAAATTATTGTCCTGCCTGCTGTTACTTTCTGCACCTGCATTTGCGGCAAAACCTGTTCTGACGGTTTATACCTATGATTCTTTTTCTGCCGACTGGGGTCCGGGTCCGGCGATCAAAAAAGCCTTTGAAGCCCAATGCGGCTGCGAGCTGAAATACGTCGCGCTGGAAGATGGTGTGTCTTTGCTGAACCGTTTGCGGATGGAAGGTAAAAACAGCCAGGCCGACGTCGTCCTCGGGCTGGACAACAACCTGTTGCAGGCGGCTGAACAAACCGGTTTATTCGCCAAAGCGCCGAAAACCGACGCCGTACTCACCGTCCCCGGCGGCTGGAATGACAGCACCTTCGTGCCTTACGATTACGGCTATTTCGCCTTCGTCTATGACAAAAACAAACTGAAGAACCCGCCAAAAAGCCTCGATGAGCTGATCAACAGTGACCAGAACTGGAAAGTGATTTACGAAGATCCGCGCACCAGTACGCCGGGTCTGGGCCTGATGCTGTGGATGCAAAAAGTCTACGGCGATAAGGCACCGCAGGCGTGGCAAAAACTGGCGAAGAAAACCGTCACTGTCACTAAAGGCTGGAGCGAGGCCTACGGGTTATTCCTCAAAGGCGAAAGCGATCTGGTGCTGAGCTACACCACCTCTCCGGCGTATCACATCGTCGAGGAGAAGAAAGATAATTACGCGGCAGCGGATTTCACCGAAGGGCATTACATGCAGGTGGAAGTGGCAGGTCAGCTGGCGAACAGCAAGCAACCGAAACTGGCTGAAGCCTTCATGAAATTCATCACCACAGAAGATTTCCAGAAAGTGATCCCGGCCGGCAACTGGATGTATCCGGTGGTGGATACGCCGCTGCCAGACGCCTTTAAACAGCTGACCGTACCGGCCAAATCTCTGCAATACAGCGCACAAGACGTCGCGACTCACCGTTCACAATGGATCCAGGCATGGCAGAACGCCGTCAGCCGTTGATCCCGCGCTGGCTGTGGCCGGGCGTCATCGCCTCACTGGCTATGCTGCTGGTGGCGGCGCTGGCACTCGGCTCTTTGTGGCGTCATGCGCCACAGATCAGCGGTGCCTCGCTGTGGCAGGATCCCTATCTCTGGCATGTGATCCGCTTTACCTTCTGGCAGGCGCTGCTGTCGGCGCTGTGCTCGGTGCTGCCCGCGATTTTACTGGCACGCACCTTGTTCCGCCGCCGTTTTCCCGGCCGTCAGCTGTTACTGCGTTTATGCGCGATGACGCTGGTCTTGCCGGTTTTAGTCGCCGTGTTTGGCATCCTCAGTGTTTACGGAAGACAGGGCTGGCTGGCGCAAATTTGCGGCTGGCTGGGCGTGGATTACCGTTTCTCGCCGTACGGTCTACAGGGCATTTTGCTGGCGCATGTCTTTTTCAATCTGCCGCTGGCGACACGTCTGTTATTGCAGGCACTGGAGAATATCGCCGTTGAGCAGCGCCAGCTCGCCGCGCAACTGGGCATGAACGTCTGGCAGCAATTCCGCTTTGTGGAGTGGCCCGCGCTGCGCAGGCAGATTTTCCCCGCCGCCGCCTTAATTTTCATGCTGTGTTTCGCCAGCTTCGCCACGGTGCTGTCGCTGGGCGGCGGTCCGCAGGCGACCACCATTGAACTGGCAATTTATCAGGCGCTGAGTTACGACTACGATTTAAGCCGCGCCGCGACACTGGCGCTGATCCAGCTGTTTTGTTGTCTTGCGCTGGTGTTGCTCAGCCAGAAACTCAGTCAGGCGTTGCCGGTCGGACAAACGCATGCTCAGCGCTGGCGTAACCCGGATGACTCGCCGCTGCGTCGCATCGCCGACGGCGTGCTGATTGCCCTCGCGTTGCTGCTGATCCTGCCGCCGTTGCTGGCGGTGATCGCCGATGGCATCAACCGCGCGGTGGTCAGCGTATTACAACAGCCTGCATTGTGGCAGGCGTTATGGACGTCAGTGCGTATCGCGGCCGGTAGCGGGATCTTATGTGTGCTGCTGACCATGATGTTGCTGTGGAGCAGCCGCGAGCTGCGCTTACGCCAGAGAAATGGCTGGGCGCAGGCGATGGATCTCAGCGGCATGCTGATCCTCGCCATGCCGGGCATTGTACTGGCGACCGGCTTTTTCCTGCTGCTCGGCGATACCACCGGTTTGCCGCAATCGCCGTGGCCGCTGGTGATCCTCACCAATGCGCTGATGGCAGTGCCTTACGCCCTGAAAGTGCTGGATAATCCGATGCGCGATGTGGCGGAACGCTACACGCTGCTGTGCCTTTCGCTGGATATGCGCGGCTGGCAGCGGTTGCGCCGGGTGGAACTCAGCGCGCTGAAACGCCCGATTGCCCAGGCGCTGGCGTTTGCCTGTGTGCTGTCGCTGGGGGATTTCGGCGTGATTGCCTTGTTCGGCAATGAAAATTTCCGCACCTTACCGTTTTATCTGTACCAGCAGATTGGCTCTTACCGCAGCCAGGACGGTGCGGTGACGGCGCTGTTATTACTGCTGTTATGCTTTCTGTTATTCACCCTGATTGAGAAACTGCCGGGCCGCCATGCTGACGCTGAATAAACTGACGTATTTGTATGAACATCTGCCGATGCGCTTCGATTTACAGATCGAAGCCGGTGAACGGGTGGCGATCCTCGGCCCGAGCGGCGCGGGAAAAAGCACCCTGCTCAGTCTGGTCGCCGGTTTTCTGGCACCGGTCAGCGGACAAATCCGGCTTAACGGCGCGGATCACAGCACCACGCCACCGGCGAAGCGCCCGGTCTCGATGTTATTTCAGGAAAACAATCTGTTCTCGCATCTGACGGTGCGCCAGAACATGGGGCTGGGACTGCATCCGGGGCTGAAACTCACCCCGCAACAGAAGCAGGAACTGGAAGACATCGCCCGGCAGGTCGGGCTGGAAGAGTGTCTGGATCGCCTGCCATCGCAGCTTTCCGGCGGCCAGCGTCAGCGCGTCGCACTGGCACGCTGCCTGCTGCGCAGCCAGCCAATCTTATTGCTCGACGAACCCTTCTCCGCACTGGATCCGGCGCTGCGCAGTGAGATGCTGAGTTTGCTGGACAGGGTGTGCGGACAGCGCAACCTCACGTTGCTGATGGTGTCGCACAATCTGGATGACGCCGCGCGGATTGCGCCACGGACATTACTGATCGTCGATGGCCGGATTTTTTACGACGGACCGACGCAGGCACTGGCCGACGGCAGTGCGCCGGAAGCCAGAGTTCTCGGGATTATGCCGGGGCTTAGCGGGTGATCACTTTCCACAGCAAATGACCGTAAACCGGCATCATGGGTTGCTGGCTCAGCATCACCAGGCTGACCACTGTCGCGATCAGACTCAGTACGCACACCACGCGTAAACGCGGCAAGGGCAGCCATTTGCTCATCGCATCAGGCGAGGCTTTGCCAGCACGGAACCAGCGCCACAGCAGCCACGCACTCAGCCAGATCAGCACAACCGCCGTAAACAGCAACCATTTGAAGACCGAGCTGTTATGGCTGGCGGGAATATCAATGGCGACACCGGCCAGAATGCCGGGCAGGAAGTAAACAGGTGGCCAGCAAAGACAGCCGATGATATTCGGCGGCGCAAATTTATACGGCGGCAGATTCAGCATACCTGCGACCATCGGCACCAGCGGACGGGTCGGACCAATAAAACGCCCGATAATCACCGTGGCAAAACTGTGGCGATCCAGCGCATAACCGGTTTTATCCAGTAATGACTGGTAACGTTTGAGGAAACGCCAGCGGTGCAGCGGCTCCTTGAAACCCCGGCCGATAAAATACGAGGTCCAGTCACCAAAGAAACAGCCCAGCCCTGCCGCCAGCCAGGCTTCGTACAATCCCACCTGACCGCTGCCGATCAGCGTCCCCAGCGTGGCCATCATGACGGTGCCGGGCAAAATCAGCCCCACCAGCGCCAGTGACTCGAAGAAAGCCACGACAGCGACAATAATTAATGCGAAGCCCACCGACTGAGCGACCAGATGTTGTAGATAGGCTTCCATACATTCCCAGAATTCTGTTACGCCAATTGCGTAGATAAATGAGACAACTGTGAGTTTTACGCCTTCTCATTGTAGTAAATACATCAAGCGGCTGAATTGTCAGCGCATGAACTATCACAGTCAACCGGGTAATTGTATGCGTATTTGGCAGAGTCCGGAGTCGTAGACAAAGACTGTATAAATAACCATACTCTGTTTCTGATCTTTATCTGTTCATCTCTACCGTTCCGAGGCGCTTATTACTTCCACCATTGCCCGTCCCGCTGCTGCCACCCCTGACACCCCGCCGCGTCAGGGATTTGTGCTGACCCGCCACTGGCGCGACACGCCGCGCGGTACGGAGGTGGAATTGTGGCTGGCGACGGACGCAGGCCCGCAGAAAGTGCGCCTGCCGTTACAGGAATCGGTGGCGTTTATTCCGGCCGAACAGCGTGCGACAGCGGAACGCCTGCTGGCCGATGAAAAAAATGTCAGCCTGCGCGAGTTGCCGTTACAGGATTTCCGCTCGCGGCCGGTTCTCGGCCTGTATTGCCCGCAACACCGGCAGCTTATGCGGATGGAAAAACTGCTGAAAGAAGGCGGTGTCAGCATTTTCGAAGCCGATATCCGTCCGCCGGAACGTTTCCTGATGGAACGCTATATCACCGCGCCGGTGTGGTTCAGCGGCAAACCGGGGCCGGGAAATCTGCTGGTGGAGACCAAAATGAAGCCCGCCGACAATTACCGTCCGCCGCTGAAACTGTGTTCGCTGGATATCGAAACCAGCGGCAACGGCGAGCTGTACTGCATCGGTCTGGAAGGCTGCGGGCAGCGCCACGTGTATATGCTCGGCCCGCCAAACGGTGCGCCTGACGCGCAGTTTGATTTCAACATGGTTTACGTCGACAGCCGTCCGCAGTTGCTGGAAAAACTCAATGAGTGGCTGGAGAGGTACGATCCCGACGCGATCATCGGCTGGAGCGTGGTGCAGTTTGACCTGCGCGTTTTACAGAAACACGCGGATCGTTACAAAATTCCGCTCAAATTCGGGCGCGGCGGCGGTGAACTGGAATGGCGCGAGCACGGTTTCAAACAGGGCCACTTTTTTGCGGCCGCCGCCGGACGCCTGATCATCGACGGCATTGAAGCCCTGAAATCGGCATTCTGGAACTTCAACTCGTTCAGTCTGGAATTTGTCTCGCAAAGTTTATTGGGCGAAGGCAAAGCCAGCGACAATCCCTATCAGCGGCTGGCCGAAATCGAACAGCGTTTTCGTGAAGATAAACCGGCGCTGGCACGCTATAACCTGAAAGACTGCGAACTGGTCACGCGGATTTTCGCCAAAACCGAGCTGATGCCGTTTTTGCTGGAACGCGCCTCGGTGACCGGTCTGGCGGTCGACCGCAGCGGCGGGTCGGTGGCGGCATTCACCCATCTTTATTTACCCCGTATGCACCGCGCCGGTTACGTCGCGCCCAATCTGGGCGAATTAGAGGGCGAAATGAGCCCGGGTGGCTTTGTGATGGATTCGCGCCCCGGCCTGTATGATTCGGTGCTGGTGCTCGATTATAAAAGCCTGTACCCGTCGATTATCCGCACCTTTCTGATTGACCCGGTCGGGCTGGTCGCCGGACTGCAACAACCGGATGACGAACATTCCGTGCCCGGCTACCGTAACGCCCGCTTCTCGCGGGAAAAACATTGTCTGCCGGAAATTGTCCGCCAGATCTGGATGGGACGCGAAGACGCTAAAAAGCAAAAAAACAAACCACTGTCGCAGGCACTGAAAATCATCATGAACGCCTTTTATGGCGTGCTCGGCTCCAGCGGCTGCCGTTTCTTTGATCCGCGCCTTGCGTCCTCCATTACCCTGCGCGGGCACGACATCATGCGCCAGACCCGCGAGCTGATTGAAGCCGAAGGCTTTCAGGTGATTTACGGCGACACCGATTCCACTTTTGTCTGGCTGAACAAAGCCCATTCGCAGGAAGAGGCCGACGCGATTGGCCGCCGTCTGGTTGAACAGGTGAATGCGTGGTGGAAAGGCCATCTGCAACAGGAATACGGGCTGGAAAGCGCACTGGAACTGGAATTCGAAACGCATTATCAGCGTTTCCTGATGCCGACCATTCGCGGCTCGGAAACCGGCAGCAAAAAACGTTATGCCGGTCTGGTGAAAGACGCCGACGGCGAGCACATCGTTTATAAAGGGCTGGAAACGGTGCGCACCGACTGGACACCGCTGGCGCAGGAGTTTCAGCAGGCGCTGTATGAGCGGGTGTTTCACCGCCAGCCGTATCAGGATTACGTGCGCGATTACGTGGCGCGCACGCTCAGCGGCGAGTTTGATGACAAACTGGTGTACCGCAAACGCCTGCGCCGCAAGCTGAGCGATTATGAGAAAAACGTCCCGCCGCATGTCCGCGCGGCGCGGCTGGCGGATGACTATAATGTGCTGCACGGTCGCGCCAAACAGTATCAGAATGGCGGCTGGATCAGCTACGTGATGACCACGTCCGGCCCTGAACCGCTGGAAAACCGTCAGTCGCCCATCGACTATGACCATTATATCGAGCGTCAGCTGGAGCCGGTCGCCGATGGCATTTTACCTTTCCTTCACGACGATTTTGCTACACTCATTACAGGGCAGATGGGATTATTCTGAGCAAAAAACGGGGCACTTTGGGATTCACAGGTGACGAAACGCTTACCTTCCATTACCATAGCGCCCTTTCCCATTTCTGAATCATCCTCACACAGTGAACAACTCCGCGCCATCTGGCGGGGAAAGAAAACTATTGCCCGTGAAACATCGCGGGCTGAGCAAGCATTGCGCAGTCGCCGTATACAGAGCACACAACACAGAGAGAGATTATGCCGTTTACATTGGGTCAACGCTGGATAAGCGATACGGAAAGCGAATTAGGATTAGGAACCGTGGTCGCGCTGGATGTGCGCATGGTCACCCTGCTTTTCCCCGCCACCGGTGAAAACCGTTTGTATGCCCGAAATGATTCCCCGATCACCCGCGTGATGTTCAATCCCGGTGATACCATCAGCTGTCACGAAGGCTGGCAGTTGCAGGTCGAAGAAGTCGTTGAAGACAAAGGTCTGTTGACCTATATCGGCACCCGTCTGGACACCGAAGAAACCGGCGTCGCCATGCGCGAAGTGCTGCTCGACAGCAAACTGACTTTCAGTAAACCGCAGGATCGCCTGTTCGCCGGTCAGATCGACCGTATGGACCGCTTCGCCCTGCGTTTCCGCGCCCGTAAATACCAGCGTGAACAGTTCCGTCTGGAATTCGGCGGCCTGCGCGGTATGCGTGCCAGCCTGATCCCGCATCAGTTGCACATCGCTTACGAAGTCGGTCAGCGTCATGCGCCACGCGTTTTACTGGCCGATGAAGTGGGTCTGGGTAAAACCATCGAAGCAGGCATGATTATCCATCAGCAACTGCTGTCCGGCCGTGCCGAGCGTGTGCTGATCGTGGTGCCGGAAACCCTGCAACACCAGTGGCTGGTGGAAATGCTACGCCGCTTCAACCTGCGCTTCTCTCTGTTTGATGACGACCGCTATGCCGAGTCCGTCCACGAAGCGACCAATCCGTTCGAAACCGAACAGCTGGTGATCTGCTCGCTTGATTTCGTGCGCCGCAATAAATCCCGTCTTGAGCAGCTTTCCGATGCGGCGTGGGACATGCTGGTGGTCGACGAAGCGCACCATCTGGTGTGGAGCGAAGATGCGCCGAGCCGCGAATATCAGGTAATCGAGCAGCTTTCCCAGCAAATCCCGAGTGTTCTGTTGCTGACCGCCACGCCGGAACAATTGGGTCAGGAAAGCCACTTTGCGCGTCTGCGCCTGCTGGATCCGGATCGTTTCCACGACTACGAAGAATTCATCGAAGAACAACAGCAGTATCAGCCGGTGGCCGATGCCGTCACGCTGTTACTCAACAAAGAACCGCTGACGCCGGAAGCCCTGGCGTTGCTGGGTGAAAGTGTCGGCAACGCCGATACCGATGCCCTGCTGACCGCCGCCAATAAAGGCGACGAAGCCGCAGCGAAACAACTGGTTTCCATGCTGATGGATCGCCACGGCACCAGCCGCGTGCTGTTCCGTAACACCCGTAACGGTGTGAAAGGTTTCCCTGAGCGTCACCTGCATGCGGTGAAACTGCCGCTGCCGACCCAGTATCAGACCGCAATTAAAGTCTCGGGCATCATGGGCGCGAAGAAAACCGCCGAAGCCCGCGCCCATGACATGCTGTATCCGGAGCAGATTTATCAGGAATTCGAAGGCGAGAACGCCACCTGGTGGAACTTTGATCCGCGCGTCGAATGGCTGCTCGGTTATCTGACCGCCAACCGCGACGAGAAAGTGCTGGTGATCTGTGCCAAAGCCGCCACCGCCTTGCAGCTGGAACAGGTACTGCGTGAGCGTGAAGCGATCCGTGCCGCCGTATTCCATGAAGGGTTGTCGATCATCGAACGTGACCGCGCGGCAGCCTATTTTGCCTCGCAGGAAGAAGGCGCGCAGGTGCTGCTGTGTTCTGAAATCGGCTCCGAAGGCCGTAACTTCCAGTTCGCCAGCAAAATGGTGATGTTCGACTTGCCGTTCAACCCGGATCTGCTGGAACAGCGTATCGGGCGTCTGGATCGTATCGGTCAGCAAAACAATATCGACATCATGGTGCCTTACCTCGAGCAGACCGCGCAGTCGGTGCTGGTGCGCTGGTTCCATGAAGGTCTGGATGCGTTCGAACATACCTGTCCGACCGGCCGTACCATTTACGACAGCGCCTACGAGCAGCTGATCGCCTTCCTGGCCACGCCTGCCGAGCAGACGGGTCTGGACGAATTTATCCTCGAATGTCGCGCAGAACATGACGCGCTGAAAGAGAAGCTGGAAAATGGCCGTGACCGTCTGCTGGAGATGCATTCCAACGGCGGCGAACGTGCGCAGCAACTGGCGAAGGAAATCGGCGAGCAGGATAACGACGTTAATCTGGTGAACTTTGCGCTGAATCTCTTCGATATCGTCGGCATTAATCAGGAAGACCGCAGCGATAACCTGATCGTGCTGACGCCGTCCGATCACATGCTGGTGCCGGATTTCCCGGGCCTGCCGGAAGATGGCTGTACCGTGACATTCGATCGTGAACAGGCGCTGTCCCGTGAAGATGCGCAGTTCATCAGCTGGGAACATCCGATCGTGCGTAACGGTCTGGATCTGATCCTGTCCGGCGATACCGGCAGCTGTGCGGTGTCGATCCTGAAAAACAAAGCCCTGCCGGTGGGTACACTGCTGGCGGAACTGGTTTACGTGGTGGAATGTCAGGCGCCGAAACATCTGCAACTGACCCGTTTCCTGCCTCCGACACCGGTGCGTATGCTGATGGATCGCAAAGGCACCAATCTGGCGGCGCAGGTCGAGTTTGAGAGCTTTAACCGTCAGCTGAACGCCATTAACCGTCATAACTCCAGCAAGCTGGTCAACGCGGTGCAACAGGACGTTCACGCCATGCTGCAACAGGCGGAAGCCGAAATTGCTGAGCAGGCGCGTGCGCTGATCGAAGCGGCCAAAGTGGAAGCCGACGAGCAGCTGACCCAGGAGCTGGATCGCCTGAAAGCGCTGAAAGAGGTCAACCCGAACATTCGCGATGACGAACTGGAATCGGTAGACTCGAACCGTAAGCAAGTGCTGGCGAATCTGAACGATGCCAGCTGGCGTCTGGATGCGATCCGCCTGGTGGTGGTCAGCCATCAGTAAGCCCGACGGGATGCAGCCGGTCTGCATCCCTCCTTTATTTCACCCCGAACGCAGACTGAAACCGCTATGAGCGAACACCAACCGACTATCCCTGAACCGTCGAAAACCCGGCCGCTGGAGAATTACAATCCGCCGACCGATCCCTGGTTACAGGTGATTTTTCAGGATGAACACATCATGGTGGTCAATAAACCCAGCGGGCTGCTTTCGGTGCCGGGCAAACTGGCCGAGCATCAGGACAGCCTGATGACGCGCATTCAGCAGCAATTTCCTGAAGCCGAATCTGTCCATCGTCTGGATATGTCCACCAGCGGCGTGATCGTGGTGGCGCTGACCAAAGACGCTGAGCGTGAGCTGAAACGTCAGTTCCGTGAACGCGAAACCAAGAAAGTGTATATCGCGCGGGTCTGGGGACGGGTTGAAGAAGATTACGGCATTATCGATTTGCCGCTGATTTGCGATTATCCCAACCGGCCGAAACAAAAAGTCTGTCATGAGACCGGCAAGAAAGCGCTGACGCAGTATGAAGTGATGTCCTGGGACGATGACGGCACCACCCGCGTCAAACTGCGGCCAATAACCGGACGTTCTCACCAGTTGCGCGTGCACCTTCTGGCACTCGGGCATCCGATTCTGGGCGATAAATTCTATGCTCATCCGCAGGCGCTGGCGGCGGCAGACCGTTTGCAACTGCATGCGCAGGAATTATCGTTCTATCACCCGATAACGGATACACCGCTGGTTTATCACTGCGAGCCTGACTTTTAACCATTTAAATAATACATATTGCTTCAATCATTATTAAGTAATATGTATTACATTACCATCGCGTTGTTTTATCAGAATTTACTTTCCCAAAAAATATAATACCCGCTCCTGTTCTTATTTCATGCCCTGTCATTATTACCCGCACGCCTGATAACATCGCTTCCTTTTTTAATTATTTCCACCCTCAGGGAAAATATAATGGCATGGAAACCAAAGCTACTCAGTAGCTTAATTGCATTGGCGATTTTTGACGCCGATGCAGGCATTATGCGCGAGGATGTTGCCGTACAGGATTACCGGGACTTTGCTGAAAATCTGGGCAAATACCTCCCCGGTGAAGAAAACATCGAAGTTTTCAAAAAGGATGGCACGTCCGCGGGTATTCTTAATTTCCCTATGCCTGATTTTGGCGCCGTCAACAGCCTAGGATTCGCGACATTAATTTCTCCCTCTTATGTTGCCAGCGTCGCCCATAATACCGGTTATACCTCTGTTGATTTTGGCAATCACGCCAAATACAGAACCACCTATAAGTTAATCAGCCGAAATATTCACCCAGCTTATGAAACATGGGATAAAGACTTTCATGTTCCCCGCCTGAATAAAGTCGTGACCGAAGCCGCACCCGTGCCAATGGTGGATACGCAGCAAGTACGTAATAACCCTGAGCGTTATGTTTACTTTGCGCGGGTTGGCTCAGGCACGCAGTATCAGGTCGATCCGGTCACCAGGAAACCCGTCTATATCACCGGGGCTTACGATTGGAAAAGCGGCGGCACGATGGTTAATCCCACCTTTGAACCGTCACGTCTGCGCTGGGTAAACTACGGGCCGCCGGACACACGTGCTCAGCCATTCAGTTCTGCGATACAAGCCGGCGACAGCGGAAGCCCACTTTACGTGTATGATAACCTTGAAAAAGAGTGGAAAATCTATGGTGTCTCACCCTGGGGTGGCACAGGGAAGACTGGGTATGAGTACACCAGTTATACGCTGGATATGCAGCTGAATTTCCTCAAGGGGGTTATCGCTGAAAATACCGATCCGGATGTGACCGATATCGCCGCCGATGGCGACATTCACTGGGCAGCGGCCGATATTACTCAGGGCGAAAACAGCTGGCAGTGGCACGGTGTCAATACCGAACTGCCTTCTCAGGCCACAGCAGATGAACTTAATGCCTCCAAAGACCTGCGTTTTGCCGGTGATGGCGGTCTGATCATACTCGACAGCGCGGTGAATCACGGCGCGGCAAAACTGCAGTTTTCCAACGATTACCGCGTCGTCTCTGCCGAAGGCGCCGACAGCACCTGGGTGGGCGGCGGCATCGAAGTCGATGCGGGGAAAACCGTCGACTGGGAAGTCAATGGATTAGACGGAGACACCCTGCATAAAATCGGTGAAGGCACGCTGTACGTCAATGCCGTGGGGAATAACGGCGGTGCGCTGAACGTCGGCGACGGGCTGGTGGTGTTAGCCCAGCAGGCCAATGAAGCCGGGGAGCAAAAAGCCTTCTCCAAAGTCACCATTGTCAGCGGTCGCCCGACCGTGCAGATCGGCGGCGAAAACCAGATTGCCGGCAGCGACATTTACTTTGGTTATCGCGGCGGCAATCTGGATCTGAATGGCTATGATATGGCTTTCAGCAGCATCAATCACAGTGATTCAGGTGCCGCCATTATTAACGGCAATGCAGACCAGATCAGCACCCTGACGCTGAACAACAGCAGTAACCAGACCTTCGTCGGCCATCTCGGCAGTCAGGAAACGGCGTCAAATTTAAACGTCGATTATGCGCCGGACTCCTCCGCAGGCGTCTGGGAACTGGCGGGCGGTGCCGATCTGAATCAGCTCTCCGTGCAAAATGGCATTATGAGACTCGCCGGTCGTCCGACCCCGCATGCCGGTGACGTCGTGTTCAGCGACGACTGGATTGATGAAACCTACACGATAAACAATGTGGATGTGGCCAGCCGCGCCACCCTGCGCGTGAACGAGCACGCCACGCTGGATGCCAACGTGACGCTCAACGAGCGGGCAAACCTGATGCTGAACAGTAAATCGCATCTGAGCGGCAAGGTGGAATTCGCCGCTGACAGTGTGATTTCTGTCGATCAGACCGACAGCAAGACCACCAGCACCGACGGCAATAATGACGTGGTGATTGACGCCACGATTTCCGGTCACGGCACCCTGAAGAAAATGGCGCCGGGCGCGCTGTACATCAACAGCGAGAATACCTTCACCGGTGACACCCATATCTACAGCGGCGCGCTGATCCTCAACGGCTCCCTTGCCTCCACCGTCACGATGGAGAAAAACACCGTTCTGGCCGGTAACAACACCGTCGCCGATCTCATCCTGAAAGATGACGTGCAGCTTCTGCCGCACTGGCCAGCCGAAAACGAGAGCGAGAGCGACACCTTTGTTGCGGCCACGCAAACCGTTAACGGCACCCTGGCGGCGGGCAGCAATAACCTGCTCAGCCTGCGCACGCATTTCGATCCGGCGTTCACTCAAACCGACAAGCTGCTGATCAACGGCGACATGGTTTCCTCCGGGCCGGTGACTGTTCAGGTCACGCCGTCAGGGGCGGGTTTCTTCACCGATACGGATAACGATGGCGCGGCGGATAATCAGGAAGGCGTGTCGCTGATCCAGGTGGCCGGTAAGGCAACCAAAGACAGCTTCAGACTGGCGGGCGAGTACGTGGCGCGCGGCGCTTATGCGTATAACCTGTATGCCTTCGCACCGGGGCGCAGCTCTGAAGAACAGCGTGACGTGGCGGGCAGCGGCGATCAGTTCTGGGATTACCGTCTGCAAAACAACATGCTGACCGAAGGCGACAATACGGTGCCGGTCGATAACACGCCGGTTCCGCCAGAACCGACGCCGGATGATGAAGACGATGGCGGGGACGACGATACGCCGGTTCCTGAGCCAAAGCCGGATGACGGTGACGATACGCCGGATGAAGGCGATGACACACCGGTTCCGCCGGCACCGACGCCAGATGATGACAGCGGGAAAAATGCACGTCCGGCCGTCACGCCGCAGGTGCCTTCTTATCTGTCCCTGCCTTCGGCCCTGCTGAGCTACAACAGCCGCGTCAGTGAAACCTTCCGCAATCAGGTGCTGGCGCAGGATGATAAGAAACTGAATATCTTCTTCCAGTATCTCAACGGGGAAGATAACTATCATTCATCACTCGGCTTTATGAATTATGGCTACGACTACACCCAGAAAGAAGAAGGCTGGCTGTTCGGTGCCAAAGTGATGCAACTGGGGAATGACACCCATTCGCTGGGCCTGAGCCTCGGCCTGTCCAGCGCCAATCTGGATGTCACGCCGGATGCCGCCGACGGCAACAGCAAAACGCAATACACCACCTGGGGACTCTCTTCGCTGCTGTCGTATCAGTACGTGAGCGGTCTGACGGTGGATGTGGCGTCCGACGTCGCCATCTACGACGGCAATGTGTCGACCGACCTGCGCGGCAGTGAAGTGGCGGACATCAGCGCGACCTCCTTCGGCGGCTCTGTGGATGTGGGCTATAAAATCAAAGCGGGAAATCATGAATTCACACCTTTAGCCGGTCTGGGTATTCAGCGCCTGCAGGTGGATGATTTCACTGATATCGATAATACGACCGTGCATTACGACGATATTACCCGTCCGACCGCCCGTCTGGGGATGCGTTACCGCTATGACTGGGATACCACAAGTACCGGTAAATGGGCGGTGACGGCGAATACACTGTTCATTAAAGACCTGAGTGATGACGCTGCGGTGGATATCGGTGACAGCTACAGCAACGTCAGCAACAGCTTCCGCAGCGGTGCGACCGGCAGTTCCGGCATGATTGATCTGGGGATTATCAATAACCCGACGCCGAACGTGTCACTGAACACCGGCGTGCAGTATCAGCACAGAATTGAAGATGAAGGGGTTGATTACTGGCAGGCCGTCGCAGGCGTGAAGGTGAGCTTCTGATCACTGACCGACGGTGAAGCGATAAATAAAAGGCGTCCTGCAACGGACGCCTTTTTTATAATGATGTTATTTAAAACCTTTCTCGCGTTTGATCAGGTCATACGCCGCCTGGATCGCCTGCGCTTTCTCTTTAGCCATTTCCATCATTTCCGGCGGTAAACCTTTCGCCACCAGTTTATCCGGATGGTGTTCGCCCATCAGCTTACGATAGGCGCGCTTAATGGTGGTCGCATCATCGGTGGCGCTGACGCCCAGCACTTTACAGGCATCGGCCAGTGTCGGCCCCTGCTGTGTCCGGTGATAACCGCCGCCATAGGAATGACCGCCCTGCTGACTGCCGCCGAACTGCTGTCCGCCTTCCATCATGCGCAGGAACTGATCGAACTGCATGCGGGAAATCCCCAGTTCTTCAGCAATCACATACAGCACTTCACGTTCATTGGGATGCAATGAACCGTCGGCGTACGCGGCCTGGATCTGAATTTCCAGAAAAGTCCGTATCAGGTCGAAACGACCAAAACATGCACTGCGCAGTTCACGCATTTTTTCCCGCAAAGGATAATTCGCTTCTTTGCCATCGCGGAAGGCACGCTGCGCGGCTTCACGCTGTTCGCCGTGCAACTGCATACGTTCCATGTAAAGACTGGCGATCTGAATATCCGCCTCGGTAACTCTGCCTTTTGATTTAGTCAGATTCCCCATCACTTCAAACGTGGTGCGGAAAAAGATGGTTTGACGTGTCTGTTGATCGGCAAAATAGCCCCGGCGTTTCGCGGAACGCGCGGTGTCAAACATGTGCCCTATCAACAGCCCTGAAACAATTCCCCAGAAGCCTAAACCAGACCATAAGCCCAGGATAAGTCCGAGCAGTTTTCCCCAATACTGCATATACTCCTCAATTCGCCATGCCGTCGCTGAAAAATTGCTTTATCATAACCGGCATTTATCGTTGTGCCTAACGGCGGCAACGTAACCGGTGGGATTTAACACTAGCGCAACCATGATGAGTGAGATAGTCTCTGACCGTTTGCCGGCATGATGCCTCTGATGACGGAACACCATTTTACGTATGAAAAACAGACGTCTGAAAACACGCTTACCGACAATGCTGGCCGCCACAATCTGGTCAGTATTGTACAGTCACGGCGCAATGGCCGACCTTGCAGCGCAATGTATGCTCGGCGTTCCGACCTATGACAAACCTCTGGTGCAGGGTGATCCTAATTCACTGCCTGTCACCATCAACGCCGATAAGGCGACCGGCAACTATCCTGACAGCGCACTGTTCAGCGGCAACGTCAATGTTGTCCAGGGCAACAGCACGCTGGATGCCGATCAGGTTCAGCTCAATCAAATCGCCAATCCCAATCAGCCGACACCTACCCGTACCGCCACGGCGACCGGGAACGTGCGTTATAACGATAACCAGATCAAGCTGAATGGCCCGAAAGGCTTTGCCAACCTGACCACCAAAGATACCGATGTACAGGACGGTACCTATCAGATGGTAGGACGTCAGGGTCGTGGTGATGCTGACAAGATGAAGCAGCGTGACAACAACCGCTACACCATCATGGACAACGGCACCTTTACCACCTGTCTGCCGGGTGATAACAGCTGGAGCGTTGTCGGCTCAGAAGTGATCCAGGACCGTCAGGAAGAAGTGGCGGAAATCTGGAACGCCCGCTTCCACATCGGCCCGGTGCCGGTGTTTTACAGCCCGTATATGCAGTTACCGATTGGTGACCGCCGCCGTTCCGGTTTCCTGATCCCGAACGCCAAATACAGCAGCAATAACGGTTTCGGGGCCACCGTTCCGTTTTACTGGAACATCGCGCCAAACTACGACGCCACCATTACTCCGAACTACATGAGTACCCGTGGTCTGCAATTGCAGAATGAATTCCGTTATCTGACTGTGGCCGGTGCCGGTCTGATGGAGTTCGATTATCTGGGTAACGATAAGAAAATCGATCAGCAGTTTGTGGATGATGAAAACCGCACCAGCGATAACACCAAGCGCTGGATGTACTACTGGCGTCATGCCGGTGTCTACGACAAGGTGTGGCGTTTCAACGTTGACTATACCAAGGTCAGCGACCCGTATTACTTCACCGATTTCGATTCCACCTACGGTTCCAGTACGGACGGCTACGCCACGCAGAAATTCAGCGTGGGTTACGCCAATGAGAACTGGGATGTCACGCTGGCCAGTAAACAGTTCCAGGTGTTCTCGAACGCCGGTAACCAGAACGCCTATCGTGCGCAGCCACAGCTGGACATCAACTATTACAAAAATGACCTGGGTCCGTTCGACCTGCACCTTTATGGTCAGGCGGTGAAATTCACCAGCGTTAACCCGGATAACCCGGAAGCGGTGCGAACGCACTTCGAACCGACGCTCAGCCTGCCGCTCAGTAACGGTTGGGGAAGTCTGGATAACGAAGTGAAGCTGATGGCGACCCACTATCAGCAGGATATTCCTGACAATTATTACGAGGATAATCCGGACACCAAACTGCGTTCCTCCGTGAACCGTGTGATGCCTGAGTTTAAAAGTGACGGCAAAATGGTCTTCGACCGGTCAATGGACTGGAACGCAGACTATACCCAGACGCTCGAACCGCGCGTGCAATACCTGTACATCCCGTACCGTAACCAGAGCTCGATCAATACCTATGACTCGACCCTGTTGCAGTCCGACTATACCGGTCTGTTCCGTGATAAGAGTTACAGTGGCCTTGACCGTATCGCCTCAGCGAACCAGGTGGCCGGTGGTTTAACCACCCGTATTTACGACGACAATCTGGAAGAACGCTTTAACGCCTCGGCCGGTCAGATTTATTACTTCCAGCCGCCGCGTACCGGCGATCAGGACAGCGTGCTGGATAAAAATGATGACACAGGCAGCCTGGTGTGGGCCGGTGACACCTACTACAAAATCGATAATTTCTGGGGCATCCGTGGCGGTATTCAATACGATACCCGTCTCGATGCGGTTTCCCTGGGCGATGCGGTGCTCGAATACCGTGCTGACTCAGAGAAAATGATCCAGCTGAGTTATCGTTACGCCAGCCCGGAATATATCCAGGCGACATTGCCAAGCGTCAGACATCCGGGTTATCAGGACGGTATCTCTCAGGTCGGTGGTATCGCCAGCTGGCCGATTGCTGACCGCTGGGCCATTGTCGGTGCCTATTATTACGATACCAAAGCACAGCAACCGGCTGACCAGCTGATTGGTCTGCAATACAACACCTGCTGTTGGGCTATCAATGTTGGCTATGAACGTAAGATCACCAACTACGATTCTGTGAAGTCAGAAAGTAAGTATGACAATAAGATTGGATTCAATATTGAACTTAGAGGCCTTGGGAACAATCAAACCCTCGGAACGAAAGAAATGTTGGCCAGCGGCATACTGCCTTATCAACGCGCTTTCTAGACCCGACGACAATTTAAACTCAGTGAACTTGAAACCCGCGCTTGCGGATTAGACAAATGGAAAAAGTATGAAGAACTGGAGAACACTTCTCCTCGGCGTGACGCTTTGTGCCAGCACTGCGTTTGCAGCCCCTCAGGAAGTTGATAAAGTTGCTGCCGTCGTGAACAACGGCGTGGTGCTGCAAAGTGACGTAGACAGTCTGTTTAATTCCGTGAAACAGCAGGCTCAGCAGGCTAAACAACAGCTGCCGGATGATGCGACATTACGTCACCAGATCCTTGACCGTCTGATCATGGATCAAATCCAGTTACAGATGGCCAGCCGTATGGGCATCACCCCGACCGATCAGGATGTGGATAAAGCCATTGCCGGTATCGCACAGCAAAACAACATCTCTGTTGATCAGCTGCGCAGCCGTCTGGCTTACGACGGCATGAACTACAACACTTACCGCGCTCAGATCCGCAAGGAAATGATCATCAGCGAAGTACGTAACAGCGAAGTCCGTCGTCGCGTCACCATTTTGCCGCAGGAAGTGGATCAGTTGTCTAAACAGGTCGCGGCACAAAACGGCGGCAGTGCTGAATTCAACCTCAGCCACATTCTGTTGCCATTGCCGGAAAACCCGACGCAGGATCAGGTTGATGCTGCGGAAGAACTGGCGAAGAAAATCGTGACCGATCTGAACAACGGTGCGGATTTCGGCAAGCTGGCCATCACCTACTCTGCCGATTCCCAGGCGCTGAAAGGCGGCAACATGGGTTGGGGCAAATTGCAGGAACTGCCTTCCCTGTTTGCGCAGGCATTAAGCACCGCGCAGAAAGGTCAGGTTATCGGCCCGATCCGCTCAGGTGTGGGTTTCCACATCCTGAAAGTGAATGATATCCGTGGCGATAACAAAACCGTTTCGGTGACTGAAGTGCATGCCCGTCACATCCTGCTGAAACCCTCTGTCGTCATGACCGATGCGCAGGCGCGTGCCAAACTGGAACAGGTTGCAGCGGATATTAAGAGCGGCAAAGCCACCTTCGCGGATGAAGCGAAACAGCTTTCTCAGGATCCGGGTTCTGCCAATCAGGGCGGCGATTTAGGTTGGGCGTCTCCGGACATGTACGATCCGGCGTTCCGCGATGCGTTGATGAACCTGAAAAAAGGTGAAATGAGCGCACCGGTTCACTCGTCGTTCGGCTGGCATTTGATTCAGCTGATGGATACCCGTCAGGTTGATAAAACCGATGCTGCTCAGAAAGAACGTGCTTACCGCATGCTGTTCAACCGTAAATTTGCAGAAGAAGCGCAGACCTGGATGCAGGAACAACGTGCTGAAGCTTATGTGAAAATTATGGATGGTAATGGAAAATAATACTTCCGTGACAAAATCTGTGGTCATCACCCCCGGCGAGCCAGCCGGGGTTGGGCCGGATCTGGTACTGGCGCTGGCTCAGCAGGCATGGCCTGTTGAGTTAGTGGTATGTGCCGATCCGGCCTTACTGCTTGAACGGGCCGCTAAACTGGGTCTGACGATCCGCCTGCGCGATTATCAGTCAGGCAGACCGGCAGAGCCACAGGCCGCCGGAACATTGACGATATTACCCGTTAAGCTCGCCGCTCCGGTCACCGCCGGACAACTCGATGTCGCCAATGCGCCCTATGTGGTAGAAACGCTGGCGCGAGCCTGCGACGGTGCCATTAACGGCGAGTTCGCGGCGCTGATCACAGGTCCGGTTCAAAAAAGCATTATCAATGATGCTGGCATTCCCTTCATCGGCCATACCGAATTCTTTGCTGACCGCAGCCATTGCGACCGTGTTGTGATGATGCTGGCGACAGAGGAATTACGTGTGGCGCTGGCGACCACGCACCTGCCTTTACTGGCCGTGCCGGGTGCGATTACGCGCCAGTGCCTGCATGAAGTGATCACCATTTTGCATCATGATCTGAAAACGAAATTTGGTATTACCGAGCCGCAAATTTATGTGTGTGGTCTGAATCCACATGCGGGCGAAGGTGGCCACATGGGGCACGAAGAGATCGACATTATCATTCCTGCACTGGACGAACTGCGCCAGCAAGGGATAAATCTCATCGGCCCGCTGCCCGCTGATACGTTATTCCAGCCTAAATATCTGCAACATGCCGATGCTGTTTTATCGATGTATCACGATCAGGGCCTTCCGGTGCTAAAATATCAGGGATTCGGTCGCGCAGTGAATATCACGCTTGGCCTGCCTTTTATCCGGACTTCCGTTGATCACGGTACCGCCCTTGAACTCGCCGCTACCGGCACCGCTGATGCGGGCAGTTTCAAGACAGCAATAAATCTCGCCATCCACATGGCAAATAACAGCAACGATAAATAACAACAATGAATAGTAGAGTCCACCAAGGTCACTTTGCCCGTAAACGTTTTGGGCAAAACTTCTTAACCGATCAGTTTGTTATCGACAGCATCGTATCGGCCATTCACCCTATGCCGGGCGAAGCTGTGGTTGAAATCGGTCCGGGTCTGGCGGCATTAACTGAGCCGGTCGCTTCACGTCTGGACAGCATGACGGTGATCGAACTCGACCGCGATCTGGCTACGCGCCTGGAAAATAATCCTAAGTTTCAGGGCAAGCTGCGCGTCATCCAGTCCGATGCAATGAAAATCAATTTCGGCGAACTGTCTGAAGAACTCGGCCAGCCACTGCGCGTTTTTGGTAACCTGCCGTACAACATTTCTACGCCGCTGATGTTCCACCTGTTCACCTATACCAACGCCATCAAAGACATGCACTTTATGTTGCAGAAGGAAGTGGTTAATCGTCTGGTTGCAGGCCCGAACAGCAAAGCGTATGGTCGTTTAACGGTGATGGCGCAATATTACTGTAACGTGATCCCGGTGCTGGAAGTGCCACCTGAATCCTTTACACCGGCGCCTAAAGTCGAATCCGCCGTGGTGCGTTTAGTGCCGCATGAAGTGATCCCGTATCCGGTACCGGATATTCGCATTCTGAGCCGCCTGACGACTGACGCCTTTAACCAGCGTCGTAAAACCGTGCGCAACAGCCTCGGCCACCTGTTCACTCCGGAACAAATGACCGAACTGGGCTTAGATCTCAGCATGCGTGCTGAAAATATTTCTGTAGAGCAATTCTGTAAACTGGCTAACTGGTTATCCACACGACCTAAGAATCCGGAACCTCAGGAGTAGCGTTATGCTTAATTCGCCCCGTGTTTGTGTTCAGGTGCAAAGTATCTACGTTGAGTCACAGTCGATACCGGAAGAAGAACGTTTTGTCTTCGCTTACACCATCACCATCCGCAATCTGGGGCGTTTTAACGTGCAACTGCTGCGTCGTTACTGGTTGATCACCAACAGTAATGGCCGCCAGACTGAAGTCCAGGGTGAAGGGGTCATCGGCGAACAGCCGCTGATCCTGCCTGGCAATGAATTTCACTATACCAGTGGCGCGATTTTAGAAACGCCGCTGGGCACGATGGAAGGCCACTATGAAATGGTCGCACAAGACGGTGAAGCCTTCCGTGTGCCGGTTCCGGTCTTCCGCCTCGCCATCCCTACGCTGATCAATTAATCCTCATGTCGACATATCTTATTGGTGACGTTCACGGTTGCATCGATGAACTCAAGGCGCTATTGGCGCAGGTGGATTTTAATCCGCAACATGACGTGCTCTGGCTGACCGGCGATCTGGTCGCAAGAGGGCCGTCCTCTCTCGAAGTGCTGCGGTTTGTCAGCGGCCTGGGCGACGCCGTGCGTATGGTGTTGGGTAATCACGATCTGCATTTACTGGCCGTGTACGCCGGCATCAGTTTCAACAAGCCGAAAGATCGCATCACACCGCTGCTTGAAGCCGGGGATGCGGATGAGCTGATCAACTGGCTGCGCCGTCAGCCGGTGTTGCAGGTAGACGAGGAACTGAAGCTGGTCATGGCGCACGCCGGGATCACGCCTCAGTGGGATCTTGAAACGGCACAGATGTGCGCCCGTGAAGTGGAATCTGTGCTGAGCAGCGACACCTATCCGCTGTTTCTGGATGCAATGTACGGCGATATGCCGAACAACTGGCATCCTGAACTGACCGGTCTGGCACGTTTGCGTTTCAGCACCAATGCCTTCACGCGCATGCGTTACTGTTTCCCGAACGGTCAGCTGGATATGATCTGCAAAGATGTGCCGGAAAATGCGCCGAAACCGCTGAAACCCTGGTTTGATATTCCGGGTCCGTTGCAGGAAGCGGGCTACAGTATCGCTTTCGGACACTGGGCCTCGCTGGAAGGAAAAGGGGCGCCGGAAGGCATTTATGCGCTGGATACCGGCTGCTGCTGGGGCGGTGATCTGACGATGTTGCGCTGGGAAGACAAAACCTATTTCACTCAGCCTTCAAACCGCCAGAGCGAAAAAGAACACGCTGAGATCCCGAAAGCGATTTAACCCCCTCGCTGTTCCTCAGAAAGCAAAAAGGCACCGTGACAGGTGCCTTTTTCTGTTTTACGCGATCCTGAAATCAGACGCGACGATCGAGGATTTCGAAGCAATAACCGTGTGAGTTTTGCTCATCGGCATCATGGAATTCGCTGAAGGTGCTTTCCCAGTCATCCGGCTCGTAGTCAGGGAAATGCGTGTCACCTTCCACTTCCGCATCGATGTGGGTGAGATACAGACGGTTGGCTTTTGGCAGTAACTGCTCGTAAACCCGTCCCCCGCCCATCACCATCACTTCTTCGACATCACCGGCAGCCGCCAGTGCAGCGTCAACAGAGGTTACCCAGGTCACGCCGTCATGCTCACCAGGGTTTGAACTGATGACGATATTCAGCCGGCCAGGCAAAGGGCGTCCGATTGACTCAAACGTCTTGCGTCCCATGATGACAGGTTTGTTGAGCGTATTACGCTTAAACCAGGCCAGATCACCAGGTAAATGCCAAGGCATAGCGTTTTCCATGCCAATAACGCGATCGGTCGCCAGTGCGGCGATCAGGCTAATAATCATTGTGAAGCCCTGTGTAGATAAGGAATTTGTGCGTGACCCCAAAAAAGAGCTGCCACTATACGGAAAGCCCCATCAGCCGTCGATAGGAAGACTCACGCTTTACAAAGATATAAGAGAGCAATGACCTGTGCGGGATATTCCCCCTCAAAAGCACCAGCCCATCCGCCAAATCACGGTCATAAACCGGCAGTATTGCGGATAATTCAGAGGATCACTCTGCTTGCGCTCACCGGCTTTTGCATTATCACTCCGCGATGTACAACGGGGCTTACACGCCGGGGCGATAACGGTACAGCCGCGCGAAAGATCAGTATAGCTGCCTGCAAAAAAAGCCCTAAGAGTGATTTAACTTACGGAGGATTGGCGTATCATGCCGCCTTCTTTTGTTCTGAACATTGACGACGGTTATTTTCATGCTTGAAACCACCCTTTTTGTTGCCAGTATCGCCTTCCTCGGCATGCTCTCTCCCGGCCCTGATTTCTTTCTGGTGATCAAAAATGCGGCCCGCTATCCGCGTATCGCGGCACTGATGACCTCGCTCGGTGTGATTTGTGGCGTGATTACGCACATGTCTTACTGCGTGGCGGGTCTGGCGGTGGTGATCACCACCACACCGTGGTTATTCGATTTGCTGAAATATGTCGGCGCGGCCTATCTGATCTGGGTGGGGATTCAGGCGTTGTTCTCACGCAGCAACAGCAAGATGAACCTTGATGGTCTGGAACCTCAGCAGGTGAAACTGCGCACCGCGTTCGTGCAGGGTTATCTGTGCAACCTGCTGAATCCCAAGGCGACGTTGTTTTTCCTGGCGATGTTCACACAGGTCTTGCAGATCAATTCCACCTTCGGTGAGAAGCTGTGGTACGCCTCGATTATCGTCGGATTGTCGGTCATCTGGTGGCCGTCGCTGGCATTGCTGATCCAAAGCCCGCCGGTGCGCCGCGGTCTGGCGAAAGCACAGAAACTGATTGATAAACTGCTGGGCGGGGTATTGATTGGGCTGGGCATTAAAGTCGCCCTGAGCTGATATCCGGAAGAAAAAAACCGGTGCATCAGGCACCGGTTTTCTGTTTTTACGCGTCTTTATCCCTTCGCCTCAATCACTTCTTTTTCCGGCGCTTTTCCGTCGATACTGCCGCGCCAGCCCTGCTGCTGACCGGAAGCCAGACGCTCCTGATCCTGCTCAATGGCGGCAGTCAGCATATCTTTCGCACGCTGCATGCTGGCGATACGGAATTCGGTATCTTCATAATTCTCGATCGTCGCTTCCAGCATTTTCAGGTTATAGCGGCGGAACAGATCGGCTTTCTCGCGGGCTTCATAGGCATCCAGCCCCAGCGCTTCCAGCACATCGCGGCCCACGCGCAGCGAGCCTTCAAACAGTTCACGTTCCGGCGCTTCCACGCCCAGCTGACGCAACTGATACCAGTGATCGACATCGCGGGCACGGGCAATGATTTTCAGGTTCGGGAAATGTTCTTTCGCCAGTGCGGTCAGCTGAAGGTTCGCCTCCACATCGTCGATGGCGTTAATCAGTACTTTGGCCTGCGCGGCACCAGCCGACTCCAGCAAGTCCACCCGGGTGGCATCGCCGTAAAAGACTTTAGTGCCAAACTTACGCAGCGTTTCAATATGGTCCGGGTCGTGATCCAGTACCACGGTGTGCACATTGTTCGCCAGCAACAAACGACCGGCAATCTGACCAAAACGTCCGAAACCGGCGATAATCACCTGCGCGTTTTCATCATCAATGGTGTCATGCGGACGGTCATCTTTCGGTGCATTACGCTCAAGCCGTGCGGATACCACCAGCAGTAATGGCGTGACGGCCATTGACAGCGCCACGGCCAGCGTCAGGGCTTTCGACCATTCCACCGGCAATACGCCCGCCATTTGCGCCGTGCTGAAAATCACAAATGCAAACTCACTGCCCTGCCCGATCAGAATGGCAAACAGGCCGCGCTGCTTTTTCGGCACACCCAGCCACGGCGCAACCAGCCACAGCAAAGCGGCTTTCAGCGCCATAAATCCGACCAGCAACGTGGCGATCAGCAACGGCTGATGGACCAGCGTGCCGAAGTCGATCGACATACCGACACCGATAAAGAACAAGCCGAGCAGCAGGCCTTTGAACGGCTGGATATCGCTTTCCAGCGCGTGACGGTATTCAGAGCTTGCCAGCAATACGCCCGCCAGAAACGCGCCCATCGCCATCGACATGCCTGCCATTTCCAGCAAAATACCGAAACCGAAAACCAGAAACAGCGCGACGGCACTGAACACTTCGCGCATACCGGAGCGGGCGACAAAGTGCAGCAAGGGCCGCGTGACATAGCGTCCGAGCAGGATGACCAGCACCAGTGCACCGGCCACTTTCGCGGCGGACAAACCAAAACTCATCAGCGTTGTCGCGTCACCGGTGCTCGCCAGTAAAGGGATCATCGCCACCAGCGGGATCGCGGCGATATCCTGGAACAGCAACACGGCGAACGAACTGCGGCCAATCGGTGAAGGCGTCAGGCTGCGCTCACTCATCGCCTGCATGGCAATCGCCGTGGAGGACAGCGCCAGCGTCAGGCCAATCAGCAGCGCAATTTTCCAGTCCAGTCCGAGGAAATAACAGAACACGCTGAGCACCACGCCGCAGCCAACCATCTGAATGCTGCCGCCGCCAAAGACCGAGGCTCGCATCGTCCACAGCCGTTTAGGATCCAGCTCCAGCCCGATGACAAACAGCATCAGCACCACACCGATTTCGGCAAAGGTCAGAATCGACTCCGCGTCGGAGACCAGTTTCAGCCCCCACGGCCCGATAATGCAGCCCGCAATCAGGTAACCGAGCACCGACCCCAGTCCCAGGCGCACAGCAATCGGCACAAACAGCGCCGCCGAGCCGAGATAAATCAGCCCTTCAATCATCAGGTTATGATTATCCAAGACTCACCTCCGGCGGACAGCCTTCTTTCAGGCTGAGACAGGCGGTCAGACGGCGGCGGTATTCTTCGCCCGCCGCTTTCAGCGCTGCCTCATCGCAAATAAACGTATTGTGCACAGCGAAATATGGCAGCCAGTGCATACCGCAATAAATGGCTGTCGCCTGTAACGGCTGCGCCAGCACGTCAAAATCAGGGTGATCGCCCAGCTCAAAATGATGCTCGTTACCGCCCGTGGTCACCGCCCACAGACAATGTTTGCCGTTGAGCGCGTTGCCTTCATGGCCGTACGCCCAGCCGTGTTCGAGCACTTTGTCGATCCACAGTTTCATCAGCGGCGGCAGGCTGTACCACTGGATTGGATGCTGAAAAACCACCAAATCCGCGCGTTCAACCGCTTTCTGTTCAGCGGCGATGTCGATATTGAAATCGGGATAGAGGTCGTAGAGCGAACGCACTTCGACGTTGGGCAGATCACTGACTGCCGACAACAGCCCCTGATTGGCTCTTGAATGACGCGGATAAGGATGGGCGTAAATTATTAAAATCATCAGTGAACTCATATCGACAGAATATGGATTCATCATAAAGTATTTTTAACATTAATAACTGCCGTAAATACGATGAAAAACAGGGCCATCTGGCCCTGTTGATTTATCGCGCAGGATTTACGGACAACTGATTGCTCCGAGATCCAGCCAGTTGTCACCGGCAACCGGCGTAACGCCTTGTGTCCAGACTTTCGCTTTCCAGTTATGGCCGCCAGAGGTGGCCATTTCGCCCTGCAGGTAGGTCGCCGCATTGTCGTAAGGAAGCGTGACATTGCTGACCAGTTGCCACTGATCGCTGCTGCGTAAAGGTGGATTGTTTTGCGTCCAGTATTTTGCTTTCCATATCAGCTGGTTATAGCTCACCGCATCGCCCGTATTATAGATTTTGCTGCTGACCCAGGCAGGCACGCTTGCAGCAGCCGGGTCCGTTGTCACGCCACATCCGCCGGAACTTTCCGGGATAACCGTCAGCTGTAAGCTGGCCGTGGCGGATGATTTTCCGTCGCTGACCACCACACTGACCGGATATACCGTGCTGCTGGTGACCGCGGGTGCCGTGATGTTGATGGAACTGGCAGTGAGCGAGTTGGCGCTCAGACCGGCGGGCAGCGTCCACTGATAGGTTAACGGATCACTGTTGGCATCCGTCGCCTGCGCCACCAGCGCGAAGGTGTTCCCCGCCGTCACGGTCATGGTCGCTGGCAACGTCACTACCGGCGGCTGATTCGCCTGCACTGCGGAGTTTGTCACCTGAACCTGCGCGGTGGCACTCAGCCCCTGCGGGTCGGTGACTTTAAGCTGGAATACCCAGACCTGATCCTGCGTGGTGCTGAGCACACTAAACTGCGCTTTGGCTTTATCGGCATTGGTCAGCGTCACGGCCGGGCCGGAAACTTTGCTCCACAGATAGGTCAGCGCGCCATTTTCCGGATCACGGGAAGCCGCGCCATCAAGCGTCACGCTAACCGGGCCGGTCACATTCTGATTTGTCCCGGCGTTCGCCAGTGGTGCAAGATTCGTCGAACCACCGCCGCTGCCGTCCCCTAAACCTTCGTGCATGGCATTTAAAATATCGCCGTTATCCGCATCGATTTCCCATGCGAACAGGCCACCGAGCTGATTCGCAAGCACATATTTCCCTTTGGCAATCACGGAACGGGTGTCGTCATAAGTGATCAGATCGCCGGTGGATGGCTTCCATAAATACGGCGCTTCAGCGGCCGCATCATAGTTGTACTGCCAGTCACTGCTGGCTTTAAGTTTCGCCACCTGACGGTAATCGAGAATGCCATTCTCCCAGGTTCCGGCGGTCGGACCGGTGGCCGTGCCGGTGAACGGGTCATTATTTTGCATATTCTTAACGCCCGTCCAGCCGCGCCCGTACATGGCCGCGCCCACCACAATTTTGCCCGGTGTCACGCCCTGAGTTAACAAAGCCTGAACGCCGTGATCGGTGGTGTAATCGGTATCGAGTTTCGACGCGGAGCCATACAGGGCGGTCTGGTGTCCCAGCGTTGTCAGGGAGAAAGCACCATAGAAGTCGTAGCTCATCAGGAATATATGATCCATATACTGCTGCGCGGCGCTGTAATCGACGTTATCAATTTTGTCCCGACCGGCGCTGATCGCCGAACTCAGTTCGTAGGTTTTCCCGGTTTGGGCAGATAACTCATTGAGCATCGTCCGCAGATCTTTCATCAGCTGCACATAAGTCTCGCCATCCGCCGTGCTGCCCAGTGCCGGGTTCTCACCGCCACCGCCCGGGAATTCCCAGTCAATATCCACCCCGTCGAAGAACTTCCAGGTTTGCAGGAATTCTTTCACCGAGGCCACAAAGACATCCCGTTTGGCCTTATCCTTCATGAAATAGAACGGATCAGATAACGTCCAGCCACCGATCGAAGGAACAATTTTCAGGTTGGGATAGGCCTTTTTCAGCGCCATCATCTGACCGAAATTGCCTTTATAAGGCGCAGAATATTCACTGACACCCTGCTGAGGCATTTGTACCGCAGCCCAGGGATCGTGGATCGCCACTTTAAAGTCCTGGCGTCCGGCACAGGCACGTTGCAAAGCCTGAAAACTGCCCTCGATGCTTTTTAAACTGTCGTTAATGCCGTCACCGCCGCAAATTGGCGTGAAGCCGTACAGGATGTGCGTCAGATTCTGTGCAGGAATTTTATCTACCGGGAATCCGCGCCCGTAAACACCCCATTCAACAAAATAGGCACCCACGACTTTTCCGGATTTGTTGTTATACGGCTGGTTGTTTTCTTTCAGCGTGCTGGTCAAAGGCAATAAATGGCTGCCGTCGGTATCCGCCACCACAATTTGCTTGGCATCGCTGGTGGTACAGCCTTCGCTGTTACATAAGGCGACCTGTAACTGATAACGCCCGCCTTTATTGACAGCAAACGTGGCGCTGCCTGTCGCGCCGGAGGGGCCGCTCCAGACCTGCGCACCATTGAGTAAAACTTTGGCCGTCTGGCCCGCGTCGCCGGTCCATAAATTCCAGGTGACCGTCACATCCGCCGCATTTTTTACCGTCACCAGCTGGTTATAGGCTGAGGCAGACTGATTGATATCAACGATTGCAAAGGTGGTTTCATCCGCGCCAAGGGTCGGCTTTCCGGGCAGTGCCGCCTGTGATACCGGCGCAAGAACCGCGCCGATAAGTAACGCCAGAAGGGTAACAGGTGTTTTGTACATGTGAGATTCCTCATTTTTGACTGAAAGCACAGCAAGAAGGGTTAATTCTCTGTGTGAACTAACCAAGGCAATGAGTATAAATTCACGCACAAATACATAACAATAATTAAACATACAATACACATGACACTCATCACATTAACCAAAAATAATGATCTAAAATAATGAGTTAGGTTAAAATCACTTTCATCCGAAAGGAATTATGCGCACTATGTATAATTAGTTTGATAAACATATTTAATATATATAATTAACATCTCACTTTTGTGCAGGCATAAAAAAACGTCCGCTCCCTGAGGGAACGGACGTTTCAGCGACCGCAGCAATTTAGTACATAATCACTTGCCGATTTTCGCGTGCATCTCCTGCACTGAGATCACCTGTTCAGTCGGGTCAGATGACAGCGCCATCGCCGTAGCGAAACCACCGTTCAGCGTGGTGTCGTAATGCACTTTGTATTGCAGTGCGCTGCGACGGATAAGCTTGGAGTCTTCAATCGCCTGACGTCCCGCCGTGGTGTTCACGATATACACATATTCACCGTTCTTGATACGGTCCTGAATATGCGGACGGCCTTCATGCACCTTGTTGACCAGACGCGGGTTTATCCCGGCTTCGCCCAGTACCACTGCGGTGCCGTGCGTCGCATCCAGCTCGAAACCGCGTTTCAGCAGTTTCGCGGCTAAATCCACCACGCGGCCTTTGTCGCCTTCACGAACCGACAACAGTGCGCGACCGGCTTTCTTCATACCGGAGTTGCTTCCCAGTTGCGCTTTGGCAAAGGCTTCGGCGAAAGTACGGCCCACGCCCATGACTTCACCGGTAGAGCGCATTTCCGGCCCCAGAATCGGGTCAACGCCAGGGAATTTGTTGAACGGCAGCACCACTTCTTTTACGGAGTAGTAAGGCGGGATCACTTCTTCGGTGATGCCCTGCTGCGCCAGTGTCTGCCCCGCCATCACGCGCGCCGCCACTTTCGCCAGCGCCACGCCGGTCGCCTTGGAGACGAACGGTACGGTACGCGCAGCACGCGGGTTGACTTCAATCAGGTAGACTTCGTTGTTCTTCACAGCGAACTGGACGTTCATCAGACCGCGAACGCTCAGCTCAAAGGCCAGTTTCTCGACCTGCTGACGCATCACATCCTGAATTTCCTGGCTCAGCGTGTAGCAAGGCAGTGAACATGCGGAGTCACCGGAGTGCACGCCAGCCTGCTCGATGTGTTCCATGATGCCGCCAATCAGCACGCGCTCGCCGTCGCAGATGGCATCAACGTCAACTTCTACGGCGTCGTCAAGGAAGCGGTCCAGCAGCACCGGCGCATCGTTAGACACGCTGACGGCATTCTGGAAGTAACGACGCAGGTCGATTTCGTCGTAAACGATTTCCATCGCACGGCCGCCCAGCACATAAGAAGGACGCACCACCAGCGGATAACCGATACCCGCCGCTTTTTCGACAGCCTGTTCGATCGTCGCGACCGTGGCGTTTGCCGGTTGTTTCAGACCCAGACGGTTAACCGCCTGCTGGAAACGTTCACGGTCTTCGGCGCGGTCAATCGCATCCGGGCTGGTGCCGATAATCGGCACGCCAGCGGCTTCCAGTTCACGCGCCAGTTTCAGCGGAGTCTGGCCGCCGTACTGAACAATCACGCCTTTCGGCTGTTCGATACGCACGATTTCCAGCACGTCTTCCAGCGTTACGGATTCAAAGTACAGACGGTCGGAAGTGTCGTAGTCGGTAGACACCGTTTCCGGGTTACAGTTAACCATGATGGTTTCGTAACCGTCTTCGCGCAGCGCCAGTGAGGCGTGTACGCAGCAATAATCGAACTCGATACCCTGACCGATACGGTTTGGACCGCCGCCCAGCACCATGATTTTCGGCTTGTCGTTGGTCGGATTGGATTCGCACTCTTCTTCATACGTTGAATACATGTAGGCGGTATCGGTTGAGAATTCCGCCGCACAGGTATCCACACGTTTGTAGACCGGATGCAGGTTGTATTTGTGGCGCAGTTTGCGCACTTCGCTTTCTGAAACGCCGACCAGTTTCGCCAGACGCAGATCCGCGAAGCCTTTACGCTTGAGCATGCGCAGGTAATCGTGGGTCAGGATGTTGAAGCCGCCTTCGGCCACTTCATTTTCCAGTTTCACCAGTTCTTCAATCTGCACCAGGAACCAGCGGTCAACGTTGGTCAGGTTGAAGATTCCGTCAACCGACATACCGGCACGGAAGGCATCAGCGATGTACCAGATACGCTCGGCACCGGCTTCTTTCAGCTCGCGACGGATTTTGGTCAGTGCTTCCGGGTCATCCAGACTCACTTTCGGGTCGAAACCGCTCGCGCCCACTTCCAGACCGCGCAGGGCTTTTTGCAGAGATTCCTGCTGGGTGCGGCCAATCGCCATCACTTCGCCGACAGATTTCATCTGCGTGGTCAGACGGTCGTTGGCACCGGCAAATTTCTCGAAGTTGAAGCGAGGAATTTTGGTCACTACGTAGTCGATAGACGGTTCGAACGAGGCCGGGGTTTTGCCGCCGGTGATGTCGTTCATCAGTTCATCGAGGGTGTAACCGACGGCCAGTTTCGCCGCCACTTTGGCAATCGGGAAACCGGTCGCTTTAGACGCCAGCGCGGAAGAACGTGATACGCGCGGGTTCATTTCGATAACGATCAGACGGCCGTTTTTCGGGTTCACCGAGAACTGGACGTTAGAGCCGCCGGTTTCTACGCCGATTTCACGCAGTACCGCCATCGAGGCGTTACGCATGATTTGATATTCTTTGTCGGTCAGGGTCTGCGCCGGGGCGACAGTGATGGAGTCACCGGTGTGAATGCCCATCGCATCGAAGTTTTCGATAGAGCAGACGATGATGCAGTTGTCGTTTTTATCACGCACCACTTCCATCTCGTACTCTTTCCAGCCAATCAGCGACTCATCAATCAGCAGCTCTTTGGTCGGGGAAAGATCCAGACCGCGTTCGCAAATCTCTTCAAACTCTTCACGGTTGTACGCGATACCGCCACCGGTGCCGCCCATGGTGAAGGAAGGACGAATGATGCACGGGAAGCCGACGTCAGCGGCAACCGCCAGCGCTTCTTCCATGGTGTGTGCGATACCGGAACGCGCGGTGTCCAGACCAATCTTTTTCATCGCCACGTCGAAACGGCGACGGTCTTCGGCTTTATCAATGGCGTCTGCGGTCGCGCCAATCATGGTCACGCCGAATTCTTCCAGCACACCCTGACGTTCCAGTTCCAGCGCACAGTTCAGTGCGGTCTGACCGCCCATGGTTGGCAGCACGGCGTCCGGACGTTCTTTCTCGATAATCTTGCGCACCACTTCCCAGTGAATCGGCTCGATATAGGTCGCGTCCGCCATTTCAGGGTCAGTCATGATGGTGGCCGGGTTGGAGTTCACCAGAATGACGCGGTAACCCTCTTCACGCAGCGCTTTACACGCCTGTGCACCGGAGTAGTCAAATTCACAAGCCTGGCCGATAACAATCGGGCCGGCGCCCAGAATCAGGATGCTTTTTATGTCTGTACGTTTTGGCATTTTTTATTCGCTCCTGTTATCTGGCGTTGTTTGTGCGAAAAGCTTCAATCAGTTCGATAAAGTGGTCAAACAGCGGTGCCGCATCGTGCGGGCCCGGGCTGGCTTCAGGGTGGCCCTGGAAGCTGAACGCCGCTTTATCGGTACGGTGGATACCCTGCACCGTATGGTCAAACAGAGATTTGTGCGTCACGCGCAGGCTGGCTGGCAGGTCAGATTCATCCACCGCAAAGCCGTGGTTCTGTGCGGTGATCATCACGATATCTTTATCGAGATCTTTCACCGGGTGGTTACCGCCGTGGTGGCCGAGTTTCATTTTCACCGTCTTCGCGCCGCTGGCCAGTGCCAGTAACTGATGGCCGAGGCAGATGCCAAAGACCGGAATGTCGGTTTCCAGGAAAGTTTTGATGGCCGCGATAGCGTAGTCGCAAGGCTCCGGGTCGCCCGGTCCGTTGGACAGGAAGATGCCGTCCGGATTCATTTTCAGCACGTCTTCTGCCGGGGTCTGCGCCGGAACCACCGTCAGGCGGCAACCGCGATCCACCAGCATGCGCAGGATGTTGCGTTTCGCGCCGTAGTCATAAGCCACTACGTGGAATGGCAGGTCTTCAGCTTTCTTCACTTCAGGCAATTCGCCTTCCAGCGTCCAGCTTCCTTGTTGCCAGCTGTAAGATTCCGTCGTGGTCACTTCTTTCGCCAGATCCATGCCTTTCAGGCCCGGGAACGCTTTGGCTTTTTGCAGCGCCAGTTCAGCATCCGGTGAATCGCCCGCGATGATGCAACCGTTCTGTGCGCCTTTTTCGCGTAACAGACGGGTCAGCTTGCGGGTATCAATATCGGCGATGGCAACGATGTTATTGCGCTTGAGGTAATCAGAAAGGTTTTCTTCACTGCGGTAGTTGCTGGCAATCAGAGGTAAATCGCGAATGACCAGGCCCTGAGCGTGTACTGCGGAGGATTCTTCATCAGCGGCATTGGTGCCGACATTACCGATATGGGGATACGTGAGAGTGACAATCTGGCGGGAATAGGAAGGATCAGTGAGGATTTCTTGATAACCGGTCATCGACGTATTGAAGACCACTTCCCCCACTGCCGACCCTTCTGCCCCGATGGCCCGACCGTGGAATTGGGTTCCGTCTTCCAGAACCAATAGCGCTGACTTTATCAAAGCATCCTCCAAGAATAATAAATCACAATATCTGCATATTAATTCAGATAACCCGATCTAAATCAATGCAAAAATCGCTCCCAAAGCCAATTTTTGGCAAATTGCGCGCATTCTAATGATGGCCGTCGGGTTTGTCTACCAAAAGCACCAATATTTCTCTGTTTTTTGCACCACTCAGCGAAAACGCGCGCTTACCGCCATAAAAAGACAGTCTAAGTAAGCATAGTAACCGTTTGCGGAACAGGATGTCTGAAAAATGACGAAGAAAGCGGATTTGTAACAAGACGGGGAAGTCGTGGCGTTCAAAAAACAAGCAACCCACACTTCATAATTGACGAAAAGAATGAAAAACACGGGTTACAGCCAAAAATAAACACCAGGACGATATTTTCAATAAAAAAGAGAAGGGCAATCAAGGAACTGCCCTTTTATCAAAAGATTATGATCAAAACAACCACATCACATCTAAACTATGGATTACAAATCATCTAAGCCCAGCACATCCCGCATGTCATAAAGACCGCTTTTATGGGAAAAAAGCCATTTACCCGCACGAACAGCGCCATTTGCGAATGTCATGCGGCTGGAAGCCTTGTGAGTTATCTCAACACGCTCCCCGATATCTGCAAACATCGCGGTATGTTCCCCGACGATATCGCCGGCACGGATGGTGGCAAACCCAATGCTTTTTGGATCACGCTCACCGGTATGCCCTTCCCGTGCGTACACCGCACAATCTTTCAGATCACGCCCTAAGGCATCGGCAATCGCTTCACCCATCGCCAGCGCAGTCCCTGATGGTGCATCAACTTTATGACGGTGGTGCGCTTCCACGATTTCAATATCTGTATAGTCGCCCATGACTTTGGCGGCTTTTTCCAGCAGCTTGAGGACCACATTCACGCCCACGCTGAAGTTGGCCGCGAAAACCACCGGGATCACCTCTGAAGCCTGTTTAATTGCGGCCTTCCCGGCGTCATCAAAGCCCGTAGTGCCGATAATCATGCCTTTATGGTGTTTCTGGCAAAATTCCAGATGCGCCAGTGTGCCTTCGGGACGGGTGAAGTCGATCAGAATATCGAAGTCATCCGCCACGGTTTCCAGATTGTCATGCACCGTTATGCCCGCTGAACCGACACCCGCCAGTTCGCCTGCATCGGCGCCCACTAAGGAAGAACCGGAACGTTCCAGCGCTGCGCCCAATACCACGCCTTCGGCATCAGTGACGGCCTGAATCAGCTGGCGGCCCATACGGCCACCGGCACCAACAATGGCCATGCGAATATCAGCGTTACTCATAATTACTCTCTTCTTATTGTGGTTCTGCCGTGAAACAGAATCAGGTTATCGACCCCGCAATCAGGGAGCCAGCGAAATTGCCTCATAATTAGAAAATTATGATACAGACCCGTTAATATCAGTAAAAGCCATCTGGTTTCAGGTTACGCAATCGATGATTTTGTGTTAACCGGTTGACGCAACTGGAACTGGTTAAGGAAAAACGGTCAAAAAGTCCCGAAAAACGCCCTTCGCATAATCATGCAATTTCATGCATAAGTCCCCGCTTAGCTACGCCCTTCATGCATCATCCGCACGCCACGGATTTTACCACCGTCCCGCAGGGCACCCCCTGACAATATGTCTCACCGGATAAAAGCGATGATGAGCGCGCGAGACGAAACGCGTATTCCCTTCCCCCGATGAATGACAAATAAGCAGCGAACCGCGTATTTCTTAGATCTGAAACATTAAATTTTTATTATATGTAGTGAAATAATATTGATAAAACCAATGATTGTGGTAATAAATAGCAACCTAATTTTAACTGCCGAAATTTGATTTAACGACAGTAAAATAAGTAGCCTGGCTCCATAAGGCGCGTCTTCACCCTTACCAGACAGTCATCAGTAAGGGGAAAATAATAAATAGCTATCGCCAATTTTGTTGCTGGTTTTTTCCGATCAGTATATTGGCGCAGGGACTTAACATGAAATTCAAACTGAACAACGTCACGCAAGTGGCGACCGCAGGCCTGTTGTTTGGCTTAGCGTCTTTTGCTGCACACGCAGAAATCACCCTGATTAAACAAGATCCACAGCCTAACGATCCGCTGAGCCGCCTGAACTTCCAGGTCGGCGGCAGTATTCGTCCACAGTTCCAGTTCCAGAACGGCGTGAAAAACTACAAAACCAACGGTTTTGACGGCGGTACACGTTTCCGTTTCTCTGCTGATTATTATCTGTTTGATGACATCAGCTGGATCAACTACTACGAGTTGGGTGTCAATATTCCTGCCCTGACCGGCTGGGACAATCACCACGCCGATGGCGCGCATAACACCTCCCGCCGTATGCTTTACACCGGTCTGAAAAGCAAAACTTACGGCCAGTTGACCTTCGGTCAGCAAAACAGCGTGTATTACGATGTGGTCGGGGCGAAAACCGATATCTGGGATTACGACATGCTCGCTCAGGCACCGGGTAACGGTGTTAACGGCGACTACGACGGATCTTACCGTTCCCGTAAGATGCTGAAATACAAAAACACCTTCGGCGACGCGGATGTTTACGCTTCTTACCTGTTTGAAGACAGCGAACTGCTGACCGGCAAAAATGGCCTGCGTTACAAACGTAACGGCGGCGGTTCTGTCGGTGTGGATTACCACATCACCAAAGACCTGACATGGGGTACGGCGTACAACTACACCGACGCAGAAATGAGAAATCCGGGTGATAACACCTCGAAAGATTACAACCAGAGCATTGTCGGTACGGCGCTGAGCTGGAAACCAGGCAACTGGACAGCATCCTTCGGCGGCGGTTACTACCATGACTTCCTGACCACGGGCGTGAAAACCGAAGATCAGTTCTTCGCGGGCGACGCATACGGTCTGGAATACTTCCTGGGTTATACCTTCCCAATCAATCAGCTGGCAGTGAAAACCATTCAGCCATACTTCATGGGTGACCGTCTGAGCTACGTGACCGGCCGTGATTACCAGCGTATTGATAACGGTCTGGGTGTCTCCTTCCAGCTTGATTACGGCTTCCGTGTGGATTACGAACACGTGTTCACTTCCTCTACCGATAACCTCGGCGACATGAACCTGATCCGTCTGCGTTACGACTTCTAAGCCTTAACGACTGCACTTCCGGGGCCAGCTTTACGTCTTATTGACGGGCTGGCCCTTTCTTTTTACGCCATTTCTTCTATCCTCCGCGACCAAAGCCAGACTAGACTGAATACAGACTGTTTTGCTATATCCATTTTGTAACCGCAGGAGAGCTTTGCGATGTCAGCATTTTTCCGGTCCGACATAACAGCCATTGGCGACTATCGAGCCGAATTGGGTGAAACCCCCGTCTGGTGCCAGCGCACACAATCTTTGCTTTGGGTCGATATTCTGGCTCAGCGTGTTTTGCGTTACTGGCCCGATACCAGGCAAACTGAAATTCATGAGCTTCCCGCGCTGACCAGCGCCGTGTTGCTGACGGAAAAGAGAAATCAGTTTCTGCTGGTGTCCGTCGACGGGATCCATCTCTACGATTACTCACAGAAAAGCCGCCAGAAGCTCTGCGATTATCCGGGTGCGGAAGGTACGCGTCCGAACGAGGCCGCCATCGCGCCCGACGGTTCACTGTGGTTTGGTACGCTGGATATAAAAGAAGAAAAAGATAACGGGGAATGGTTCCGTTATGAAGCGGGGGCTGAAAAGCCCGAGATGATGCTCGATAAGGTCGGCTGCACGAATACGCTGGTCTGGTATGAAGGCAAAGTCTGGTTCGCCGACAGCAAGAAAAAACGTTTCTTTTCTGCCAACGCCCGCAGGATCAATCCGCTGAAAATATCCTGTTTTTCTTCCGGTGATAAGATCCCCGACGGTTCCGCACTGGCTCAGAATGGCTGGCTGATCACCGCCTGCTGGGGCTCGAAATGTCTGCTCCGTCAGCAGATCAATCAGGGCGAATTACTGACCCTGGATACGCTGCCGGTGCCGGTCACGCAACCGAGCTGCTGCACCTTTGGCGGCCCGGACATGACGGAGTTATTCATCACCTCGGCACGTAAGAACCTCGATGCGCCACATGCGCTGGAGGGGGCGCTGCTGCACGTCACCACGACGACGGTCGGTGCACCGCAAAATTTATTCAAATTTGAGAATCATTAATCCTGCCAACACGCAGGCACAAAAAAACCGGCCGCAGTGAGCCGGTTTTTCATTTTGAGTCAGCCATCAGTCGATCTGTTTTACATCCACGCGCAGCTCTTTCGGCACTTCGAACACGATATTTTCCTCGCGTCCTTCGATGTTGATCACATCAAGGCCACCGAATGTTTTCAGCTTGCTGATCACGTCCTGCACCAGAATATCCGGTGCGGATGCGCCTGCCGTCACGCCAATGCTTTTCGCATCTTTCAGCCAGCTTTCCTGAATATCTGCCGCAGAGTCAATCAGATAGGAAGGCACGCCGACACGTTGCGCCAGTTCGGCCAGACGGTTGGAGTTCGAGGAGTTCTTCGAACCGACCACCAGCACGACATCCGCGCCATCAGCCAGCGTACGCACGGCTTCCTGACGGTTGGTCGTCGCGTAGCAAATATCGTCTTTACGCGGCCCGATGATTTTCGGGAAGCGATCGCGCAGCGCATCAATCACCGCAGACGTATCATCAACCGACAGTGTCGTTTGCGTCATAAAGCACAGGTTGTTTTCATCTTTGACCTGCAATTTATACACATCTTCAGGCCCTTCAACCAGATACATGCCGCCTTTCGGGTTGCTGTACTGCCCCATGGTGCCTTCGACTTCCGGGTGCCCGGCGTGACCAATCAGAATCGCTTCCGTGCCTTTACGGCTGGCACGGGCCACTTCCATATGCACTTTGGTCACCAGCGGACAGGTCGCGTCAAACAACATGGTCAGATCACGCGCTTTGGCTTCCGCGCGCACCGCCTGAGAGACACCGTGAGCCGAGAAAATCAGAATCGAGCCATCAGGCACTTCGCTGATTTGCTCGATGAAAACAGCACCGCGCTGGCGGAGACTGTCAACCACGTAGCGGTTATGTACCACTTCATGGCGAACGTAGATAGGTGCGCCGTACAGTTCCAGCGCACGTTCTACAATACTGATTGCGCGGTCAACGCCCGCACAAAACCCTCGCGGATTAGCCAGCAATATCTGCATGTTTCCCCTCAAGCTCCGGGTCAATTTCCAGCACTTCAATATCGAAATCGATATGTTGCCCTGCCAGCGGATGGTTGAAATCTACAGTGATGGAATCTTCTGTCACTTCACGGACGACGCCCGGCATTTCGCTGCCATCACGACCGCTGAACAACATGATGGTGCCGACATCCGGCACCCCAGTTTCCTGAAAATCACGACGGGAGAAGAACTGAACCAGATCCGGGCTTTTGCTACCGAATGCCGATTCAGGGGCTAACGTGAATGCCCGTTTATCCCCGACGCTCAGCCCTAACAGCTGATTTTCCAGCGCGTCAGACAAGCTGCTGTCGCCAAGGCGAAACAGTGCAGGTTTGCCATTGGCGCGGGTTGATTCCGCCGTCGAGCCATCTTCCAGCTTCAACGTAAAATGCACCAGTACAGCGCTGTCGTGTTTCACCTGTTGAGACATAAACCTTATCCTTTACTCTTTGTGGCTTCAGAGGGTTTTGCCAGAAAACCTTCCAGCACCACCATGGCTGCGCCGACACAGATAAAGCTGTCGGCCAGATTGAACGTCGCAAAATGCCAGTTACCGACATAAAAATCGATAAAGTCGACCACAAAGCCGTGATACAAGCGGTCAAACAAGTTGCCCAGCGCACCGCCGATAATCATCGCAAACGCGATGTTATTGAGCTTTTGCTTCGCGCTGCCGCGATACATCAGCACGACCAGCGCCACGACGATCACCAGCGCGATTAACGCGAAGAACCAGCGCTGCCAGCCGCCTTTGTCAGCCAGGAAACTGAACGCAGCACCGTGGTTCTGGGCATAGAACAGATTCAGATACGGGATCAAAGGCATAGATTCACCGAGCTGGAAGTTTCCCATAATCAGAAACTTACTGCCGAGATCCACGATAATGACCACGACCGCCAGCCAGAGCCAGCGGAGTCCGGTGGAACAAATCGATTTACTCATTATGCAAACTTACGCTCTTCGCCGTCGCCAGCAATGTTAGTGACACAACGGCCGCAGATATCGCTGTGTTCCGCGTTCTGGCCGACATCGGTAGTGTAATGCCAGCAGCGCGGGCACTTGTCGCCTTCTGCTTTCGCCAGACCAATCTTCAGGCCTTTCAGCAATTCACTCGACTGAGCCGCGTCATCTGCATCACTCAGTGCGGCAACTTTCGCCCCTGAGGTCAGCAGCACAAAGCGCAGTTCATTGCCCAGAGAACGCAGGTCTGTTGCCAGCGCATCATCAGCAAACAGCGTGACCGCTGCTTCCAGAGAACCGCCCAGACGTTTATCCGCACGCGCCTGTTCGATCACTTTGTTCACTTCGCCACGCACTTTCAGCAGTTCATCCCAGAACGCATCGTTCATGGATTCGTTGCCTGCGAGACCGAACAGACCGTCGTACCACTCTTCGGTGAAGACGAATTTCTCACGGCTTCCCGGCAGTTCCGCCCAGATTTCATCGGCTGTGAACGACATGATCGGTGCCATCCAGCGAACCAGCGCTTCACTGATGTGATACAGCGCGGTCTGACAGCTGCGACGTGCAACGCTGTCGCTTTTCGCGGTGTACTGACGATCTTTAATGATATCCAGATAGAAGGAACCCATTTCGATCGAGCAGAACTGCATCAGACGCTGAACAACGCCATGGAAATCATAGGATTCATACGCAGCAATGATTTCTTCCTGAGCGGCTTTCGCACGGCCAACCGCCCAGCGATCCAGCACCACCATGTCCTCCGGAGCCACGCTGTGCAGCGCCGGATCGAAACCGTTAAGGTTCGCCAGCAGGAAGCGTGCGGTGTTACGGATACGGCGGTAAGAATCAGCAGCACGTTTGAGGATTTCGTCGGACACGGCGATTTCTCCAGTGTAATCCGTCGACGCGACCCACAGACGCAGAATGTCGCCACCCAGCTTGTTCATCACGTCTTGCGGCGCGATGGTATTGCCGATGGATTTAGACATTTTGCGGCCCTGACCATCCACGGTGAAACCATGAGTCAGCACTTGTTTGTAAGGCGCTTTGCCTTTCATTGCCGTCGAAATCATCAGGGAAGACATGAACCAGCCACGATGCTGGTCAGAACCTTCCAGATAAAGATCAGGAGAATGCCCGTTGAACTCAGGACGCACATCCACAACGGAAGAATGCGTTGAACCGGAGTCAAACCAGACGTCCAGCGTGTCCGGCACTTTGACGTAATCTGCGGCGTCTGCACCCAGAATGTCTTCCGGATTCAGATCCCACCATGCCTGAATGCCATCCACTTCAACACGTTTCGCCACTTCTTCCATCAGCTCAAGGCTGCGCGGATGCAGTTGCTCAGTGTCTTTGTGAACGAACAGAGACATCGGCACGCCCCAGGTACGCTGACGGGAGATACACCAGTCAGGACGGTTAGCGACCATGTTTTCGATACGCGCCTGACCCCAGTCCGGGATCCACTGCACGCCTTTGATCTCTTCCAGAGACTGCTGACGCAGGCCCTTCTGATCCATGCTGATGAACCATTGCGGCGTCGCGCGGAAGATGATTGGCGTTTTGTGGCGCCAGCAGCAAGGATAGCTGTGCGTGATTTTCTCAACGTGCAGCAATGCGCCTTTTTCACGCAGCAACTCAACGATCAGGTCGTTGGCTTTAAAGACAAATTTACCGTCCAGCGTCGGGTAAGTGCCCGGCAGGTAGCAACCGTTCGGCCCTACCGGATTCGCCACTTCCAGACCGTATTTCTGGCCGATAACAAAATCGTCAGGGCCGTGGCCTGGTGCGGTATGCACGGCACCGGTACCCGCATCGAGCGTCACGTGATCGCCCAGGATCGCCGGAACGTCGAAACCGAGGAACGGGTGTTTGAAGCGCAGCAGTTCGAGGTCTGCGCCTTTGCACTCGCCCAGAACGGTCCATCCGGCAATACCGGCACGTTTCATGACGCTTTCAACCAGATCGGTTGCCAGGATCAGACACTGACCTTCGACCTGAATCAGCTGATAAGCAAACTCAGGATTCAGTGAAATGGCGCGGTTAGCGGGCATGGTCCACGGTGTCGTGGTCCAGATAACCAGCGAGATCGGGCCATTAAAGGCAGTAACGCCAAATTTCGCTGCCACGGCTGCGGCATCCGTCGCGTTGAACGCCACATCAATAGAAGGCGAGGCTTTGTCGTAATATTCGACTTCGGCTTCGGCCAGCGACGAACCGCAATCTGTACACCAGTGCACCGGCTTGGCGCCTTTATGCAGGTGGCCGTTACCGATGATTTTGCCCAGCGCACGGATGATGTTGGCTTCGGTTTTGAAATCCATCGTCAGGTACGGATGATCCCAGTCGCCCAGCACGCCCAGACGGATGAAGTCTTTCTTCTGGCCTTCAACCTGTTCTGCGGCATATTTACGGCAGGCTTCACGGAATTCCGCCGCCGTGACTTTCTCGCCCGGCTTACCGATCAGTTGTTCGACTTTCAGCTCGATCGGCAGACCATGACAATCCCAGCCCGGCACATACGGCGCATCAAAGCCCGCAAGTCCTTTGGACTTGATAATCATGTCTTTAAGAATTTTGTTTACTGAGTGACCAATATGAATGCTGCCGTTCGCATACGGAGGGCCGTCATGCAAAATAAAGGTTTTTTTGCCTTTCTTGGCAGCACGAATAATCCCGTACAGATCCTGGTCATACCAATTTTTCAGCATGTCAGGTTCACGCTTGGCCAGATCGCCACGCATCGGGAACCCTGTTTCCGGCAAATTCAGGGTGTTCTTGTAGTCACTCATAGATTCTCGGTTCCGTTTTCGGCTGGATTCCAGGCGTTGTGACACGCCTGTCAGTACATGTTTAGCGTAGTGTCTTTAACCCGAAGAACTCACGGGCCGTCACTTCATCGTTCGCAATTTGTTGCTTTAAAGCATCAAGCGAGGAGAAACGCTGTTCGTTGCGCAATTTCGCGCGGAGCACCACATCAATGTGGCGCCCGTATAAATCTAATGTGGTGTCGAGAAGGTGCACTTCCAACTGCTTGCGCACGCCACCGACCGTCGGACGTATTCCAATATTGGCCACGCCCGGCAGAGGTTCAGGTCCGAGACCTAACACATCCACCGCATACACGCCGCGCACCGGCGACACGACCCGCTTCAACGGCACGTTCGCCGTCGGGAAGCCAATGGTACGCCCCAGCTTATCGCCGTGTACGACACGGCCTGAGATGCTGAACGGGTGACCGAGTAAATTCGCGGCCAGCGCTAAGTCATCATCGCGCAACGCATTACGGATCGCGGTGCTGCTGATGCGGTTCCCGCCTTCCCGGAAAGTTTGCGTGCTGATCACTTCGAAGCCGTATTCTTCACCGGCTTTCTGTAATAGCTCAAAATCCCCAAGACGACTGGCACCAAAGCGGAAATCATCCCCGACCGTCAGGAATTTGACGCCCAGTTTTTCCACCAGCAGTTGCGAGATAAACGCCTGCGCCATGTGTGCCGCGAACCGTGGCTCGAAACGGACACATAAAAGGTAATCAACCCCGCACTCCGCCAGATATTTGGCTTTGTCGCGTAAACTGGTTAAACGTGCAGGTGCTTTATCACCGGCAAACAGTTCCAGAGGTTGTGGCTCAAAAATCATGACCATCACCGGCAGTCCCAGACGTTGACCTTCCAGCTTCAGCTGTTCAATCAGGGCCTGATGACCACGGTGTACACCATCAAAATTGCCAATAGTCAGCACACATCCATGATGACGTGCTCGAATATTGTGTATTCCGCGAATTAGCTCCATAGCTGGCTCAAATCCAATGCTGACTCATAACGATGGAAATCGGCGGATTATACCTTGTACAGCCTCCAAGGTTAACCAGCGATTAGCAGGATCACACCATTCTCTCTTGCATACGGCAGATATTGCGGTTCAAATGGCGGCGTGGCGATGAAAATCTTTCGTTGCATACAGGGAATGCGTGACTTTTCGCATAAACAAAGCGTTAATGGCCGTAGTGGGCAGTTTGTACACTCTCCTGTCGATTTTTCTCGCGAAAGACTGTATTCCGATGCCGGAAGCTGTTAAAATCCTGCGCCATCACAACGTAACAAGCGACGAGTAAAGTTCACTCTTTAAAACGCCGCTTATTTGCACAAATCCGTTGACAAAAGAAGACCGAAAAGGCATATTCCTCGGCCTTTGAATTGTTCATCAATAGAAAAATATTTGGGAGTTGGCCTTGGCTAATATCAAATCAGCTAAGAAACGCGCCGTACAGTCAGAAAAACGCCGTAAGCACAACGCGAGCCGTCGTTCTATGATGCGTACCTTTATCAAGAAGGTATACGCGGCTATTGCAGCAGGCGACAAAGCTGCTGCACAAAACGCATTTAACGAAATGCAACCAATCGTGGACCGTCAGTCTTGCAAAGGCCTGATCCACAAAAACAAAGCAGCGCGTCATAAGTCAAACCTGACTGCGCAAATCAACGCAATGCAATAATCGCATTACGCTGAAATGCTTGATAAAAAAACCGGCTCACGCCGGTTTTTTTATATCTGAAATTCAGGCGGGTTATTCAAACAACGCCGAAAAGTCGGTATGACAAATCTGCTGTACTGAAGGATGCTGAATCATTCTCTCAGCAAAAATGACGTAATACTCTTCCATGATCCCTTCTACACGCCCGACTTCCTCAATTTTCTCATCCTGAAATTCTGTTGAAGAATAGATCGCCGGTGCGACAAAAATCGCGTCGTTGTTCATTCCGAATGCTTTCATCAACGCAGCATCATCAAACTCGCCCAGAATGTTTACCTTCAGTCCCTGGGTATTAAACCAGTTCAGCAATTTGCGGCCGAGCATTGAACGGCGACCGGGGATCAGCAAAGGACGCTGTTCCAGACAGGCAGGAAAATCCACACCTGTCGGCGGAGTACAGCAGAAGAAGCTTATCGGGCTTTCACCCAGTTTTACCGAGAACAGCCCCTCCTGCTGGGTGGAATCCACCGGGCAGTCAGACAAAATCATATCCAGTTTATGCAGGCTCAGTTGTTCGAGCAGCATTTCGTGCGTCGATTCAAAACAGCGCAGGTGAATTTGCGCATTGTCCGGCACCGCCGCTTCCAGTACACGGCTGACCAGTCGTTTGGATAACGCATCCGCCACGCCCACATCAAACAGCAGACTCGACTCTTTGCGGTAATTCACGATATCCAGCATTTCCTGGCTGAGCGTAAACATCTTATCGGCATAACGGTAAATCAGTTGTCCCAGTTCAGAAGGCACCAGACCGCGCCCCTGACGCTTAAACAGTTTGCCGCCCAGCCTTTCTTCCAGCGATTTAATCTGCCCGGTGATGGTCTGCGGAGTCAGATACAACGCCTCTGCGGCTCCCACAACAGAACCTGATTTACACACGTGCCAGAAATAATACAAATGGTTGTAATTAATATGAGGCATGCTTTCATCCTTTCCTGAAGTATCGAACCCACCTGACGATTATCGGGTGATTTTCTTCGGTAATGCGCGACTCAGTAACAGGTAACCCAATACGGCTGACGCCACCGACCCCATCAGGATGCCCATTTTCGCGTACGTCAGCAGTGCCGCATCCAGCTCAGCAAACGCCAGTGAACCGATGAAAATCGACATGGTAAAACCAATACCGCACAGCACGGAGACCGCAGCGATCTGGCTAAACGTAATGCCGGATGGCAAACGGGTAATCCCGGATTTCAATGCCAGACCCCCGAACAAAATGATGCCCAGTGGTTTGCCCAGCAGAAGCCCCGCTGCGATGCCCATCGGTAACAAAGAAAATGCACCGGCAGCCGTTGCGCCCTGCAACGAAATTCCCGCATTGGCGAATGCAAACATTGGCAAAATAAACCAGGCCACATACGGATGGATCCCGTGCTCCAGACGGCGCGCAGGTGAAGCCTTATTGCTCCGGGTATTTAGCGGGATCAGGAAGCCGAGGATCACACCGGCTAATGTCGCGTGAATACCTGACTTCAGCACACAGACCCAGAATACCGCGCCAACCAGCAGGTAAGGCGTCAGCTTTGTCACGCCACGCCAGTTCAGTAACGCCAGCACCGCGATGCACGCCGCTGACAGTCCCAGCGCCATCATCGAGACATCGTGGCTGTAAAAAAGCGCGATGATCACAATCGCACCCAGATCATCAATAATGGCCAGCGCCAGCAGGAACACTTTCAGGCCGGTCGGCACGCGGGAACCCAGCAAAGCCATCACACCCAGCGCAAATGCAATATCCGTTGCGGCCGGAATCGCCCAACCCTGACGTGCAATCTCATCGCCGCCGTTAAACAGTAAATAAATTAAGGCCGGAACCACCATGCCGCCGAGCGCAGCAATCGCCGGAAACATCGCCTGCTCGCGGTTCGCCAGTGCGCCTTCGCACAACTCACGTTTCACTTCGAGGCCGATCATCAGAAAGAACACCGCCATCAGGCCGTCGTTAATCCACAGCAACAGCGGTTTGTCGATCAGCAACTCAGAGAAACGCAGCGTGACCGGGATATCCAGAAACGCCTGATAGGCGCCCTGCAACGGGCTGTTCGCCATCACCAGCGCGATAACAGCGGCAACGATCAGGACGATACCGCCCGCCGCTTCCATACGTAAAAACTGACGGATTACATTCGGCATTCTGACTCTCCTGTAGAAAAAACCGTGGCGCAAAAAGGATTGCCACAATGGAATGCGAATTGTACGCAGCTCATCACTTCGTAAAAAGTCGATTATTTCTGCAGTATACCTCGGTTTTTACGAATCATTTATTTTAAACACTGACTTAAAAATCCCATAAAAAAATCCCCGGAGCGTGAACCGCTGCCGGGGATTTCATCTGGCTTTCCACCGCTGTATTCAGCGAAGGATTAGCGGGTCAGATCATCAAAGAACTTTTTCACGCCATCCAGGAAGCTTTTAGAGCGCGGGCTGTTTTTTTCACCAGACACGCCACCAAAACTTTCTTCCAGATCACGCAACAGCTGTTTCTGTTTTTCGCTCAGGCTGACCGGCGTTTCCACGACCACACGGCACATTAAATCGCCCTGCACACCGCCACGAACAGATTTCACACCGCGTCCGCGCATACGGAACATCTTACCCGTTTGCGTTTCAGCCGGAATTTTCAGGTTCACGCGGCCATCCAGCGTTGGCACTTCGATTTCGCCGCCTAAAGCTGCCATGGCGAAATTGATCGGCACTTCGCAGTACAGGTTATTGCCTTCACGCTCAAAGATTTTGTGCGCTTTGACCTGAACCTGAACGTACAGATCGCCTGACGGAGCGCCATGCTCACCGGCTTCGCCTTCACCTTCCAGACGAATACGGTCGCCGGTATCCACACCCGCAGGAATTTTCACCGACAACGTTTTAGAACGTTCTACACGGCCATGACCATGACATTTGTTGCACGGGTCTTTAATGACTTTCCCGCGTCCCTGACAGGTCGGACACGCCTGTTGCACCGTGAAGAAGCCCTGACGCATCTGCACCTGACCCGCACCGTGACAGGTCGGACAGGTGGTCGGAGAGCTACCCGCTTTCGCGCCGCTGCCGTGGCAGACGTCACATTCATCCAGCGTCGGGATGCGGATCTCTTTGGTGACACCACGAACGGCCTCTTCCAGAGTCAGATCCATGTTGTAACGCAGGTCTGAACCCCGGCTGGCACGCTGACGGCGACCGCCGCCAAAGATGTCGCCAAAGACGTCACCAAAGATGTCGCTGAAATCTGCACCGCCGCCGTAACCACCGCCGCCACCGCCCATGCCACCCTGTTCAAAGGCTGCATGACCGTACTGGTCGTAGGCCGCACGCTTTTGCGCATCGGTCAGAATTTCATAAGCTTCTTTAATTTCTTTGAATTTGCTTTCAGATTCTTTATCGCCCTGATTTCGGTCAGGGTGATGTTTCATCGCCAGGCGCTTATAAGCCTTTTTGATTTCACGCTCATCCGCTGTTTTGGATACGCCTAAAATCTCGTAATAATCTTGCTTCGCCATGCTTTAACCTACCCTCAACATGCGTGCACGGGCGTAGAGTTTCCTCGACGCCCGTGCTGGTTATCAGTAAAACTTCTTACTGTGCCCGCTTAAGGGCGATTATTTTTTGTCTTTGACTTCTTCGAATTCAGCGTCAACAACGTCGTCATCTTTCTGCGCGCTGGTGTCGCCGCCTTCGGCCTGGCCTTGCTGCTGAGCCATTTCCATCAGTTTGCCGGAAACCTGTACCAGCGCCTGGATTTTCGCTTCGATGTCAGCCTTGTCTTCACCTTTAGCAGAAACTTCCAGTGCTTTCAGGGCTTCTTCTACCGCGGTTTTGTCTTCAGCTGGCAGTTTATCGCCGGCTTCTTCCAGTTGCTTACGGGTACCGTGGATCAGGTGGTCCGCCTGGTTGCGGGTCTGAACCAGTTCTTCAAACTTACGGTCAGCTTCAGCATTGGCTTCGGCATCGCTTACCATTTTCTGGATTTCTTCTTCGCTCAGACCAGAAGATGCCTTGATGGTGATCTTCTGCTCACGGCCGGTATTTTTGTCTTTCGCAGACACATGCAGGATACCATCGGCATCAAGGTCGAAGGTAACTTCGATCTGAGCCTGGCCGCGTGGTGCTGCCTGAATACCGTCCAGGTTGAATTGACCCAGAGATTTGTTGTCACTTGAACGCTTACGTTCACCCTGCAACACATGGATGGTCACTGCAGACTGGTTGTCTTCCGCAGTAGAGAACACCTGGCTGTGTTTCGTCGGGATAGTGGTGTTTTTGGTGATGAGCGGAGTCATCACGCTGCCCATTGTTTCGATACCCAGAGACAACGGGGTAACGTCCAGCAGCAGAACGTCTTTCACGTCACCGGCCAATACACCACCCTGAACTGCTGCACCGATTGCCACAGCTTCGTCCGGGTTCACGTCTTTACGTGGTTCTTTACCGAAGAAATCAGCAACTTTCTTCTGAACCATTGGCATACGGGTCTGACCACCCACCAGGATAACGTCCTGAATGTCAGAAACTGACAGACCTGCGTCTTTCAGCGCCACTTTCAGTGGTTCGATAGAACGGTTTACCAGGTCTTCAACCAAAGATTCCAGTTTTGCACGGGTCACTTTGATGTTCATGTGTTTAGGACCTGTCGCATCAGCAGTGATGTACGGCAGGTTCACGTCAGTTTGCTGAGCAGAAGACAATTCAATCTTCGCTTTTTCAGCGGCTTCTTTCAGACGTTGCATCGCCAGTGGATCGTTACGCAGATCCATGCCTTGCTCTTTCTTAAACTCTTCAACCAGATAGTTGATCATACGGCTGTCGAAGTCTTCACCACCGAGGTGAGTATCACCGTTGGTTGCCAGAACTTCGAAGGTTTTTTCGCCGTCAACTTCATCAATTTCGATAATAGAGATATCGAAAGTACCACCACCGAGGTCATAAACCGCGATAGTACGGTTACCGATTTCACGATCCAGGCCGTAAGCCAGTGCCGCTGCAGTCGGTTCGTTGATGATACGTTTGACTTCCAGACCTGCGATACGGCCAGCATCTTTAGTTGCCTGACGCTGAGCATCGTTGAAGTATGCAGGTACAGTGATAACAGCTTCAGTCACTGGTTCGCCCAGATAATCTTCAGCGGTTTTCTTCATTTTCTTCAACACTTCAGCAGAGATCTGCGGAGGTGCGATTTTCTGACCTTTAACGTCGATCCAGGCGTCGCCATTGTCAGCGCCTACGATCTGGTAAGGCATGATGCCTTTATCACGTTGTACTTCTTCATCCTGGAAGCGACGGCCAATCAGGCGCTTAATCGCGAACAGTGTGTTCTGTGGGTTAGTCACAGCCTGACGTTTAGCCGGAGAACCCACCAGAGTCTCGCCATCTGCCGCATAAGCGATGATGGACGGAGTGGTGCGGTCGCCTTCAGCATTCTCCAGTACACGAGCAGTCGTGCCATCCATGATAGCTACACAAGAGTTGGTGGTGCCCAGGTCGATCCCAATAATTTTACCCATCTAAAACGTCTCCACTTAAATTCATATTCGTTCAGGTTGCTACTGTATATGCGGCCAATCTTATCGATTTCAATAGCCCCATATTACGGATTTCCCGACGGTAACAACTGCGGTTGGGAATAAGATGGGGCCATGCTGCTCAGCATCAAGGGGCAAAGTGAAAAAAAATCTTCAATTGCTGTTACGCCAGATCAATGTTTACTGACGCAACCCTCCTTATGATGCCGCGCGCTTCCAAAGATATGCGGCTTTTTTACCCATTTCCCAAGCGTTTCTTCCCCCGATTATCAATGAATAATAAATCTGATACAGAGGATCTATGCACAGCAAAACCCTGGCAAATCCAGGCCCGCTTGGGCTGATGGGATTTGGTATGACCACTATCTTATTGAATTTACACAACGCAGGCTTTTTTCCCCTGACCGCAGTCATTGTCAGCATGGGGATTTTTTATGGTGGTTTGATTCAGATCCTTGCAGGGATGATGGAATTTAAAAAAGGGAATACCTTCGGTACCACCGCATTCACGTCTTACGGTGCGTTCTGGTTGAGCCTGGTCGGCATCTTAATGCTGCCACGCATGGGCATGGCTGACGCCAGCAGTGAAAGTTTCCTCGGCGCTTACCTTGGCATCTGGGGCGTGTTCACATTATTTATGTTCTTTGGCACCCTGAAAGCCAACCGGGGTTTACAGGTTGTTTTCGGCAGCCTGGTGATTTTGTTCGCACTGTTATGTTTCGGCAACATGACCGGTAACACCGCGGTACTGCACTTTGCCGGTTTTGAAGGCATCTTCTGCGGTGCCAGCGCGATTTATCTCGCCATGGCCGAAGTGCTGAATGAACAATATGGCCGTACTGTTTTGCCTGTCGGCGAACCGAAAAGCCACTCCCCACAAGGAGAGGCAGTGACGGCATAACCGCCCCGCTGTCAGACGACAAAGCCCTGCATCGCAGGGCTTTTTTATGCATAGCGTAAGGCAAAAGGAGCGGGATTTACTGACCTGAAGAGGCACCTTCGGCAAATTTTGCCGCGCGGGTCGTCTCACTGTTCAAATCACGGCTGAGATAAATACCGGTCAGCAACCCAATCGCGGACAAGGCCAGCACATAATATGCCGGTGCCATCGGGGTCAGGCGCATAATCAGCGTAACGAAAACCGGTGTCAGCCCGCCGAAAATCGCGTAGGCCACGTTGTAAGAGAAGGAGATGCCGGTAAAACGCACTTCTGCCGGGAATGCCCGCACCATCACATACGGCACCGCGCCGACCACACCGACGCTCAGTCCCGCCAGGGCATACATGCCCATCAGCACCGAGGCATCCGCCGCGACCATATGATAGAAAGACCAGCTGCAAATCCCGAGGAACAGGCTGCCGAAGATGAAGGTTTTGCTGGCACCGAGGCGGTCCACAATGCTGCCCGAGATAATGCAGCCAAACATCAGCGCGATGGTGGCCAGACAGTTTGCCTGCAATGCCGCTGCCGCCGGAATGCCAAACTGTTTCTGCAACCAGGTCGGCGTCATCAGGATCACCACCACGATGCCGGCCGATAACAGCCAGGTCATCAGCATCGAGACCACGATTTCTTTTTTATGATTGGCCACCACGGCTTTCAGCGGTAACTCTTCCGCCAGCGCTTTGTGCGCTTTCATCTCCATAAAGACAGGCGTTTCCTGTAACCAGCGGCGCAGGTACATGGCGATCAGACCGAAAATCCCACCAATAAAGAAAGGAATACGCCAGCCATACTGGCTGATGGTCGCAGGTGTCATGCTTGTGTTCAGTAAAGTTGCCACCAGTGAGCCCAGCAGGATCCCCAGGGTTAACCCGGCGGTGAGTGTACCGCAGGCAAAACCAATGCGGTTACGCGGCACATGTTCTGCCACGAAGACCCATGCGCCCGGCACCTCGCCCCCGATCGCCGCGCCCTGTAACAGCCGCATCAGCAGCAGTAGTAACGGTGCCGCCATACCGATCGAGGCGTAGGTCGGTAACAATCCCATCGCCAGCGTCGGCAAAGCCATTAATAAAATGCTCAGGCTGAACATCCGCTTACGGCCCACCAGATCGCCAAAGTGCGCCATGATGATGCCACCCAGGGGCCGCGCCAGATATCCGGCGGCGAAAATACCAAAGGTCTGAACCTGACGCAGCCAGTCGGGCATGTCTGCCGGGAAGAAGAGATCGCCAATCACCGCAGCGAAGAAGACGAAAATAATGAAGTCGTAGAATTCGAGAGCGCCGCCCAAAGCCGCAAGGGAGAGCGTTTTGAAGTCCTGCCGGTTCAACCGGCGCGATTGTGCGTGTTGCATAGGATACCGTCAGACACCAGAGAGAAGAATGGAAAAAGGCTTTGCCACCTCATGTAAAGTAATCATTACTATAACGGCAAATATTTTTCACACCAGTGGTGTCTGACGCATAACTACGCTTAATGTTAAAAATGATCGCTATTCAGCTTTTTGTATCGCGGCGGGCACTTTTGGGACGGAAAGCTGCTACCACGTTGTCATGGGTCTCGATATAAGGGCCGTCGAGCAACTGGATGCAGTAAGGCACGCTGGCAAAAATGCCGGAAACAATCACTTTACCGTCGGCATCTTTCAGCCCTTCCAGCGTTTCCTGAATGGATTTCGGCTGGCCGGGTAAATTAAGGATCAGCGCCTGTTTGCGGATCACGCCAACCTGCCGCGACAAAATCGCCGTCGGCACAAAATGCAGGCTGATCTGGCGCATCTGTTCGCCAAAGCCAGGCATCTCCCGGTCAGCCACAGCCAGCGTGGCATCCGGCGTGACATCACGGCGCGCAGGCCCGGTTCCGCCGGTGGTCAGCACCAGATGACACCCGCTTTCATCCACCAGTTCACTGATCGCCTGTTCAATTAACGGTTGCTCGTCGGGGATCAGTTTTTTCTCCAGCTTAAAAGGCGTAATGAGCGCTTTTTCCAGCCACGCTTCCAGCGCCGGAATGCCTTTGTCCTGATAAACACCGTTCGACGCGCGGTCCGACACCGATACCAGACCAATTCGTAATGTATCCATGCTATTTCTCCACAGCATTTTTCTTCATTGTCACAGCCCTCAGTATATCGGTAACCGGCCGGTGGTTTTATCGCAGGCACAAAAAAAGCGGCTGATTAGCCGCTTTTTGCTGAAACTGAGTGCTGATTACAGCAGGTCAGAAATCATTTTTTCCAGTTTGCCCTGATCGACTGCAAACTTACGGATGCCATCCGCCAGTTTGTCGACAGCCATTGGATCCTGGTTGTGCTCCCAGTAGAACTGAGGTTCAGTCAGTGGCGCCGGACGTGGTTTGGTTTCACCGGAGAAGGACAGTTTGCGCTCCAGCGGGCCTTCGCTTTCTGCCAGCTCTTTGAGCAGCGCAGGGGCGATGGTCAGACGGTCACAGCCAGCCAGTTCGATGATTTCGCCGATGTTACGGAAACTTGCACCCATCACGACAGTTTCGTAGCCGTGTTGTTTGTAGTATTCGTAGATTTCAGTCACGGACACAACGCCCGGATCTTCATGCGGTGCGAATTCTTTTTTGTCGCCATTGGCTTTGTACCAGTCGAGGATACGGCCAACGAACGGAGAAATCAGGAACACACCAGCTTCCGCACACGCACGAGCCTGAGCGAAGGAGAACAGCAGGGTCAGGTTACAGTTGATGCCTTCTTTTTCCAGTTTCTCTGCAGCGCGGATGCCCTGCCAGGTAGAAGCCAGTTTGATCAGGATACGGTCGTTGGTGATGCCTGCATCGTTGTAGAGTTTGATCAGGCGTTTAGCTTTCGCCACGCTGGCATCGGTGTCGTAGGACAGACGCGCGTCAACTTCTGTTGAAATACGGCCCGGGACCAGTTTCAGGATTTCCAGACCGATATTTACTGCCAGTTTGTCAGCGGCATCAGTGATCTGCTGGTCATGATCGCTGCTCTGGTCACGTGCCCAGGCGATAGCTTCGTCGATCAGTTTACGGTATTCAGGAATTTGCGCAGCGCTGAGGATCAGTGACGGGTTAGTGGTCGCATCCTGCGGCTGGTACAACTTCATTGCCGCGATATCTCCGGTGTCAGCAACAACCTGAGTCATTTGGCGTAGGGAAGTCAGTTTATCGGTCATTATGGCATATCTCATCGTTTGGACGTTTTCGTATAGGCATTTTCATGCCTTGCCTTTGGCTGATGATAACATGCAAAAAGCCAGGCGCAAGGCGCATATCACGGCATGCTCGGCTACGAACATCTATGGATTTCTCACCTTCTAAAACACACAAATTCAGCCAAAATGCATATGTTACCGGTTCGATAAAAAAGGTATGTTAGCCCTCCGAAGTGGTCATTGCCCTGAAGGAAAACCATAAAAACGATGAAGGGTAATCAACCAAGGATAACTCATGAATGATCTGCTGGATTTTTTCGACACCATTCTCTGGAGTTCGATCCTGATTTACCTGCTGTTTGGCACCGGCATTTATCTGACCTTCCGTCTGGGCCTGATTCCGCTACGCCGCTTTGCCCATCTGTTCTCCCTGTCCCATTTTGCCTCCAACCATGATCCGCGCGGCGTTTCCCCCTGGCGCATTTTGTGTCTGAGTCTGGCTTCGCGCATCGGGACCGGCAACCTGACTGGCGTCGCCATCGCCATTACGCTCGGCGGGCCGGGCGCCGTCTTCTGGATGTGGGTCATTGGCGTGTTCAGCATGGCGACCGCACTGATAGAAAATACGCTGGCGCAGATTTATAAAGGCATCGGGACCCGTGGAAAATTTCGCGGCGGTCCGGCCGATTATATGGAGAAAGGGCTGGGCATGCGCTGGATGGGCGTCCTGTTTTCGCTGCTGATGGTGCTGTCCTGCGGCTTTATTTTCAGCGCGTTACAGGCCAATTCCATTGCGCAGGCGTCTTTCCATCTGCTGCATGTTCCGGTGCTGACGACCGCCTTTATTTTAGCCTCGCTGGTCGCCCTGATGATCTTTGGCGGAATACGCGCCATTGTCTGGCTTTCCAGCTGGCTGATCCCGCTGATGGCCTTCGCATTTTTGCTGCTGGCCCTGTGGGTCATCGGCCATCACATTGGACAGTTGCCCCGCGTTCTGATGCTGGTGTTTAAAAGCGCGTTCGGTCTGCAGGAAGCGGCCTCCGGCGCGCTGGCATACGGTGTCACACAGGCCATCACTCAGGGCATGCAACGCGGCGCGTTCGCCAGTGAAACCGGGGTGGGTTCCTCACCAAACGCGGCGGCGATGGCGTCGGTCAGCCATCCGGCGGCCATGGGGTTTAACCAGATGCTGGCCGTGTTTATCGATACCGTGGTGATCTGCACCGCCACCGCGCTGATCGTACTGACCTCCGGCGTGCTGGATAATCCCGACGCGCCCTCGGGTATCCGGCTCATCCGGGAAGCGATCAGCCCGTCTATGCCCGGCTGGAGCCACATTGTGCTGGCGGTGCTGGTGTTCTCTTTTGCGTTCACATCCATTGCCGGTAACTATGTGTATGCCGAAAATAATCTCAGCTTCGTGCACCGTGCAGCGCCAGTTAAGCTGCTGATTTTCCGCCTGCTGGTGATTGCGATGGTGTTCTGCGGCTGTCTGATGGAACTGCAACTGCTGTGGAAACTGGCCGATATTTTCATGGCCCTGATGGCGATACTCAATCTCACCGCCTTACTGCTGCTGTCGGGCGTCGCGGTCAAGGTGGTGAAAGATTACGATCGCCAGCGGCGCATGGGGAAAACACCGGTGTTTAATCCCGATCATTACCCTGAATTACGCGGTCAGCTGGATCCGGGTATCTGGGATAAACGCCCTCCTCCGCGCTGATTTTCTACGCTTTTACCTATTGATATCATGCCTCCATCGTCGTGGCTTTTTTGCTACAGTAGGGCAACTCATCATTCCTGAATGTGAACCGTCACTGACCAACGGACGAGACTATGCTGACCATTATTTCACCTGCCAAAACGCTCGATTACGAAAGCCCGCTTGCGACAACGCGCTATACCCAACCGGAACTGCTGGATAAATCCAGCCAGCTGATCACCGTGGCGCGCAAAATGTCCCCTGCGCAGATCTCTTCACTGATGGGGATCAGCGATAAACTGGCCCATCTCAATGCCGAACGTTTCAATGACTGGCAGCCGGATTTCACGCCGGAAAATGCCCGTCAGGCGCTGCTGGCCTTTAAAGGCGATGTGTATACCGGTTTGCAGGCAGAAGATTTCAGCGAAAAAGACTTTGATTTTGCACAGAAACATCTGCGGATGTTGTCGGGTTTATACGGCCTGCTGCGCCCGCTGGATTTGATGATGCCGTACCGTCTGGAAATGGGTATCCGTCTGGAAAATCCCCGGGGCGCGAACCTGTATGCCTTCTGGGGCGAGTTACTGACTGACAAACTCAATCAGTTGCTCAGCGAACAAAAAAGCAAAGTGCTGGTGAATCTGGCCTCCGATGAATACTTTAAAGCGGTGAAACCGAAACGGCTGGAAGGCGAAATCATTAAGCCGGTGTTCCTCGACGAGAAGAACGGTAAATACAAAGTCATCAGTTTCTATGCCAAAAAAGCGCGTGGGCTGATGAGCCGCTTTATTATCAAGGAACGCCTCGATAAGCCGAAACAACTTCAGGATTTCAATCTGGAAGGCTATGCCTTTGACGAATCACGTTCGCAGGGCAATGAGCTGGTGTTTACCCGCCCTGAACGCTGATTTACCCGAACGGCAGGCATAAAAAAGCCCTCGTGAAGAGGGCTTTTGCATTTCAGCTCACAGCGTTTATTCAGGCAGCGCCATCAGGAATGCGCGCATTTCGCTGAAATCAGCCGGCAGGTTGTGCGACAGCAACGGCAGGTCAGCGCGATCCGCCAGTTCTTTCGGCAAACCGATATCCTGATCCAGAATCGCTTCCACGCTTTCCTTAAATTTCGCCGGATGTGCGGTGCCGATAAACAGACCGAACTCGCCCGGTTGCAGCTGATCGCGCAGCACGCGGTAGGCGATAGCGGCGTGAGGTTCTGAGATATAACCGATATTCGCCAGCTCACGCATCGCGTCTTCGGTGGTGTCATCGCTGACCGCGCCGAAGCCCAGATCTTTCAGCTGCCAGGTTTTACGGCGATAGAGTTCTTCCACGCGCGGCCAGTTGTTTGGCTGGCTGACATCCATCGCGTTCGACAGCGTCGCAACGGTTTTCTTCGGTTCCCACTCGCCGTTTGACAGGAAACGCGGCACCGTGTCATTGGCGTTGGTCGCTGCGATAAAGCGTTTCACCGGCAGGCCGAGAGATTTCGCCAGCAGACCGGCGGTCAGATCACCGAAGTTACCGCTTGGCACAGAAACCACCAGCTGATTGCGCGCTTCCTGCGGCAACTGGGCCACCGCTTCAAAGTAGTAACAAATCTGCGCCAGCAGACGGCTGATGTTGATGGAGTTGGCCGAGTTCAGCTTCAGCGCATGTTTCAGTTCTTCATCATCAAACGCCTGTTTCACCAGCGCCTGACAGGCATCAAAGTCGCCGTCGATGGCGACAGTATGGATGTTGCCGCCAAGGGTACAGAACAATTTTTCCTGCAACGGGCTGATTTTGCCGCGCGGATAGAGGATTACCACACGGACATTCTTCAGGCCGTGGAAGGCATGCGCCACTGCCGCACCGGTATCACCGGACGTTGCGGTCAGAATGGTCACCGGCTCGTCACCTGAAACCTGAGTCAGGATCTGCGCCATGAAGCGGCCGCCGAAATCTTTAAAGGCCAGGGTCGGGCCGTGGAACAGCTCCAGACAGGCAATGTCTTCTTCTACTTTGGCAACCGGCGCCGGGAAGGCAAACGCATTTTTCACGCGCTGATGTAACTCTTCTTCCGGGATCTCATCGCCGATGAAAGCAGAGAGAATACGGCTGCTGCGGGTGACGAAATCCAGTTCCAGCAAGCGGTCGATTTCAGTCAGTTCAAACTCAGGCAGCTCCAGCGGGAAGAATAAACCCTGCTGTTTTCCAAGACCTTGTTTGACGGCCTGAGCAAAGCTGACCTGCTCGTTGTGATCCTTCAGGTTGTACAGTTTCATTAGTTATCCCAATAAATTATCGAGTTATCCCAATACCCGCGCGCCCGCGGTATCAAGACGACAAATATGAACAAAGCCTTCGTCATTTTGCAGATAATGCGTCTGCAACCAGTCAGCCATACGTTTCGCTGTCGCGCTGTCGTTACATACTGCAAACAGCGTCGGGCCGGAACCGGAAATCCCGCACGCCAGTGCACCAATTTCTTCTGCGGCACTGCGCGCCTCGGCAAAGCCCGGCAGCAAACGGGTGCGGTAAGGTTCAGCAATCACATCTTTCATCAGTTTCGCGGCCAGCGCCGGTTGCTGCGTATGGCAGGCGTGAATAAAGCCTGCCAGATAGCGCCCGTGGCTGATGCAATCCTGACGGCGATATTGCGCGGGTAAAATAGCGCGCGCTTCCGCGGTGGAGACTTTAATCCCCGGATACGCCATCACCCACAGCCAGTCGTCAAAACAGGGCACGTTCTGGCTGATGATATCGTGCTCTTCAAGCATCAGCTGAATGCCGCCCAGGTAGCATGGCGCCACATTGTCGAAATGCACGCTGCCGGAAATACGCCCTTCCAGCTCGCCCATCAGCAACAGCATCTGGTTTTCATTCAGCGGCTTACCGCAGAATTCATTCATCGCCATCAGACCGGCGACCACCGAACAGGCGCTGGATCCCAGACCGGATCCAATCGGCATGTTTTTTTCCAGCGTCATCGCCACCGGCACTTCCCTGCCGATTTCCTGACAGAAACGCTGCCAGCACTGATAAACGATATTGTCTTCCATGCGGTCAGGCAGTTTGGAGACAAACTTGCCTTCGTTTTTCAGACTGAATGCTGTGGCCGCTTCCACGGAAACACAGTCGCCCAGCAGCGTGCCATCCACCGGAGACACCGCTGCGCCCAGAACATCGAAGCCGACGCTGACGTTCCCGATTGAAGCCGGGGCATACACCTTAACCATATTAAACTCCTAACTTCCATGACAGCGTTCTCAAAAGATCGGCAAACACACCTGCCGCCGTCACATCATTACCTGCACCGTAGCCACGCAGAACCAACGGCAATGGCTGATAATAGCGGCTGTAAAACGCCAGCGCATTCTCCCCATTTTTTACTTTATAAAGCGGGTCATTACCATCGACGGCATCGATTTTTACTTTGCACTGACCGTCTTCGATAGCCCCGACATAACGCAATACTTTTCCTGCGGCGGTCGCCTCTGCCACACGCTGCGCAAATTCAGCATCCAGTTCCGGCAGACGCGCCACAAAATCGTTCACTGAGCCTTCTGAATTGAAAGACGGCGGCAGAACAGATTCCACATCGATATCGGTCAGTTCCAGTTTGTAACCGGCCTCACGCGCCAGGATCAGCAATTTACGGGCGACGTCCATACCGGACAGGTCATCACGCGGATCCGGTTCGGTGTAGCCCATCTCCTTCGCCTGCAAGGTGGCGGCAGACAACGACATGCCTTCATCCAGCTTACCGAAAATGAAGGACAGCGAGCCGGACAGAATACCGGAGAAACGCACCAGTTCATCACCGGCATTCAGCAGGTTTTGCAGGTTCTCAATGACCGGTAAACCCGCGCCGACGTTGGTGTCGTAGAGGAATTTACGGCGTGAACCATCCGCCGCTTTACGCAGCTGATAGTAATAATTCATGGAGGAAGTGTTGGCTTTCTTGTTTGGCGTCACGACGTGGAAACCGTCGGCCAGGAAATCGGCGTATTGATCGGCCACTTCCTGACTGGACGTACAGTCAACGATCACCGGGTTCAGCAGGTGATACTCTTTCACCAGACGGATCAGACGGCCCAGATTCAGCGGCTCTTTGGCGGCACCCAGCTCATCACGCCAGGTTTCCAGCGCAATGCCGTGCACGTTGGTCAGTAACGCGCGGGAGTTGGCGATACCGCAGACGCGCAGATCGATATGTTTGGTTTTCAGCCACGCCTGCTGACGGCGGATCTGTTCGATCAACGCCCCGCCGACACCACCGACGCCAATCAGGAAGACTTCGATCACCTGATCGGTATTGAACAACATCTGGTGGCTGACGCGCACGCCGGTCGTCGCATCGTCATTATTGACGACCACGGAAATGGAACGTTCGGAAGAGCCCTGCGCGATCGCCACAATATTGATATTGGCGCGCGCCAGTGCAGAGAAAAATTTCGCCGAAATGCCGCGCAGTGTGCGCATACCGTCGCCGACCACGGAAATAACGGCCAGCTTCTCCATCACATCCAGCGGCTCCAGCAGGCCGTCTTTCAGCTCGAGGTAGAACTCGTCTTCCAGCGCTTTACGGGCGCGCTCCAGCTCGCTCTGCGGTACGCAGAAACTGATGCTGTATTCGGAAGAAGACTGGGTGATCAGCACCACGGAAATGCCTGAACGGGACATCACCGCGAACACACGCGCCGCCATGCCGATCATCCCTTTCATTCCCGGACCGGAAACGTTGATCATCGCCATGTTGTTCAGATTAGTGATGCCTTTCACCGGCGTGTTATCGCCGAGGCTTTCGCTGCCAATCAGGGTGCCCGGCGCCTGCGGGTTGGTGGTGTTTTTGATCAGGCAAGGGATCTGGAACTGAGCAATCGGCAGGATGGTACGCGGGTGAAGGACTTTCGCCCCAAAATACGACAACTCCATCGCTTCCTGATAGGACATCGATTTCAGTAAGCGGGCATCCGGCACGGTGCGCGGGTCACAGGTATAAACGCCGTCGACGTCGGTCCAGATCTCGCAACAGTCGGCGCGTAAACAGGCGGCCAGCACGGCGGCAGAATAGTCGGAACCGTTGCGTCCGAGCACCACCAGTTCCCCCTGCTCGTTACCGGCAGTGAATCCGGCCATCAGCACGATATGATCGGCAGGAATGGCACTGGCGGCGATGCGGCGGGTGGATTCGTTGATATCTACGGTGGATTCGAGGTAATGCCCCTGCGCGAGCAGTTTTTCCACCGGGTTAATCACGGTGACGCCAAAACCTTTGGCACGGAACACCGCTTCCATGATGGCAATAGACAGTTTTTCGCCGCGACAGATGATGGAAGCATTGACGCTGTCCGGGCATTGCCCCAGCAGGGTGATGCCATGCATCAGCTGTTTCAGCTGAGCGAACTCATGATCGACGAAGGCTTTCACTTTCGGTAAATCAAAACCGGGCTGGGCGGCTGCGAGGCCGGTGATCAGCTGACCAAAAATGTTTTCTGCATCACTCATGATGGTCTGAATGTCCTGTCCTGCGACAGTTCGCTCAATCATGGCGACCAGATAGTTGGTGATTTTGGCAGGCGCGGATAATACCGTCGCGACCTGTCCCTGACGCGCATTGCTTTCCATAATGTCCGCAACCCGCAAGAAGCGTTCTGCGTTTGCTACCGAGGTCCCGCCAAATTTCAACACTCGCATTTCTGGTTCTCTCCTGAAGCTCTCGTTAAAAGGTAAAAAAAAAGCCCGCACTGGTTAGGTGCGGGCTTTTTTCTTTTTCCTGTACGCGTCAGCCCGCCCCGTTACCTGTGGTATCGGTGGTGGTAATAATTGTTGTGTTCAGGCTGATGATTCGCATTTTTATTTTCTGTCTGTCTTTAGGTTTGTACTCTGTCTGCCTCTATTAGCTAAAGCATAAGGCACAATAAGTCAATTTTTTTCTGTTTTCGCCCGGTTTATCACGCACAGAATCAAAGGGGTAATGCTCTGCCATCGCAACCCATTCCAGTGGAATCGCCAGGCCTGCGCATCACTCACCGGATATCAAACTGTCGCTGCAAAGATTCCCCTCACATCATTGGGTCAGCTTTTTTTCGATGTCATGCAGCAAAGTATGCAGCATCGCCGCGTCCCGTTGCTGCAACAGACCCAGGCGCTGATGCAGCCAGTCGGACAATTTCTGGTCATCTTCTGCCCCGACATTTTCCAGTAAGCGTCCGACCCGCGCACGCAATGCGGACAACTGTCCGGCTTCGGCATTTTCAGGTTTGGCTGACGTCACCTGGTTAAGCGAAGAGAGCTGATAGCAGAACACCATCACCGCCTGGCCGAGATTGAGTGACGGGTAATCCGCCACCATCGGCACGCCGGTCAGCACGTCGGCCAGTTCCAGTTCCTCATTGGTCAGCCCGGAATCTTCTCGCCCAAACACCAGCGCCGCATGGTTCACCCAGTGGCTTTTCTCTTCGAGCTGCACCTGCAGTTCCTGCGGCGTGCAGTAATAGTGAAACTTCGCCCGGCTGCGCGCCGTCGTGGCTACCGTGAAATCGATACCGGCCAGGGCTTCTGCCAGCGTGTCGAAATGAAGGGCATTTTGCAGGATCTCCTGCGAGCCGTGAGCGACCCAGCCCGCTTCCGGCTTGAGGTGCGCTTCGCTGTCAACAATCCGCAAGGAAGCAAAGCCCATGGTTTTCATGGCACGGGCTGCCGCACCGACATTTTCCGGCCGCGCCGGGGAGACTAAAATAATATGAAGTTGCATATCGCGCCTTTGCAGGGAGAGGGAAGAATTTGTCGCCTGTATTTCAGCGATGAAATTTTATCCTGTTTCAGACCTATTCATCGTTTATATTCTTCACAAGAACTTAACAGTCTACTGGATATATTCCTTTATTTTATCGGAAAAGCTTAGCCGGCAGGTAAAAAAGCTGCTGGCGCGGTTAAGCACATTTCCTTAAAAAATTAGTCATTATTTTTCATATGGATATATAATAATGACCCATACAGATTTTGCATTTATCTTTCGTTTCATGAGGATTTGCTGAATCGTGTACAATAAAGGCCGAAATGTGACTCAAGCGTGCATTCTTGTAAGTGTTTTTCACTGTTCTGTTACCGTGCTACAATTGAACTTGATATATGTCAACAAACCGTAATTTTGTTGGGTGGTAATTTCGGCACTCGCTGTTATATTGCTGTTAATAGGGTTAGGATATGCGCCGCTTTAGGACCCCGTGGAACTGCAGAAAGTGGAATCCCTGACCGAGCTTGCGATGTTGTTGCCGTTGATGGAAATTGCATCGAGAACGCGTTTACGTACTTTAGTCATGTAACGAGTGAGATGGCCAATAAGGCATCATAATTCATTGGGATAACAAGGACTTCTGTACTCCTATTTTCTATTTGTTGGCAATCTTAGGTAGCAATCATGCAGACCCCTCACATTCTGATCGTCGAAGACGAGTTAGTGACACGTAATACGTTAAAGAGCATTTTTGAAGCAGAAGGCTACATGGTACATGAAGCTAATGATGGCGCTGAAATGCACCACATTCTGTCCGAAAATGACATCAATCTGGTTATCATGGACATCAACCTGCCAGGCAAAAACGGCCTGCTGCTGGCACGCGAACTGCGCGAACAAGCCAGCGTTGCTCTGATGTTCCTGACCGGCCGCGACAACGAAGTTGATAAGATTTTAGGTCTGGAAATCGGCGCTGATGACTACATCACCAAGCCATTCAACCCGCGTGAGCTGACCATCCGCGCCCGTAACCTGCTGTCCCGCACGATGAACCTGGGCACTACCGGTGAAGAACGTCGTCTGGTTGAAAGCTACAAATTCAATGGCTGGGAACTCGACATCAACAGCCGTTCACTGATCAGCCCGCAAGGCGAACAGTACAAATTACCGCGCAGTGAATTCCGCGCCATGCTGCATTTCTGCGAAAACCCGGGCAAAATCCAAACCCGTGGCGATCTGCTGAAGAAAATGACCGGCCGCGAACTGAAACCGCATGACCGTACCGTTGACGTGACCATCCGTCGCATCCGTAAGCATTTCGAAGCTACGCCGGATACCCCTGAAATCATCGCCACCATTCACGGCGAAGGTTACCGTTTCTGCGGCGATCTGGAAGACTGATACAGAAGGTTGCCAACCGCTGTGTAGTCGATGTGATCCAACGTTAAAGGCCAGCGAAAGCTGGCCTTTTGTTTTGTGCATCATGCTGAAAATTCAGGGTGCGCTGTGCGCCCACGGAATAATCGGCACCGCGCTGAGCGCATTTTTCGGTGAGCCATCGACGACTTTATCGGAATAGCTCAGGTAGATAAGCGCGTTACGTTTTTCATCATAAAAACGCACCACCTGCAGCTTTTTGAACACCAGCGATGTCCGTTTCTGGAAAACCACGGTGCCCTTATCTTTCCCCTGCTTAATCTTGTCACTGAGATCAATAGGGCCGACCTGCTGACAGGAAATCGCCGCATCCGACGTATCTTCGGCCAGACCTAATCCGCCCTTAATTCCACCGGTTTTTGCGCGACTGATATAACAAGTTACATTTTTAATATCAGGATCATCAAAGGCCTCGACCACGATTTTGTGGTCCGGACCGAATAACTTGAAGACCGTGTCGACAGACCCGACCTGCTCTGCCTGTGCTGCTCCCGAACAAAAAGCAAACATCCCAAAAACAAAAATCCAACATTTATTCATTAAGTTACTCCACGTCATGAGCATGACGTTGTTTTCTAAAGAAACCCCAATCAGAAAGCGTGTATTCACACTTTCGGAATGAAATACTCTGTAACACCTGTAAATAGCACAGATAGCCAAAAAATTCTTAGGAAGTCTTCTCAGGAAAAAGTTGTTATTATGCCGCCCATCATTCTGTGCATTTATCTTAGTTCAACGAGGACGATCTATGGATCAAGCAGGAATCATTCGTGACCTTCTTAGCTGGTTAGAAACCCATTTAGACCAGCCCTTGTCACTCGACAATGTCGCAGCCAAGGCCGGCTATTCCAAGTGGCACCTGCAGCGCATGTTTAAAGATGTCACTAATAATGCCATTGGCGCTTATATTCGTGCCCGCCGCCTGTCAAAAGCGGCTGTCGCTTTACGCCTCACCAGTCGCCCGATTTTAGATATCGCTCTTCAGTACCGTTTTGACTCTCAACAGACGTTTACCCGGGCGTTCAAAAAACAGTTCGCGCAAACGCCGGCCTTATACCGTCGTGCTGAAGACTGGCATTCCTTCGGTATCTGCCCGCCGATCCGTCTGGGAGCCTTCATTCTGCCGCAGCCTGAGTATATCTCGTTGCCGGAACAGCATCTGGTCGGCATGACGCAAAGCTACGCCTGTACGCTGGAGCAAATCACCACCTACCGCAATGAGATGCGTCGTCATTTCTGGCGTCAGTATATCGGCGAGGCGAAAACGCTGCCGCCGATCCTTTATGGCCTGCACCATTCGCGTCCAAGCCAGGAAAAAGATGACGAGCAGGAAGTATTGTACACGACTGCACTGGAAGCCCAGCATCTGCCGGAAAACGTAGAAGGTCAGCCGATTGTGTTGCAGCACGGTGAATATGCCATGTTCCATTACAATGGCACGCCGGAGCATTTGCAGGAATTTATTCTGACGTTGTACAGCACCTGTCTGCCAACATTAAAACTGACCCGCAGAAAGGGACAGGATATCGAACGCTTTTACACGAATGGCCGTGCCCCCGGCACGACGCCAACCGAATTACAGTGTGATTACCTGATCCCTATCCGCCGCTAACGCCTTCTGGCGTTAGCGTTGCAACTCGTCTAACGCGGGCAAATCAAGATGTGAGACATCGCCCGCCGTTTCCACAATCCAGCCATTCGCCAGCCAGGCGCTTTTCTGGTGATCGACACGCGACAGTGAACAGTTACGCAGACGCAGACGGCGCTCCGCATACGCCGGTAATCCGAGGATCGTGCTGATCAGGCAACCCAGCGCGATGCCGTGGCTGACCAGCAGCGGTTTGCTTCCCGGCGGTAAATCCAGGCAGCTGTCGAGCGCGGCACGCATACGCGCGGCCAGTTCGGTCATGGTTTCGCCTTCGGGGATACGCCCTTTCGGTGAGCCATCGACCATCTGCTTACGCCAGCCTTCTTCCTGTTCCGTCAGGCCATCCAGAATACGTTCTTCCAGCACCCCCATATGCAATTCGCGCAAACGCGGCTCATCGATGACTTCACAGCCACAGGCATCAGCGATAATCTGCGCCGTGTGGCGGGTACGTCCTAAATCACTGGTGATAACGTGAGTGATCCCTTCATCGCGCACGCGCTGAGCAACCTGACGGGCCTGATACAGACCTTTTGCTGTCAGCGGGCTGTCTGACTGCCCCTGAATACGGCGTGCGGCGTTCCATTCTGTTTCGCCATGACGGACGAGATATACCTGTAACATGAGTGTTTTCCGTTATACTGCGTGAAATTTGCTAAAGGATGCTAAAACTCTATGTACCATGTTGTCGCTGCAACCACTAACCCGGCAAAAATTAAAGCTATCGCCATGGCTTTTGAAGATATTTTCGGCGCTGAGGCATTTCGCATTGAAGGCGTTGACGTCGACAGTGGTGTTCCCAGTCAGCCTATCGGCAGTAATGAAACCCGTACCGGAGCACGCCACCGCGTAATCGGCGCACGTCAGGTTCGTCCCGAAGCAGACTTCTGGGTCGGCGTGGAAGCGGGTATCGAAGACAATATGACCTTCGCGTGGATGGTGATTGAGAATATGCACCAGCGCGGCGAATCCCGTTCAGCCAGTTTAATGTTACCTGAAATCATTTTACAGGGGATCAACCAGGGCAGTGAACTGGGGGATGAGATGGAAAAACTGACGGGTATCGCAGAAGTGAAACGCAAAGGCGGTGCTATTGGTGTCTTTACCGCCGGTAAACTGACCCGCACCAGCGTCTATCATCAGGCACTGGTTCTGGCTCTGGCGCCTTTCCATAATACGGTTTATCAAACCCGCGCCCAGACCCATTGAAATGAATGAAAGACAGAAACGGGCGCTTCAGTCGTCCGTTTTGTCTGTCAGCAGTTGCTCACCCAGCCAATCCTTCAGCGCAGCCGGTGCCGTTTTCAGGCCATTGGATCCGCGTGTAATCGTCGCGATGCCTGCACCCAGCTGGCTTTTCAGCTCACGCTGACTCATCTCTCCCCGCATCAGCTCCTGAATAATGCGCACCCGCGTACCCAGCGCCGCACGTTCGTCGGGCGTAAGCAGCAGTTGCAGCAGATCCTGATGCAGATTTTCAGCAAAAGATTGCTGTAGCAGTGCCAGAAAGCACTGCCAGTCCTCATTGCCTTGTTGGGAAAGAGCAGGGTCAGTGATTGGTCGTTGAGTCATGAGAAGGCTGCCATACTATTAAACTAGTACAGCAGCTTACCATAAACGATCCGGGATCAGTAACGCCTCTGCCATTCGGCATCGGTCAAAATCTTGGCCGGTTGATGTAAAAAATAGCGATAAAACGCATCATATGCCAACACATTTTTAACATATCGGCGCGTTTCGGAGAAAGGGATACTCTCGATAAAGGCCACCGAATCCACCCTTCCCGCGCTGTTACCCAGCCAGGTATTCACGCGGGAAGGCCCGGCGTTATAGGCTGCGCTGGATAAAATACGGTTGCGGCCAAACATCTGATAGACATATTCCAGATAGCTGGTGCCGATGGTGATGTTCATTTGCGGATCCAGCAGTTGCGCCGGATTGCTGTAGCCCTGCAGACCAAACATATCCACGGTATGCTGCGCGGTCGCTGGCATCACCTGCATCAGACCCGACGCGCCGACCGGCGAACGGGCTTTCGGGTTCCACGCACTTTCCTGACGGGCAATCGCCATCGCGTAACTTTGCGTGATGCCTTTATCATTGGTGGCACGACGGAATTCATCCGGCCATGCCAGCGGGAAACGCTCTTCCAGATAATCCCACAGCTTGCCGGTAATGGTCGCCTGCACGCTGAGATCCGGCCATTTCTGTTCGAAGGCATAACGCGCCAGTGCCGACTGTTGGGATTCCGTGCGGCTGCTGACCAGATAGCTCCATTCGGTACGCGCCAGATTGTCCATCTGCCAGTACATCAGTTCACGAACGCGCGCCACTTCCGGCAGTTTCGCAATGCTGGCATCAGGCGTCGCAGCCACAGAAATCTGCATCGGATAGGTGACGTTCAGCTTTTGCGCAGCGGCCATCGGATAGAATCCGCGCCCCTTCATTAACGTACGCAACATCGCTTCACCCTGCGTGCGCTGACCCTTATCGATCATCACCGACGCACGCCAGTATTGCCATTCATCCGCCTGAAGCGCATCAGATGGCAAACGATCCAGCCACTGACTCAGCCCCTGACGGTCGCCGGCTGCCAGCGCCATGCGGATACGGCGCTCAACAAGCGTGGTGGAATGGCTGCGCAAAATGACGTTGTCGCGCCATGCTGCCTGCTCCGGCGTGGCATCGCTGCCCATATAACGCCAGGCCACGGCTTCTTCCAGATCCAGACGCTCGCTGTCGCTCATTTTCTGTAAACGTGCCAGCACCGGGATCATCGAACGGGCATTATCCGCATCATCACGGGCGATACGGGCGAAGGTAATGCTGGTGGCGTTGCGGGTAAAATCGGTCGGACCGACGCCGCGCGCAAAGCTTTCAATGGTATTCGGGTTGTTTTGCAGATCCAGCAGCGCATCGCGCATGGTCTGATAATCCGGCGGTAACTGCTTCGCCAGATAATTCACCAGATTGGTGTTGCCGGTTTTCATCGCCAGACCGATACGTTGCAGCGTGGTCAGCGCGGTCTGATTACCTGCGCCCTGCCAGACGGAAAACAGTTTGTCGCAGGTATTGGGCAGCGAGGTGCCGGTCAGCCAGATGTCTTTCGCACCGTCAAACGCGGTTTTCTGATCGCCCGTCGCCCATTTGGCGTAATAGTAGTTACAGCGCGCGGCGACCGGTTTCGGCGGCTGCGGGCTGAAAGAAAGCAAACTGTTCCAGTCCTGACGGCGTGCCAGTTCATTCACATAACGGGCAGGCAGGGATCGTGCGGGCGGCAATGTCGGGTTCGCTTTGACAAAAGCATTCACCTGCGACGGCGTCGCGTCAGCCAGATCCTGCGTCAGTTGCCGGTATTCCAGATAAGGATAAAGCGGATAATCTTCCAGCGTGGGCATCAGCTGGCTGACGACATCCAACTGATTGTTATCCCACGCCTGTTTAATCTGCATATAGTGCTGACGTTGTGCGTCCAGCGAGTCAGCTTTCGCCACGCCCGATACCGTTACCAGCAATACGCTCATTGCCAGAGAGTGCCATTTGTCCACCTTGACCATACTTACCTTTATCCTCACGGGTTGTGCCGAAACTGTTCTGCATTGTGTAGACAGCCACTACGCTAATCGATTCATTTTTAAAATTGAAGCGATGCGGGGACGGCATCACAAACTTTACACAGTGTGGTGCAAGCGACGGGCAGTTACCAGACAGCGGCAGATCTATTTTCTGTCACAGAACGTCGCGGCGGAGATCATTTTCAGTGCGGAATATCCGCAATTAAATAGCGGGTATTTCCCGCTATTTGACAGTTAATTAGCAGCCTTACTATTTCAGTAAAAATAACCACACTGACAAAACTCAGCTTTATTTACGTCTCTTTACGTTGATATTTACTTTCTAAACAAATGTTAAATAATATGTAAATAATAACGAAATTCCTAATGCGGTTATCAGTATGATTTTAATAGACATTTATTATTAAACTTAACGCAACAAAGTATTTATTGGCTCAGATCAAATTTATTACCGGATAAGTCTTTATTATCAGAGTCTATTGAAAACATGTTTTATTTGATATTCGCTATTTCACCGTCCGGATTGAAATATTAATAGCGCACTTGTTCATCGCTTATGGAAAAGTATATGACTCATTCACGTTCATCTGTAAAAACGAATGCCAGCCCTTCCTCATCGGTCAGGGCAGAAAACAAAGCCTGGTATCAGATCAGTGGTAGTGATGCCATGCAACGTCTGGATACCGGCGAAAATGGCCTGAGCCAGCAGGATGCCAGCGCGCGTCTGAATGAATATGGCCCGAACGCATTGCCGGAAAAAGCCGCCAAAAGCGCGCTGATGCGTTTTCTGGCGCACTTCAATGACGTCCTGATTTATATCCTGCTCGCGGCTGCGGTGGTGACCGGTGCCATGGGGCACTGGGTTGATACGCTGGTGATCCTGGGCGTCGCCGTCATCAATGCCCTGATTGGTTTCCTGCAGGAAAACAGCGCCGAGAAGTCGCTGAAAAGTATTCAGAATATGCTCTCCAGTCAGGCCGTGGTGGTGCGTGACGGGCAGGTGCAGACCATTAATGCCGACCAGCTGGTGCCCGGCGATATCGTGCAACTGCGTCCGGGAGACAAAATTCCGGCGGACCTGCGCATTGTCAGCGCGCATAACCTGCAGGTCGAAGAAGCGATCCTGACCGGTGAATCCACCGTGGTGGTCAAAAATGCCCAGACCATTGACGATGAAGTCATGATCGGCGACCGCCACAACCTGCTGTTCTCCGGCACCATGATCAGTGGCGGCACCGCAACCGGTGTGGTGTACGCCACCGGTAAAGACACCGAGCTGGGTCATATCAACCAGATGATGTCGTCGATTACGCCACAGCGCACCCCGCTGTTGCAGCAGATCGACAAACTGGGCAAAGGCATTTTCGCCCTGATTCTGCTGATGATGGCATTCCTGTTTGTCTTCGCTTTCATCCTGCGCGATATGCCGCTGGGCGAACTGCTGCTCTCGTTAATCAGTCTGGCCGTCGCCTCGGTTCCTGAAGGCTTACCGGCGATTATCTCGATTATCCTGTCACTGGGCGTGCAGTCGATGGCGCGCAATCACGCCATTATCCGTAAGCTGCCGACGGTGGAAACCCTCGGTTCCATGACCGTGATCTGCTCGGATAAAACCGGCACGCTGACCATGAACGAAATGACCGTGAAAGCCGTCATTCTGGCCGACCGCGCGTATCAGGTAGAAGGTGAAAGCTACCAGCCGAAAGGCCGGATTGTTGACGCGCAAACCCGGAAACAGATTGATGTCATCAATACGCCGGTGCTCAACACCTTCATCACCGCCGTGGATTTGTGCAACGACAGCCAGCTGATGCAGGACGACAAAGGCCACTGGGGCATTACCGGCGGGCCGACTTCCGGCGCGCTGAAAGTGCTGGCCGCCAAGTCCAGCCTGAATATCGGCAAAGTCGAACCGCTGGATAAAATCCCGTTCGATTCTAAGCACAAATACATGTCCACGCTGCAACGTATCAACGGCAAAACCCGTCTGTTCGTGACCGGTGCGCCGGATGTGCTGTTCTCGCTGGCCGCATTTGAACTGACCGAAGACGGCGTGCGCCCTTTCCGCCGTGAGTACTGGGAAGAAGAGATGGCGCGCTACGCCCGTCAGGGTCTGCGCATGGTGGCGGCGGCGCTGAAAGATGAGCCGGAGATCGACGGCGACCTGAATCACCGCCATCTGCAACAGGGTCTGATTTTTGCGGGTATCGCCGGCATGATGGATCCGCCGCGCCCTGAGGCTATCGATGCCATTGCGCAGTGCCAGCAGGCCGGGATCCGCGTGAAGATGATCACCGGTGACCATCAGGAAACCGCCATGGCCATCGGCAAAATGTTAGGGATTGGCAACAGCGGCGACTCGATCACCGGTTACCAGCTCGAGCACATGGACGACGCCGAACTGGCCGTCGCGGCCAGCCAGTACGACATCTTTGCCCGTACCAGTCCTGAGCATAAATTGCGTCTGGTCAAAGCCTTGCAGGATAACGGCGAAGTGGTCGGCATGACCGGCGACGGCGTTAACGATGCGCCTGCGCTGAAACAGGCGGACGTCGGTATCGCGATGGGGATCAAAGGCACCGAAGTCACCAAAGAAGCCGCTGACATGGTGCTGACCGATGACAATTTTGCCACCATCGCCAGCGCGGTCAGGGAAGGTCGTCGCGTTTACGACAACCTGAAGAAAACGATTCTGTTTATTCTGCCGACTAACCTCGCGCAGGGGCTGCTGATTATCCTGGCAATTCTGGCCGGAGCGGTCATTCCGCTGACGCCGGTTCAGATTTTATGGATGAACATGGCGACGTCGACCACGCTCTCCTTCGGTCTGGCCTTCGAGCCGGGTGAAAAAGGCATGATGCGTCGCCGTCCGCGCGCGCCGGGTCAGCACGTTCTCGACCTGCATGCGGTCTGGCGCATCGCGTTTGTCGGTATCCTGATTGCCTGCAGCGCCTTCGTGCTGGAAGCCTGGATGCAGCCACGGGGCTACAGCAGCGATTTGATCCGCACCGTGCTGTTGCAGACGCTGGTTACCGCGCAGTGGGTGTACATGTTTAACTGCCGCGTGATGGACCGCTTCCCGCTGACCCGCGAAGTGTTCGTTAACAAAGGGTTGTGGATTGTTTCCGGCGTGCTGCTGCTCCTGCAACTGGCGCTGATTTACCTGCCGGTGATGAACCAGCTGTTCGGCACCGTGCCGATGCCGCTGAAATTCTGGGGCATTACGCTGGTGGTCGGTGCGATGATCTTCGTGATTGTCGAAATCGAGAAGTGGCTGGTTAACCGCTTCATTCGCAAGAAAGTCTGACCTTTTCCTGCCGCCGGGTGACCTTGTGTGACCCGGCGTTTTACGATAAAAAACATCATCATTCTGAAACTTTAGCCTCTCCCGCACTCAATTCGTCTCAAAGATCTCACAAAACGTCCCAAAGCCCGTTCTGCTGATTTACATCAATCCTTTACCCCCTTATTACTCTCTCCAGGGCTATCCCTTTTCACAGCAATGTTAGTTTTGCCGATGACCGGCAACTTTTACGGGAATGTGCCCCATCGCGACACGGTAAGTTTTATAAAAACGAGCTCTCTGGCTGTTTTGCAGTCAAACAGAGGCCAAAAAATAGGTAAAAAACAATGTCATCGCTCATTGTAGATAAGTGCTATTACACACAGCTGGCATTGCATTCGCTTTTGCAATTAAACGGACAACACCCGAAAGACATTCTTTCGCTTAAGGACATCAATGAACTGCAAGCGACATGCAATTCCCTGACGCCTGAAATCATCTTCGTGAATGAAGATTGTTTTACGTCGGATGCGCAATCCGGCCACGCCCTGCGTGCCGTGATCGACGCGCATCCCGGCACACTGTTTTTTGTTTTCATTTCCAAAGAAAACCTGAATTATCAGAACTATGTGCCGATCCGCAAAAACATCATTATTTTGTCCAAATCCATCCGGACGACCACCATTTATCAGCTGATCGCCCACAATCTGCATCTGTCACGCTCGGGCGATAACGGACTGCCGCTGGATCTGACCCCGGTCAGCCTGAGCCGCACCGAGTCCAGCATTCTGAAAATGTGGATGTCAGGGCTGAACACGGAAAATATTTCCCAGCACCTGAATATCAAACAGAAAACCGTGGCCTCGCATAAAGGCAATATTAAGCGCAAGGTAAAAACCCAGAACAAACAGGCGATTTATCATGTGGTTAAGCTGACGGACATCCTGACCTCAGGGATGTTTGTGGGCCGCATTCAGCCGCTGCGCCCCACCAGCGAGCCGGATGAATTCACGGTTCCTTTCGGCTGATTTTTCTCCCTTCTGCGGCTGGCCGGTCACATTCTTGCCTTACTGTGAACCTGATGGTTGGGAACCCGACTGAAACACGCTAAACTTCCCAGTCGGAACCCTTATCAGTCATGCCGCAGTCAGGCGGGGCTGGCTTTAATTTGCCGCAGCGCCTGCCCTTCGCAGACAGCGCGCGGCCCGCAGAGAAAGAGGCTCAAAACAACGTGGCTCAATACGTATATTCCATGCATCGCCTCGGCAAAGTTGTTCCGCCGAAGCGTCATATTCTTAAGAACATCTCCCTGAGTTTCTTCCCTGGCGCCAAAATCGGTGTTCTGGGTCTGAACGGTTCAGGTAAATCCACCCTGCTGCGCATCATGGCCGGTATCGATACCGACATCGAAGGTGAAGCACGTCCGCAGCCTGATCTGAAAATCGGTTACCTGCCTCAGGAACCTCAGCTGAACATGGAACACACCGTGCGTGATTCCGTGGAAGAAGCGGTATCTGAAGTCGTTGGTGCCTTAAAACGCCTTGATGAAGTCTATGCACTGTACGCAGAGCCGGAAGCTGATTTCGATAAACTGGCGGCTGAACAGGGCAGACTGGAAGAGATCATTCAGGCACACGACGGCCACAACCTGAACAGCCAGCTGGAACGCGCCGCTGATGCGCTGCGTCTGCCAGACTGGGATGCAAAAGTGGCGACCCTCTCCGGGGGTGAACGCCGCCGTGTGGCACTGTGCCGCCTGCTGCTTGAAAAACCTGACATGCTGCTGCTCGACGAACCGACCAACCACCTGGATGCAGAATCCGTGGCCTGGCTGGAACGCTTCCTGCACGACTTCGAAGGCACCGTAGTGGCGATTACCCATGACCGTTACTTCCTCGATAACGTCGCCGGCTGGATCCTTGAGCTTGACCGTGGTGAAGGTATTCCGTGGGAAGGTAACTATTCCACCTGGCTGGAACAGAAAGACGAACGTCTGGCGCAGGAAGCCTCTTCCGAAGCGGCCCGCCGCAAGTCTATTGAGAAAGAGCTGGAGTGGGTTCGTCAGGGCGCGAAAGGCCGTCAGTCTAAAGGCAAAGCCCGTCTGGCACGCTTTGAAGAGCTGAACAGCACCGAATACCAGAAACGTAACGAAACCAACGAACTGTTCATTCCACCGGGTCCACGCCTGGGCGATAAAGTCGTTGAAGTGAAAAACCTGAGCAAGTCTTATGGTGATCGCGTTCTGATCGACGACCTGTCCTTCTCCGTGCCGAAAGGCGCGATCGTCGGCATTATCGGCCCGAACGGTGCCGGTAAATCGACCCTGTTCCGCATGATGTCGGGTCAGGAAGAAGCCAACAGCGGCACCATCGAGCTGGGCGATACCGTGAAACTGGCGTCTGTGGATCAGTTCCGTGATTCCATGGATAACAGCAAAACCGTGTGGGAAGAAGTGTCCGGCGGTCAGGACATCATGCGTATCGGCACCACCGAAATGCCAAGCCGTGCTTATGTCGGCCGCTTCAACTTCAAAGGTGTTGATCAGGGCAAACGCGTGGGCGAGCTGTCCGGTGGTGAACGTGGTCGTCTGCATCTGGCAAAACTGCTGCAGGTTGGCGGTAACATGTTGCTGCTCGATGAACCGACCAACGACCTCGACATCGAAACCCTGCGCGCACTGGAAAACGCCTTACTGGAATTCCCGGGCTGCGCGATGGTCATTTCCCATGACCGCTGGTTCCTTGACCGTATCGCCACTCACATCCTCGATTATCAGGATGAAGGTAAAGTCGAATTCTTCGAAGGTAACTTCACCGAATACGAAGAATACAAAAAACGTACGTTAGGTGCCGAAGCGTTAGAGCCGAAGCGCATCAAGTACAAAAAGATGATCAAGTAATCGTCTGACGAAAACAGATAAGGCCCGGAAACGGGCCTTTTTTATGACGTCACGCCAGTGAAATTTACCCTGCCAGCGCCTCACTATAACTCTTCGCAAAGCCGTACTCTTCCAGCATAAATTCAATAAAGCAGGCCAGCGCCGGTGAATTCAGTTTCCGCCCCGGATAGACCAGATACAGATCATTGCCCTCGGCTTCCCATTCCGGCAATACGCGCACCAGCGAGCCTTTCGCCACCTCGTCATGACATAAAAACGCCGGTAACAACGTGATGCCTGCGCCTGCCAGCGCACACTCGCGGGCATACAGCAAATTGTCGGTGGTATGCGCCGAAGGCAGCAGCCAGCGATGATAAGTGTCACCGCGATGCAGTACCCATTCCGACCAGGCGCGGTGCGCAATACAGTGATGCGACGCCAGTTGCTGCGGCGACTCAAGAGCCGGATGCTGCGCCAGATAGTCCGGTGACGCCAGAAGATAGCGCGGGCTGTGCCCCAGTTCACGGCCAATCAGTGAGGAATCCTGCGGTTTGCCGGTACGCAGCGCGATATCAAATCCTTCCTGTACCAGATCCACCAGCGCATCGGACACGGACACTTCCAGCGACACATCGGGATAACGCTTCTGAAACTCGACGTTCATGCGTGCCAGCAAGGTCGCGCCCAACCCCGCCGGGCTGGTGATCCGCAACCGCCCGCTCGGGTTATCACGCAACCGGCGGATGGCCAGTTCCGCCCGTTCGCTGGCCTGCATCATCTCCTGACAGTGGATCAGATAGCGTTCACCGGCAAACGTCAGATTCAGTTGCCGCGTGGTGCGGTTAAGTAAGCGCAGGCCGACAGATTTTTCCAGCTGGCTGATACGCTGGCTGACACTGGATTTCGGCAAACCGGCGCGGCTGGCCGCCTGAGTAAAACTGCCGCATTCAGCCACCAGCGCAAACAGCGCCATATCCTGCAATTGCTTAAACATGATTGTTCACCTCAGACGAACACTTTGTTAGTTATTGTCCATCTTATCAGCTTCCGTGATGAGGACTACACTGTCTGGATACCTAACGGAGGCAGAAAACATGACCATTAAAGCAATCGCAGTAAACCCGAAAGACCCGGCACATTTCATCGCCGTCGAATTACCCCAACCGGTGGCGAAAGATTACGATCTGCTGGTGGAAGTGAAAGCCGTGTCGGTCAATCCGGTCGATACCAAGGTGCACAAAGGCGTGCAGAAAAGCGGTCTGGATGCGCCAAAAGTGCTGGGCTGGGATGCCAGCGGCATCGTGAAATCCGTCGGCAGCGCGGTGAAAAATTTCAAAGCGGGCGATGAAGTCTGGTACGCCGGGGATATCACCCGTTCCGGCAGCAACGCCACCGAACAACTGATCGACTCGCGCATTGTGTCAGTTAAACCGAAAAGCCTCGACTGGGCACAAGCCGCTGCCATGCCACTGACCACGCTGACCGCCTGGGAAGCCCTGTTCGAACATCTGAAAATTCAGGATGCGTCTGCCGATAAAACCTTGCTGATCATCGGCGGTGCCGGTGGCGTGGGATCGCTGGCGATCCCGTTCGCCGCATTGCGCAGCAAAGTGAAAGTGATTGCCACCGCGTCACGTCCGGAATCAGCGCAATGGTGTCTGGATCGCGGTGCGGATCTGACCGTGAATTACAAAGATCTGAAAGGTGAACTGGCGAAACATGACATCAAACAGGTGGATTTCATTCTGTGCCTGAATGACACCGACGGTCACTGGGAAGCCATTTCTGATCTGATCGCGCCGATGGGGCATATCTGTACCATCGTTGAAAACGAACATCCGCTGGATATGAACAAGCTGAAGCTGAAAAGCGCCGCACTGCACTGGGAACTGATGTATACCCGCAGCATGTTCACCACACCGGATATTGCCGAACAGGGCGAGATCCTCAAACAAGTCGCCGCGCTGGTGGATGAAGGTAAAGTACAAACCACACTGAGCGAAACCCTTCACGGCCTGACCGTGGAAAGCATCGAAGCGGCCCACGCCAAAGTGCTCGACGGCCATATGCAGGGCAAAGTCGTCGTCGCTTTCTAAATACGCTGTCGCCTAAAAAAAGCCCCGTCACTTTCATGCCGGGGCTTTTTCATTCACATATTTCCACTATTCGCCGTCGTCCACTTTCTGCCATTTGGCATCGGGGTCAAATGTCGTGATCGCTTTTGCCGCGGCATCAGTATTCTCGCCTAAATCCTGCTGATACACCTCGCCCTGCTGATTGATCATAAAACTGGTGACACCGGTATGACCGTACGCCGCCGGCCAGGCGATCAGCGCAAAACCTTTGGTCATCTTGCCATTTTCGATATAACTCAAGGCACCGCCGCTGGCATTCGCCCCCTGCGACGTCAGAATGCGATAGTAATAGCCGTGATAATCAGACCCCGCCTTCGCATCACCAAAGGCTGGCCCCAGCGGACTTGGCGCTTCGCCCTCTTTCACCGGCCAGTAAAGGCCATCGTGTTGTCCTTCAGTGCTGACAAAGCGCTGGGCATATTGCCCGGTAATCTGCTGATACTCGTGCTGGGCATCGGCGTAGGCAGACACCGCCTGAATGGCGGAAAGCTCATTGCGTCCAATCGTACGGGTTTCAATTTCAGCGGCACCGGCGACCATATCAAATGACCAGCCCTGCGCCGTGTGTTTCATCGGGATCGGCAACTGCCAGTTCTCCGGCCCGACATTCAGGTGGGCGGTATCGCCGTGTTCGGCGATCGTATGGCTGATATTCCAGTCACGCAGAAAACGCGCCACTTCGTCGGGATCCACATCCTTTTTCGGCAGATAAACCCGCCAGTCGTCGCCCAGAAGCTGCTGCATCGAGGCATCATCGTGCGTCTGAATGGCTTTCACCAGTGCCTGTGAGGCCAGCTCCGGGCTGGTAAACATCTGCTGCGCGAAGCCGGTAAGAGGCAAAAGCAGCAGGCTGGTAGAAATCAAAAAATCACGCAATCTTTTCATTACCTTTCCTCGTCAGTCTAGCGACGGTGTAAATGGCCGGATTCTGCATTCGCAGGACGTGACCGCTGAACGTTCTGCATATGCTCACGGCTCCGGTTGCCCCGGGATTGCTGCTGTTGCCACGACGGCCCGCGGCTGGAATTCCCGCTGAACGCCGTGCTGCGGGATGCATTCAGATTCTGCCGCTGCTGATGTTGCTGATTATGGTTGAGCTGCTGAGCGGGCTGACGGTTCGCATTATGCGGAGACTGCGCCTGCTGATGCTGCGGCAACGTGCGGCCGGTGACATTGTGCGTGCCGCTGTGGTTTCCCACACTGCCAGCGGAGGCTGAACGCGCCAGATTTTGCTGTTGCGAATGCCCGGTGCTTTGCGGCATATTCTGATGATGATTCATCACCGATGCCGCCTGCTGACGGCGCTGATCCAGATTCTGATTCTGAACACCGCCATTATTGCGTCCCACCGCGTTATGGCTTAAACCCGCCGTGTTGCTGTCAAAACCCCGGTAGTTATTACGCTGCGCCGCGTTGCTCAGTGCCTGGTTTTGCGTCGCGCCGTTAAGGTTATTGCTGTGGTTTGGCAAACTGGCGTTAAAGGCCGGATTGTGCTGCCAGCCCGCCGTATTTCCGTTGCCCGGATGGTTGATCCCATTATTATTGTTGCCGGAGATACGGTTGTAATTGTTGACGTTAACGTTGACGTAATTGTTCTGCGAACCGCCGTGATGCCCGTCGTCATGGTGGTCATAATCGTCATGATGATGATCGTCGTCATCCCAGTCGATACCGCCAAAAATGGCGTAGGTGGCGGCCACGCCGACACCAAACCCGATACCCGATGCCATGCCGTTAACGAACTGTTGCCCCGGAGGCGGTGGCAGGTAAACCGGCGGATAGGCCGGTGTCGGCCATGTGCCATACACCACATTCGGGTTGTAGCTCGGCACGTAAACCACCTGCGGATCCGCAGATTCAATCACGATGGTTTGCTGTGCGGGTGCGGATTTCACGACGGTGGTTGAGCTGCCCTGCGCTGCCACTTTCGGTTTTACAGTGACCGTCTGCTGCGGCGTGCTTTTCAGCGCCCCGCTGCTTTGCGCGACCTGGCGGAATTTCTGCACGGTATTCATCACATCGTCCGGCTGCGCCAGAAACGCGTTACCCAGATTCTGCACCCAGGCCGGATCTTCGCCCATCAGCGCCAGCAATTGCGGGAAAGCCACCAGAGATTTCACGCTCGGATCCCATGGCTCATTTGCGACCTGAGTGACGGCGGCATCACCCTGACTTTGCGGATGGTCGCGTGACCATTGCACCGCCTGAATGACGTTCATCGGGTAAGTGGAAGCCATCAGCACTTGTGAAAGCAGGCTGTCAGGATAGAGCGCCACAGGCGCGACCCACTGATCGAGCTGAGCCTGCGTAAACGCCGGTGGTGTTACCGCAGCAGCAGGGACAGGCGCGGCGGGAGGAACAGCAACAGGAGCTGGCACAGGCGCAGTCTGTGCCGTGGTTTCGGCCTGACTGCTGACCGGAAGCCAGCCTTGCATAAACATGACACTGGCCAGAGCAAATGCCCCCACGCCGCACACTACTGCGATACCCCAGGGCTTGAATGATAAATTCATTCGGATCACCTTAGAAAGCCTCAGCCGGAATGCGAGGCATATTGAATGAGTATAATCGGATAAATAAAACTCAACGGCCGCCACTGTATTTTTATTTCACGTCAGGGATTTACACATAAAATGCGCAATAAAATCTCTCAAAAAAGGTACTCATGCCAATCCCATGAATAAAAAGGGGATTTTATTTTACAGCGTTACAAACTGAATTAATAAAATCACGGAGGAAGATAATCAGATGAATTTATTAATAATTATGAGAAATGAATGATAAATAAAGTATTCATAATATGAATGAAAATAAAAAAGCGCGTATTCCGCAGAACACACGCTTTTATTATTGCGGTTTTTTAATCAGCGCACCGGCGGACCATTCAGCCGGCTGGTATCCGCCGCCAGCATGTTTTGTACCAGTTCCACGCATTCCAGAAAACGCTGATCGTAATCCGATGACTCCACGTGAACATATTCCACGTTGTTCTGTTTCAGCATCCCGATAAGCAAATTCTGGAATGACATCCGGTCAGAGGTACTGCCCAGACTGCGCAAGCCGTCAGCAACCCACGGCGTATTGTTTTCCAGCAGGATCACCAGATCGAAGCGGTATTCATCCATCAGCGCCTGCACAAACGGATGCTCACGCCCTTCATACTTTTTACAGAAGGCCTGTGTGGTCAGAAAATCGGTATCAATAAACGCCACTTTGTTGGCATATTTCACCGCAAAATCAATGTACTGCGCCTGACCGAGCGCGATTTTATCGTAGTCGGAATATTGCAGCGCCATCTCGTCACCGCCAAGGTGCGAGAAGACATAATCGCGGCCATACTCCCAGGCGCTGGTGGTGTTGAAGATGTTGGCTAACTTATTGACCAGCGTGGATTTTCCACTGGACTCACCGCCCAGAATCGCCACGGTACGCACGAAAAACGGTTTGACCTCGGTCGGAATGTAATCCCAGTAGCGGAACGGATCCTGACGGATCTGGCGGCCACTGATATTCATGAACGACCGTTTCGGGTCGATCAGCACCGTTTCAATGCCGAGATGTTCGCGGTACTGCGGCGCATCGGCCTCTTCGCTGGAATAAATGGTATTCGGCTCGATGCCCTTCTGGCTCATGAACTCTTTAATGCCACGGCCCCAGACATCCCAGCCGTGCGGATACGGCTCCATCCCTTCTTCGTTAAAGGCATGAATGCGGATGTTTTTCTGGTATTTGAAGGTTTGTAATAACCAGCGCAGACGGTCACTGACGGTCGGCTGCTGGGACATCGAGCTGTTCTCAAACAACTCGCGGTCGCGCGGCTCGTCATAGCCCATGATGATATGCAGCTCATCCACCTGGCTACAGGCGCGCTGGATCAGATAAATATGGCCGGTGTGCAGCGGATAAAACTTGCCGAACACCACGCCGATATTCTTTTCGCGACGGGGAAACTCAAGATCAAGGAAGCGGTGCAACGCCTCCAGCTTTTGGGCGCTGGGGCTTTTTATCTTTGCATTCAACAACTGGCTGAGATAACCCTTGGTCATCCCGCTGGCTTCGGCCACCTGTTGCAGCGTGCGTCCCTGTTGTTTAATCGCGGTTTTTAGATAGTCGAACTGTGACATGCCTTGTCCTCAGGTTTTCTGTACTAAACAAAAAATAGCACAAAGGCACTGAGCAGCGACAGCGGTTAACCGTTACAAATCGTCGAGGATCGCCAGCGCATCGGCCAGTTTTTTCACGCCAAACACCTGCATACCGGCGGGCACTTTTTTCGGCACGTTAGCATGGGGCACAATCGCGCGTTTAAAGCCGTGTTTTGCGGCTTCGGTAATACGCTCCTGTCCGCTCGGCACCGGACGGATTTCACCGGCCAGCCCGACCTCGCCGAAGACCACCAGATCCTGCGGCAGCGGACGGTCACGCAGGCTCGATACCAGCGACAGCAGCAGCGCCAGATCGGCACTGGTTTCCGTCACCTTCACGCCGCCCACCACGTTGACGAACACATCCTGATCGGCCATCTGCAGCCCCCCGTGGCGGTGCAATACGGCCAGCAGGATCGCCAGACGGTTCTGTTCAAGACCCACCGCCACACGACGCGGATTGCCCATCATTGACTGATCGACCAGCGCCTGCACCTCAACCAGCAGCGGACGCGTCCCTTCCCACAGCACCATCACCGAACTGCCGGAGGTAATTTCATCGCCACGGCTGAGGAAAATCGCTGACGGGTTGCTGACTTCGCGCAGCCCTTGCTCGGTCATGGCAAATACGCCCAGCTCATTCACCGCACCAAAACGGTTTTTATGGCTGCGCAGTGTGCGGAAACGCGAGTCCGCATCGCCGTCGAGCAGCACAGAGCAGTCGATACAGTGTTCAAGCACTTTCGGACCGGCCAGCGAACCGTCTTTGGTCACATGCCCTACCATCACAATTGCCACGCCGCGCGTTTTAGCGAAACGGGTAAGATAGGCCGCGGTTTCACGCACCTGTGCCACCGTACCCGGTGACGACTGGATATCCGCCATGTGCATCACCTGGATGGAGTCGATCACCATCAGCTTCGGCTGTTCTTTATCGGCAATGTCACAAATCTGTTCGATACTGGTTTCCGACAGCATGTTCATGTTGGCCGTCGGCAACCCCAGGCGGTGCGCGCGCATCGCCACCTGTTGCAGTGATTCTTCACCGGTGACGTACAGGGTTTTCATGTTCTCGCTGAGATGACACAGGATTTGCAGCAGCAACGTACTTTTCCCCGCACCGGGGTTACCGCCGATCAGGATCGCACTGCCCGGCACCACGCCACCGCCTAATACGCGGTCGAATTCTTTAAAACCGGTGCTGAAACGCGGCAGTTCATCGAGGCTGATGTCAGAAAGTTTCTGCACACGGCTGACGCCCGCATCACCGGCATAACCGGTCAGACGTTCGTTACGCGCCACGGTCGGCGAAGCGGCCAAACGGATTTCAGTAATGCTGTTCCAGGCCTGACAGGCACTGCACTGCCCTTGCCAGCGCGGATAATCTGCGCCACATTCATTACACACAAATGCACGTTTTGCTGCTTTTGCCACAACTTACCTCGATGATATTCAGAAGAAATTTATAATGCCTGGCTACCGCTGAGAATACACAGCACGCCGAGTAAATCAGCATGGCGGATACAAATGGAAGCCTGCTCATACACTTTTGGCTTGGCGTGATAAGCAATACCCATGCCTGCCACCGCCATCATTTTCAGGTCATTGGCGCCATCGCCAATAGCCACGGTCTGTTCGTGGGAAATCCCCAGTTTTTCCGCCAGTTTCAGCAGGGTATCAGCTTTATATTGTGCATCCACAATCGGCCCGATCACCCGGCCGGTCAGTTTACCGTCACGGATTTCCAGCTCGTTCGCGGCCACATCCACCAGATTCAGCTGGTCACGCAAATATTCGGCGTAATAGGTGAAACCGCCGGACGCAATGGCCACGTGCCAGCCTGCTTCCTGCAAACGCTGAACCATCACGGTCAGCCCCGGCATCAGCGGCAGGGTTTCACGCACCTGCTGCAGAATGCTGGCATCCGCGTCTTTCAGGGTGGCGACGCGCTGACGCAGGCTGGCGGAGAAATCCAGCTCACCACGCATGGCGCGTTCCGTGACTTCCGCCACCTGCTCACCGACGCCGGCCAGTTTGGCAATTTCGTCGATGCATTCAATCTCAATCGCGGTAGAATCCATGTCCATCACCAGCAGACCCGGTGCGCGCAGATACGGCACTTTGCCCAGCTGAGCGACATCAAATTCAAAGGATTCGGCGAGAAGCTGCGCGTCAGCAGTGAGTGAACCGGCCAGACGCACCACCTGATAACCTTCGACGGCCCAGGCACTGACAATCACCAGAGCGCGGCCTAAGCGGCGCTGGAACAGCGTAATGCGCGTTTTATCAAGTTTTCTGCCATACAAGAGCCAGCCGGTGTGTCCTGCCCGGTAATCCAGCGGCATGACTTCGTCACCGCTCAATGAAAGGGGAAGTCCCGGCCATTGATGGATCTCCGCAGGAAGATCGCAATAGGTCAGACTGTTTGGCATGATGGCTCCTGTAGGGCGTTATGGCATTAGAAAAACAAATATCACTATTTACCCAAAATCATTCGAGTTGCATCAAGGCGGCAACTGAATGAATCTCCGGGAGCTGACACAGGTCAGTGACCGGAGTGAATGAAGGCAGCCAACGCAGAGGCAGCTTGAAGGATGCAGGGTAAAATGAGGCATCAAGCTACCTTATCGTGACGTCTTCTGGCAACATAAAGTCATCGAAAAACGCAAGGAAACAGAATGGCTAAGGCCAAACTTAAATTTCGCCTGCATCGTGCCGCTATCGTACTGATAAGTCTGGCATTATTAGTCATCCTCATGCAAGGCGCATCCTATTTCAGTCTCGGACATCAGCTGGCACGTTCAACGCAGGTGGAACAGCTTGCCCAGACGCTCGCCAGACAGGTGGCGTTTTCCCTCGCGCCGCTGATGGACAGCGACAATGATGGCGCTGATATCGCACAAATTTCCACTATTTTGAGTCAGCTTACCGATGGCAGTCGCATTCTCGACGCCAGCGTTTACCAGTCTGACGGCTCTCTGGTCGCGCACGCGGGCGAACAGGTGCCGGTACGGGATCGTCTCTCGCTGGATGGTAAACGGGCGGGCAGCTATTTCAATCATCAGATTGTGGTGCCGATCGAAGATAAAAACGGCCCGAGCGGATTTTTACGTATCACGCTGGACACGCACGTGCTGGCGACAGAATCCAAGCAGGTGGATAACACCACCAATCTGCTGCGTCTGATGATGCTCGCCGCGCTGGGCGTCGGTATTATTCTGGCCCGCACGCTGTTGCAAGGCCGCCGTTCCCGCTGGCAGCAGTCGCCGTTCCTGCTGACCGCCAGCAAGCCGGTAAAAGAAGATGATGAGCAGGAAGAAGAACCGGATGAGTTCGGCCCGCCGCCGGTGCTGAACATCCCGGAACCGGAATCCGACGTAGTGCCCGCCAAACCTGCGACCGAAGCACAAACCAAAGAAGCGGCACAGGCCGCTTACCGCAGCCTGAAACGCAGCCGGCCGAAGTGATTCAGGAAAACAGCTTAATCACCCTGGCTATGCATAGCAAAACGGGCACCCATCGGTGCCCGTTTTAGTCTCTGCAATATCTGCAGAATTTATTCTTTATCGCCCAGCAGAACGGATTCCAGCGCGATTTCAATCATGTCGTTGAAGGTCGTCTGACGTTCAGCGGCAGTGGTTTGCTCGTGCGTACGGATATGGTCGGAAACGGTACAGATGGTAAGTGCTTTTGCACCGAATTCTGCAGCCACGCCGTAAATACCGGCGGCTTCCATTTCCACACCCAGAATGCCGTATTTTTCCATTACGTCGAACATCTGCGGATCTGGCGTGTAGAACAGGTCAGCGGAGAAGATGTTGCCTACGCGCGCGTTGATGCCTTTGGCTTTCGCCGCGTCAGCCGCGTTGCGTACCATGTCGTAATCAGCGATAGCCGCGTAATCGTGGTCTTTGAAACGCATGCGGTTCACTTTGGAATCTGTGCAGGCACCCATGCCGATCACGATGTCGCGCAGTTTGATGTCTGCACGCACTGCGCCGCAAGAACCGACACGGATGATTTTCTTCACGCCGAATTCAGTGATCAGTTCTTTGGCATAAATGGAGCAGGAAGGAATGCCCATGCCGTGACCCATCACAGAAATTTTACGGCCTTTGTAGGTGCCGGTGAAACCCAACATGCCACGCACGTCGTTCACCTGCTTCACATCCTGAAGGAACGTTTCTGCGATGTGCTTGGCGCGCAGCGGGTCGCCCGGCATCAGCACGACGTCAGCGAAGTCGCCCATTTCAGCATTAATGTGTGGAGTTGCCATCTTCTTATTCCTTAATCAGCGAGGTGTCATATTCATTATAAAAAACGCGGCCAGTATAAGAGACTGGCCGCGTAAGAAAAGTATCAGAGCATGGATTTGCCGTAATCCATCGGTGTCAGATCGAAGTATTTGGCGACGGTCTGTCCGATGTCCGCGAAGGTTTCGCGGTGGCCTAATGAACCCGGTTTGACTTTCGGGCCATAGATTAAGACCGGGATGTGCTCGCGGGTATGATCCGTGCCGCGCCAGGTCGGGTCGCAACCGTGGTCAGCGGTGAAGATAATGATGTCATCTTCTTTCACCAGCTCCAGCAATTCCGGCATGCGGCGGTCGAACAATTCCAGTGCGGCAGCGTAGCCCGGCACATCACGGCGGTGGCCGTAAGAGGAGTCGAAATCAACAAAGTTGGTGAAGACGATGGTCTTGTCACCGGCTTCTTTCATCTCTTTGATGGTCGCGTCAAACAGCGCGTCCAGACCGGTGGCTTTCACTTTTTTGGTGATACCGACCTGCGCGTAGATATCGGCAATTTTACCGACAGACACCACGTGGCCGTTTTTCTCATCAACCAGCTTTTTCAGGATGGTCGGAGCCGGTGGTTCCACCGCTAAATCGTGACGGTTACCGGTACGTTCGAAGTGACCGGCTTTGTCGCCGATGAACGGACGGGCAATCACGCGGCCAATGTTGTAGCCGCCTTCGGTCAGTTCTTCACGGGCGATTTCGCACAGTTCATACAGGCGATCCAGCCCGAAGGTTTCTTCATGGCAGGCAATCTGGAAGACCGAGTCGGCAGAAGTGTAGAAAATCGGCTTGCCGGTTTTCATGTGCTCTTCGCCCAGATCATCCAGCACTACGGTACCGGAAGAGTGACAGTTGCCGAGATAACCCGGCAGATTGGCGCGCTCTACCAGTTTATCGAGCAGTTCCTGCGGGAAGCTGTTGGTGGTATCGCTGAAGTAACCCCAGTCAAACAGCACAGGCACACCGGCGATTTCCCAGTGGCCTGACGGGGTGTCTTTACCGGAAGACAGTTCACTGGCGTATGCATAGGCGCCGGTAATTTCGGCATTACCGTCCATGCCGTCAGGAATTTTACCGGTGGATCCTTCTGCGGCTTTCGCCAGCCCCAGACGGGTCAGGTTAGGCAGATTCAGAGGGCCCTGACGGCCTTTGTCCGCATCGCCACGCGCACAGGCAGCCGCGATATGACCCAGAGTGTCAGAACCGGCATCGCCGAAGCGCTCGGCATCTTCACTGGCACCGATACCGAATGAGTCTAACACCATGATAAATGTACGTTTCATTTTGCTCTCCTGCGAATGGTTACGCATTGGGTCACGCGGAACTGCCGCGCACCTGATCAATCTTAAATGGGGGCGATGTGGCCTGAAGTCAAGCGTTACCACCGATCCGGCGGTACACCACCGGTGTGCTTTCCGGCGCGTTGTCACTCAGAACAATGGCCGCACGCACTTCCTGCGCTGCCTGCTGCCAGGCCGCTTCACTGTTGGCGTGGATCATCGCCAGTGGCTGTCGGGTATCGACCTGCTGGCCCAGCTGCGCCATATGGGTCAGACCGACGCTGTAGTCGATGGCATCGCTGGCGCGGCGACGTCCGCCTCCCAGTGACACCACGGCCATGCCCAGCGCGCGGGTATCCATCGCGCTGACAATCCCGTTGCCTTCGGCATATACCGGTTTGCTCAGCGTCGCCCGTTGCAGGTAATTGTCGTAATTCTCGATGAAATCGGTCGGGCCTTTCTGCGCGGCAATCATGCGGCCAAACACTTCTGCGGCCCTGCCGTTATCCAGCACGGCCTGCAATTTGCTGCGGGCTTCTGCGTCATCTTTTGCCAGCCCACCTGACAGCAGCATTTCCACGCACAGCGCCATGGTGACTTCCAGCAGACGCGGATTGCGGTATTCGCCGGTCAGGAAGCGCACCGCTTCGCGCACTTCTACCGCATTACCGGCGCTGGATGCCAGCACCTGATTCATGTCGGTCAGCAGCGCCGTGGTTTTGCACCCCGCGCCGTTCGCCACATCAACAATCGCCTGCGCCAGATCTTCGGACAGCTGGTAGGTCGGCATAAACGCACCGGAACCCACTTTGACGTCCATCACCAGCGCATCCAGCCCTTCGGCCAGTTTTTTGGCGAGGATCGACGCCGTGATCAGCGGAATAGAATCGACAGTTGCGGTGATATCGCGGGTGGCATAGAAGCGTTTATCCGCCGGTGCCAGCGAGCTGGTCTGGCCGATAATTGCCACGCCGACATCCTGAATGATGCTGCGGAAACGGCTGTCATCCGGGAAAATGTCAAAACCCGGAATGGCTTCGAGTTTATCCAGCGTGCCGCCGGTATGACCGAGGCCACGGCCGGAAATCATCGGCACATAACCACCGCAGGCCGCCACCATCGGCCCCAGCATCAGGGACGTCACGTCACCCACGCCGCCGGTCGAATGTTTGTCGACAATCGGACCATTCAGATTGAGCGATTTCCAGTCCAGGACGGTACCGGAATCACGCATTGCCATGGTCAGCGACACGCGCTCATTCATGGTCATGTCGTTGAAATAGATAGTCATTGCCAGCGCGGCAATTTGTCCTTCTGACACCTGACTGTCACGAATACCGTTGATAAAGAAACGAATCTCTTCGTCGCTTAAAGGCTGACCGTCACGTTTTTTACGAATAATTTCTTGTGCGAGAAACAAGGTATCCCCCTGCCTGAGCTGGATGCTAAATGTGGACGCGAATACCGGACGCCATAACGCAGCGCCGGTATCCGTATAACAACCGTGATTAGTAGCTGCTGGTGGCTTTCTGGCCAGCGTGACCCAGCGTGGTCAGCAGGCTTGCCAGCAGGCTGGAGGCGCCGAAACGGAAGTGACGTGCGTCAGCCCATTCACGGCCCAGCAGGCGGTCAGCCAGCGCCAGATATTGCGCGGCATCTTCAGCAGTTTTTACGCCACCGGCCGGTTTGAAACCGACGGTTTTGCCCACGCCCATCTCAGCAATCACGCTCATCATCAGCTCTGCGCTGTGCAGCGTGGCGTTTTCAGGCACTTTGCCGGTAGAGGTTTTGATGAAATCAGCGCCAGCTTTAATGGCGATTTCGGAGGCTTTACGGATCAGCGCATCCTGTTTCAGCTCACCGGTTTCGATGATCACTTTCAGCAGGACATTGGCAGCGGCACAGGCTTCTTTGCACTGTTTCACCATTTCAAAACCAATCTGCTCGTTACCGGCGATCAATGCGCGGTACGGGAAGACCACGTCCACTTCATCGGCACCGTAGGCGATCGCCGCGCGGGTTTCTGCCAGCGCGATCTCAAGATCGTCATTCCCGTGCGGGAAGTTGGTCACGGTCGCAATGCGGATGTCCGGCGTGCCTTGCTCGCGCAGGGTTTTGCGGGCAACAGGAATAAAACGAGGATAAATACAGACAGCAGCGGTGTTACCTGCCGGGCTTTTCGCCTGGTGACAAAGCGCGATCACTTTTGCATCGGTGTCGTCTTCGTTCAGGGTGGTTAAATCCATCAGGTTCAGCGCACGTTGCGCTGCGGCGGTTAAATCGGTCATATAACTCTCCAACAATTTTCAATTCCAGCGACCGGCCGGAACTGAGCATACAGTCATGAATTCGTTGCGGCGTTAGACGCCGGCAGGGGAATTCTGCACGTTGGCGAGCGGACTTGGTTCCTTGAAGATAGCGTGCGTAAGCGGCGTGTCATGGCTTACGTGGCAACTGAGATCCTTCTCACCGCGCTTTGACTGGCACAAGCCAGTTCGTTGTGACTATTTGAACACGTCACATCAGGTTCCTGTGTGCAGTATTTCACACAAAATGAAAACCGCTTGCAACGTTGCTTGGCGAAATGAGATCTAAATCACATTTCACTGCCGTTATGCTCAGTATTCGACCTTTATATGAGTGTATACCCGAATCATGACAAACGGAGTCCGGGCGGCCACACGGCGATCACCGAACGGCGATCTTACGAGCAATGTTATAATAATAACATTTTAAAGAGAACAGAAATCGCCACCTGTCAGATGTACAGCTGAAAAAGGCCATGAAAGATAAAAATAAATGTTATTTAAATCACAAAACCGGCTATCTGGGGAATTAACGGACAGGAAGATCAAATACGCGGCGGGTATTATCGAGCAAGGCAGCGGCAATCTGTTCCGGCGTTTCGCTGCGCAGGCTGCACAGAACCTCGAACACGCAGGCCGCACGCTCCGGGCGATTCGGCTGCCCCTGAAAGCCCTGCAACGGCATGTCCGGTGCATCGGTTTCCAGCAGTAAAGAAGAAAGGGGAAGTTCAGCCATCACATGACGGGTTTTCTGCGCGCGCTCATAGCTGATGGTGCCGCCCACACCTATCGCGAAGCCCAGTTTGATAAACGCCTGCGCCTGCGAAAGACTGCCCGCAAAGCCGTGTACCACACCGGTCGCTGGTAATTTTGCCTGACGCAACATGGCCGCCAGCTGATCGTGACTGCGGCGGGAATGCAAGATCACCGGCAGCGCCTCGCGCTTTGCCAGCGCGAACTGCGCTTTCAGCAGCCGCTGTTGCTGCTCAAACTGTGGCTCTTCCCTGTACAAATCCAGCCCGATTTCTCCGACCGCGATCAGGTTCCGGCTCCGCTGGCTGAGCAGCGAATCCAGTAACTCCAGACAACTGTCTTTGTGCTCTGCAATATAAAGAGGATGTAAGCCCAGCGCAGCGTGCAATGGCGGGAAGGTTTCTGCCAGCGAGAGAATGCCCTGAAAACGATCGGACGTGACCGCCGGAACAATAATCTGCCGCACGCCCGCCCCGGCGGCGAGACGCAGGCTTTCGGTTTCCGCACCGGTAAAGGGCGGAAAATCGAAATGACAGTGCGTATCGACGAAGGTATGACTCACAGCTTTTCGCCCTCGCTGGACGGATAATTTTCTGATGGCGCCGCGCTTTCCGGCGGTGGCATATCAGACGCCGCGCGTTTCGGCTGCGGGTCATGAACCACGCTGTCTTTAAATGCCGCCGGACGCACCACGCCGCCGTCGGCCACCATATCCGTCAGCACGGCAGGATCGAGAATAATTTGCTCCGCCGTGCTGACCGAGGCCGCCAGCGGGATCACATTTTCCGGCTCGTCCTGCGGCACGATAACCCGTTTCGGACGGCGGGTGACCCGTGGCTCGATGTGCGGATAAGGGCGCTCATTTTCACGCGGCAACAGCCAGTGTGACGCGGCAGACAGGAAATACCGCCCGCAACGGCGGCCAAGATGATAATCCTGATTCAGGGCAGGCAGACGGCTGCCGAGCGCGTGACTGGCCAGCGGTTTCGGCGGGAAGATCTCAAAAATGCGCACGTCGTCTGGCGGATTCTCAATAAATTGCTGAATACGGTGATAGCTTTCTTCGTGGTGCTGCATCATGCGCACCAGTTGTTGCAGACTGCTTTCGCTCAGCCATTGCTCCATACGTTTCATCCACTGCGGCGTATAGAACATCGCCGACGGCACGGTGCGGATCACCACAATGGTATCCGCGCCACGGCGATAGGCTTCCTCGACCGGGATCGCGTCACTGATCCCGCCGTCCTGATAGCTGACGCCATCGAGATCCACGCCGAGACGATAAAATCCCGGAATGGCGCTGGAGGCTTTGATCACCGGCAGCCAGTTTTCCCGCGTCGGGGAAAAATAGTTGGCGGCGTAATCGTCACTGCGGCAGGCACACATCAGGAATTCACGGCCATCGATGAGCAGCTTTTCGGCGGTATCCATCGCCAGCGGCATGTTTTTGGCGGTTTCTTCGACCAGCCAGTCGAGATCGATAAGGTGTCCGCCGCGCACAAAGCGCAGAGGATTAAAAAAGTCGGGGCTGGTGGTGTAACGGGTGATCACCCTTCTGGCGTAGCCGGGCTGCCCGCAGACGAAGGCGGACAGATTTTGCGCGCCCGCTGAGGTCCCCAGATATAAATCAAAGGGATTAAAACGCGCGCGCTGAAATTCATCCAGCACCCCTGCAGTAAAAATGCCTCTCTGCCCGCCGCCTTCGCATACCAGGGCGATCTTTCCCGGCGTATAGGGTTTGTACGCCAGCGGCGCGATATTGCCCAGCGTGACAGGTATTCGGTATCCCAACGCACTTTCCTCACAAAGTCGGCATGACAAAAATGGCCTTATTCAGTTGGCCTTCATTTCTGAGCATACCTCGTCTTACCGGCTTGGGTGAATTTCTTGCCAAAATCGGGCGATAAAATCGTTACGTCCTGTTAACGGGATGCGTGCCACAGGCACAAAAAAATCGCCCCCTTCAGTGAAGGGGGCGATGTCATTATTTACTGCAGTCTGGCATCACAGGTTAATGCGTCAGAGTCGTTTACGACCGGTAAACAGGCTGACCAGGAACAGGATGATACCCACTACGAATACGATTTTTGCAGCCCAGGCAGCTGTACCCGCCAAACCACCGAAACCAAGAGCCGCCGCGATCAACGCGATGATTAGAAAGATAATGCCCCAACGAAACATAAGCTTCTCCTTTACCCTATTTTCACTTTGCCAGTTTAAAAGGTGGTGCCCCGCTTCGGGCCTGATTCATTCTCAACAGAGGCCTGATGACACTTTATTAACCGGCAGTACGCCGGGAACTAAAAAACAGCCTACTTAATAAAGGTAGTCGAAAAATGAAAGTGTTAGAGCTTCCGTCACGATATTTTTCGAACTTCAGGCAAATGTTGTCTGTCCCAAACAGAGAGCGGGCAACACAAATATTTTTATGCATTATTCAAAAGATGTGGCGCCCTGCCCGTGGGAGGGCGCCGGGTGGTTCAACGAGCCGTTACGGTGCGACTTTCAGGTCGTTTTTAACGCTTTTCACGCCATCAACGGTTTTCGCTACGCTTTCGGCACGATCAGACTGTGCCTGATCTTTCACTGCGCCGGAGAGCTGTACCACACCGTCAGTGGTTTCCACTTTCACGTTACGTGAAGGGACGATGTCATCCGCCAGCAGTTTCGCTTTTACAGACGCGGTGGTCGCGCTGTCACCGGCGTAGCCTTTGACGCTCTGATCTTTGCTGTCTTTGGTGTGCAGTTTGTCACTGACAGATTTCACACCTTCAACTTTGGTGGCTGCGGCAACAGCCTGTTCGGCCTCAGCCTGCGAACCGACAAAACCGCTCAGCGTAACAATGCCGGCATTGGTCGTGACAGAAATGTCGCTGCTTTTGATGGCTTTATCGTCCACCAAAGCACTTTTCACTTTTGCTGTGATGGCGCTGTCGCCCATGTAGTTATCAACTTTCTTCATGGAACTATCGATTTTTGCACCTGCGCTATCCGTTGTGCTGGCTGCTAATGCACTACCGCTCATCAGCGCGGTACCCAGAACAACGGCCATCATGGAATAGGCAAATTTAGAGTTTTTCATCGATTTCTTCCTTTCAGTTTATGAGCCTGAATTGCGGCCCTGTACGTCACATTCTTGGTGACGCCTTCTAACAAATTGTATTGCTGCTGTTTTTACTTCCGTTGTAGCAGAGTGCGTTGTTTTCTTCTGGCTTTTAATTGCCACACGATATAACTCTCTGCATGGTGACTTCAAAGTAGTGCTTTAAGCCACCATTTCCGGAACACACATTTAATATAGTCAAGATTGATCAAAAGTGTAGGAAGATCGTCGAATAGGAACCCTAATGCAGACAAGTCCGAAGTTTTCCCCCTAAATCTGCACAAAATATCGGCATAGTGATAAGAAATATCTGGAGACTGACAGTCGTCAGATAAAAAAATGGCTCCTGTAAAAGGAGCCATTTGACATTATTGCGTCAGAAATTTGCTTTAAAAATCAGACTTCGGTTTCAGGTTACTGCTTATCCCACGCATCCTGCCAGTTAGTCCCGGTCGCTGGCGCATAAGCCCAGGAAGCCTGACCACACCAGCCAGAGTATGGGAACGGTTTGCACTGATAGATGCCGCCATCGCTGCCCAGGACTTTGGTACCCGCAACATATTTCTCACTGCTTTGCGGATAAACATAGTCGTAACCAGTGGCCGCCGCTTTGGCTTTCACCAGAATGGTGGTGGTCGCGGTATCCGTTAAACCTGTGTTATCGGTGACGGTTACGTCAACAGTGAAGCGTGTATCTGCGGTCACTTGCGGAGCCGTGATCACTTCAGTGTTGGATGCTGCACCCTGAACCGGTGCAACAGGCAGCCCGGCCGGGTTCGCCCACTGATAATGCAGATCCGCAGCCAGCGTATCCGGATCGGTCACTTTGGCAGTCAGTGTCAGCGATTCGCCCGCATTCACGGTATAAGACGGCTCGATGGAGATGGACGGTGCAACAGGTTTGGACGCATCAATCACATTCACGCTGGTTTGTGCTGTGGTGCTGCCTTCGCTGTCGCTCACGGTCAGCGAGAAGGTGTAAACCGCATTGGTCACAGGCTGCGCTACGCTGAAGGTCGCTTTCGCAGAGTTGCTGTTTTGCAGTGTCACTGCCGGGCCGGAAATCTGCTTCCACTGATACGTCAGGCTGTCGCCCTCTTTATCGGTGCTGGCAGAGCCGTCCAGAGTGATCACACCGGTGCCGTTAACCTGTTGTGCCATACCCGCATTCGCAACCGGCGGAGTATTGGTGGCAACCGGTGCCGCTGAACCGCTGGTGATTGGCGCAAAGATCTGGCTGTAAGCATAGAGCGGCGCCTGTTCAGGGGTCATGCCGCTGTGTTCAGCGGAGACTTGTCCGGACACACCCGGCTGATCGCGGGCCATAGACCAGGCACCGATCATACCCAGGCCATAATCTTTCGCCTGCTGGTAAACCAGACGGGCATCAGAGAGATAGAATACCTCGCCCTGTACGTCGTTATAGCCAATCATCGGGGTCGTCCCCAGCATGGCGTAAACCTGTGCCGCGCTCTTCTCAGGGTATAAACCTTTCACCTGAGCAAACAGATTGTCGATGGCGGAAGTCGCACATTTACCGTGGATGTTCTGGCCTTCGGTATTGGCGGACTGGCACTGAACGTTGCCGTAGTCCATCGCCATCACGTTGACGCCGGTCAGCACCACGCCCTGATCTTTGGCATCCTGCAATACTTCCATGCCTTCATGGGTCAGGCCGGTTGGCAGAACAGGCAGGGTATACCAGACGCCGATGTGACGGCCTTCCGCTGCCCAGCGATCCTGCACGACTTTGACCGCGGCATTACGGCGCTGGATGGATTCTTTATCCGCCAGCCAGTTGCCTTCGATATCAAAATCAAGCACCTGCAGGTTCAGGTTTTCGACGATGTCATAATAATGCTGTGCCAGATCATTCACGTTATGGCAGGCCGCAGCCAGCGGTGCGTTGTTGGCACCGCCGATGGAGACCATGATGTCGCCGCCCGCTTCACGCAATGCTTTGATTTTGCTGTACTGTGCGTAGTTGGTGACGCTGTAAGCGGTGCCCCATGTTGGCACACAGGTGTTAGCATCTTTAGCGACCATAAAGGCCATGGTGAAATGGTTAACGTTCTGGTTTTTCGCCAGACCCACCAGATCAGGCTGCATGTTTAAGGTGAAATCGACATAAGGCGCATAGAACTGTTTTGGCCATGGATTCTTCGGAGTACCCACACGTTCTTTGGTACCGCTCCAGTCCATATAAACAGCCCACGGTGTCACATCATCAGGTTTCACTTTCTGAACCATTACAGAAGACTGATAATTCTTACCGTTATATTTCACTAATGAATTAGCTGGATACAATGTATTGAGATCTAATGCCGGAGCATGATCAATTTGATCCTGAGAATAAGATTGCACCGGACCTAATGGTTTCCACGGGTGACCATTATTGCCTTCAGGATTCTGATTTTCCGCCAGTGAAGGGTCATTATTAATGGTATAGAACAGCGCTTCGTACATAACGCCATTTTTCTGGACTTTATCACCCTGATTATATGTGGTGCTGCTGCTCCAGACCGGCGGCGGCGCATAAACGACCCACGGGTTATTTTCTGCAGGGGCGAAACTGTGTGCAGGGGTGGCTTTGGCGGTTTTGTAGGTCATTCCATTCGCCAGAACAATATCACCGGCTAAATAATCACGGCTACTGTCGTAATCGACATAATGGTTCTGAGTGCCATCACCGGCGATTTCACAAACGGTCGGATTGCCATATTGGCTCATTTCCGTCGCTGAGGCGTCGCGCACTTTACGCCACGGATTGGCACCCTGATCTTGTTCAGCCGTGCCCGGGCAATTGGTCGCACCGACCCACCAGGCGTTGGAGTAAACACTGCCGTCGAAGATGACTTCATAGGTGTCGCCGCCTTCCTGTCCGTTCCACGCTTCCAGCGCAAACGCGCTGGCCGAGGCCATCGTCAGACCGGCAACACACAACATCTGTGTGATTTTATTCATTTTCATAACTTACATTCCTTATATATATATCATTGCCACGGCGGGATATTCATAGAATACATATATGTTTCACGAGAAAACCTATTTGAAACTATGGTGGATTAAGACTATTTTTATTAATTCATAAATACAAAGCATGACTTCATTGCGATGTATATTGAATAAATATGAAGTGATTTGTGGCCCGCGTATAATGACATAGGTTTTAAGAAACAAGCCAACCTAAAAATAACGAACAGCACTAATAAATACAATTAAGTATATTTAATAAACTGAGCGTATTTCCATCAAAAAATATATACAAAGAAGTAATGAAACAAAAAGCCTGATACGCTATTTAATATATAATTATTTAATAGCTTATTAAGCAGCAATAAAAAAGGCGACAGTCATGTCGCCTTTTTTGAAACGGGAACCGATTAATGCTCGCGGGTTTTGCGGAATTTCACTTCCGGATAACGCTCTGAAGCCAGATTCAGGTTCACCATAGTTGGCGCGATGTACGCCAGATTATCGCCGCCATCCAGCGCGAGGTTGGTTTCGTTTTTGCGTTTGAATTCTTCGAATTTCTTCACGTCGCTGCATTCTACCCAGCGCGCCGTCGAGACATTCACGGATTCGTAAATCGCTTCCACGTTGTATTCGCTTTTCAGACGTGCCACAACCACTTCAAACTGCAGCACACCGACCGCACCGACGATTAAATCGTTGTTAGAGATCGGACGGAACACCTGCACCGCGCCCTCTTCAGAAAGCTGTACCAGACCTTTCAGCAACTGTTTCTGTTTCAGCGGGTCACGCAGACGAATACGACGGAACAGTTCAGGGGCGAAGTTAGGGATGCCGGTGAACTTCATGTTTTCACCCTGAGTAAAGGTGTCGCCAATCTGGATCGTGCCGTGGTTATGCAGACCAATGATGTCGCCCGGGTACGCTTCTTCAACGTGCGAACGGTCACCGGCCATAAAGGTCAGCGCGTCGGAAATGACAACGTCTTTACCGGTACGCACCTGACGCAGCTTCATGCCTTTTTCATATTTACCGGACACCACGCGCATAAATGCCACGCGGTCACGGTGTTTCGGATCCATATTGGCCTGAATTTTGAACACGAAACCGGTGAATTTCTCGTCATCGGCTTTCACTTCGCGCACGTCTGTTTTACGCGGCATCGGCGCAGGCGCCCATTCCACCAGACCATCCAGCATATGATCGACACCAAAGTTACCGAGTGCCGTACCGAAGAACACCGGTGTCAGTTCGCCCTGCAGGAAAGCTTCGTGATCGAATTCATGGGATGCGCCCTGTACCAGTTCCAGCTCATCACGCAGCTGCGCAGCCAGATCGTCACCCACCGCCGCATCCAGTTCAGGATTATCCAGCCCTTTAACGACACGCACTTCCTGAATCGTGTGACCTTTACCGGTCTGATACAGATACACTTCGTCTTTATAGAGGTGATATACCCCTTTGAACAATTTACCGCAGCCGATCGGCCAGGTAATCGGCGAACAGGCGATTTTCAGCTCGCGTTCTACCTCGTCCATCACTTCCATCGGATCGCGGATGTCACGGTCAAGTTTGTTCATGAACGTCAGGATCGGCGTATCGCGCAGACGGGTGACTTCCATCAGCTTACGGGTACGATCTTCTACACCTTTTGCGGCGTCGATCACCATCAGACAGCAGTCGACGGCGGTCAGGGTACGATAGGTATCTTCGGAGAAGTCTTCGTGCCCCGGGGTGTCGAGCAGGTTGACCAGACACTGTTTGTACGGGAACTGCATCACAGACGTGGTGATGGAGATACCACGTTGTTTTTCCATTTCCATCCAGTCAGATTTGGCGTGATGGCTGGAGCCACGGCCTTTTACGGTACCGGCGGTCTGAATGGCCTGTCCGAATAACAGGACTTTTTCTGTGATCGTGGTTTTACCGGCATCGGGGTGCGAGATGATGGCAAATGTGCGGCGCTTGGCCACTTCAAGGGCGTATTCACTTGGAGACATGTTTTTCACGTTTCTGCGGTTGGTCCGCCCTGCATCGGTATTCACATCACGTCAGAAGGTGACGTCAGGCAAAGCGGTAATAAAAGTTATAGCCGGCTATTTTCACTGATTTAGACGGGATGGGCAATCAATGGTTTTTTTGTGCTCTGTTCAGGAAAATCTCAAAGCCTGAAGTCGGTGGGCAACGAGGCCCAGTGTTCTCGCAGAACTATTTTATGTTCTTCAAGCATCGGCAGCTCTGTAAGCAAATCTGGCCAGCGTTCACGTGCAATTTCAATGGCTTCATTAAGATGAACTTCAACGGCAGACCACGGTACACCAATTCTTTCAGCCCAGCGCTCGAAGGTCTGCATATTAATCACACCCCATCGTTTTTCTTTTGCCATATTCAAAGCCACACCCTCTTCCCTCTTAACATAGGGTTTGGTCGAAACAATGTCATAGGCAGGTGAAAGGACAGCGTCCACTCGATTGGGGTAGATCACCGTCCAGTTTTTTAGATGGGCATCCCCATTCGCCACTAAAATGTTCGCCAGCATCCGGCGCGCCATCTGCTGAATATCGATGATTCCTCCCGCGCCCACTCTGTAAAGAGCACGACCAATATCGTCGTAGCTATAGCCCTTATATTTATTCCGCGCATAAACCTGAAAAATCTGTGCAAAATCCTCGGTATGCACACGCCCTTCGTCCGTGCGGTCAAAGCGACGAATCGCGTAAGCATAAGGCTCATCAGGTAAAGGGATATCAGGTAAATTGACCAGATTTCGAAGCTCAACAAGCTTAATCTCAGGGATGTTGACCCCGATTACCTGCGCTAATTTCATCGCACTAAATTCATTCTCAGGCACTGCACCATGTGCCGTTGACGGAGTTTTGATAATCCAACTGTCTCCCCCGACATCCGTACTCACGTTGAAACGGTCATCTTGTCGTAAGGCAGAGAACTTCATCTGGACACCTGCCAGAGAAAATTTGTCTGCGCTATGCGAAACATCAATTTGAACGGCTTCAAGTTTGTCGCCACGAGAAGTCAGCGCCCAGTCAGGTATTTCGCCCCCCTTAAGTGGCACGGCGGTTATCCCACCTGGCAGGTTGTTACCGGCATAGGCCAGTAATGGGAACTCATCGTCATGATGGACTTTTAGCGTCACCGCCATCCATTCCCGCAATGCGCCTTCTGACAACAAATTTGAAAGAACGGGGGGAAGCTTGTGAAAACTGATAAGCGGCTTATTGAGATATTCTGCCCCCACTTTTTGCGTCAATGTAAACACGGGACGCTGACTGACGGGCAGTTCGAGATACTCCGGGGCAAAAGACAGTATATTGCGGCTGCCTGCATAATGCGCTAAAACCCCTACACGCTGCTCATCAAGATACAGTGCCAAGGCCTCGACTGACTCCACCCGCTTTTCCATGTTTACTCCTTTAGATCCCGTAAGATGTCATCCCAGTCATTGTTAAGACTCTCTGATTCCCGTTCAGATGGGCGATGACAACTGCTGACTGTCGAATCAAGCAGCTCTTTAATCTCTTGTACACGCTGACGCGGCACCAGCATGAGCTCCAGTTCCATGCCTTCCAGGAGCCTGAGTAATGTTGAAAGACGGGGATCCGCGCCCGCTTCAATCTTCTGATATTGCTGCTGAGTCATCCCCGTTCTCATACGCATATCTTGTTGGCTCAGCCCCAGCTGCAGGCGTTTTTGTTTTAATAAGGCAGGCAATTCATTGAGAGTTCTCATTTGCTATCTCCTGACAGACCACTTACAACACACTAGCTATTTTCAGGTTCACCCAACAACATATTAATTGTAATAATGCTATTTTACATCTAATTTGCTGTAAATAACGCTGATTACAACGCTTTAACTGTAAATAAAAACAATTACACCTTTTTAATTGTAATCAGGCAGGAATACAACTCATTGGATGTAAAAAATATCAATTACAGTAAATGAGATGTTGTTACAGTATCAGCCCAGCGGCAGCGCCATCATGATGGCATCTTCGCGGCCTTGTGCGGCGGGATAGTAATTGCGGCGGATGGAGAGTTCGTTAAAGCCGAGGCTTTCATAGAGCGCGATGGCTTTGGCGTTGGAGGCGCGGACTTCCAGCCATAAGGTGAAAACATCTTTTTGCTCAAGCTGTTGTATCACCTCTTCCAGCAATATGCGGCCTAAGCCCTGACGCTGAAACGCCGGATCGATAGCAATGTTGAACAGTGTGGCTTCGTCGAGCACGATTTGGGTAATGGCAAAACCGGCCATCACTTCGCCTTGCATGATTTTGAGGTTCAGATAGCGCTCGCCCTGATTGCTGGCCAGCGTGTTTTCAGTCCACGGAAAGGCATGGCTGGCCTGTTCAATCACGAAGGCACGGGGAAGATCAGCGGGCGTCAGGATAGAAATGTTGTTCATTTTCACAGATCTGCTGCCAGAGCGCGCGTTTGGCGCCGGCGTCTTGATAAAGTTCGGCCAATGCCGGACTGGATAACTGCGGGCCGGTCAGGGTGAGCGGTTCGCCCTGCCCCAGCCGCCATATATTGCAGCGGGTTTCTTCGGGCAACATCGTCACCTGTTCAGGTGTCAGGCGGTAAACCTGAGATCCGGTTAACGCCAGACTGCGCAGGACATCATTCACCAGCGGATCATCTTCAGCAGGCGGCACATCGGCCACAATCAGCAGTCTGGTGTCTGCGGGCAGGCTGACCGCCACTTCGCCCTGTAATACCGCAGGCCGGCGCAGCGTCCACTGAGTAATCCCCAGTTGCTGTAACAATGTATCTCGTCTGGATGCCATGCCTGTTTCCTGCCCGTTGAAATGCGAAAAGCCCGGCTATGCTAGCAAACACATCGAATATGCGCCAATAAAGCTCGATTACTCAATCAGGGGCGAAGAGTATATAATCGCGGGCCAAACCCTGAGGAGCCTTATCCTGATGTCTGCATTAACTCCGGCCAGCGAAGTCATACTGCGCCATAGCGAAGAATTTGAAGGCCGCCGCGTCCTGTTCGCCGGTGACTTACAAGACAGCCTGCCTGCTGAAATCGACGCCGAAGAAGTCCGCGTCCACACCAATATGTATCACCACTGGCAAATGCTCAGCAAACCGCTGGGTGACCACGTTCAGTTTGGTTTAGTGGCGGATGCTGAATTCATCGCCCCGTGTGATGTGCTGGTTTATTACTGGCCGAAGAGCAAACTGGAAGCGAAATTCCAGCTGTTTAACCTGCTGTCCCAACTGCCGGTCGGCATCGATGTGTTTGTCATTGGTGAAAACCGCAGTGGTGTCCGCAGTGCGGAAACCACGCTGGAAGGTCTGTGTGAACTGAGCAAAGTCGACAGCGCGCGTCGTTGCGGTTTGTATCATGGCCGTCTGGAAAAACAGCCTGAATTTGATGCTGACGGCTGGTGGGATCAATACATGGTCGAAGAAGTGACCATCAAAACCCTGCCGGGCGTGTTCAGCCGTGAAGGTCTGGACAGCGGAAGCCTGTTGCTGATCAACAGCTTCGAAGAACCGGTGAAAGGCAAAGTGCTGGATGTCGCCTGCGGTTCCGGCGTGCTGGCCTCTGTGCTGGCGATGTATTCGCCGAAGATGAAAATCACCCTGAGCGATGTGAGCGCAGCCGCTATCGAAGCCAGCCGCGCGACACTGGCCGCGAACGACCTGCCGGGCGAAGTGATCGCCAGCAACGTCTATTCCGACATTGCCGGTCGTTTCGATATGATCATCTCCAACCCGCCATTCCACGAAGGGCTGCAAACCAGCCTGACGGCGGCGGAGCAACTGATCCGCGGTGCGGTAAGCCATCTGAACATTGGCGGCGAACTGCGTATTGTGGCGAACGCCTTCCTGCCGTACGCCGCTCTGCTCGATGAGACCTTTGGCAGCCATGAAGTGCTGGCACAAAATGGCCGTTTCAAGGTGTACAAAGCCGTACGCGGACGTCCGCCACGGGATCTGAAAAAGAAAAAACGTTAATCCGTTTTACCCTGTTCAGACACTGAGGATACGCATCATTTCTGCGTTGTAGCGATCCCCTGCTGCCACGCGGAAAGGAAAGACTGCTTCGATCGCCGCGATTTCGGCTTCACTCAGGGAGACATCAAGCGCGGCGATGTTTTCCTCAAGATAATGACGACGTTTGGTGCCAGGGATCGGCACCATGTTGTCACCGCGCGATAAAACCCAGGCCAGCGCCAGCTGCGACGGTTTCACGCCTTTCTCCTGCGCCAGTTCTCCGATTTTTTCCGCCAGTTGCAGATTCTTCGCGAAATTTTCACCCTGAAAACGCGGGCTGTCGCGACGGTAATCGTCGGCATCAAGATCATCCACTGAACGGATTTGCCCGGTCAGAAAACCGCGACCCAGCGGGCTGTATGGCACAAAACCAATCCCCAGACGTTCGCAGGCCGGTAAAATATCCGCTTCCACATCCCGCGACCAGAGCGAATATTCGGTTTGCAGCGCCGTAACCGGATGCACGTTATGCGCCCGCTCCAGAATGCTCACCGGCACTTCACTCAGCCCGATATAACGGATCTTGCCTTCACGCACCAGATCCGCCAGCGCACCCATGGTCTCCTCGACCGGCACGGTCGGATCCGGACGGTGCTGATAATAGAGATCGATAACGTCGGTGCCCAGACGCTTCAGGCTGGCTTCTACGGATTTGCGCACATAATCAGGATGACCGTTGGTGCCGCGCGCCTGCGGATTTGCCGGATCCCGCACGATACCGAATTTGGTGGCTAAAAAGACCTGATTGCGACGCCCTTTGAGAAAGCGCCCCAGCAGCTCTTCGTTGGTATGCGGCCCGTAGACGTCGGCGGTATCCAACATCGTGACGCCCAGTTCCAGCGCGCGTTCCAGCGTCGCCAGTGACTCTTTTTCATCAAGACCGGTGGTGTAGAAATCGCTCATGCCCATGCAACCCAGTCCCAGCGCAGAAACCCACGGACCGTTTTTACCTAACTGACGTTGTTTCATGTTTTTTCCTTAAGACTCAGTGAGGGAGAAGTAACGTGATGAAGTCTGGTTGTTATGCAGGAAAAGATAAATCAGTGAAAACGTGCAACACTGTTCAGAAATCACAAACAATCGGCGGAAGGTTATGGACCACATTCAGGCGATGAAAATTTTCATTCGTATCGCTGAGCTGGAAAGTTTCAGCCGGGCAGCGGAAGACCTTAATCTGCCCCGTGCGACAGTCAGCACCACCCTGAAAGGGCTGGAGCAGCGGCTCGGCGTCCGCCTGTTTTTACGCACCACGCGACAGGTCAAAATCACTGACGAAGGTAAAATCTATTACCAGCGTTGCCTGCAATTGCTGGCGGCGCTGGAAGAAACGGACTCGCTTTTTGCCCATCACAAAAATCAGCCCGCCGGCACCGTCAGGATCGACATGCCGCATTCGCTGGCGCGCGTGATGGTGATCCCGGCGCTGCCGGATTTTTATCAGCAATATCCGCAGATTACCCTGAGCATCAGCGCCAATGATAACGCCATCAATTTGCTGGACCAGGGAGCAGACTGCGTGCTGCGCGCGTGGCCTTCAGAAGATGAAAATTTGCAGTCACGCCATCTGGCCGATCTCAGGCAGATTACCTGCGCCTCGCCGGACTATTTAGCGAAATTTGGCACGCCGCGGACCCCGCAAGATCTCGCGGGACATCAGGCTGTAGGGTATTTTTTCGCGCATCAGCGGACAGAATCGCATCTGGAATTTGTCACTGACGGCAAGGTTGAAAAGCGGGCGCTCACCCGCACGCTGACCGTCAGCGGAGCAGACGCCTATGTCGCCGCCGCAAAAGCGGGCTTTGGCCTGATTCAGGCCTCAGAACTGGCCATGGAGCAGGAACTGGCACAGGGAAGTCTGGTGGAAGTGTTACATCAGCATCGGCCGCCGCCGATGCCGCTGTACCTCATGTATCCGCCGGGACGTTTTCTGGCACCGAGGATCCGTGTCCTGCTGGACTGGCTGATCCGGTTGTTTTCCGGGCCGGTTCCGCCCCATGTACAGGACAGCGTTAACGGAAAAATCGTTTATTAAACCATCGATTAACCTGACGACGCACTGACACAGGGAACCATTCACCGGGAATATGCTGTTTTTTACATCAAACGTCCGCAATGGGGGAAATAACTGTTGACGCACCCGGGAAAATCTCTAGAATTCGCCTCCGTGGTTGTGTTACTCACTGATGACATTCTTATGAACGCATCAATGCAGTAATCAATTGGAACGCGATGGTGGCGGAATTGGTAGACGCGCTAGCTTCAGGTGTTAGTGTCCTTTGGATGTGAGGGTTCGAGTCCCTCCCTTCGCACCAATACAATCACGAGATTTATATTGCACGGCACGGTACGCGATGGTGGCGGAATTGGTAGACGCGCTAGCTTCAGGTGTTAGTGTCCTTACGGATGTGAGGGTTCGAGTCCCTCCCTTCGCACCACTCCGGTGATATAAGTCGAATCAGCAGTAAGCAGAAATCATCTGTGCGAAGGTGGCGGAATTGGTAGACGCGCTAGCTTCAGGTGTTAGTGTTCTTACGGACGTGAGGGTTCAAGTCCCTCTCTTCGCACCACATGATTCTGTTCCTCCGGTTTTCCTTCCTGCAACACTTCTTTCAGTTTCAAAAAATAAAAAATCCCTGCAGATTTATTGTGCTTTCTGTTTTTCATCTCAAAATATCCTTGTATTACAACAAACTAAAATTCAACGTAACCGCAGCCAGACCACCTGCCAGCGCCATGAATGAAGGCAACAGCATATAATGGCGTAACGTGCGGTGGAACAACATGCCCAGCGTCACCAGCATGGCGACGACGACCAGCACACGCAGCTGATCCAGCGACATATGTGCCAGCGCCAGCAAAGGCATCAGGGCGCAAGGCAACAAGACGCCCCAGCCACTGGTCAGGCGCTTACCCAGCATCCATACAACCGCCCAGATCCCACATGCCATGACAATTGCCGGTATCATAACCCTGCTCCAAACGTTGATAATGAGAACTAATATCATATAGGATTTTTTCTCATTTACCACCTATTTGCTTGCGGGTCCTTCGTATGGGTGACACCTGCCGACAAAAGTGCTAATTTTGATGCCGTTAAATCAAATTATAAAACAGCCATAAATACACAGTGACGATAAAAACGATATTTATTGCATTCTAATAATTACGGATTAGTACTATTAGCCTGCCTGCATGGAACTTGTCTTAATGGAATAAGCACGCGGTATAGGGCGATAAGACACTTTATCTATTCAGCACAACACACAATAAATAGAGTACATTTGATGATATCTCATTCCTATGATGAGCTGCTGAAAAGCAAACATCGGTTGGCGATGTTGCTATTCTTTTTTTTAAATAGTGCCACTGCCCTATTTAGTATGGTTTACCCACCAGAGAACGCGGCATCAACTCCCCTTCCGCTGGTACTGATCTTTGGACTTTGCTTTGCCGGGTTAATATTTTCTTTTTTCAGTAAGAAAAATTACTCTGCCCATCTGAATATGTGTTCCGTGATGGTCGGCCTGTTATGGGCGTGGCAAATTGCATTACGTTTCGAACAAATTGGCCATCTGGATAAGAATTACCTGCTGGTGAGTTTACTCAGTATATTCTTTATCAGTGCCATCGCTTTGTCAGATAATTTTCTGGCTTTTTGCCTTCACGCAGTACCTTCTACTCTTTGCGTCATCTTTTTGGACGATTTTCAACACGTCGGACGCATCGTGTTTACCGTGTCATTACCGCTTATCGGGCTGTGGCTGCACCATCTGATGCTCAAACGCAGCGATGAATTTACCCGCAGAATGGTCTCGAATCTTTACAGCGAACGGGAGAAATTCAGCGATCTGAGCATGCTGGATCCCCTGACCGGATTGTACAACCGCCGCGGCCTGCAAAATAAGCTGGAAACCCTGTTCAGTCAGGCATCTGGCCATTATGTCATGCTGCTCGATATCGACCATTTCAAAGCCTATAACGATAACTACGGCCACAGTATGGGCGATCAGGCGCTGGTGCGTGTCTCTGCGGCTATCCGCGATGCGGTACGTTCGCGGGATGTGGTGGTGCGCTACGGCGGGGAGGAGTTTCTGGTGCTGATGTCCAACGTCAAACAGGAACACGCTGTCCGTATGGCTGAACGTATCCAGAATAAAGTGCTGGGGCTGAATATCCCGCATTTATTTAATGCCGAAGTCTCCACACATGTCACAGTCAGCGCGGGGCTTGCCGCACTGGAAGAAGGCGATTTTATTCAGGCGTTAGGCAGTGCCGATGCTTCACTGTATAAAGCAAAGAACAGTGGCAGGAATAAAATATTCTATGCCTGGGAAGAACAGCGGGACAGGCAGGAAATCATCGAAGAAAAATTAGCCTGAGGGGAGTTTACCCGTAACATTAATAACACCACGTTTAATGTTATTCATTTTTCTGCTGGCGATGACTCATTGCAATGATATTCTTAACTGAAGCCCGCCATTCATTATTTCTGCATAACCATTCAACTTTCAGCCAGATTAATCAATCTGGCTGAAAGTAAACAGGCTTGTTTCCTTTATTAAATGTTACGCGAGCATGTTACTTCGCGCGTATTCTTCCTGCGTAAATAATCCATAACCCTGCCAAACCTTGCCGGAAATAATACCGGATAATAAAATTCCTAACCCCCTTCTCTGTCCGCGTCTGCGCCATCCATTTTGTGCGTCTCTCAGACCCTGTCCTCATGGGCTAGCTTCTTGTTTTTACGTGATTATCCCCTGCGTTACTGAATTTGTGAACTGACTCATGTATACCTTCCGGCGAGTGCCAGCACGCTTTTCACAGTGGCACTGACTGGAAGGCTGCCTGACTGGGCACTTCTTACACTACCGGCCACCCGCTGCCCCGATTTCTGAAGGATCAGTTAACCGCAGCGTATTTGCTTATCTCACCACCCTACAAATATAAAAGGCTTAGTGTATGAACAATTCGATAGTGTTAGGGATCATCTGGCATCTGATAGGAGCAGCCAGCGCAGCTTGCTTCTACGCGCCCTTTAAACAAGTCAAACACTGGTCATGGGAAACCATGTGGTCGCTCGGCGGCTTCTTTTCGTGGATCATTTTACCCTGGACCGTCAGCTACATTTTACTGCCTGATTTCTGGGCCTATTACGGCTCATTCAGCCTCGCGACCCTGCTGCCTGTATTTCTGTTTGGCGCCATGTGGGGCATCGGTAACATCAACTATGGCCTGACCATGCGCTATCTCGGCATGTCGATGGGGATTGGCATCGCGATCGGTATCACGCTGATTATCGGCACGCTGATGACACCGGTCCTGCAGGGCAAAATTGGCATGCTATTCGGCACTGCGGGCGGCCAGCTTACGCTGCTGGGGGTATTTGTTGCCGTTATCGGCGTGGCGATTGTCAGCTACGCGGGTTTCCTGAAAGAGAAAGCGCTGGGGATTAAAGCCGAAGAGTTCAACCTGCGCAAAGGGCTGGTTCTGGCCGTGATGTGCGGGATTTTCTCTGCCGGGATGTCGTTCGCCATGAGTGCTGCCGTGCCGATGCACGAAACCGCGCGTGAGCTGGGTATCGACCCGCTTTACGTCGCGTTGCCAAGTTATGTGATCATCATGGGCGGCGGCGCCATCGTTAACCTGGGTTTCTGTATCATCCGTCTGGCAACCCGTAAAACGATCTCGTTCCGCGCCGATATGTCGGTGGCAAAATCACTGCTGCTCACCAATGCGGTCTTTTCCATCATTGGCGGCGTCATGTGGTATCTGCAATTTTTCTTCTACGCCTGGGGACACGCCAGCATTCCGGCAGAATATGATTACATGAGCTGGATGCTGCACATGAGTTTCTACGTACTGTGCGGCGGTATCGTCGGACTGGTGCTCAAGGAATGGATTGGCGTGGGCAGGAAACCGGTGCGCGTTCTGTGTATCGGCGCGCTGGTGATTATTCTGGCGGCCAACATCGTGGGGATGGGCATGGCGCTGTAAGCGCAGCGTTAACCCCTTTTCACCTGACGGCAGAACTTATTCTGCCGTCATCACCGGTGAGTTCAGCGGCGACATCTTTCCTGACTGCCCCACGAAACGCTGGCGGTAGTCACGCGGTGAAACCCCGCAGGCGCGGCTGAACACCACAGAGAAATAATTACTGTCATCAAATCCGCATTCCGCCGCCACATCACTGATCGTCATGTTGCCGTAACGCAGCAAACTCATCGCCCGGCACAACCTCAGCTGACGCAAGTAATGCGTTACGCTCATGCCGGTATGCTGTTTGAACAACGCACGCAACGCACGCGGATTCAGCTGATGTTGCTGACAAAATGTCTCAAGATGGAAATTTTCGGCGACGTTAGCCCGCAATGCCATCAGCAATAAATCCAGCTGATGGGCATCCGGCAACGCGCCGCTGTCCGGCCGGTGACGAAAACGCAGCAACAACAACGCCAGTTGCATCAGCAGGGCTTCACTCAGCTGCACCGACAGCGGCTCAGACTTCATACACTCTTTCGCCAGCTCATCGACTTTATCGCGCAAAACCGACATCCCGAGCGTGCTCAGCCGCCAGTATCGCTGTTCCTGACTGGCATTCTCCTCCGGCAACAGTTGTGACCAGTCAGCCGCCAGCCCGAAACGCTCACGGCAGAACAGCACATTATCCAGCGCCAGCTCATTTACTGACTCATAGCTGTGCCGGTCCCGGGCGTTAATATAAAACAGATCACCGCAGGTGATGGGATAAGGGATATCGTTCCAGATATGCAGACCATTTCCGCGCCAGACGATGACCAGTTCATCGAAATCGTGGTCATGGCTGGGGAAATCCGCCTGGGGATGGCGTTCGGCCACCACGACCGAATTCATGCCGGTCAGGAAGAAGTCATTCTTACTCAGTCTCAATGACATAGCAGCAATCTCATACCCGTTTGACGACAAAATAAACGAGGCGATTTCGGTGTGTTATCCCGAAGACCGCAAGAGGGTGCCGCTTAACGTAGCTGATCACGCATGAGTTTTGGCGACACCGAAAACTCCCGACGGAATTGGGTCGAGAAATGGTTACTGTCACTGAACCCGCAGGCATACGCGATATCGGTAATGCTTTGATCACTATGATGTAAGCGACGGCGCGCTTCTAATAAACGCAGCCGGTTGAGATACCGCTGAGGCGTCATGCCCGTGTAATGCTTCATCTGCCGGTGCAAGGTTCGCAGCGCCAGTGAAAAACGTTCTGCGGCTTCAGTCCAGTTAACATCCTCACTGTAATGGGACTGGAGCCATTGCAAAAGTTGATTGACCTTGTTTTCCGATGTATCTCGCAATTGTGGCTGGAAACAGTCCTGATAAAGCAGGATCAGCAGCTGTAAAAACAGGCTTTCGCGCGTGGCGATATGTTCCATTTCCACGCTGGCAGGCAGCGCCTCCAGCTGCGTGATGCAGTTCAGGACCTGTTGCAACACACAAGGACTGAGTTGCCAGTGGATCTGCGACTGATAGTGGTGTTCCTGCGGCAAAAAATGGCCGACATCCTGAATGAAGCGAAAGGCTTTCGGTGAGCGAAACAACACATTGGTCAGACGAAGATTGTCCACATTCTCAAACAGATGATGATCGCTGGCGCGCACGAAACAGACCGTTCCGGCCGTCAGTGTGTAAGGGTTGTCATTAAAGATGTGCACACCTGATCCGCTTTCCACCAGCATAATCTCGTGGAAATCATGGTAGTGCTCCGGGAAGACATCTTGCGGAAGACGCCGCTCGACCGTCACGGTCAGCTCAGGTGCCGCAAAATAATCATCACCTCTCAGTAACGTCATTGTTTGCCTCCGGTTCAACATCATTATGCTTCGGGAAACAACCCTACCCTGCACGCGACATCCTTACCTTCAAACCACGGCGTTAAAAACGTCATAAGCGGTCATATTTCAAAGATTGCCCCTGTCGTGATGCGGATCTGCGGCAAAGATCACAATCGCCTCTCCGGCGTTACGCTGACGTTGCAACCCCCCGCATGAACCAGCTTTGGAGCGTTATGTGATCTGCCTCGCATCTACCTTTTTAATGCTGCCATCCCGCCAAAACCGGTGGCAATCACCGGAAGGTACCCCCGAAACGCCTCCCCTACACTGGCCGCATATTCAATAAGGAATGGCCGCTATGAGAACTCACCATCTTGCCGCTATTGACCTCGGCGCTTCCAGCGGCCGGGTGATGCTGGCGACGTTTACCCGTCAGGATCCCGATCCGGCAGCGACGCTGACATTGCAGGAAATCCATCGTTTTCCCAACAACCTGATCCGCGTTGACGGTCACGACACCTGGGATCTCGATGCGCTGGAAAAACACATCCTTGAGGGGCTGAATCGCCTCGATGCTTCCGGTGTTCCGCTTGACGGTATCGGCATTGATACCTGGGGTGTGGATTACGTATTGCTTGAGGAACAGGGTCAGCGTGTCGGTTTGCCGGTCGCTTACCGTGACAGCCGTACCGACGGCGTGATGGCACGGATGGCGCAGCAATGTAGCCGCGAGACGCTGTATCAGAAAACCGGCATTCAGTTCATGCCCTTCAACACCCTTTACCAGTTGCGTGCGCTGAGCGAACAGCAGCCCGACATCGTCAGCAAAGCCGCACACATGCTGATGATCCCGGATTATTTCCTCTATCGCCTCACCGGCAAAATGAACTGGGAATACACCAACGCCAGCACCACGCAGATGCTTAATCTCGCCACCGGCGACTGGGATGAGGATTTGCTGAAACTGGCAGGCGTTCCGCGTCACTGGCTGCAAAAACCAACGCTGCCCGGCAATTCGCCCGGACAGTGGAAAAGCCCGCGCGGACGCAGCGTGCCGGTATTCAGCGTCGCGACACACGACACCGCCAGCGCGGTGGTGGCCGCCCCGCTCACCAGCTCCCGCAGCGCCTATCTCAGCTCCGGCACCTGGTCCCTGATGGGCATCGAAAGCCCGAAAGCCTTCAACCATGCGCAGGCACTGCACGACAACATCACTAACGAAGGCGGCATTAACGGCAGCTATCGGGTATTGAGAAATATCATGGGGTTGTGGCTGTTCCAGCGGGTGTGCCGCGAACTGAATATTCAGGATCTGCCGTCACTGATCACGCTGGCGAAAAACGTCACGCCGTTCACCTATCTGATTAACCCGAACGAAGACCGCTTTATTAATCCGCCGTCGATGGTGGATGCCATTCGCGATGCCTGCCGTCAGGCGGGCGATCCGGTGCCGGAGTCTCAGGCTGAACTGGCACGCTGCATTTTCGACAGCCTCGCCATGTTGTATCGCAAAATCGCCTTACAACTGGCTGATTTACAAGGCATGCCGCTGGAAGACATTCACATCGTCGGCGGCGGCAGCCAGAACCAGTTCCTGAACCAGCTTTGTGCCGATGTCTGTCAGGTCAGCGTCAGCGCCGGTCCGGTTGAGGCTTCGACGCTGGGCAATATCGGTTGCCAGCTGATGGCGCTGAACGCCGTCAAAGATACCGCTGAATTTCGTCGCATCGTTGCCACGAATTTCGAGCAACGCCACTACATTCCCCGTAATCACACGGATTTTGCTATTCACTGGCGCCGTTTTCAGGCGCTGTGTCACGCCAATGAGGAGCTCGCAGTATGACTTCATCTATCGATCAAGCATGGACACTTGCCAAAGAACGCTTTGCACAGCTGGGCATTGATGCCGAAGCAGCAATCAAACAACTCGATACCCTGCCCGTATCCATTCATTGCTGGCAGGGGGATGATGTCGCGGGCTTCGAAAACCCTGAAGGCGGCCTGACCGGCGGTATTCAGGCGACCGGTAACTATCCCGGCAAAGCGCGAAATGCACAGCAACTGCGTGCCGATTTAGAACTGGCGATCTCCATGATACCCGGCCCTAACCGTCTGAACCTGCACGCGATTTATCTGGAATCCGATACGCCTGTTGCCCGTAATGAAATTGAACCTAAGCATTTCACCGGCTGGGTAGACTGGGCGAAGAAAAACAAACTGGGTCTGGATTTCAACCCGTCCTGCTTCTCACACCCGATGAGTGCCGACGGCTTCACGCTGTCTCACGCCAACCCGGAAATCCGTCAGTTCTGGATCGAACACTGCCAGGCAAGCCGTCGTGTTTCTGCCTCGTTTGGCCGCGCATTAGGCACACCGTCCGTCATGAATATCTGGGTACCAGATGGCATGAAAGACGTCACCGTGGATCGTCTGGCACCGCGTCAGCGTCTGCTGAGTGCACTGGATGAAGTGATTTCTGAAAAATTTGATCTCTCTGAACATATCGATGCCGTTGAAAGCAAACTGTTCGGTATCGGTTCCGAAAGCTACACCGTCGGCTCTAACGAATTCTATCTCGGCTATGCCGCCAGCCGTGGCACCGCGCTGTGCCTCGACGCCGGTCACTTCCACCCGACCGAAGTTATCTCCGACAAAATCTCCGCCGCGATGTTGTATGTACCGCGCCTGTTGCTTCACGTCAGCCGTCCGGTGCGCTGGGACAGCGATCACGTCGTGCTGCTGGACGACGAAACACAAGCCATCGCCAGCGAAATCGTTCGCCATGATCTGTTCAACCGCGTGCATATCGGTCTGGATTTCTTCGATGCTTCGATCAACCGCATCGCGGCCTGGGTTATCGGTACCCGCAACATGAAAAAAGCCCTGCTGAAAGCCCTGCTGGAACCGACTGATTTACTGAAAAAACTGGAAGCGGAAGGCGATTACACCGCACGTCTGGCGCTGCTGGAAGAACAAAAATCCCTGCCATGGCAGGCCGTGTGGGACATGTATTGCCAGCGCCACGATGTACCGGTGGGGGGGCAGTGGCTGGATACCGTCCGTCATTACGAAACCAGCGTGCTGGCAAAACGTTAATTGCCGCTGAACACCACAGAAACGCATTCACCTTATTCGCAGGAAAGAACCGATGAAAACATTATTTAGCTCGTGGTTTGTACAAGGCATGGTCAAAGCGACCACCGATATGTGGCTGAAAGGCTGGGATGAGCGCAACGGCGGCAACGTCAGCATGCGTTTGTTACCGGAAGACGTTGCCCCTTATAAGAACGATTTTTACGCCCAGCCGCGTCAGGTTGAACTGACACAGCATGCGCCTGATCTGGCCAACGAATACTTCATCGTGACCGGTTCCGGTAAGTTTTTCCGTAACGTGCAACTGGCTCCGTCTGAAGCGCTGACCGTTATCCAGCTCGATGACAAAGGCGCCAGCTATAAAATTCTGTGGGGCCTGACAGCGGGCGGCTTACCGACCTCAGAACTGGCCTCGCATCTGCAATCTCATGCCGTGCGTAAACGTGTTACAAACGGTCAGGATCGCGTGATCATGCACTGCCATGCCACCAACCTGATCGCACTGACGTATGTGCTGGAACTCGACAGCGCCAAAATCACCCGCAAGTTGTGGGAATGCAGCACCGAATGTCTGGTGGTCTTCCCGGACGGCGTGGGCATTGTGCCGTGGATGGTGCCGGGCACCGACGGCATTGGTGCCGCCACGTCCGACCGTATGCAACATCACAGCCTGGTGCTGTGGGCATTCCACGGTATCTTCGGCTGCGGCCCGACACTGGATGACGCCTTTGGCCTGATCGACACCGCTGAAAAATCGGCGGAAATTCTGGTGAAAGTGATCTCGATGGGTGGCATGAAACAAACCATTCAGACTGATGAACTGATTGCTCTCGGCAAACGTTTTGACGTCACGCCTTTCGAGGCCGCGTTGAAAGCCTGATCCGGCATTTAATGCTCCAGACCACATAAATCCTGCACGGGGAACAGGGGATGTTTCCCGTAGCAGGAAATGGCAAAGACCACGGAGCAGCGCACAACAGAACACCTATTTTACTTACTCTGTAGAGGGAATTTTTATGAGTTTCATGTTGGCACTACCTAAAATCAGCCTTCACGGCCAGGGCGCAATCGAAGATATGGTGGCGATGCTGGCGACCAAACGCCACGGCAAAGCCCTTATCGTCACCGACGGCCAGTTAATCGAACTGGGTCTGCTCGACAGTTTATTCTCCGCAATGAAACAAGCCGCACTGCCTTACGCCGTTTACGGTGGCGTCGTGCCGAACCCGACCTCCGCCCATGTGGATGAAGGCTTCCGTCTGTATCAGGAAAACCACTGCGATTATCTGATCGCCTTCGGTGGCGGCAGCCCGATTGATACGGCGAAAGGCATCAAAATTCTGACCGCCAATCCGGGTCCAGCCACACGGTATTCCGGTGTCGGCAAAGTCACTCAGCCGGGTGTCTTCCTGGTGGCGATTAACACCACCGCAGGCACCGCAGCAGAACTCACCAGTAATGCGGTTATCATCGACAGTCAGCGTCAGGTGAAAGAAGTGATCATCGACGCCAATCTGATCCCGGATATCGCCGTTGACGATCCGTCAATTATGCTCAAGATCCCGGCCAGCGTGACTGCGGCGACCGGCATGGATGCGCTGACCCACGCCATCGAAGCCTATGTTTCCGTCGGCGCACATCCGCTGACCGATCCGACGGCGCTCGCGGCGATTTCCACGATCACGCAATGGTTGCCGAAAGCCGTCGATCATGGCGACGATATCGAAGCCCGCGAGAAAATGGCGCAGGGGCAATATCTGGCAGGCATGGCATTTAACAGCGCCGGTTTGGGGCTGGTTCACGCACTGGCGCATCAGCCGGGCGCGACACACAACCTGCCGCACGGCGTCTGTAATGCGATTTTGCTGCCGGTTGTTGAAGAATTTAACCGCTCATCCGCACCTGCTCGTTTCGCCGATATCGCCCGCGCAATGGGCGTGCACACGCAAGGTATCAGTGAAACGCAGGCCAGCATGGCGGCCATCGACGCTATCCGCACCTTATCCACCCGCGTGGGAATTCCTTCCGGTTTCAAAGAACTGGGCATTTCAGAAGCGGATATCGAAGGCTGGCTGGACAAAGCGCTGGCTGACCCGTGTGCGCCTTGCAACCCGCGCACCGCAACCCGCGAAGAAGTGCGTGAGCTGTATCTGAAAGCAATGTAGTTTCTAGTGTCTGCCTCTGTGAAGGGGAAGAAAAAGGTGTAATTTCTTTACTCCTCCCCCTGCGAAGGGGGAGGTTGGGAGGGGGTTTAGCAGGCAACTTCAGATTCAACGCTGCCATTAATACCCCACCCCAGCCCTCCCCTTCGCAGGGGTGGGAGTAAATCTAACCGGAGAAAAACATGATCCGTAAATCCTTCGTGATGCAGGTCAACGCGAATGCACACGACGAATATCAGCGTCGTCATTCGCCAATCTGGCCGGAACTGGCGGAAACCCTGAAAGCCCACGGCGCACATCACTACAGCATTTTTCTGGATGAAAAACGCAATCTGCTGTTTGGCTATGTGGAAATTGAATCAGAAGAAAGATGGAATGCCGTGGCGAAAACGGAAGTCTGCCAGAAATGGTGGAAGCATATGGCAGACGTGATGCCTGCCAATGCCGATAACAGCCCGGTGAGTAACGATCTTAAACCGGTCTTTTACCTCGATTAACCCGCTGACCGGCGGGTTTTCCTTTTCCGCTTCCGGCTGTCGGATTTTGCGCTTTTGAAGCGGTAAAACGCGTGGCTGCCGGTTTCGCTTTGCCCGAACGAGACGGGGCAAACTTCGGATCAAAACCGTCCGGCGGCACCAGACAATCAGGCCGGATGCCAATCAGACGGCGCATGCCCATTGCGGTCAGCGCCTCGCGGATCACCGGCCAGTTGACCGGATCGTGATAGCGCAGCAGCGCCTTATGCAACCGGCGCTGGCGATCCCCTTTCGGCACCACCACGTCTTCGCTTTTGTAATCCACTTTGCCAAGCGGATTCTTGCCGCTGTAATACATCGTGGTGGCGCTGGCGAGCGGTGACGGATAGAAGTTTTGCACCTGATCCAGGCGGAAACGGTTTTTCTTCAGCCACAGCGCCAGATTGATCATATCTTCCGTTCGCGTCCCCGGATGCGCAGAAATGAAGTAAGGGATCAGATACTGCTCTTTTCCGGCCTGTTTGGAATAACTGTCAAACAGCTCTTTGAACCGGTAATAGCTACCCATCCCCGGCTTCATCATTTTCGACAGCGGTCCGGTTTCGGTATGTTCCGGTGCGATCTTCAGATAGCCGCCGACATGATGCTCCGCCAGCTCTTTGATATAACGCGGGTCTTCCACTGCCAGATCGTAACGCACTCCGGAGGCGATGAGGATTTTCTTGATGCCTTTCAGGCTGCGGGTGCGGCGGTACAGGTTGATCGTGGGTTCATGGTTTGTGTCCATGTGCGTGCAGATTTCAGGATACACACAGGACGCGCGGCGACAGCTTTGTTCCGCTTTCGGCGACTGACAGCGCAGCATGTACATGTTGGCGGTCGGGCCACCCAGATCGGAAATCACACCGGTGAATCCCGGCACGCTGTCGCGGATCTCTTCAATTTCGCGGACAATCGATGCTTCAGAGCGGCTCTGAATGATCCGCCCTTCATGTTCCGTGATCGAACAAAATGCACAGCCGCCGTAACAGCCACGCATGATATTGATCGAGAAACGGATCATGTCATACGCCGGGATCGTCGCTTTGCCGTAAGAAGGATGCGGTACGCGCTGGAACGGCAGACCAAACACTTCGTCCATTTCTTCCGTAGATAACGGGATCGCCGGAGGGTTGATCCACACATAGCGGTCGCCGTGTTTTTGCATCAGGGCACGCGCACAGCCGGGGTTGGTTTCATGATGCAGAATGCGCGAGGTATGGGCGTACAGCACTTTATCGCCCTTCACTTTCTCAAATGACGGCAACAGCACGTAGGTTTTCTCCCACGGTTTCGGCTTCGGCGCTCGTACCGTCACCGGCTGCGGCGCATCCGGCGCAGGCAATTCCCCTTCTGAACAGGGCAAATCTTCGCCATATGGGTTCATGATCGGCTCAATCCGCCCCGGTTTATCGAGCCGCGTGGAATCCACACCGCTCCAGCCGATCAGCGCCGTTTTGCGCATCACGGCGGTATTACGCACGTCATGAATATCAGTAATGGATTCACCGGCAGCCAGACGGTGCGCCACTTCCACCAGCGGGCGTTCGCCGTTGCCATAAATCAGCATGTCGGCTTTGGAATCCACCAGCACCGAGCGGCGCACGGTATCTGACCAGTAATCGTAATGGGCGATGCGCCGCAGGCTGGCTTCGATGCCGCCGAGCACCACCGGCACGTCGCTGAAAGCCTCTTTGCAGCGCTGGGTATACACCAGCGTGGCGCGATCCGGACGTTTACCGCCGACATTGCCCGGCGTGTAGGCATCGTCATGACGCAATTTCCGGTCAGCGGTATAGCGGTTGATCATCGAATCCATGTTACCGGCGGTGACGCCGTAAAACAGATTCGGCTTACCGAGGCGCATGAAATCGTCTTTGCTGGTCCAGTCCGGCTGCGCGATGATCCCGACGCGGAATCCCTGCGCTTCCAGCATGCGGCCAATGATCGCCATGCCGAAACTCGGATGATCGACATAAGCATCGCCGGTCACCACGATCACATCACAACTGTCCCAGCCAAGCTGATCCATTTCCTCCCGGGTCATCGGGAAAAACGGCGCAGTGCCGTAGCATTCGGCCCAGTAACGCGGGTAAGAAAACAGGGTGCGATCTGGTTGGATCAGGCTGACTGGCATAGTAGGGTCTTCGTTCGGCGGCAAATAATTGGCCGCAAATTATACGGGGATGGAAACCGCGGCGGGTGAGCAAATCGCTTAAAATTGTTTTAGATCAAATTATGTTTTCTGACTGAGCGCCGTGTTTTAACCGGGCTGCTCCGGCGCGGAAGGTCTCAGCAGATCCCGTATTTCTTAAGAAGTCATTTCCTTTATACCGGCAATAAAGAGTGCTCAAATACTCCACTACTGAAACAGGTTTTAAAGGAAAACTAGCGTTATGGATAATAAACGTTTCCAGAAATTACTCTTGCCCAAGCTTACCGAAGCCATGCTCTTTACGCGTTCACGATTGTCACTGAAATCCGCCAATAAGTTTTATCCGGATAAAAGAATGATTGATGGTCTGATGATGTCGGATCCTAAAAAATACCGGCTGCATTCACTGGGCGGCGACAGGGATCGGGGTGCCATGGTGCGGGGTCTGCGAAAGCTCAATCTTTCCGCCCAGCAGCTTTACCGGAAAGTTGAAGAAGATTATCGCAACGGGAAAGAAAATGCGGGCAACTGCGGCGAAAATGCCCGCGTCGCATTTTGCTACATCAGTGAAAACATTCAAAAATGGGAAAGACTCGCCGGTACGCCCCTGAAAGTGCTCAGTATTTTCATTACCAATCCGGTCGATCATTGCCTGGTGTTAGTCGGCACCCAGCCTGTACGTAACAACGGAAGGATCCTCGAGAACGCACTGATTTGCGATCCGTGGGCAAAGATCGTCTGCCCGCTGGCGCATTATTCTCTTGAGTGGAAGATGAAAATGAACAAATGGTCTAACCGTGGCCTGAAGGGGAAATATCCCGGCGGTGTTTACGACCATTTTGCTAACAGGGATTCCCGTGAAGCGATCCGTATCGGCAAGTTCGTTATTTATGAACAAACCCAGTACCGGATTTCGCAGCGGATCCATGATAAAAAGCTTTATTCGCTGATTGATCCCAATGCGATTACCTGACGTTTTTGTTGTCATAAAAATGGCCTGCCGGTTTCCCGCAGGCCATTTTTTTAGTGAAACTCAGATTATTTTTTCGCCAGCGCCTCAAACACTTTTTCAACGGCCACAGCGCCCGGATCTTTCACCCCTTTCAGGCTGTTGCTGCTGAGATAAGACGATCGCCCGGCATTGGCTTTCTTCATGCTGGCCGTGTCTTTTGCCCCTTTGGCGGCGGCTTTGGCGGCCCCCTTCAGTGCATCTTTTTTGCCTAAGGCTTCCAGCGCCGGTTGCAGCGCGTCGATCATGGTGCGATCACCAAGATCGGCACCGCCGTAATGTTTCATACGTTCAAGGCCCGACAGCAAGGCTTGCGGCAACTTCTCGCCTTCAGCGACCTTTTTACCGGCGGCGGTGAAGAAGATCGACATCAGCACACCGCTGGATCCGCCCATCACGGTTGCCAGACGATCGCCGACGACGCCCAGCAGATCCGCCACATTGTTCAGCGGCAGTTTTTTGCCTTTGTTCTGTTTCTGGATATCGCGTGCGCCAGTGGCAAATGTCGAACCGGTATCGCCGTCACCGACTTTGGCATCCAGCTTGTTCAGCTCATCTTCCAGATCAGAAAGGGTCTGGGTAATGGTTTCCACGATTTTGCCGACTTCCGCATTGGATGAGGCTTTTACGGTTTTCTTATCGCTGATTTTCTTGCCTTTTTTGGTCGCCAGTTTTTCCAACCTGACCAGCGGATGCCAGCCGGACGCTTCCACATCCGCCAGCAGGGCTTCTTCAATGCCGCCTTTGAGGGCAATCACAGAGAGCGAGAAGCCTTTCATGTCCAGCGCGCTGACCAGCGAGGCCGGGCCGATCAGATAACGGATCGAATTCCCAAGCGCTGAATGCACCACTTCTTTGGTGATCTGATTCATCTCCAGCGGCGATACGCCGCCGAGATTGTTAATCAGCACCGCCAGCTTGTCGCTTTTTTTCACATGCGCCGCAAGCTTGCTGACCAGCGTATCCACCACTTTTTGGCTGTTCTGGGTTTTCATGGTCGACACACCCGGCTCGCCGTGGATCCCTAAACCCAGCTCAACGTGGCCCGATTCGATACGCTGTTCTTCTTCATCTTCTCCGCCACCCGGCAGGCTGCAACCGGCTGCCGCCACACCGATACTGGCCGTGGCATCAATGGCCTGCTGGGCAATTTTGGTGACGTCTTTCAGGGATTTCCCCTGCTCTGCTGCGTAACCGGCAATTTTATGCACCAGCGCCGTTCCGGCGATGCCGCGCGGCTGTTTGTTATCCGGCAGGGAAATGTCGTCAGAGACCATCACCAGCTCGACGTCATAGCCCATGCCTTTGGCTTTCTCAGCCGCCAGACCGAAGTTCAGCCGGTCGCCGGTGTAGTTTTTGACAATCAGCAGACAGCCCGCTTTACCGGTAACCGCCATAATCGCGCTCAGCACCGCATCGACGCTCGGTGACGCAAACACTTCACCGCACACGGCGGCGGTCAGCATGCCTTTGCCGACAAACCCGACATGCGCGGGTTCATGGCCGGAGCCACCGCCGGAAATCAGGGCGACTTTTTTCTTATCCCAGTCACGGCGAACGACGACGCGGATTGCCGGATCGATGTCCAGTTTGGCCAGGTTTTTGTAGGGAGAGGTCAGGATCACCCCTTCGATAACATCGTTAATCAGAGTCTTGCGGTCATTCATAAAGAATTTAGACATGCCGGATCTTTCCTTTTAACTGTTTTCCAGGTGAAAAAAACGCTTCTACGCAGTATAGATAACCAAAAACATAACACAGGGAAAAGAACCGAAGGGGGCGAGAAAGGCGGTTTCCCGCCTTTTAGGAAATGATGTAGAAAGAAATCAATTGCATGCCAGGACTTTAATCGCGAGTCCGCCGGTTGAGGTTTCACGGTATTTTGAGTTCATGTCTTTGCCGGTTTCGTACATGGTTTCGATAACTTTATCGAGACAGACGCGCGGTTCGCTGGTGCGGCGCAGCGCCATGCGCGAGGCATTCACTGCTTTCACCGCTGAAATCGCGTTACGCTCGATGCACGGGACCTGTACCTGTCCGGCAAGCGGATCACAGGTCAGGCCGAGGTGATGTTCCATGGCAATTTCTGCGGCCATAAATACCTGCGCGGTGCTGCCGCCCAGCAGTTCCGTCAGACCGGCGGCGGCCATGGAACAGGCCACGCCGACTTCGCCCTGACAACCGACTTCTGCGCCGGAAATCGAGGCGTTCATTTTGAACAGAATGCCGACGGCGCCGGACGCCAGGAAGAAACGGCTGTAGGAATCAGGGCTGATCGGACGGATAAACTGATCGTAGTACGTCAGCACGGCCGGAATGATGCCGCACGCGCCATTGGTCGGCGCAGTGACCACACGGCCACCCGCCGCGTTTTCTTCGTTCACCGCCATCGCATACATGTTGATCCAGTCGACGACGCCCATCGGATCGACATTATTTTTATCCTGCGTTACCAGAATGCGACGCAATGCGGCGGCGCGGCGGTTGATTTTCATCGGCCCCGGCAGCAGACCTTCGGTGTGAATGCCGCGCGTGATCCCTTCACTCATCACGTTCCAGATGGCCGCAAAGTGGTCGCTGATTTCTGCCCGCGTATGGCCCGCCAGTTCGTTTTGCAGCATCAGGGCGGAAAGCGACAGACCGGTATCGGTGCAATGTTTTTGCAAATCACTGGCCGAACGGAACGGGTACGGGCGCACGACAGGATTTTCATCCTGCATGCCAAACTTGCTGGCTTCGACAATAAAGCCGCCGCCAATGGAATAGTAGGTTTGCGTGTACAGCAGTTCGTCGCCGTTGAACGCGCTGATTGTCATGCCGTTTTCGTGCAGAGGCAGATTAGTAAAATGGAAATTCATGCCGGACCCGGCCGGGAAATCCACTTCTCTGGCGCCCTTGCCTAACATCAGACGTCCGGTATTTTCCACATTGCGGATAAACGCCGGGATCGCATCGATATCCACGTCGTCCGGCATATTGCCCGCCAGCCCCATGATGATCGCCAGATCGGTATGGTGGCCTTTACCGGTCAGCGACAGTGATCCGTAAACATCGACCGCCACGCGGGTCGTTTGGGTAATATGGCCGGAAGAGATAAGTTCATCAGTGAATATTTTCCCGGCTTTCATCGGGCCGACAGTATGCGAACTGGATGGACCAATACCGATTTTGAAAATATCGAAGACGCTGATCATGGTGGGCACTCCATGTGAAGTAAATGACGGGCAGAATAAAGAACAAAACGGAGGAAAGCAGAGCGGGAATGACCCCGCTCATTTTATTAAATAATATTAATTATTAACCAATCAGACTAAATACAATCGCTGACATGGCAATCAGACCCATAATCACCACGAACACATTGCTGATATGGCCGCTGTATTTTTTCATCGCCGGCACTTTATGGATGGCATACATTGGCATCAGGAATAACAGCATCGCAATAATCGGGCCGCCCAGCGTTTCAATCATCCCCAGAATACTTGGATTCAGGGTTGCCACTAACCAGGTGGTTAATAACATAAAGATGCCGGTATAACGGTTCAGCGTGGGCAGGGCAATTTTCTTACCTTTGCTGCGCAGGGATTTAATCACCATACCGTTGAAACCTTCACGCGCACCGAGATAATGGCCGAGGAAAGATTTGGTAATGGCAATAAAGGCAATAAACGGCGCGATATATTCAATCACCGGATTGGAGAAGTGGTTCGCCAAATAAGACAGGATAGACACGTTCTGCGCTTTGGCTTCCATCAGGTCGGCCGGAGACAGGCTCAGGACACAGCTGAAAACAAAGAACATTACGGTGATCACCATCATGATGTGGCTGAATGCCAGAATGCGCGAACATTTTTTCTCTGCCTCATCGCCGTATTCTTTGCGTTTTGCCACCGCAAAAGAAGAGATGATTGGCGAGTGGTTAAACGAGAACACCATCACCGGGATCACCAGCCACAGCGTCATCAGCATACCGTGACCCACGCCGTTACCGGACAGGGAGACGTTTTCAAACACCGACGCATTCCAGTTAGGAATAAGGTACAGCGCCAGCGCCATCAGCACGGCCACAAACGGGAACACCAGAATACTCATCGCTTTAACGATCATATCCTGACCAAAATGCACCAGCGTCATTAAACCGAGGATCAGGATCAATGACAGCAAGGCACGCGGTGGCGCATTCATATGCATCTGGTGAGTAATAAAGCTTTCGACGGTATTGGTGATCGCCACGCTGTACACCAGCAGGATCGGATAAATCGCGAAGAAATAAAGCAGGGTAATTAATTTACCGGCTGAAATACCGAAATGCTCTTCCACCACTTCGGTAATATCTTCACCGGCATTTTTACCCGATAAAACAAAACGGGTTAATCCGCGGTGCGCGAAGAATGTCATCGGGAAGGCGAGAATGGCCATAATAATTAACGGTATTAACCCCCCGATACCGGCATTAATAGGAAGGAAGAGAACACCTGCACCAATTGCCGTTCCATATAAGCCTAACATCCACATGGTGTCAGTTTTGCGCCAGGAACTTACCGATTTTCCAGACAGCGTCCCGATTGTTGTATTATCCATGATTCCTCAGTACCTGATTATTAAAATAAGTCCGTTTCCCCAGAATGGTTGATGTTTTTTTACTGCACCCGTCATCGAAAAAACCATCCTGACGGCTAAAACATACCATTAATGCGGGCATGATACCTATCGGCAGCATAAAAATCTGGCTAACAGCGTGGCTTTGAGATCATGGTCACGAATATCCCTAAAATGTGGTCTGATATTCCTTTAAATTCCAATCCATTAACATTTCCTGCAATTTAAATTCATCAAATAGTGATTACGGTAACATTTATTTTTTGTCATATTTTGTTATCGCCGTGACTATTATTTTAATAACGGTTGAAATACCAGCAATGTGTATTATTTATCGTCGGCATGCTTAAAACAGTGCTGTTTAAAAAGCATTCAATTGTCATCCTGAATCCATTAGCGATCCTTCAGGATGCGCAGTTTTCCTGACTTGTGTAAAAAAATCGGCACAGCGCGGCAGAAGTAGCGGGGCAAAAAACTTTTTATTGACGCTTTCAGAAGTATTGCCGATAAAGTTATTCTTATTCCGGAGAAACACTTTCAACGGAAGAAACACAGAGCGACTCAATGGGAAAAGCCCGATCACCTTTTTGCCCGTCAGTAAAAAACCTTATCCGCCGTTTAGTGAAGGCAGCGTACGGTTTTGCGCTGCTGATGTTGCTGCTGGTCGCCCCGCTGACGCAGGGCATCGCGGAAACCGGTGATGCCCCGACCAACGCCGCTGTCGCGCAGACCGTTAACGGCATCCTCAGCTATTCACGCTGGCCGGGCGGTACCGCGTCCCAGGCGCTGACACTTTGTATTATCCCGCCGGTGAAATACGCCGCGCAGCTCACACCCGATGGCAGTGCCTTCACCGGCCGGCCGCTTAAAGTCCTGACGCTTCCTTTCGACAGCCCGCTGCTGACGCAGTGTGATGCCCTTTATTCCGGCAGCACGACGGCGGAACAGCAGAACGATTTGCATCAGCGTCTGGAAGGCCACGCCATTTTAACCATCGGTGAGCAGGATGATGCCTGTGCATTACTGAACGCTTTTTGTCTGGTGATCACACCCGTTCATACCGGATTCAAACTGAATCTGGACACGCTGTCACGCAGCGGGGTGCGGGTGAATCCTGCCGTATTACAACTTGCCAGGGAAAAGGAGTGACCATGGAAAATAAAATTCCTGTTCCTGACACAGAGCCGCCGCGCCAGCGCCCGACGCTGAGTGCCGCGCTGAACAGAATCCATGTGATTGTGATTTTGACCGCCATTGGTCTGGCCGGGTTTTTACTGACCCTGCTGGCGCTGATCGCCCTTCGCTCTCACGCGGAAAGTAATCTGCAACTGACGGCGCGCGCCATCAGTTACACCACCGAAGCCGCGCTGGTGTTTAACGACCCCGCCGCCGCCCATGATTCGCTGGAGTTCATCGCCAGAAGAGGGGATTTCACTCAGGCCAAAATTCTGACGCCTGCCGGTGCGACCTTTACGGAATGGTCGCGCCCGGTGAACAGCAACTGGGATAAGCTCGGCCAGTTCGTCGGACACCTTGCCTTCCCGGAGCCAATCACCCTGCCGGTGAACCATTCCGGATCGCTTATTGGCACCGTGTGGCTGGCGGGTAATGGCGGCAGCCTGATCGGCTTCCTGCTGGAAACCGTGCTCAGTCTGCTCGGCTGTCTGGTGCTGACCGCGCTGGTCGCGCTGTATTTTTCCCGCCGGATGCAAAAAGGCATTGTCGATGCCCTCGGCCACATTACCCGCGTCACGCACGACGTCAGCGCCAACCGTTCGTTTAATTTGCGCGTACCTTCCGCGCCGATTGTCGAACTGCACACGCTGAGTCAGGACTTCAACAGCCTGCTGACCGAGCTGGAAGCCTGGGAAAACCACATGCGTAATGAGAACGTCTCGCTGACTCAAAAAGCATTGCATGATGGATTGACCGGACTGCATAATCGCGCGTTTTTCATTGATACGCTCAATCAATGCTTCAACCCGATGCGCCCGGCACTTTCACTGGCGCTGCTGTTTATTGATGTCGATAACTTCAAAGAGATCAACGACTCGCTGGGTCATGCTGCCGGTGACCGCGTGCTGATGGTGATTGGCGAACGGCTGGCGAAAACGCTGCGCAAAGGCGATGTGCTGGCCCGTCTGGGTGGCGATGAGTTTGCGATCCTGCTTGAGCCGATGATTTCCACCGCCGAAGCGGTCGCCTTTGCCGAACGCATTGTTGAGATCATGAAAACACCCGTCATCCTGCTCAATAACAAGACGCTGGATGTGTCTCTCAGTATCGGTATCGCGCTCTCGCCTTCTCAGGCCAGCAACGCGAAAGAGTTACTGGATAAGGCCGATGAGGCCATGTACCGCTCGAAAAAAATTTCCGGCAGTTGCTGGCACGTCTCTTCAGGCATGCCGCTTCCTGTCGTGATGAAAGACTAAAAGGAATTAATGACCATGAATACCTGCAACACGTTCAAGACCTGGTGTCAGTTCGCCGCTATGGGGCTGTGCATTCTGCTGCTGGCCGCCTGTCAGACCAAACCGGCGGGATTAACCCCGGAGCAGATCGCGGTGCTGCAAAAAAACGGCTTCTCACAGACTGACGCAGGCTGGGAACTGGGGCTGGATGCCAAAGTGTTGTTTGGCAACAATCAGGCGACGTTGTCGGCAGAGAGTCAGCAGTCGGTGGAAAAACTGGCCGGTGAACTGCTGCATGTCGGCCTGAATAAAGTCAACCTCGACGGCCATACCGACAACTACGGCGACGCCGGTTACAACCGGGATCTGTCGCTGCGCCGCGCCGATACGGTCGCCGCCGCGTTTGCTGAGGCCGGCATGCCGCGCGCCAATATCCATACCCGTGGATTAGGTCAGAGCCAGCCGGTGGCCAGCAATAAAACCCAGGCCGGACGCGCCCAGAACCGCCGGGTGTCTGTGATTATTGTGGTGTAAGTTACAACAATCCCACCAGATGCAGCGCCGCCTTGCAGTTATCCGTTCTGCGCCAGGCCAGCGCGATTTGCGTCGTTAACGTCTGCCCCGCCAGGGGCAGACAACGCACATGGGTTTCATCGATTTTACTCAGCGACGCAGGCACCAGCGCGTAACCAAATCCTGTCGCCACCATACTCAGCGCCGAGGTAATTTGCGGGCATTGCTGCCCGTAGCGCGGGGAGAATCCGGCCTCCGCACAGGCTTGTGTCACGGCATCATAAAGCCCCGGCGATAAATCGCGGGGAAAGGTGATCAGCGTATCGTGGCGCAACGCCGCCAGCCGGACGTCTTTCCCCTGACTGAGCGGATGTTTCTTCGGCAACGCCACCATCATTTCTTCGATATCCAGCACCTTGTAACTGAACTCTTTACTGCGCTCACAAGGCAGACGGATAAACGCCGCGTCGAGCGCGCCCTCGCTCATTGCCGTCATCAGCCCCGCCATGTCCTTTTCCTGTGGCTCCAGCACCATGCCCGGATACTTGTCGCGAAAGCGGTGCAGCAACGCAAACACCTGCGGATTAAACGCCGTCGAGGTCGCAAAGCCGATACGCAGCGTGCCGTTCATGCCGCGGGCCACGGCACGCGTTCTTTCCAGGGCGGTATCGGTCAGTTTGATGATGGTTCGTGCGTCGTCGTACAGCACTTTTCCGGCTTCGGTCAGCTCAACGCCGCGCGTCAGACGTTTGAGTAAAGGGGTGCCGACTTCGTGTTCGAGCCGCTGGATTTGCTGACTCAGGGGAGGCTGGGAGATCCCCAGTTGTTCGGCAGCACGGGTGAAGTGGCCCGTCTCTGCTACCGCGACAAAATAGCGCAGATGACGAAGTTCCATATCAAAAACGTCTCAAAGTGAACACCTCCTCATATTGGAACTCCGGGCAGAATGGCGTCAACCTTTAGTTAGCAAAGTTAACTATTCGAACGGAGTTCCTGCATGAAAAGCCATTCTGAGTCCTGCTCCTGCGTCGCCGATATTGCCCGCACGGCGACCGCGTTTAAACATCAGCACCCTGACCGCGTGCTTTACCAGTCGTCACTGATGAGCGCCCTGCTGAGCGGCGTCTACGAAGGCGATACCACGATGGCGGACCTGCTGGAACACGGCGATTTTGGTCTCGGCACCTTTAACCATCTCGACGGCGAACTGATCGCCTTCAACAGCAATATCTTTCAGCTGCGCGGCGACGGCAGCGCCCGCCGTGCAACACCGGAACAAAAAACGCCGTTCGCCGTCATGACATTCTTTAACCCGACGAATGAATACGTGATTGACCGGCCGCACAGCCGCGGGCAAATCCACGAGGTGATCGACGCCGCCGTCGCCAGCCAGAACACCTTCTGCGCGCTGCGCATTGATGGCGAGTTCAGCCGCGTCGAGACCCGTACCGTGCCGGAACAGCACCGTCCGTATAAACCGATGCAGGAGGCCATTGAGGCGCAGCCGACCTTTCATATCGAACACAGCCACGGCGTGCTGATTGGTTTCCTGACCCCCGCGTATATGCAGGGCATCAATGTGGCGGGTTATCACGAACACTTTATCAATCAGCAACGCAGCAGCGGCGGCCATGTGCTGGATTATCAGGTTGAGCGCGGCGTGCTGACCTTCGGCACGGTCGAAAAGCTGTTGATCGACTTCCCGCAGGACAGTGATTTCCTGCACGCCAATTTAAGTCCTGATGATTTAAATGATGCGATTCAGTCAGTTGAAAGTTAACAGACCGCAGACAGAAGGATGAAAACCATGAAAAATTCAGACAGCCAACGTGAATGGACATGCGGTGCGGATCTGGTCGTCGCGCAGCTTGAAGCCCAGGGCGTCAGACATGTATTCGGCATTCCCGGCGCCAAAATAGACCGCGTGTTTGATTCGCTGGTCGATTCCCACATCAAAACGATTCCGGTGCGCCACGAAGCCAACGCCGCCTTTATGGCCGGTGCCGTGGGCCGCCTGACCGGCAAAGCAGGCGTCGCGTTGGTCACGTCCGGCCCCGGCTGTTCGAACCTGATCACCGGCGTCGCCACCGCGACATCCGAAGGCGATCCGCTGGTCGCGCTCGGCGGTGCAGTAAAACGCGCCGACCACGTAAAACAGGTGCACCAGACCATGGACACCGTCGCGATGTTCCGCCCGGTCACCAAGTATTCCGCCGAAGTCACCTCGCCTTCTGCGCTGGCCGAAGTGCTGGCGAACGGCTTTCGCGCCGCCGAGTTTGGCCGTCCCGGCGCGGCCTTTATCAGCCTGCCGATGGATATCGTCAACGAACCGGCCAGCGGCAAATTACTCACCTCGCCACCGCCGGTACTGGGCAGCGCGCCGCACGAGGCGATATTGCAGGTCGCCCAGTTACTGAAACAGGCCAAAAATCCGGTGCTGCTGCTCGGCCTGATGGCCAGCCAGCCGCGCAACGCCGAAGCCATCCGCCGCCTGCTGCATAAAAGCGATCTGCCGGTCACCAGCACCTATCAGGCGGCAGGCGTTATCGATCAGGCGTCTTTCCACCGCTTTGCCGGTCGCGTCGGTCTGTTCAATAATCAGGCCGGTGACCGCCTGCTGCGCAACGCGGATCTGGTGATCACCATCGGTTACAGCCCGGTCGAGTATGAACCGGCGCAATGGAGTAACGGCAGCGCCGAACTGGTGCACATCGACGTGATGCCCGCCGAGACCGACAGCGACTACCTGCCGGACGTCGAGCTGGTGGGCGACATTGCCGACACCCTGGATTTGCTGACGGAGCAGATCCCGCAGCGCATCGACCTGAGCGCCTCTGCCATCGCGATCCTCGAAGATCGCCGCCAGCAACGTGAACTGCTGGATCAGAAAGGCCGCAGCCTGCATCAGTTTGCGATCCACCCGCTGCGTCTGGTGCGCGCGATGCAGGACATCGTCAACAGCGACGTGACGCTGTGTGTCGATATGGGCAGTTTTCACATCTGGATCGCCCGTTACCTTTACAGCTTCCGCGCCCGTCAGGTACTGATTTCCAACGGTCAGCAAACCATGGGCGTCGCACTGCCGTGGGCGATCGGTGCCGCGCTGGTCGATCCCGGCCGCAAAGTGGTTTCGGTATCCGGCGACGGCGGTTTTATGCAATCAAGCATGGAACTGGAAACCGCCGTACGTCTGGGCGTCAACCTGCTGCACATCATCTGGGTCGATGAGGCCTACAATATGGTGGCAATCCAGGAACAGAAAAAATACCAGCGCACCTCCGGCATCCAGTTCGGCCCGATTGATTTCAAAGCCTACGCCGACGCCTTCGGTGCCAAAGGTTTTGCCGTCACCTCCGCCGAAACACTCGAAAGCACCCTCCGCGCCGCCATGGACGTACAAGGCCCCGCCGTCGTCGCCGTCCCGGTGGATTACAGCGATAACGCGTTATTGATGGGACAGCTGGAGATGGGGCGGATTTTTTAGGGGTGAATAATTTTACTGAGGCGCAGAAATGCGCCTCTTTATATTCACTCTATTGATTTTTAAGATGTGTTTTGAGTTCTTCAATCGACAAGGCTGGTTCTCGTCTATGCAACATGGCGTGGCAATTGGGACACACAGGCCGTAAATCTTTCACGGGGTCGACCTCATAAGCTTTTCTAATTTCACCCAATGGTTTGAGATGATGCACATGGATGAAATTTTTACCTAAAGCTCCGTAAACCTTCTCAAATTCAAATCCGCAAACTACACATACATATCCGTAATAGTCGATGCATTTCTGTCGAGCTTGAGGGTCACGTTCATAGGCATTGATCGTGATAGTTTTGACCGAACCTTCTATGAACTTCTCTGGCTCAGACACCTCTTCTGGTAGAGATGCTGGAACTTGTGCATTTGAAAATGACCACAACACTTCAACAGGTTGCGTCTCTTTAATGATCTTCGGTGTTCCTAACCCCACGAAAGTAAAAGGTTCTCTGTCATGCGAGCGATAGAACACAAAAACCTCGCTGCCAGTTGCAAGCAAGTTAATAATGGATTTTTGACCAAGGTGAGATTTTGATTTTCCATGCCACAATAAATCTTCATCGATAAAATGATTACCATGATCATCACCGGTTCGCCCCGCCCCCCCTACAGTACAAAAAATAAAATACCGTCCTTCATATACGCGATATCCGGTGAGCCATTCTCCTTTTTGCTTTTCTAAAGGCACTTCACAAATCCGATAAACATCAGCCCTTGTGTATTTCTCTCCTACTACGAAATCGTAACTCGGCATGCTCAATCCTTAGCGTCGGCTCGCTAGTAATAAAATATTTCCCCATAGGTTCTAGGAATTATTTTATCGATTGATCATTCTAATGAATATTAGAAAGATGAATTATATGATTCCATCCCATTTCATCCCTTTCCCAAGACACCTCGCAAAACTGAAAACTGCTTAAAAATTCCGCTTACTGTACAAATCCTCAAGTATTAGACTCTCTTAGCTGCGGCAAAATCCGCAGCCGGAATTGGCGTTCCGACATCCCAATGGTGCTTGAGCTCGCGTAAATAGCGTCTCTCATTTGGCACAGCGTCTGCTCACCTTTATTATGGTGACTCGGGCGAGGCAACCGTAAGGTTGGCCGGTAACATTGGGATCGGTACGCCAACTTCGCCCGAGCTACCACCAGGGTTTGGCGTCTCTGTTGGTGGCGTGAATTGCACCCAATGGAGTAACTAAAATGGAAAATGTCTTCGCAATTACATGCTGTTCAATCACCTCCGCACCGGAGGCCTACAATGCCTAACCTTTACGACAATACCCCGCTGGAACTGGAAGAGATCGTCGATCACTGCCGTGCGTTGTCTTATGCCATTGTGTCGCTGGATAATCCGCAGGCGAAAGATCTGCTGAGCTATATTCTGTGCGAACGGCTGGACGTGCTGTATCAGTCGCTGGAAATGCCATTCAGCGATGATGATGTCGTGGATATAGAAGTGGCGGAACCTCTGACGCACTAAGCGGATTTGCAGACATAAAAAAGCCAGCGCAGATGCGCTGGCCTGAGGATCCACGAGGCGTGTGAATTAGAAATCGTAGAAGACGGTCACCCAGGTGGCGTCTGCTTCGTCGTCGGTGGTATGCGCTAAGGTGCGTTCCACGTAAACGGACAGGCCGTAACCGATGGTGGTACCCGCGCCCAGATAAACGTGGTTCGCGTGGTATTCTTCGCCGCCTTTCAGTTGCAGGGAATCGGCTGCAACGTATGGCTGGATAGATTTCAGGAACGGTTTGTCGATATTAAAGGTATAACCGACGAACCCTTCCACACCGTAACCGCTGCCTGCGAAGTAGTGTTCGACAGGATTTTCACGGGTGCTTGGCACGAAATCTTTGTAATAGCTGCCGGTACCGACGATGTACCAGTTATTTGGCTGCCAGGTTAATGCTGTACCGGACAACTGCTGATGATAATCTTTTTCATTATATTGATTATCTTTAACAGTGGCGTCGGTCAGGCTGTAAGCCGCACTCCAGACTAAATCTTTGGTGAGTTTATAATCGAAGCCCAAACCACCACCGTTATTACGGCGATAATGCTGCCCTTCACCCGCCTGAATTTCATCTTCCGGCAACAGGTAGTTGGCGTATAACGTCACAGGACCAAAGTCATTGGTATATTTCAGGCTGCTTTTCGGCTTATTCGCGCCATCATAGCTGCCGTTAATACCAATACCGGTACCGCCCGCATGACCATCGTTATCCCAGACGTCACTTTTAATCCCGACGACGGAATAATAAATACCGTACTGGTGACCGTAGGTTAATGTCCCGTAGCGGTCGTCTTTAAAGCCCGCATATAACTGACGCTGCGTATCGCGCTGACCCCCTTCCGGATAATGATCATTCATACCCAGCAGGTTCGCCATGTCCACACCCAGCTCGTAGTAAGCGATGATGGAGGTGTCTTGCGTCAGTTTATAATCACCACGGAAGCGGAAACGGGTGCCGCCATCGTGACCATTTTTATAATAGCCAGGCTCCGGGCCGTTATTGAAAATCCACTCAGGACGAATACTCCCGCCTACCTGCAAACTCAGCGGTGCCAGCAAAGAATTACTCTGAGGATTTTTATCTAAAACAGTAATCTCGGCTTGCGCACTGGCTGATAACGCCGACAGCACGACGCCGCCAATTAACATTGACGCTTTTAAATTGCTCATTATTACCCTGTCTTTATTATTTATGTGATGTGTGTGCGGTCTTGCGCCGCGTATAAATAATTAACATAGGTATGTCGGGGGACAAAGTGAAAAATCAGAAAGTTCCCTATAAGAGAAAAATATATTTAGGATGATTATTAGACAAAGAGATTTTTAAATGTAACTCACGGAAACGAATTGTGTATTATTGCGCAAATAATTATCAACCTGACGGGTAATTAATCTATTGTCAATCATCGGGGCGTTCACATTGAAATATTTAATAACAATTGTCTCTGCAAAATAGCATCAATAAGTAAATCGTGCCAGCGTGATAATTACATAACGTGACAACCACTGCGTTTCATTAGTTATAATTTGAGTTAATTTTAATTCGTCAGAATAATATCTGGCAAACACTGTTATTAATTAACCAAATTCATTTTTTATCTCATGAATACCGTTCTGGTGGGTAATATCGCCGATCGTCAGTGAGAAATTTGCGAGACATCTTCCAGATCTGACAACAAACCACTGTAAATAAACACAGGCTATTTCTTTGATTCACGAACAGGCATAGAGTTTTCTCCGCAGCGGCAATCACCCCGCCAGTACCGGGGGCCTCGACTCACTGACAATGGAATGACTTGTATGACTGATTCAGATAACAACACCGCGTTTACCACCAACTCCATCACCGTCTTTCGCTCGCTTATGGCCGGGCTGGATTTCAGTCAATTAGAGGAGGCGCAGTTATACGATCTGAATGCGCTGGCTTCAGAGTCGGCCGATGGCTTGTGTCAGGGGTTGTTGTGCTTAAGCGAAGGGCTGGAGAACAGCGAGATAGTGCCCCCGGAAGGCATTGCGCAGGTGAGTGCTTACCTGAAAGCCTCCGCTCATCTGCTGCCTGTACTTTTTGAATTAAGCGAGCAGGCAAACTGCGGGCTAGCCAAAACCAAAAAGTTTACGGTGTATCCGATGAACTGACCAAAGTATCAGCCATCGCCGGAGATATCGCTGACATCGTATTCGCGATATCTCCGGCGCAACCCTTAATGACATTCTGGTCGCGGGATGAAGAAAGTCCCTCAGTTCGTCGATCGGTAATAACGATCAGTTCTTAGTTATTGATCTATCAAAACGATTATCTTTTACCCGCGTACTCTGGTTATCCTTGGCTTTCCTTGACGCGGGATAAGGTGCTTATATTACGTACGGCTGTTGATGCAGTCGGGGCTTATTTCGTCCTGAAAACAACATTTGCATAATGCCGTTCCTGAGAGATGACATATGAAAAGGTGTACCCGATGTAATAAGAAAAGACATTTCATCGAACGGCTATTTTCTCAGGATAAAGAACTTTGTGATGATTGCTTATATGACATTCAGATCGAAATACGAGAAAAAAGAGAAATCCCCGTCAAAAGGCATAACAATTAAATGACGCTCGTTCAGGAAAAACAATCTCAGATGATCGATGTCAGCATCATCATCCCTGTCTATAATGCGGCTGATACCCTCGCCGGATTAATCGCTAAGATCCTCAGTGAAACCCGTATCAATATTGAACTTATTATCGTCAATGACGGCTCCGTTGATGGAACCGGCAGCATTGTCCGGGATATCCGCGACAGCAGAATTATCCTTATTGAGCAGAACAATCAGGGGGTCTACGCGGCACGGAATACTGCATTAGATATTCATCGCGGCGAATGGGTAATATTTCTCGACGCTGACGACGATGTCGAAGACGGATTCATTTTTGAACGCTGGCAGGCCGCCGTAAAAACCCAGGCTGACGTGGCGATTTTCAATGCCTGGCGTACGGACTCAGGGTCATTCAGGGCACCGGTACATACCCGACAACCTTACGGACAAACCTCATCCGGCCATGACTGGATACGCCACTGCGTGACGCACCGCGAATGGCCGCATTACCTGTGGCTGCAGATCATCAGATCGTCCTATATCCGGCAGCACTCCTTATCCTTTCAGGCTGGCAAAAGCCACAAAGATATTCCTTGGACGATTCACCTTGCAGCGGCCAATGGTCGTTTCTGTTTATCCGACAGCAAAGATTACACTTATAAGGTGAATGCGGATTCCATTACGCATCGCAGCGATTATTTTGACGTCCGGGCACAAAGCTATATAGAAGTGATTGCGGAAATCATCCGGCTGGCCCGGCTGGAGGAAAACAAAGACATCAGCCTGTTTTTGTTTCGGCATGCTTTGGTCGAAGCGCGGCATTTTTTGGGACTTTACCGGAAAAGGGTTCAGAATACCTCTGGCATGAAAGCTAATTTCATATCTCAGATATCGCTGCACTGTTTATTCAAAGGAATAAGTAACATTAGTGATGCATTGTTCTTTATCAAGTTGATGAGAAAAATCTGGCTTTAGTGAAGGCGCGATCATTCAATTAATTAGCAAGCATCTAATCACTCAGACTTTTCGCCAAAGAAAAATCCGAGTGATTTGCGAGAATAGTCCTAATAAATCTCCACACCCTCCCTCATTAATAATTTCGTTACATTTTTCCGTGACCTAGTTTGCTTTAGTGCATCACTGACTTATGCTACTTTCTCATTTCGGGAACGGAAGATTTAAGACAATGGTGTGCTGTAAGTATTCTGTTAATGCAGAAAACTTAAACTCATTGATATATTCACACCATCAATGCTTTATTATTGGATTATGACCATCAATTATCATCGCCTTCCACTGCTGTACTATGGATTGATAAGCAGGAAGAGCTTTAGGTAGTCATTGCTGTTTACATAACGTGATTGCCCGTTATTTGGTTTCAGTTTTGGCATTCACGCCCATGAGCGTTAAAAGGACTTAAACGATGAGCATTCAGGATTACATTCTTGCAGGCAGTAAATTACCGATCCACAACCATTACCAATTAAGACTTAAACGGCTTGAATCTCAGCGGCCAGGCGTTGATATTTCTGTGCTCAAGTTCAGCGGCAGCGAGGCCATCAGCGATATTCTGCGCTATGAGATTGAGTTTACCAGCGCGGTGAAAGACATTCCCGCCCAGCACATCATCAACTATACCGCCCTGTTTCTGATGTACCCCGACGGCAAACCGTGGGAATCGGTTAAGCCACGCATTATCCCCGGTGTCATCACGCAGTTCCGTCAGTGCAGCACTTCTGCCGATGAGACCCGTTACGTCGCCACGCTGGAACACCGCGTCACAAGATTAAATCAGGGCAGCAATAACGCGATTTACCAGAATGACAGCGTCATCAGCATGACCGAGAACACCTTCCTGCGTTACAACATGGACCGGCTGGATTTTAGGTTTGCGCTCAATGATCAGTATCCGCTGAAAAAATTCATGATGCAGTTCGGCGAAAGCGAGTACGCGCACGTTGCACGACGTCTTGCCGACAGCGGTATCTCGTATTTCTTTGAATATGATGAAGAAAACAACTGCGACGTTATGGTGCTGGCCGACCATTCTTACGCCTGGCCGGAACCGGTCGCCATCCCGTTCCGTAACCCGGCGGGCATGTTCGACGGCGGCCTGGAATCAGTCTGGGAGATGTCGGTCAGCCGCAAGGCCATTCCGAAGTCAGTCACGGTTAACGACGACTATTATCCCGCTGCGCAAAGCGATATGACCGGCACAGCGGAGACTAATCCGGATTATCCGGCGCTGGTTGCCGAAGATTACCGATGGGGTGAGTATTATCCTGAGCCGGGCAAGGAATTCAGCAGCGAGCCCGGACAGGGCATGTGGTACGCCAAACGCCGTCAGGAACGTTACATCAGTGAGCAGATCGTTTTTGAGGGTAAGTCCAACTGCATGACGCTGCGTCCGGGGATGGTCATCACCACGCCCGGCAAAGACTGGCCGGAAGCGCCGGACGGTCTGCTGATAGTTTCCACCAACTCTACGAACGTCGCCCGCGATACGGCGTACTTCGTCACCTTCACCGCGGTTCCGCGTAATACTCAGCATCCGTACCGCCCTGCGTTGCTGCCGTGGCCGACCGTCACCGGCACGCTGCCTGCCCGCATCTCCAGCGCACATCCGGACGAACCTTACGCCCACATCAACGCCGACGGTTTATACCGCGCCCAGTTTGGTTTCGACCGTACCGAATGGCAGAAAGGCTTTGAGAGCTGCTGGCTACGTCTGGCTAAACCGTATTCCGGTGATACCTACGGCTTCCACATGCCGCTACTGGATTCCACCGGCGTGGCGATTGCGTTCGAGAACGGTGACGTTGACCGGCCTTATATTGCCTATGCACTGCATGATTCAACGCACCCGGATCATGTGGCGTTACCGAATTACAAGCGGAACGTCATCCGCACTCCTTCTGGAAATAAGATTCGACTTGAGGACCAGCGGGGCAAAGAACATATAAAAATCAGCACGGTACATTCAGGTAAGAGCCAGCTCAGTCTGGGACACCTGGTGGACAGTGCCAGAAAACAACGAGGTGAAGGCGCAGAATTGCGAACTGATGCCTATGTTGCCGTTCGCGGCGGTAAAGGCGTGCTGCTTTCTACCGAGCCGAAGAATAGTGCTCAGGGACAGCAACTGGATATGGATGCCGCCATTGCCCAGCTTGAAAAAGCCCTGGCTCTGGCCAAAACCCTGAAGAGTACCGCCGATATCGCTCAGGCGTCTCCGGCAGAAACCACCGATCAGGAGCTGCTCAAGACAGACCTCACCAAACTCGCTCAGCCAGGTGTCGTCGTCTATGGCGATGCCGGTATTGCGCACACCACGCCGAAAACGATCCAACAAACTGCAGGTAAGAATCTGGTGGCCACCGCCGGCCAGGATGTCAGTTTCAGCGTATTCCGTCGTTTCTCAGTTGCCGCCGGTGAACTGTTCTCCGTATTTGCGAACAAGTTAGGCATCAAGCTCATCGCTGCTGCAGGAAAGGTGCAGCTACAGGCGCAAAAAGACCAGATGGAGCTGACCTCCTTCGAGGACATGCAGATCACCAGTACCAACGGCCGCATCGTGCTGAACGCGAAGAAAGAGCTGTTACTGATGTGTGGAGGGGCTGGGATCCGTATCAAAGACGGGGTGATCGAAGAGCTTGCTCCTACCCGTATTCTACAAAAATCACCTGAGTTGATTTACCAGGATGGAGACAGCGTCAGCCAAGCAATGCCATCGTTCAAACAGGGCGACTTTGGGTTGAAGTACAAACTTCATAGTAAAGGCAACCCTGACTGGGTTTTAGCCGAGCAAAAATTCAGGATTCGGAAATCTGATGGCTCCGTAGTAGAAGGGGTTACCGACAGTAACGGTGAATCCCCCTTATTGAAAATGAATGAACTGGAAAAACTAGTCATTGAACTGATCAAGGATGAGTAAATGAGCAACGATAATAATGATGCTATACGTTCGTGCGGGATTATTTCAGAAGATGACACCGGCAGGCCTAGTGATTCAGGCGCTATGTTGATTCAGACTTGCGAGGTACATCCTGCATTGCCATGTATTGTGATATTGGTCCACGGCGTTAATGATGTTGGAGAAGCCTACCAAAACCAGGACATTGGTCTTTGCATAGGGCTAAATAATCGTCTCAATCGCACAGATTTACATCCACATAGCTGGATAGAAAAACAATTTCAGATAGCAGATATTGAAGGAAATATCACAACTAAAACCTGTGATGTGAAGCACCAAACCTGTATTGATGGCCTGAACCGTTCACCCGTGATCCCTTTCTATTGGGGGTATAAACCCGTAGATAAAGCGAGCTGGGAGGCTGATCAGAAAGCTTACCAACAGGATTTAAAGAGCCTGCATAATGAGGCCAATATTCCCTATAACGCCTACAGGGAAGAAGATCCCAAGCGTATCGCTCAGTTTAATGACCAAAACATTGATAATTTTGGAAACTGGCTAGACCGCACCGCTGCGAAAGGTGGTGGGACTTTTGCCAATGCGACAACTAATATTCCCGATATGTTTGGCCCGGGTGCCAGCGGCGCAGCACTGAAGTTAATCGGAGAGTTGTCCCGTTCAGAACTTAACGACGGTGACTGGAGTCACCCAATTTACGATAACCCTCATCGTATTTACCAGGCCTACGCGGCACGACGTCTAGCGAATTTGATATTGGAAATTCGAAATAACGATGCGACTAAAAATGATGCTATTAATATCGTTGCACATAGCCAGGGTACCATTATTACTATGCTGGCAAATATGTGGGTTAAAGAAGCAGGAAAACCTCCGGCTGATTGTGTCATTCTAAACCACTCCCCCTATTCGCTGGAGAATCGCTGGCTCGAAAATACTTCCCCAGGGAACCAGCAAACAGATAACGCCAGACAGAAAACCTTAGCTCACTTTTGCCAACTTATGGGCACTAATCCTTTGTACAATGGAGGAAAACCCCACGATGGCGCCTATCAGAAAGAACTCACAAAAAAAATGTGTTTGCCCCCGGTTTCACAATGGGGAAATCCTTTGTTCTCACGGAACAACTTCGGTCTGGTATACAACTATTTTTGCCCCAATGACGGTGTAGTTTCCATGTTCCCTATACAGGGCTTCGGCTGGAGTGGTGTGCGGGATGCCATTCGCAATTCGTTGGGCGATAATTTCCGTCAACGGGCATTCTGTAAAGGCTTCAAAATTGGTGACCGCACAGACCTGCACTTTTTATTCCCCAAGGGGGATAAAGACGCTCCAGAAGTAGGGAAAACTAACGCCAGTTATCACTTCTATGACGTGACTATCAACGCACCTTTGTTACCTGAACCTTTCGAGTTTTCTCTAATGGGGCAGGATAATCCAGAACGTCACCAAACTAACCCAGATGTTCCTGCTGAAAGGTATCGTGCCGTTTTGGATGGCAACGATCCAGACCTTGCCGGATCGGCTATGGCAGCTCAGGAGTTTCTTGCAATGCCAATCCCGCAGCCTAAAACACCGGCATTTTACAGCCTGCATCCTGGAGATGCGCTTAACCAAGAACAATTGGATGAAATAAGCAAAATCTATAACATCCGGGCAATGTCAGGTGAAAAAATTGACTGGCAAGGTCAGTCGCAAGAAATGATGGCAACCTCCGGTCAGGATCTGCTGATTAAACGCCAGATGACGAAGGGAGAAGTACAGGAAAGGCTTAAGAGCAGCAAAAACGTTATTACTTATAGTCAACATTCTTCGATTGTAGCGAACAAAGACGTACCCAGCAAAGCGATGGCTTTCGATTTAGCGATCGGTCGCTGTAATGCCTTTGAGATAAAGAAAGGTGAGTTTTGGCGAGATTTATTGCTGCTGGCAGATTGGCGACAGGAGCGAAATCCTGACTCTAAAGTTAAAGATTATTATCAGAATGGGAAGTTACCAATTGATTTTAAAGGGTTCATGAATAAGCCAGAGCGAGAAAAAGGAATGCCAACTGGAGACTCTGGTGTAGTGAACGAATTTGGTGGGCTTAAAGAAAAAGTTGTTCCACGTAGCCGTGCAGAAATTGAAATGGGCATCGTTCCTAAACCGATCCCCAAAAGCGATCCCGTACTGCAGTGGGATATGCCTGAGCCAAAAATTTAAGGAGAAAGGGATGTCTGTTTCCAAATTGATGCTGCTGTACGGAACAATAATTTTATCGGGTTGTGATCAAAGTTCAACATCAAATAATACGCCACCTACACAAGTTGTGTATCGTTTTGACGATCATAGATACCTAGAACTTACCGGTTTTGGTTGCATTGGAGCCTTGTGGTACACCGATGTGAAAATGAAAATTCATACCGAGGTTACCTCTCAATTTTATCAGCTATTTACCTCAACCTACATCCATCCTTCGGAGAGATATATCGCCATCGGTTACTACGATAACTCTGGCTTTTTAATTTCAAAAGATTATGGCCGAACTTGGGAGCGAGCAAGTTATTCACCTGGAGGCGGAGCCATTCCGGGGGGAAGTTCAAACCCTAGCTCCGGTGAAATTGAGTCATTCACGGTCATCAATGACCAAGCTTTTATTTTGACTAAAAAGGGGGAACTCTATCTCAGTTCAAAACCTTTTGGCGAACGTTGGGGTAAAGACTATGCATCTCTCAGAGCGATTGAAGACCAGCGGTATGGCTACAAAATGACATTCTCGGAAGCAAAAAATTTTCAGGATCTACCGCATCAAGTACCTGAAGTCAAAAACTATATCGGTTGGGATCATATGCGCTGTGACCCGAACTTAGGGTCATCCTCTATTGAGGATAAGAAGTAATAATGGCAACTACAAAAAATTCAACCATAAGTTTGAATAACATCAAAACGTGGGATAATTGGGCATACATTATTTCTCTTTATCCATGGTTCTCGATATTGCTTTCTTACATCTTAATTAGTCTGCCTGGCTACAGATGGACGATGCCAATTTGTGCGCTCGTTTTTTATTTCGGATTTTTTGTAGTTTCCGGTGTTAATTTTGTCATGTCGATTATTTATATGCTCCTTCCTAACTCGACGCGCTTGCAACGAACGTTCCATTTTTGTGGAATTAATTCGATTTCCATTTTCTGGCTATATTTTATATTTCATTAAGGGAACCAATGAAAGGAGTCATCCGCTTAGGTGATCCACATAATCACGGGGGCGCCGTCATTACAGCATCCGGTGCAATTTTTGCGGGCAAACCTGTCATGCTGGCAGGCGATAAAGTCAGCTGTTCCCAGCACGGTACAGTGCCTGTTAATCAGGGGCACCCGACCTGGAAAATGAGGGGGCAGGCTGTCATTGTCGATGGCTGCACAGCGCAATGTGGTTGCGTGTTAAGGACAACACTTCCCAATGCCGGAGCTCAAGGATGAACTGGCTTTTACCCTCAATGCCTCGCAAAGAATTACCAAAGCCGCCTATGTGGTGGTGTTGGCCACTACTGCTGCTCATTTTAATTTCTATTGCCGCGCTTATTTTATTTTTCACCTGGCCAGTACAGCGTGGCTTTGCCAACAGTCGTTTCTGGTTATATCTCCTGATAATTCCTTTCTTACTGGCATTCGCAATTGGTGCTTTCGTATTGAGTGCGTGCCTGCAGGCTCGCAGGGCAGTGATATTCCGTAATCAGTTTATCGATAGCAAACAGGCTCAGTGGCAGAACTGGGCTCGACGAGCATTAAAGTTAACCAGCTGGAGTTTGTTGACGCCAGAGCCTGATCTGGCTGTACGGATTTTAGGGTTTGAAGGTGTGATGCCACAGGCGCCGTCTAAACCTGCCTCGTTAGTTGAAAATCAAAATGACAATCTTAGCGCGTCGCCATTAGCTGATATCATCACTCAAACATTGGCGCCTCTGTCGGAGCAATTGAGCAAGCTTCAGGGGGTACAGGTCTGGTTCTTCACCGGCGAGGTTGAAAATACCTCCTGCATCGCGGTCATACAGGCCTGGAAGGCTGCGCTGAACAAACAACTCCCCTTGGATCAAATTCACTACCTCGAGCAATATCCGGATGGCCAGTTGTTGACAGATTGGATCAATAACCCCCTGTTAAAACCGCATTTACTCATATGCTGTCAGTTTTTAAAGGCAGAGTCTCAGGTAAGCGAATTTAGCGCTGCCCTGCTCTTTCAACCCCATTCCGACGCGCATCTGAACAGCATAAAACTTAAGCCAGTGTACGTATTCCGCCCACAACGAAATCCCTTGATTGAGTTTGAACATAACGCAGCTCATTTTTTGGGGGCAGACCAAACAGAGGGAACCCGATTGCGTCATTTGTGGGATAACGGATTAGAACGTCGGGAACATAGCAAACTGATCTCGATACTCGATGAAAGCGCTATCGCGATATCTCCAAATAATGTGCATGTTTTACCTCAGTTACTGGGGCCTTCGGCTTCCTCTAGTTTTTGGTTAACGTTATGCCTGGCAGCCGAAAGCTGCGATTTAGGCCAGCGCGGCCAGCTGGTCGCCGCACAGTCTGAGGAGTCCATCAGCCTGGTTCAGCTCAGCACCCAGCCTGCTGCGCCCGTGGACATGCCTGCCGATACGATTTCACGCTATCCGCTGGCCTATCTGGCGGGAATTGTGGCCGTGATGCTGGCCTTGATATTACTCCCCGCCGACCGTGAGACGCAGATGGGCATGCTGCCCTGGCTGGGCGGCGGACTGGTGGTGGTCGCCGCCTTACTGAGTTTCTCTGTCCCTCTGGCACTGCGCTTATGGCGTAAGCGGCTCGATGTGGAATGGCACCTGCTGGAACAACAACGTCATGACTAAAAGCCTTCACCTGATGCTGGTGGTGATGCTCGCCCTGGCCCTGAGCCTTCTGTGGCTGAACGCGGACGGAGAAACCCTCACCCACGGCGTGGCCTGGTGGGCAACCGGCGTCATCCTGCTGAGCTATTTTCTGCTGGCCCGCTACGCCTTCGCCCTGGAATTGCTCGATTTTAACCGCCCGCCCGAGGCACAGGACGACGCGCGCATCACGGCGTTTGACACCCTGCGTTTCACCCTGCGTCACCGCTATGGCTGGCACTGGAAGCACAAACAGCCGTGGCTTTTGGTCACCGGTGAGGCGGCGGTGGTGGAAAAAGTCGCCCCCGGCCTGACGCAGGCGCGCTGGCAGGAAAGCCAGAATGCCGTCCTTATCTGGTGTGGCGAGGCTGACGCGCTGGATTTAGCCGCCGTCACGCAGCTGCGCGACATGCGCGGGCGCCGCGCCTTTAACGCCGTGCTGTGGGTCACTGATGTGACGGCTGCGCCGCAATACCTGTGGACTACGCAGCCGGTGCCTAATCAGACCCTGCCGGCGGGCAACAGCGACGCAGTCTATCGTCAGTTTATCGCGCTCGGGCGCACCCTCAGCTGGCGTCCGCCGGTGTTTGGTGTGTGCCTGAGTGAGCCGCAGTGGGAACAGGACGACCGCCCGGTACAGACTATCGGCTGTCACTGGCCGGCGGGCACGCCGGTCTCCCTTGATGACCAGCTCAGTCAGCTGGCCGCCACGCTCATTCCACAGGGCATTGCGCAGCTGAACGAGAACAAACACTGGGCCTGGCTGCTGCAGCTGTCAGGGGATCTGAAACACCACACCGGCGCGTTGCTCAGGCAGCGTTTTCAGCCGTGGCTCGGTGAGCATCAGCGCGTGCTGGCCGGCGGCATCTTCTTTATGCCTGCGGCCCCTGAACCGGCTTCTGTTCAGCAACGCTCCCACGCCTGCTATTTGTCCCCCGCCTGGAACGGCGTGATCGCACAAAGCCGGACGCAGCAGGGTCGCCGTGACCATTTGTCCAACGGTGACAAGCTGGCCATCGGCACGCTGACGCTGGCGGGGCTGTGGGTGCTCGGCATGGGAATATCTGCCTACACTAACCGCACGCTTATCGCCGACAGCCAGGCGCTGCTGCAGGCGACCCGCACGCCGGCCCCGATGTCCGACACGCTGACCCGCAGCGTCGCCCTGCAGGACAACATTGACCGCCTGCTGTGGTGGCAACAAAACGGTTCGCCGTGGCTGCACCGCTTCGGCCTCGATCAGCGCGATGCGGTGATCAACGCACTGTGGCCCGCCTATACCCGTCAAAGTCAGGCTCTGCTGATAACGCCGGTGGTGGACGCGCTGAAAGACCGGCTGCAGGCGTTTGTGTCCCTGCCGCCGGGCTCTGCCGAACGACGTCTGGCCGGGAAACTGGCCTATCAGCAGCTGAAAGCTTACCTGATGCTGATGCATCCTGAGCACGCCGATCCGGCCTTTATGCAGCCGGTGCTGTCTCCCCTGTGGACGGTGCCGGACGGCGTGGCTCCCGGAGAATGGCTGGCCCGTTCAGACAAACTGCTCGGCTTTTATCTGCAGCAACTGCCGCGCCATCTGCAGTGGAAGCTGCCCACCGATGACCAGTTGGTTGCCAACGTGCGTACCATCCTGCGCAGCCAGAAAGGTATCAGTAACAGCGAAAACGCGCTGTATCAGCAGGTGTTACTGAGCGTGTCGCCGCACTATGCCGACGTCACGCTCGACAGCCTGCTCGGGGAAACCGCCGGCGGTCAGCTGTTCTCCACCGATGACAACCTGCCGGGCATGTTCACCCGTGAAGCCTGGGAGGGGGAAGTCAGCGACGCGATTGATAAAGCGGCGGCGGCACGCCACGTCACCTCCGACTGGGTGCTGGATGATAAAGGCGAACAACAGCTGCTGACCAAAGACCAGCTGCAGTACCGCCTGACCGAACGCTACTTTGCCGATTACACCAGCGCCTGGCTCAATTTCCTCAACAGCATCCGCTGGAACACCAGCGACTCGCTGAGCACCTCCCTCGATCAGCTGACCCAGCTGGCCGATGCCCGTCAGTCGCCGCTGCTGACCCTGAGCCGCACCCTGCGTTATCAGGGCGCGGCCGGTCAGCACCGCGAAGCGATGGGGGACTCCCTGCTGAAATCGGCACAAAAGCTGGTGTCGAAAACCACGCCGGGCGCCGGATTCGTCGGCGGGCGCAATGACCCGACCCGCGTGCTGAGCGAGACCTTCGCCCCGCTGCTGGCCGTGTTACCGCCGGAAACCCCGGCTGCAGGTGAAACGCCTGCGGCACAGAATACCGCCAGCGTCTCCGTCAGCAACTACCTGCTGCAGGTGTCACAAACGCGATTACAGCTGATGCAGGTGGCCAATGCTTCCGACCCGCAGGCGATGGCACAAAGCCTGGTCAAATCCGCCTTCAGCAACAGCGACACCACGCTGTCGCAGGGCCGTCACTACGCACAACTTCTGGCGGCCAGCCTTGGCGGAGAGTGGAGCAGCTTTGCCGACGCCGCGTTTGTCCAGCCGCTGGAACAGGCGTGGAACGGCGTGATGGCTCCGGCGCAGCAGGGGATCAACAACGCCTGGCAGGTACAGGTGCAGAACCCGTGGCAGTCTGAATTTACCGGACGCTACCCGTTCAATAACACCAAAAACGACGCAGATTTCACCCAGCTGGCTCACTATCTGACGCCGGATACCGGCCTGATTGACCAGTTTATTACCCAGCAGCTTGCCGGCGTGCTGGAAAAACAGGGTGACAGCTGGGTACCGAATCCGCTCAACACTCAGGGAATGAGCATCAACCCGGACTTCCTCAGCGCGGTTAACCAGCTGAGCCAGCTCGGCCGCCGCGTCTTCCCGCAGGGGAAACCCGGCGTGACCTTTGAGCTGCAGATCCGCCCGACCCCTAACGTGGTGGAAACTGACCTGCAGATAGACGACGCCACCCTGAAGTACTTTAACCAGATGCCGGGCTGGCAGACGTTCCGCTGGCCAGACGCCGCCAGCGATCATCCACAGGTGTCCCTGACGTACTCACCGGTCGCGGCATCAGGGAAAAGCGCCGACGCCTTCCAGAGCTATTTTCAGGCGGACGGCGGCTGGGCCTGGCTGCGTTTACTCGATAAGGCGCAGGTTGAACAGCTCGACAGCAGCCGCTATCGCCTGAGCTGGCAAACCGCCACCAGAGAGACGCTGAACGTGGTGTTACGCACCCAAAGCGGCGGTGGCCCGCTGGAACTGCTGACCCTGCGACGCTTTAAGTTGCCAGCCCAAATATTTACCTCTCCGGGCCTGGCCACGGACAATGCGGAGGACACAACGCGCCATGACGCCCAATAATTTGCAGCGACTAAGACGCGGCACCGCGCTGTTATTACTGCCCTTACTGATAAGCAGCTGCGGCCTGACGCAGCGCGTGGGCAACGGCGCCTCTTCGGTCGCAGAGGCCGTGTTCTACCGTAAAATAGACACCTTGCATCTGAAGCTGACCTCCCGCGCCGCGCTCAACAGCAACGAAGGCGGCGAGGCGCTGCCGACGGTGGTGCGCGTTTATCAGCTCAAAGACCGTAAAACCTTTGATACGGCCAGCTACGCCGCCCTGCTCAGGCAGGACAACACCGTGCTGGCCGCTGACCTGCTCGACCGGCAGGTTGTCCAGGTGATGCCGGACGCAGAGGCGACGGTGGCCGTGCCGCTGCATGCCGACGCAAAGTTTGTCGCCGTGGTGGCCCTCTTTATGGCACCGGATGCCACAAACAACACCTGGCGGCTGGTTCTCGAACGTGATGACCTCGATGACAGTAAAGACCGGATCGTTGAGCTCAATGACAACCGGCTGCAGCTTAGGAAAAATCAGTAATGGAAGACGATTTCTTAAAATATTTTGACGGCGAAATGCGCTATCTGAAGGAAGCCGGGCTGGAGTTTGCCAAAGAGTTCCCGGAGCTGGGACGCGCACTGGGATTAGATGGCAGTCCGGTACCGCGCGATGACTCCGTCGAACGGCTGTTTCAGGGCTTTTCGCTGATGATGGCGAAACTGCGGCAGAAGATTGACGATGATATTCCCGAGCTGACCGAGCCGTTGCTCTCGCACCTGCTGCCGGTGATTAACCGCACGTTGCCTTCCACCGCCATTGTCGAACTGACCCCGGCGGCGCCGGAGCTGCACGTGCGCGAAGAGGTGTTACCTGCTGAGAGCGATCTGTTAACCCGGCCGTCGGATAACGCCCGTCAGCGTTGTATCTACCGCACGACCCGCGACCTGAAGGTGCATCCGTTTGCCCTCGATAGCGTCTCCTTATTCACCCTGCAGGAAGGCCAGCAGGCGCTGAAACTGCGCTTCACCCTGCCCGCCCTCACTGAAATCCGCCGCGCCGACTGGCAAAACATCAGCCTGTACCTCAACGGCGACCGCGTGCTGCAGTCGGCGCTGTATCTGGCCCTCAGCCGTCAGGTAAAGCGGGTCAACGTGCGGTTCTGGCAGGAATCGACCGAGCTGACGCCGGTGGACGTGCAATTTTTGCCGCGCTGGCAGGCAGAAAATGACGCTTCAATCTGGCCGGAGAGCGACAGCCCGGCCCTGTGCGGCGAGGTGCGCCCGTGGCTGGAGTATTTCACTTCCCCCGAACGCTATTTCTTTATGCAGCTGCGCGGGCTGGAGGCCCTGACCTTCCCGTCTGACACCACCTCCTTTGATATCGAGCTGACGCTCAGCGAACGCTGGCCATATGATTTAGCCGTACCGCCGGATGCCATCCGCATGCACTGCGTGCCGGTGATTAACCTGTTCCGCCTGCTGGCCCAGCCGCTGTCCGTGACCGCCGCGGTCAGCGATTACCGCCTGCGACCGCACCGGCTCAGCGACGGACACACTGAAATCTATGCCGTTAATGACGTCGCGGAAGTGACCGAGGACAACACAGAGTTCAGCTACGTGCCCTACAGCCAGTTTCGCCAGAAAGGCGGCATGCTCCAGTATAAGAAAAACTGGCCCGACCGTTATTACCACACCCGCATGTACCGCGGGACCTCCGGGCTGAACGAGACCATTTTAATGCTCGGCGGCCGCACTCACGAGGAGCAGAATGGCCTGAAAATGCGCCTGAACATGACCTGCACCAACGGCGCGTATCCGCGCATGGCGTTACAGGAGAGCGTATTCGACGGCGAGACCGCCCTGGGTAATCTTGAGCTGAAGTGTGCCACCCGCACGCGTCCCTCCATGCCGCATTACCCGCCGGCCGCTGAACTTTATCAGTGGCAGGTGCTGTCGCTGCTGCATCCACAGGCCATCGCCGGTCTGATGGAAATCGACACGCTACGTCACGCGCTCAGCCTGCTGGACTGGACGCATGACCCGGACAACGCGCGCCGCATTGCGGGTATTACGCATATTGAATACGCACCGTCGCACTACCCCGCTGAAGGCTGGCACGGTGTGGCCATCCGCGTGACGCTGGATGAACATCAGTTCTGTGGTCTGGGTGACGCCCTGCTGTTTTGCGAGATTCTGGAGCAGTTCTACACCCAGTACGCCGATATCCGCCGGTTTATACAGCTGACGGTGACGCTCAGCCAGTCCGGGACACAATGGACATGGCCGGAACGCCGCCTGACGCGGGTGCTGTTCTGATGATTCCAGATGATCTTGATGACCATGCTAAAAAGAAAGAGAACGTCCTGAAGGCATTCTGGCGGGACAAGGACGGTAACGACCGGGCGCACGCCTTTAACTTCTACCGGTTCTGTCAGCTGCTGGAAAAACAGCTGACCGGGAGTAAACCTCTCGGCAGCACCTTCTCGCCGAAAAACGACGCGGTCCGTTTTCGTCCGCATCCGGGGATGGGATTCCCGGTCAGCGAACTTAAAGCCGTCGAAACGAGCGAAGAACGCCCTGACGCGCCGCCGACGGTGCGTACCACCTTTATGGGACTGTACGGCGTGGACTCGCCGCTGCCGACCGGTTACATCGATGACATCACCCAGCGACGCGAAGGTCACGAGGCGCTGGAAGCCTTTTTAGATATCTTCAACCACCGGATGATGACGCAGTTTTACCGCATCTGGCGAAAGTACAATTATCCCGCCACCTTTGAGGATGGCGGTACCGACAAAACCTCGCGCAGCCTGATGGCTCTGACCGGTATCACCGACAGCGGTGACGTACCCGCCTCGCGTTTACTGGCTTTATTGCAGCCGCTGGTCAGAACTACCCGCACGGCGGAAGGTATCACCAGCGTGATCCGTACTCAGGCACCGAATACGCAGGTCACCGTGAAACCGCATAAGGTCACGCGGATGCCCGCAGGAAAACGGGCGAGATTCTCGTTTTCAGAGCAACAAAAGTTAGGCGATCATCTGGTTCTTGGCAGTCATACGGAGGACGCCAACTACTGCATCGGCGTAGAAATGTTTACCGAAGACGCGGCTGAGGCTAAAGGCTGGTTGCCAGGCGGTCAGTTACGGGAAGACGTGTTTACCCTGCTGCGCGTCTATCTGGGGTGTGATTACGATGCCAGCCTGACGCTGACGATTCCGATGAAGCTCGCACCGCTGCCACGCCTGGGTGACCCTATGCTGATGGCAGGCTATAACGTGGTGATGGGGTTGCGGGAAGATAATCTGGATGACATGCCGGCGGAAGTGAAGATGAAACTGGGGCGGATCCGGGATAAGAAATAAGAGTCGAGTTGAAATCCATTTAGATACGATGCGAAATACTAAGGGGGTTACAATGAAAAAAATAAAACCTCGGCGCAACAATTAACACTACCAACTGACAGGTCGGCGGCAATTTCAGCTTTGCCGAAGCAACTATACCGCACGCGAAATCGGCATAATAGCTGACGGAACTACTGGCAGTACTTTGTTGCTTAAGAGGCTGAAGACCACGGTGACTACGATATAAACGTATCCTTAAGACCTTTACGTTTGTTATCTGCGCACAAGCACGCGGGGGTTTCATCCAGAAAATGAGGCGCATCACCTTGGAGTGAACATACCGAAGAAGCGCTAATTGAGAATGGCGGCGGCACCGCCCGTTTGTTCTTCAAATTCTAAATGATCAGAATGTTATTCAGAGGTTACGACTTCTAGTGACTAATGCTAAGCTCCAAAGAATACGATATATGTCATTAATTTTGCCAATGGATGCATGCACTGGATAAATAGATAGCACTTCCCTATTAAAACCATAATAGTCATAACACTATGTTAATAGTGTTCTCAAAAAGTTTGTTTATTGTGATTTTAGTCAAGACCCGACTAAAAATTTCAACTGTTCTTCGGGCATTTCTCGCAATTGTCTAACAAATTGATACGATGGGAATAATCTCAAAGAGGAAAAAGACATATGGCTTACGAAGCTCAGATCAGTCGTAATAACCCTGCAGCATTTCTTTTCGTCGTCGATCAGTCTGGCTCGATGTCAGACAAAATGTCCTCCGGTCGAAGCAAGGCTGAGTTTGTCGCCGATGCGCTTAATCGAACTTTAATGAACCTAATCACTCGCTGTACAAAGTCGGAAGGGGTGCGTGACTATTTCGAAATTGGTGTTTTGGGTTATGGCGGTCAAGGGGTTTCTAATGGCTTCTCTGGTCCGCTGGGAGGACAAGTTCTCAATCCAATTTCTGCTCTCGAACAGAATCCAGCCAGAGTAGAAGATCGCAAACGGAAGATGGATGATGGAGCAGGCGGAATCATCGAGACAGCAATTAAGTTCCCAGTATGGTTCGATCCTATTGCTAGTGGCGGTACGCCTATGCGTGAAGCCCTAACCAGAGCCGCCGAAGAGTTGGTGACTTGGTGTGACTCCCATCCAGATTGCTATCCCCCGACTATCCTGCATGTCACTGACGGCGAATCAAACGACGGTGACCCGGAGGAGATTGCCAATCATCTACGACAAATTCGCACCAATGACGGTGAAGTTCTGATTCTTAATATCCATGTCAGTTCTCTCGGAAATGATCCAATCAGATTCCCCTCCTCAGACACTGGCTTACCGGATGCCTACGCTAAGCTGCTTTTCCGTATGTCCAGCCCTCTTCCGGAACATCTTGTGCGTTTCGCGCAGGAAAAAGGTCATACGGTCAGTATCGAATCTCGTGGATTCATGTTCAATGCTGAGGCTGCCGAACTCGTCGATTTCTTCGACATCGGAACCCGCGCTTCTCAGCTGCGTTGAGTCAGCAATGAAGCTGGAATTCTCAGGAACAGTTCCAAAAGATCCAGGAGACCCTGAGGCGAATGAAGATAAATTTGCCTTCTCCGAAGACGGGAGAAGGCTCGCTCTATGTGATGGCGCGAGCGAGTCCTTTAACTCAAAGTTATGGGCTGCACTTCTTTCTCGTAAATTTATTGCAGATCCGAAAGTAAATCCTGAATGGGTAGCATCTGCTTTTGCGGAATATTCTGCCACGCATGATTTCCCGTCTATGTCCTGGTCCAAGCAAGCGGCATTCGAAAGAGGCAGTTTTGCGACACTAATAGGTGTAGAGGAATTTGAAGAGCATCAGGCGGTAGAGATTCTTGCGGTGGGAGATAGCATCACGATGCTGGTTGATTGCGGGAAACTCATTCGCGCATGGCCTTTTGATCATCCAGAAAAATTTAAAGAGCGGCCAACACTGCTTGCTACGCTCCCCGCTCATAACGATTTCGTCGGCGGAAGCAGTTTCTGGACACTGCATGGGAAAATTTTTTACCTCGAAAAACTCACCCAACCCAAACTCCTCTGTATGACAGATGCGCTCGGCGAATGGGCACTGAAACAAGCGCTGGCAGAGGATTCTGGTTTTATCGAGTTACTTTCGCTGCAAACTGAGGAACAGCTTGCAGAGTTAGTCCTGAGGGAGCGCGCAGCAAAACGTATGCATATCGACGACTCAACGCTGCTTGTACTATCGTTTTAACGCGGAAAGCAAAGATGCCTTACCCATCTCTTGAACAATACAACCAAGCGTTTCAGCTGCATAATAAGCTGCTAATCGATCCTGAATTGAAATCTGGCTCTGTCGCCACAACAGGGTTGGGTCTACCGCTAGCCATCAGTGGTGGTTTTGCGCTGACCTATACGATCAAATCAGGCGTTAAGAAATACGCCGTTCGTTGCTTTCATAGAGAGTCAAAGGCTTTAGAACGCCGTTATGAGGCTATTTCGAGGAAAATTTCCAGCCTACGCTCACCCTACTTTCTCGATTTCCAGTTTCAGCCCCAAGGGATCAAAGTCGAAGGAATATCATACCCTATCGTCAAAATGGCATGGGCTAAGGGGGAGACGCTAGGAGAGTTCCTCGAGGTCAACAGGCGTTCTGCACAAGCAATAGCGAAACTATCTACATCGATTGAATCACTTGCCGCCTACCTTGAAAAAGAAAAAATAGCACATGGTGATTTCCAGACAGGAAACCTGATGGTTTCCGACGGTGGTGCAACCGTCCAGTTAATCGACTATGACGGAATGTTCGTTGATGAGATTAAGACATTAGGAAGCTCGGAGCTGGGGCATGTCAATTTTCAGCATCCTCGCCGTAAAGTAACAAATCCGTTCAATCACACTCTGGACCGTTTCTCTCTCATTACGCTCTGGCTAGCTCTTAAAACCTTGCAAATCGATCCGTCCATTTGGGATAAATCAAATTCTGAACTGGATGCAATCATTTTTCGAGCTAATGACTTTGTAGATCCTAATTCATCTTCCATCTTAGGGATACTTTCGGGCATTCAACAGCTTTCCCCCCATGTAAAGAATTTTGCCGCAGTCTGCGCTTCAGCAATGGAAAAAACGCCTTCCCTTGATGACTTCATTGCTGGCAGAAACATTCCTGTATCCCTGGCAACTATTAGTATAAATGGGGATATACCAAGCAGCAGACTGAAACCTGGTTACATTGGTGCCTACACCGTCCTGTCAGCCATGGATTACAGTGCTTGCCTTCAGCGAGTTGGTGATAAAGTTGAAGTTATCGGCAAGATTATTGACGTCAAACTCAATAAGACCCGAAATGGCAAACCATACATCTTTGTTAATTTCGGAGATTGGCGCGGTAATATCTTTAAAGTATCAATATGGAGCGAAGGCATTAGCGCTTTACCTTCAAAACCCGATGCCTCATGGATCGGGAAATGGATTAGTGTAATCGGTCTTATGGAACCGCCTTACGTTAGCGGGAAATACAAATATTCACATATCTCAATTACAGTAACGACTATCGGTCAAATGACCGTTCTTTCAGAAACAGATGCCCGTTGGCGTCTTGCTGGGCCAAAAGATAGTCGACAAACATTAACTTCTACTAGCAGCAATCAGGAAGCCCTGGAGCGGATTAAGGGTAAGAGCACCACTTCAACTCCTAAGCCTATGAGCACTAACCCCACAACTGCAAACCAGGCAATCCTCAGCAAGTTACGGGCTTCTACACAAACTGCATCGCAAGCAAGAACGCAAACTCAGCATATTGTGCCTAATAAATCATCAACGCATTATGTGGCACCGACGAGAACATCAGCTTCACAGCCGGTATCACCAGCTCAAAACATTCCCAGTAAGACTGTTACTTCAAATCAACAGACTTCTAAGACAAATATAATCATAAAGACTTTCAAATGGCTTTCGAGATTGTTGCATTAGTCAGCAAGGCGGGCGATCTACTTATCACGATGCTTGTTTCCTAACTATCGAAAAATAAGGTAAAAAATGGATGCAGAGAAAATTCAGTCAGATATAGATGCTCTTTTAACATATGTGAACGATGACATGGAGAACCTCGGCGAGACGATCAAAACGGTTTCATTTGGATTTTATATGGACCAGAACGATCGCATTGCTATTGACGAGCAGCTTCACTGGTCGGAAGAGTATTTGTTCAAAATCATCAACATCTGCCATTCCCGTTCTCTTCTACATAAGGACTATGGAGATTTTGAACATGTATCCCTGACAGAAGAAGGCCAGAGCCGGGCTATATCAGTCAAACATGGGAAAAACCGTTCTTACGAATTAGGAGCCAGCATGCAAATCGCGACGCTAAATGTTCATGGGCCAGCACAGGTTGGTAATGGTAATACACAAAACATTCACAATGTATTTAACCAATTACTTCAGCAGATCGAGGAATCTTCAGCTTCTGACGAAGAAAAGCAGGAAGCCAAAAGCCGCCTGGCTAAATTTTTGGAACACCCTCTGGTTGGCTCTATTGTCGGAGGTCTCGCTGGTTCTCTACCAGGTCTAATGGGATGATTGAAGATCTCAAAAAAACGATCCGACTGCGCTGTGCATTCTGTCGTTCGGAGCAGTTTGCCTTACCTTGCGAGGGTTACTCGCCTCCGAGTCATAGCTTTGTTGTTTGTGCCAATTGCGGAAGAGAAAACGACGTCACATCTCTGCTCATCGTTACGAAATCGAAAGGGAGAGAAATAGCAGAAGCGTATACTGATGAACTAGTTAAACAGATGAAGAAAGATCTGGTTAAAACTTTTAAAAACAGCAATTTCATAAAGATAAAGTGATTGCACCAAAAACATCATGGGGGAGGTATGTCAAAGACCAAAGTACTTTTTGCTTATTGCCATGAGTTAGAAAGATGTGTATCCATTGATGAAGCAAGAACAGAATTCTTTTCAAGAAAGCCGAACGACAGACAACGATTCACCTTCTCCTGCAGCGATCAAAACTGCAGCGTCACCATTAGTGGCGTTAACTATCATGTCAAAGCAGAAGACGGGAATAAATTCAAAGCTGCACATTTCCGTTCACCACATCCCCATCATCTGGGATGTGAATGGATGCAGTTTACGGAGGAAGCTGATCAGGTCCTTCGGCCTGATGAAACAGAGGCTGATTACAACGAAAGAAAAGCTTGGCAAAAGCTAAATGATTTTATCAATTGCTTCGATCCTTGTACTAATGATGAAGATCCTGAGCAAAAAAAATCAGGACAGCTTACAGCACGTTCACAGGTAAACAATCCCGTCAAAGGCGATGATTTGTCTAGCGATCGATCTCTCAAATGGAGCAGTTATACACGAACTAACCAGCTACAGCGGCTGGTAGACACCTGGCAAGAAGCCAAGGAAACTCTTATATACGACGAGTTCAGAGCATTAAGGCTTAGAGTCAAAAACTATGGGAAGGTTTATTTCTATGAATATATAACGCATATTCAGAAAGGGCTAAAAAACCAATACGCAGGCGTCATTTTCGGCGGTGGCTCTTTAGCTAAACGCTATGGTCGTGGTTTTCTCATTCACTTCTTTGATAAACATGAAGATAAACCCATTCGTCTATATATCGATAAGAACCTTATGGATAAAGGGCGGTTCGGCCATTATATTGAAGAAATTTTGGCAACAGAAAATGTGAGATATTTTCGTGTCTTTTTGTTAAACCCGGATGTCTCTGAAAGAAAAGATCACGTAGGCAAATCCGTTATCAACCTTGAAATATCAAGCCTGAGACAACTGGCGATTTACTACGAGATTAACCATTCAAAAGAGGGTTAACCTCAAATAACTTATGCAGAGGAACAATTTTATTATTTCAGGCTTGAGATGTTTAGATTTATCTGCAGGAGAATACGTTCAGACCTTCATAAAAAGCAGCGCAGTGATACTCTGCAATTTATGAAGATCTGTTCAGGATAATCACATACATCTAAAATTGCTGCAATGACTATTTTGATATAAATATTAATTACAACCAATCATAATTATCAACGTTTCGCTACAATCTTGCCTGTTGTGTTATCCAAGCGATATTGCGAAATAGTACCATCCACAATATATTGGATAACAGCCTGAACTGTAGTCAGAGGGACGTTAAACCATTCTTTCGGTGTATAAACCTGCCCAGTACAACTTTTGAGTGTAATATTAAGGCGACGCGTTGCTAGAAAGCCATGCACTAAGGCTTCAAGTTTTTGTGCATTTAAATTGAAACATTGGCTGGTGGCTACAATTCTGACAGGGGCCTCAAGAAAAGTACGGTCTTTTTCAGCATTTTTGATTCGCTGTTCTACAGTCGTTTCAGTAAAGCCAATTTTGTATAAATTTTGTTTATAAGGTATGAGCGCTGGATCTTTACTCTTAGTTGCAAGTATATAAACTAAACCAGATGGAACAGAAACATCTGAAGGTATCAGTTTCTGACCATTGAGTTGCACTTTGCGCCCTTCTTTGTCCCTCACTAAGCCATGAGTTAAGGACTGATAGAGCATATTCATTTCAGTGCCGTTTTCAAATATCAGGTGTAAACGCGCATTATAAGTACTGTATTCACGCAGGCGCTCACCAGCACTATGCACGTAGCCAACCACGCCGTTAAGAACAAAAAAGTCGCCTTCGCTAATTTTCAACTTGTGCGTAAAACGTTCCAGGGAAAAAATGCCATTTTTTAAACCACCCCGTAGTTGAAGAAAAAGAGGCTCAAACCGCTGGAAATCGGGGCAAGGCTGCCGCTGAGCGATTTCATCGGGTTGCTCTTTTCTATCAACCGAAACATGCGCAATACTGAAAATATCAGGCTCATCGAAATTTAATAGTTCGTCATCGTCATCTGCAAATATGTCTTCCAATGAGGTAACAAGTTCTGATTTATTGATATAAGCGGGTGATTCAGACTCTGCGGCCAAGTTGGTATGTATATAGTCCGAACTATTTGATTCAAGTAAGTTATAGAAATCTATGGATCTTAGTTGTAAACACAGGTCCGGGTTCTCTTTAATACTCTTTAAGCGCCTTGCAAGGCGCTTTTCATCAAGAGATACCGTATTTCCTTCAGTTGGAAGCCGACCATGCTGTTCGTAATACGCTACGATTTCTGAAAATTGATTAGCATACAGATTAACTAAGCCAGATTTGGGTTTTAGCGGTTGCACGTCAAGCAGGTCGAATTCATCGTCCTCTGAAATGATGCTATTCAATGTCGATTTACCAGACAGGTGATTAGTCGATAAACGGATCATATTACTGTCCCTTTTTTGCCATCTGTTGCTGTTTCATCTTACGTATAAACGCTAAAGCTTCCGCATACCGTACTTCAATCGGGTCACTTGAGTTCAACGATGGTTCTTGTCCGTGCTCTTTTTTGAATTGTTTAATCTTCGGCCAAAGGATTACAGCTTCCTCTTCAGAAACTTGAGATTTACTGGCACTGACAGCCTCCTGAATGGTTTTCAGCATAGGAGCCGTAACCGATTTAGAGAGGATCTCATAAGCGCCATGAAATGGATTAATAGAATCAATCAGATCTATATCAAGATTGTCTATGCAAAGGAACTTCTCGCCCATTTTAAGAAACTGTTTTCCAACAACGCTTGAACTGGATTCCATCCCAGAATTATCTCCCATGTCTATTACGGCATCAGGTGGCAGGTCTTCACCCTCGAACAATCCACCTTGCTGAGTAATTAGCATACTTTGTAGGATACCCTGCCTTATTTGTTCTTGTTCTTCTTCAGTCAAGTCAGGGTAAAGAGTTTGAATCACTGCAGGCAATGCCACCTGAGTGATAGTCTCAGAAGGTGTGGTTTCACTGATTGCTTCTTTTACCGTTTGTTCGTTAGCCATTAACGTGGCCATAATCTCATTCTTGTCGCCATTAAGAATGTCGAGCACTTTTTGAGATACAGGTGTGCTTGATGAATCGTCAACTAATAAGGTATTCGGCGGTAGTGGTTTTCCGTCCCATTGCGAACGAGGTTTGAACTGGATACTGGGGGCAAGAATCTGTTCCATTAATAACGAGGTCGTAATCGCTTTTAGCATGTTGTTGACCGATGATTTCACATCATCATCCTGCGCATCTGGCTGGGCAATTAAGTTGGTGAACTGCGCATGTTTTTTGCCAATACAATCGCGTGTGGCACGGCCAATAATCTGTACAATTTCTGTTAACGAACTACGGTAACCGATGGTCAAAACATGTTCACAGAATGGCCAATCAAAACCTTCTTTGGCCATACCCAACGCGATGATGATGTCTATGTCATCGGCAGTTTTGATATTACGCAGATAGGCTTGGATTTTTGGCCTTTCAATGGGGTTATCATCGACCAGATTAGCTAATTTAAGCAAACGTCCATCTTTAGCCTCAATATGGTATACACCTGTGGCCGAGTCACGTTTTAACACATTTCCCAAAACATCCAGAATAGCATCTACTTCTCCATGCTTATCCTTAGTGGATTCACCAGAGTTAACATTTGGAATATGAATTATAGTTTTCTTACTGGCATCAAGAACTGAGGGTAAAGCTTCGATGTAAGGACCTTGGTAAAAGTGATAGCCAATACCCAAGGATTTCAAGTATTGGTAACCGTTTAGCTGCTCATAGTAGGTATAAGTAACCTTTGTGAACAATGCTTCATCTTCGGCCAACAAGATAGGCACCGTATCGCCCCGAAAGTAAGAGCCAGTCATAGCGATAATGTGCGCACTTGATTTTTTCATCAAATCATCTATGAGGCTACCCAAGCGGTTATCACCGTCGGCTGAAACATGGTGGAACTCATCAATAGCTACAAGACAATTATCAAAATCAGTCACTGCTAATTTTTCAAAAGCAAAACGCAAGGTTGCGTGAGTACACACAAGAATCTTGTCATAACTGGTCATAAACCGCTGGAAAGCTTTGACCTTACCCGACTCACCTCCATCTACGCATAGGTTATTTTCCGGTTTAACAATCCAGTCAGCGAAAAAACCATATTCACTGAGCTTAGTATCTTGAAATGAACCCCCGATAGATTTTTCCGGGACCGCGACTATCACCTTGCGCAAATTCTGATGTTCCAGCTTATCCAAGCCAAGAAACATAAGTGCACGCGATTTTCCACACGCCGGTGGGGCTTTGATCAAAAGATACTGGCTACCACGCTCAGCAAAAGCACGGGCTTGCATTTCACGCATACCCATTGAGTTAAGGCTAGAACTTTGACCTGTTTGACCATACTCGACATGTAAAAGATTATTCATCATAAGTCCTTAAATTTACTGAATACTTTTAGCTATTGTGAATTCATAACATCCGCAAACTTAGTATCACTTTTGAGCTAATTTTTCATAGCGGGCTAACAGATAGCTTAACCGGTCGGCAGCATCTTTAAATGGGCGCTCCCGATAAAGCCTATCGACTGCTTTATCAAGTGCCTGATGTGCAGTTAGTAACTCAGATGGCATCTTGTCAGGATCATATAGCTCAGCCAAGGTCTGGCCAGGGAATTCCTCACGAGTCAGAATGACTTCCTCAGCTAATATTTCAATCTCTTTGCGTTGAGCATTGGTAACATCTGGCCAAGGAAAAGTGTTATACACTACTTTATTGCCATAGCTGTATCGGCTCTCTAGCCGCATTGAAACTAACCGCATCCAATCGTTATGAATGATTGAAGTCAGAATTCCAAACTCGTAAAGTGATCCTTCAGGAAGGATAAAATTCTTGTTAGTACTAATTACATCCCCGCAAAAAAAACCAATTGGTATATACGTCCTACGCTCAGATGATACACCCGGAACAAGAATGTAACTCTTTGGGTTGTTTATATCTCTGAACTGATGAGGTCTACATGCTAATTTTTGAACGCTTTTGTCAGAGTTACGTTTTCTTACCTCTGCTACTTTATTGACTCGTTCAAGGACTAATGGCATAGACTTTAAATCATCAGGGGTTGCATCAACAAGCCACAGACACCAGCGCTCTTTTGAATTTAAAAACTCCTCTGCACCCATGACTTTTTTTATCCATTTAGATGCTTGGGGCTCATGCTTTAAAATTTCATCATATTCTTGTCTATTTAAAAGCAGATGCCCTCCTTCGTACGGCATATTTCCTCGAACCATAGGAAGCACTTCTTTAGAAATAGGCTTACTTTGCGGCGCTACAACGAGAGTATTTCCTTCTATTAAGTATGGGCTGATATTGTTCACTAACCTACTATGCCACTCCCCTTCGACGAATTGATAGAGGCGATGCATTTTGGATTGGCTGGATAGCCCTACAATGATTACATGCACGGCAGCTTTGTCACGTGCATTATTCGCCCAAGTAAATGTTGGATAAGCGAGATGGATGTTTAGCCCAAGTTTAAAAAGTGATGGCCACAATATTGCTACTTGCTCTCCCTGGCAGATGGAATTTGTTGCCACTAATGCTAATTCAGCTTTACTATTACAAATATATTGGGCTCCTTTCCAAAACCATGAAGCAACATAATCAAGAGTTCCTAAAGGTCCAAAGTTACTGAACACAAGTTGCATGTCCATTTTTTGCTCCTCAGACCGCCCCTGAGTGCCTAAAAATGGCGGATTGCCGATGACATACACTTCATCGTCAGTTTCTTTAGGGCAGATATTACTCCAGTTAAGTCGCAAGCTATTGCCACTTTTGATATTTCCACTCTCACGCAAAGGCAATGCAGGTGGAGCAAAACCAAACGCTTGTTCCCACTGGCTGTTTAATTGATGTTCGGCCAGCCAGAGGGATAACCGTGCTATTTCGCAAGCGAAGTCGTCAATTTCGATACCATAAAATTGTGAAAGATGTAGCCCACTCATCGAAAAACCTTGTGGTTCCAGTTCTTTAAGGGCATCAATGATTTTCATCTCTAACTTGCGTAGTTCTTTGTAAGATACGATTAGGAAATTACCTGAACCACATGCAGGATCAAATATCTTTATTTCGGACAAACGAACTAGTAGAGCCTTTAAACCCTTCGCGCTACGACATTGTTTATTAAGTTCATTTTCCAAAGGATCTAGAAATAAAGGTTTTATTACCTTCATGATATTGCTATATGACGTGTAATGCTGCCCCAAACGACTACGTTGCTCGACGTCAATCACCGCCTGGAACATACTTCCGAAAATATCAGGGTTTATTTCACTCCAGTCCATCGTGCCACATTCAAGCAGCATCTTACGGCCTTTTTTTCCTAGTTCTGGAATAGGCTCGTCAGTGGAAAAAAGCCCACCATTTACATAGGGAAAAGCCGCTAAGTGAGTAGGTATCTTTTGTCGTGGCAGGCTATTTGGAGCTGCCTTAAGAACGGTGAATAATTGATACAGGAATGTATCTAGATCACTACCATCCTCCTCGGTGTAACTCTTGATGGCAGAGGTGAACTGAGCTGGTTCAAAAATACCTGTATCTTCGGCGAAAAGACAGAATAACAAACGTGTCAGGAAGACGTTAAGCGCATGAATATCTTCTGGTTTACTGAGATCATTGTGAACACGAATGAGATCAAACAGCTTGCCCATCTTCTCTGCAGCTTTAACATCTGCTGGGTTCTCACTACTTATAATTGCCTTTTCTAAACCAGCTAAAGGTAAGAAAAAGCCATAGTTGCTATAAAGTTCATCTAGCTCAATATCGAGTCTCTCTTTACTACATGTATCCCACGCTAAAAATCGAACATAATCAGTAACTAATACAAAACGTATCTTGTTTTTCGCTATGACTGGATCAGTGATACGTCGCTCAAAAGCCTCATCAAGGTCTTCTTTGTCATTGAGGCTTTGAAAATAGAGTTTATTTTTCAAACCAACATGACCGGCTTCCTTTGCGATATTACGGCTACTACCTTGTCGAACCTGTGTGATCGTTGCTTTAGGAAAGTCAAAGGCTGCCATAAAACCATAAATGAACTCATCACGGTCCAATTCACGGGTAAGTTGCTCGAGTTGTTCAAATATTTTTGCCTGATTAACGGCCATCAGTAATCCTTTAGGGTATGTCAGCTTTTTAATAACAGTTGTAATGGGTTAAAAAAATGCAGAAGGTCTAAACCTTAAAGGTGCTCAACCTTGTAAGGCAGCATATTAACCTCAGCGACGCCAACCCTCAGCGATGAACAAGCTCCATAGTGCAGATATAATTTGTCCGCTGAGGTGAAGTAAATTCTTTTCATGCTTATTTGAATTTCAAGCCTGACTGAACGGGTTGACATAACACTCGATTGATAAGGTCATCTGTAGATGTGCTTTCGTACCTGTCTGCCAAAACATGGCGTAGTTTCATCAATCGTGCATTAGCTGTTCCAACCAAAGAACCGAAAGTCGTAGCGCGAACTCTCCCATACGGATTGCGTTCTCCATCACCAACAACTTTCTCACGGGCAACACCAGCCGCAACCTTTTGCCCAACGACCCAAGCGTTAATAAATGGTGTTCCTGTTATCAAACCTGATGCTGCAATGTCCTGTACATAGCCATCAGCTTGATTCACCTCTTTTCTTGTGAGCTCAAATCCGCCTTTCTTCAGTTCAATTACCAAAACCTGTTGCATTTGAACAAGAGACACATCTACTGGATCAAATGACTCGATGCCAGTCATTTGCCACGTTGTTTTTTCAGGCAAAACTACAATATCAGGACGATTGCGCTCGTTTATAAATTGAGCACCAGGGCTTTTGAATAGTTCGCGGGCTACAGATTGTAATGTCATATTCGAGCAATATTCCTGCGATTCGAATTCAGGACCAAACAACCAACGAGAACGTAAAATCAATGGATGTAGAGTGTGTAACTCATCCGTATCAGGATCATCAGCCAAACGCTGAATTGTTTCTACCACGCTGAGTCGACTGTCAATTTCATCAAGGACCCGCAACGCGTCCTTGACTGTCCATTCAGCCAGTAACCGATCTAAACCCTCTATATCGTCGTGCTGCAAAGTAGCAAGCTTTTCCAGTAATGCGGCTCCGCTCTTGGTCTTTTCAAGATGAATAAGCGCCTTAACTGCTGTGGCAAGAAATTCTGGGGAGACAGTCGGATGCTCTTGAGCTACCGCTGTAGTGAATTCAGCCACTCCCAAGCGGGCCCCCTGACCCAAGGTTGCTAACTCTGAGCGGTTTTGCATCAGAGCATCCTCTGATGTAATTTCAGTAAATTCCACAGCAAGCCTTTGTGCAACATCACGAATGTGCTCAGCGGTAGCCTGATATAATTCATTTACAGAATCAGTGGGACAAAAAGCGGTCCAGTCTTGTTCAACATCAGATTCGAAACCTTCTGTATCAACGATAACCTTGTAACGCCGGGCAAAGCGTGTACGTCCGTCGAAATTGGCTATCTGTCCAACCGCCCATGACGGGGTTCCAACTAATCTATGTTGTACCCAAAATGCGATTCCTTGGTGCAAAGAAGAATGATTCAGACGAGTTGAGTCGATGACAATCACTTTGGCATGACGTCCTGCACTGAGGCACAAGGTCTCTTCACTTATTCGCCCATCAATCTCAGTAAAGGGTCGTAACTTGCCATTAACACGCACCTCGAATTCAGGATCGTGGATGAAGCGGGCGGATAATACAGTGAGTATTTCATCGGCATCTGGCAGTTTGCGTGTTACCTGTACCTGCAATCGTGTACCGGAGCCTATGTGTTTCTCCTCAGTCTCACTACGACACACGAAAGGACTAGAACCAGCTCCGGTGCCAACAACGAAGGTTGCCAAAATACCATCGCGCCAGGTTTTCACTTCGTATTCGTCAGCAAAACAAAGCAAGCCATGGCGACCAATGCCATTGCGACCGTAAGCCTTTCGCGGGCGGGCAGTTCGTCCGGTAGGGAACTCTACATTGAAACCTTGATACTTCTCGCGGGTGTAGCGCAAAGTCATCCAGCGCTTTTTAAATTGCTCCGGGGTCATACCATGACCATCGTCTGTCACAGTCAATATTCCACCTATTTCGGTAGGTAAAACCAAGTCTACTCGTGACGCTCCGGCATCCCAGGCGTTAGCAACTAACTCTGTTAAAGCGACCTGTGGAACATGTGCTACCTGCCCAAGTTCCCGTAGCAGGTAATCGTCCTCAAAAAGCGAGTTCTGTAGTGGTTGCTCAGACATGGGCGGCCTCACATAAACGATTCGGTGACCAAATTAATTCTACTAATCCCGCAATCAGTTTCCGGCGTACCTGTTGTTCCGCTTTATCGAATACCTCAGCGAATTTGAAAGGCAACTCATATTGGGTAGTAAACTGCTGAAACTGTGGCTGATGTTCGTAAACACTGGAGTCCAAACTTGCGGCAAAGAAGTTCTGTTTGGCATAGTGCACCCGCTTCATGGGAAACGGTTTGTCCTGCAAACTCCGGTTAACATCTGCTGGTAAGAGTAAAAGTGACGCAACATGATTGCGCCAATCTTGAAATTCCTGCTCAGTACTGAAATGATCTTTCACGATTTCGTAATCATCAGCCCAGATATGTTCGATGTCGAATGGGTTCTTGAGAGTACGGTCCACCAACCGATCAAATGTCTCAGTACGCCCTGCACCGATCTCAGTTGCTTCTGTCAGTCGTGCTAGCAAATGGTAGATATAACGGCGACTGAATTGATTGAGCCCTAAACCATCAATACCCGTTCGTCCTTTTACTGCGTAGCCGGAGAACGTAACATCATCATCTGCCAGTTTCTTCTGGAGGATAGCTACCAACTCCGATAGCGGTTTACGCCTGATATCCCGGCACAATAACCACATAGCGTAAGACACACTAGAGTATCCAACCCGGACATAATTCACTACTCGACGCATCAACCAGATGTCCAAATAAGTAGCTGTGACCGCCAGTTTACGGTCCACGGTCTCGTCGTCGTCAGTTTCTATCAACGATGCCAGGAGCACCGTATTCTGCCAAGTAAAATCATTGTGAGCGTTGTAGTAGACCGCTCGTAGCTTCGGTGTGTAATGCTTGCTGCTGTTTAGGATACGCCGGTACGCTTTGGCAAAAAATGGAAAGCTTACAGCCATCATATTCTGATTTTCCTGAGCTTTACCCAAACCCAAGCGAGAGTTGTTTTCTCGTACCCAGCGGTGAAAAACTGAACCGATCAACTCCCAATCTTTATCAACCGATCCCGCTTTACGTTCACGGATACTTTCTGCGTACTGTGCCCGTAACCACGCCTTAATACAGTTGGCATCTCGCTCCGGTTCGTGCTCCCCTCCCCAGGAGATCAATTCCAGGACTTGCTGTTTCCAGATTTGATTGGCCTGTAGTCGCGCATTCTGTTCTTCAATCGGAGCCAATAAATATGCCTTCAACATATCTACCGGACTAAGCGGCTTACCCCGATCATTCATCGTTTCAAAAATGGCATAAGCATAACTGTCGTTATCAGTGGCAATCTCTATCAAACCTACCCGTGTCAACAACCAGTAGATGAAATGCGGCAATGAATTTCCTATCTCTGCCATCAGGTCGTTTGCTTCAATATCGCTATAACGGGCGTACATGGTTTGTATGGATTCATCCTTACCATCCGGATTGAACGCTTCCCCCTTGAATAGGGCATTGATAACAGGAAGTCGCTCAGAGATATCGAGGTTGAACTTGGGATTACCGAGGTTGTCGCTGAAAATAAGTGGGGCTAAGGTTTGGGCTACCGGCAGCCTCTGTTCCTCGGCAGATCGGTACAGGCAAATCAGCAACAATGTCAAAGAGGTGACTCGCTGCTGACCATCGATCAAGTAATTTTTGTTGTTGCGTTTGCTGACAATGATAGAACCAAGAAAATACTCTCCATAGTTACTAATAGCGCTGGTTTGATCACCCTGCTTGTAGTAGTTAAAGAATTTCCCCTGAAGATCAGACAGCAGCTCGTCAATGTTCTCCTTCTCCCACTTGTACTCACGCTGATACTCATCGATAGAAAAGGATTGGCTTTGCAGCAACTGCTGTACGTTACGGTAGTGGGGAGTGATTGTGCTCATATCAGACGAAACCGTACTAATGATTAATAGCTGTATTATGCACTGCTCGCGGAGCAGTGTCTTTGACCCTCGTTCAAAATCAGTGCGTTGCAAAATCTGCAGTGGCACAGCTGAGTCAATAACTTGCAAACACCAAAATTAGCAAAAAAATAAGGCATGCCTGAGGCGCGCCTTATAGAAACCCTTTTAATCAGCCCTTATTCAACTTAGCAAAATCAAACGGACTAACCCCCTTCTGCCGATTCGCATCCAGATAATCCGCCCACCACTGCACCATCAGCCTACGCTCCCCCAGGTGTTCAGCCTTATGAATATAAGCCGCACGCACAGAGTTACGTTCTTGGTGACTCATCTGCCGCTCTACCGCATCCTTCGACCACAATCCCGACTCAATCAATGAACTACATGCCATAGTCCTGAAACCATGCCCGCAAACCTCAACCTTCGTATCATAGCCCATCACCCGCAGAGCTTTATTCACCGTGTTTTCACTCATCGGCTTACGCGGATCGTGATCACCTACGAAAATCAGCTCACGATTTCCACTCATGCTTTTGATCTTTTCCAGAATGACCAGAGCCTGACGTGATAAAGGAACAAGATGAGGAGTACGCATCTTCGATCCTCGATGTGAATGCTTCACACCTTCCAGTGGTTCACGTTCCCCCGGAATCGTCCACATAGCAGTTTCAAAATCGACTTCTGACCAGCGAGCAAAACGTAACTCACTAGATCGAATGAAGACTAACAACGTCAGCTCGACAGCTAAGCGTGTTAGTGGTCTGCCGGTATATGTGTCGATACGATGAAGTAATTCAGGAATGCGATTAAGTTCTAGCGCAGCACGATGCTGTCGTTTAGCAGTGGCAACTGCTCCAGCGCTCTCTTGTGCGGGGTTATAGTCGATTAAACCGCTTTGCACAGCGAATCGCATAATTGCTGTTGTTCGTTGCTGTAGACGCGCCGCCACCTCAAGACGTCCAGACATCTCTACGGCTTTAATGGGAATCAGTAAATCCCTTGTTTTTAACTCAGCGATATTCCGCTTACCAATAGCATCGAACAAATTATCTTCGAGACTTTTAAGAACACGGCCGCTATGCGACTCAGACCACTTTTGATTGCTGGCGTGCCAGTCTCTGGCAACAGATTCAAAAGTGATGACCTCTTTAGCCTGTTCTTCTTTTACTGCACGTTTTTGTTCGCGAGGATCAATCCCAGCGGCAACCAGTTTTCTGGCAGCTTCTCTTTTATGTCTGGCATCAGCCAGAGATGTCTCTGGGTATACGCCAAAGGCCATCAGGTGTTGCTTGCCGCGAAAGCGGAAACGCCAGTATTTGGAGCCGTTAGGGTGAACCAACAAAACCATACCGTCGCCGTCAGTAAGTTTATAGGCTTTTGCTTCAGGCTTAGCCGAACGAACCTTCACATCACTCAGAGCCATGATGAGTATCCTTTCAAGGGTTCTGTGTGGGTACAAACATTATCGAACCGGGATATACCCGCAGTTGTACCCGCATCAGTAAGTTGATGTAGATTGAATCAGGTTGACTTAGGTTGAGTGAAAAAGCGGGGCAAAGCCTTGCAGAGACTGGATTTTAGACATAAAAAAAGCCACCCGTGGGTGACTTAATTTTCATACTAATGGTGCCGAAGGCCGGACTCGAACCGGCACACCTTGCGGCGGTTGATTTTGAATCAACTGCGTCTACCGATTTCGCCACTTCGGCACTGAAAGTAGTATGCGGAAAACGTGGGCATTATACCCAGCCCAGCGGGTCACGCAATAGTTATCCCGCCTTGTCAGGTTTAAGTGTTGAAAAAACAGACATACTCCGCAACGCAGTGGGAATTTGCTGACAAAAATCTTCCGTTTGCCTGCGTTTTTCCGATGCCGTTTCTCAAACTTCGCATTAGTATACAAATCACGAAGAGATTTTGCCCTGTTGATGGATACCCGTTTGTTGAAAAAACTCTCACTTTCGCTCCTCGCGCTGGCCTTCGCCAGTACGCCTTTATGGAGCCACGCGCAGCAGAATGCGCGTCTTGCGTCGCAGGTCGTGGATGACCATGCAGAACACATCTTTTACGGCAGCGGTGCAATGGGAATGGCGCTGGTGGTCGTTGATAACAATCAGCAGGTATTTCGCAGTTTCGGGGAGACCCGCCCCGGTTCCGATATCCGTCCGCGTGAAGACTCCGTGGTGCGTATCGCCTCGCTGACCAAGCTGATCACCAGTGAAGTGCTGGTGAAAATGGCGCAGCAGGGCAAGGTCAGTATTAATGACCCGCTGCGTAAATATGCGCCCGCCGGTGCGCGCGTGCCGGCTTACAGCGGCACCAATCCGATTACGTTGCTGAATCTGGCGACGCACACCAGCGGTCTGCCGCGTGAGCAACCGGGCGGTGCAGCGAACCGTGCCGTCTTCACCTGGCCGACCAAAAGTGACCGCTGGAGCTGGCTGAGTGTCGCGAAAATGACCGTGCCGCCGGGTGCCCGCGCCTCTTACTCCAATCTGGCGTTTGACCTGCTATCTGATGCCTTGTCGAAAGCCGCCAATCAGCCTTATACCCAATTACTGCGCGAGCAGATCACGCAACCGCTCGGCATGACCGATACCACGCTGACGCCGAATGCCAGCCAGTGTTCGCGGCTGATGGTCGGCCTGCGTCCGAGTCCGTGCATTAACACGATCGCGGCAGCAGGCAGCGGCGGGCTTTATTCCACGCCTGCGGATATGGGTCGCTGGATGCGTCAGTTCCTCGGGCAGCGCACCACCACGGCGGATATGGCGCAGAAGATGTATTACAAGCGCACAGATCTGGTCTCGCTCAAAGGGATGGATGTGCCGGGCATGGCGGACTCGCTGGGAATGGGCTGGGTGACGATGGCGCCGACGCCGTTATTGCCACGCATCATCCAGAAAACCGGCGGTGGCGGTGGCTTTATCACGTATGTCGCGATGGTGCCGCAGCGCGGTGTCGGCGTGTTCGTGGTGGTAACCCGCACCGAGCTGACCAAGTTTAAAAATATGAGTGATGGCGTGAACGATCTGGTGGCGGATCTGGTACGAAATAACGAAATCTGATCGCGGCGTTCGCCGTTCTTCAGACGTAAAAAAAGCAGACCGCTGTACGGGGTCTGCTTTTTTTGTCGCTGCACCGGCAGGTTTAACGTTTTCTCAGCAGTAAGAACATGCTGATGACGAAGAACAGTCCGCTTGGCAGCAATGCGCCCAGGATCGGCGGAATGTTATAAACCAGGCTTAACGGGCCGAATATCTGGTCAAGTACGTAGAACAGGAAACCGAAGCAGATACCGGTCACTACCCGCACGCCCATCGGCACGCTGCGCAGCGGACCGAAGATGAATGACAGTGCCATCAGCATCATGACCGCGACAGACAGTGGCGAGAAGATTTTACTCCACATGTTCAGCTGGTAGCGTTTGGCTTCCTGCCCGCTCTGTTTCAGGTATTTGACGTAGTTATGCAGGCCGCTGATCGACAGCGCATCCGGGTCGAGCGCCACGACGCCCAGTTTGTCCGGCGTCAGGTTGGTTTTCCACACGCCGGTCAGCGTCTGGGAACCCGTGATTTGCAGGTTATCCGTCAGGTCAGATTCATCGACCTGAGAGAGTTTCCACACACCATCCGTAAAGGTCGCGGAAGAGGCATAGCGCACTGACTGCAGTTTGTTCTCTTCGTTGAAATGGTAGATGTTGACGCCGGTCAGCTCTTTTTCACCGGCCACGCGTTCGATGTAGATAAAGTCGTGACCGTCTTTCGCCCAGATACCGTTCTGAGTCGAAAGCAGCGAACCGCCGTACATCTGTTGTGCGCGGTAGTTACGCGCCATCTGTTCGCCCTGCGGCGCGACCCATTCACCAATCGCCATGGTCAGCAGCACCAGCGGGATCGCCGTTTTCATCACCGAGGCAGCAATCTGCATACGGGTGAAACCGGAAGCCTGCATGACCACCAGCTCACTGCGGGTCGCCAGCGTGCCCAGCCCCAGTAAGGCACCCAGTAACGCCGCCATCGGGAAGAAGATCTCGATATCCTTGGGTACGCTCAGCAAGGTGTATAACCCTGCACCGGCGGCAGAATATCCGCCCTGCCCGACTTTACGCAGCTGATCGACAAACTTGATGATGCCGGAGAGTGACACCAGCATGAACAAGGTCATCATGATGGTGTTGAAAATCGTGCGACCGATGTAACGGTCTAATACGCCAAACATCAGGCAACTCCTCTCAGACGCGCGCGGACCTTACGAACCGGCAAGGTATCCCATGCATTCAGAATCAGTGCCAGTGCGAAGTAGAGCAGGTTAGTTCCCCACATCCAGAGCATCGGATCCAGCTTACCTTTGGCACCGTTAGAGCGCAGCGAGGTTTGCAACAGGAAGAAAATCAGATACAGCAGGATCGCCGGCAGCATACTGAGCACACGTCCCTGACGCGGGTTCACCACGCTGAGCGGAACCACCAGCAAGGCCATGATAAATACGGAGACGATCAGCGTAAAACGCCAGTTCAGCTCGGCGCGGGCTTCCGGCTCGGAGGAGTTCCAGAGCTGCGTCATGGTCATCTGATCCGACTGGTTCGGGTCAAGCTGTACGGCCTGATGGCCGATCACCGCCAGATAGTCGGTGAAATCTGTCACGCGGAAGTCACGTAACAACGCGGTACCTTCATAGCGCGTCCCTTTATCGAGCATCACTTGCTGCGAGCCGTCGGCGCGCTGAAGCATGTGCCCGCGGTCGGCCACCACCACTGAAGGTCGCTGGTTGCCGTTCGGGCGCAACTGCGCAAGGAACACGTCATGGAATTCTTTACCTTTGACGCTGCCGACAAACAGAACCGCATTGCCGTTCTGCGCCTGCTGGAACTGGCCTTCGACCATCGCCGCCATGCTCGGGTTCGCTTTGGCTTCCGCCAGCACTTCATCCTGATGTTTGGACGACCACGGGCTGAGCCAGATGGCATTCACGCCAGCGAAGATTGACGTAAATAACGCCAGAACCAGTGCCGCGATGACCAGAGAGCGTTTTCCGAGACCACAGGCATGCATGACTGTGATTTCACTGTCGGTATACAGTTTACCGAGCGTCATCAGCAGGCCAAGGAACAGGCTGAGCGGCAGAATAAGCTGCGCCATTTCCGGAACGCCAAGGCCCAGAAGAGAGAGAACTAAATTTGTTGGGATATCGCCATCGACCGCTGCTCCGAGCACTCTTACCAGCTTCTGACAGAAGAAGATAAGAAGCAAAATGAACAGAATGGCAAATTGGCTCTTGAAGGTTTCCCTAACCAGATATCTAATGATGATCACGCTTAATACGCCTGTGAAAACTTGTCTTTTTGAAGGAAAATCGCTAGTTTCATCGCTAATCCGTCATTTATTCTCATCATATGGCAACCTTCGCAGCTAAAATAGTATTACAACACCGAGAATTGGGGTGTCCTATAGGAACTTGCTTATAGCCGCCAAAATAAAAACTAACGCCGTTTAAGGTTAACACAGGTCGTTAACACAATGACGGGAGAGTGTCTCCGGCGACTCATTCTAGCCGTACCTCCCGCCCTTGTCTTTAAGATTCAGGAGAGTGCATGGAGTTCAGCGTAAAAAGCGGTAGCCCGGAAAAACAACGCAGTGCCTGTATTGTAGTCGGCGTTTTCGAACCTCGCCGCCTGTCACCGATTGCCGAACAGCTCGATAAAATCAGTGATGGCTACATCAGCGCCCTGCTTCGCCGTGGTGAACTTGAAGGCAAAGTGGGCCAGACCCTGTTACTGCATCATGTACCAAATATTCTTTCAGAGCGCATTTTGCTGATTGGTTGTGGCAAAGAACGCGAGCTGGATGAGCGCCAGTACAAACAGGTGATCCAGAAAACCATTAACACCCTGAACGACACCGGTTCTATGGAAGCCGTTTGCTTCCTCACCGAGCTGCACGTTAAAGGGCGTAATACTTACTGGAAAGTGCGTCAGGCGGTCGAAACCTCCAAAGAATCGCTTTACACCTTCGATCAGCTGAAAAGCAATAAAACCGAACCTCGCCGTCCGCTGCGTAAAATGGTCTTCAACGTGCCAACCCGCCGTGAACTGACGAGCGGCGAACGCGCCATTGCTCACGGTCTGGCGGTCTCAGCCGGTATCAAAGCGGCGAAAGATCTCGGCAACATGCCTCCGAACATCTGTAACGCCGCGTATCTGGCGTCACAGGCGCGTCAGCTTGCCGATGCGTTCAGCACTAACATCACGACCCGCGTTATCGGCGAGCAGCAGATGAAAGAGCTGGGAATGAATGCCTATCTGGCGGTAGGTCAGGGTTCGAAAAACGAATCGCTGATGTCGGTGATGGAATATAAAGGGAATCCTAATCCGGACGCTAAGCCTATCGTGCTCGTCGGCAAAGGTCTGACCTTCGACTCCGGCGGTATTTCCATTAAACCTGCCGCTGACATGGATGAAATGAAGTACGACATGTGCGGTGCCGCGGCGGTTTACGGCGCGATGCGTGTGGTCGCTGAACTGAATCTGCCGCTGAACGTGATTGGCGTGCTGGCGGGCTGTGAAAACATGCCTGGCGGTCAGGCATTCCGTCCGGGCGACATTCTGACCACCATGTCCGGGCAAACGGTGGAAGTGCTTAATACCGATGCCGAAGGCCGTCTGGTATTGTGCGATGCGCTGACCTACGTCGAGCGTTTCGATCCTGAGCTGGTGATTGACGTCGCCACGCTGACCGGCGCGTGCGTGATTGCCCTCGGCCATCACATCACCGGTTTGCTGTCGAACCACAATCCGCTGGCCCATGAACTGATCGGCGCGTCCGAACAGGCGGGCGACCGCGCATGGCGTCTGCCGCTGGCTGATGAATATCAGGAACAGCTGGATTCTAATTTTGCGGATATGGCGAATATCGGTGGCCGTGCAGGCGGTGCGATTACCGCCGGTTGCTTCCTGTCGCGCTTCACCCGCAAATACAGCTGGGCACATCTGGATATCGCCGGTACCGCGTGGCGTTCAGGCAAGAACAAAGGCGCGACCGGTCGTCCGGTGGCGTTGCTGTCACAGTTCCTGCTCAACCGCGCCGGCCTTGATGGCGATGAGTGATTCCTGCGTTAAATAAGATATAATCTTCACTATCAGGGTCTGGTTCGCCAGACCCTTCACAGGCGGGCGCACCAGTTGCGCCCCTGTTTTTTTCTCAGCAGCACAGTGAACTCATCATGAAACAGGCTACCTTTTTTCTTCTCGACGCGCCGGATGCCAGTGGCGAGCTTAGCTCGCACGAAGCTCTGGCCTGTCAGGTCGCCGCTGAACGTTACCGGATGGGCAAACGTGTTCTGCTAGCTTGTGAAGATCAGAAACAGGCTGAACGTCTGGATGAAGCGTTATGGAAGCGCGAACCCGGCCATTTTGTGCCCCATAATCTGGCAGGCGAAGGCCCCCGTTTTGGCGCGCCGGTGGAATTATGCTGGCCGGGAAAACGCGGCAATGCGCCGCGCGACTTGCTGATCAGCCTGCTGCCAGAATTTGCAGATTTTGCTACTGCTTTCCATGAAGTGGTAGACTTCGTTCCTTACGAAGATTCCCTTAAACAACTTGCGCGCGAACGCTACAAAGCCTATCGCAGCGTGGGTTTCTCTTTGACGACGGCCACGCCGCCCTCAGTCACCACATCGACCGACGAAAATACGAAGCGAAATGGATAAGACATATAACCCGCAAGACATCGAGCAGCCGCTTTACGAGCACTGGGAACAACAGGGCTATTTCAAGCCGCATGGTGATACCAGTAAAGAAAGCTTTGCCATCATGATCCCGCCGCCGAACGTGACCGGCAGCTTGCACATGGGTCATGCTTTCCAGCAAACCATCATGGACGCCATGATCCGCTATCAGCGCATGCAGGGTAAAAACACCCTGTGGCAGGCGGGGACTGACCATGCGGGTATCGCAACGCAGATGGTGGTTGAGCGTAAAATCGCGGCCGAAGAAGGCAAAACCCGTCACGATTACGGCCGTGATGCGTTTATCGATAAAATCTGGGAATGGAAAGCCGAATCCGGTGGCACCATTACCCGTCAGATGCGCCGTCTGGGCGACTCCGTGGACTGGGAACGTGAACGTTTCACCATGGATGAAGGTCTGTCCAACGCCGTGCGTGAAGTGTTCGTGCGTCTGTACAAAGAAGATCTGATTTACCGTGGCAAACGTCTGGTGAACTGGGATCCGAAACTGCGTACCGCGATCTCTGATCTGGAAGTCGAAAACCGCGAATCCAAAGGTTCCATGTGGCACCTGCGTTATCCGCTGGCTGACGGCGCGAAAACCGCTGAAGGCAAAGATTATCTGGTAGTCGCCACTACCCGTCCGGAAACCGTGCTCGGTGATACCGGCGTGGCCGTTAACCCGGAAGACCCGCGTTATAAAGATCTGATCGGCAAAGAAATCATTCTGCCGCTGGTAGGCCGTCGTATTCCGATTGTTGGCGATGAACATGCCGATATGGAAAAAGGCACCGGCTGCGTGAAGATCACCCCTGCGCATGACTTTAACGACTATGAAGTCGGTAAACGTCACGGCCTGCCGATGATCAACATCCTGACGTTCGATGGCGATATCCGCCAGACCGCTGAAATTTTCGACACCAATGGCGAAGAAACTGACGCGTGCAGCAACCAGATCCCTGAGCAGTTCCGTGGCCTTGAACGTTTCGCCGCGCGTAAAGCCGTGGTCACTGCATTTGACGAAGCCGGTCTGCTGGAAGAAATCAAACCTCACGATCTGACCGTACCTTACGGTGACCGTGGTGGGGTGGTAATCGAGCCGATGCTGACTGACCAGTGGTACGTGCGTACTGCGCCGCTGGCGAAAGTGGCGGTCGAAGCCGTTGAGCAAGGCGACATTCAGTTCGTGCCGAAGCAATACGAGAACATGTACTTCAGCTGGATGCGTGACATTCAGGACTGGTGTATTTCCCGTCAGCTGTGGTGGGGACACCGCATTCCGGCGTGGTATGACGCCGAAGGCAACGTGTTTGTTGGCCGTGACGAAGCGGAAGTGCGCAGCGAAAATAATCTGGCCGCCGACGTTGTGCTGACGCAGGACGAAGACGTGCTCGACACCTGGTTCTCTTCCGGTCTGTGGACATTCTCCACGCTGGGCTGGCCGGAACAAACGCCTGACCTGAAAGCATTCCACCCTTCCAGCGTCGTGGTGAGTGGCTTTGACATCATCTTCTTCTGGATCGCGCGCATGATCATGATGACCATGCACTTCGTGAAAGACGAAAACGGCAAGCCACAGGTTCCGTTCAACACCGTTTACATGACCGGTCTTATCCGCGACGACGAAGGACAAAAAATGTCCAAGTCCAAAGGTAACGTTATCGATCCGCTGGATATGATCGACGGTATCTCGCTGGAAGACCTGCTGGAAAAACGTACCGGCAACATGATGCAGCCACAGCTGGCAGAGAAAATCCGCAAGCGCACCGAGAAGCAATTCCCGAACGGCATCGAACCGCACGGTACTGATGCCCTGCGCTTCACGCTGGCGGCACTGGCGTCTACCGGCCGTGACATCAACTGGGATATGAAGCGTCTTGAAGGCTACCGCAACTTCTGTAACAAGCTGTGGAACGCCAGCCGCTTCGTGCTGATGAATACCGAAGATCAGGATTGTGGCCTGAACGGTGGCGAACTTGAGCTGTCACTGGCTGACCGCTGGATCCTCGCCGAATACAACCGCACAGTGAAATCTTACCGTGAAGCGATGGACAACTACCGCTTCGATCTGGCTGCCAGCATTCTGTATGAATTCACCTGGAACCAGTTCTGCGACTGGTATCTGGAGCTGACCAAGCCGGTCATGAACGGGGGCAGCGAAGCACAACTGCGCGGCACCCGTCATACGCTGGTGGAAGTGCTGGAAGGTCTGCTGCGTCTTGCGCATCCGATCATTCCGTTCATCACCGAAACCATCTGGCAGCGAGTGAAATCCCTGAAAGGCATTACTGCGGAAACCATCATGCTGCAGCCTTTCCCGGAATTTGACGCAGCGAAAGCGGACGAACTGGCGCTGGCCGATCTCGAGTGGATCAAACAGGCGATCATCGCTATCCGTAACGTGCGTGCCGAGATGAATCTGTCTCCGGCCAGGCCGCTGGAACTGCTGTTACGTGGCGCGAGTGCCGATGCACAGCGTCGTGTGGAACAGAACCTGAGCTTCATTAAGTCTCTGGCGCGTCTGGAATCCATCACCATTCTGCCGGCTGGCGACAAAGGCCCGGTGTCTGTCACCAAACTGGTGGAAGGCGCTGAGTTGCTGATCCCAATGGCAGGTCTGATTGATAAAGAAGCCGAGCTGGCGCGTCTGGAAAAAGAGATGGCGAAACTGGATGGCGAGATCGCGTCCATCGAAGGCAAGCTGTCTAACGAAGGTTTTGTGGCGCGTGCGCCTGAAGCCGTTGTCGCTAAAGAACGCGAACGTCTGGCCGCTTGCGGTGATGCAAAAGTGAAACTGGCAGAACAGAAAGCTACGATCGCTGCGCTGTAATCACCACCGCACCTGATCACTCAGGTGCGGTAAATAAAAAAGCCAGTCGGGGAAACCTGACTGGCTTTTTTATTCTCTCCGCGCGGCTCAGCGTTTGGCGTTTCTCTGCAATTCCAGCTGAAAGATGTCATGCATCTTTTTCACCAGGGTGGCAAAAAATTGGTTATTCAGAGCGGCCTTGTTGTACACCATATAAACCGGCTGAGTCGGCATCGTGAAATCGACATCCAGTTTCTGCACATTGAACGCATTTTTCATTTTTTCATAAAAACGTTCCGGCACGAAAGCCAGCATATCGGACGCTTCCACCATCGACATAATCGTCAGTAAGGACGGGCTGATAAACCGGCATACCCGCTCCTGTCTCATCATAGAATGCACATCAAGACGGTTAGACAACAGGCTTGCGCTCTCGGAATCCAGAAACGTATACGTTTCATTCTGCGCCAGCTCAATACTCAATGTTCCGTCGAGACGCGGATGTGGCTGACGGCAAATGACCACCGGCACCTCACTGGATATTTGCTGACTGACGCGCGAATGTCCGATATGCGGATGAACGTCAAAAATAATATCGGCTTTACGGAAAATCAGCGCGTCTTCAATTTCGGTAATCGAGTTATTACTGATGCTGTGAACAATCTCACAATCGGGCGCAATCTCATCCAGCACGCTGCGCATGACATTAAGTGTAAAAGTAGAAAGATATGCTGAACAATGGGCAACAAGACGGGTCGGCACGGAATCAAACGAGATATTCTGCAGTTTCGCCACTAAATTATCGTACGCATCCGCCAGACCTTCGTGTATTCCAATGGCGACAGTGGTCGGTGCCAGTGCCTTTCCGTCCCGGATAAACAACGCATCATTATAATGAACACGCAAACGCCCGAGCGCCTGGCTGACAGCTGAAGGGGTGATACCCAGTGCATCTGCAGCTTTGGTTCCGCTGCGATGAATGAAAACAGCCTCAAAAGTGGTTAAAAGATTGAGGTCAAAGTTCTTCACCATCTTAAAGCGATCGGTGAGTGTGTTTTCTTTCATCCTGTCCAGTCCCCTGATTTCTGGTGAAATACGGGAATTCGTATTATCAACATCAATCATAGTCAAGATCTTCAATTTTTGGTCTCCAAACTGGCAATTAAATCACATGCATTTCACTGAAAGAATAGAATGATTATGGGTAACAAAATAAATTAGCAGGCGTACTAATGACAGCATGCTGAATTCTATACAGTGGCATTTAACGTGAGTAAATAAAATTTTCTAAACTATAGCTTTAACTAACTTAAATTAAAATCCACGCCTGGCGCATAAAAATAAAAAATTTATATAAATCGGAGATGATTCATATAGATATATC